>NZ_JBXUFV010000003.1:0-545476 GCF_057180625.1 Sanguibacter sp. Z6_81 | reverse complement strand
AAAACTTGCGTTTTCATATTTCGTACCAAATAAACCCCGCCACAACCAACCCGCACACCATGATGACGCACGGACCATGCCACGACGGAGGGTCTTGGCACTGACTATTAAGCACACTGTTGAGTTCTCAAGGAACGGACGCTCACCTCAACCAGACCAACCGGCCTGCTCTCGGGGCAACCTCTCCAGCCTAACCGAACCAACCCCCGCTGTCCAACCCCGCCCTCCCGGACCGAGCCACACACCGAAGACCACCTCAGCGGCCACTTCCGACCCGAACCCCATCCACCCGCTCACCGAGCGACCGAACACCAGTTCGAACCAGAACCCCACACTACAACACCCGCGAACCAGGTCCGCGCGCATCCTTCACATGTGGGTACCAACCCCGGGACCAGCCACTTCGCCGGCTCGTAACGAGCTTCGCAGTGGTGTCTGTTCCTCCCAGTCGGGCTGACGTCCAGAACATTACGTCGACATGAACGCGATCGTCAAGCGAGGTCCCGGGTGATCCGCCCCGGCGCCGGGGCGGAGCGCCGTCGGGCGCCGCTCCGCGCTCGGGCGCCAGCGACGAAGCGCTGGCGCACGCGCCCGGTCCGAAGCGCTCGTTATCCCGCCACGGCGACCGCGAGCGTGCGCTTGCCGCGTCGCAGCACGGCCCACCGACCATGCATGAGGTCCCCCGCCGCGACGGTAGCGTCCGCGTCCTCGACCTTGACGTTGTTGACGTACACGCCCCCCTCGGCCACGGCGCGCCGAGCCGCACCCTTGGAGGCCACGAGGCCGCTGGCGACCACCGCGTCGACCACGAGGTCTCCGACCTGCACAGGAGCTGACGGCAGCTCCGCGACCGCCGCGCCGAGCGTGGCCTCGTCCAGCTCGGTGAGATCACCCCGACCGAAGAGCGCCTGGCTCGCCGCGATCGCGGCGTCCGTGGCCTCCTTGCCGTGCACGAGCTCGCACACGTCCCGCGCCAGGACGCGTTGCGCCTCCCGGGCAGCCGGGCGCTCGACGACAGACGCTGCGAGCGCCTCGATCTCCTCAGCTGAGCGGAACGTGAAGATCTTCAGCCACCCCACGACGTCGGCGTCGTCGGCGTTGACCCAGAACTGGTAGAAGGCGTACGGACTCATCATCTCGGGGTCGAGCCACACGGCTCCCCCCTCCGACTTGCCGAACTTCGTCCCGTCGGCCTTGGTGATGAGCGGGGTCGCGAGCGCGTGAACCGTGCGCTGCTCCGACTTGCGGATGAGCTCGACACCGGCGAGCAGGTTGCCCCACTGATCGTTCCCGCCGGTCTGCAGCGTGCAGCCGTGCCGCCGGTTGAGCTCGAGGAAGTCCATGCCCTGGAGGATCTGGTAGCTGAACTCCGTGAAGGAGATCCCCTGCTCGCTGTTGAGCCGCCGGGCGACCGTCTCCTTCGCGAGCATCGTGCCGAGACGGAAGTGCTTGCCGACGTCCCGGAGGAAGTCGATCGCCGACAGGGAACCCGTCCAGTCGAGATTGTTTGCCATGACCGCAGGGTTGTCACCCTCGAACGACAGGAACCGGGAGATCTGCGCCTGCAGGCGCCCGACCCACTCGGCCACGGTCTCGCGGGAGTTGAGCACACGTTCCCCCGACATCCGGGGGTCGCCGATCAGCCCCGTCGCGCCACCGACGAGGGCGATCGGGTGGTGCCCGGCGAGCTGGAGATGCCTGAGCACGACGAGCTGCACGAGGTGTCCGTGGTGCAGGCTCGGCGCCGTGGGGTCGAAACCGCAGTAGTACGTCACCGGCCCGGCCTCGAGAGACTCACGTAGCGCCTCAAGATCCGTGGTCTGACTGATCAGACCACGCCACGTCAGCTCGTCCAGCACGTTGCTCACTGCTTCTCCTTCGGTTCCCACGGCGCCATCTCGTGCGACGCACCCGCCTAGTCTGCCGTGCCGACCCGCTCCGGGAGAACGCGCGCCCTCAGGCGCCGCGCCCGGGGGCGGCCGGCCGTCGACCGCCGGGGCGGAAGACGGAGACCGTCGGGTCACCCGCGAGCCAGAAGCGCCACGGATAGACCGCACCGTCCCCACCCGGTCCGGCGACACCGACCCGCGGGCCGGTGTCGATCGTCGACCCGGGCAGGACCCGCCCGGCCCGCACCACCACGCTGCCGCGGGGATCCGTCACATCGACCCCGTCGAGCTCGTGGGAGATGCCCAGAGCCACCGTGAGGCGCGCTGGACCGCTCGCGAGCATCTCGGGCCGACGGACCACCCCGCGGCGGAGCCGACGTTCCGTCGCCACGTCGGCCCCCTCGACGATCTCGCCGGCACGCAGCAGGACCGCGGAAGCGGCGCCGACCTCTCCTGCGACGACGTTCATGCACGAGTGCAGGCCCATGTGCCGGTAGACGTAGAGGCGTCCGGGCTCACCGAACATCGTCGCGTTGCGGGGCGTTCGACCGCGGAATGCGTGCGAACCCGGGTCCCGGTCGCCGCGGTACGCCTCCACCTCGGTGATCCGGGCCGTCACCGTACCGTCGGGCCACGTCGTCGTCACGTGCGCGCCGAGCAACGCGACAGCGAGCTCCAGGGCGTCGCGCTCGTACCAGGACCGGGGTAGGACACCGCTCATTCGCGCACCTCGGCGTCCGGCCAGCCGCAGACGGCACCCGCACCGTCGAGACGCACATGTGCCCGCTGCGCTGTCGCGTTGGCGGCGTAGTGTGCTCGCTCGTCGACCATGAAACGCTCCCAGTGGCTCCGCGGGGCGTCACCGTCACGGGCGAGCCCGCGCCGCAGGCGCAGGGCATCGTCCGCCTCCACCCAGACGATGAACGGCGCGAACACGTCGACGGCACGGGACGCCGATCCGCAGCCCTCGACGACGAGGTGCTCGGCGGGCAGCACGGTGTGGCGTTCGGCCCGCCGGCCGGTCGACCAGTCGTAGCGCGCGTAGGTCCCGGGCCGGTCGCGCGCGAGGGGCGCCAGCACCTCGTCGCACAGGATGCGGACACCCTCGTCCATGCCGGTCCATCCCTCGTAGAGGTCGTCCATGTGGACGACGGACGCGGGCAGCACCGCACCGAGCTGCGCGGCGAGGGTGGTCTTGCCTGAACCCGCCGGACCGTCGACGAGCACGAGCCGCGTCGAACCCAGGCCTGCCGGTACAGAGCGCAGGACCGCGACGAGTCGTTCGAGGACGCCGGAGGGGACGGTCACGCCGCAGCTCCGCGCGCCGTGCCCGCCCCCAGCAGCGACACCGCGGTCAGCTGTTCGCCCAGAACCGGAACTCTGCGGCGCGGACCTTCGCCTCGTCGAGCTGCTCGGCGACGCGCGCCGGTGCCGTCCCGCCGACGGCGTCCCGGGAGGCGAGCGACCCCTCGACCGTGAGCACGCTGCGCACAGCGGGCGTGAGGTGCTCCGAGATCGACGCGAGGTCGTCGTCGCTCAGGTCCCACAGCTCGATGCCGCGCTCCTCGCACACCCGGACGCACGCTCCGGCCACCTCGTGCGCGACGCGGAACGGGACACCGGAACGCACGAGCCACTCGGCGATGTCCGTCGCGAGGGAGAAGCCCTGGGGCGCCAGCGCAGCCATGCGCTCGGTGTCGAACGTCATCGTCTGCACCATCCCCGCGAACGCCGGAAGCAGCACGGTGAGGGTGTCGACCTGGTCGAAGACCGGCTCCTTGTCCTCCTGCAGGTCACGGTTGTATGCGAGCGGCAGGCCCTTGAGCGTGGCGAGCAACCCCGTGAGGTCGCCGATCACTCGTCCCGCCTTGCCGCGCGCGAGCTCTGCCACGTCCGGGTTCTTCTTCTGCGGCATGATCGAGGAGCCCGTCGAGAACGCGTCGTCGAGCCGGACGAAGCCGAACTCCTTCGTGTTCCAGATGATGATCTCCTCCGCGAACCGCGAGAGGTCCACGGCGAGCATCGCGGAGACGAACGCGAACTCCGCGACGACGTCCCGGCTGGCGGTCCCGTCGATCGAGTTCTCGACAGAACCGTCGAAGCCGAGCTCGGCCGCGACAGCCTCGGGGTCGAGCCCGAGCGACGATCCTGCGAGCGCACCCGATCCGTACGGCGACCGGGCCGCACGCACGTCCCAGTCGATGAAGCGGTCGACGTCGCGCAGCAACGGCCAGGCGTGAGCCAGCAGATGGTGCGCGAGCAGCACGGGCTGGGCGTGCTGCAGGTGGGTGCGGCCCGGCATCGGTGCCCCGGGGTGCGCCTCGGCCTGTGCCACGAGTGCGTCGACGACGTCGAGCACGAGGCGCGCGATCGTCCGCGACTCCTCCCGCAGGTACATCCGCACGAGCGTCGCGATCTGGTCGTTGCGTGACCGCCCGGCGCGCAGCTTGCCCCCGAGATCTGCGCCGGCCCGCTCGATGAGCCCACGCTCGAGAGCCGTGTGCACGTCCTCGTCCGCGGGGACCGGGAGGAACGCGCCGGACTCCACGTCCGCGGACAGCACGTCGAGGGCGGCGAGCATGTCCGTCAGCTCAGCCTCGGTGAGCAACCCCGCGGCGTGCAGCACGCGGGCGTGCGCGCGGGATCCCGCGATGTCGTGCTGCGCGAGCCGCCAGTCGAAGTGCGTGGACAACGACAACGCCTGGAGGGCCTCGGCGGGGCCGCCGGCGAACCGGCCGCCCCACAGGCGCACCCGGGTCTCGTCCTGCTCAGGCACCGGTCGACCCGAGGTTGCCCGCACCGAGGTCGACACCGTTGCCGAACTTCACGTCGCGTGCCGCGGAGAGCTTCGCGGTGAGACCGAAGATCTCGATGAAGCCCTTCGCCTGGGACTGGTCGAACGAGTCTCCCTCGTCGTACGTCGCGAGGTTGAAGTCGTACAGGCTCGACTCGCTGCGTCGGCCCGAGACGGTCGCCCGGCCACCGTGGAGCACGAGGCGGATGTCGCCCGAGACGTACCGCTGCGTGTCGTCGATGAAGGTCTCGAGCGAACGCTTGAGCGGGGAGAACCACATGCCGTCGTAGACGAGCTCCGTCCAGCGCTGCTCGACCTGGCGCTTGAACCGCGCCTGCTCGCGCTCGACCGTGACGTTCTCGAGCTCCTGGTGCGCCGCGATGAGCGCGATCGCACCGGGCGCCTCGTAGATCTCCCGCGACTTGATGCCCACGAGACGGTCCTCGACGATGTCGATGCGCCCCACGCCCTGAGCACCGGCACGCCGGTTCATCTCCTGGATGGCCTGCAACGGCGTCACGGCCACACCGTCGAGAGCGACCGGGATGCCCTTGTCGAACGTGATGATGACCTCGTCCGCGACCGGCGGGAACGTGGGGTCGTCCGTGTAGTTGTAGACGTCCTTCGTGGGCGCGTTCCAGATGTCCTCGAGGAAGCCCGTCTCGACAGCACGGCCCCAGACGTTCTGGTCGATCGAGAACGGGTTGTGCTTGGTCGTCGCGATCGGCAGGTTGTTCTGCTCGGCGTACGCGATGGCCTTCTCACGGGTCAGCGCGAGGTCACGGACAGGTGCGAGGCACTTGAGGTCCGGGGCGAGCGACGTGATGCCCACCTCGAAGCGGACCTGGTCGTTGCCCTTGCCGGTGCAGCCGTGCGCGACGGTCTGCGCGTCGAACTGCCGGGCGGCGCGGACGAGGTGCTTGACGATCGTCGGACGCGACAGCGCCGAGACCAACGGGTACCGGTCCAGGTACAGCGCGTTGGCGCGCAGCGCCGGCATGCAGTACTCCTCGGCGAACTCGTCGCGGGCGTCCGCGACGTACGCCTCGACGGCGCCGCAGTCGAGGGCACGCTGGCGGATGACCTCGAGGTCCTCCCCGCCCTGGCCGACGTCGACGGCCACGGCGATGACCTCGGCGCCGGTGCGGTCGGCGATCCAGCCGATGGCAACGGAGGTGTCCAGGCCGCCCGAGTAGGCGAGCACGACGCGTTCAGTCATGGCACTTCTCTTTCTCAACGATTGTGTACTGGTCAAGTGTGTCATCCACCGGTGCGCCCTCGGCGCCCGGCGGTCGGTCGGGGAGGATCAGGGGGCGTCGCTGGCGAGGGCGACGAAACGGGCTGCGAGCTCGTCACCGCCGTCGACGGCGCGGGCGATCACGAGGACGGTGTCGTCCCCGGCGATCGTGCCGAGGACGCCGGCGAGGACCGAGTGGTCGATCGCCGACGCGAGGTACTGTGCGGCACCCGGCGGGGTGCGGAGCACGACGAGGTTGCCCGAGCTCTCGGCGGAGACGAGGAGCTCTCCGCACAGGCGCGCGAGCCGGGCGGCGAGGTACTCCGCGTCGGTCGTCGCCTGCACCGAGCGGTCGCCCCCCTCCCCCGGCACGGCGTACACGAGCACGCCTGACGACGTGCGCACCTTCTCGGCGCGGAGCTCGATGAGATCCCGGGAGAGCGTGGCCTGGGTGACGTGCAGGCCGTCCTCGGCGAGCGCCCGTGCCAGCTCCGCCTGGGAGTGGATCTGCTCGCGCAGGAGCAGGTGCACGATGCGCGCGTGGCGGGCGGCCTTGGTGGCGGGAAGCGAACGCACCGGGCCGGGGCCGAGGCTCACGACCGCTCCAGGAGCCACGAGAGCAACGCCTTCTGGGCGTGCAGGCGGTTCTCGGCCTCGTCCCAGACGGCTGACTGCGGGCCGTCGATGACCTCTGCGGTGATCTCCTTGCCACGGTATGCCGGCAGGCAGTGCAGGACGATCGCGTCCGGCGCCGCGAGCGCGAGGAGCGTGCCGTCGACCTGGAACGGCACGAACGGGGCGTTGCGGTCCGCAGCCTCGTCCTCGTCCCCCATCGAGATCCACGTATCCGTCGCCAGGGCGTGCGCGCCTCGTGACGCCTCGGCCGGGTCGTCGGTGACGAGCACCGAACCACCGGTGAGATCCGCGATGCGCTGGGCGTCGGCGACGACGGACGGGTCGGGGTGGAAGCCGACGGGCGCGCCGATACGCACGTGCATCCCCGCCACCGCGCACCCCAGGAGATAGGAGTGCGCCATGTTGTTCGCGCCGTCACCGAGGTAGGCGAGCGCCAGGCCGGGCAGCGCGCCGACACCGCCCCTGCGCTGGGCGAGGGTGAGAAGGTCAGCGAGGATCTGGCACGGGTGGAACTCGTCGGTGAGGGCGTTCACCACGGGGACGCTGCTCGCTGCGGCCATCGCCTCGACGCGCTCCTGCCCGAAGGTCCGCCAGACGATGGCGGCCACCTGCCGGTCGAGGACCCGCGCCGTGTCGGCGACCTCCTCGCCGCGACCCAGCTGGGACCCGACCCCGTCGATGACGAGGGGGTACCCGCCCATCTCGGCGATCCCCACGGAGAAGGACACCCGGGTCCGGGTCGACGGCTTGTCGAACAGCACGGCGACGGCGCGCGGGCCGCTGAGCGGAGTCCGGGCGAACCGGTCCCGGGAGAACTCGAGCGCGAGCTCGAGCACCTCGGCCTGCTCCGCCTGCGAGAGGTCGTCGTCGCGCAGGAAGTGGCGGGTCATGACGCTTCACCGGGGAGCAGCTCGGACGCGGTCGCGGGCAGCGAGCCGAGGAAGGCCACGAGGTCGTCGGCCTGTTCACGCGTGAGGATGAGGGGCGGGGCGAGACGCAGCGCCGTGGGGCTGACGGCATTGACGATGAAGCCGGCATCCAGGGCACGGGACGCGACGGCGGGCGCGACCGGGTCCGTCAGCTCGATCGCGACGAGCAGGCCGACCCCGCGCGCCGACGAGACGAGGGGGTGCCCGAGCGCGCCGACCGCTGTCCGCAGGTGCTCACCGACGGCCGTGACGCTCGCGAGCAGGTCGTCCCGCTCGATGACACCGATCGTGGCGAGCGCGGCAGCCGCTGCGACGGGGTTCCCGCCAAAGGTGGTGCCGTGCTGCCCACGCGCCAGGAGCGTCGCCGCGCGTTCGCCGAACGCCACGACGGCGCCGATGGGGAACCCGCCCCCGAGACCCTTGGCGAGCGTGACGACGTCAGGGACCACTCCCTCCCCGACGAGCGGGAGCTGGTGAGCGAACCAGGCACCGGTACGGCCCATACCCGTCTGCACCTCGTCGAGGACCAGGAGCGCACCGTGCTCGGCCGTGAGCTCCCGCGCACGGGCGAGGTAACCGGCGGGCAGCGAACGCACCCCGGCCTCACCCTGCACAGGCTCGATGAAGAACGCCGCGACGTCCGCACCGGTACCGTCGGCGAAGGCTGCCTCGAGAGCATCCAGGTCACCGAAGGGCAGGAACTCGACCCCACCCGGCAACGGCTCGAACGGCTCCCGGTACGCGACCTTCGAGGTGAGCGCGAGCGCCCCCATGGTCCGTCCGTGGAACGCACCCTCGAGGGCGAGGATGCGCGGACGTCCGGTGCGACGCGCCATCTTGAACGCTGCCTCGTTGGCTTCGGTACCGGAGTTGGTGAAGAAGACCCGGGAGCCCTCGGACGCGCCCGCCAACTCCAGGAGCCGCTCAGCGAGCGCAACCTGTGTGGGCGTGGCGAAGAAGTTCGAGACGTGCCCGAGGGTGCCGAGCTGTGCGCTGATCGCGGCCGTGAGCGTCGGGTGCGCATGGCCCAGGGCGTTGACGGCGATGCCGGCGAGGAGGTCGAGGTAGCGCTTGCCGTCGGCGTCCCACACGTACGCACCCTCGCCGCGCACGAGGATCCGCTGCGGAGGACCGAAGGTGTCCATGACGGACGCGGTGTACCGCTGGGTCCACGCGGTGCTTGCCCCGCCGTCGGCCGCCAGGGTGGACGTGGTCGTCCGGATGGTCTCGGTCATGACGTCGTTCCGTCCGTGCTCGGTGGTGCGGGGGGTGCGGGGGGTGCAAGATGCTCGCCTGCGGGCGCAGGGACCGTGGTGCTCGGGGCGCGCACGACGTGTGCGGGGACGATCGGGATGGAGCTCGTCGTCGTCCCGGCGAGGCGCCCGTCGCTGTCCGGGACGACCATGGTGCCGATCCCCCGGGCCGTGAAGACCTCCATGAGGACGGCGTGGGCCACCCGACCGTCGATGACGTGCGCCTGGCGCACACCACCACGCACGGCCCGCAGGCACGCCTCCATCTTCGGCACCATCCCCGACTCGAGGCTCGGGAGGAGCTCCGCGAGCGCAGACACGGTGATCCGGCTGGCCAACGAGGACCTGTCCGGCCACGACGTGTACAGGCCCTCGACGTCCGTGAGCACGATGAGCTTCTTGGCCCGCAGCGCCACGGCGAGCGCCGCCGCCGCCGTGTCCGCGTTGACGTTGAGCACCTGGGTCGGGTCGGCGATGTCCGGGGCGATCGTCGAGACGACAGGGATGCGCCCGGCATCGAGCAGGTCCTGCACCGCACGGGGGTCGACCTCGACGACGTCGCCCACGAGACCGACGTCCACGGCCTCGCCGTCGACCGTCGCGTGCCGCCGGCGTGCGCGCAGCAGGCCGCCATCCTCGCCGGAGAGCCCCACCGCGTGGGGACCGTGGGCGTTGAGCAGCCCGACGAGCTCACGCGAGACCTTGCCCGTGAGCACCATCCGCACGACGTCCATCGCCTCAGGGGTGGTGACGCGCAGACCACCCTTGAACTCGCTCGCGATCCCGAGCCTGCTGAGCATCTCCGAGATCTGGGGACCGCCGCCGTGCACGATGACGGGGTGCAGCCCCACCTGGCGCAGGAAGACCATGTCCTGGGCGAACGCCGCCTTGAGGCGCTCGTCGATCATCGCGTTGCCGCCGTACTTGACGACGACGAGGGCACCGTTGAACTGCTGCAGCCATGGCAGGGCCTCGAGGAGGACCTCGGCCTTCTGCGCGGGGTCGAGGTCCGCGGTGTCGATGTGGCTGAGGTCGGTCGTGGATGTGCTCATGAGGAGTACGCGCTGTTCTCGTGGACGTAGTCGTGCGTGAGGTCGTTGGTCCAGACGGTCGCCTCGGCAGGTCCCGCGTGGAGGTCGACGAGGACGTGCACCTCGCGCCCCGCGGACAGGTCGACGAGGTCACGGTCGTCCCCGACTCCCCCTGCACGGCAGACCATGACGCCGTTGATCGACACGTCGAGCCGCGCAGCGTCGAACGCCGCCACGGACTCGGGAACGGTGCCGACCGCGGAGAGCACCCGGCCCCAGTTCGGGTCGTTGCCGAAGACGGCGGCCTTGAAGAGGTTCGAGCGGGTCACGGCGCGGGCGACCGCGACCGCGGCGTCCTCGTGCTCAGCACCCACGACGCGCACCGCGATGTCGTGGCTCGCACCCTCGGCGTCCGCGACGAGCTGACGTGCGAGGTCCGCGCAGACCTGGGTGACGGCGCGGGAGAGCTCCTCGAGGCCCACGGTCACGCCGCTCGCACCGGAGGCCAGCAGGATGACGGTGTCGTTCGTCGACATGCAGCCGTCGGAGTCGACGCGGTCGAACGTCGACCGTGTCGCTGACCGCAGCGCGGCGTCGACAGTCGCGGCATCGGCCACGGCGTCGGTCGTCAGGACGCTGAGCATGGTCGCGAGCCCGGGCGCGAGCATCCCCGCTCCCTTGGCCATCCCGCCGACCGTCCATGTCGCATCCCCGTCGCCCGCACTGACGACGGCGGTCTTGGGCACGCTGTCGGTCGTCATGATCGCCCGTGCGGCGTCGGCGCCACCGTCCACGGAGAGCGCGCCGACCGCGGCGTCGACCCCGGCGAGCAGCGCGTCCATGGGCAGCCGCGTGCCGATGAGTCCCGTGGAGCACACGAGCGTGTCACCCGCCGAGACGTCGAGCGCTCCGGCGAGATGCTCGGCGGTGCGGTGGGTGTCCCCGAAGCCCTCCGGGCCGGTGCACGCGTTGGCCCCGCCGGAGTTGAGGACGACGGCGCTGGCCCGGCCGTCGGCGACCACCTGGCGCGACCAGGCCACAGGGGCGGCGAAGACCCGGTTCGTGGTGAAGACGGCCGCGGCCGCGTCGAGAGGGCCGTCGTTGACGACGACCGCGACGTCCGGCAGCCCGGTCGACTTGAGCCCGGCCGCGACCCCTGCCGCCCGGAACCCCTGCGCTGCGGTGACACTCACGGGGCGACTCCCACCGTCGTCAGGCCGAGGGTCTGTGGCAGGCCCAGGGCGATGTTCATGGACTGCACGGCGGCACCCGCCGTGCCCTTGACGAGGTTGTCGATCGCCGTGACGGTGACGACGCGACCGGCGCGCTGGTCGAGCGCGACCTGGACGAGGGCGGTGTTCGCGCCCGTGGTCGCCGCGGTCGTGGGCCACTGCCCCTCGGGCAGGAGCTCGACGAAGGGCTCGCCGTCGTAGGCCTGCTGCCAGGCGAGGCGCAGGTCGGCCGGACTGATCGCGTCGTGCTCGGGCAGCAGACGCGCCGTGGCGGTCGCCAGGATCCCGCGGGACGTCGGCACGAGGACGGGCGTGAACGAGATGCTCACGCCGTCCCGGGCGCCGGCGGCGCGGAGGTTCTGCTCGATCTCCGGCACGTGCCGGTGCGAGCCACCGACCGCGTACGGCTGGAGAGAACCGAGCGCCTCGGATGCCAGGAGGTGCGGCTTGAGGGTGCGCCCCGCCCCGGAGTACCCGACCGCGAGGACGGCGACGAGGTCCTGGGGATCGAGGATCCCCGCAGCGACCCCGGGCTGCAGCCCGAGGGTGACGGCGGTGACGTTGCACCCGGGTACCGCGATGCGGCGCGCGCCGACGAGCAGCTCGCGCTGCTTGGTGTACGGCCCGTCGCCCGGGGCGACGTGGAGGAGCTCCGGGAGCCCGTACGGCCACGTGCCTGCGTGCTCCGACCCGTAGAAGTCCGCCCACGCGGCGGGGTCCACGAGCCGGTGGTCGGCTCCGAGGTCGATGACGAGGACGTCGTCGGGGAGCTGGGCGGCGATCTCACCGGACGCGCCGTGCGGCAGCGCGAGGACGACGACGTCGTGACCGGCGAGGTGCTCTGCGGTCGTGTCGAGGAGCACCCGGTCCGCGAGGGGCCGGAGGTGGGGCTGGTGCGCCCCGAGCGGGGTTCCCGCGTTGGAGTGGGCGGTGAGCGCCCCGATCTCTGCGTCGGGGTGCGCGAGCAGGAGCCGGAGCATCTCGCCCCCCGCGTACCCGCTGGCACCCGCCACCGCTACCCTGAACGTCATATGCATAACCATACACAGACCCGAGTTCTATACCAACAACAGGGGGCGGGCGGGCCGCTACCCTCGTGCCATGAACCACTCCTGGGCTGACGGCGGGTACGAGAACCAGGGACCGGGGCCGTCCCGAGGAGCTCGGGTCGCCCTGACCGTGCTCATCCTCGTCGTCTCCGCGCTGAGCGCCGTCGTGTACGCCAAGATCGGGATGGACCAGTCCAGGGCGCAGTGCTACGCGGACGCCCCTGCGGGCTCGCGGGTCGACGACGTCACGACGACCCTGCGATGGTTCCCACCCGGGTACGACTGCAGCTACACGGACTGACCGCTGCCGGCCACCGGAGGCTCCGCGGGCAGCAGGTGGTGGAAGTGGTCGATCGGCCCCCGGCCGCCGCCCACCTGCAACGCGTCCGCCGCGGCGAGCGCCCCCCCGAGCCAGTCCTTGGCGGCTCGGACACTGTCCTCCCACGTCGCGCGGCGCGGCCGCAGCGCGGCGACCGCCGCAGACAACGAGCATCCCGTGCCGTGCGTGTTCTCCGTGACGACCCGGGCGCCGTCGAGCTGCACGACGCCGTCCGCGGTGACGAGCGCGTCAGGGCTCGCGCCACCCTCGAGGTGCCCGCCCTTGACGAGGACCCTCGTCCCGCAGCGCTCGAGCAGCCGTCCACCCTGCGCCACCGCCGCGTCCCACGTCGTGGCACAGGACTCACCCAGCAGCGCCGCGAGCTCGTCGAGGTTGGGTGTGACGAGATGGGCATGCCCCAGGAGTGCCCGGAGCGCGTCCTCACCGTCCGGGTCGAGCAGGCGATGTCCGCTCGTGGACACCATGACGGGGTCGACGACGACCACCGGAGGACCGACCTCGCCGAGCCACTCGGCGATCACCCGTGCGTTCGCTGCCGTGGCGACCATGCCGATCTTCACGGCGTCGACGATGACGTCGTCGCTCACCGCGGTGAGCTGGTCCGCGAGCAGCTGTGCGGGCGGGACGTGCGAGGACCGCACACCTCGCGTGTTCTGCACGACGAGCGCCGTCACCACGGCCATGCCGTACGCACCGTGGGCGGCGAACGACTTGAGATCAGCCTGGATCCCCGCGCCGCCCGTCGGGTCGGTGCCCGCGATGCTCAGCACCCGTGGTCGCGACCCGACGAACGACACCTCGCGGGCCCTCAGGCCCGCAGCGTCGCGCCGACGCGACGGGCCGCTTCCGCGACCGCTGCGTCCCGGACCGCGGCTGTGTCCTGCGCCGTGAGCGTCCGGTCCGCCGCCCGCAGCCGGAGCGAGAACGCGAGCGACTTCTTGCCCGCGCCCACCTGCTCGCCGGTGAAGACGTCGAAGAGCCGGAGCTCCTCGAGGAGGTCTCCCGCACCGTCCCGGACGGCGTCGAAGACCGCACCCGCGGTGACGCTCTCGTCGACGACGAGCGCCAGGTCCTCCTTCGCGAGCGGGAACGTCGAGACGACCGCACCCTGGCGGGGCTCGAGCGGCGCTGCAGCGAGGAGCGCGTCCAGGTCCACCTCGAACGCGACGGTCCGGGCGGGGAGGTCGAGCTGCTCGACGACCTTCGGGTGCAGCTCCCCCGCGTGCCCGACGACGGTGCCGTCAGCGAGCGTGAGACGAGCACACCGCCCGGGGTGCCACGGCGCCCGCTCGGTGTCCCGCTCGACGGCGACGTCGACCCCCACGCGCTCGGCGACGAGCCTGGCTGCCGCGAGCGCGTCCGTCCAGTCGGCCTGACGCGCCGGGCCCCACCAGCTCGCCCGTTCGCGCTGGCCGGCGAGGACACCCGCGACGTGACGGGGCTGGGCGGGCACGGCGGCGTGCAGAGCAGCGAGCTCGGCGTCCGACGGGCGCGCGCCACCCGGCAGCTGAGGCGCCACGCTGGCCCCGTCCCGCGGGAGCGTGACGAGCCCGAGCTCGAAGACCGCAAGGTCGGTCGTACCGCGCGCGACGTTGCGCCGCGCTGTGTCGAGGAGCGTCACGAGGAGGTTCGTCCGCATGCGGGACCGCTCCGCCGACAGCGGGTTGGCGAGCGTCAGGGCACGGCGTCGCTCGTCCTGCGGAGGCAGGCCGAGCGCATCGTCCTGGTCGGTCCCCACGAACGGGTAGCTGAGGGTCTCGACGAACCCGTCCTCCGCGAGGGCGCGCGCGACCGAGCGTCGTGCCGTCTGGCCGCGGGTCAACCCGCGGCCGGGGGGTGCCACGGGCAGGATCGACGGGATCTGGTCGTACCCCGTGATCCGCGCCACCTCCTCCACGAGCTCAGCAGAGCCGACGAGGTCCGGGCGCCACGACGGCGGGACGACCTCGACGGTGCGCGTCGCCTCGTCGGTCACCGGACCCACGACGCAGCCGATCGTCTCGAGCGTCCCGACGACGACCTCCTCGGGGTACGGGACCCCGACGAGGCGCTCCGGGTCGGTGAGGGAGAAACGGATGGTGGACGGAGGCGTCACGGCGTCGAGATCGCTCACGGCATCGTCGACGACACCTCCACCGAGCTCGACGAGGAGCTCCACCGCGCGCTGCGCGGCCACGGCGGGCAGGCGCGGGTCGACACCCCGCTCGAACCGCTTGGCGGCCTCGCTCGGGAGCTTGTGCCTGCGCGCGGTGCGCGCGACGGACACCGGGTCGAAGTGGGCGGCCTCGACGAGGAGGTCGGTCGTCGTGGCCGAGACCTCCGTCTCGGCCCCACCCATGACGCCCGCGAGACCCAGCACGCGGGCACCGCGCCCCCCGGCGCTGTCCGTGATGAGGAGGTCCTCCTCGCTGAGCGTCCGGTCGACGCCGTCGAGCGTCACGAGGTGCTCCCCCGGTGCGGCGCGCCGCACGACGAACGGCGCGACGAGCGTCGAGAGGTCGTATGCGTGGAGGGGCTGGCCGAGGTCGAGCATGACGTAGTTCGTCACGTCGACCGCGAGCGAGATGGGACGCATCCCCGCCTGGGTGAGACGGCGCTGCATCCAGGCCGGCGAGGGACGTGCGGCGTCGACACCACGGACGATCCGGGTGACGAACCGGTCGCACCCGACCTCACCGCGGACGGGAGCCGTGTCGTCGACCTCGACGACGAAGCCGGACGGCGTCGCCGTCGGGACGTCCGGACGTCGGCCATGATCGGTGAACGCCGCACCCGTCGAGTGGGAGAACTCCCGGGCCACACCGCGCATGGAGAAGCAGTACCCGCGGTCCGGGGTGACGTTGATCTCGAGGATCTCGTCGCCCAGCCCGAGGAGGGCGACCGCGTCCGCGCCCGGCTCCAGCTCGACCCCGCTCGCCGCGTACGCCGCCGGGTCCAGGACGAGGATGCCCTCGTGCCCCTCCCCGAGGCCGAGCTCGCGCTCCGAGCAGATCATGCCGTCCGAGACGTGCCCGTACGTCTTGCGTGCGGCGATCGGGAAGGGACCGGGCAGCACGGCGCCCGGCAGCGCGACGACGACGAGGTCACCCGCCACGAAGTTGTGCGCCCCACAGACGATGCCCCGCGGGACGGTCGGCGCCCCGGACTCGTCACGGTCGTTGTGCGTACCGACGTCGACCTGGCACCAGTTGATGACCTTGCCGTTCTTCTGCGGCTCACCCACGAGCGAGACCACCCGGCCCACGACGAGCGGGCCGGTCACGGCAGCACCGTGGACCGCTTCCTCCTCGAGCCCGACGCGGACGAGGTCGGCGGCAAGCTGCTCGGCGGTGAGGCCGTCCGGGAGCTCGACGTGCTCAGCGAGCCAGTCGAGGGCGATGTACGGCATCAGAGCTCCATTCCGAAGTGCTGGGAGAAGCGGACGTCGCCCTCCACCATGTCGTGCATGTCCGCGATGCCGTGCCGGAGCATGAGGGTCCGCTCGATGCCCATGCCGAACGCGAACCCGGAGTAGACCGTGGGGTCGATCCCGGCGGCGAGCAGCACGTTCGGGTTGACCATCCCGCAGCCGCCCCACTCGATCCAGCCGGCGCCACCCTTCTTCTGCGGGAACCACAGGTCCATCTCGGCGCTCGGCTCGGTGAACGGGAAGAAGGACGGACGCAGCCTCGTGCGCGCTTCGGGCCCGAACATCGCCCGCGCGAAGTGGTCGAGCGTGCCGAGGAGGTGCGCCATCGTCAGGCCCTTGTCGACGGCGAGGCCCTCCACCTGGTGGAAGACAGGGGTGTGCGTCGCGTCGAGCTCGTCCGTGCGGAAGACCTTGCCGGGGCACGCGATGTACACCGGCAGCTCACGCTCGAGGAGTGTCCGGGCCTGGACCGGCGACGTGTGCGTGCGCAGGACGAGGTGCGGGTCCTGCGGCTGCGAGCCGTCGTCCCCCGGGGTACCGGCGACGAAGAAGGTGTCCTGCATCTGGCGGGCGGGGTGGTCCGGCCCGAAGTTCAGCGCATCGAAGTTGAACCACTCGGCCTCGACCTCGGGGCCCTCGGCGATCTCCCAGCCCATCGAGACGAAGAAGTCGCTCACGCGCTCCTGCAGCGCCTCGAGCGGGTGGCGCGCGCCCGCAGCCCGTCGTTCGACCGGCAGTGTCACGTCCACGGACTCCTCGACGAGCACCCGGGCGTCACGCTCCGCCTCGAGCTCGACCTGCCGGGCAGCGAGGGCCTTGCCGATCCGTCCGCGCGCGGGTCCGAGGAGCTTGCCGGCCGCCGCCTTGTCGGCCGGGGCGAGCCCGCCGATCTCGCGGTTGGCGAGGGCGAGGGCACTGCGATCGCCCGTGTGCGCGATCCTCGCGGCCTTGAGCGCATCGAGGTCCGCGGCTGCCGCGATCGCGGCGGTCGCCGCGTCCACCGCGGCGGCGACGGCGTCCGGGTCGAGCGGCGAGAGCGGCGCTCCGGACGTGGCGGACGGATCTGCGGGGGCAGGGGTAGACATACGTGCCTTCAGCTCCAGGCTTGTGCGGACGGGCGACCGAGCGGCCACGACGATTCTAGCCAGCGTGGCCCGTCGGTCCCCGCCGCGCAGACCTAGCGCTGAGCGCGGGAGCTCGCGTACAGGCAGACCGTCGCTGCCGCCGCGAGGTTGAGCGACTCCGCACGTCCGCGCAGGGGCACCCGCACGACGGCGTCGGCGAGGGCGCGGTCCTCAGGACGCAGGCCCCACGCCTCGTTGCCGAAGACCCACGCAGTCGACGCGCCCAGGTCCGGGAGGGCGCCGGACGGTTGGGCGCCACCGACACCGTCGGGGCCCGGTCCGCCGGTCCGGCGCACGGCGTCGGCTGCGTCGAGCAGCTCGTCGAGGTCGAGCTGACCCGATCCGTCGGCCGCGAGGATCGTGATGCCGGCGCCGCGCAGTGCGCTGCACGCCTCGTCCAGCGTGACGCCGGCGACCACCGGCAGGTGGAAGAGCGAGCCCGCCGTCGACCGGACGACCTTCGGGTTGTGGATGTCGACGCTCTCGGACGTCACCACGACGAGGTCGGCGCCCGCTGCATCAGCCGCCCGGATGACTGTCCCCGCGTTCCCGGGGTCACGCACGTGTGCGAGCACCGCGACGAGCCGGGGCGCACCCACGAGCACGGCATCGAGCCCGGCCGCCCCGTGCCGGGCCACGTCGAGGACCGCGACGAGGCCCTGGGCGTCGTCGCTCATCGCGGACAGCACCTCGTCGGTCGCCTCGTGCACGGCGAGCCCGGCACCGCGTGCCTCGCGGACGATCTCCGCGTACCGGTCCCGCGCCGTCTGCCCGACGTACACCGCGCGGGTGCGGTCTGCGGCGAACCGCACGGCCTCGCGCACGCTCTGCGGTCCTTCGACGAGGAAGCGCCCGGCCCGGGCACGCGCAGAACGCCCGGCCAACGAGCGCACTGCACGGACCCGCTCACTGCGGGGGTTCGTCAGCTCGATCATCGTCCGGGCGTTCTGTGTGTGTCGTCGCGTCCCGCCGTACCACGGCGGTCCCGCTCGTCGTCCGACAGGGTCAGACCGCGACCCGGGGAGCGTTGACGTCCTCGGGCAGGGCAGCCTTGGCGACCTTGACGAGAACGTTGAACGCTGCGACATCGCTCACCGCGAGCTCCGCGAGCATGCGGCGGTCGGTCTCGACGCCGGCAGCCTTGAGGCCCTGGATGAAGCGGTTGTAGGTCATGCCCTCGGCGCGTGCCGCAGCGTTGATGCGCTGGATCCACAGCCGACGGAAGTCTCCCTTGCGCGCCTTGCGGTCACGGTAGGAGTAGACGAGGGAGTGGGTGACCTGCTCCTTCGCCTTCCGGTAGAGACGCGAGCGCTGGCCGCGGTAGCCGCTGGCGCGCTCGAGAGTTGTACGACGCTTCTTCTGGGCGTTGACCGCCCGCTTCACGCGTGCCACGTGATGCTCCTTGCAGTTGGGGTCGGAAGGTGAATCGGTCGGCGCAGGCCCTCACGGGCCCGGCCGGGACGAGTCACTTGCCGAGCATCTTCTTGATGTTCTTGACGTCTGCGGGGCTGACGACCTGGTCGGAGGACAGTCGGCGCGTGACCTTGCTCGACTTGTGCTCGAGCAGGTGGCGCTTGCCGGCCTGCTCGCGCATGATCTTGCCGGTGCCCGTGGTTCGGAATCGCTTCTTGGCGCCGGAGTGCGTCTTGTTCTTCGGCATGGCTGCCGTTTCTCCTCAGGTCGGGTCGGGTGTCGTGTCGACATCCGACGTCGTGCGGGCGGAGCCGGTGGGCTCCAACCGGTGAGGTCCAGGACCTCGTCAGGTGGTCGTTACTCGCTCGGCTTCGGAGCGGGCTTGGGTGCTGCCGGCCGTGGGGCTCCAGCAGGCTTCGCAGCAGCTCCCGGCTTGGCGGTCGGACGCGGCGTTGCAGGCTTGGGAGCCGCCGCCGGCTTCGCTGCCTCTGCCGGCTTCGCTGCCTCTGCCGGCTTCGCTGCCTCTGCGGGCTTCGCTGCCTCCACGGGCTTCGCGGGGTCAGCAGCAGCGGGTCGAGCAGCAGGCCTCGACGCAGGCGCAGGACGTGAGGCCGGCGCCGGACGCGAGGCAGGTGCGGGACGCGAAGCAGGTGCGGGACGCGAGGCCTGGGCCGGACGCGACGCGGGCGCGGGACGCGACGCAGCAGCGGGTGCTGCGGCTGGCGCCTCGGCGGGCGCGGCGCTGGCGACAGGCACCTCCGCCTGGGCGACGGCGACCTGTGCCTCGAAGTCCGACGGTCCGGACTCCTCGGCAGGCTCGGGCGCCGGACGCTCAGGACGCTCCGCCTTCGCGGGCTGCGCCTCCTGTGCGCGACGGCGCTGCTCGTTCTTGGCCTCGGCCTTCTTCTTCGTCGGGCCGAGCACCATGATCATGTTGCGCCCGTCCTGCTTGGGCATGGACTCGATGAAGCCGAGCTCCGAGACGTCCTCGGCCAGGCGCTGCAGGAGCCGGACACCCATCTCCGGACGCGACTGCTCACGCCCGCGGAACATGATCATGACCTTGACCTTGTCGCCGGCGCTGAGGAAGCGCTCGACGTGGCCCTTCTTCGTCCCGTAGTCGTGCGGGTCGATCTTCAGGCGGAACCGGATCTCCTTGAGGACGGTGTTCGCCTGGTTGCGGCGCGCCTCACGGGCCTTCATGTCCGACTCGTACTTGAACTTGCCGTAGTCCATGAGCTTGCACACCGGCGGGCGTGCGTCAGGGGCGACCTCGACGAGGTCCAGGTCCGCGTCCTGGGCAAGGCTCAGGGCGACCTCAATGCGGACGACGCCGACCTGCTCCCCTGCGGGGCCGACGAGCCGGACCTCGGGGACACGGATCCGATCGTTGATGCGAGGCTCGCTGATGTGATGCTCCTCAAGACTTGTGGGAGTTCCGTCGGGAATGAGAAAGGCCCCCATCCCTGAGCACAGGGTGGGGGCCAGCAATCCGATGCCCGAGCGTCCCGCACGCTCACGCGTACGTCGATGCTCGACGCGGTCGCTCGGACGCGCGAGCGTCCGGTCGACTCGGACCGGAACCCGGACTCTGTTGTCACCATGGGTGAGCGATCGAGACTCGGGTGGGATGGACTCCACTTGTGCACCGCTCATCCGTTCTGACGCCTCCCCGGGAACTTCCGGGCGGGCAGCAGGTGGTCGAGCGGTCGGTCGACTGCTGACTCTAGCACGACCGGCGGGTCGTCATCATCCTCATGCGGCACGGAGCAACGTCGAGAGCCTCGTCGGTGTCATGCCGTCGTCGAGAGGCGTGTAGACGACGATGTGCAGCTCGGGGTGGTCCGCCGGCGTGAGCGTGTGCTGCTCGAGGTGCAGGTGCCCCACGCGGGGGTGGTGGAACAGCCGCTCGCGCGAGGCGAAGCCCTCGATGTCGTGGCTGAGCCACCCCTCGCGGAACTCCGGGCTGGCGTCGTGCAGCCGCGCGACGAGCCGGGCCACCGCAGGGGCACCGAGGTGAGGCCCCACCTCGGCACGGAACTCGGCGAGGAACCGTCGGCTGTCGACGTCCCAGGCGGGCAGGAGCTCACGGACGTACGGATCCGTGAACACGAGCCAGAGGAGGTTGCGGTCGCCCGGAGCCACGACCGCGACGTTCGGGTACAGCGCCGCGTAGGCAGGATTCCATGCAGCGATGCTCCAGTCCGGGGCGATCGCGAACGCGGGTGAGGAGTCGAGCGAGTCGAGGAGGCGCCGGACGTGGCCCGGCGCGGTCGCGTCGACGGCATCCGGCACCGCGGAGGGTGCGGCATACCCGGCGAGCGACAGCACGTACGTGTGCTCGGCCGCTGACAGGCGCAGGGTGCGCGCGACGGCGTCGAGCACCTGCCGGGAGGGACGGATGTCGCGGCCCTGCTCGAGCCAGGTGTACCAGGTGACCGAGACGCCGGAGAGGTAGGAGACCTCCTCGCGCCGCAAGCCCGAGGTGCGTCCGCGTCCGACCGCCGGCAGCCCCAGGTCTGCCCGGGCGAGCTGCCCCCGCCGGGCACGCAGCAGCGCTCCGAGCTCGTGGCGCTGCTCCTGGGTGGTCACGCGCTCATGCTAGTAGTGCCAGTACTAGCATCCGGACCGTCTTCCCGGGCATGCCCGCCGTCGGGGAGACTGCGAGCATGCCCACACTCCGCTCCCGCACAGTCACCCACGGCCGCAACATGGCCGGCGCCCGCGCCCTCCTGCGCGCTGCCGGCGTCGAGCGGGAGGACATCGGCAAGCCGATCATCGCCGTCGCGAACAGCTTCACCGAGTTCGTGCCCGGCCACACCCACCTGCAGCCCGTCGGACGCATCGTCTCGGACGCCATCAAGGCGGCGGGCGCGGTGCCGCGCGAGTTCAACACCATCGCCGTCGACGACGGCATAGCGATGGGCCACGACGGGATGCTCTACTCGCTCCCGTCGCGCGACCTCATCGCCGACTCCGTCGAGTACATGGTCGAGGCGCACCGCGCGGACGCGCTCATCTGCATCAGCAACTGCGACAAGATCACCCCCGGCATGCTCATGGCAGCGCTGCGGCTCAACATCCCGACGGTCTTCGTCTCGGGCGGGCCCATGGAGGGCGGCACGGCCGTCCTCGTCGACGGCTCCGTGCGGACCCGGCTCAACCTCGTCTCGGCGATCGCCGACGCGGTCGCCGACGACGTCTCGGACGCCGACATCGCCCGCATCGAGGAGGCGGCCTGCCCCACGTGCGGCTCGTGCTCCGGCATGTTCACCGCGAACTCGATGAACTGCCTCACCGAGGCCCTCGGCCTCGCGCTCCCCGGCAACGGCTCCGTCCTCGCGACGCACACCGCGCGGCGCGGCCTCTACGAGGACGCGGGACGGGCCGTCGTCGACATCACGCGCCGGTACTACGACGACGGCGACGAGTCGGTGCTGCCCCGGAGCATCGCCTCGCGCGCCGCGTTCGACAACGCGATGTCCCTGGACATCGCGATGGGCGGCTCGACGAACACCGTCCTGCACCTGCTCGCGGCCGCCCAGGAGGCCGGGCTCGACTACACGCTCACCGACATCGAGGAGCGCTCCCGTGCGGTGCCGTGCCTGAGCAAGGTCGCACCCAACGGGATCTACCTCATGGAGGACGTGCACCGCGCCGGCGGTGTGCCCGCGATCCTCGGTGAGCTCTACCGTGCCGGGCTGCTCGACGAGGACGTGACGACCGTCCACTCGCCGTCGATGAAGGAGTGGCTGACCGCGTGGGACATCCGCAGCGGCTCCCCCTCCCCGGAGGCCGTCGAGCTCTTCCACGCCGCGCCCGGCTGCGTCCGCTCCGCGACCGCGTTCTCCCAGTCGGAGCGGTGGCACTCCCTCGACACCGACGCCGCGAACGGGTGCATCCGCGACGTCGCGCACGCCTACTCCGCGGACGGCGGGCTCGCCGTGCTGCGCGGGAACCTCGCGCCCGACGGCGCCGTCGTGAAGACCGCGGGCGTCGACGAGTCGATCTGGACGTTCAAGGGCCCGGCGGTCGTCGTGGAGTCCCAGGAGGACGCCGTCGAGGCGATCCTCTCCGGACGGATCGTGCCCGGAGACGTCGTCGTCATCCGGTACGAGGGCCCCCGTGGCGGACCGGGCATGCAGGAGATGCTCTACCCGACGTCCTACCTCAAGGGTCGGGGCCTCGGCGCAGCCTGCGCGCTCATCACCGACGGACGCTTCTCCGGCGGGACGTCGGGGCTGTCGATCGGCCACGTCTCCCCCGAGGCCGCGTCCGGCGGAGCGATCGCCCTCGTCGAGGACGGGGACACGATCGTCATCGACATCCCCTCGCGCACCATGCACCTCGACGTCCCGGACGCCGTGCTCGACGAGCGTCGAGCAGCGATCGAGGCGGGCGCTGGCTACGTACCGCGCACCGTGCGGCCGCGACGCGTCTCGACCGCACTGCGGGCGTACGCCGCGCTCGCGCTGTCCGCCGACAAGGGCGCCGTGCGCGACGTCACGCGGCTCGGCGGGTAGCCGCAGGTGTTCATGGTCGACCGCAGCACCCCGACTTTGTGACAATGGGGCCATGACCTCCGAGCAGACCGACCCCCGCCAGCCCGCACCCCACGAGCACAGCGCGCCGCAGGCGATCCGTGACATCGCGGACGTGGCGGCCGTCGAGGTCATCACGACCGCGGCCGTGCACCTCATGAGCGCCGCCGCGGTCAAGTGCGGGCTGGCCGACGAGGCGGACGCCGGACGGCATCTCGACCTCGACGAGGCACGCAAGCTCATCAACGCCCTCGCCGCGCTCGTCACGACAGCGGCGCCGGACATCGGCAGCCAGCACGCACGCTCGCTCCGCGACGGGCTGCGCTCGCTCCAGCTCGCGTTCCGTGAGGCGTCGATCTACCCGGACGCTCCGGGCGAGGGCCCGGGCGAGAAGTTCACCGGGGCCGTGAGTTGACAGACCCCTCGCCCTGGGCCGGCGAGCGCCCCGCCCGGGACCACGGCGACGACGGGGCGAGGGACGTCCCGGCGGACTATCCTCCTGCGGCGAGACCGAGCTTCGACATCCCGGTGTCCGCGCCCGTGAGCGTGCACCTCGGCGGGACCGACCCCGCCCTTCCCGTGCCTGTCCACGCTCCGCGGCCCGACGACGCCGCACGTGCCGGGGCGGACGGACGCCGCGACGCCGGAGATCTCGGCGTCCGGTCGCGCCGCGTCCGGCGACGGCCAGGTGCACGTGCCGGGCTCTGGGTGCTGTCGGTCCTTCTCGTGCTCGCCCTCGCCGGCGGCGCCTACGTCGGATACCTCGCGGTCCGGTGGGCGGACCGCAGCGACGCGTGGGAGGCGGAGTCCCGGGCCCTCGGCGCCGAGGTCGCGGAGCTCACCGGCGACGTGAGCGGCATGACGGCGGAGCTCACGACGGTGCGGGACCAGCTCGCGACCGCGCAGACGAGGATCACCGAGCTCGCCGACGAGAAGGCCCAGGTCGGAGACGACCGGGAGAGCCAGAAGATCATCGCCGAGGACGTCCAGGAGGTCGCTGAGACCGCGCTCGACGTCTCGGCCGCCCTCGGTGACTGCATCACGGCCCAGAACACGCTCCTCAACCTCATGGCGGAGCCTGACGCGACGACCCCCGAGGCCGTCCAGACGGCCGTCGACCAGGCGGAGTCGGTGTGCTCAGCGGCGGTGGACGACTACAACTCGCTCCAGGACGACCTGGCGGAGCTGTGACAGTCACCGCGCGCCGTACCGGCGCTGCCGCTCTCCCCCTCGCCGTCCTCTCGCGCGCAGCAGCAGCGGTCGTCGCACTGGCCGCCTGCACGGCGTGCGGCATCCTGCCCGACGCGCCGCCGCCGATGCCCGAGACCGTGGTGCCGAGCCTGGCCCCCGGGCCTCCGGAGGGCCAGGGCAACCTCTCGGCCGACGGGTTCGACGCTGCGCAGCAGATGGCCGTGCGGATCCGCAACGTCAGCTGCGACGGCGTCGTGCGTGGGACCGGCTTCGCGATCGACGCCCGCACCCTCATCACGAACAAGCACGTCGTGGAAGGCAGCACGCAGATCCAGCTGAGCACGTACGACGGGCGTGATGTCGACGTGACGAACTCCGGGACGGCTGATCTCGCCGATCTCGCGATCGTCCGCACGACCGAAGATCTGGACGCGTACCCCGACCTCGCGGTCGAGGACCCGCAGCCCGGTGACGACGTCACCGTCGTCGGCTATCCCAACGGGGGGCAGCTCACTGCGACCAAGGGCGCGGTCATCGCCTACACGTCGGACCCGCTCAACGCCAACCTCGGTCAGGTGCTCCTCACGGACGCGCCCGTGGAGCCCGGCAGCTCGGGTTCCGCGGCGCTCGACGAAGAGGGGCGGGTCATCGGAGTCGTCTACGCGAAGAACGGCCAGGGTCAGAGCTACGTCGTCCCCGTGAGCACCCTGCGCGGCCTGCTGGACGACGACGCCGGATTCGCAGCACAGACCCCACCGACCTGCTGAGGCAGCCGGTCAGGCGCGGTCGGCACGCCCGACGCGCAGCTCGAGCGAGTCGACCCGCTCGCTGATCACCGTGCTCGCGCCGAGCGCCTGGTTGACCTCGGCGAGCACGGCATCGAGCTGCCCCCGGGTGAGGCCCCCGTCGATCCCGAGCACCACCGCGACCTCGGCGCCCCGCCCGACGTCGGCACGCACGCGGACGACCGAGGGCACGGCACCGACGGCCTCGGCGATCGCGGCAGCGACCTCCGGGTCCACGACCCCGTCGGCGACGGCCGGCGTCCACCGCTGCCCCCGGGCGATGGCCCACACCGCCGGACGCGGCACGACCACGCTCACCGGCCCGCCCGGATCGAGGACGAGCAGCGCCCAGCCCTCCTCCACCGCGGACAGCGCGGCACGCGCGGCGTCCGCCGGAACGGGACGTGCCGCGGGGCTCCAGGCGGCCATCGAGGCGACGCTCGAGAACACCGGCAGCGCCTGACGACCGTCTGCGGACTGCAGCGCGACGACGCCCGCTGACGCCTCCTTGTCCACCTCGAAGCCGTGGTCACCGGCCCCGCTCGCCTCGAGCTCGGCCAGCACGGGGACGAGCACGCGGGCAGCAGCGAGCCGCGTCACCACCTCGGCGAGCGCCGCCTCGCCCCGCGCGTAGCGGTCGAGCGTCGCGGCGAGTGCGGGATCAGCCGACCCGTCGTCACCGGCGAACGGTGAGGCGCCGGGCAGCGCCCGGCCGGAGGGCTGTGCGTCGTCGGTCACGGACGCCCTGCGACGTCGAGCGCCTGCGGAAGGGTGAACGCGCCCGCGTAGAGCGCCTTGCCGACGATCGCGCCCTCGACCCCCGCGGGGACGAGCTCACGCAGCGCCTCGAGGTCGAGCAGGCTGGAGATCCCGCCGGACGCGACGACCGGCGAGCTCGTGCGGCTGCTGACGTCGCGGAGCAGGTCGATGTTGGGGCCGCGCAGGGTCCCGTCCTTCGTCACGTCGGTGACGACGTACCGGGGGCACCCCGCTGCCTCGAGGCGGTCGAGCACCTCCCAGAGGTCTCCACCCTCCTGGGTCCAACCACGGGCGGCAAGCGTCGTGCCGCGGACATCGAGGCCCACGGCGATCGCGTCTCCGTGCTCGGCGATGACCCGTGCGGTCCACTCCGGGTTCTCCAGCGCCGCCGTGCCGAGGTTCACGCGAGCGCATCCCGTCGCGAGTGCGCGCGCGAGCGACTCGTCGTCGCGGATACCGCCGGACAGCTCGACCTTGACGTCGAGCCGGCCGACGACCTCCGCGAGCTGCTCCGCGTTCGACCCACGGCCGAACGCGGCGTCGAGATCCACGAGGTGCACCCACTCCGCCCCGCCGTCCTGCCAGTCGAGCGCCGCGGTGAGCGGGTCGCCGTAGGAGGTCTCGGAGCCGGCCTCCCCCTGGACGAGCCGGACGGCCTGTCCGTCGGCGACGTCGACAGCAGGGAGCAGGATGAGGCGGTCTGACATGGTGGGTGGATCCTCTCGGGGACCGTGGGTACGGGCTGGACGGAGACGAGCGGTGGCGGCCCGAGGGGCACACCGGGGGAAGAGCCGCGGGGCCGAGGACGGACGGTCGCCGGGCCGGGTGCGGCTCACGGTCGGGTCAGAGCGTGCGGATCCAGTTGCGGAGCAGCTGTGCGCCGGCGTCCCCCGACTTCTCGGGGTGGAACTGGGTCGCCGACAGCGGGCCGTTCTCGACGGCCGCGACGAACCGACCCCCGTGGTCGGACCACGTGACGAGCGGAGGGCGGAACCGGTCGTCGTGCGCGGCTCCGGCGCCCAGCGTGAAGTCGCGCGCCGCGTAGGAATGGACGAAGTAGAACCGCTCCTCCTCGATGCCCTCGAAGAGGACCGAGCCCTCGGCCACGTCCACGGTGTCCCACCCCATGTGGGGCACCACGGGCGCTTCGAGGCGGTCGACGACCCCGGGCCACTGGGCGAGGCCGTCCGCGTGGACGCCGTGCTCCTCGCCCGCGTCGAACATGACCTGCATCCCGACGCAGATGCCGAGGACGGGACGTCCGCCAGCGAGCCTGCGCTCGATGATCTGCCCGCCCCTGACGGCATCGAGGCCCCGCATCACCGCCGCGAACGCCCCCACCCCGGGAACGACGAGGCCGTCGGCCTCCCCTGCGGCACGCGGGTCCGCGGTGAGCTCGACGGTCGCTCCGGCACGCTCGAGCGAACGGACAGCGGACCTGACGTTGCCGAAGCCGTAGTCGAGGACGACGACCTTCTTCCCTGTCCCGTTCACCGCTTCCCCCGGGCTGCTCGTGCGGTGGCGGTCAAGGACCGCATCGCCTTCCAGCGGGACATCCCGACGCTCGACACGACACCCTCGACGTCGTGGACCGAGACGGCACCGAGGAGCAGGTCCTCGAACTCGTGGGGGGCGCCGTCGAGCACGAGTCCCGGCGCGAGGTCACCGGTCCGCGTGCCGTCGAGCCACTGGCCCGCACGGATCTGGCCGTTCTCGGCCTCGACGAGGAGGAGGGGGACGGATCGCGCCACGGTCGAGACAGCCGCCGCGATCGCGGGCGCGCTCTCCGGGTCCCGGCAGACCGCGTACGCGCCGATCGGGGACGTGACGGCATCCACCTGCGCCTTGTGCACGGCGCAGGCGGCAGCGAGCGCCTCGGCGGTCGCGATCTGGGTGAGCAGGATCGCGATGCGTGGGCTGGCCTCGGGCCGGTCCGGCGTCGGGGCGCTCATAGCGCGCCCTTCGTCGACGGGATGCCGACGACGCGTGCGTCGGGCTCCACCGCGGCGCGCAGAGCGCGCGCGAGGGCCTTGAACTGGGCCTCGACGATGTGGTGGGGGTCGCGGCCGGCGAGCACGCGCATGTGGATGCAGATCCCCGCGTGGTGCGCGATCGACTCGAGGACGTGCCGGGTGAGCGATCCCGTGAAGTGGCCGCCGATGAGGTGGTACTCCTGACCAGCCGGCTCGCCCGTGTGGACGAGGTAGGGGCGGCCCGAGACGTCGACGACCGCCTGCGCGAGGGCCTCGTCGAGCGGGACGGTGGCGTCGCCGAAGCGTCCGATGCCGCTCTTGTCCCCGAGGGCGACACGGAGCGCCTCGCCGAGCGCGATGGCGACGTCCTCCACCGTGTGGTGGGCGTCGATGTGCGTGTCGCCCGTGGCGCGGACCGTGAGGTCGACGAGGGAGTGCTTGCCCAGCGCGGTGAGCATGTGGTCGTAGAACGGGACCGACGTGGAGATCTCCGTGCGACCCGTCCCGTCGAGGTCGATCTCGACGAGGACGCTCGACTCGCTCGTCGTGCGCTCGATGCGCGCAGCGCGCCGGGCCGTCTGGTCAGCGGTCACAGTCCTGCTACCTCCACGAGTGCTTCCTTGAATGCGGTCATGTCCTGCGGGGTTCCGACAGAGACGCGGAGCCAGCCCTCGGGCCCGGTCTCACGGACGAGCACGCCGCGGTCGAGAAGACCCTGCCACACGGCGTGACGGTCGTCGAACCTGCCGAAGAGCACGAAGTTCGCGTCGGTGTCCGCCACGACGAGCGGCTGCCCGCCGCGGCGCTGGGCGCGCAGCCACGCGACGGTCTCGTCGCGCTCGACCCGCAACGCGTCGACCTGGGCGAGCAGTGCCCCGGAGTGCTTGAGTGCCGCCCGAGCCACCGCCTGGGTCACCGCGGACAGGTGGTACGGCAACCGGACCACGCGCAGGGCGTCGACAAGGTCCGTGGACGCCGCCAGGTACCCCAGACGCGCACCCGCCAGCGCGAAGGCCTTGGACATCGTGCGGCTCACGGCGAGGTTGGGGTAACGGTCGAGGAGCTCGAGCGCCGACGGCACGCCCGAGCGACGGAACTCGGCGTACGCCTCGTCGACGACGACGACCGCTGCCGCCCCGTCGAGGTCCACGGCGAGCGCCGCCTCGCAGACCGCCTCGACCGTGGACAGCGGCAGCGTGGTTCCCGTGGGGTTGTTGGGGCTCGTGAGAAGGATCACGGCGGGCTGGTGCTCGGCGATCGTGGCGACGGCGACCTCGGGGTCGACCGTGAAGTCGGGCTCGCGCGGGCCCGCAACCCATGCCGTGAGGGAGTCTCGTGCATACTCCGGGTACATCGAGTAGGTCGGCGCGAACGACAGCGCCGTACGTCCCGGACCCCCGAACGCCTGCATGAGGTGCAGCATGACCTCGTTGGACCCGTTGGCCGCCCACACCTGCTCCGGCGCCACCCGGACGCCGGACTCGGTCGCGAGGAAGGCGGCCAGGTCGCCGCGCAACCCCAGGAACTCGCGGTCCGGGTAGCGATTGAGGGTGCCGGCCGCGACGGCGACGTCGCGCGCGATGGTCTCGATGACGTCGGGCGCCGGCGGGTACGGGTTCTCGTTGACGTTGAGCAGGTGCGCGACGTCCAGCTGCGGGGCTCCGTAGGGCTCCATGCCGGCGATGCCGTCACGGACGGGCAGCCGGAAGGGTCGCTCGGCTGCAGGACGCGCGGAGGCGGCTGACGAGAGGGAGGGCGGGGTCACCGTCCCAGTCTACTGAGCGTGTCGAGGCGATAGCTGCGTCCACAGCCTGCGCGGCGGGGTCGTCGACCAGGGCGCACGCTCCGTAGGCTGGAGACCATGACCTCACCCGGTGAACCGACCCCTGCGGACGACGCCGAGACTCCCCCGGCCGCCTCGTCGCCGCGGCAGCGCGGGCCGAAGCGGTGGGGGGTCGAGCCCGACTGGTCGAAGCTCCCGTCGACCCCCCGGCGCCGGCCCATGATCGACGACGGGCCGGGGTGGGGGGCGTCGTCGTTCGACGCCCGGGCCTCGGACGACGAGGCGCAGCACGGGGCGTCGCCGGCGCCCGCCTGGCAGACGCCGGGCTTTGTCACCCCCGAGCCCACCGAGCCTGCGCCGAGCACACCAGCACCCGCAGCAGACCCGGCTCCGCGCCGGGAGCCGGCCGCCCCCACGACTCGTCCGGAGACAGACATGACGGCACGACCGACCCACGCCCCCGACCCGGCGACGGACCGACGACGGACGACGGCCTCCGACGACCCGTACGCGGACGTCCCGTACTTCGACGAGCCCGCTCTCGAGGACCCCGACGACCACCGTCCAGGAGACGTGTCCGGCCAGGCACGCACCACCGGACCGTCCACGCCCGGGACAGATCGACCGACGGTGCGAGCGACAGCCGCCCGCCCCCGGGTCACGGTGGGTGCGGACGAGGACCTGCGGGGCGAGGCCGAGGCTGCCCTGCAGCGCCTCGTGGGGCGCAGCGACGCGGTGCTGCGGGACGACCAGTGGACCGCGATCGACGCCCTCGTGCGAGAGCAGCGACGAGCGCTCGTCGTCCAACGCACAGGGTGGGGCAAGTCCGCCGTGTACTTCGTCGCCACCGCCCTCCTGCGCGCTCGCGGCGCAGGGCCGACGATCATCGTCTCGCCCCTCCTCGCGCTCATGCGGGACCAGATCGCGGCGGCCGAGCGGGCTGGTATCCGCGCCGCGACGATCAACTCAGCGAACGTCACCGAGTGGGACGAGATCCACGAGCGGATCGCCGCGGGTCAGATCGACGTCCTGCTCTGCTCCCCGGAGCGGTTGAACAACCCCGCCTTCCGCGACGAGGTCCTTCCACGCCTCGCGGCCGACGCCGGTCTCGTCGTCATCGACGAGGCGCACTGCGTCTCGGACTGGGGGCACGACTTCCGCCCCGACTACCGCCGCATCCGCACGCTGCTCGCCGAGCTGCCGGAAGGCATCCCGGTGCTGGCGACGACCGCCACGGCCAACGCACGCGTCACCCAGGACGTCGCCGAGCAGCTCGAGATCGCCGGCGACGACGCCCGGACCGAGGTCCTCGTGCTGCGGGGCGGTCTCGACCGCGAGTCGTTGCACCTTGCCGTCCTGCGGCTGCCGGACCAACCCAGCCGCGTCGCGTGGCTCATGGAGCTGCTGAGCTCGACGACGGGCTCCGGGATCGTCTACTGCCTCACCGTGTCCGTCGCCGAGCAGGTGGCGTCCCAGCTCAAGGAGGCAGGCATCCCGGTGGCGGCCTACACCGGCCGGACGGACCCGACGGAGCGCGAGGCGCTCGAGGCCGACCTCAAGGCGAACCGGGTGAAGGCGCTCGTCGCCACCTCCGCGCTCGGGATGGGTTTCGACAAGCCGGACCTCGCGTTCGTCGTGCACATGGGGGCACCGAGCTCCCCCATCGCCTACTACCAGCAGGTCGGGCGCGCCGGCCGTGGCGTCGACGAGGCACTCGTCGTGCTGCTGCCCGGCGAGGAGGACCGGCGGATCTGGGAGTACTTCGGGTCCCTCGCGTTCCCCCGCGAGGACCAGGTCCGCGCGACCCTCGACGCACTGGCCCGCGGCGGCACCCAGTCGGCACCGTTCCTCGAGACCCAGGTCGACCTCACACGCTCCCGCCTGGAGATGATGCTCAAGGTCCTCGACGTCGACGGGGCGGTCAAGCGCGTCAAGGGGGGGTGGGAGTCCACCGGCCGGGGATGGACGTACGACGCGGAGCGGTACCGCAGGGTCGAGCAGGCGCGGCTCGCCGAGCAGGCCACGATGGTCGACTACGTGACGACGGACGAGTGCCGCATGGCTTTCCTGCGGGCCACCCTCGACGACCCGGAGCTCGTCCCGGGCACCCGGTGCGGGCGGTGCGACACCTGTGGTGGGGTGACCCTGCCCGCTGCTCCCTCGACCGACCACGTCGCACAGGCCCGCAGGGCCATGGACACGCCCGGCGTCGTCGTGGAGCCGCGCAAGATGTGGCCGTCCGGGATGGCCTCTCTCGGCATCGAGCTCCAGGGGAAGATCCCGCCCGCCGCCCAGCACGCAGCCGGTCGCGCGGTCGCGCGCCTCGACGGGCTCGGCTGGTCGCAGCCCCTGCGCGAGCTCTTCGCTCCCGAGCGCGCGGACGGCGAGGTCCCGGTGGCGCTGCGCAGGGCCGCCGTCCAGGTGCTCGACGCCTGGCCCGAGGGCACCGCCGTCGACGGGGTGGTCGCCCTGCGGTCCGTCACCCGGCCCGTGCTCGTCATGCACCTCGCGCAGGGCCTCGCGAAATACCTCGGCAAACCGTTCGTCGGGACGGTGGGACCGGTTCCGGCGCACCAGGATCCTCCACGGCACGACGTGAACTCCGCCATGCGCCTCGCAGCGGTGCACCATCGCCTCGCGCTCGAGCTCGCCCCCGCCGCGCTCGCCGGGCTCGCGGGCCGCTCGATCCTGCTCGTCGACGACTACGTGGACTCCGGATGGACGCTCGCCGTCGCGACGCGACTGCTGCGCGATGCCGGTGCCGCGAAGGTCGTCCCGCTCGTGCTGGCGCAACGGTGACCCGCGGCGCACCATAGCAGGGGGGCAGCACCCGACCGTCCGACGGGAGCCACGGCATGACCGAGCACAAGATCCGTCTGCCCGACGGGCGCGTCCTGCGGGCGCACGCCGCGGGGCCGCAGGATGCGACAGCAACCATCCTCTGGCATCACGGCTCGCCCCAGACGGGTGCCCTGCTGCCGCCCGTGGTGGCCGCGGCCGAGGCCCTCGACGCGCGGGTCGTGTCGTACGGGCGACCGAGCTACGGGGGCTCCACACCGTCCCCCGGACGTGATGTCGCCTCCGCGGCCCTGGACGTCCTCGCCGTGCTCGACGCTCTCGACGTCCGCACGTGCGTGACGCTCGGAGCGTCCGGGGGCGGTCCGCACGCACTCGCGTGCGCCGCGCTGCTCACGGACCGGGTGCGCGCCACGGTCTGCCTCGCCGGGCTCGCGCCGATCACGGCGTCCATCGACTGGTTCGCCGGGATGCACTCCGACGCCGCGCTCCGGGCGGCGTGCGCCGGGCGCGAGGCGCGTGCTGCGCTGGCCGCGGAGGAGGAGTTCGACCCGCGCTCCTTCACGGACGCGGACTGGGCGATGCTCGGGAGCACCTGGGCGTCCCTGGGGCAGGACTCCGGACGTGCCGAGGAGGCTGGCGTGGACGGGCTCGTCGACGACGACGTGGCGTTCGTCCGCGACTGGGGGTTCGACCTCGCGGCTCTCCGCACACCCGTGCTTCTCGTGCACGGCATGCGGGACCGGGTGGTGCCCGTGTCGCACTCCCGCTGGCTCGCGCGGACGCTGCCGACAGCCGAGCTGTGGCAGCGTCCGGACGACGGGCACGTCTCCGTGCTCGCGGCGCTCCCTGCCGCGGCGGCCTGGGCGGTCGCCCGGATCAGCTGAAGCGCGCCTGCACGGCCTCGCCGTGGGCGGGGAGGTCTTCCGCGCGCGAGAACGCGACGATCTTCGAGGCGATCTCCGCCAGGCCCTCACGCGAGTACTCGATGACCTGCACGGCCTTGATGAAGCTGTGCACACCGAGCCCGGACGCGAAGTGCGCGCATCCCCCGGTCGGCAGCACGTGGTTCGAGCCCGCCATGTAGTCACCGAGGGACACGGGCGAGTACGGACCGACGAAGATCGCCCCGGCGCTCGTGATCCGGTCAGCGACGGCCGAGGCGTCGACCGTCTGGATCTCGAGGTGCTCGGCCCCGTACGCGTTGACGACCTCGATGCCGTGGTCGACGCTGTCGACGATGACGATCCCCGACTGCGGGCCGGACAGGGCCTGCAGGATCCGCGCCGAGTGGGCCGCGACGCCGGCGCGTCCGTCCAGGCGGGCCTCGACCGCACCGGCCAGCTCGACGCTCGGCGTGACGAGCACCGATGCAGCCGACGGGTCGTGCTCGGCCTGGCTGATGAGGTCCGCCGCCACGTGGTCCGGGTCGGCGGTGCCGTCGGCGAGCACCGCGATCTCGGTGGTTCCTGCCTCCGAGTCGATCCCGACGACGCCCCGCACCGCACGCTTGGCTGCCGTGACGTAGACGTTGCCGGGACCGGTGACCACGTCGACCGGCTCGCACAGCACCGCGCCGTCCTGGGGTTCGCTGCCGCTCGCGCCGTACGCGAACATGGCGACCGCCTGCGCACCGCCGACGGCGTACACCTCGTCGACGCCCAGGAGTGCACACGCGGCGAGGATGGTGGGGTGCGGGAGACCGTCGTTCTCCTTCTGCGGCGGGGACGCCACCGCGAGGGAGGGCACACCGGCCTCCTGAGCAGCGACGACGTTCATGACGACCGACGAGGCGAGCGCGGCAAGCCCACCGGGGACGTAGAGCCCCACCCGACCGACCGGCACCCACCGCTGCCGGACCCGGGCGCCGGGGGCGAGGTCGACGGTGAAGCCAGCGGGCTTCTGCGCCGCGTGCACGGTCCGGACGCGGGAGATGGACTCCTCGATCGCGCTGCGGACCTCGGGGTCGAGGCCCGCGAGCGCTGCCTCGAGGGCAGCCGACGGGACGCGCAGGTGCTCCGGACGGACCCCGTCGAACCGCTCCGCGAGATCACGGAGCTCAGCCGCACCACGGGAACGCACGCCGGCGATGATCGGTGCCACGCGCTCGGCGGCGTCCGCGACACGCAGCTGGGGGCGCGGGAGCACGGCGACGAGCTGACGGGCTGACAGGGAGCGACCGCGCAGGTCGAGTCGGTTGATCACCCTTCCATCCTAGGCGGCGACAGGGCGGCTGCCGAGGAATTTTCGCGCATGCTCCCCGGGGACGACAATGGTCTCCATGAGCACCGTTCCCATCAGCGACGACGTCATCCGCCTCGGGCAGTTCCTCAAGCTCGCGAGCCTCGCCGAGTCCGGTGCGCAGGCGAGGGACCTCATCGCCGACGGTGAGGTGAGCGTCAACGGTGAGGTCGACACCCGGCGTGGCCGCCAGCTGCGCAAGGGTGACGTCGTCGAGGTCGACTCCCCGACCGGCAGGGCGAGCGCCACGGTCGGCTGAACCGGTCCTCAGCGCTGCATGTAGCTCGAGCTCATGACCCGGTCGGCGGTGATCTCGATGACGACGCGGCGCGGGTTGACGGACGGTTCCTTGTACCGGCGCGCGTAGCGGCGCTCGGCGTCGAGGACGCGGTCCGGGTCGTCCGACACGCGCGTGGGCCCTTCGAGCGTGATCCAGCGGCCGCCGTCGACCTGGCAGACCGCGGCCCGCGGCGCCGTCCCACCCGGTCCGGGTCGAGCGGCGTTGCGGGCCTTGACCGACGGGCCGCTCGTGATGATCCGGACGAGGCCCGTCTCCGGGTCCCACGTGAAGCCCACGGGCACGACGTGCGGGCTGCCGTCGGCGCGCAGGGTCGTCAGGGTGGCGAGGTGCCGTTCGATGAGGAACACGTGCTGCTCTGGGGTCAGGTGGATCACGAGGTCCGAGTCTAGGCGTGACGTGGCCGGGCGGCCTCGCGGTGCGGGCGCGGGCCGTCGACCTCCTGCGGAGCCGCGAAGCCGAAGGTCATGAACGACGGTGGCGTCCCCACGGCCAGGGCATCGAGCACCGCGCGTTCGTGCGGGACCACCGGGTCGGGGAGTGCGTCGAGGGGGAACCACCGCAGGTCTGCCGCCTTGTCGTGCTCGCGGAGGCGCGGCTCTCCGTCCCACTCCCTGCACGCGAAGAAGAAGTCGACCCGTTCCTCGTCCGGCCCGATGCCGGCATTCGTCCGGTGCATGACGGTCACCGGTGCGAGGCGGTCCGGACTCAGGTGGAGGCCGAGCTCCTCGAACGCCTCGCGGCAGGCGGCCGCGTCCGCGGGTTCGCCCTCCTCGACGTGCCCCGCGGCGCCCGCTGCCCAGTGCCCGTCCATGTAGCCCGTGCCGCGGCGCAGCTGCAGCAGCACCGATGGTCCGGGCTCGTCCCTGACAAGGAACACGTAGGCCGCTGGCACCACACGGAACCGCCGAGCGGGCGTCACGGGGCGAGACACCCCGGCCCGAGCAGAGCCTTGAGGTCACCGAGCAGGGACGGCGTGCGCTCCACCCGGAGGTTGTCGTCCAGGCGGAGCACCTTGGCGCGGCCCGGTGTCGTGAGCTTGAGGTGCACCTCGGTGACCCCGGGGTGGGTCCGCAGGATCTCCCGGATCCCCTCGACGACCGGCTGGGTGCACCGGGACTCCGCGAGCGTGACGAGCACGGGTGCGTCCGCCACGGCCGAGACGTCGGGCAGCGACACCTCCATGGCCTGGAGCTGCATCGTCTCGTCGCGTCGTCGGACACGTCCCCGCAGCACGACGACCTGGTCCTCCGCGAGGATCGTCGAGTACGCGAGATACGTCTCACCGAAGAACATCACCTCGACACCGCCGTCGAGGTCCTCGATCGTCACCGCCGCCCACGGGTTCCCCTGCTTGGACATCTTGCGCTGCAGCGAGGTGATGAGCCCCGCGATGACGACCGTGGAGCCGTCGGGCCGGGCGTCGTCGGCGAGCAGCGTGGCGATCGACACCTCGGCGGCCTGCTGGAGCACGTGCTCGAGGCCGGAGAGCGGGTGGTCGGAGACGTAGAGCCCGAGCATGTCGCGCTCGAACGCGAGCAGCTGCTTCTTGTCCCAGTCCGGCAGGTCGGGGATGTCGACGCTGAACGACATCCCGTCGTCGGCGCCGTCGTCCCCGCCGAACCCGGCGAAGAGGTCGAACTGTCCCTCTGCCTCCTTGCGCTTGACCCCGATGACCGAGTCGACCGCCTGCTCGTGCACGACCTGCAGCGCCCGCCGCGTGTGCCCGAGAGAGTCGAACGCTCCTGCCTTGATGAGGGACTCGACGGTCCGCTTGTTGCATACGACGGCCGGGACCTTGTCGAGGAAGTCCGTGAACGACGTGAAGTCGCCCTTGGCCTCGCGCGTCGCGACGACGGCGTCGACGACGTTCGCGCCGACGTTGCGCACCGCCGTGAGTCCGAACCGGATGTCGGTGCCGACGGCGGTGAAGTTCGCCGAGGACGAGTTGACGTCCGGCGGCAGGACGGTGATGCCCATGCGCCGGCACTCGTTGAGGTAGAGCGCCGACTTGTCCTTGTCGTCGCGGACGCTCGTGAGCAGCGCCGCCATGTACTCGGTGGGGTAGTTCGCCTTGAGGAACGCCGTCCAGTAGGACACGACCCCGTACGCGGCGGAGTGCGCCTTGTTGAACGCGTAGTCCGAGAACGGCAGGAGGATGTCCCACAGCGCCTTCACGGCGGCCATCGAGTACCCGCGCTCGACCATCCCGCCGGAGAAGCCCTCGAACTGCTTGTCGAGCTCCGACTTCTTCTTCTTGCCCATCGCGCGACGCAGGATGTCGGCCTGACCGAGCGTGAAGCCGGCGACCTTCTGCGCGATCGCCATGACCTGCTCCTGGTACACGATCAGGCCGTGCGTCGTGCCGAGGATCTCCTGGAGCGGCTCCTCCAGCTCCGGGTGGATCGGCACCACCGGCTGCGCGCCGTTCTTGCGCAGCGCGTAGTTCGTGTGGGAGTTGGCGCCCATGGGGCCTGGTCGGTAGAGCGCACCGACCGCGGAGATGTCCTCGAAGTTGTCGGGACGCATGAGCTTGAGCAGCGTCCGCATGCCGCCGCCGTCGAGCTGGAACACCCCGAGCGTGTCTCCACGTCCGAGCAGTGCGTACGTCGCGGGGTCGTCGAGCGTGAGCGTCTCGAGCTCGACAGGCTCCTTGCCGTTCATGACGATGTTCTCGAGGGCGTCGTCGAGGATGGTGAGGTTCCGCAACCCCAGGAAGTCCATCTTGATGAGCCCGAGCTCTTCGCACTTGGGGTAGTCGAACTGCGTGATGACGGCGCCGTCCTGCGGACGGCGCATGATGGGGATGATGTCGATGAGCGGGTCGCTCGACATGATGACGCCCGCCGCGTGGACACCCCACTGGCGCTTCAGCCCCTCGATGCCCTTGGCGAGTTCGACGACGCGCTGCGCATCGGGGTCCGTGGCGTGGACCTGGCGGAACTCCTCCGCCTCGTTGTAGCGCTTGTCCGCCGGGTCGAAGATCCCGGTGAGCGAGATGTCCTTGCCCATGATGGCCGGGGGCATGGCCTTCGTGAGCTTCTCGCCCATCGCGTAGGGCAGCCCGAGCAGCCGGCTCGAGTCCTTGAGAGCCTGCTTGGCCTTGATCGTGCCGTAGGTGACGATCTGCGCGACGCGGTCCTCGCCGTACTTCTCCGTGACGTACCGGATGACCTCGCCGCGCCGGCGCTCGTCGAAGTCGACGTCGAAGTCGGGCATCGAGACGCGGTCAGGGTTGAGGAACCGCTCGAACAGCAGACCGTGCTGGATGGGGTCGAGGTCCGTGATGCGCATCGCGTACGCGACCATCGAACCGGCACCGGAGCCACGCCCCGGACCGACCCGGATGCCGTTGTTCTTCGACCAGTTGATGAAGTCGGCGACGACGAGGAAGTACCCCTCGAACCCCATCTGCGAGATGACCCGCGTCTCGTAGTCCGCCCGCTCGCGCACCTCGGTCGAGATCCCGTCCGGGTAGCGGTACCGCAGCCCGGCCTCGACCTCCTTGATGAACCACGAGGTCTCGTCCTCGCCCGGCGGGCAGGGGTAGTTCGGCATGTAGTTGGCGGAGGTGTTGAACGACACCTCGCACTGCTCGGCGACGAGCAGCGTGTTGTCGCAGGCCTCGGGCAGCTCCGCCCACGTGCGCCGCATCTCCGCGGCCGACTTCACGTAGTAGCCGTCGCCGTCGAAGGTGAACCGGTCCGGGTCCGCGAGGGTGGAGCCGGAGTTGATGCACAGCAGCGCGTCGTGCGCGTCGCTGTCCTCCTGCTTGACGTAGTGCAGGTCGTTCGTCGCGAGCAGCGGCGCACCGATGTCCTGCGACAGGCGCATGAGGTCCTTGAACACGCGCGTCTCGATGTCGAGACCGTGGTCCATGAGCTCGACGTAGAAGTACTCCTTGCCGAAGATGTCCTGCAGCTCGCCAGCCGCCCGGACGGCCTCGTCGTACTGGCCCAGGCGCAACCGGGTCTGCACCTCGCCGGAGGGGCACCCGGTCGAGGCGACCATGCCCGAGCCGTACCGCGAGAGCAGGTCGCGGTCCATCCGGGGCCACTTGCCGAGCTGCCCCTCGAGCGAGGCGAGGGAGCTCATGCGGAACAGGTTGTGCAGCCCGTCGTTGTTCCGTGCCCACATCGTCAGGTGGGTGTAGGCGCCGCGCGCCGAGACGTCGTCGGCCTCCTGGCCCTTCTCGCCGAAGCGGACCCGCGTCTGGTCGAACCTGCTCGTCCCGGGTGTGACGTACGCCTCGACGCCGATGATGGGCTTCACGCCCGCGTCGGTCGCCTGCTTCCAGAAGTCGTAGGCACCGAAGAGGTACCCATGGTCCGTCGTGGCGATGGCCCGCTGACCGAGGCGCTTCGTCTCCTCGAAGAGGTCTCCGAGCCGCGCGGCCCCGTCGAGCATCGAGTACTCGGTGTGCACGTGCAGGTGGACGAAGTCCTCGGACGTCGAGGAGACAGCAGACGGCATGCGACGAGTCTAAGTCGCGCGGACGACCTTCCAGGCGTCCCGGTGCCAGATGTTCGCGTCGAGGTAACGGTCGTCACCGATGACGTACCCGAGGCGGCGGTAGAACCCCGCGGCCGACTCCTGGGCGCTGAGCTCGACCCTGACCGACCCGTCGACGGCGTGCTGGGCGAGCGCGACGCGCTCGAGCTCGGTCATGAGCCGCGCACCCGTCCCCGTGCCCCGCCACGGCGCACGGACGGCCACCCGACCGATGTGCACGACACCGGGCTGAGCGGGATCCCACAGGACCCGCCCCGTCGCGACCGCCGCCTGGCCAGGCGTCTCCGCGCCGCCGGGCGCGTCTGCGCCGCGGAGCTCCCCCGCAGCGGCGACCTGGTCGCGTGCCACCAGGAGCAGGTGCGTGGTCGTCGGATCGGTGTCGGCCGCGTCGATCTCCTCCTCGACGGGTACCCGCTGCTCGACGACGAACACCTCGGTCCGCACGTGCCACGCAGCCTCGAGCTGCTCGCGCGTCGCCACCCGGACGACGTCGAGGGCCTCCGTGCGCGCCGGAGGCTGCCCGTCAGCGATAGACATCGCGCACGACCTCGAGGGCGTCCGCAAGGTCCTGCGGGTACTCGCTCGTCACCTCGACCCAGGCGCCCGTGGCCGGGTGCTCGAAGCCGAGCCGGTGCGCGTGCAACCACTGCCGGGAGAGCCCGACCCGCGCGGCGAGCCTCGGGTCAGCGCCGTACGTGAGGTCGCCGACGCACGGGTGGCGCAGCGCCGAGAAGTGCACCCGGATCTGGTGGGTGCGGCCGGTCTCGAGGTGCACCTCGACGAGCGACGCGGCAGAGAGCATCTCGAGCACCTCGTAGTGCGTCACCGAGGGCTTGCCCGACGCTGTGACCGCGAACTTGTAGTCGGCGCTCGGGTGCCGACCGATCGGCGCGTCGATGGTGCCCGTCGTCGGCTCGGGATGACCCTGGACGAGCGCGTGGTAGACCTTCTCCACCGTCCGCTCCTTGAAGGCCCGCTTGAGCACGGAGTACGCGTGCTCGCTCTTGGCGACCACCATGAGCCCGGAGGTCCCGACGTCGAGCCGGTGGACGATCCCCTGCCGCTCCTGGGCACCCGAGGTCGAGACCCGGTAGCCCGCAGCCACGAGCGCGCCGACCACGGTCGGGCCGGTCCACCCCACGGACGGATGGGCAGCGACGCCGACGGGCTTGTCGACGACGACGATGTCGTCGTCGTCATACATGATCGACATCCCCGGCACGGGCTCGGCGACGACCTCGGGGCCCGGCCGCGCGTCCGGCCCCGGGAGCTCGACCTCGAGCCAGCCGCCGGCGTGCAGACGATCCGACTTGCCGACGGTCGCGCCGTCGAGGCGGACGCCGCCCTCGGCGGCGACCTGCGCCGCGACGGTCCGGGAGAGTCCGAGCATGCGCGCCAGGGCGGCATCCACCCGCTCCCCCGCGAGCCCGTCAGGCACCGGGAGCGCGCGCAGCTCTCCCATCAGTCCTCGTCCTCCACCCCGTCACCGGCACCGGCACCGGCGCGGCCCCGCGGACCACCGTCCAGCGGCACGTTGAGGAGGGTGAGCACAGCGATCCCCACGGCGGCAGCGACGATGGCGATGTCGGCGACGTTCCCGACGAAGGGGCCGTAGTCGATGAAGTCCACGACATGACCCTCGGGGAAGCCCGGAGCCCGGAACAGCCGGTCCACGAGGTTGCCGACTGCCCCGCCGAGGACGAGTCCGAGGGCGACACCCCACGGCACGGATCGCACCGACCGCGCCATGATGACGACGGCGACGACGACCACCGCGGCGACGAGTGTCAGCAGCCACGTCATCCCGCTGCCGAGCGACAGCGCCGCACCGGAGTTGTAGATGAGCCGGAGCTGGACGAGCTCGCCGAGGAGAGGCTCTGCCGCGGCTCCGGACGTGAGCGTCGACTCGGCCCACATCTTCGTCAGCTGGTCGACGACGAGCACCACGACGGCGAGAGCCCCGATCCGCAGGAGTGGGCCAGCACCGCGCCCCCCCGACCCGGACGTCGGCGCGCCGCCGTCCTCGTTCGAGGTGGTCCGGCTCGGCGCCGCGGCGGGATCCGCGGGGGTGTCCTCGTGGCCGAGGGCGGGGTCGTCAGCAGTCTCAGACATCACCGTTGAAGTCTCGCACGTCCGAGCAGCGACCTCTGTCACGGCCGTCTCCATCGTCCGGTCGTCCGCCTGGAGGACCGGACGGCTCCCCCGGCCTGGTGGGACCGTCAGCGACGCTCCTCGCGCTGCTTGCACACGACGCACAGCGTTGCCCGCGGGAACGCCTGCAACCGCGCTTTGCCGATGGCCTGCCCGCACGACTCGCACGCCGCGTAGGTGCCCGCACCGATTCGCGCCAGCGCACGCGAATTCTGGTCGAGCAGGTCGCGCGTGTTGTTCACGAGCGTCAGCTCCTGCTCGCGCTCGAGCGCCGACGAGCCTGAGTCCGCCTGGTCGTCACCCGCCCCGTCGCCGGAGTTGCGCAGCAGGTCGGAGAGCTCATGGTCAGCGCTCACGAGCTCGTTCTCGAGCCTGCCGTGCTCGGCGATGAGCTCGTCAGCAAGGGCTTCGATCTCCGCCACCTCCCACGAGGTCTCGCCGTCCCGCACGACGAAGTGACGGACGTCCTGCGCCAGGTTGGGGAACCGCTCCTTCGCTGGAGCGGTGCTCATTGCGTCACGAGTCGACATCGCGGCTTCTTTCATCAGATGTGGCAGAGGTGGATACACCGGAGCCGGTGCGCACAGGTCCGCGGAACCGCGTGCAGCGGCTGCGCTCGTGTTCGCACCGGCTCCGGCAGTCGGCGTACGACCGCCAGTCCAGCTGTGGCTCAGATGCCTTGCTTGCCCTGGCCGTCCGGGCGAGCGTTGGGAAGGGCGCTCCCGCGGTTGTCCAGGTCTCCGAGCAGGTTCTGCAGGTAGCTCTTCAGGCGGGTCCGGTAGTCGCGCTCGAAGATTCGCAGCTCGTCGATCTTGCGCTCGAGCAGCGAACGCTCCTGCTCCAGCTGGGACAGCGTGCGCTTCGAGGTCTCCTCGGCCTCGCGAACGATGCGCGATCCTTCGGCCTTCGCCTCGGAGATCAGCCGGTCGCCCTCCTCCTGGCCGGCGCGCACGTGGTCGTCGTGCAGCTTCTGGGCCATCTGGATGATGCCCGTGGCCATCTCCGGCTCGCGCGGCGCGGCTGCGGTCGCGGTGACGGGTGCGGCGACCGGCGCCGGAGCCACGACGGGAGCCGGCGTCGGCTCCTCGGGCGCCTTCTGCACCGGTGCAGCCGGGGCCTGCTGCTGCTGCGCGTTCGCGCGGCTGAGCTCCGCGACACGACGCTCGGAGGCCTCCAGCTTTGCCTTCAGGTCGTCGTTCTCCGCATAGAGCTCCCGCAGAGTGTTGAGCACCTCGTCGAGGAAGTCGTCCACCTCGACGACGTCGTAGCCCTCCCGGAACTTGGTCGCCGGGAACTTCTTGGTCAGGACGTCATCTGCTGTGAGCAGTGCCACCATCGTTTTCACCTCGAATACTTGCGCTGGTCTCTTCGGTCATGAACACCGACCGCCACGGGTCACGCTAGCGGATGTTCGCAGGTCCGCGCGCCCGGGAGGGGTCGGTGAGGTGTCGACGCTCGTCGACATCAGGGGACGGCCGACTCCTCGCTCATAGTGTCGCCAGGGCACGGAACAACCCCATGACGAAGCTCGTGGCCACGATGAGCACGAGGAACGCGAGGTCGAGCCGCACCGGTCCGATGCTCAACGGCGGGATGACCCGCCGCAGGAACCGCAGCGGCGGGTCGGTCACGGTGTAGATCGCCTCGACGACGACGAGCATCGCGCCCCTCGGACGCCAGTCGCGCGAGAAGACCTGGACCCACTCGAACACCGCGCGCCCGAGGAGCGTGATGATGAAGACGAGGCACAGGAATGCGAGAAACTCCCAGATCACGCGTCAGCTCTGGTTGTAGAAGCCGGCACGCGGCACGCTCGACTTCTCGGCGGCCTGCTCCTCGCCCGAGACCTCGACGTGCTCGGGCGAGAGCAGGAAGACCTTGCTCGTCACCCGCTCGATGGCACCGTGCAGGCCGAAGATCAGACCGGCGGAGAAGTCGACGAGCCGCTTTGCGTCGGCGTCGTCCATGTCGGAGAGGTTGATGATGACGGGGGTCCCGGCGCGGAAGGCCTCGCCGATGACCCGTGCGTCGTTGTACGACCGCGGGTGCACCGTGGTGATCCGGCGCAGCTCCAGGGGCGGCACGGGAGCGACAGGCGCCTCGCGACGCGACATCGACCGGTTGATGGGCGTGACCTGGGCCTCGTACTCCTGCGGCACGTCAGCTCCTACCTCGTCGTAGTCGTCATAGTCGTCGTAGCTGTCATTCACGACCTCGCCTCGATCGTCAGCGAGGCCTAGGTACAGCATGGTCTTGCGCAGCGCTCCGGCCATCGCCATTTCTCCGTTCCTGCTCGGGATCGTCAGCGGACTCGCCCGGCTGCCCGGCTGCTGACGCGTTGCCCACGCTAGCCCAGCGGTGCGGAACCCACCGGTCGACACGCCCGGCGCCCGTGGCTGATCCGGCAGACGCCCGTCCACCATGCGTCATCCGTCGCGGCCGGGCGGAAGGACGATGATGCCCGCGAAGCGGCCGGTGGTCCGTCCGGCCGCTGTGGCCCGGCGGTGCGAGAAGAGGTCCTCATCCGTCATCGTGCACCTGGGGACGTCGCGCACGTCGCGCACGCCGGCCTCCCGCGCCTGGGCGCGGACCGCGGCCGGGAGGTCCAGCCCGGGCGTCCCCGCCCTCGTGCGGGAGCGCGCAGCCGGGACGCGCGCCACGACGGAGTCGGCCATGTCCTGCGGCACCTCGTAGCAGGAGCCGCAGACGGACGGGCCGACGACGGCGACGATCTCGTCGAGCCGCGCTCCCCGGTCGACCATCGTCGCCACCACGGCTCCGACGACCCCGCTGACGACCCCGGCGCGTCCGGCGTGCGCGACCGCCACGACTCCGGCCGCCGCGTCGGCGAGGAGCACGGGCACGCAGTCCGCGACGAGCACCCCGAGTGGCACGCCGCGGCGTGACGTGACCATCCCGTCGGCATCACCGCGCGCTCCCGCCGACGTCGGCGGTGGCTCGTCGACACGGAGGACGGCCGCACCGTGCACCTGCGTCGCATACGAGACAGGTGCACCGGCCCGGACATCGACCCGCTCCCGGTTCCGCGCGACGGCTGCCGGGTCGTCCCCCACGTTCGTCCCGAGGTTGAGCGAGCACCACGGGTGGCTCGACACGCCGCCGTGGCGGGTGGTGAAGAAGGCGCGGACACCCGGCCCGAGGTCGATGTCGATGACCTCGGACCGGGCGTCCTCGCGACCGTCACCCATCCGACCTACTTGAGGAAGTCCGGGATGTCGAGCTCCTCCGCACGACGGCGGGGCGGCTCCTCGTCGAAGATCCGAGGAACTTCGAGCTGTCCGGTCCGCTGCACGGCGTCGGGATCGGTCGACAGGAATGCTGGCGTCGCCTGCTGCTGCGCCGTCGCCGTGCCCTGCTGGTGCTCGACGTACACCGGCTGCCCCGCCGGGTCCACGGGCCCGGCGTCATGCGTGTCGTAGCCGGAGTCCAGGGGGACGACGGGCCGGGCCAGCGCGTGCGCGCCCGTGGTCGTCGGGACCGGCGCCTGGGGAGCCCTGCTCGCGGGCACCGGGACCGGTGCGGGCGCGGGAGGAGCGGGCGCCTCGGGAGCGCTCGCGACGCGACCGGTGCCCCGCGAGTCCTTGCGGGTGAGCGGCGCTCCCCCGTCGAACCCGGCGGCGATGACGGTGACGCGCACCTCGTCGCCCAGGGCATCGTCGATGACGGCTCCGAAGATGATGTTCGCCTCGGGGTGGGCTGCTTCGTGGACGAGGCGCGCTGCCTCGTTGATCTCGAACAGACCGAGGTCCGAGCCACCCTGGATGCTCAGGAGCACGCCGTGCGCACCGTCGATGCTCGCCTCGAGCAGCGGTGAGGAGATGGCGAGCTCGGCAGCCTGCACCGCGCGGTCGTCGCCCCGGGCGGAGCCGATGCCCATGAGCGCACTGCCCGCGCCCTGCATGACGGACTTGACGTCGGCGAAGTCGAGGTTGATGAGTCCGGGTGTCGTGATGAGGTCCGTGATCCCCTGGACACCTGAGAGCAGGACCTGGTCCGCCGAGTGGAAGGCGTCGAGCGCGGACACGTTACGGTCCGACATCGACAGCAGCCGGTCGTTCGGGATGATGATGAGGGTGTCGACCTCGTTGCGCAGCGCCTCGATCCCTGCGTCCGCCTGGGTGGCGCGTCGACGCCCCTCGAAGGTGAACGGCCGGGTCACGACCCCCACGGTCAGGGCGCCGAGCGAACGGGCGATCCGCGCGACGACGGGTGCGCCACCCGTACCTGTCCCGCCGCCCTCACCGGCGGTGACGAAGACCATGTCCGCGCCGCGCAGGACGTCCTCGATCTCCTCCTCGTGGTCCTCGGCGGCCTTCTTGCCCACCTCGGGGTCGGCGCCGGCGCCGAGCCCACGGGTCAGCTCACGTCCGACGTCGAGCTTGACGTCGGCGTCCGACATCAGCAGCGCCTGGGCGTCGGTGTTGATCGCGATGAACTCGACACCCTTGAGGCCGACCTCGATCATCCGGTTGACGGCGTTCACCCCGCCGCCGCCGATGCCGACCACCTTGATCACTGCTAGGTAGTTCTGCGGAGTTGTCACGTCCGTGCCTCTCGATCTCGGGACCCTGGACCCTCACCCTCAAGTAGAGGGTTATAGTTATGTCAGGCTGTCTGTGCGTGACGCTATGCGGGCAACCGTCTCCTATCAACGACCTCCGCCGCGTGTCGGCGAACGAGTTCCCCAGGCTGTCCTCCCCCGACGGCGGGCCGCGCGCTCCGAGCGGCCCGGACCGCCGTCACCGGGTGATGGGGAACGTCGGAGCCGACAGGTCGAACACCTGCGCGCCAGCTGTCTGCTCCGCCCCACGCAACGTCTGCAGGACACGGATCTTCAGCGCAGAGTCCTGGGAGCTCCCCCACTCGACGACGACGCCGTCGCGAAGAGTCAGGGTGACCGCATCCTGCGTCGTCGCCGTGATCCCCCCGACCTCTGCGCTGAGCTCAGGCGGCAGGGCACGCAGGATCGCCAGCGCAGCATCGAGCGTCCGACGGTCGTCACCCGTGAGCGGGATGCTGATGACCGGAAGCTCAGGCGGCGCCTCAGCAACCCGGTCGACCTCGACCGCCTCCTCGTCGAGCAGTGCGACGCCCCCGTCGACCGGGACCGCTGCGACCGGCTCACGGGCGACGATCGTCACGGCAAGGCCCGCAGGCCACTGTCGCCGTACCGTGACGTCTCGCACGTTGGGCACAGCGAGCAGCTCGTCGCGCAGGCCGCCGGTGCTCACCAACGCCAGAGCCGTCCCGTCCTGCGCTGCCACGACGTCCGCCACCGCAGCGGCATCCACCGACGTACCGGTCCCGCTCACCGTCACGCGCGATGCATCGAACCTCAGGAACTCGGAGTAGAAGACCGCCCAGACCGCGCCCGCGAGGAGCAGGACCGCGACAAGGGCGAGCAGCACCCGCCGGACGAGCCTGTGCCGCCGCATGGACCGTTGCTCCGCGAGGCGTTCAGCCATCCCGGTGGAGAGCACGGAGATCTTGCCGCTGGCAGGTACCGCACCCGCAGGGGGCGGCACCACGAGAGCACGCGAGCCGCGCGGAGCGGTCGTCGACGTCGCACCCGTCGGGGGCCCAGGAACTGGCCGCGCGGTGCGCGCAGCGGTGGACCGCGGCGTCGCCGGACGGCGTTCGGCCGGCACCGGCGCAGCGCCCGGAACCGAGCCCGACGCCGTGCCGCCCCGCCCCCCGTCGGGCGCGGCACCCGGCCGAGGCGATCTCTGGCGGGGCGCAGGTGGGCGCGGTACGGGCGGGCGCGGCGCGGGCGGACGGGGCGCGGGCGGACGTTGGCGCGATGACGGCTCGGACCCGCTCGTGTCGCCGCGGCGCACACCTTCCTCGGCGCCCTGTGTCGCCGGAGCGGCCGGGCGCGGTCGCGGCGGCACCGGCCTGCGGGGTGCGACGGGAGGCTTCACGAGGCCGGGCCCCCAGGCAGAGCGCCAGGCGCAGCGCCATCCGCCCGCACCCTGAGCACGTCGAGGACGACGTCGCCGAGCTCCGTCACGTCACCGGCCCCGACCGTGAGGACGAGGTCGCCCGGGCGGGCGCGCGCAGCCAGGTACTGGGCGGCGGCGACGCGGTCGGCGACCACGTGCCCGCGCCCCGGGGTCCGCATCCGGTCGACGACGAGCTCCGGTCCCACCGCCGGGTCCGGGTCCTCGCGCGCGCCGTACACGTCGCACACCACGACGTCGTCAGCCAGCTCGAGGGCCTCGGCGAACTCGGTCGCGAAGATCCTCGTCCGGGAGTACAGGTGGGGCTGGAAGAGCACGAGGATCCGGCCGTCGCCCGCGATCCCCCGTGCAGCGCGCAGAAGCGCAGCCACCTCCGTCGGATGGTGCGCGTAGTCGTCGACGACCCGCACCCCCGCAGCCTCGCCCCTCGCTTCGAAGCGTCGACCTGTGCCCCGGAACGCCGCGAGCGCGTGTGCCGCGGCCGCAGGCTCCACACCCAGCGCGATCGCCGCCAGCAGGGCAGCGGTCGCGTTGCGTGCGTTGTGCTCACCCGGTGCGCGCAGACGGACCGTGACCTCATCGCCGTCGGCGCACGACGGCAGGCCCGGCGCCAGGGTCACCGTGAAGCTCGAGCCACCTCCGGCGGTCACCGTGTAGCCGGAGATCCGCGCTGCGGCGTCGGCCGCGGTCCCATAGGTGAGGACGCTGCGACCCTGGCGCGCGCACGACGCGGCGAGCGCTGCGGAGCCGGCGTCGTCGGCACACGCCACGAGGTGTCCGCCGGGCTCGATGTTCCCGGCGAAGGACTCGAAGGCGCGCTCGAACGCCTCGGTCGTGCCGTAGTGGTCGAGGTGGTCCGGTTCGACGTTCGTCACGATCGCGACGGTCGGGCGGTAGGCGAGGAACGAGCCGTCGGACTCGTCGGCCTCCGCGACGAGCGTGTCTCCCCGGCCCAGGTGCCCACCGGGCAGCGGACCGTCCTCGGTGAGCACCGACCCGCCGATCGCGAACGACGGGTCGAGACCGCACTCCCGCAGGACGACCGCCGTCATCGCAGACGTCGTCGTCTTGCCGTGGGCGCCCGCCACGGCGACCGAGCGTCGTCCTGCCATGAGCAGGGCGAGCGCGTCCGACCGGTGCAGCACCCGCACCCCCGCCGCACGTGCGGCGACGAGCTCAGGGTTGGACTCCCGCACCGCGCTCGAGACGACGAGAGTCGTTGCGCCGGCGACGTTGCGCGCATCGTGCCCGATGAACACATCGATACCACTCGATCCCAGGGTGGCCGTGACGGCACTGGCCCGGGCGTCCGAGCCCTGCACCGGCACCCCCTCGGCGGCCAGGAGCTGAGCGACGACCGACATGCCCGCTCCCCCGATCCCCACGAGGTGCACCCGGCCGAGATCCTCGAGCGCGAGGCCGTCCACCGACGCGGCCGTCCTCATGCCCGCCCCCGTCCGGCAGAGCGCTCGACGAGGTCCGCGACCCGCGCAGCTGCATCGGGGACCCCCACGCCGAGGGCTGCGGCGGACATGGCAGCCAACGCGTCAGGGTCCGCGAGGAGGGGCAGGACCGTCGCCTCGAACCACTGGGGTGTGAAGTCGTCGTCGCTCACAAGCACCCCACCGCCCGCCCCGACGAGGGGCTCTGCGTTGAGCCGCTGCTCCCCGTTGCCCACCGGCAGGGGGACAAAGACACCCGGCAGACCGAGGACAGCGAGCTCGCAGACCGTCCCGGCGCCCGATCGGCACACCACGAGGTCCGCGGCCGCGTACGCGAGGTGCATCTGCGAGAGGTACTCCTGGACGTGGTAGAGCGCAGCCTGCTCGGCAGGCAGCCCTTCCAGCGATGCGCGCACCGGAGCGGACTTGCCGCGACCTGTGAGGTGCAGCACCTGGATGCCGGCCCCCGTCACTCGCGCCGCGACGGCGGCCAGCGTCTCGTTGAGCCGCTGCGCACCGAGCGACCCCCCGGTGACGACGAGCACCCGCCGAGCCGGGTCGAGGCCGAGCTGCTCAGCAGCGTCGACCCGCGCCGCGTGGCCGTCGAGGGCACGCGCGGCGACGAGGTCCGCGATCTCCCGCCGCAGCGGCAGGCCGGTGACCGTCGCGCCCCGGAGAGGCGTCCCGGGGAACGTCGCCGCGACCTCGGCAGCCCAGCGGGCACCGAGCCTGTTCGCCAACCCGGGCCGGGCATTCTGCTCCTGCACGACGATGGGCACACCCCGGCGCCGCGCGGCGAGGTACGCGGGCGTCGAGACATACCCTCCGAACCCCACGACGACACGCACGTCGTTGTCGTCGATGGCTGCGCCGGCGGCACGCACGGCGGCACGGAGCCGACCAGGGAGGTGGAGCCACGCACCGCTCGGTCGTCGGGGCAGCGGGACGCGTGGCACGAACCGCAGCGCATAACCGCGCTCCGGCACGAGCTCGGCCTCGAGGCCCTCGCGCGTCCCGAGCACGGTGATCGTGCGCTCGGGGTCACGGCGCCGCAGCTCGTCGGCGACCGCGAGGAGCGGGTTCACGTGGCCTGCGGAGCCGCCACCGGCGAGCAGGACAGAGTTGGTCACGTCGATCATCCTCGTTCTGTGGTGCGGTTCGGGCCGGTGCGCGCCTTCTGCGTGGCGCGCCCGACGACGGCGATCGACCGGCGCACGACGCTCGGTCGCGTCGCGAGGGCCTCCCGGGCACCGGGCTCGTCCCGCGCGAACGCGATGACGATGCCGAGAGCGAGCATCGTCGCCACGAGGGCGGACCCGCCGGCGGAGACGAGCGGGAGCGGGACGCCGATGACGGGGATGAGCCCGGTCACGACACCGATGTTGATGAGCGCCTGGCCGACGATCCAGCAGGCCAGCGCAGCGGTGGTCACCTTGACCATGGGGTCGGGGTGCCGCTGCACGACGCGCACCATCCCGACGCCGAGGATCGCGAACAGCGCGAGGACGAGGAGCCCTCCGAGCAGCCCGAGCTCTTCCCCGATCACCGCGAAGATGAAGTCGTTGTGCGCCTCCGGCAGGTACGACCACTTCTCTCGACCCGCACCCAGCCCGACACCGGTCACGCCGCCCGTGCCCAGCCCCTCGAGCCCCCGCTGGACCTGGTAGCAGGCGCTCGTCACGTCGCACTCCCCGCTGAACGTCGCGAGGATCCGGGAGATGCGGTTCTTCGAGCTGAGCACGAGGGCCGCGACGGCGAGCACGACGCCGCCGGCAGCCACCGCGAACATCCGGCCCGGCACTCCCGCCACGAACATCGCGCCGGCGACGAGGAGCATGAGCACCATCGCCGTGCCGAGGTCGTTCCCGCCGAGCACGAGCGCGATGACGAGCCCTGCCATCGGCACCGCCGGGACGAAGGCATGCTTCCAGTTCCCGAGCAGCGGCGTCTTGCGGCCGAGCACGACCCCGAGCCAGACCGCGAGCGCGACCTTGGCGAGCTCTGACGGCTGGATCGTGATCCCACCGCCCAGGTACACCCAGTTGGTGTTGCCCATCACGCCTCGGGCCATCGGGGTGAAGATGAGCAGCTGGAGACCGATCGCACCGAAGAGGCCGAGCCATGCGACGCGCTTGAAGAAGAACGGACGCAGGTGTGCCGCGGCGATCATGAACGGCAGGCCGATGAGCGCGAACTTCGTCTGGTCGAGGAACACGGAGTACGCGGACTCGCCCTCCTGCAGAGCATCGACCGCGGAGCTCGAGAGCACCATGACGAGGCCGAGCACGAGCAGGAGCGTCGTGGCCCCGATCATGAGGTAGTAGCTCGTGACCGCGCTGTCCCACTGGGCCGTCCACGCCTCGCGGAGACCCACCCGCTCACGCCCACGCGCCGCGACCGTGCCCTTCTCGCGGGAGGGCACGGGTGGCGGCGCGGTCCCTGGAGTCCTCACCGTCGACCCGGCCACGCTCAGGACCTGCCCTGCGTGCCCGCCAGCCGGCGGGCCTCGCGCGCGAACATCTCACCACGCTCGGCATACGACCGGAACTGGTCCATCGACGCGCACGCGGGCGCGAGCAGCACCGTGTCACCGGCCCGGGCCAGGTGGGAGGCCGTCTCGACGGCACGCTGCATCACCGTCCCAGTGTCGCCAGGATCGACCTCGACGACGGGGACGTGCGCCGCGTGTCGGGAGACCGCCTCACGCAGCTCGCTGTGGTCCACGCCGATGAGCACGACGGCCCGGAGCCTGTCGGCCCGCTCGGTCACGAGCTCGTCGAACGTCGCCCCCTTGGGCAGACCGCCGGCGATCCAGACGACAGACCCCGCAGGGAACGCAGCGAGGGACGCGGACGCCGCGTGCGCGTTGGTCGCCTTGGAGTCGTCGACGTACGCGACCGTCGTGCCGTCACCCGTGTCCCGGACGGCGACCGTCTCGATGCGGTGTCCACCCGGGGAGAACGCCCGCAGCCCGTCCCGGACGGCGCGCGCCTCGACCCCGTAGGCACGGGCGAGCGCCGCGGCCGCCAGCGCGTTCTCGACGACGTGCGACGGCACCCGGCCGTCGGGCCCGGCCAGGTGCCCGAGGTCGTCGAGGGTAGCCAGCTCAGCGGCGCTGCGGTGCCGCTCCGGGTCATCCTGGGCCGCGTGGAACGCGCGATCGCACAGGATGCCGTCGACGACGCCGAGCTGTCCCCGGGCAGGAGCGCCCCGGGTGAAGCCGACGGCTCGTGCCCCCTCGACGACGTCCGCCTCACGGACGAGCTGCTCGGTCCGCGCATCGGCGACGTTGTAGATGCATGCGACCTGCGCGTTCCGGTACACGACCCCCTTGGCCTCGGCGTAGGCATCGAGGGAACCGTGCCAGTCCAGATGGTCGGGCGCGACGTTGAGGACCGCCCCGGCGAGCGCGGACATCGAGTGCGTGTAGTGCAGCTGGAAGCTGGAGAGCTCGACCGCCAGGACGTCGAGGGTCGCATCGAGGGCCGCCTCGACGAGCGGGCGCCCGATGTTGCCGACAGCGGCCGTGGCGCGCCCGTCCGCGCGCAGGATCGACGCGAGCATCTCGACCGTCGTCGTCTTGCCGTTCGTCCCGGTGACGGCCAACCATGGCGCCGGCTCCCCCTTCTCCGCCGGGACGCGCAGCTGCCAGGCGAGCTCGATCTCGCTCCACACGGGGATCCCCGCCCGGGACGCGGCGTCGAGGACGGGCGAGGAGGGCGCCCACCCGGGAGAGGCGATCACGAGGTCGACGTCCGCGAGGTCGACCTCGCTCGGGTCCGCGAGGTCCGCGTCGGGCGCCTGGGCGTCCACGGTCCGCACGTGGGCGGCCCGCCCGTCCAGCGCAGCCACCACGGCGCGACCGGTGACACCGAGACCGAGGACGAGGACGCGGGACCGGGCGAGGTCTGTCACAGCCGGGTGATCCATTCCGCGTAGAAGATACCCATGCCCAGCGCGACGAACAGCCCTGCGATGATCCAGAACCGGATGACGATCGTCACCTCGCCCCAGCCGGACAGCTCGAAGTGGTGGTGCAGCGGCGCCATCTTGAACACCCGCTTGCCGGTCATCTTGAAGAAGCCGATCTGGATGACGTCGGAGAGCACGACGAGCACGAACAGGCCACCGATGATCACGGCGAGCAGCTCGGTCCGGGAGAGGATCGAGAGACCGGCGAGGGCTCCGCCGAGCGCGAGCGACCCGGTGTCCCCCATGAAGATCTTCGCGGGAGACGCGTTCCACCACAGGAACCCGAACAGCGCACCGACGATCGCCGCCGCGACGATCGCCAGGTCGAGCGGATCACGCACCTCGTAGCAGCGGGGCCCCGCCGAGCTGAGGAACTGGCAGTTCTGGTTGTACTGCCAGATGCCCATGATCACGTAGGCACCGAAGACGATGAGGGAGACGCCGGTCGCCAGGCCGTCGAGCCCGTCGGTGAGGTTCACGGCGTTGGACCACGCGGTGATGATGAGGTTGGCCCACAGCACGAAGAGGATGAGCCCGACGGTCGTGCCCGCGAAGGCGAGGTCGAGGTTCGTGTCCCGGATGAAGGAGATCTTCGTCGAGGCCGGCGTCCGGAAGTTCTCGTTGGGGAACTGCAGGGCGAGCACCGCGAAGGTGATGCCGACCACCCCCTGCCCGACGATCTTCCACCGTGCGGAGAGGCCGAGACTGCGCTGGCGCGAGATCTTGATGTAGTCGTCGAGGAAGCCCACGAGGCCGAGGCCGGTCATGAGGAAGATGACGAGGATCGCAGACATCGACGGCACGTCGCCGCGCACGATGGCCGAGGCCGCCCACCCTGCGAGGGTCGCGCCGATGATGACGACGCCGCCCATCGTCGGCGTACCGCGCTTCGTGTAGTGCGCCGTCGGACCGTCCTGCCGGATGAACTGGCCGTAGTTGCGCCGGACGAGCAGCCGGATGAACAGGGGGGTACCGAGCAGCGCGACGAGCAGCGCGACTCCGGCGGCGACGAGGACGGCGATCACGGGGCGACCGACTCCCCCGCGAGCTCGTCCCCGAGGCGCCAGAGACCGGATCCGTTCGACGACTTCACGAGCACGACGTCCCCCGGACGCAGCTCCTCCGCGAGCAGCGCGGAGGCTGCGGCGACGTCGGCGACCTCGACGACCTCGTCGCCCCAGGACCCCTCCTGCAGAGCGCCGTCCGCGATCCCCGACGCGCCGGGACCGACGACGACGAGCCGCTTGATGTTCAGTCGCACGGCGAGCCGGCCGATCTCGTCGTGCTGCTCGCGCGAGTCCTCCCCGAGCTCGAGCATCTCGCCCAGCACGGCGACGGAGCGCCGCTCGCGTCCAGCGACCACCGCGAGCGCCTTGAGCGCGGCGCGCATGGAGTCAGGGTTGGCGTTGTAGGAGTCGTCGATGACGGTGATGCCGTCGGCACGCTCGGTGACGGCCATCCGGTGCGGGCTCGCCGGCGTCGCGCGGCTCAGCCCCTCGGCCACGACGTGGACGGGGAGCCCGAGCTCGATCGATGCGGCCGCCGTGGCCAACGCGTTGGTGAGGTGGTGCTCGCCGACGAGGCGCATCCGCACGGGTGCGGCCGATCCGCCCGCCCGGAGCTCGAACGAGACGCATCCATGGGGATCGATGCGTACGTCGTGAGCAGCCACGGCCGCGTCGCGGACCGTCCCGAAGGTCACGACCCGCCCGGGCGCGAGGTCACGCATCGCCACCACACGGAAGTCGTCTGCGTTGAGCACGGCGACGCCGCCCGGCGCGAGCCCTGTGACGATCTCCGACTTCGCGCGCGCGACTGCCTCGATCCCGCCGAAGCCGCCCAGGTGCGCGCTGCCCACGACGAGGACGATCGACACGTCCGGGGGCGCGATGCCCGTGAGGTACGTGAGCTCGCCCGGCGCGGCCGCGCCCATCTCGAGCACGAGGAAGCGCGTGTCGCGGTCCGCCCGGAGCACGGTGAGCGGCAGGCCGATCTCGTTGTTGAACGACGCTTCAGGGGTCACCGTGGCCCCGGAACCTCCGAGCACCTGCCCGAGCAGGTCCTTCGTCGTCGTCTTGCCGACCGAACCCGTCACGGCGACGACGCGCAGGTCGCCGCCCTCCCGCAGCCGCCGCAGGTGCTCCGCCGCAAGTCGGCCGAGCGCCGCCGGGACGTCGTCGACGACGACGCAGGGCACCCCGTCGATCTCGTGCGCCGCGAGCACGAGGGCTGCACCGGCAGCCACCGCGGCGCCGGCGTGCTCGTGGCCGTCAGACTTCTCACCGCGGATCGCGACGAACAGCGAGCCCGGCACCACCTTGCGCGAGTCGACCACGACAGGCCCATGGACCCGGACGTCGTCCGCGGCCGAGAGCCGACCATCCGTGGCGTGGGCCACCTGTGCTGCAGTCAGATCGATCACTCAACGCTCCGTCACTTGTCGTTCTCGTGCCCACGCCGGGAGAGCTCCCGGCGGGCGGCCCACGCCTCCAGGACCGCGTCGCGGTCGTTGTACCGGTGGAACACGCCAGCGATCTCCTGGACAGGCTCATGGCCCTTGCCGGTGATGATCACGGTGTCGCCCGCGCCTGCCAGCGACACACCGTACGCCACCGCTGCGCGGCGCGGCTCCACCTCGTGGACGTCAGCTCCGCCGGGCCGCTGGGCCCTGGCACCGTCGAGTATGGACGACCTGATCGAGGCGGGCACCTCCGAGCGAGGGTTCTCGTCCGTGATGATGAGCACGTCCGCGAGCCGGGCGGCGATCTCGCCCATGAGCGGCCGCTTTCCGCGGTCACGATCGCCGTCGGATCCGAACACGATGATGAGCCGGCCGGGGGTGATGGACCGCACACCGGTGAGCGCGAGCTCGAGAGCGTCCGGGGTGTGCGCGTAGTCGACGAGCACGAGCGGTCCGTCCGGTGTGCGCTCGACCACCCGTTCCATCCGCCCGGGGATCGCGGCGCAACCAGCGATCCCTGCGGCGGCCTCGTCGAGAGGAACCCCGGCCCTGTGTGCGACGACGAGCGCGACCGCCGCGTTCGAGACGTTGACGGTGCCGGGCAACGGACTGCGCGCCTCCACCCGCTCGCCGGCAGGACCGGTGAGCACGAAACCCGAGCCCACACCGTCGAGCCCGACGTTCGCCTGGGTCACCGTCCAGTCCGCTGCCTCGTAGCCGGGCGAGCCCGGACGCGACGCGACCGTGTCGACGGGGATCATCGCGTCCTGCGCCAGCCGGACACCCCACTCGTCGTCCACGCAGACGACGCCACGGGCGGCAAGGCCCGGTGCGAAGAGCCGGGACTTGTCCCGGAAGTAGCCTTCCATGTCCCCGTGGAAGTCGAGGTGGTCACGCTGCAGGTTCGTGAACGCCACGACGTCGAACGTCATCCCGGCGACGCGCTCCAGCGCGAGGGCGTGCGAGGAGACCTCCATCGAGGCGGCACTGACGCCCTTCTCGAGGGCGAGCGCGAGGATGCCGTGCAGGACAGGCGCCTCGACCGTCGTGCGGGGGCTCTCGATGGACTCGTCGCCGATCCGCAGCTCGATCGTGCCGACGATCGCCGTCGTGCCGTGCAGCCGGCCCAGCGCCGCGTCGACGAAGTAGCACGTCGTCGTCTTGCCGTTGGTCCCGGTCACACCCACCGTGACCAGCCGTGATGCCGGCTCGTCGTAGAACCACGCGGACAGCGCCCCCAGGGCCCGACGGGCGTCCGCCTCCTCGGGCAGCACGAGGACGGGCGTCTCGGGGATCCGCCCTTCCGCGACGGCGGCACGGACGAGCTCGGCCCCCTCGGCGTCGGTGAGGACGGCGACGGCTCCCGCGGCGACGGCGGCCGCGGCATACCTCGCGCCGTGCGCCGTCAGGCCGCGCAGACCGACGAAGAGGTCGCCCGGGAGGACGTCGGCGCTGCCCACCGCGAGACCGCTCGCACGGACGTCGGGGACGGTCTCCCCTACGGCGATCTGGAGAGCCTCCGCGATCTCAGCGAGGGTACGGGAAGGGCGTGCGGTGGGTCGCAGGCGACCCTGCTCGGACGTCATAGGGCCAATCTATCGCGGGTCTCCGGGCACGCCGCGCGCGCTCCGGTGGCGGAGTCGTGGACGCCGGTGAGCGCCGTCACCACGTCGCCGGGAACAGGTCAGGAGCGGTCCCGGTCGGGGCGACCCCACGCTGCTGCAGCCCGAACGCCATGAGCTCGGAGAAGACCGGAGCAGCGGCGGTGCCACCGAAGATCGTGACCGTCGGATTGTCGATGAAGACCCCGATGGCCAGCTGGGGGTCGTCGACGGGAGCGACGCCGATGAACGACGCGAGGTACCTGTCGAGCCCTCCGGCACCGTCGGGCATCTGCGCGGTCCCGGTCTTTCCTGCGACGCGGTACCCGCTGATCGCCCCGTTGGACCCGGTGCCCTCCACGACGGCGGACTCCATCATCTTGAGCACCTGGTCGGCGGTGCTCTCCGAGACGACGGGGACGGGATCCGGCACCTCCTTCGGGGTGAACTGACCGTCCGGCGACGACGTCCCTGCGACGAGGTGCGGCGTCGTGCGGACACCCCCGTTGGCGATCGTCGCGAAGACGTTCGTCGCCTGGAGCGCCGTCACCGACAGCCCCTGGCCGAACAGCACGTTGTACTGCGTCCGTCCGTCCCACTCGGCGGCGTCGCGCAGGAGGCCCTTCTCCTCCCCCGCGAGCTCGATGCCGGTCCGCGCACCGAACCCGAACTTCGTCAGGTAGTCGTGGCGCACCTGCACGGGTATGTCCTGCCCGGCCATGACCGTGCCGGCGTTGGACGAGTCGGCGAGGATGCCCGTCAGCGTCCAGTTCTCCACCGGGTGCGGGTGCGAGTCGTTGATGAGCTGGCCGTTGGGGGTCGTGTACTTGTCCCCCACCTGGTACTGCGTCGTGGGAGTCGCGAGCCCGGTCTCGATGAGCGCGGCCATCGTGATGACCTTCGCGGTCGACCCCGGGTCGAAGATCGTCGAGGTCGCCTTGCTGCCACCGAAGCCGACGGGCGCGTTGGGGTCGATGGAGCCCGCGTCCGCGAGAGCGAGGATCTCGCCGGTCCGCACGTCCTGCACCACGGCCCACCCGCCCTCGGCCCCCATCGCCTCCACCTGTCGGTCGAGGGCCGCCTGGGCCGTCCACTGCAGGTCGTTGTCCAGCGTGAGCCGCACGTCCGAACCCGGCACGGCCGGGTCGGTCGACTGCTCGCCCGTGGGGATGCGGTGGCCCTTGTAGCCCCGCTCGTACGTCATCAGCCCCGGCGTCCCCGACAGGACGTCGTCGAGCGCGTACTCGAGCCCGGACTGGCCGGTCCCCTCCGCCCCGACGAACCCGATGAGGTTTCCCCCGGTCGTGCCCGCAGGGTACGACCGCTTCGGGTCGGGGGTGCCGAAGACACCGGAGATCCCCAGGCCGCGGACGGCCTCCCACGTCTCCGGAGCAACGTCCTTCGCGATGATCTTGTGCTTGTTCTCGCCGACCATCTGCGCTGCGAGCTCGGGGGCAGAGAGGCCGAGCAGCGGTGCGAGGAGACGCGCCGCCTCGGGAGCTCCTCCGACCATCGCGCCCTCCACCTCGTGCTCCCACTCGGCGATCAGGGGTTGGTCGATGAAGATCTCGTAGCGGGTGACCGAGGTGGCGAGCACGACACCGTTCGCGTCGGTGATCTCTCCTCGCACGGCTGGGATCGTGACCTGCTTGATCCGCAGCGCCTGGGCCTTCTCGGCGAGCTCGTCGCCGAGATAGCCCTGGATGTAGACGAGACGGCCGGAGAACACGACCAGCACGAGCATGACGATCACGCTGAGGTAGCGGATCCGCCGATCAGGGTGGCCGGGCGCCGGCTCCTTGCGCGGACGATCGGCGCGCACCCGGTCCAGGACGCGTCGGTCGGCTCCGCCGCTGGCGGACCGTGGGGGCCGCCCGCCGGCCACGTCGCGTGACGCGGTGCGGGCGGGCGCGGCAGCGTTCCGCACGCGTGGTCGCGCTGCACCGGCGGGAGCACCGGTCCGTCCGGTGCGTGCACCGTCCGCGGGGCGTCCCGTACGCGCCGCACGTGCGGCACCACTGCTCCGGGCGGGACGCGGGTCGCCTGCTGCCACACGTGGGCTGCGAACCCGGTCCGGGACAGGTCGAGAGACCGTGGTGGCGCTCGGCCCCGCAGGTCGAGCCTGAGGCGACCTCTTCGCCACCGGCCGCTGGTCCGTCGCACGCTGACCCGACGCCGCGCCATCCTCCCGGACAGGCCGGGCGGGCCGCGCGTCGCGCTGACGGGCGGCCGACGTCGGCCTCGGCGTCGGCCTGGGCGTCGTGCGTCCCGTCGCGCTCGTCGTCGGACCGTCCGCACGTGGACGGACGGCGGGGCGCGCCGACCGCGCGCCCGCCGTCCGCTCGCCCCCCGCGACCGAGGCCGCGCGCGGCTGCCGGGTCGTCGAGGCCTGCGACCGCCCACGCGGCGTCGCCCCCTCGCCGCGGGAGCCCGTGGGGCGCGGCACCCCGGCGCCACGCTCCGGTCGCCGCTCCGTCACTGCGTGCCGCCTGCTGCCGGGGCTCCGCCGTACACCGTCTGGTCGGCGAGCCGCAGCGTCCCCGGGTTGTAGAACCGGACCATGCCCAGCTCCGTAGCGCGCGCAGCGAGTGCCTGCGGCGACTTCTTCTCGTCGAGCGCTGCGCGGAGGTTGTCCCCCACCTCTGCCTCCCGCGCGAGCTCCCGCTGGAGGGTCTGCGCTTCGTACGCCCCGTTGGCCATCGCCGTGTTGAGCACGAGCGTACCGAGCAGTGCCGCGGCCAGGATCCCGATGCACAGGAGGACGAAGGGGACCCGGCTGCGGGAGTACGAAGGGGCTTCGACGAGCTGGAGCCGGGGCGCTTCGTTCGCGACCGAGGCGACGGGCGACCGGTCGGTCGACGTGACGCGTACGGCAGCGGCATGTGCACGGCTCATGGTGTGCGCTCCCTACGGGTCTTCATGTGGTCGGGGGTGGGACGGATACGTTCGACGGCGCGCAGGCGCACCGATGCGGATCGAGGATTACGAGCGAGCTCGGCCTCGTCGGCCTCCTCGGCTCCTCGGGTGAGCAGCCTGAGATAGGCCCGGTGCGTCTCGGGCTCGACAGGAAGGTCGGGTGGCGCGCTCGAGGTGACTCCCCGCGCGAACGCGCGCTTCGTGAGCCGGTCCTCGAGCGAGTGGTACGACTCCACGACGAGGCGCCCTCCGACGGCCAGGGCCTCGATGGCAGCCGGCAGCGCTCGCTCCAGCACCTCGAGCTCACCGTTCACCTCGATCCGCAAGGCCTGGAAGGTGCGCTTGGCGGGATTGCCCCCGGTCTTGCGCGTCGCGGCCGGGATGCAGGCCCGGACGAGATCGACGAGATCGGCTGACCGCTCCCACGGCCTCGTGGCACGCCGCGCGACGATCGACCGGGCGATCTTCGCCGCGAACCGCTCCTCGCCGTACTCACGCAGGATTCGAGCGAGGGCGCGCTCGTCGTAGGTGTTGAGGACATCCGCCGCCGTCAGCTCAGCGGTCGCGTCCATACGCATGTCGAGCGGTGCGTCGTGCGCGTAGGAGAAGCCGCGCTCGGACTCGTCGATCTGCAGGGAGGAGACACCCAGGTCCATGAGGATCCCGTCTGCTCCCGAGATCCCCAGGCCGCTGAGGACCTCGGGGATCTCGTCGTACACCGCGTGGACGCCCACGAACCTGTCCCCGAACACTGCGAGCCGCTGCCGCGCGAGCGTCAGCGCCTGCGGGTCCCGGTCGATGCCGACAGCCCGGACGTCGGGAAACCGTCTCAGGACCTCATGGGTGTGCCCGCCCATACCGAGCGTGCAGTCCAGGTAGACGGCGCCGGGCTTGCTCAGCGCGGGCGCGAGCAGGTCGACGCACCGCTCGAGCAGGACAGGGACATGACGGTCCGCCGCATCGGTCGGACGTGCTGCATCCCCACCGGCGTCGTTCGTCATGGGTGTGTTCCTGTCCCTGGTCATGTCGGATGGTGTCGTGCTGATCGTCCGGGCCGCCGGATCAGGTCTCCCTCCGCGTCCCTCTGGCACCGGGGAAGTGCGCCAGAGCGGGCGGGAGGAGGCCTCATCCGACGGCCGCGCTCACATCCGCAGTCCTGGAAGGATCTCTTCCGCGGTGTCCGCATAGGTGTCCACCTGTTCAGCGAGGTAGGTCTCCCATGCGGCGGCGTCCCAGATCTCGACACGGGTCCCCGCACCGATGACGGCGACGTCGCGGGAGAGGCCGGCGTACTCCCGGAGGCTCGCCGGGATGGAGACCCTTCCCTGCTTGTCAGGCACCTCGTCGCTGGCTCCGGAGAGAAAGACCCGCAGGTAGTCGCGCGCCTGCTTGCTCGTCACCGGAGCCTGTCGGATCTGCTCATACATGCGCGTGAACTCGTCCATCGGCAGCAGGAAGAGGCAGCGCTCCTGCCCCCGAGTCATGACGAGCCCAGGTGCCAGCCGAGACCGGAACTTGGCGGGAAGGATGAGGCGTCCCTTCTCGTCGAGACGTGGCGTGTACGTGCCGAGCAAGAGGCCTGGGCCGCTGCCGAACAGTTCTGTCACTGTCCGCACCCCTTCCTTTTGCTCCAGCAATCCCCACGGTACTCCACTTTCCTCCACCTGCAACGAGAGCATGGGCAGAATTCACCCACTCTCGGGCCATTTGCGCAGGTCACGCAGCTGAGGCGTGGTGGAGGGCGTTGACGGTCCTGCGGCCGCGCAGCGGTCCGCGGCCGCCGAGGCCTGATGCCCGGGGCGCCCCCGGCTCCCGACGGCGCGCGCACGACGGGCGCCCGCACAGTCAGGCGCCCAGGCGCGTCAGGAGCGCCGGGACCCGAGGGTGGAGGGAAGTGGGGCGGCGGGAAGCGGACCCACAACGCACATGAGCCCTACCGCAGTGCGGTAGGGCTCATGGGTGGTACGTGTCGTGCGGCCGGACGTGGGTCCGGTCGCCGTGGGACGTGGCGCCGCGTCGGGATCAGCCGCGCTCGTCGCGGCGACGCTCCCAGCGCTCCTCGAGTCGTTTCATGAACGACTGGCTCCGCCCGGAGGTCGCGCTGCCCGGCCGGGCTCCCTTGCCGCGCGGGCCCGAGCTCCGCGGTCGTTCGATCTTTCCGTCGCCGGCGACGATCCCCGTGGGCCCCGACAACGGCGCGGGTCGCTTCGGTTGTGCAAACGCGTACGTCACGGCTCCGAACATGATGACGAATCCCACGACGCCCACCCAGGGAACGGACTGAGCGACACCGAGCACGAGGAGCAGCAGGCCGACGAGCAGCCCTACCCCGGCGACGACGTAGCGGAGTCCCGACCGGGGGGACGAGGACTGGAGCGTCGTGGCGAGCCGTGGGTCGTCAGACGTGAGCTCTCGCTCCATCTGCTCCAGAACACGCTGCTCGTATTCGGACAGAGGCATCTCTACCCCCGCGCTCTCGGTGGTCGGACCGTGTCACTTCTCAGGATAGTTGCACATCCCGAACTACGGTAGTCGAGGAGGTCGGGCGCACCCCTGCACCGATCGCCCCGTGCCCGAAGCGCTCGCGCACCTGATCGACCGCGAGCTCGACGGACCTCGTCTGTGCGTCAGTGTCCTCGACCGCGTCCTCCAGCGTCGGCTGGACACCAGACCGCGAGCGCACCTCGAGCCCCTCCGCCCGAACGCCCACGAGTCGTACCGGAAGCCCGCGCAGATCCACCGACGAGACGAGCTGGCGCGCGACGAGATAGACCTCCCGGCCAGAGTCCGTCGGCGAATGGAGCGTCCGGGAGCGGGTGAGCGTTCGGAAGTCGCTCGTGCGCACCTTGACGCTGACGGTGCGCGCGAGGAACCCGTGGGAGCGGAGACGCGCACCACACCTGTCTGCCAGCTCGAGGAGCTTCGACTCGACCACAGAGACGTCGTACTCGTCGCGCGCGAACGTGCTCTCGCCACCGATGCTGCGCTCCTGCCGGACGGGCTGGACCGGTCTGGGGTCGCGCCCCCACGCCAGGTCGTGCAGGTGCGCAGCGGAGGCGACGCCCAGGATCTGTCGGAGCACGCCGCGGTCCGAGTGCGCCAGCTCCGCCACCGTCGTGATCCCCCACCGAGCCAGGTTGTGCTCCGTCTTCTCGCCGACTCCCCAGAGAGCGCCCACCGGCAGCGAGTGGAGGAACGGCACCGCGGCGGCGCGAGGGACGAGCATGAGCCCGTCGGGCTTCGCGTGCGTCGACGCGAGCTTCGCGACGAACTTCGTCGAGGCGACACCCACCGAGCACGTGATCCCGAGCTCCCCGGAGACCCGCTCCCGGATGGCACGCGCGATGTGCACGGCTGGTCCGAGCCGCCGTCGCGCACCGGAGACGTCGAGGAACGCCTCGTCGACGCTCACCTGCTCGACGACCGTCGTGACGTCCCGCAGGATCTCCATCGCGCGGCCCGAGACCTCGCGGTAGGTAGCGATGTCCGGTGGGATGGTGACCGCCTGCGGGCACAGACGTCGTGCCATCGCAGCAGGCATGGCCGATCGCACGCCGAACGCCCTGGCCTCGTATGTCGCTGCGAGCACCACCGCGCGGTCGGAGCCTGCGACGATCACCGGCTTGCCGCGCAGATGAGGCCGACGAGCGATCTCGACCGAGGCGAAGAACGCGTCCATGTCCACATGAAGGATCGAGCAGCCGTCCTCGTCGTCCCCCCACGACCGTCGGGCGTCGCGCGCCCGGGGCGCCCGGCTCACGGCGTGGCCCCTCGTCGGATCATGACGCCCAGCCAGCGTCCGCGACAGCGTCGCCGCCGAGGTGCGCACTCACGACATCCCTGAAGTCCTCAGCCGCAGCCACCCACCGCGCTGCCAGCGCATCGTCGACCATGTCCGAGCGTCCTGCAGCGACAGCCGCTCGGAGCCGGGCGCCAGCCTCGAAGTACGCGGCCCAGTCCGCGAGCCGGGGCTCCGCCTTCTGCAGCTGCTGCCAGGCGCTCCGTGGGCGACCCCGCGGGGGATGGACTCCCGCTGCGGCGAGCGCGGCTCCCGCGATGCGGAGCGCCGCGAGGTGCGCGTGGAGGAAGCGCTCGGCGGGGTCGGACGCAAGCTGGGAGGCCAGCAGCTCTGCATCACCGCGGCCGAGCATCTCCATGGAGGCGCGCGAGATGGGAGCCCGCCCGCGTGGAGGAGCGTCGACGAGCGTCCGCCCGACCGCCCCGCTGTCCCTCGTGCCCATGATGACCTCCCCGCTCATTCTCGAACACCTGTTCGAACACTGTCAAGCAGTCCGGACCACCTACGCTTGCTCCATGGCCCGTCGCCCGTCCCGCACCGCATCCTCCACCGGGCCACTGACACCCGGCTCGCGGGCCCCCCTCCCCTCCGGACCCGTCACCACGGACCACGGGGTGGTGGAGATCGTCCGCGACCGGGACGCCCCCACGGCACTCACCCTTCTCGTCAACGGTGCACCCAGCTCCTTCATCGACCTGGACGATCCGCGGCACGTCGGGTTCGAGTACATGGAGATCATGTGCGCGATCATCGACGAGGTCCGCGAGGGTCCGGTCGACGCCGTCCACCTCGGCGCCGCAGGGTGCGCCATGGCCCGGTACATCGACGCGGCCCGGCCGGGGTCACGACAGATCGGGATCGACATCGACGGACGCCTGCTCGAGCTGGTCCGGGACTGGTTCGCCCTCCCCCGCTCGCCCCGGCTGCGCCTGCGCGCCGGAGACGCGCGCGACCAGCTCGCGTCGCTCCGATCGGCGTCCGCCGACATCGTCGTCCGCGACGTCTTCGCCGGGGACCGCACTCCCGAGCACCTGCTCACGCGCGAGTTCGGGGAGGAGGTGCTCCGCGTGCTCCGGCCCGGCGGGGTCTACCTCGTCAACTGCGCCGACCGCCCGCCGCTCGTGACAGCCAGGTCCGAGATTGCGACGCTCCGCGCAGCGCACGCCGCCCACCTGGCGGCCGGCGCAGGGAGCACGGCGGACCTTCAGCTCGCCCTCGTCTCCGAGCCCGCACTGCTCAAGGCGCGCAGGTACGGCAATCTCGTCCTCGCGCTCGTCGCCCCCGGCGGAGAGCCAGGGGACCCGCTCCTCGGATCAGCGACGCTGGCCCGGCGTCTGCGCACGCTCGCAGTGCCGGCACACATCGTCCTCGGTCCCGAGCTCCGCCGCTTCGCCGGACAGGCACCGGAGCTGCGCGACCCGCAGGAAGCGGCCGGTCAGCTTCCCTGAACGTCGCCGCGGTGCTGCGAGAGGAACTTCTCGAACTCCGCGCCGAGCTCGTCCGCCGTCGGCAGGTCGGTGGCGTCGGCGAGCAGGTTCTCGCGGGCGGCCGACTGAGCGAACGCGTCGTACTGCTCCTCGAGCGCCTTGACCACCCCGGCGACGTCCTCGGACTCACGCATCTGACGGGCGATCTCCTCGTGGGCCTCGTCCGCGGCCGGGGCGAGCTCCTCGACGCGCAGTGCCAGACCGGTGAGGCTCTCGACCTGGGTGAGCGCCGCCGCCGTCGCCGGCGGATACACGGACTGCGCAAGATAGTGCGGCACATGGATGGCATACCCCACCGCGTCCCGACCTCGCTCGCCGAGGCGGAGCTCGAGGAGGCTGGCTACGCTGCCGGGCACCTTGACCCTGCCGAACCACGAGACCGATGCCCCGGCGAGGGTCTCGCGCGTTGCGTGGGTCGTCGAGGACACGGCGCGGGTGTGCGGCACGCCCATCGGTATGCCGTACGCCGACACCGTCAACGACACCGCGAACCGCTCGACGAGCTGGCACACCGCTTCGACGAACCGCTCCCACTGCACATCGGGCTCGCTGCCGTGGAGCACGAGCACCGCGGTGCCCTCGGCGTCCCGCACGAGATCGATCGCCAGCACCGGCGCTTCGTACTCGGCCCACGACCGGGCGTCGAACACCATCATCGGTCGCCTCGAGCGGTAGTCGAGCAGCTGGTCGACGTCGAACGTCACAAGACGCTGGGCGTCCCCCTGCCCGAGCAGGTGCGTCGCGGCCGTGCCGGCGACCCCACCTGCGTCGACGAGACCCCGCACCGTGTTGATGAGCACGGGCCCGGTGCCGCCCGCCGTCGCCGGCAGCCCGAGCTCCGACTCGACCACGGCGTCCACCTCGTAGATCCCCTGAGGATCAAGCACCACACGTCTCCTGTCGCTGGTCGTCCGCGGACCGCGCTGGCGGTCCGAACCTCCGAGGGGTACAACGCTCCCGGCGGTCCGATTCTTCCCGCGGTCAGCGAGAGGGGAGGCGCACCACGGACACGAAGAAGTCGTCGATCTGGCGGACGACCTCGATGAAGCGGTCGAAGTCGACGGGCTTGGTCACGAACGCGTTCGCGTAGAGGGAGTAGCTGCGCACGACGTCCTCCTCGGCCTCCGAGGTGGTGAGCACGACGACAGGGATCTTGCGGAGCTCGGGATCCGACTTCAGCTCGGAGAGGACCTCGCGCCCGTCCATCCTCGGCAGGTTGAGGTCGAGCAGGATGAGGTCCGGCGTCGTCGCCCCGGCGTAACCACCCTCCTTGCGGAGGTACTCCATCGCGCTGACGCCGTCGCTCACCACCGAGAGGCGGTTGGCGACCTTGTTGTGCTCGAACGCCTCCTGGGTCATGAGGACATCACCCGGGTCGTCCTCGACGAGCAGAACCTCGATGATCTGGGTGACGTCGCTCACATGTTCTCCTTGCGATCCGCGGACGGACCGTCGACTCGGGCGGGCGCAGCCACTTCGGCGCTCTCTGCGGACGAGGATACCGCCACCCCCGTGCCATGGGGTCCGACGACGTCCCAGCCGGCCGGAGCCGCCTCGTCGATCGTGGTGGAGATGACGTCAGGCAGCGTCCACCGCACCGTGGTCCCGTCGGTCCGTTCGGGGCTGCTCGCGTCGTCGTCGCCGGCCTCCACCTGGGTGGGCTCGTCGATCCAGATCTCGCCTCCGTGGAACTCGACGATCTTCTTGCACAGCGCGAGGCCGATGCCGGTGCCCTCGTAGACGTCCTTGGCGTGCAGACGCTGGAAGATGACGAAGACCCTGTCGAGGTACTGCTTCTCCACCCCGATGCCGTTGTCGGTGCACCACAGCTCCCACATCTCGTCCCTGCGGCGCGCGCCGACCCGCACGTGCGGGTCGCGGCCGGGTGCCCGGAACTTGATCGCGTTCCCCACGAGGTTCTGGAAGAGCTGGACGAGGAGCCCGTGCTGGCCGATCACCGTCGGGAGCGGGTCACGGTCGACCCGGGCGCCGGTCGTCGCGATGGTCTCGCCGAGGTTCGCCAGCGCCACGGCCAGGGCGTCGTCCAGGTCGACGGGCTCAGGGTCACCCAGCGAGCGCCCGACCCGGGAGAACCCGAGGAGGTCCTGGATGAGGCGCTGCATGCGCTTGGCGCCGTCGACGGCGAAGTCGATGTACTGGTCCGCGCGGTCGTCCAGCTGGCCGCCGTAGCGCTTCTGCAGCAGCTGCGTGAAGCTCGCCACCTTGCGCAGCGGCTCCTGCAGGTCGTGCGACGCGACGTAGGCGAACTGCTCAAGGTCACGGTTGGACCTGCGCAGCTCCTCGGCCTGCTCCGTCACGAGGCGGTGCGCCTCGGCGATCTCGGCCCGGGACGTGCTCGCTGCGGCCATCTGGGTGACGAGGGCGACGCGCATGGTGTCGACCGCACCGGCGAGCGCCGCGATCTCTCCCGGGGCCTGCGTCCGGACCGCCTGGTCGAGATTCCCGTTGCTCACGGTCTCGGCCTTCGCCGCGAGGTCGGCGATCGGCTCGAGCACGCGCTGACGAAGAGTCCGCCAGAGCGCCAGGCCGACGACGAGGCCGGCGAACGCGAGCATGATCACCGTGAGGAACAGTGCCTGCGTCCACGACGCCAACGTCTCGGCGGCATCGTTGCGGGCCTCCCGCAGCCCTGAGACGAACGCGTCGGCGGCCTTCTCGGCCTCGGCGCCGAGCGTGGCCCCCTCGGTGAGGAGGTCCGCAGGCACAGCGTCCGGTCCACCGGCGCGCACGAGCTCCCTGACGGGGTCGGCGAAGTCGTCCTCCCAGGCGCGCGCTGTCGCCGACGCCTCGTCGAGAGACTCGACGAGCACCGAGTTGCTGCCGAGCTCGCGGACCACGTCGCTCCGCACGCTCTCCGGGCGTCCGCTCTCTCCGTCGACCGGTTCGAGCGTGCGCTCGTAGCCGGTGACGAGGTAGGCGTCCATCGCGACCTGGGCGTCGTCGATCCATGCCTGGTGCTCCTGGGCCGCGACGATCGCACGGAAGTAGAAGTCGGTGACACGAGACTGGTAGTTGACGACCTGCACGAGCGCGACCACGGCGAACGCCACGATGACGAGGAGCACGGCAGCGGACGCTCCGAGCATCCGGGCGAGGTGGTGTCGGAGCGTCGGCGACGCCTCGGCGTCGGCGGTCGGGGTGCCGGACGTGCTCACTGCCACTCCTCCGCGTCCGCGAGCGTCGCCGTCCGTCGGCCCGCGGCATCGTCACCACGACCAGGCCAGCCGACGAGGAGCACGGCGGCGTCGTCTGCCAGGCGTCCCCCGTGCGCCGAGTGCACGCGGTGCAGGAGCCGCTCGACGAGGTCGTCCGTCCCCGCGGCGAGCTCTGCGTCCACGACCTCGAGCAGACCGTCGAGACCCAGGCGGGCAGCGACCTGCACGCCCGGCCCCTCGAGCACCGTCGGCGGGGCGTCGAGGATCGTCGTCTCGAGGAGACCGTCGGTGTAGATCATGAACCACCAGGTGTCGCCCAGCTCGACGCGCGTCGGCTCCCACCGGCCGTCGACCGGGATGCCGAGTGCCGGCCCACGCCCCTCGGCGGACATCGGGGTGCTCACGTCACCCAGGACGATCGGGGCCGGGTGCCCGGCCAGGTAGAGGTCCGCCGAGCGCCGGTCGGGAGCCACGACGACCTGGCACAGGGTCGTGAACGTCTCGGGCCGTGCCCGTTCGTGGACGAGCACGCGTTCCACGAGCGACAGCACCTCGCCGAGCGGCACCCCCGCGAGCACGAGCGTGCGCCAGGCGGTGCGCAGCGTGGCACCCAGCGCTGCCTCGTCCGGGCCGTGCCCGGCGACGTCGCCGACGATGCACGCCAGACTTCCGTCCGGCCGCTCGAGGACGTCGTAGAAGTCGCCCCCCAGGAGTCCGCTGCCTCCGGGTAGGTACCCGACATGGATCGAGAGGCCCGTGTCACGTACGACCGGTCGAGGGAGGAGCGCCCGCTCGAGGCGCGCGGTCTCCTCCGCACGCACGGCGTTGCGGTAGATGGTCCGCTCCTGCTCGTCCGAGCGACGGCGCTGGACGGCGTACCGGACGGAGCGTGCAAGGAGGTCGGGGTCGATGTCGTTCTTCACGAGATAGTCCTGCGCGCCTGCAGCGACGGCCGCGACGCCCATCTCCACGCTCGACAGGCCGGTGACGACGACGAGGGCCGGCTGCTCCGGGGCGGCCCTCAGCGCCGTGACGCCGGAGAGTCCGACGGAGTCCGGCAGCCCGAGGTCGAGGAGCACGCAGTCGACGTCGAGCATGCCGAGAGCCTCGTCGACGGAGCGCGCCCGGGTGAGGAGCACCTTCAGGCCTCCGTCCTCGAACATCGTCTCGACGAGGACGGCGTCGCCGTCGTCGTCCTCGACGAGCAGGACCCTGACCGGCCCCTCCTCGCTCGGCGCTGTCACGTCGGGGTCTCCTGGGTCGGGCATGCCCACGATCGTAAACGGTGGCGAGCGCTCCTCCTCCCCCCGGTGACGGACGGCGGCGCACGAGTCACCGCGGATCAGCCATAATGGACGGCCGCGATCGGCTGACGACGCGATCCCCTCGTCCCGGAAGGACACGTGTGAGCGACCAGGCCGCTGAGGTCAGCCTCGAGCAGCAGACCGTCGATGCCCTGTACGCACGCCTGGACGAGCTTCGCGCCGCCGCCCGCGGCCGACTCCGGGACGTCCGGCGCGGAGGCCCGAGCGGGTCACCGCAGAACCGGAGCGAGCGTGACGCCTTCGCCACGCTGTACGAGGACCGCATCGCGCTCCTCGACGCCGTCGAGGACCGGCTGTGCTTCGGTCGTCTCGACTTCGACGCGGGTCCCCCGCGGTACATCGGGCGCATCGGCCTCACCGACGTGGAGCACACGTCGATCCTCACCGACTGGCGCGCCCCGGCCGCCCAGGCCTTCTACCGGGCGACGGCTGCCCACCGGGACGGCGTCGTCCGACGCCGTCACCTCGTCACGCGCAGCAGGCGGGTGACCGGGATCGAGGACGAGATCCTCGATCTCGAGATGTCGAGCGAGGATCAGGCCGGGCTCGCGCTCTCCGGCGAGGGCGCCCTGCTCGCGGCACTCACGGCCGGCCGCACCGGACGGATGGGTGACATCGTCGCGACCATCCAGTCCGAGCAGGACACGATCATCCGCGGAGAGCTGCAGGGCGCGCTCGTCGTGCAGGGCGGCCCCGGGACCGGCAAGACCGCCGTGGCGCTCCATCGCGCCGCCTATCTCCTCTACGCGCACCGCCGGCTCCTCGAGCGCTCCGGCGTCCTGCTCATCGGGCCCAGCCAGTCGTTCCTGCGGTACATCGACCAGGTCCTCCCCTCGCTCGGCGAGACCGGCGTCGTCAGCACGACCATCGCCGACCTCCTGCCCGGCATCAGCGCGCGTGGGGACGAGGACCCCCGGGTCGCCGAGATCAAGGGGCGCCCCGAGCTCGCCGGCGTGATCCGTCGCGCTCTGGCGGCCCGTCAGCGCGTGCCGGAGGCCGACGTGCACGTGCGCGTCGACGGGCACGACATCGTCGTCCGTCGACGCGACGTGCGCGACGCCATCGCCCGCGCGCGTCGGCACCGCAAGCCGCACAACCTCGCACGCGTCTCCTTCGTCCGGGACATGCTCTCCCGGCTGGCCGACCAGTACGTCGAGCAGATGCGCTACCCCCTCGCGGACGACGAGCGCGGCGAGATCATCGAGGAGCTGCGGACCACCCGCGAGATCAGGATCGCGCTCAACCTCGCCTGGATGCCCCTCACCCCCCAACGGCTCGTCGAGGACCTCTACATCAAGCCTCACCGGCTCGCGGAGGCGGCCCCGGGGCTCTCGGCCGCGGAGCGCGCTCTGCTCGCGCGTCCCGCCGGCTCGCCCTGGACGGAGGCCGACGTCCCGCTGCTCGACGAGGCCGCAGAGCTGCTCGGCGAGGACGACCAGGCAGCCCGGGCGCAGGCACGCCGCGACTCGGAGGAACGTGCCCGCGACCTGGACTACGCGCGTCAGGTGCTGGAGAGCTCCGGTGGCGGCGGCATGGTCAACGCCGAGGTGCTCGCTCAGCGGTTCAGCGCTGGTGGTGGATACCTCACGACGGCGGAGCGCGCCGCGAAGGACCGTGCGTGGACCTTCGCTCACCTCGTCGTCGACGAAGCGCAGGAGCTCTCGGCGATGGCGTGGCGGATGCTGCTGCGCCGGTGCCCCACACGGTCCATGACGATCGTGGGAGACGTGGCCCAGACGTCGTCGCCCGCCGGTGCCCGGTCGTGGTCAGCCATGCTCACTCCGCTCCTGCGGGACTCCTGGCGCCTGGCCGAGCTCACCGTCAACTACCGCACACCGCAGACCATCGCGTCCGCCGCTCGTGCGATGGCGCTCGAGGCGGGGCTCCCTGTCTCCCCCCTCACCTCGGCCCGCGAGGTGCCGGACGCGCTCGTCGTGCGGACCGTCCCCGCCGCCGAGGTCGTACCGGTGGCAACCCGCGAGGCCCAGGACGCCGTCGCGCGTCTGCACCGCGCGGGCCAGGGCGGGACGGTCGCCGTCATCGCACCCGCACCGCTCGTCGCGACGACGCGGGACTCCGTCGGCGCAGCCCTGGCGTCGGACGAGGCGTCCACAGCCATGGTCTCCGTCCTCAGCCCGAGAGAAGCAAAGGGCCTGGAGTTCGACGTGGTCGTCCTCGTCGAACCCGCGCAGGTGCTCGCTGGCCCCGGCGGCGCCTCAGACCTCTACGTCGCCATGACCCGCCCGACGCAGGCACTGCGCATCGTGCATGCCGAGCAGCTCCCCCCGGGCATGCGCGATCAGGGCACGCCGATGTCCGAGTGACAAGACCCGTTTGGCTGGCGGCGCAGGAGAGAGGAGCATGACTACGTGCTCAAAGCCCTGCTCCTGGAAAACGTCCACCCGCTCTCCGTCAAGATCCTCGCGGACCACGGCATCGATGTCGAGGTCCGGTCCGGAGCGCTTGACGAGGACGAGCTGATCGAAGCGCTCGCGGGCGTCCACATCCTCGGCATCCGCTCCAAGACCCAGGTGACCGAGCGGGTCATCGCCGCGTCGAGCGAGCTGTTGACGATCGGTGCATTCTGCATCGGGACCAACCAGATCGACCTGCGCGCCGCTGCGAGCCACGGGGTCGCCGTGTTCAACGCACCCTTCTCGAACACGCGGTCCGTCGTCGAGATCGCACTGGCCGAGATCATCTCCCTCACGCGTCGCCTCACGGAGCGGGACAAGGCCCTGCACGACGGCGTCTGGGACAAGTCCGCCGAGGGCTCCCACGAGGTGCGAGGTCGCACGCTGGGCATCGTCGGGTACGGGAACATCGGCACCCAGCTCTCCGTGCTCGCTGAGAACCTCGGCATGTCCGTGGTGTTCTTCGACACCTCTGAGAAGCTCGCGCTCGGCAACGCACGCCGGCTGGACACCCTCGAGGAGCTCCTCGCCGTCGCGGACATCGTCACGCTCCACGTCGACGGCCGAAGCGGCAACGCCGGCCTCTTCGGTGCCGCGCAGCTCCAGCAGATGAAGCGAGGGGCGGTCTTCCTCAACCTCTCCCGCGGCTTCGTCGTCGACACCGCCGCGCTCCGCGAGGCCATCGTCTCGGGCCACCTCGCGGGTGCCGCGATCGACGTGTTCCCGCACGAGCCGAAGAAGCGGGGTGACGCATTCGAGTCCGAGCTCCGCGGTCTGCCGAACGTCATCCTCACGCCGCACATCGGCGGTTCGACCCTTGAGGCGCAGGAAGCCATCGGGGTGTTCGTCGCGAACAAGATCCGTGACTACGTCCGCACCGGCACGACGACGCTCAGCGTGAACATGCCCAACCTCGCGCTGGAGAACTCCACCGGGGTCGCCCGCGTTGCCCACCTGCACCGCAACACCCCTGGCGTGCTGGCCGCGGTGAACAAGACGTTGGCCGAGCACGGCACGAACATCGAAGGCCAGCTGCTGGCTACCCGCGGGGAGATCGGCTACGTCGTCACGGACGTCGGGTCGACGCTCGAGGCAGCGGTGATCGAGGCGCTGCGGGGCATGGACCAGACGATCAAGCTCCGCGTCCTCACCGAGGCGCGCGCCTGACCTGCCCCGGACACGACGAAGGGCCCGAACCGTTGACCACGGTACGGGCCCTTCGTCGTCGCGGACGCGCAGTAACAGGAGGCACCGCCACGGCCTGTGACGGTGAGCGGGACTCAGCCCGACTTGCGTCGGAACGTGCGCTGCACGGGTCCGGTGGTCTCAGAGGAGTGCACCGACCCGGTGTTCGACGATCCCTCGCTCGTTCTGTGGCGCGCTGCGTTCTTGCGCTCCAGCGCCTCCTTGAACTTCGCCTTCGTGTCCGCGCTGACCGCCGCGGTGTCCTTGTCCTCGCTGTCGTGCGTCATGAGGCCTCCTCTTCGTCGTCGTGCCGGTCGCTGCCTGGGCCGTCGTTGTCCGCCGCTGCGGCCTGCTCGTGCTCAGCACGGAGCAGGTTGATCGCTGCCTCGAAGTCCTCGAGGGAATCAAACCCCTGGTACACGCTCGCGAAGCGCAGATACGCGACCTCGTCGAGCTCGCGCAGCGGGCCGAGGATCGTCAGGCCGATCTCGTAGGCGTCGAGCTCGGCGCTTCCCGTCGCGCGGACCGACTCCTCGACGCGTTGTGCGAGCAGCGCGAGGTCATCCTCGCTCACCGGCCTCCCCTGGCACGCCTTCCGTACACCGTTGACAACCTTCTCGCGGCTGAACGGCTCGGTGACTCCGGATCGCTTGACGACGGAGAGGCTCGCGGTCTCCAGGGTGGTGAACCGTCGGCTGCACTCAGGGCACTGGCGACGTCGCCGGATCGAGGCGCCGTCGTCGGAGGTGCGGGAGTCGACCACACGAGAGTCCGGGTGACGGCAGAACGGGCAGTGCACGGGCGCCTCCTGAGCATCGACTGCGAGCGTCGATCGACCCGCTGTCCGGTGCCACCCTACGCGGGACCCGGCCGCCCGCGCACGTGCTTACCCTCAGCGCACGGGCAGGAGGATCTGCTCGCCCACCTGCAAGGCAGCGCTGCTGCGCCCGTTGAGGGTGATGATGTCGGCGACGACATCACGCACGTCCTCCCCCGGCAGCGCGACCGAGGAGGCGAGTGCCCACACCGTCTCGCCCTGGGCGATCGTGTACGGCACCACCTCGACGGGATCCCCCGGTCCGCCTGCGAGCGCGCGCCCGCCGAGGAGCACGCCCCCGAGCACGAGCATCACCGCGAGCATCCACAGGACGACACGTCCGCGGCGCGTGAGGACGAGGTCGGGTTCCCGGATCGTGCGGGCGCTCGTCGGACGGGCCGCCAGGGCCCCGGTTGCGCTCGTGCTGTGCGCCATGATCGCTCCTTCCAGTTCGCGGGTCGGCGTCAGCCGGACCCCGCGATCGAACACATGTTCGTAGAACAAGTGTACGAACGACGCCCCAGATGGCAAGGGGTCGGGCCCAACACGCTCGAACATGTGTTTGAAACGTGGGCGGCACAGCCCTAGGCTGAGGCAGAACCGTCGAGACGCACTCGACCACGACCCACTGACACCGGGCGCGGACAGGGTGGCCACCAGGCGCGCGACGGGCGCGGACGACGACCGGAGGACCCTCGTGGTGACGAACATCAGCAAGGCCGCTGCGCAGAGCGTCGCTCCCGGCCAGGGAGCTGCGTCGAGCGAGCCGGCCGACGGACTCAGTGCGCGCCAGCGGCGGGTGCTCGAGACGATCCGGTCGTCGCTCGACGCCCGCGGCTATGCCCCGAGCATGCGGGAGATCGGTGACGCCGTCGGCCTCAACAGTCCCTCGAGCGTCAAGCACCAGCTCACGGCACTTGAACGCAAGGGATACCTGCGACGCGACCCCAACCGCCCACGGGCGATGGAGCTCGTCCTTCCCGCAGGCGACGACCCGGCCGCCCGGCAGCAGGAGAGCTGGGAGGAGGGCGGGAGCGAGGGCGAGCTCGATGCCCGTCCCGCTGCCACGTACGTCCCCCTCGTCGGCCGGATCGCCGCCGGTGGCCCGGTGCTCGCCGAGCAGGTCGTCGAGGACGTGTTCGCACTCCCCCGACAGCTCGTCGGCGACGGTGACCTCTTCCTCCTGCGGGTCAGCGGGGAGTCGATGATCGACGCGGCCATCTGTGACGGGGACTGGGTGGTCGTGCGACGTCAGCCGGTCGCGGAGAACGGACAGATCGTCGCTGCGATGATCGACGGCGAGGCGACGGTCAAGACGTTCAAGCGCAGCGACGGCCATGTGTGGCTCATGCCGCACAACCCGGCGTTCAGTCCGATCCCCGGAGACGAGTCGACGATCCTCGGCCGCGTCGTCTCGGTCCTTCGCAGCCTCTGACCGCCCCAGCCCACGACGCGCATCGCGCGCAGCCAGAACGCACACCGCCCCGCGACCCCTTCCGGGGCCGCGGGGCGGTGTGCGTACGCGCGCGCGTGGTGGGTCAGAACCCGAACCGTCGAGCGACCTGCGTGAGCGCGGCGGCCGAGCGCTGCAGGCCCCGGATCTCGGTCGGGGACAGCGGCACGGCGAGTCGTTCCGTACAGCCTGCGCGTCCCACGACGGACGGCACGGACAGGCAGATGTCGCTGATGCCGTAGTAGTCGTCCAGCAGGGTCGAGACGGGCAGGATCCGATGCTCGTCCTGGAGGATCGCCTCGATGATCCGCGAGCCCGCGAGGGCCACCGCATAGTTCGTCGCGCCCTTGCCCTCGATGATCCGGTAGGCCGAGTGCACCACCTCGTGGGCGATGGACTCGCGCACCTCCTGGGTGAGCGGCCCGCCCCCGCCGACACCGTTCCAGTCGAGGAGCGGAACCCCGCCGATGGATGCAGAGCTCCACAGCGGGATCTCGCTGTCGCCGTGCTCCCCGGCCATGTACGCGTGGACGTTCTGCACGGCCACCCCGCAGTGCGCGGCCACGAGGTAGCGCAACCGGGAGGAGTCGAGCACCGTGCCCGAGCCGAAGAGCTGGGTCGGGGGGAGCCCGGAGATCTTCAGCGCCGCGTACGTGACGATGTCCACCGGGTTGGTGACCATGACGTAGATGGCGTCCGGAGCGACCGCCTGCAGCTGCGGGAGGATCTTCGACACGAGGCCGATCGTGGCCTCGGCGAGGTCGATCCGGGTCTGGCCCGGCTTCTGCTTGGCGCCAGCCGTCACCATGATGACGTCCGCGCCCTCGCAGACCGAGATGTCGTCAGAGCCGAGCACCTCGGCCATCGGCATGAACTGGATGCCGTGCGCGAGGTCGAGCGCTTCGGCCTCGACCTTCGCCTTGTTGATGTCATAGAGCGCGACGGTTCGCGCGGAGCCCCGCATGAGAGCGGCGTAGGCCATCGTCGAACCGACCGCGCCAGCCCCCACGACCGCCACCTTCGTCGTCTTGCGACGGGCCGAGGCGGGTATCGGGCCGGTCTCGCCGATCTCGGGCGATTCTTCGTCGGTCATTCTTCCTCCACGCGGTCCTGGTCACTGGGGCGGGCCGGAGAGACCCTTCACGTCAGGGTAGGCCAGCGAGTCGGCTCAGCGCCGCTTCGGCGACCGCCCGGTCGGTGGTCCGCCAGAAGTCAGGAAGGGTCCGGACGAGGAACGGCCCGTACCGGGCGGTCGCGAGGCGCGGGTCGAGGACCGCGACGACTCCCCGGTCCGACGTCGTCCGCACGAGCCGGCCAGCCCCTTGTGCGAGCAGCAACGCCGCATGGGAGGCCGAGACCTGCATGAAGCCGTTGCCGCCGTGCGACTCGACGTAGCGTGCGCGGGCGGCCTTGACGGGGTCGTCCGGACGGGGGAAAGGGATCCTGTCGATGAGGACGAGCTGGCAGGCGGAACCGGGCACGTCGACGCCCTGCCACAAGGAGAGCGTGCCGAACAAGCAGGTGGCGTCGTCCTCGGCGAACTGCCGGACGAGGGTCGGGAGCTGGTCGTCCCCCTGGCACAGGATCGGCACGTCAAGACGCTCGCGGAGCAGCTCGGCAGCGCGCTCCGCGGCCCGCCGCGACGAGAAGAGACCGAGCGTGCGCCCCCCTGCCGCGGTGATGAGGGCAGCCATCTCGTCGATCTGAGCATCGGTCGTGGCCTGCTGGCCCGGCACCGGGAGCTTGCTCGCGATGTAGAGGATGCCCTGCCGCGGGTAGTCGAACGGGCTCCCGACGTCCGTTCCCCGCCAGCGTGGCGCGGGCGCAGCGCTGGCCTCACCCGGCACGGCGGACGACGGCTCGAGGCCCACCGAACGGGCGATGGGGTCGAAGGAGTCCCCCAGCGCGAGCGTCGCGGACGTGAGCACTCCGACCTTCTCGTCCCACAGGCCGGTGCGCATGAGGCCGGACACGCCCAGCGGTGCCGCATGGAGCTTGGACATGCCCGCACCGAACCCGCCTTCGCCCGCGCGCGAGCACCACAGCACGTCGAACTCCGAGGACTCGCCCGTCATCCGCTCCGCGATCTCGAAGACGACGAGCATGCTCGAGGACGCCATCTTCAGACCGCTGCTCGCAGCTCCACCGTCCCCGCTCGTGGGCGTGTCGGGCTTGAGCTCGCTCATGACCGCGCGCGCCGCATCGCGCACCGCCGCGACCGCGGCGCGCGCCGCTTCCGGGAGGCCGTCAGGGAAGCGCTCTGCCGGGAGGGAGGCGAGGACCGCGCCGAGCTGGGCGGACGCGGCGTCCAGGTCGGTGGTGAGGACACCGCCGTGGCGCCGCGCCTGCCGCGCAGCATGCTCGACGGAGGCGACCGACAGCTCGACGGTCGCGGCTGCCGTGACACGGTCGGGGAGCTCGTGCGCCTCGTCGACGACGAGGACGGCGTGCTCGGGCAGGACGTTGGGCGACCCGGTGGCAGCGATACCGAGCATGGCGTGGTTCGTCACGACGACGTCCGCCTCACGAGCGAGACCTCGTGCCCTCTCGGGGAAGCACTCGGTGATGAGCGGGCACCGCTGCCCGAGGCACTCGAGGGAGTTCACGGAGACCTGCCGCCAGGCCCGGTCCGAGACGCCGGGCGTCAGGTCGTCGCGGTCACCCGTCTCCGACTCCTCCGCCCACTCGCGCAGCCGGAGGATCTGCTGCACGAGCCCGGCACTGCTCTGCTCCTGTCGCGACGGGGACGCGCCCGGTGGAGCGTCGAACGGGTCCGGGGGGCCGTCCGTGCGGGGCATGTCGAACAAGGTGCCCGCGTCGTCGGCCGGGTACCCGCCGGCGATCTTGTGGCGGCAGGCGTAGTTGTGCCATCCCTTGAGCAGTGCGAGCCGGGGACGCCGCGGCAGGTGCGGGGCGAGCGTGTCGGCGACGAGCGGCAGGTCCCGCGTCATGATCTGACGCTGCAGCGCCAGGGTCGCCGTCGAGACGATGACGCGCTCTGCGCTGTGGACGGCGTGCTGGACGGCGGGGACGAGGTAGCCGAGCGACTTCCCGGTCCCTGTGCCGGCCTGGACGAGGAGATGCTCGCCGCTCGTCATCGCAGACGCCACCGCCGCCGCCATGACGTGCTGGCCTTCCCGCCGCGCGCCGCCCAACCTGGCCACAGCGAGGTCGAGCAGCTCGTGCACGGCCTCCGTGTCCGGCGTCGCCGTCGGCCGGGGCGTGCTCGTGGAACTCACCGGGTGAGTCTACGGTCACCGGGCGGACCAGAGGCGGCGTCCTCAAGGAACGCGGGGGTGTACCGCGACCGCAGCCGCGCACGCCGCGTCACCCGCGCACGGCCACCGCAGACAGCTCCGCCGCCAGGCCGTCCTCGACGCGGCCACGCAGGAGCGTCCCTGACTCGATGTGCTCGAGGTGATCGATCTCGCCCTCCAGGTGAACCCGGCTCAGCAGGTCCCCCCGGTCGTACGGCACGACGAGGTCGACGGACACACCGGGACGGGGCAACGACGCCGAGATGTAGTCGAGCAGCTCGGGGATCCCCTCACCGGATCGCGCCGAGACGACCACCGTGCTGCGTTCCCGGCTCTGCAGCCGGGTGATCGTCTCGGCGCTCGCGACGTCCGCCTTGTTGAGGACGATGACCTCAGGCACGTCCTCCATCCCCGGGATGTCGGCGAGGACGTGGCGCACGGCCGCGATCTGGCCCTCGGGGTCCGGGTGGGACGCATCGACGATGTGCAGGAGAAGATCGGCGTCTGCAACCTCCTCGAGGGTCGAGCGGAACGCTTCGACGAGCTGGTGCGGCAGGGAACGGACGAACCCGACCGTGTCCGCGAGCGTGTAGACGCGCCCGTCCGGGGTCTGGGTGCGTCGCACCGTCGGGTCGAGGGTGGCGAAGAGCGCGTTCTCGACGAGCACCCCGGCCCCGGTCAGCGCGTTGAGGAGACTCGACTTGCCGGCGTTGGTGTAGCCGGCGATGGCGACAGCCGGGATGGCGTTGCGCTTGCGTGCCGCGCGCATCGTCACCCGGGACGGCTCCATCGCGGCGATCTCGCGCCGCAGCTTGGCCATCCGGTCGCGGATCCGGCGCCGGTCGAGCTCGATCTTCGTCTCACCAGGACCGCGGGAGCCCATGCCCGCGGCAGCGCCTCCCACCTGACCACCGGCCTGGCGAGACATCGAGTCTCCCCAGCCCCGCAGACGCGGGAGGAGGTACTCGAGCTGGGCGAGCTCGACCTGTGCCTTGCCCTCCCGGGACTTGGCGTGCTGCGCGAAGATGTCGAGGATCAGTGCGGTGCGGTCGACGACCTTGACCTTGATGACGTCCTCGAGGCTGCGGCGTTGCGACGGTGCGAGCTCGCCGTCGACGATCACCGTGTCCGCGCCGTTCGCGGCGACGAGGGCAGCGAGCTCGGCGGCCTTGCCCGAGCCGAGGTACGTGCTCGGGTCGGGCTTCTGGCGCCGCTGGAGGATACCGTCGAGGACGACGGACCCCGCGGTCTCCGCGAGCGCCGCGAGCTCGCGGAGCGACACCTCCGCGTCCACCATGTCGCGGGACCACAGCCCGACGAGGACGACCCGTTCCAGACGGAGCTGGCGGTACTCGACCTCGGTGACGTCCTCGAGCTCGGTCGACAGACCAGCGACGCGCCGCAGCGCCGTGCGCTCCGCGAGGTCGAGCTGGTCCCCGTCGTGCACGGAGTGGTCCGTGCCTCCCTCCGAACGAGCGGTTCCCGCTCGCGCGAGCACACGCGCGACGACGTCGCTCGCGATGTCCCGGGCGGCCCGCGGGGCGGGGTCAGCCACAGCCGCGCCCGTCGCCTCGAACTGCTCGTCCGACGTCCCGCTGTGTGGCTCGTGACTGTTCGTCATGCATCCCTCTGTCTGTCTGGTGTCGTGTGGACTCAAGCGTCCCATGCCGGTGCTGCCCGCGCTAAGTGATTACGCGCAGGGAGGACGGCTCCGGCCACACCCGGACTACGATGGCCCACTGTGAGCGAGACGAGCCCGGACCACTACTTCACGGCGCGACCGGCGTCCTCCGACGAGCGGCGCCTGCTCACGGTCCGCCTGGACGGCGCGGACCGTGAGGTGGAGACCGCAGGTGGTGTCTTCTCCCCCGGGCGCCTCGACCTCGGCACCCAGGTGCTCCTGCGGACGGTCGAGACTCCCCCGGCCGGCGACGTCCTCGACCTCGGGTGCGGGTGGGGGCCGGTCGCCCTGACGATGGCGCTGCGCAACCCGGCAGCCACGGTGTGGGCCGTGGACGTCAACGAACGCGCGCTCGACCTTGTCCGTCGCAACGCTGCGCGGCTGGGACTGACCTCGGTGCGAGCAGTCCTGCCCGACGACGTGCCGGACGACGTCACCTTCACGACGCTGTGGTCCAACCCGCCGATCCGGGTCGGCAAGGAGGCGCTGCACGCGATGATGGACCGCTGGATCCCCCGGTTGGCACCGCAGGCGTCGGCTTTCCTCGTCGTCCAGCGCAACCTCGGGGCGGACTCGTTCCAGACCTGGCTGGCAGAGCGGTTCGCCAGCCTGTCCCCGGCCGCGGGCCCGGCCACCGGTTCCCGGGGCGTCACGGTCTCCCGGGTGGCCAGCGCGAAGGGGTTCCGGGTCCTGCAGGTCGTCCGACCCTAGCCAGCGAGCAGACGGTCGAGACGGACCCGGCCGCGTGCGACGACGACCGCCGGGCCCGCGAGCTCGACGTGGCCGTCCTGGCGCATCGTCACCCGGACGGTGCCGCCCGGGACGTCGACGAGCCACTCGTCCGGAGCCGCGGCACCCGCCCACGCGCGCACCGCGAGGGCGGCGGCGCACGCACCCGTCCCGCACGAGAGCGTCTCCCCCACGCCTCGTTCGTGCACCCGCATGCGTACGCGCCCCACCGTCCGGCCGTGCGCACCCGTCTCCTCACCGAGGGGCACGACGAGCTCGACGTTCGTCCCCTCGGGCGGGACGGGCACGACGTCCGGCGCTCGGAGCAGGTCGGCGCGCTCGAGGTCAGCGAGGGTCGGGAGCGCCAGGACCGTGTGCGGGTTGCCCAGGTCGACGCTCAGCGCGGGTCGGACGACCTCGGCGCCGGCGGGCTCGCACCCGTAGGCGCGGACCTCGGCATCGAACCCCTCCGCGACTGCACCGGCGCCCCCCGGGAAGGACCAGGCACCCATGTCCACGACGAACCACCCGGCGTCCTCCTTGCGGACGCGCCGCGCCCCGGCCCGGGTCCCGACGACGAGCTCGGGTGTCCGCGCGTCGAGCTCGACGAGCCCGAGGTCCTCGAGGAAGGCGACGAACACGCGCACACCGTTGCCGCACATCTGCGCGATCGATCCATCGGCGTTGCGGTAGTCCATGAACCATTCCGCGTCCGGCTCGTGCCGCAGGACGGCCCGCCCCTCGGCGAGGTGCGCGGACCGGACGACACGGATCACTCCGTCACCGCCGACCCCGGCCCGCCGGTCCGCCAGGAGCCGGACGAGCTCGTCGGTGAGGTCGAGGTCGTCGTCGCGGTCGTCGATGAGGACGAAGTCGTTCTTGGTCCCGTGCCCCTTCGCGACGTCGAGCTCTGCCGGGTGGGCCAGGCCAGGTGCGGCGGCGTGCGTCATGATCCCAGCGTACGGCGGACGGGCGTGTCCGCGACCGCCGTGGGCCCCTGGTCCCCTGCCCGACGGACGACAGCCAGCGCCTCCTCCACGAGGTCGTCGGACTCAGCAGAGAGCCAGTGCACACGCGGGTCGCGGCCGAACCATCCCATCTGCTTGCGGGCGAGCCGCCGGGTGTTCGTCACGACCGCCTCACGGGCCTCGTCCTCGCTCGTCGCCCCGTCGAGGTAGGCAAGGACCTCGGCGTAGCCGACCGCCCGCCGGGCGGTCCGCCCCATCCCCCGCTCCGCGAGGGAGCGCACCTCGTCGACGAGCCCGTCGCGCCACATGGCGTCCACACGGGCCGCGACCCGTCGGTCGAGGACGTCCCGGGAGCAGTCGAGACCGATCTGCACGGTGGGGCGGACGTAGACCTGCCGGGGAAGGTTGGCGGTGTACGGCCGTCCCGTGATCTCGATGACCTCGAGGGCCCGGACGACGCGGCGGACGTTGCGGGGTCCGATCGCCGCGGCCGCGGCCGGGTCGAGTCGTGAGAGCTCGGCGAACAGCGCGCGTGTGCCCGCACGCTCGAGCCGTGCCTCGATGGCTTCCCGCACCACGCTGTCCGTCCCCGGGAACGTCATGTCGTCGAGCAGTGCGCGGACGTACAACCCGGATCCTCCGACCACGACGGGGAAGCCGCCCCGGTCGAGAATCTCGGCGACGTCGGTCCGGGCGGAGTGCTGGTAGCGCGCGACCGACGCGTCCTCGGACGGTTCGATGACGTCGATCTGCCTGTGCGGGATGCTCCGCCGGTCGGCGACCGGGACCTTGGCCGTACCGATGTCCATACCGCGATAGAGCTGGAAGGCGTCGGCGTTGACGATCTCGTTGGTCCCGGCAGGATCCACGCCGAGGCGTTCGGCGAGGTCCATCGCGAGATCCGACTTCCCGGTGGCCGTGGGTCCCACGACAGCGACGATGAGCACTCGACGACGGTACCGTCTCACGGTGAGGCGAGGGCTGCGTGGGCGGCGCGGGTAGGGTTGCCTCATGGCGTTCTTCAGGGATCGGCGGTGGAGCTGGTCCGCGCGGCCGGCATCTGGCGCGCGAGCCGCACACGGGGCACCCATCGCCCGGGCACCACGTCACGTGTCGGACGCCGACCTCCGCACGGACGTCGAGCTCCTTCTCGAACGGGAGCTGGGTGCGTCGACCCTGGCAGACGAGACACCCCTGCGGCCCGCGCCCGTCACCAGGGACAGGCTCCTGCGCTGGATCTCCGAGTACGGCTACTCCTCCTTCGTCGACTCCGACGGTGACGTCGGAGGACTGTGGAACTCCCGGGTCTTCTACTTCCTGCTCTTCGGTGCGCACCAGGAGATCCTCCAGGTGCGGGGACAGTGGAACCGGGAGATCACCATCGAGCGGGTGGAGGAGATCCTGGAGTTCTGCAACGACTGGAACACCGACCGGATCTGGCCGAAGGCGTACTTCCGGGTCCGGGACAACGGGATGATCCAGGTCTACGGGGAGGTCGCGGTGGACCTCGAGCACGGCGCCAGCGACGAGCAGCTCGACCAGATGCTCACCTGCGGGCTGAGCACGGGCGCCATGCTCTTCGACGCGCTCGACGAGCTGTACGTGGACCCGGCGGGGACGGCACCGTGAGCGCCGCCCCACCGACCCGCTGGCTGCAGCGTCTCCTCATGGCACGCGCGACGGACACCCGCACCGCGCCTCCCGCTCCCCTGCCGACGCCGGTCACGCGCGACCGCGTCGGGGCGTACCTCACCGGTCGCGGCTACAGCTTCCGGTTCGACGAGGACGACGACATCACCGGCACGTGGGACGGCAACCGCTTCTGGTTCCTCCTGCTGGGCACCCAGGACGAGATCCTCCAGGTCCGCGGGCGCTGGCACCGGCCGCTCCCGCCGAACGCCAAGAAAGCCGTCCTCCAGACGATCAACGACTGGAACCGCGAACGCATCTGGCCGAAGGCCTACGTCCGCACGGAGTCGACCGGGCTTGCGCTGTACACGGAGGTGTCCGTGGACTTCGCACCCGGCGCTACCGACGACCAGCTCAACCAGATGCTGGGCTGCGGCCTCGGCACGGCCGTGCAGCTCTTCGCGTCGGTGTCCGCGATGCTCCCACCGGAGTCCCGGGACGACTTCGAGCAGGACGCAGGCGACACGCCCACGGACTGAGCCCTCACACCCGCCGGACGGTGGGGAGCCCGAGGTCGACCTTCGCTGGGTTCGCGAGCACCGACGTCTGCTGCGGCGTGGTCCCGTGGGAGTGCGCCTCCCGGTCGAGCCCGACCCGGACCCGCTCCCGACGGACCCACGCGTCGCCGGCAGACGTGCGGCGGACGGCGTACACCCGGTCGTCCGGGTCCACGGCCAGCACCGAGTCGGCGATGAGGTGGTACGGCGACGAGCGGGTGACCTGGACCGTCACGACGTCGCCCGGGCGTGGCAGCAGCGGGTCAGGGTCCTCGGCCAGACGCGGGTCGACCGCGCTCGCACCGCCAGGTCCCACGACCGCGAGGTGCGCGGGGACGGCGAGGTGCACGAGCCTGTTGTCCGCTGCCCGTCCGGTGAGTCGGTGGGTCGCTCCGTCCTTCCGGCCCGAGCCGTCGGTGACGAGGACCTCGACCGTCCGGCCCACCTGGAGGGCGCTCTGCTCCGCCGACACCCGGTCCTGGAGCGCCATGAGCCGCTCGTACCGTTCCTGGACCACAGCCTTCGGCAGCTGGTCCGGGAGGTCGGCAGCGGGTGTGCCCGGACGCGGGGAGTACTGGAACGTGAAGGCCGAGGCGAACCGGGACTGCTCGACGACCCGCATCGTGTCGAGGAAGTCCGCCTCCGTCTCGCCCGGGAAGCCGACGATGATGTCGGTGGTGATCGCGGCATCGGGGATGCTTGCGCGGACACGGTCGATGATGCCGAGGAACTTCCCTGCCCGGTAGGAGCGCCGCATGGCGCGCAGGACCCGGTCCGATCCGGACTGGAGCGGCATGTGGAGCTGGGGCATCACGTTCGGCGTCTGGGCCATCGCCTCGATGACGTCGTCCGTGAACGCCGCGGGGTGCGGTGAGGTGAAGCGCACGCGCTCCAGCCCCTCGATCTCCCCGCAGGCGCGCAGGAGCTTGGCGAACGCCCCGCGGTCGCCGAACTCCACGCCGTAGCTGTTGACGTTCTGTCCCAGGAGAGTGACCTCGATGGCACCCTCGGCGACGAGCGCCCGGACCTCCGCGAGGATCTCGTCGGGCCGCCGGTCGCGCTCCTTGCCGCGCAGGTGGGGGACGATGCAGAAGGTGCAGGTGTTGTTGCACCCGACACTGATCGAGACCCAACCCGCGAAGACCGACTCACGACGGGTGGGCAACGTCGACGGGAAGACCTGGAGCGACTCGGCGATCTCCACCTGCGCGGCGTCGTTGTGCCGGGCACGCTCCAGGAGCACCGGCAGGGCGTCGAGATTGTGCGTGCCGAACACGACGTCGACCCAGGGCGCCTTCTCGACGATCCCCGCGCGGTCCTTCTGGGCGAGGCAGCCACCTACGGCGATCTGCATCCCCGCTCGCCGGTTCTTCACCGAGGCCAGCTGACCGAGGTTGCCGTAGAGCTTGGTCGCCGCGTTCTCGCGGACCGCGCACGTGTTGATGACGACGACGTCCGCCTCGTCGCGAGCGTCCTGCTCCGGCGTCGCACGCCGGTACCCCGCGCGCTCGAGCATCCCCGACATGTGCTCCGAGTCGTGGACGTTCATCTGGCAACCGAGAGTACGGACGACGTAGGTCCGCCCGTCGGCGCTCGGAGGGACGGGTGGGGCAGCTGTGCCAGCACCAGAGGGGGCGGTCGCACCCGGCACCAGGAGGTTCGTGGACATCACACCCCAGGATACGGCGCCCCACGGCTCGATCCCCGGCGCGTGCCCGGTTGTGTGGCGGTCACGTGAACAGATTGTTACGCCATTCGATGGCGTCCGACACAAATGTCCCCTACGTTCAGGGCATGCCCGAGAGCGAGCGTCGCACGACCCCACCGGACCACACGTCGGAGCCCCGACCAGCAGCTGACAGCCTCGTCAGCCTCACCGGGGTGAACAAGCACTTCGGTGCCCTGCACGTGCTCAAGGACATCGACCTCTCCGTCGCGCGCGGCGAGGTCGTCGTCGTCATCGGCCCGTCGGGCTCGGGCAAGTCGACGCTCTGCCGGGCGATCAACCGGCTCGAGACGATCGACTCGGGCGTCATCGAGCTGGACGGCGAGAAGCTCCCCGAGGAGGGCAAGGCGCTCGCCCGCCTCCGCGCCGACGTGGGCATGGTCTTCCAGTCGTTCAACCTCTTCGCGCACCGCACCGTGCTGGAGAACGTGACGTTGGGGCCGCGCAAGGTCCGCAAGATGAGCCGCGGGGACGCGGAGCGCCTCGCGATGGAGCTCCTGTCCCGGGTGGGGGTGGAGTCGCAGGCGAAGAAGCTCCCCGCGCAGCTCTCGGGTGGTCAGCAGCAACGCGTCGCGATCGCGCGTGCGCTCGCCATGCAGCCGAAGATCATGCTCTTCGACGAGCCGACCTCGGCCCTCGACCCGGAGATGATCAACGAGGTCCTCGACGTCATGGTGGCGCTCGCCCGGGACGGGATGACGATGATCGTCGTCACCCATGAGATGGGGTTCGCCCGCAAGGCCGCGGACCGCGTGGTCTTCATGGCCGACGGCGAGATCGTCGAAGAGGCAGAGCCCGAGACCTTCTTCCTCCATCCGTCGTCCGAGCGTGCCAAGAGCTTCTTGTCCAAGATCCTCACCCACTAGACCCACGACACCCGTTCACGCGGCACGGCGCACAGCTGGCCGTGACTAAGGAGGAACCATGCGGCAGGCACGACGGCCCCTGATGACGACGATCGCTCTTGTCGGGGTCTGGGCCCTGGCACTCGCGGGATGCAGCTCGGACGACGGCGGCGGTGAGAGCAGCGACGGGAGCGGCGGCATCAAGATCGGCATCAAGTTCGACCAACCCGGCCTCGGCTTCAAGGACGGCGACACGTACTCCGGGTTCGACGTGGACGTCGCGAGATACGTGGCGGGCGAGCTCGGGTACGCCGAGGAGGACATCGAGTTCGTGGAGACCCCGACGCCGCAGCGCGAGACGATGCTGCAGAACGGTCAGGTCGACATGATCTTCGCGACCTACTCGATCACCGACGCTCGGAAGGAGACGATCTCCTTCGCGGGGCCGTACTTCGTCGCTGGTCAGGATCTGCTCGTCGCGAACGACAACACCGACATCAACGGTCCGGAGGACCTCGACGGCAAGAACCTGTGCTCCGCGGCGGGCTCGACCTCCGCCCAGCGGATCAAGGACGAGTTCGCCGAGGGGGCGAACCTCGTCGAGCAGCCGGGGTACGCCGAGTGCGTCACGCTCCTCGCCTCGGGTTCCATCGACGCCGTCACCACCGACGACATCATCCTCGCCGGCCTCGCCGCACAGCCGGCCAACGCCGGGAAGGTCAAGGTCGTCGGCAACCCGTTCTCCACCGAGAACTACGGCGTCGGGTTGCCGAAGGACAGCGACCAGTGCGAAGCGGTCAACGAGGCGCTGACGAAGATGATCGCCGACGGTGACTGGGAGGCCGCCGTGGCCGCCAACACCGAGGGCACCGGGTACTCCGCGAACGCGGACTCCAACCCTCCGACCGTCGACGCCTGCGCCTGACCGGCTCACCGGCCGGTCCCCCGGCCGGTGAGCCCTCTGGGCCCGGACACCCGGGCCCGAGCCGACGCCCGACCGAAGGAGTGAGCTCCGCTGGGTGACTACCTGAACCAGTTCACCGAACTCTTCAGCTCGTACGACGTGCCCGGAGCGTTCTGGATGAACATCAAGCTGGCGTTCTTCGCGGGGATCGCCGCCCTGGTGCTCGGCACGGTGCTCGCGCTCATGCGCATCTCCCCTGTGCCGAGCCTCCGGTGGCTCGGCGCCTCGTACGTGACCCTCGTGCGCAACACGCCGCTGACGATCATCATCGTCTTCTGCACGCTCGCGGTCTGGGGGCAGCTGAAGATCGTCCTGTCGGACGACTTCGCGGAGAACTTCTTCCGTCTCGCCGTCGCGGGCCTTGCGGTCTACCACGCTGCGTTCGTGTGCGAGGCGATCCGCAGCGGAGTGAACACCGTGCCGCTCGGCCAGGCCGAGGCCGCGCGGGCCATCGGCCTCGGGTTCCTGCCGTCGGCCCGGCTCGTCATCATGCCCCAGGCGTTCCGTGGCGCGGTGGCCCCCCTCGGCAACGTCCTCATCGCGCTCATCAAGAACACGACCGTCGCCGCGGCGGTGAGCGTCGAGGAGACCTCCGGACTCATGCGCACCATGATCGAGAACCGACCGGACGTCATCGTCGCGATCTTCCTCACGTTCGCACTCGGGTACGTCATCATCGTCATCCCGGTCGGGCTCGCGACCACGTCCCTGTCCCGAAAGCTGGCGGTGGCCCGGTGACCAACCAGTCCGTCCTCTTTGATGCACCGGGCCCCAGGGCACGGCGCACGATCGCGATCGGGAACGTCGTCGGCGTCCTTGTCGTCGCCGCCATCCTCGCGCTCGTCCTGCGACGCTTCGCGGACGAGGGCCAGCTCGCCGCGGACAAGTGGACACCGTTGATCGAGCCCCGTGCATGGGTGGACTTCTTCCTGCCCGGCCTCATGAGCACGCTGCGGGCCGCGGCCCTCGCGGTGGTCGGGGCCGGGGTCTTCGGCGTCGTGTTCGGCCTTGGCCGCCTGTCGGAGATCGCGGTCGTCCGTGTTGTCGCGGGCGCCGTGGTCGAGTTCTTCCGAGCAGTCCCGGTGCTCATCATGATGGTGTTCCTGTACTTCGGCCTCGGGCAGATGCGGGTCCTCGACCCGTCCGACGTCCCGCTCGTCGCGGTCGTCATCGCCCTGACGCTCTACAACGGGAGCGTCGTGGCCGAGCTCATCCGGTCCGGAGTGCACAGTCTTCCCCGGGGGCAGCGTGAGGCTGGTCTGGCGATCGGACTCACCTCGCAGGCCTGCCGTCGGCTCGTGGAGCTGCCCCAGGCGCTCATCGCGATGCTTCCCGCGCTCATCAGCCAGCTGGTCGTCGTCCTCAAGGACTCGGCGCTGGGCTCGATCATCACGTACTCCGAGCTGCTGCAGGAGGCACGTCGCCTCGGCTCGGCCGACAGCAACATCCTGCAGACCCTGCTCGTCGCCGCGCTCATCTTCATCGTCATCAACTACGTGCTCTCCGCGGGCGCGACGCTGCTCTCCCGCCGCCTCTCCGGTCGGACCGCGGGTCGGACCCGCGCGCCGCTCAGCGTCGGGACGCCGGTCACGTGAGGACGCCGGCGTCGTCGCCCGGCGTTCGCGCTCAGCCCGCTGTGGCGGTCGCCCGCAGCTCTCGCACGACGGTGATGGAGATCTCTCCCGGGTAGGTGAGGTCCCGCTCGAGGTGGCGTGCGATGTCCGCTGCGAGCGTGCCGAGCTTGTCGTCGGGTACCTGGGAGGGCTCGACGACGACGCGTACCTCGTGCCCGGAGGACATCGCCAGCACCCGCTGGACGCCTGCGTGCCCGGCGACGAGCTCCTCGAGGCGCTGCATGCGATCGATGTAGTGCCCCGCGTCGTCCTTGCGTGCTCCCGGCCTCGCCGCTGAGCAGGCATCGGCCGCACGGACGAGCACTGCCTCCACCGACTGCGCCTCCACCTCGTCGTGGTGCGCCGCGATGGCGTTGACCACGACCGCGGTCTCGCCAGCATCCTGTGCGAGCCGGGCGCCGAGCGCAGCGTGCGTCCCGTCCCCGGAGATCCCCTTGCCGATGTCGTGCAGGAAGGCGGCACGTCGCGCAGCGACGACGTCGGCCTGGATCTCTGCGGCCATCGCCGCAGCAATGAGCGCTGCCTCGACGCTGTGCTCGAGCACGTTCTGACCGAACGACGTCCGCAGCCGGAGGCGCCCCATGGCCTCGATGAGCTCAGCCGGCATGTGATCGACGCCGGCTCGCTCGGCCGCCGAGTGTCCCGCATCGACGGCGCGCGCCGCGGCACCGGCGGTAGCGGCGGCGAACGCAGCCTCGATGCGCTGGGGGTGGATCCGGCCGTCCTCGAGGAGCTCTCGCATCATCACCTCCGCGACCTCCCGGCGTTCGGGGTCGAACGAGGACAGCTGGACGGTGTCGGCGTCGTCCTCGAGGAGAACGTTCACACCGGTGATCGCCTCGAACGTCCGGATGTTGCGCCCCTCCTTGCCGATGATCCGTCCGCGCATGTCCTCCGAGGGGAGCGGGAGCACGGTGAGCGCTCCGTGGGTGCTGGTGGGGACGGCGAGCCGCTGGACGGCGGACGCCACGATCATCTTCGCCCGCCGGTCCGCGTCCCGGCGAGCGGCGGCCTCGGTTCGTCTGATGACACCGGCGGCGTCCTGCACCGCACTCTCCTGGAGCTCCGCCGCCAGCTGTGCGCGGGCCTCCTCGGCGGACAGGTCGGCAGCACGCTCGAGGACCTCCACGGCGCTCGCCCGTAGCCGGGCAGCCTCGGCGAGCGCGTCGTGTCGCACGGCTTCGGCGTCGGAGAGGCGGTTCTCGGCCTTCTCCGTGGCTGCGTCGGCGCGCAACCTCTCGGAAGCCAGGTGACGCTCGGCCTCCCGGATCTCTGTCAGGCGGACCTGGGACTCGGCCTCGCGCCGCTTGACCTCGGCCCGCAGCTCCTCGACATCCCGTGCTGCCTGCTCGCGGACCGCTGCCGCCTCCCGGCGGGCGACCTGGACGAGCAGCAGCGCGACGAGAGACGCGCCGAGCAGGCCGAGGAGGATGCTCAGCTCACCTGTCACAGCCGTACACCTGGCCTTCGTCGCGATCCGTGTGGTCCTGCACCCCGGGTCGTGGAGTGATGGTTCATCATCCCTGATGCCGGACCAGGACTCGTCGAGCAACACACTGCTGCAGGTCGGGCTCTCTCACTATCGTCCGGGTACTGGTTCAGTCACCGCTGGACGCGTCCAGGTCGTCGAGGTACTCGGGCACACCGGCGTCGGCACTGCCGACCTCGTCGGCCAGCGCGGCGCGGACGCTCGCGAGGGCGACACCCGGTGGATACCCCTTGCGACCGAGGGCAGCGAGAGCGCGCCGCGTGCGTACCTCCACGGGCAGCCCTCGGGTGCGCCGCACACGTGTCCGCGCCACCTCGTCGGCCGCACGCTTCTCGTCGTCGGAGGTGATCTGCGTGAGCGCATCGTGGGCATGCTCGGCAGAGATCCCCTTGCGGGAGAGCTCTTGTGCGATCGCCCGGCGGGCCTGGTGACGTTCCGCGAAGCGGGTCCGGACGACGGCACGCGCATATGCCGCGTCATCAATGAGGCCGACGTCCTCGAACCGGTCGAGGAGAGCTGTGCTGAGAGTCTCGTCGACGTCCGCCGCTGCCAACCGCTCCTCGAGCTGGGACCGCGTGCGCGGAGCGCCTGCGAGTGCCCTGAGTGCCAGCGCCCTGGCCCGCTCCTCCTCCTCGTGAGGAGTGAGCGGGGCGAGGAGCGGGCCGTCGTCGCGTGGCCGGTCTCGTCGGGCCTCCGACGGGACCACGCTCAGAAGTCGGCCTTCTTCGCCTTGCCTGCCGCAGACGAGACCTTTGCTGTCTCGGCCTTGCCGGCGGCCGGCTTCGCAGGAGCGGTGGGCGGCGTGTCGGCCGGGGCATCGAGCTGTGCTCCCACCCCGAGCTTCTCCTTGATGCGCTTCTCGAGCTCGTTCGCGAGATCCGGGTTGTCCCTGAGGAAACCGCGCGAGTTCTCCTTGCCCTGCCCCAGCTGGTCACCGTCGTAGGTGAACCACGAGCCAGACTTCCGGACGAACCCGTGCTCCACACCCATGTCGATGAGGCCGCCCTCCCGAGAGATGCCGACGCCGTAGAGGATGTCGAACTCCGCCTGCTTGAAGGGCGGAGCCATCTTGTTCTTCACGACCTTGACACGCGTCCGGTTGCCGACAGGCTCGGTGCCCTCCTTGAGGGTCTCGATGCGGCGGATGTCGAGACGGATCGAGGCGTAGAACTTCAACGCCTTGCCTCCGGTCGTCGTCTCCGGCGTGCCGAAGAAGACGCCGATCTTCTCGCGGAGCTGGTTGATGAAGATCGCGGTCGTTCCCGACTGGCTCAACGCACCGGTGATCTTGCGCAGCGCCTGGGACATGAGGCGCGCCTGCAGACCGACGTGGCTGTCCCCCATCTCCCCCTCGATCTCCGCCTTGGGCACGAGGGCTGCGACGGAGTCGATGACGATGACGTCGACCGCGCCGGAACGGATGAGCATGTCCGTGATCTCCAGCGCCTGCTCACCCGTGTCCGGCTGGGACACGAGGAGCGCGTCCGTGTCGACCCCGAGCTTCTTCGCGTAGTCGGGGTCCAGGGCGTGCTCGGCGTCGATGAACGCGGCGATCCCCCCGGCGCGCTGCGCGTTGGCCACGGCGTGGAGCGCGAGGGTGGTCTTACCGCTGGACTCCGGGCCGTAGATCTCGACGACCCGGCCGCGCGGGAGGCCGCCGATCCCGAGCGCGACGTCCAGCGCGATCGACCCGGTGGGGATCACCTCGACGGGCGCGCGCCCCTCGTCCCCCAGCCGCATGACGGATCCCTTGCCGAAGTTGCGGTCGATCTGTGCGAGCGCCGCCTCGAGGGCCTTCTCGCGGTCTGCTGGTGCGGCCATGTGTGCCACCTCTGTCTCGGGGAGCGACGTGCGCTCACGGTGCTGCTCGGTTGTCGTCGGCGACGCTACGTGCACCTACCGACACCCGGCAGGGACCTCGCGGCTCCTGTGGACGACGAACCTCGTGCACAACGTGCTTCCCAGCATATCCGAACACACGTTCGATCGACAGCGCGGTACCGGCGAGTCGCTCGCCACGCGGTCGGCACGCTCCGCGGTGCAAGAGCTCACCGGGCGACGGGCCAGCGGTGCTAGGAGCCAGTGGTGCGACGAGCTAGCGGGGCGGCGCCTGGCGGTGGAGGTCCGTGCCCCACCGTCCACTGTCGGGCACGTCCATCGCGTCGCACAGCGCGTGCCACACGACGCGCGGCTCCACGCCGTCCTCCACGGCCTGCGCGGCCGTGCGGTCGTCGAGCACGCTGAGGACCTGGTCCGCGGCCAGCGTCCGCCCGTAGGCCGGGCCGAAGACCTCGTCCACCAGCTGCCAGAACTCTCGATATCGCACAGCACCAGGGTGCCACGCAGGCACGTGTCGGTCGCACCGGACACAATGGCCCGATGGTCTCCCCCCCTGCCGGGCTCAGCCGCTTCGGCCCCGCGACCCGGGCATGGTTCACAGGTGCCTTCGAACAGCCGACGACCGCACAGGACGGCGCCTGGGAGGCTGTCGCTGCTGACAAGCACGCTCTCGTCGTCGCCCCCACCGGTTCGGGCAAGACGCTGGCCGCGTTCCTCTGGGCGCTCGACTCGCTCCTCGACCCGGACGCGCCCGAGCCCGACCGCGACCTCCGGTGCCGTGTGCTGTACGTCTCCCCGCTCAAGGCTCTCGCCGCGGACGTCGAGCGCAACCTGCGGTCGCCGTTGACCGGCATCCGCCAGGCCGCCGCGCGCCTCGGCACACCGGTGCGGGCGGTGACCGTCGGAACGCGCACGGGTGACACGCCTGCGAGCGAGCGCAGGCGCTTCGCGACGCACCCGCCAGACATCCTCATCACGACGCCGGAGTCGCTCTTCCTCATCCTCACCTCAGCCGCCCGGGCAGGGCTCCGGGGGGTCGAGACCGTGATCGTCGACGAGATCCACGCGGTCGCCGGCACCAAGCGCGGTGCGCACCTCGCCGTGTCCCTCGAACGCCTCGACGCCCTCACCCGGTCCCCGGTGCAACGGGTCGGCCTGTCCGCGACCGTCTCCCCGGTCGACGTCGTGTCCGGGTTTCTCGCCGGAGGCCGGTCGGAGACGGACGGCGGCCGCGCCGTCCAGGTCGTGCAGCCTCCGGCGACCAAGCGGATCGACGTCGACGTCGTCGTCCCGGTTCCCGACCTTGCCGACCTGCGGGCCGTTCCTCACGTCGCGGCGCCGCCCGGTCCTGCGTCCGCCGAGGGCGACCTCAGCGGTGCCGCGGCGGGCCCGTCCCGCCGCCCGTCGGTCTGGCCCCACATCGAGGAGCGTGTCGTCGACCTCGTGGCCGCGCACCGCTCGACGCTCGTCTTCACCAACTCGCGCCGTGGTGCCGAACGTCTCACCTCCCGGATGAACGAGGTGTGGGCGGAGCGCCACGGCACCGACGTCCCGGACCAGGGGGAGCGGCACACCGCTGAGATCCAGGCGCAGTCCGGAGCCGCCGCGGGGGTGCCCCCGCTGCTCGCCCGGGCGCACCACGGCTCGATGAGCCGCGCCGAGCGCACCGAGACGGAGACGGCACTCAAGGACGGGCGGCTCCCGGCGGTCGTCGCGACGTCCTCGCTCGAGCTCGGCATCGACATGGGAGCCATCGACCTCGTCGTGCAGATCGGCAGCCCCCCGTCGGTGGCCAGCGGTCTCCAGCGGATCGGACGCGCAGGGCACCAGGTGGGCGCGACGTCGCACGGGGTGGTCTTCCCGATGCACCGCGGAGACCTCGTTCCCTCCGCGGTGATCGCCGAGCGGATGCGCGACGGCCGCATCGAGGACCTCCGACCGCTGCGCAACCCGCTCGACGTCCTCGCTCAGCAGATCGTCGCGATGGTGGCGGTCGAGGACTGGGCGGTCGACGACCTCGCGGAGGTGCTGCGTCGAGCGGACCCCTACCGGACCCTCGGGAGAGGCGCGCTGCACGCCGTTCTCGACATGCTCGCCGGCAGGTACCCCAGCGAAGACTTCGGGGAGCTCCGTGCACGGATCGTCTGGGACCGGGTCACCGACCGTGTCTCGGCCAGGCCCGGTGCACTGAGGTTGGCCGTCACGAGCGGCGGCACGATCCCTGACCGGGGCCTGTACGGCGTCTTCCTCGCCTCGGGCACGACCGACGACGGCACCGCAGAGACTCCCGTCCAACGCGGCGGCAAGCGTGTCGGCGAGCTCGACGAGGAGATGGTCTACGAGTCCCGTGTGGGTGACACCTTCACGCTCGGGTCGAGCACCTGGCGGATCGAGGACATCACGCACGACCGCGTCCTCGTGACGCCGGCGCCCGGGGTGCCTGGGCGCCTGCCGTTCTGGAAGGGCGACTCCCCCGGCCGGCCGGCCGAGCTCGGTCGTGCCATCGGGCGATGGGTCCGCGCCGCAGGTGCTGCGGTCGCCGAGAGCGATGCGCGCACGTCCGGCGGCGCGCCCGTGGGAGTCGAGACCACGCCGTGGGTCGGACTGGACGCGTGGGCCACGGACAACCTCCGGAGCTACATCCGCGAGCAGACGGCCGCCACAGGAGCCCTCCCGGACGACCGGACGATCGTCGTGGAGCGCTTCCGGGACGAGCTCGGGGACTGGCGTGTGGTGATCCATTCCCCGCTGGGTGCCAAGGTGCACGCTCCCTGGGCGCTCATCCTCGCTGGCCGCGTGCTCGCCCGCTACGGCATCGACGCTGCAGCCATGCACTCCGACGACGGTATCGTCCTGCGGCTGCCGGACGTCGACGACCTGTCGGCCGTGGCAGCCTGGGGTGCCGCGGCGAGCGGCACTCCGGACGAGCCGGACGCGACGATGGATCTCGCCGACCTCCTCATCGATCCCGACGAGGTCGCCGGCCTCGTCCAGGCCGCGCTCGGACAGTCCGCGCTGTTCGGTGCGCGCTTCCGCGAGGCAGCGGCCCGCGCGCTGCTGCTCCCGCGCAGACGCCCCGACCGGCGTCAACCGCTGTGGCAGCAACGCCAACGGTCCGCCCAGCTCCTCAGCGTGGCCGCGGACTACCCCGAGTTCCCCATCGTCCTGGAGGCGGTGCGCGAGTGCCTCCAGGACGACTTCGACGTGACCGCGCTCGCCGCGCTCATGCGTGAGGTCGAGGCGGGCCAGGTCCGTGTCGTCGAGGTGTCCACCACCTCACCGTCACCGTTCGCCCAGTCCCTCCTCTTCGGCTACACGGCGCAGTTCATCTACGACGGCGACGCACCGCTCGCGGAACGTCGTGCTGCAGCGCTGACACTGGACCCCGACCTCCTGGCGGAGATCCTCGGTCTCGAGGGCAGCTCGGAGCTGGCCGACCTCCTCGACCCCGACGCGATCGTCCGCACCGAGCGCGAGCTCGCCGGGCTCACCGACGATCGCCAGGTGCGCCACGCGGACGACGTGTGGGAGCTGCTGCGACGGATGGGCCCGCTGTCGACGGACGAGATCGTGCGCCGGACGCGCACCACCGGCCGCGAGGACGTCCCGGGATGGCTCGCGGAGCTCCAGCGCTCCCGGCGCGTCATCCCGGTACGCCTCGCGGGTGTCGACCGGGACAGCGGCGAACGCTGGGCGGCGATCGAGGACGCGGGGCGGCTGCGCGACGCCCTGGGGGTCGCGCTGCCCGTCGGCGTGCCTGAGACCTTCACGGAGCCGGTGGCGGACCCCCTCGGCGATCTCCTGCGCCGCTTCGCTCGCACCCACGGCCCGTTCACCGCGCACGACGCTGCGCAGCACTACGGCCTGGGCGTCGCCGTCGTCACCGAGGTGCTCCTGCGGCAGGCAGCGACCGGGGTGCTGGCGCGAGGCCGCCTGCGGCCAGAGGTGCTCGGCGGGACAGGTGCGGACTTCTGCGACAGCGAGGTGCTGCGCACACTGCGACGTCGGTCGCTCGCAGCGCTCCGTGCGGAGGTCGAACCCGTCCCGCAGGACACGCTCGGAGCGTTCCTCGCCCGGTGGCAGTCGGTCGGGAGCCTGAGAGGCGTGGACGGGCTCTACCGCGCGGTGGAGCAGATGGCTGGCGCGAGCGTTCCAGCCTCCGCCCTCGAGTCCCAGATCCTGCCCGCTCGCGTGACCGACTACTCCCCGGCGATGCTCGACGAGCTGACGACGGCAGGCGAGATCCTCTGGTGCGGCCACCACCGACTGCCCGGGAGCCGTGGCTCGCAGGACGCGGTGATCAGCCTGCACCTGACAGAGTCGGCTCCGCTGACCCTCCCGCCGCTCGCCCCGCAGGACGACTGCGACACGGACCTGCACCGTGCGGTGCTGGCACATCTCAGCGGCTCGGGTGGCTTCTTCCTGTCACAGGTCGCCGACGCCGCGGGAGCGCCCGTCCCCGCGACGCTCGACGTGCTGTGGGATCTCGTCTGGGCAGGCCTGGTGACGAACGACGGCCTCGGTCCGCTGCGCGCCCGTCTCGGACAGCGATCGGCTCCGCGGGCACGCGCCACCGCCGGGCCCCGGTCGGCGAGCAGACGCCCGCGGTTCCGGCTCGGCAGCGCGCCGCTCGTCGGAACAGCGGGAGCGGGCCCCGCAGGCGGACCCGCCGCCCGGGCAGCAGAAGGCGTGGGCGGCGGACGGTGGTCGGCCCTGCCCACGCGGGACGCCGATCCGACACGTCGCGCGCACGCCCTGGCGACGACGCTCCTCGACCGGCACGGCGTCCTCACGCGTGCTGTGAGCGCCGCAGAGAACGTCACGGGCGAGTACGGCGCCATCTACCGCGTGCTCGCTGCGCTCGAGACCGGGGGGCAGGTCCGCCGCGGCTACTTCGTCGAGCACCTCGGCGGCTCGCAGTTCGCGCTGCCGGGCGCGGTCGACCAGCTGCGGACGATCGAGGCCGACCGCACGCGGGCCGCGGAGCGCGGATCGCCACCCCACGCCCTCGTGCTCGCGGCGACAGACCCCGCGAACCCGTACGGCGCAGCGCTCGGATGGCCGGCCAGTGCCTCGATGCCCGACGGCGGTGGTGCTCCGCAGAGCCTCTCCGGAACCGTCGACCCTCCGTCCGCGCAGGTACCGACCACCCCGGCGGCACCGGCACCCACCACGACCGGGGCGCACCGGCCCGGCCGGAAGGCAGGCGCACACGTCGTGCTCGCCGACGGCCGGCTCGTCCTGTACCTCGAGCGCGGCGGACGGAGCCTGCTGACCTTCGACAGCGCGCCCGACGTCCTGGCCGCCGCCACCGCCGCCCTCGCCGGGATGCTGCGCGGCAGCCGTGCCGGCCGGGTGCAGATCCAACGGATCGACGGCCGAGACGCACTCGTCGGCGCCTCTGGTGTCGGTCGACCCGCGGTGCTCACCGCGCTGCTCGCGGCAGGGTTCACCGCGACGCCCTCAGGCCTGCGGGTGGGTCCCGGTGCCTGAGGGAGACACCGTCCTGCTCACCGCGCGCAGGCTCGATGCTGCGCTCTCGGGACGGCGTCTGACCCGTGCCCAGCTCCAGTGGCCGCGCGTCCCCGTCAACGACCTCGTCGGGGCGCGCGTCCTCGCGACCCGCGCCTACGGCAAGCACATCCTCACGACGTTCGACGACGGCCGGACCCTCCATACGCACCTGCGCATGGACGGGAGCTGGCGGGTCGCCCGGACGGGCAGTCGCGAGGCGGGCGGGCGGAGCGACGACGTCCGTGCCGTGCTCGCCCACGAGACCTGGACATGCATCGGGACGCGGCTGGGAATGCTCGACCTCGTGCCGACGAGCCAGGAGCACGCGCTCATCGGACACCTCGGCCCGGACATCCTCTCGGACGAGTTCGACGCGCAGCTCCCCGGCGTCCTCGCACGCGTGGCGGACGAGCCTGCCCTCGCTGCAACGGCCATCGGAGAGCTCCTGCTCGACCAGCGCGTGCTCGCGGGCATCGGTACCCTCTTCGCGGCCGAGGGACTCTTCGCGCTCCGCCTCTGGCCGTGGTCACCTGCGGGGGACGTCGACCTGGAGCAGCTTGTCCTGACGATCAGAGCCAATCTCCGTCGGGGCGTGCTGCGCCCCGTCGGTGGGCGCCGGGTCCATGTCCACGCCCGCGACGGCCAGCCGTGCCACCGGTGCGGAACTACGCTGCTCCGGGGCACGGTGCGTCAGCCGCCCACGGAGCGGCCGATGTTCTACTGCCCCGTGTGCCAGACGCCGCCCCGCGCGCGACGGGACCTACCGCGCGACGGGGCATACCACTGAGCCCCGAGCCATGAGGGCCCGGGGCTCAGCGGTCACGATCAGGCTCGCGTCAGCCGACCGGCTGGAGATCGCGCCGCGGCCCGCGTTCGGGGTGCGGCCGACCGAGTGCAGCGAGGTCGGCCGGGACCGTGTCGGGGATGAGCAGACCCTCCGCCACGGCGATCCGGTCACTCACCTCCCTGAGAATGAGCGACATCGGGACGTCCAGGGCCTCGCAGATCGAGCCAAGAAGCTCCGACGACGCCTCCTTCTGTCCGCGTTCGACCTCACTGAGGTAGCCGAGCGACACGCGCGCGGCCGAGGACACCTCACGGAGCGTGCGCCCCTGCCGCTGACGAGCATCCCGCAGCACGTCCCCGATCTCTCGGCGTAGTACAACCATGTGGCGACCTCCTCCCGTGTGCCGTGCTTCGTGTAACGTTTGTGCCGTTCGCCCAGGACCGTGCGGTGCGCTGGACGATTCGGACGTGTTCCCACCGTACCCTGCCGGTCCCGCAGAACGCCGTGCGGGACGGGCGGGCGCAGCAAACCTTGACCGGTTCTTCATCTCCACCGGCCCATCACTCGCCTGCATCATCATCACACCCTGTGCAACGCGACCACATGTCGCATTGTTCCCGGGGTGATCAGGACGGCGAGGCCGGGAGCACGTCGAGCACGAGGGCGAGAGCAAGGTCGACCGCCGCGGCCCTGACATCGGTCCGGTCGCCCTCGAGCAGCGCACGCACGACGCGAGACGTCTCAGCGCTCGCCACAGCCACGTAGACCGTCCCGGGCTCGTGGCCGTCCTGCGGTCCCGGTCCGGCCACGCCTGTGGTGGCCAGTCCGACCGTCGCACCGAGCCGGGCGCGCACACCGTGCGCCATCTGCAGCGCGACGTCCGGGTCGACCGGCCCCCGGCGCTCCAGCAGCCGGGGTGAGACCCCGAGCAGCGACGCCTTGAGGTCGGTCGCGTACGCGACGACTCCCCCGCGGAGAACGCGGGAGGCGCCCGGGACACCGACGAGCTCGGCGGCAAGGAGGCCGCCCGTCAACGACTCAGCGACCGCGACCGTCCATCCCTGCGCCTCGAGCCGGGACAGCGCCCGCTCGGCGTGCTCGTTCACCGGGCGAGACGGTCCGGCGCGCCGGCATAAGGTGCGCGCGCGCCCCGGCTCACGCGCCACCCCTTGACCGCGTAGTCGATCCCGGTCACGACGGTCACGGCAAGAGCGGCACCGATGAGCGCGGCCGCGAGCCAGGTGACGACGACGGGCAGGTGGTCGAGCGGCAGCAGGTACACCCCCAGCGCGACGGACTGCAGCACCGTCTTGAGCTTGCCACCGCGAGACGCTGGCATCACCGCGTGCCGCAGGACGAGGAAGCGCATCACCGTGATCCCGAGCTCCCGAGCGAGGATGACGATCGTCACCCACCACCAGAGATCACCGATCCAGGACAGGAGGACGAGCGCGGTTCCGATGAGCACCTTGTCCGCGATCGGGTCGAGGATCTTGCCGAGGTTCGTCACGAGGTCGCGCTTGCGGGCGAGGTACCCGTCGAGCCGGTCGGTGGCTGCGGCGAGGACGAAGATCGCAACGGCGGTCAGCCGCCACGTCACGGTGTGCCCACCCTCGGCCAGCAGAGCCCAGGCGAACACGGGGACCATGGCGATGCGGGCCATCGTGATGGCGTTGGCAATGTTCCACGGCGAGGCGGTCTGCGAGGTCACCACTCCAGCGTAGTGGCGGACCGGGACGGTTCCGGCGACGGGCTGGCCGGTCGCACGGTCAGCGGACAGGACCTGTCCAGCCGTCGTCCTCGGTGTCGGCGCCGTCGTGGTAGTCGACCGCTTCCGGAGGGAGCCCTGCACTCATGTCGTCGTAGGGGTCGCCACCGTCACCCGCAGGCTCCTGCGGGGCACCCCGCAGGAGCGCGAGCGTCCCCGCCAGGTCGTCCGGCTGGACCATGACCTCCCGAGCCTTGGAGCCCTCGGAGGGGCCCACGATCTCTCGCGACTCCAGCAGGTCCATGAGGCGCCCGGCCTTCGCGAAACCCACCCGGAGCTTGCGCTGCAGCATGGATGTGGACCCGAACTGCGTGGTGACGACGAGCTCAGCAGCCTGCAGCAGAAGGTCGAGGTCGTCGCCGATGTCCTCGTCCACCTGCTTCTTCGTGGCGACCTGGGCCACGTCCTGACGATAGACGGGCTTGAGCTGTGCCTTGACGTGCTCGACGACCGCGTGCACCTCGCTCTCCCCCACCCAGGCGCCCTGCACACGGATGGGCTTCGATGCACCCATCGGGAGGAAGAGTGCATCTCCCTGGCCGACGAGCTTCTCCGCACCCGGCTGGTCGAGCACGACCCGTGAGTCCGCGAGCGACGACGTCGCGAAAGCGAGCCGGGACGGGACGTTCGCCTTGATGAGCCCGGTCACGACGTCGACGCTCGGTCGCTGCGTCGCGAGGACCAGGTGGATGCCGGCGGCTCGCGCCAGCTGCGTGATCCGCTGGATCGAGGCCTCGACGTCCCGCGGAGCGACCATCATGAGGTCCGCGAGCTCATCGACCACGACGAGAAGGTACGGATACGGAGCGATCTTGCGCTCGGACCCCGGCAGGGGCTTGACCTTCCCCGCGCGTACCGCGGCGTTGAAGTCGTCGATGTGCTTGAACCCGAACAGGGCAAGGTCGTCGTACCGCGCGTCCATCTCCCGGACGACCCACTCGAGGGCCTCGGCGGCCTTCTTCGGGCTCGTGATGATCGGCGTGATGAGGTGCGGGATCCCCTCGTAGAGGGTGAGCTCCACGCGCTTGGGGTCGACGAGCACCATCCGCACCTCGTCAGGCGTGGCACGCATGAGGATCGAGGTGATCATCGAGTTGACGAAGCTCGACTTGCCGGCGCCCGTCGCGCCCGCAACGAGGATGTGCGGCATCTTGGCGAGGTTCGCCACGACGTACCCGCCCTCGACGTCCTTGCCGACGCCGATGATCATCGGGTGATCGCTGCGCCGTGCGACACCTGAGCGCAGGACGTCACCAAGGACCACGGTCTCGCGGTCGGTGTTGGGGATCTCGATCCCGATGGCGGACTTTCCCGGGATGGGCGAGAGGATGCGGACGTCGGCGCTCGCCACCGCATAGGCGATGTTCCTGCTCAGCGCGGTGACGCGCTCGACCTTGAGACCCGGTCCGACCTCGACCTCGTAGCGCGTGACGGTCGGGCCGCGTGTGAATCCCGTGACCTTCGCCGCGATCCCGAACTGCTCGAACACCCCCGTGAGCGCCTCGACGACGCGGTCGTTCGCTGCGGAGCGCACCTTGTGCGGTGCACCTTTGACGAGCATGTCCTCGTCGGGCAGGAGGTAGACGGAGTCACCATCGAGCATCGGCTGCTCGCCCCGTGGTACCGGGGTGGGTGGGGGTGGGGGGAGGTCGCGGGGCGCGGGCGCGGCGCCGAGCGGCACCGTCTCAGGCTCGGGCGGGCCAGCAGCCGGGAGGATCTGCGTTCCGGCGGTGGGCGCGCGGTCCCCGAGGACCGCGGTCTCCGCCGCGTCGTCGCCGCCCTCGTGCAGCTCACGCTCGAGGGCCGCGGCGCGTTCGAACGCCTCGTCGCCCACGTAGCCACCCTCGAGACGAGCGGCCTCGGCCGCGACCTCGGCCTGCACAGCCCGCTCCCGACGAGAGATCCGGCGGGACCGCGGAGCCTTCACCGGTGTCTCGTCGTCGGTCCCGTCGTGCCGACGGACGCCCTCAGCGAGCCGCAGGTCCTGCTCGTCGTCGGTCGCGTCCTCCAGCGGCTCGTGCCCGGTGAGTCGCGCATAGACGGAGTGCAGGCGGTCCGGGATGGCATGGACGGGAGTCTTCGTCACGACGAGAACGCCGAAGAAGGCGAGCAGCAGCAGGAGCGGCACCGCGACCCACCCGCTCAGCCCGGTGGCCAACGGGTGGCCGACGAGGTATCCGAGGATCCCGCCCGCACTGCGGAGACCTTCATAGCCTTCGGCCGGCACCGGCCGACCGCCGCTGATGTGCAGGATTCCGCAGACGGCCAGGATGATCGCGGACAGCCCGATGCTCACCCGTGAGTTCGCACGCTGCCGGTCCGGGTGCCGCATGAGCCGCACTGCGACGGCCAGCAGCACGAGCGGCAGCACCACTGCGACGCTGCCGAAGGTGCCTGCCGCGACGACGTGCACCGCCTCGGCCGCGGCGCCCTGCACGCCCCACCACTCCCGGGCAGCGACGACGAGGGCAGCTGCGAGCAGGAGGAACGCGACACCGTCCCGGCGGTGGGCGGGGTCCAGCTCGCGTGCGTCGCGACCCACGCGCCGTGCGGTGCCGCCGACGACGTGCGCCACGCCCATCCACGCACCCCGTACTGCCCGCACCGGCAGGGGGGCCGAGCGTCCCGGGCCGGGTGCGGGCGCCTTCGAGGCCCGGGGCGGGGCGGCCTTCCCACGTCCCGCGGATCGCGGACGTGACGTCGAGGTCGCACGGGTTGCCATGGTGCCAATCTAGTCCGCTCCGACGGGCATCTCGCGGATTCACCGTCGTGTGTTCGCCCGCACGGGGTGCTCGCGCCCCCATGGCACGGGCAGGGACGTCTCGCGTGGGCGCCCGCGAGGCACCGCGCGGTGGGCATCGCGCGGTGGGCATCGAGGCCGCAGACGCAGGAAGGCCGGCAGCGACGCTGCCGGCCTTCCTTCGTGCTGCACCCGGGTGCGACCTGACGGACCAGGTCCGTCAGGAGGTGCTCAGGTCACTGCGTGGCGAAGTACGCCTCGTACTCGCCGTCGTAGTCCTCCCAGGCCGAGACGCGCCAGACGCCACCCGACACCTGGTCGCTCGGAACCGTGACGCAGATGTTCCCGGAGGCGGAAGCATCCGTGTAGAGCTCCTGGTAGCGATCCACCTCGTTCGGCAGGGTCGCGTAGCCGCAGGGGTCGTCGTACGTCGATCCGTTGGCGCCGACGTACACCCAGTCGAGGTCCGACAGCGAGGACCGGTCGTCGCCGGTGTAGGTGACGTTCACCGGAGCCATGACGTAGGTCTCGCCGTCGAGGGGCGCGTAGCTGTCGACCATGTACTCGCTCATCCCGGTGGAGATCTCGGCCCAGGCGTCGAGGTTGGCAGCGCTCATCGAGACGGTCCAGTCCATGACCGTCGCGACCTCGTCCACGGCGAGCGGGTCGCTCCGCGTGCCGTTGGAGCCGCTCGCGGTGTCGTCCGTCTCCTCGTCGGTCGGCTCGTCGGTCGGCTCGTCCTCGTCGGTCGGCTCGTCCGTCGGCTCGTCCTCTTCGATCGGCTCGTCCGTCGGCTTCTCCGACTTCTCGGTCTTGGTCGTCGGCTCCTTCTCGGGCTCGTCGTCGCCTCCGAACACGCCGGTGGCGAAGAGGATGCCGAGGATCGCGAGGAGCGCGACGACGCCGATGATCACGGGGATGAGCCAGCCCTTGTTGCCCTTGGGGGCACCGTCACCGGGCTGCCCGGGCTGCTGCCATCCACCGGCGCCGCCGGGGCCGCCGAACCCGGGTCCACCGGGGCCCGCGGGGGGCGGTCCGCCGAACGAACCGGGCTGGAAGGTCGCCGTCTTCGAGGGGTCGTTCGAGTTCACGCCACCCTGCGCCGAGAACACCTCGGTCGGCGCGTTGTCGGAGCCGGCGAAGCGCGAGACGTCCGGCGCGCCGGCACCCGGTGCACCCTCGTCGATCCACAGCTGCCAGCCGGGGGGCGCCGGCGGCCAGGACGGGTCCGGGTTCCATCCGGGAGGCGGGGTCCACCCCTCGGGGGCTGGCGGCCATCCGGGCGGTGGGTTGAAGCGAGCAGCCATGACGGCCCCTTCCGATCGCAGTGAGCACAGGTGCATGCACGCATCTGCGGGCGCTTCTCCGCCCCACAGATGCGTGAAGTCGTCGCTCAGGCTACACGGGAGCTACTCGCCGGCGTCGCTTTCTCAGGGCCCCACAGTGGGCACAAGTCCCCATCTCGTAGGCGAATGGTCGGTAACGCGAAGAAACTTCACCTCATCGCACGCGAGAGCACGCTCAGCCCGCCCCCGTCGATGGCCTCCCGCACCCGCGCGGCCTGCTCGGCGGTGGCCGGAACCTGGGGCAGGCGGAGCGTCTGCTCCGGCAGCAGGCCGAGGCCCGCGAGCACCGACTTGACCATGACGACCCCGTGCCCCTCCCCCATGATCGCGTCGATCACCGGGACGAGGTCGCTGAAGGCCGCGGCCGCGTCGCCGGTGCGGCCCTCGCGGAAGGCGGCGCCCACCCGCGCGAGCTCGGGTCCGGCGACATGTCCGATCACGGAGACGACTCCGGCGGCGCCATGAGCGAGGAACGCGAGGTAGAGCGCGTCATCGCCGCTGTACCAGGCGAGGTCCGTGCGCCGCATGTTCTGGACCGCCCCGTAGACGTCCCCGGTGGCGTCCTTGACGGCGACGATCTTCTCGTGGGCGGCGAGCCGGACGTAGGTGTCAGGGGCGAGTCGGACCGCGGAGCGCCCCGGGATGTCATAGATCATGACGGGGAGATCGGTAGCGTCCGCGATGGCGGTCGTGTGCCGGACGATGCCGTCCTGCGAGGGCCGCGAGTAGTACGGCGTGACGACGAGCAGACCGTCGGCTCCAGCCTCAGCCGCCTGCTCCGCCATCCGTACCGAGTGCTCGGTGTCGTTGGACCCGGCGCCCGCGACGACGGTCGCGCGGTCGCCCACGGCGTCGACGACCGCCCGCACGAGGTCCGCCTTCTCGGGAGCGTGCGTGGTCGGCGACTCCCCCGTCGTGCCGTTGAGGACGAGGCCGTCATGATCGGCCTCGTCGACGAGGTACCGCGCCAGCGACACCGCGGCGTCGAGGTCGACCGCGCCGCTGGCGGTGAACGGGGTGACCATGGCCGTGAGCAGCGTGCCGAACGGCTGGGCGGGCGAAGAGGGAAGCACCATGGGTGCAAAAGTACCGCGCCCGGAGCGGTACCGGTTCCGGTGCCCACACCCAGCAGGTCACCTGCGCCGCCCCGGCGCAGGACCGTCACGACCGACGATATGCCTCGATGCGGAACCGGAGGCCGCTCGACGACGGGGTCCACCCGGCGGCCGGGATCGAGCACACGGCCGTCCACTGCGCGGACAACGCCGGAGCGTGGGTGTCGGCGTCCACCACCGTGTCGACGTACGTGACCACCGCGAGCCGCGCGCGGTCCAGTGCCTCGGACCACACCCGGCTCCCGCCGATGACCCACACGGGCCGGTCTGCGTGCAGGGCGAGCGCCGCCGGCAGGTCCGTCGCCACGGTCGCTCCGGGTGCGTCGTACCCGGGCGCTCTGGAGAGCACGACGTTCTCGCGTCCCGGCAACGGCCGGAACCGCCCCGGCAACGACTCCCAGGTCGCCCGTCCCATGACGACCGCCGCCCCGGACGTCAGACGGCGGAAGTGCGCCTGGTCCTCGGGCACCCGCCACGGGATCTGACCGTCCGCACCCACGCCGGCGTGCCGGTCCTGCGCCCAGACCACACCGACCTCGCCGGGACGCAGCACCATGTGCTCGCACCCCGCCGGGTGCGACCCATCGGCGTTCATACGGCGATCGGTGCGGTGATCGTCGGGTGGTGCTCGTACCCGTCCACCGCGACGTCCTCGAAGTCGTAGGAGAACAGCGAGGAGGCTCGCCGCAGGCGCAGCCGCGGGAAGGCGAACGGGACGCGGCCCAGCTGCTCGCGGACCTGCTCCTCGTGGTTGTCATAGATGTGGCAGTCCCCGCCGGTCCACACGAAGTCCCCCACCTCGAGGCCCGCCTGCTGGGCGACCATGTGCGTGAGGAGCGCGTAGCTCGCGATGTTGAACGGCACCCCGAGGAAGAGGTCGGCCGAGCGCTGGTAGAGCTGGCAGGAGAGCTTGCCGTCCGCCACGTAGAACTGGAAGAACGCGTGGCACGGCATGAGGGCCATGCGGTCGAGCTCGGCGACGTTCCAGGCGGAGACGATCATCCGGCGGGAGTCCGGGTTGCTCTGCAGGGTGTCCAGCACCCGGGAGAGCTGGTCGATGTGCTCGCCGTCGGGTGTGGGCCACGACCGCCACTGCACCCCGTACACCGGCCCGAGGTCGCCGTCCTCGTCCGCCCACTCGTTCCAGATCCGGATGCCGTTCTCCTGCAGCCATCGCACGTTCGACTCCCCGCGCAGGAACCACAGGAGCTCACCGACGATCGACCGCAGGTGCACGCGCTTCGTCGTCACGAGCGGGAAGCCGCGTGAGAGGTCGAACCGCATCTGGTGGCCGAACACGCTCCGCGTCCCCGTCCCCGTGCGGTCCGACTTGCGCGTCCCTGTCGTGAGGACGAGCTCGAGGAGGTCCTCGTACTGATGATCGACGGGGGCGGCAGGGGGTGCAGTGGTCACCCGGACATCCTAGGACGCTCCCCGGGCCCGCGGACCCGACCCGCCCCGCTGCTCGCGCCACGGCGGGCCTCGGCTCGGATACTGGGAGCATGACGCACGCAGACCAGGCACATCTCGCAGACCTCCCGCGGGCCATCCTCGTCGACGGCTCGTGGACGCCTGCCGAGCACGGGCGCACGTTCGTCGTCGTCGACCCGGCGACGGAGGAGCCCCTGGCCGAGGTGGCCGACGCTGACCCGCACGACGGAGCGCGGGCGCTCGATGCGGCAGCAGGTGCGGCCCGCGCGTGGCGCGGGACGTCCCCCCGACAGCGGTCGGAGGTCCTGCGGGCAGTGTTCGACACGCTCGTCGCGCGGATGGACACCGTGGCCGCGCTCATCACTGCTGAGTGCGGCAAGCCGCTCGCGGAGGCTCGCGCCGAAGTCACCTACGGGGCGCAGTTCCTCCTGTGGTACTCCGAGCAGGCGGTGCGCGCCCCGGGATCGGTCCGCGCCGCGGCGGCGGGCGGGAGGCAGGTCGTGCACAGGCGCCCGGTCGGCCCTGCCCTGCTCATCACACCCTGGAACTTCCCGCTCGCGATGGCCACCCGCAAGATCGCACCGGCCCTCGCCGCCGGTTGCACCGTGGTCCTCAAGCCCGCCGCGCAGACGCCGCTGACGACCCTGTACCTGGCCGAGCTCGTGCGCGCCGAGCTCGTCGCTCGGGGCCTGCCCGCGGGCGTGCTCAACGTCGTGCCGACCTCGTCGGCTGCCGCACTCACGCGCCCCCTGCTCGCGGACCCACGGCTGCGCAAGCTGTCCTTCACCGGATCCACCCGCGTCGGGACCGAGCTCCTCCGGGGCGCCGCCGGGGGTGTGCTGCGCACCTCGATGGAGCTCGGCGGGAACGCGCCGTTCCTCGTCTTCGCCGACGCCGACCTCGATGCCGCCGTCTCGGGCGCGATGGCCGCGAAGATGCGCAACGCCGGGCAGACGTGCGTCGCCGCGAACCGGTTCCTCGTGCACCGGTCTGCCGCTGCGGACTTCACCGCGCGGCTCTGCGCTGCCTTCGACGAGCTGGTGGTGGGCGCCGGCACGCAACCGGGGGTGACGGTCGGCCCCCTCATCGATCGTCGCGCGGTCGACGCGGTCGAGCGCGTCGTGCAGGCGGCCGTCGACGACGGCGCGCACGTTCACGTCGGCGCCCCGCCGCCGGCTGGCCCGGGCTTCTTCACGGCGCCCGTCGTGCTCACCGACGTCCTCCCGGACGCGGTCGTCGTGCGTGAGGAGACGTTCGGGCCGGTCGCGCCGATCCTCACCTTCCACGACGACGACGAAGCCATCGCCCTCGCCAACGGCACCGAGCACGGGCTCGTGGCCTACGCCTACACCCGTGACCTCGAGCGAGCACTCATGCTCTCCGCCGAGCTCGAGGCGGGGATGATCGGGATCAACCGGGGACTCGTCTCGGACGCGAGCGCGCCGTTCGGAGGGCTCAAGCGGTCGGGCCTGGGTCGGGAGGGCGGGGAGGCGGGCATGGAGGAGTACCTCGAGACGGTCTACGTCGCTCTCTGACCGTTCCCTCCCGGTGGCCCCGGTGGCCGAGGTTCTCGGGTGCTGCGCCGGTAGGGTCGACACATGGCTCTCTTCAGCGAATCCGCCGACGTCTCGGTGCGCCCCGCGGTCCCCGGCGACGAGGTGGCCCTCGGTGACATCCAGCTCACCGCCTGGCGGACGTCGCACGGTGAGGTGCTCGGCACCCCCACTCTCGACGCCCTCGACCTGGATCGCATGCGGCAGCAGTGGGGTGCGGCCATCACTGCACCTCCCGGGCCCGGCTTCGCGGTGCTCGTCGCCTGCGAGCGTGCGGACGTCGTCGGGTTCGCCGCGGTGAGCCCGGGCCAGCTCGTCGCGCTCGAGGTGCGCCCGCAGGCACGACGGGCGGGGCACGGGTCACGGCTGCTCTCCGCCGCGGTCGACCGGTTGCGCAGCGACGGCGCCACGTCGGTCGCCACATGGGTGCTCGACGGCGACCTCGGGCGTGAGCAGTTCCTGGCCGGCGCGGGCCTCGGTCCGGACGGTCGGGTGAGGACGCTCGCGACCGGTGTCCGCGACGTGCGCGAGGCCCGGTGGTCCGCGGCGATCTAGGGCTGTCCGCGGCGGTCGGCCCGGTAGAGGGAGGCCGCCCTGCGCAGGCAGGCGCGCGCCTGCTTGCGGTCGCGTGCCGCGTCGTAGGCGAAGGCGAGGTTGTACCAGGCCGCCCAGCTCTCCGGCGCGTCCTCGACGGCTGCCCGGGCGCCCGGGAACGCCGCGTCCGCGGCCTCACGGTCGATGCGACCGCCCGGGGAGCGTGGAAGGTCGTCCACCGGCAGCTCCCCACGCGCCGCGAGCGCGTCGGCCATCCGCTGCACGGTCCTGGCCAGCTGCCACTCCCGGACGAACAGCCCGACGGCGAGCACGGGGAACACCAACGCTGCGACTCCCATGCCGACCGCAGCGGTCTCGCCGGTCCCGATGAGTGCACGGGCGTACCCGACGATCTGCCAGCAGAAGACGAGCAGGACGAGGACGAGCGCAACGAGCCCGACGATGCTCAGCGCCCGCCGGCGGCCGACGCTCACGAGAGGTCGAGCACATTCTCGAGGCCGACGGTCAACCCCGGTCTCGAGACGACCTCGCGCACGGCGAGGAGGACGCCGGGCATGAAGGACACGCGATCGAAGGAGTCCTGACGGATGGTCAGCTGCTCCCCGGGGTTGCCGAAGAGGATCTCCTCGTGGGCGACGAGGCCGCGGAGCCGCACGGCGTGCACCCGCACCCCGTCGACGTCGGCGCCCCGCGCCTCGAAGCCGGTCTGCGTGGCGTCGGGGCTCTCGGCGATACCGACCTCGCGCCGGGCCGCGGCGATCGCTGCGGCCGTGTGCCGCGCGGTGCCGCTCGGCGCGTCGACCTTCTCCGGGTGGTGCAGCTCGATGACCTCGGCCGACTCGAAGTACCTCGCAGCGCGGGCGGCGAACGTCATCGCGAGCACCGCGCTGAGCCCGAAGTTCGGGGCGATGAGCACACCGAGACCCGCCCGCGCGGTCGCCGGTTCCGCGAGGTGCGCGGCGACGCGCGCACGGCTCGCGTCGTCCCACCCGGTCGTCCCGACGACAGCGTGGATCCCCGCGTCGAGGAGAGCATGGACGTTGGACTCCGTCACGCCGGGGACGGTGAAGTCCACGGCGACGTCAGCGCCGCTGGTCGCGACGACCGAGAAGTCGTCGCCCGCGTCGTACCGTGCCACGAGCTCGAGATCCGGCGCGGCGTCCACCGCGGCGCAGACCGTCCTGCCCATCCGACCAGCCGCCCCGAGGACAGCGACCCGCAGCCGTCGGGCCTGCGGGCCGGCCGCAGATGCGGAGCCGGCGGCAGCGTCGGGGGCAGAGGCGGGGTCGGGGGCGGGGTCGGGGGCACAGGCGGCTGGGATCACCGGCCGATCTTATCCGGTGCCCCGCGACGGACCTGCACCTCGCCGGTGCGCTCCGGCACGCACGACGAGAGACTCAAGATCAGCGCCAGCACTGCCGATACGCCGCACATGGCACGGAGGAGGGCACGGCGACGGACGAGCATCCTTGCGGCGAGCTCGGTGGTCGCCTCCGCCGTGGCAACCGTGTGCTACACCTCCCTCGCGTACCGTGACTCCTTCTCCGAGCACCTCGGGCAGGCCGACCCGTGGAGCGCGCGGGATCTCCTCACCCCGTTCCTGGGAGACGTCCTCGCTCTCAGCCTGCTGGCGAGCGCAGCAGCGCTCGGTGCACTGCACCGTGGGACGCGCTGGTGGGCGTTCCCGGTCGGCGTCAGCGGACTTCTCGCCCTCTGGTGCGTACTCGTCTGGGGTGCTCTCGTCGCAGGGCCGGCCGACGCGTGGACACCTTTCTGGCTGGGCTGGCCCGGCCTCGTGGGACCTGGTCCCGCGGGGCTCGGGGGCACCACCTCGGTCCTCGTCATCCTCGGTGGGCCCGCTGTCCTCCTGCTCGCGCTGTGGTCAGGTCCCACCGCCGTCGCTCTGGACAGCCATCGCCGCCCGGCGCCGGAGAGGAGCACCCCGCCGCCCGAGGTCCACGTCGTCCCCTCGGGCGTCGGGACCGACCTCGCCCGCGCTGGCTCTGCTGTCGCGCTCGTCGCGGTCGTGAGCCTCGTCGGCCTCGTCGGTCTCTCGACGGTCGGAGGGCTCGGACTCGTCATGGGGTGGTACGACGTCGACTGGTACGGGCTGCAGTCGGGCACGTTCGCCGTCGCCCTGCTGGCGGTGGCGGTCGCCTGGACCTGTGCCGACGGACCGCGCCAGGCGGCCGTCCTCGTCGGTGCGGGCGTAATGGTCCTGGTCGTCACCGCCGTGATCACGGCCGAGCCGCCATCGGTACCCGTTCTTGCGGGCGCTGCCGTCGCGGTCGCCGCGTCGCGTCACAGGCTCGGCGCGTCCGGGGCACGCCTCGTCGCGCGTTAGCCGACCGCGGCGCCCGGTGGTCGGGAGCGGGCTCGCTGCCGCCAGAACCGGACCGCCACGACCACGCCGAGCACGAGCACGAGGACCGCGATCACGGGTGCGAGGACGGCCAGCACCGTGAGGCCGACAGAGGCCCCGTCCTCCGCCACGCTCACGACGGCACCCCCGATCCCGAGGGTGAGGACGTTGACGACGGGACGGATGCTCGACTTCAGCAGGTGCACGCCGAGGGCGATGAGCAGTCCTACGACCACCGGGACCCAGCGCTCGGTGGCGAGCACGTCCGCGGCGTCGTCCACGGCGAACGTGCGCGACGACGAGCCGGCGCCGAAGACCACTCCCCCGGCACCCGGCCGCACCACGGTCTGCACGACGTCGTTGACGGAGTCGACAGCGGGGATCTTGTCTGCCACGACCTCGACGACGAGGAGCACCGCGAGCCCGCTGAGCAGCCAGCCGTCCGTGAGCCATGCCCAGGCATCAGGCAGGGCGACGAACGAGGTGAACCGCGCCAGGAGCCCCACGAGGATGAGCGGGATGTAGGCGTTGAGGCCCGCCGCACCCGCCAGGCCGATCCCCGTGACGAATCCCAGCACCCGATCCTCAGTCCTCGAACGGCCCCACGCGCACGATCGACCGGGCGCGTGACGCGAGGTCCTTCGCGAGCGACTGGACCTCGTCGGCCGTCACGGCGCGGATCCGCTCCAGCGTCTCGGCGATGCCGAGCAGCTCACCGTGCACGAGGTCGGCCTTGCCGAGCCGACTCATGCGGGACCCTGTGTCCTCGAGGCCGAGGACGAGCCCACCGGACAGCTGGCCGATGCTCCGGCTGAGCTCTGCCGCCGTGATCCCGGAATCGGCGAGCCGCTCGAGCTCGGTGCCGAGGAGAGCGGTCACCTCGTCGATCTTCGCGGGCGCGCATCCGGCGTAGAGCCCGAACGTGCCCGTACCCCCATGACCTGACGCGAAGGAGTAGGTGGAGTACGCGAGACCGCGCTTCTCACGGATCTCCTGGAAGAGACGGGAGGACATGCCGCCGCCGAGGACGGCACTGAGCACCGAGAGGATGAACCGGCGCTCGTCCGTCGCCGAGAGGCCCGTCGACCCAACGATGACGTTCGCCTGCTCGACGCTGCGGCGGATGGTCCGTTCGACCGGGACCGTCCCTAGCCCGAGCAGGTCGCTCGCGTCGCGGCGCTCTCGGGGAACGGCCCCGTCCGCGAGGTTCCAGCCCCCGGCCACGAGCGCCTCGGACACCTGCGCGCACAGCACGTCGTGGTCCACGCCGCCCGCGGCGGAGACGACGAGCGTCTCGGGACGGTAGTGCCACTGGTAGTGCTCCCACACGGCCTCACGCGGCACCGCACGGATGGCCTCGGGCGTCCCGCCGATGGGACGTCCGAGCGCGTGCCCAGCGAGGACCGCGGACGCGAACTCCTCGTGGACGACGTCCGACGGGTCGTCGTCGTTCATGGCGAGCTCTTCGAGGATGACCCCGCGTTCGGTCTCGAGCTCGTCCTCGTCGATCCGCGCCGAGGTGATCATGTCGGTGATGACGTCGACCGCCATGGGCAGGTCGGAGTCGAGCACACGGGCGTAGTAGACCGTGTGCTCCTTCCCGGTGCCCGCGTTCGCCTCGCCACCGACGGCGTCGAAGGCCTCGGCGATGTCCATCGCCGACCGACGCTGGGTGCCCTTGAACAGCAGGTGCTCGAGGAAGTGCGTCGAGCCGTGGTGACCGCTCGTCTCGTCCCGCGAGCCGACACCCACCCACGCGCCGACGGTCGCGGACCGCAGGCCAGGCATGTGCTCGGTGAGCACCCGAACCCCGCCGGGCAGGACGGAACGACGGATCGTCGCACCGTCCTGCCCGGCAGTCAGCTCGTTCTCCGGCGCACCGGAGGGGTGGAGCGGAAGGTTCCAGGGCACGTCAGGCGTCAGCCTGCTCGGTGCTGGTCCCCTCGCCCGAGGCGTCCGCGGTCTCCTCGACGACGGCGTGCAGCGAGAGCTTCCCACGGGGGTCGACCTCACCGATCTCGACCTGGACCTTCTGGCCGATCGACAGGACGTCCTCGACGTTCTCGACACGCTTGCCACCGACGAGCTTGCGGATCTGGCTGATGTGCAGCAGTCCGTCCTTGCCCGGGGAGAGGGAGATGAACGCACCGAAGGACGTCGTCTTGACGACCGTTCCCACGAAGCGCTCACCGATCTCGGGGACGTGCGGGTTGGCGATCGCGTTGATCGCCGCGCGCGCGGCCTCGGCGGACGGGCCGTCGACCGCACCGATGTAGACGGTGCCGTCGTCCTCGATGGAGATGTCCGCGCCGGTCTCCTCCTGGATCTGGTTGATCATCTTGCCCTTCGGGCCGATGACCTCACCGATCTTGTCGATCGGGACCTGCACCGCGATGACGCGCGGGGCGTGCGGTGACATCTCGTCGGGCACGTCGATGGCCTCGTTGAGGACGTCGAGGATCGCGAAGCGGGCGTCACGCGCCTGCGTGAGCGCGCCACCGAGCACCGAGGCGGGGATGCCGTCGAGCTTGGTGTCGAGCTGGATCGCGGTGATGAACTCGCGCGTACCGGCAACCTTGAAGTCCATGTCACCGAAGGCGTCCTCAGCTCCGAGGATGTCGGTCAGGGCCGCGTAGCGCGGCTTCCCGTCGACGGTGTCGGAGATGAGTCCCATCGCGATGCCCGCGACCGGGGCGCGCAGCGGCACACCGGCGTTGAGGAGCGAGAGGGTCGAGGCGCAGACAGAGCCCATCGACGTCGAGCCGTTGGACCCGAGCGCCTCGGAGACCTGGCGGATCGCGTAGGGGAACTCCTCGCGGGACGGCAGGACGGGCATGAGAGCCCGCTCCGCCAGTGCGCCGTGGCCGATCTCGCGACGCTTGGGGCTGCCCACGCGGCCGGTCTCACCGGTCGAGTACGGCGGGAAGTTGTAGTTGTGCATGTACCGCTTGCGCGTCTCCGGGCCGAGCGAGTCGATCTGCTGCTCCATGCGGAGCATGTTGAGCGTCGTGACGCCCATGATCTGGGTCTCGCCACGCTCGAAGATCGCGGAGCCGTGGACGCGCGGGAGAACCTCGACCTCGGCGGAGAGGGTGCGGATGTCCGCGAGCCCGCGGCCGTCCATGCGGACGCCGTCGGTGAGCACGCGCTGACGCACGAGCTTCTTCGTCACGGCGCGGACCGCGGCCGACAGCTCCTTCTCGCGGCCGTCGAAGCCGTCCTGCAGCCGGCCGATCGCAGCGGCCTTGATCTCGTCGAGACGAGCCTCGCGTGCCTGCTTGTCGGCGATCGTCAGCGCCTGGGCGAGGTCGTTGGAGACCTCCGCCTCGATGGCGGCGTAGGCGTCGTCCTGGTAGTCGAGGAAGAGCGGGAACTCCTGGACAGGCTTCGCGGCCTTCGCCGCGAGCTCCGCCTGGGCCTCGCAGAGCGCCTTGAGGAACGGCTTGGCCGCCTCGAGACCCTCGGCGACGACCTCTTCGGTCGGGGCTGCGACGCCCTCGTTCTTGATGAGGTTCCACGCGTTGTCCGTCGCCTCGGCCTCGACCATCATGATCGCGACGTCGTCGCCCACGACACGGCCGGAGACGACCATGTCGAAGACGGCCCGCTCCTTGTCGGAGTACTTCGGGAACGCGACCCACTGGCCATCGACCAGCGCGATGCGCACAGCACCGATCGGGCCGGAGAAGGGCAGGCCGGAGAGCTGCGTCGACAGCGACGCGGCGTTGATCGCGAGGGTGTCGTAGGCGTCGTCCGGGTGGATGGCGAGGACGGTCACGACGACCTGGACCTCGTTGCGCAGACCCTTGACGAACGTGGGGCGCAGCGGACGGTCGATGAGGCGGCACGCGAGGATCGCCTCGGTGCTGGGACGTCCCTCGCGGCGGAAGAACGAGCCGGGGATGCGTCCCGCGGCGTACATCCGCTCCTCGACGTCCACCGTCAGCGGGAAGAAGTCGAACTGGTCCTTGGGGTGCTTGCCGACCGTCGTGGCCGACAGCAGCATGGTCTCGCCGTCGAGGTAGGCGACGGCCGATCCGGCGGCCTGGCGCGCGAGGCGCCCGGTCTCGAAGCGGACGGTGCGGGTGCCGAAGCGCCCGTTGTCGATCACTGCTTCGGTGAATTCAATCTCGGGACCCTCCACGGGTGCCCTCCGTTTCTCAAAGGGTCCGCGTCCATCACCTGACGGTCTTCGATCGAGGTCCACGGACTGGTGCAGCGTCTGCGCTGCTTCCGTGAGCCACTACCGAGGACCGGACGAGGGCGACGAGCGGACCGGTGCTGTGCTGGGTTGTGCAGGACGTTCAGTGAGACTGAACCAGCCCGGACCCACGAGGGATCCGGGCTGGTAGGAGCATCCTCAGCGACGAAGGCCGAGGCGCTCGATGAGGCTGCGGTAGCGGTTGATGTCGACCTTCTGCAGGTAACCCAGGAGGCGACGGCGCTTACCGACGAGGAGGAGCAGACCACGACGGCTGTGGTGGTCGTGCTTGTGCTCCTTGAGGTGCTCGGTCAGGTCCTTGATGCGCTGCGTGAGCATCGCGATCTGGACCTCGGGTGAACCAGTGTCGCCCTCGGTGGTGGCGTACTCGGTCATGATCTGCTGCTTCGTGGCAGTGTCGAGGGGCACGGCTCTCCTTGTGTCAGTCGTTGCGCGGCGCTCCGGGGCATGTCCACCCGAGCTCTCTGTGTCCGCGGCCGTTCAGACGGCGGTGTAAGTCTAGCAGGGTTCCGCGGGCGTCCCGGGTCCGCTCGTCGGCTCCCCCACGCTGCTGACGATCGCCAGCGCTACGGCGGACGCGCCGGTCTGCAGGGCGACGACCGTCCAGGACGACGCGCCGTTCACGAGTGCGACCCCGAGCGGGATACCGCAGAGCATGGCGACGTCAGGGCCACGCGTGATGAGCGACAACGCACCGGTCGGGACCGCGCCTGCCGGGGTCGCCAGCAGCGGACCGGACCAGTCCGGGGCCACCCGGTAGGCGCTGCGCACCGCCGCGGCGCCGAACGTGGGTGCCGCGGCGGCGATCAGAAGGATCCATCGGGGGTCCGTGAGCACCGGCGTGAGGCCCACAGCGAGACAGGCTGCCGCGCACAACCCCGGGAGAATGATGCGGGAGAGGCGTGTGCGTCGCGCTGAGAGCGGCAGGAGGCCGTCGAGCGCGGGGACCATGTCCGCGACGCGCGCACCCTCGGCACCGGCGCTGGCAGCGGAGAGCGCCACCAGCAGGACGATCCCGACGAGCGCGAGACCACCGTCGATCGCCGGGACCTGCTGCGCGAGGAGGATGACGGCGCCGAGCCCGAGCGCCCGCGCCGCCGCGCGGGGACGACGGCTCAGGAGGACGAGATCGGCGACGAGCAGGGCCGACACAGGTCCCCGGACGGTCGTCAGGCGACGACTGCGGAACGTCGTGCGTTCTCCGACGGCGTCCGACAGCACCCGTGCCATGCTCTGGACGTCGAGCGAGAGGAAGGCCACCGAGACCTGCTCGGTCACCGCGCTGCGAGCGCGGAGCACGGCACTGCCGACGAGGTCCAGGCGTCGCCACCAGGGGACGAGCAGCGCGAGCGAGCACACGAGTGCTGCGCCGACGAGGAGCGGCTCGACGGTCAACGGGACCGAGGGCGCGTCGCCCGAGAGCATGAGGACGACGCCGGTGACGGGCAGGACCCCCAGAGCGACGTCACTGCAGCGCGCCAGATGCTCGACCGACCGGGCCGCTGGCTGAGCGAGCCCGGCGAGGGCGACGACGACCGCACCGCTCGTCGCCCCGAGGAGCGCGGCAGTGAGGACGTCCGCCACGCCCGTCATCCGATCGACGACGACGAACGCTGCTGCACCGCCGACCGTCCACGTCGCGGTCACCCGCCCGAAGCTCGCGGCGAGCAGCCCGTGGCGATCGACCGGCATGGCCAGCCACCAGGATGCGCCCGCGGACGACACACCCACGGGTCCCGTGCGCACCGCGCCACCGAGAGCGGCCGCGACGAGCGCGAGCATCCCGATGAGGCCTACGGTCTCCGCCGGCAGGTTGCCGTGCGTCGCTGTGTCCGTCGTCAGGGTCCCCCGCACCACGTCGGCGATGCCGATCACGAGGCCGATGGAGATCGCTATCGACACCACCGCGTAGCTGATGCTGATGAGCAGCTCACCCGGTCCGGCATCGGCACGGGCGGAGGCCGCCCGCGCCGTCAGCTGGCGGACCTCGCGTCCGGTGAGCTGCTCCTGCGGGTCGTGCGTCGGGCGCTGCAACGTCATGCGCCGCCCTCGAGCGCCTCGAGCGCTGCCGAGTTGCCGAGCCGTCGACACACGTCGTCCGCGACGTGCAGGGCCTCGGCACCGGTCGCTCCGAGGAGCGTCGGGTCGTGCGTCGCGAAGATCACGGCGACTCCCGCGGACGCCTCCTCGACGAGCATCTGAGCGAGGGTGCCACGCATCCGGACGTCGAGACGTTGCTCCGGTTCGTCGAGCACCAGCAGCTGACGCGGCCTGACGAACCCGGCTGCCAGGAGCAGCCGTCGCCGCTGACCCGACGAGAGTGTCTGGGGGACCACGTCCCGCTGCTCAGCGATACCGAACTGGTCCAGCAGGTCATCGACGAGCGCACCCGCCGCGGGCACGCCATGACCACGAGCAGTGAGCACGAGATGCTCTCGCACGGTGAGCCCTGGGAAGTACGCGTCCGCGTCGAGCACGCCAGCAACCGCCGCCCGGAACTCGCGCTCGCGCTCGTCCACGGGACGACCGAGCACCTCGACGTCCCCACCGAGCGGCTCGAGCGTGCCGAGGAACGATCTCAGGACGGTCGACTTGCCGCTGCCGTTGGGTCCGATCACGGCGACGAGCTCCCCCGGCGCGACCTCGAGGTCGACGGGCGCACAGACGCGGGTCGACCCGTACCCCACGAGCAACCCCCGGGCGCGCAACGCCAGGTCCACCGGCGTCACGCGGGGGATCTCCCGGAGGGATCGGTGGCGGTGGCCACACCGAGCACCTCGCGTGCCTGCGCGACGTCGATGTGCATCTGCGCGACGAGCGGCTCGAGCCCGTCGAACCGCAGTGTCGGGCGCAACCGCTCGACGAACTCGAGGACGATCTCCTCGCCGTACAGGTCGAGGTCGGTCCGGTCCAGCACATACGCCTCGACCCGGCGCTCGACGCCGTCGAACGTCGGGTTGGTGCCGATGGAGATCGCCACCGGCAGCACCCCGTCGTCTGCGCCGGCTGCGAGGACGGCGGGCCGACGCATCCACCCGGCATAGACACCGTCCCCCGGGACCATGCCCACGGCGTCCTGGCTGAGGTTCGCCGTCGGGAAGCCCAGCTCGCGGCCCCGGGCATCCCCGTGCACGACGACGCCCCGCAGGGAGTGGTCGCGTCCGAGGATCTCCGCCGCTGCGCGCACGTCACCCGACGCAAGGAGACCGCGGACGGCCGTCGACGACCATCGCGCGTCCCCGGCACGGCCGAGGTCCTCGATGACCTCGACATCGAAGCCGTAGACGTCTCCGAGCTCCCGCATCGTCTCGAGAGACCCTGAGTTGTCGACACCGAACCGCACGTCGCGTCCGACGACGACCGTGGTGGCGTGGAGCGCCTCGACGAGGTGCCGGACGACGAACTCCTCCGGCGTCTGACGCGCGAGCTCGAGCGTGTACTCGAGGACGAGGACGGCGTCGAGACCCGTCTGCGCCAGCAGCTCGAGCCTGTCCGCGATCCCGGACAGGAGCGGGGGCGCCTCGTCAGGACGGTGCACCTGCGCGGGGTGCGGGTCGAACGTCACCGCCACCGCGCAGGCGCCCGTGGCGCGCGCTCGCTCGACGATCGTCGACAGCACGAGGGCATGCCCTCGGTGCACGCCGTCGAAGTTCCCGAGGGTCACGACCGAGGGGCCGTAGCCTTCCGGCACCTCGCCCAGACCACTCCAGTGCTGCACACCTACTCCTACCGAACGATGTCGCGGCCGCTCGCCGCAGGGTCAAGACTGCCACGGGGCGTCCGGGCAGAGAGAATCAGGACGGCTGCCCCGCGGACTCCCGTACGACGCCCGGGTCCCGGGGCGCGGGCTCGCGGCTCACGCCGGGGCGAACACGAGCACAGGGCGCGCGTCCTTCCCGGTCTCCCGGACGAGCGCGATGAGCTCGCCACCGGGCGCGACCGCTGCGACGAGCGCGCCCTCTGGCCCGCCACCGGTGACGAGACGCTTGCCGTGGCCGAGGTCACGCACCTCGTCCTCCGTCACCTGCCGGACGTCGAATCTCGCGCGTGCGGCGTCGACCAGCGGCATGACCGAGAGCCTGCCGTCCGCGTCGACCTGCTCGGCCATCTGGTCGAGCGTCGCGGCATGGTCGAGGAGGTATCCACCGACCCGCGTGCGGCGCAGCATCGTCAGGTGGCCTCCGCACCCGAGGGCGTCGCCGAGATCGCGAGCGAGCGCCCGGACATAGGTACCCGACGAGCACACCACGGTCACGTCGAGATCGAGCACCACCGTGCCCGCATCGTCGTCCGCGTGGCGCTCGTGGACAGCGTCGATGTCGAACCGGGAGACCGTGACGGAACGCGCCGCGAGCTCCACGGTCTCCCCCGCGCGTACGCGCGCATATGCCCGTCGCCCGTCGACCTTGATCGCACTGACGGCGCTGGGGACCTGCTGGATCGACCCGGTGAGCGCGGCCACGGACCGGACGAGCGCGTCGCGGTCCACGCCCTGCGCACCTCGAGCGACGACGACCTCGCCCTCGGCGTCGTCGGTCGTCGTGCTCTGACCGAGGCGGATCGTCGCGCGGTACTCCTTGTCCTCGCCGACGACATAGGTGAGGAGCTTCGTCGCACGGCCGATGCCCAGCACGAGGACACCCGTCGCCATGGGGTCGAGCGTCCCCGCGTGCCCGACCTTGCGCGTCGCGGCGAGCCGGCGCACGCGCCCGACGACGTCGTGGCTCGTCCACCCCTGGGGCTTGTCGACGATGACGAATCCGTCGGGCGCGGTGGGACGGTCACAGTCCGGCCGCGGGCCTGCTGCGTCAGGCCGGGTCACCGCTCGTTGTCACCGCTGTCAGCGGTCTCGCGGCTCTCGACGTCCGTCTCGTCGTCCGTGTCAACGACGGGCTTGCGGTACGGGTCCTCGTCGCCGGCATAGCGGGCGTTGGCCCGGAGCTCGGCGAGCTCCTTGTCCCGGCGCGCGGCGTCGAGCAGTGCGGCATCGAAGCTCGCGGCGTTCTCCGGGACCGAGTCGAGGAAGAACTCGATCGTCGGCGTGAGGCGGATCCCGGTCTGCTTGCCGACCTCGGACCGGATGACGCCGCGGGCGCTGGCGAGCGCGGCCGCGGTACCGGCCCGGGCTTCCTCGTCGCCGAGCACCGTGTAGAACACCGACGCGTTCTGCAGGTCTCCCGTCACGCGGACGTCCGTCACGGTGACGAAGCCCAGACGCGGGTCCTTGATCTTCGTGTCGAGCATCTGCGCGACGATGACCTGGATGCGCTCAGCGAGCTTGCGGGCCCTCGGGTGGTCGACCATGTCAGTTCCTTCCTGGACCTGGTGGAGGTGTGGGAGAGCCCGCGGGGCGGGGAGGAGACTCCTCTCCTCCCCGCCCCGCGGGCTCGTGGCGGGCGCCCCGCCACGGGTGGTGCTCAGGAGCGCGGCTTCTCGCGCATCTCGAACGTCTCGATCACGTCGTCGACCCGCAGGTCGTTGAACGACCCGAGACCGATACCGCACTCGTAGCCCTCACGGACCTCGGTCGCGTCGTCCTTGAACCGCTTGAGCGACTCGACGGTGAGGTTGTCCTGCACGACGGCACCGCCACGCAGCACACGAGCCTTCGTGTTGCGACGGATCGTGCCGGACCGCACGAGGCAACCCGCGATGTTCCCGAACTTCGAGGAGCGGAAGATCTCGCGGACCTCCGCGGTGCCCAGCTGGGCCTCCTCGTACTCGGGCTTGAGCATGCCCTTGAGCGCAGCCTCGACGTCGTCGATCGCCTGGTAGATGACGGAGTAGAACTTGATGTCCACTCCCTCGCGGTCAGCCAGCTCGGCCACCCGCTCACCCGTCTTGACGTTGAACCCGATGATCACGGCGTTGTCCACCGTGGCGAGGTTGACGTCGTTCTGCGTGATCGCGCCGACGCCGCGGTGGATGACGCGCAGCTCGACCTCGTCGCCGACGTCGATCTTGAGCAGCGCGTCCTCGAGTGCCTCGACAGCACCGGACACGTCGCCCTTGAGGACGAGGTTGAGGGTCTCGACCTTGCCCTGCTGAAGGGCCTGGGTGAAGTCCTCGAGGCTGATGCGCTTGCGGCGCTTGGCCAGGAGGGCAGCACGCTCGGCCGCCTCACGCTTCTCGGCGATCTGGCGAGCAGTGCGGTCGTCGGGCGCCACGAGGAACGTGTCCCCGGCACGCGGCACCGATGTCAGACCGAGCACCATGACCGGGCGGGCCGGCGTCGCCGCCTCGACGGGCACACCGTGCTCGTCGAACATCGCACGGACACGTCCGTACGCCGTACCGGCCACGATCGAGTCACCGACGTGCAGGGTCCCGGACTGGACGAGGACGGTCGCTACCGCACCGCGCCCCTTGTCGAGGTTCGCCTCGATGGCGACACCGCGAGCGTCCTTGTTCGGGTTGGCCCGCAGGTCGAGCGAGGCGTCAGCCGTGAGGAGCACCGCACCGAGCAGCTCGTCGATGTTCAGCCCCTGGCGTGCAGAGACGTTGACGAACATCGTGTCGCCGCCGTACTCCTCCGCGACGAGGTTGTACTCCGTGAGCTGCTGGCGCACCTTGTCGGGGTTCGCGCCTTCCTTGTCGATCTTGTTCACCGCCACGACGATCGGCACGTTGGCCGCCTGTGCGTGGTTGAGCGCCTCGATCGTCTGGGGCATGACGCCGTCGTCCGCAGCGACCACGAGGATCGCGATGTCGGTGACCTGGGCACCACGAGCACGCATTGCCGTGAAGGCCTCGTGACCCGGGGTGTCGATGAAGGTCAGCGCACGGTCGACGCCCTCGTGCTCGTGGTGCACCTGGTAGGCACCGATGTGCTGCGTGATGCCACCGGCCTCCCCGGAGACGACGTCAGTCTGGCGGATCGCGTCGAGCAGGCGGGTCTTTCCGTGGTCGACGTGACCCATGACGGTGACGACGGGCGGACGTGCCTCGAGCTCCTCGTCGCCCTCCTCGGCCAGCTCGGCCTCGAGGTCGATGTCGAAGCCACCGAGCAGCTCGCGGTCTTCCTCCTCGGCCGACACCATCTCGATGACGTAGCCGAGCTCCGCGGCCAGCGTGCCGAACGTGTCCTCGTCGAGGGACTGGGTCGCGGTCGCCATCTCACCGAGGTGGAACAGCACGGTGACCAGGCTCGCGGGGTTCGCGTCGATCTTGTCGGCGAGGTCGTTGAGCGACGAGCCGTGGCGCAGCCGCACGACGGTGCTGCCGTTCCCGCGGGGCACCTGGACGCCACCGAGCGACGGCGCCTGCATCTGCTCGAACTCCTGGCGCTTCGCGCGCTTCGACTTCCGTCCACGGACGGGACGGCCGCCTGCGCGACCGAACGCGCCCTGCGTGCTTCCACGACCCGCGCCACCCGGACGGCCACCACCGCCGGGACGACCAGCGAAACCGCCGCCCGTCCCCGGCGCACCGCCACCACCGGGAGCACCGCCACCGGGACGGCCGGCGAAGCCGCCGCGTGCGCCGCCACCACCGCCTCCTGGGCGTCCGGCGCCCGCAGGCGCTCGGTCACCCGGACGAGGAGCAGCACTCCGACCGGGCATCATGCCCGGGTTGGGGCGCGGACCGCCGGGACGCGGAGCAGCGGGGCGAGGCCCGCCGGGCCGCTCGGACGTGTTGCCCTGAGCCGCCGCGGGGTTGACGTTCTCCGTGCGCTCGGGACGCTGTCCCGGTCGCGGCATCCCCTGGCTCGTGGCGAAGGGGTTGTTCCCGGGACGCGGCGCGCCGGAGCGCGGCATCCCCTGGCTCGTGGCGAACGGGTTGTTCCCGGGACGCGGCGCGCCCGTGCGCGGTGCGCCGGACCCCTGACCGGGGGCCTTGGGGGCGCGCTGAGCGTCCGCAGCAGGCGGAGCCTTGGGGGTCGGCGCGCTCGGCCGGGGGCCAGCGGGCGCCGGTGCGGCGGGTGTGGGGGTTGCCTCAGGTTCTGCGGAGGCAGCGGGCGCTGCTGCGGGAGCAGCTTGCGCTGGCGCGTCCGCGGTCGGCTGCGTGGGAGCCGGCTCTGCGGGGGGCGCCGGCGCGGGAGACGCCTGCGCGGGGACCTGCTCGGCGGGCGCCGTCTCGGCGGGCTGCGCGGACCGCGGCGCGGCAGGCTTGCGCGCAGCCGGCTTCGCGGGCGCACTCTCTGCCGCCGGGGCCGGGAACGCGTCCCGGAGCTTGCGAACCACGGGGGGCTCGATGGTTGATGATGCTGACCTGACGAACTCACCGAGCTCGGTCAGCTTGGTCATGATGGTCTTGCTTTCCACCCCGAGCTCTTTTGCGAGCTCGTAGACGCGGACCTTAGCCACAACTCTCCTGTCTTGGTCCACCCAAGGCAGGGAGGACCGTCGTTAGTACTGGGAACTCATCGCTGAGTACTCATCGGGCGCCCATCGGCTTCGAACCCGCTTCCTTGTCGACGTGTCGTGCTGACGCGGGGCACGGACCCCAACGCTTCCTTCATCTGATCCGGATCGACGACCACTGCCGAGCGCAGCGCACGCGGAAACGCCTTGCGACGTACCGCGAGCTCTGCACAGACGGTCCGGGGATGGAGCCAGGCTCCACGCCCCGGGAGGGAGCGATCCAGGTCCGCCAGCAGGACGAGCGGCGAGCCGTCGTCCCCCGAAGACCGGTCTATCACGAACCGGACCAGAGATTCCTGGCAATCACGACCTCGACACCCCACGCATGTCCGCACCGGTCCGACACGCCCCTCGCAGACAGCGGAGGCATCGTTGGACGACAGGGGAACAGGCGCAGACTCTCGCAGTCGCGACCCAGACTCCACTACTCTACCGCGCCCGCCCACAGATCGGGACCTATTCCGCTCCGGGAGATGTCGCGGAGTCGTCGTCGGGCGCGCCACCGTCCGACCTGATGTCGATCCGCCATCCGGTGAGCTTGGCGGCCAGACGGGCATTCTGGCCCTCCTTGCCGATCGCCAGCGAGAGCTGGAAGTCCGGGACGACCACACGAGCCGCCCGGGCATCCGGGTCCACGATCGTGACGGAGCTGACGTTCGCGGGTGACAGAGCGCTGGCCACGAACCGCGCCGGGTCGTCGCTGAAGTCGACGATGTCGATCTTCTCGCCGTGCAGCTCCGCCATCACGGCACGGACGCGCTGGCCCATCGGGCCGATGCAGGCACCCTTGGCGTTGAGACCCGACACCCGGGCACGGACAGCCATCTTCGTGCGGTGCCCTGCCTCGCGAGCGATCGCCATGATCTCGACGGACCCGTCGGCGACCTCGGGCACCTCGAGCTCGAAGAGCTTCCGGACGAGGTTCGGGTGGGTACGGCTCAAGGTGATCGACGGCCCCTTCATCCCACGGGACACGTCGAGCACGTACGCGCGCAGGCGCTCACCATGGACGTACCGCTCCGTCGGCACCTGCTCGTGCGCTCCGAGCACCGCCTCGGTGCCCCCGATGTCCACGAGGACGTTGCGCGGGTCGTGGCCCTGCTGGATGACGCCGGCGATGACCTCGCCCTCCTTCCCACGGAACTGCCCGAGGATCTGGTCGTCCTCGGCGTCCCGCAGGCGCTGCAGGATGACCTGGCGTGCCGTCGAGGTGGCGATCCGCCCGAAGTTGCTCGGCGTGTCGTCGAACTCCGGCCCGAACGAACGCACCACCGGCGCCGGGGCCTCCTCGCCGTCAGCCGCGGGCAGCGCCTCGCCCTCCGTCTCGATCTCCTCGCGGGCCCACACGGTCACGTGGCCGGAACGCCGGTCCACCTCGACGCGTGCCGTCCGGTGCGCGTCCGGCGTGCGCTGGTACGCGAGCGCAAGGGCCTGCTCGATGGCGGAGACGAGCACGTCGAGACTGATGTCCTTCTCGCGCTCGAGCATCCGCAGGACGGTCATGTCGATGTCCATGTCAGGCCTCTTCGTCTGTGTCGTCGGGCGAGAGCGGGACGAACGCGTCCTCGTCGAGCTCTGCGGCACGCTTGAGCTCGACCTCGACGCGACCGCTCCGGATCGCGCCAGCATCGATCCGGCGCCCGCCCGGGTCCAGCACGACCGTCTGCCCGTCGACCTCGACGATGCGGCCGGTGACCGTCGACCGGTCCTCGAGGTCCAGCGTGACGAGCCGGGTGCGGGCGCGCTTGAGGTGCCGCAGCTCGGTCAGCGGCCGGCTGGTCCCTGGCGTGGACACCTCGAGGGTGTAGACGCCGGGCACCGTGCCCCGCTCGTCGAGCGTGTCCGAGATGACGCGGGACACCTCGGCCACCCGGTCGAGACCCAGCGACCCTGTCTCGTCCTCGGGGAGGTCGAGCGTGATCCGGACGACGGTCTTCGAACCGGCCGGCGCGACCTTCACGTCCTCGAGGAACAGCCCGGCGTCCTCGACGGCCGGGCGCACCGCACTCGCCACCTGGTCCGCGGTGATTGCTGCCATCACTTCACTCCTGTCGGGTCCACAGCCCACCGGGCATGGATGAGACCGGTGTGCAGTTGTTTCTGCACGCAGTCTACCGAGTGCAGAGCCGTCGGCCGTCCCCTCGCCTCGTCGAGCCGTCCTGCGCCCCGCGAGGGATCCGTGCCCACCCCGGGGCGTCTCGGGTGGACCGCGTCGGACCCACGGGAACCGCGCCACGTGGCATCATCGGGGACGATGAACCTTCCCCGCGTGCCCGCCCGGTCTGCTGCCGCGCCCACAGGTCCCGGCGCCAGCACCCGCCGCCGCGTGCTCGCGGCGGGGATGAGCGCCCTCGTCGCGCTCCTCGGCGTCTCGGGGTGCGGTCTGCGGCTCGAGACCCCGGCGCCGTCCGCCCTCGTGCTCGACGCCGACGAGGTCTCCCGCCAGGCGATGGTCGCGGACGTCGTCGCGGTCCGGGACGCCGCGACCCAGGCGCGACTCCCGCTCGCCGCCGAGGACCCCTCCGCCGGCGCGCTCGACCAGGTCCTGCTGCTCGCGGACCAGCACCTGACGGTTCTCGGCGGCGCGTCCGACGTCGCGGACGGCGCAGGAGCCGATCCCGCAGACAGCGCGCTTCCCGCGGACGGTCACACGTCGCTCGAGCCCGGCACCGTGACCAACGACACCGGCGACGTCGACCCGTCCGGCACCTCCACGCCTCCCCCGCAGGACGCCCCGTCCGAGCCCGCTGACGCCGCCGCGGTCGTGGGCCTCCTCACCCAGTCGTCGGCCCGCGCCCGCGGGTCCCTCGCGACACCGCTCGACGGGGGCCTCGCCCGCCTGTACGCGTCGATCGCCGCGTCCCAGCTCGAGAGCGCGCGGGACCTCGCGGCATCGACAGGCGTCGAGTTCATGGTGCCCGAGACGTTCACGACGCAGGAGCCGGCGACCCTCCCGCTCGACGTCGGGCTCGAGGAGCTCGCCGTGCTCGTCCGGAGCGAAGACTCCGCGGGCTACGCCCACGAGGTCGTCGCCGCCTGGTCGTCCGACGCCGTGCGGGGGCTCGCCATCACCCGCGCCAGCACGCACCGGGACCGTGGCCAGGCGTGGGCCACGCTGGCCTCACTCGACGGGACCACGCGCGATCCCCGGCGGGCCGCGTACCAGCTACCCGTGACCGCCGTGTCCACCCCCGACGGTGCCGCCGCCCTCGCGCGGTCGGTCGAAGACACCCTCACGACGACCTACGCGACTCTCGTCGGGCGGGTCGATGCCGCGAACCGGGCCCCCATGCTCGACCTCCTCGTCGACAGCTACGCCGCAGCGCGGGCATGGGGATCGCCCGTCCTCGCGTTCCCCGGCCTGCCTGAGCAGGCCCCGCAGGGGTAACGCGCTATCGTCAGAGCGACTCGACGAGCTCGGCGATCCGATCGACGGCCGACTCCACCGCTACCTGCTCAGCCTGGCCTCCGACGCGGGGACGGACCTCGACCACTCCGTCCGCGAGCCCACGCCCCACGACGACGACGAGCGGCACGCCCAGCAGCTCCGCATCCGCGAACTTCACGCCGGGCGAGACCTTCGGACGGTCGTCGAACAGGACCTCGACGCCCCGCGCGGACAGCGTCCCGGCGATCGACTCTGCTGTCTCGAAGACAGCAGGGTCCTTGCCCGTCGCCACGACGTGCACGTGGGCCGGCGCGACCTGGACCGGCCACGCCAGACCCTTCTCGTCGTGGTGCGCCTCGGCGATGGCGGCGAGCGCCCGGGTCACCCCGACACCGTAGGAGCCCATCGTCACGGTCACCTGCTTGCCGTTGACGTCGAGCACCTTGAGACCCAGGGTCTCCGCGTACTTGCGGCCGAGCTGGAAGATGTGGCCGATCTCGATCCCGCGCGCGAGCTCGAGCGGGCCCGAACCGTCCGGCGCGGGGTCTCCTGCCCGCACGGCAGCGGCCTCGATCGTCGCGTCCGCGCGGAAGTCGCGCCCCGCGACGAGGTCGAACACGTGCTGGTCGCGGACGTCTGCGCCCGAGATCCACCGGGTGCCCGGAACGACCCGGGGGTCGAGGAAGTACCGCACCGCGGTCTCGTCCCCCGTGGTCGTGCGCCCGAGGGCACGAGGACCGATGTATCCCTTGACGAGCTCGGGGTGCTTCGCGAAGTCGGCGTCGCCGGCGGGCTCGACCTCCGCCGGAGCGAGCGCCGCCTCGACGCGGCGGAGGTCGATCTCCCGGTCGCCGGGAAGACCGACGACGACGACCTCGCGGCTGCCGTCCGGGTGGGTCAGTGCGAGCACGACGTTCTTGAGGGTGTCCGCCGCCGTCCACGCCACCCCGTCGGCGCGCGGGTGCCGCACGTTGGCCAGCTCGACCAGGCTCTCGATCGTGGCCGTCCCGGGAGTGTCCTCGACGTGCGCAGGTGGCGCGTCGCTCGCGTCGACCGACTCCGGGACCGGGGTGACGACCGCCTCGACGTTCGCGGCGTAGCCACCGGGTGAGCGGACGAAGGTGTCCTCCCCGATGGGCATCGGGGTGAGGAACTCCTCGCTGCGCGAGCCCCCCATGGCGCCCGAGGTCGCGGCGACGATGACGTACTCGAGACCCAGGCGCGTGAAGATGCGCTCATAGGCGTCACGCTGGGCCTGGTACGAGACCGCCAGTCCGGCGTCGTCGAGGTCGAAGGAGTACGCGTCCTTCATGATGAACTCGCGGCCACGCATGAGACCCGCGCGTGGGCGCGCCTCGTCGCGGTACTTGGTCTGCACCTGGAACAGCGTCACCGGGAGGTCCTTGTACGAGGAGTACAGGTCCTTCACCAGGAGGGTGAACATCTCCTCGTGGGTCGGCGCGAGCAGGTACTCGGCGTCCTTGCGGTCACGCAGACGGAAGAGGTTGGGGCCGTACTCGGTCCACCGGTTCGTCGCCTCGTAGGGCTCACGAGGCAGGAGCGCGGGGAAGTGCACCTCCTGGGCACCAGCACGCTCCATCTCCTCGCGGACGACAGCCTCGACCTTCGCGAGCACCCGCAGCCCCAACGGGAGCCAGGTGTAGATCCCTGGCGCGGCCCGGCGGATGTATCCGGCACGGACGAGCAGGCGGTGGCTGGCGACCTCGGCGTCCGCCGGGTCCTCCCGGAGGGTGCGCAGGAACAGCGTGGAGAGGCGTAGAAGCATGGCACGAGCGTAGTCGTTCTGGACGCTCGCCCGTGACCCGCAGGAGCACAGGTCAGAACAGGACCGTCGCGAAGGTGCCCACCTGCTCGAACCCCACCCGCCGGTACGCCGCCAGCGCGCGATCGTTGTAGTCGTTGACGTACAGGGAGACCACCGGTGCGATGTCGCGCCGCGTGGTCGCGACGACAGCAGCCATGCCCGACTCGGAGTAGCCCTGACCCCGGTGGTGCGGCGCGACCCACACGCCCTGGACCTGCGCCACGCCGCGGCTCGCTGCCCCGATCTCCGCCTTGAAGACGACCTCCGGGGCACGGTCGAGGCCCCGCACGCCGTCCGCGTCGATGCTCCTGCCGTCCGTCGTCTCGACACGGACGAAGGATCGGCGTCCGGTGATGAGCGAACGGACACGGTCCTCGTACGCGCTCGCGGAGTACTCCATGGGTGAGTATCCGACCTCCTCCTGGAACATCCGCACACAGGCGGGCAGGAGCACCGGATAGTCCGTCATCTCGGAGTACCGCACGCGGTCGTCGGGGACGACGAGAGGGTCGGTGGTGATCATCATCGACGGCTGGTTCGCGCGGACCTCGCGTGCCGCGGGCCAGATCGGCTCGAGCCGCCGCCACAGCCCCAGCGCAGCGTCGGCAGCACCGACGATCGACGAGCACCTGCGTCCCTGCACCATCGCCTGCCGGGCGAAGGCGTCGAGCGCCTCAGGTTCCGCACCCGGCACGACGGGGACGAGGTTCGCCCCGGACCAGCAGACCGCCTCGATCGGTCCGTCCGCGGGAAAACCCCACACCTGGCCGCCGGACCGGGCGATGGACTGCTCGGCCGCCGCCTCGATCCGGGTGGTCGCGAGGACCGAGGCCACCGGATCGACGGCGCAGACCTCGAGCGCACGGCCGAGACCAGCCTCCGTGAGCATCCGCACCCCGGACGCGCCGCTGGCCGTTCCCGCCCCCTTCATGCCCGCCATGTCACCGCGGGTGGCTCGACGCGCACGAGAGGTGCGCCTCAGCTGACGGAGACGACTGCGCCGCCCCCGGGGCCGTCGACGGGCTCCATGGTCGCGGCGATCCGCATCGCCTCGTCGATGAGGGTCTCCACGATGAGGTGCTCGGGCACCGTCCTGACCACCTCGCCCTTGACGAAGATCTGGCCCTTGCCGTTCCCCGAGGCGACACCGAGGTCCGCCTCCCGCGCCTCACCCGGGCCGTTGACGACACAGCCCATGACAGCGACGCGCAGCGGCACCTCGAGGCCCTCCAGACCGGCAGTCACCTGCTCGGCGAGCGTGTAGACGTCGACCTGGGCACGCCCGCACGACGGGCACGAGACGATCTCGAGCTTGCGGGGACGCAGGTTGAGGGACTGCAGGATCTGGATCCCGACCTTGACCTCCTCCACCGGGGGTGCGGAGAGCGAGACGCGGATCGTGTCGCCGATGCCCTTCGACAGGAGCGCACCGAATGCCGTCGCCGACTTGATCGTCCCCTGGAACGCCGGGCCGGCCTCCGTGACGCCGAGGTGCAGCGGCCAGTCACCGCGCTCCGAGAGAAGCTCGTAGGCGCGCACCATGATCACGGGGTCGTTGTGCTTGACGGAGATCTTGAAGTCGTGGAAGTCGTGCTCCTCGAACAGGGACGCCTCCCACACGGCCGACTCGACGAGAGCCTCAGGGGTCGCCTTGCCGTACTTCGCGAGCAGGCGCGGGTCCAGCGAACCGGCGTTGACACCGATCCGGATGGAGACGTTCGCGTCGCGCGCAGCGTCAGCGATCTGTTTGACCTGGTCGTCGAACTTCCGGATGTTGCCGGGGTTCACGCGCACGGCCGCGCATCCCGCGTCGATCGCCGCATAGACGTACTTCGGCTGGAAGTGGATGTCCGCGATGACGGGGATCTGCGACTTCTTGGCGATGGCCGGCAGCGCGAGAGCATCGTCAGAGCTCGGAACGGCGACGCGCACGATGTCGCACCCGGCGGCGGTGAGGGCGGCGATCTGCTGGAGGGTCCCGTTGATGTCGGTCGTCGGGGTGGTCGTCATCGACTGGACGCTCACCGGTGCGTCGCCGCCGACGTCCACCTTGCCGACCTTGATCTTTCGGGTCGGGCGCCGAGGGGCGAGGACAGGGACCGGGGCCTGGGGCATGCCGAGACTGATAGGAACACTCACCCGACCAGTATCCACCTCCGGCGGTCCGGCTGCCGCCGTAGGCCCGCCGACCGGACCGACGTCCCTCGAACCTTCACAGGATCCGGATCGGCTTGACGATGTCCGCGTACATGAGCAGAGCCCCCATGGCTCCGAGGACGAGGAACACCCCGTAGGCGACGGGCATCATCCGGGCGGTGTCGGCCGGCGCTGGACGAGGCTGCCCCCGCAGGCGCGCGACCTGCCGACGCCCGCCCTCGTACAGGGCCCCCACGACGTGGCCGCCGTCGAGCGGGAGCAGCGGGACGAGGTTGAACGCGAAGAGCGCGAGGTTGAGGCCCGCGACCATCATGAGCAGGTCGGCCGTCATGAGCGCGGGGCCGTACCCGTCGACGTCGGCGGAGGTGATCTCACCCGCGAACCGCCCGATACCCACGACCCCCACGACGGACGTCTCGTCGCGCTCCGCGTCCCCGAACGCCGCCTCCGCGATGTCCACCATCCGCTCCGGGAGGGTGGCGATGACCTGGACGGTCATCGCGAGCCGCTCCCCCACCATCCCGGGGACGACGGTGATCGGCTGGGGCTGCAGCTCGTCCGTCGGACCGACGCCGAGGAACCCCACCTCCTCGGTGCGAGGCGTCCCGTCCGCGGTCTCGACGGGCTGGCCCTCCTCGTCGAGGACGAGGCGCTCGGCCACGACCGGGGTGACCGTCATCGTGAGGATCTCGCCGTCCCGCTCGACAGCGACCTCCGTGCTGCGTCCCCCGGAGGCGGTGATGAGGTCCACGAGCTCGTCCCACGACGAGACGTCCTGACCCCCGAAGGCGACGATCGTGTCACCGGGCTCGATGCCCGCCGCCGCGGCGGGGGCGGGCACGTCGGACGCGGTGCACTCCGCGTCCGCCGGCGCGTCCGCGGGCAGCACGCACTCCGAGACGCGGGCGACGGTCGTCGACGGCTCCATCGCCCCGAACCCCACGACGACGGCCGAGAAGAGCACGACGGCGATGACAAGGTTCATGAACGGCCCGCCGAGCATGACGACGAGCTTCTTGGGCGCCGAGAGGTTGTAGAACGCCCGCCCCTCCTCGCCGGGGTGGATCTCCTCCGCGCTCGCGTCACGCGCCGACTGGATGAGGCGCGCGATGCGCCCGGTCTTCCGCGCGCGTCGAGGGTCGCCCGGGGGGTACATCCCCACGAGCCGGACGTAGCCACCGAGCGGGATCGCCTTGATCCCGTACTCGGTCTCACCACGGGTACGGGAGAACACCGTGGGGCCGAATCCGACCATGTACTGACTCACCCGCACGCCGAACCGCTTTGCCGGGACCATGTGACCCAGCTCGTGGAGCCCGATCGAGACGAGGACGGCGACGACCATGACGAGGACGCCGGCGAGGTAGGCCATCTGATCTCCTGTGCACGCGGCCGGAGCCGCAGTGGCTCCGGGGATGAGGCAGGGGCCGGCGGCGGTGCCCCTGTCGATGGATCATGATGCCGCCGCCCCCTGAAGATTTCCAGAGAGGCGGCGGGGGATCTTTGCTCCCTCAGGAGGCAGCGAGGACCTCGCAGGTCCTCCTGCGTGCCCACCGCTCGGCCTCGAGCACTGCCTCGAGCGTGAGCTCGCCGTCATCGCCGTGATGCTCGCCGAGCACACGTTCGACGGTGTCCACGATGTCGAGGAATCCCGTCCGTCCGTCGAGGAAGGCGCTCACGCACTCCTCGTTCGCGGCGTTGTACACGGCGGGGTGCGTCGCCGACGCGACCACGGCCTCGCGCGCCAGCCGGACCGCGGGAAACACGGACTCGTCGAGCGGCTCGAACGTCCAGGCAGCTGGCTGCGTCCACGCGCAGGGCGACGCGACGTCGGCCAGCCGCTCCGGCCAGCTCAGGCCGAGCGCGATGGGCAACCGCATGTCCGGCGGCGACGCCTGGGCGATCGTCGAACCATCGACGAACTCGACCATCGAGTGCACCACGGACTGCGGGTGCACGACGACGACGATGTCCTCGACCGGGACGTCGAAGAGCAGGTGCGCCTCGATGAGCTCCAGACCCTTGTTCATGAGCGACGCGGAGTTCACCGTGACCACCGGCCCCATGGACCACGTGGGATGAGCGAGGGCCTCGCGCGGGCCCACCGCCGCGAGCCGGTCCCGCGACCACCCGCGGAACGGCCCGCCCGATGCCGTGAGGACGAGCCGGCGGACCTCGCCACGCGAGCCCGAGCGCAAGCACTGGGCGATCGCCGAGTGCTCCGAGTCGACCGGCACGACCTGGCCGGGGCGGCCCTGCGCCTGCGCGACGAGCGAGCCGCCGACGACGAGCGACTCCTTGTTCGCCAGCGCCAGCGTCGAGCCGGCGCGGAGCGCAGCCAGGGTCGGGCCCAGCCCGACGGAGCCGGTGATGCCGTTGAGGACGACGTCGGCACCCGTTCCCGCAATGACGGTTGCCGCGTCCGGCCCGGCCACCACCTCGACGCTCCCCGCCGCGCGCCCCACCGCACGCAGTCGCGCATCGAGGGCCGCGCGGACGGCCGGCACCGCACCAGGCTGCGCGACGGCGACGACCGGGACGTCGAACGCGACGGCCTGCTCGGCGAGGAGCAGCGGATCACCGCCACCCGAGCCGAGCGCCGTGATCGAGAACTGGTCGCGGTGCCGGTCGACGACGTCGAGAGCCTGGGTGCCGATCGACCCTGTCGACCCGAGCACGACAAGGGAACGGTGACCGCCAGCACCGGCCACGCCGGTGCTACTCGACACCGAGGAGGACCTCGACGGCGCGCGCGAGGAAGGCATCGACCGGAGCCTCGGCATACCCCTTCGATCCCCGCCGTGGACGGAACACCGCCCGGCGGATCTCGGCCGCTGACACGGCCTCGGTCTGGTCGAAGTACGCGACGAGCCGGTCGCAGAGCTCGTCGACCTCGTCCTTGTCGTACCCCGGTCCCCCGCGCGGCGCGTCCGCGAAACGTTCCCCGTCAGGACGGCGCAGGCGGCCGTAGAGGCTCCGCGCTCTCTCCGCGAGGTCGGTCATCCAGGCACCCTGACCCTGCGCGAGGACGAACTCCTGGCGCTGCCGGGCGACGAAGGCAGCCTCGAGCCGGTCGAGTGCCGCATCGACCTCGCTGGTGACATAACCGCCCCGGACGAGCGCGAAGGTCCTCGTCTGGATGTCCCGGCTCGTCAGCTCCTCGCTGCCCGTCCCCTCGTACGCCTCCCGCGCCTCGTCGAAGAAGTCGTCGACCTCGTCCTGGTCGTACCCCTTGCGTAGGCGGGAGACGGTCGAGAAGACCTTCGTCATGCTTCTTCCTCCGCTGCGAGCTGCCCGCAGGCACCGTCGATGTCGCTCCCCCGGGTGTCCCGGATCGTCGTCGGGATGCCGTGGCCGCGCAGGCGCGCGACGAACTCATCCTCCACGGCCGGGTCGCTCGCCGTCCAGATCGACCCGGGCGTGGGGTTGAGCGGGATCGGGTTGACGTGCACCCAGCCCTGGCCCCGCGCCGTGAGCTTCTCCCCGAGCAGGTCGGCGCGCCACGCATGGTCGTTCATGTCGCGGATGAGCGCATACTCGATGCTCACGCGCCGACCGGTGACCTCGAAGTACCGACGGGCCGAGTCGAGCACCTCGTCGACGGACCACCGGGTGTTGATCGGCACGAGCTCGCTGCGCAGCTCGTCGTCCGGGGCGTGCAGCGAGAGCGCGAGCGTCACCGGGATGCCCTCCTTGGCGAGCTTGTCCATCGCCGGGACGAGACCCACCGTGGAGACGGTGATGTTGCGCGCGGACATCCCGAACCCGTCGGGCGTGGGCGCCACCGCCTGACGGACCGTCGCCATGACCGCCTTGTAGTTCGCCATCGGCTCACCCATGCCCATGAAGACGAGGTTGTTGAGCCGGGTCGGCCCACCAGGCAGCTGCCCGTCCGCGAGAGCCTTCGCGGCGGACCGCACCTGTTCGACGATCTCCGCGGTCGAGAGGTTACGGGTGAGTCCCAGCTGTCCCGTCGCACAGAACGGGCACGCCATCCCGCACCCCGCCTGGCTCGAGACGCACAGCGTCGAACGGTTGGGGTAACGCATGAGCACCGACTCGACCTTCACGCCGTCGAACAGGTGCCAGAGAGTCTTCACCGTGGAGCCCCCGTCCGCCTGCATGACACGCGCGGGGGTGAGCAGCGGGGGCAGGAGCCCGGCGGCGAGGGCGTCACGCGACGCCTGCGGGAGGTCGGTCATCGCTGCCGGGTCCGCGGTGAGGTGCGTGAAGTAGTGCGTCGCCAGCTGCTTCGCCCGGAACGGCTTCTCGCCGAGGTCGACGACGGCCTGGACGCGCTCCTCGGGTGTCATGTCCGCGAGGTGGCGCGGCGGCTTGCCCCGGCGGGGGGCCGCCATCGTGAGGGTCAGCGGCGTCGAAGGTGCAGCCATGGTGAGAGGTCCAGTCACGTGCGGTAGGGCGGCGTCAGACCGGCAGGTCAGGCGCCACGGAGAACAGCAGATATACGAAGGGAGCGGTGAGCAGCATCGAGTCGAGGCGATCGAGGACGCCCCCGTGCCCCGGCAGCAACGATCCCATGTCCTTCAATTCTAGGTCTCGCTTGATGAGCGACTCCGCGAGGTCTCCGAGCGTCGCCGTGAGCGGCGCGAGGAAACCGAGCGTCAGACCGATGACCGGGTTGACGTCGAGCACGAGGATCGACCCGACGAGACCCACTGCGAGGGCGAGGACGAACGACCCGGCCAGACCCTCCCAGCTCTTCTTCGGGCTCACCGAGGGCGCCAACGGATGGCGTCCGAACAGCACGCCGGCGACATATCCGCCGACGTCGTTCGACACGGCAAGGAGGATGAAGATGAGCACCTGCTCGCGGCCGTCCTCGGCCCGGAGCATGAGCATGACGAAGCCGCCCATGAGAGGCAGGTACGAGGCGGCGAAGACGCCCGCCGCTGCATCACGGACGGCTCCGATCCCCCCACCGTCGACGATCCGCCACACGACGAGCCCGGCCACCGTGAGGACGAACGAGACCATGAGCGCCTCGGCGCCCGCCTGGTACGTCGAGACGAGCATCCCGACGGTGCCCACCACGAGCGGCACGAACGGGATGTGGACGTTGCGCCGCTGAAAGGCCTTGGTCAGCTCCCACAGCGCCGCCGTGATCGCCACGAACGCCAGGAGGATGAAGCCCTCCTTGCGGAAGTACAGAGACCCGCCGACGACGGCGAGGAGGGCGACGCCCACCCCGGTCGCAGCGGGGAGGTTGCGCCCCGCGCGCGGGGCGCCCGGAGTGGGCAGGGACACCGACGAGTCGACCATCAGACTTCGAGGAGCTCGGCTTCCTTGCGGGCGAGAAGACCGTCCACCGCATCGACGTGCCGCTTCGTGATCGCCTCGAGCTCCTTCTCCGCGCGGGCGCCCTCGTCCTCGCCGGCGTCGCCGTCCTTGACGAGGCGGTCGAGCGCCTCCTTGGCCTTGCGCCGGATGCTGCGGACGGACACGCGCGCGTCCTCGGCCTTGGTCTTGGCGAGCTTGACGTACTCCTTGCGCCGGTCCTCGGTGAGCACCGGCAGGACGATGCGGATGACGTTGCCGTCGTTGCTGGGGTTGACGCCCAGGTCGGAGTCCCGCAGGGCCCGCTCGATGGCTCCGAGCACCGTCTTGTCGAACGGGGAGACGAGGATGGTCCGCGCCTCGGGCGTCGTGAACGACGCCAGCTGCTGGAGCGGCGTGGGGGCGCCGTAGTACTCGACGACGATCCGCGAGAACATCGACGCGTTCGCACGACCTGTGCGGATCGTCGCGAAGTCCGTCTTCGCGACCTCGATCGCCTTGTCCATCTTTTCCTCGGCCTCGAGGAGGGTCTCGTCGATCACCCGTGCTCCTTCATCGCTTGCGGATGCCACACGGTCCGCGTGGCTCGTACGTCGGACGACGCCCCGGCAGACCGGGACGCGTCCTGCTCACCCTGATGTGACGAGCGTTCCGATCTTCTCACCGACGAGCGCCCGGGTGACGTTCCCGGGGGTGTCCATGCCGAACACGCGCATGTGCACGTCGTTGTCCCGGCACAGGCTCAGTGCGGTCGCGTCCATGACGGCGAGGTCCCGGATGAGCGCGTCGGTGTAGGTCAGCTCGTCGAACCGCTCAGCGGTCGGGTCCGTCCGGGGGTCGGCGCTGTACACCCCGTCGACGCCGTTCTTTCCCATGAGCACCTCGTCGCAGTGCGTCTCGAGCGCTCGCTGTGCCGAGACCGTGTCTGTCGAGAAGTAGGGCAGGCCGGCGCCAGCACCGAAGATCACGACGCGGCCCTTCTCCAGATGGCGGATCGCACGGAGCGGGATGTACGGCTCCGCGACCTGACCCATGGCGATCGCCGTCTGGACACGCGTGCTCACGCCGGCCTGCTCGAGGAAGTCCTGCAGGGCGAGGCAGTTCATCACCGTCCCCAGCATCCCCATGTAGTCGGCCCGCGCCCGGTCGAGTCCCTGCTGGGAGAGCTCGGCGCCGCGGAAGAAGTTGCCACCGCCCACGACGATCGCGACCTCGACGCCCGCGCCGACCGCCTCGGCGATCTCCGCCGCGACGCGCCGGACCACGTCCGACGCGAGACCGATCTGGCCACCGCCGAAGGCCTCGCCGGAAAGCTTGAGGAGCACCCGCCGCGCACGCGTACCACGCGCTCCACGGGGCTGAGCGCCGTCGCTCATGAGGTTCTGGGTCACTGTCCTACCATCCCACCGTTGTCGTGCCAGCCCTACGTGTACGGAAAGCCCGGCCCGCAGCACCTGCGGACCGGGCGACCATGTGGTGTGTCAGGCTCCGACGCGGAACCGCACGAAGCCGGTGACGGAACCGCCGACCTCGGAGGCGGTCTGAGCGACCGTCTTCTTCGGGTCCTTCGCCAGGGGCTGGTCGAGGAGGACGACCTCCTTGAAGAACCCGCCGAGGCGTCCTTCGATGATCTTCGGCAGCGCCGCCTCGGGCTTGCCCTCGTTGCGCGAGGTCTCCTCGGCGATGCGGCGCTCGTTGGCGACCGTCTCGGCCGGGACATCGTCCCGCGTCAGGTAGGACGGGGAGAGCGCGGCGATGTGCTGCGCGATGTCCTTGGCGACAGCGGCGCCTGCCTCGTCGGTGGCCACGAGGACACCGATCGACGGCGGAAGGTCCTTGCTCGTGCGGTGCAGGTAGCTGCTGACCTTCGGGCCACGCACACGCTCGACGCGACGCAGGACGATCTTCTCGCCCAGCGTTGCTGCGGTGTTGTCGATGAGGCTCTGCAGCGTCTCGCCGTCCACCTCGGCAGCCAGTGCGGACTCGACGTCCGTGGCACCGCTCGCGACGACGGCCTCGAGCACGCGGGCGCCGAGGTTGACGAAGTTCTCGCTCTTCGCGACGAAGTCGGTCTCGGAGTTCAGCTCGATGATCGTGCCGACCTCGCTGTCGCCGTCCGTCGCCACGGACAGGGCCACGAGACCCTCCGACGTCGAACGGCCCTCGCGCTTGCTCACGCCCTTGAGGCCCTTGACGCGGATGATCTCGAGCGCCTTCTCGGCGTTGCCGTCAGCCTCGTCGAGCGCCTTCTTGACGTCGAGCATGCCGGCACCGGTGCGCTCACGCAGCGCCTTGATGTCTGCGGCGGTGTAGTTCGCCATGTGTGTACGTCCTTTGCAGAAGAATCGATGGAGAGAGACGTGGTGGCCGGCTCCTGCGAGCCGACCACCACGTGCACCCTGCTTACTTGGACTCGGCCTCGGGGGCCGTCGCCTCGGCGGCGACGGGCGCCTCCGTCTCGGCCGCAGCGGCCTCGGGCGCTGCAGCCTCAGGCGCAGCAGCCTCGTCGGACGCCTCCACCTCGGTGGCGACCTCGGCGACCGCGTCGGGCGTTGCCGCGGCCTCGACAGCCGCGACCGGCGCGGGCTCGACGGCTGCAGGCGCCTCAGCACCGGCGAGGAGCTCGCGCTCCCACTCGGCGAGCGGCTCGGACTCAGAGCCCGCCGTAGCGCCGGACTTGCCGGCGTGGCGCTGGATGAGGCCCTCGGCGACGGCGTCCGCGACGACCCGCGTGAGGAGCGCGACGGCGCGGATCGCGTCGTCGTTGCCCGGGATCTTGTAGTCGACGACGTCGGGGTCGCAGTTGGTGTCGAGGATCGCGACGATCGGGATGTTCAGCTTGCGTGCCTCGTCGACCGCGAGGTGCTCCTTGTTCGTGTCGACGATCCAGATGGCGGAGGGGATCTTCGCCATGTCACGGATACCGCCGAGCGTGCGGGCGAGCTTGTCGCGCTCGCGACGCATGATGAGGAGCTCCTTCTTCGTGAAGGCGCTTCCTGCGACGTCGTCGAAGTCGATCTGCTCGAGCTCCTTGAGGCGCTGCAGACGCTTGTTGACGGTCTGGAAGTTGGTGAGCATCCCACCGAGCCAGCGGTGGTTGACGTACGGCATGCCGACCCGGGCGGCCTGCTCGGCGACCGGCTCCTGCGCCTGCTTCTTCGTGCCGACGAAGAGGACGGAACCGCCGTGGGCGACCGTCTCCTTGACGAACTCGTACGCAGTGTCGATGTACGTCAGCGACTGCTGGAGGTCGACGATGTAGATGCCGTTGCGCTCGGTGAAGATGAAGCGCTTCATCTTCGGGTTCCAGCGGCGGGTCTGGTGTCCGAAGTGGACACCGCTCTCGAGGAGCTGGCGCATGGTCACGACGGCCATGGCACTTCCTTTCGGTGCGGGTCGGGACGATGCCCCGGCTCCGCGCGCATGTTGGCGGTCCGGTGGACCGCATCTCGGTTGTCGACGCGCCCCGGTCGGAGCCCGTCCCTAGCACCACGGATGGCCACGCCGGGACGAACCCGGACCGTAGTGGCTGCGCCGGACGGCACGGAGGCCGTCGTCTGGTGCGTGAAGTCGACCAGCTGTCGTGCCGCTCATGCGAGATGAGGGCAGCACTGACGTACTGATCGCGTAGGTGAGTCTACCCGACGCCTGCACTGTGGACCGCCGTGCGCGTCCACATCCCCACTGCGCCCCGGTGCGGGGGACGACTCGCGGCAGGACGCTCACCTCATGCACCTCGACACCCGGCGCGCCGTGCCGCGGCGAACCCGTCCCTCAGCACTGCTCCTCGTGCTCGCGCTCGCGCTCGCGCAGGTCGCCACGAGCGGTGCGCCCGCCGGAGCAGCACGAGCCCGGGACGACCCCGCCACGGCCACGGGGCCGGCTCCGGCGTGGGACGAACCGCTCTACGCGCTCCCGATCGCCACCGGCGGCGGGAACGAACCCCCGGCACGCGCTGCTCTCCTGGCCTCAGGGCTGCTCCTGCGGGACTTCCACGCGCCCGAGGTCCGCTGGGCGGCCGGTCACCGGGGGGTGGATCTCGCGCACAGCCTGGACGGGGAGGTGCTCGCGCCCGCGGACGGCACGGTGACGTTCTCCGGGGTGGTCGTGGATCGTCCGCTCGTCGTCATCGCCCACCCGGACGGTCTGCGCTCGACGCTCGAGCCCGTCGTCTCGGGCCTCGTCCCCGGCGACGTCGTGGCGCGGGGCGAGGCCGTCGGCACGCTCGCCGATGCGAGCGGGAACCACTGCGCACCCGGAGCATGCCTGCACTGGGGCGTGCGCCGAGGCGACGACTATGTCGACCCCCTCGCACTGCTCGGTGTGCTGGAACCGATCATCCTGCTCCCCGACGCGCGGTGAGACGCGGTCAGGAGGTCTCGCTCGTCGTCAGCCGCGAGCGCAGCCGGAGCATCGCCGCCGTGTGCATCTGCGAGACCCTGGACTCGGTCACCCCGAGCACCCGCCCGATCTCCGCGAGCGTCATGCCCTCGTAGTAGTAGAGGACGACCATGATCTTCTCGCGCTCCCCGAGCTGGTCCATCGCCTGGGAGAGCAGGAACTTCGTCTCTTTGCTCTCGAACGTCCCTGCGGGGTCGTTCGACCGGGAGCGCTGGACGGTATCGAGGGCGCTGACCTGCTCCACGCGGTCGCCCGTCCCCACGACTTCGTCGAGCGCCACGAGGGCGACGGAGGCGACCTGGCTCTGGATCGCGTGCAGCTCGGTGGTCGCGATGCCGAGACGTGCGGCGAGCTCGTCGGGGCTGGGCGCACGGTGCAGCTCGTACTCGAGCTCGGCGTGCGCCTGGTCCACGGCCCGGGCCTTGCTCCGCACCGACCGCGGCACCCAGTCCGCGGCACGGAGCTCGTCGAGGATCGCGCCGCGGACACGCGTGTTCGCATATGTCTCGAACTTGATGTCCCGCGCCGGTTCGAACTTCTCGATCGCGTCGATGAGGCCGAACATCCCGTAGGAGACGAGGTCCGCGTGCTCGACCGAGCTCGGCAGCCGCATACCTACCCGCGACGCCACCGATGCGACGAGCGGCGCGTAGTGGAGGATGAGCTGCTCCCGCACCGCCGCCGTGGGCGACTGCTTGTACCGCGCCCAGACCTCGATGAGCTCGGCGGCGACCGCAGCACCGTCAGGGCTCTCGACGACCACCGGGGGCTCCGCCTGCGGCGTCTGGTCCAAGCGCGCGTGCAGCAACCCCGAACGCGCGGGCCGCCTGATCACGACGGTGGCAGCGGCGGTCGGTGCTGGGCTCGCTGTGGGCATGAGGGTCTCGTGGTCTTTCATGCTCGTGGGTGCGCCAACCGATAGGACGACTGCAGTCGCTCGGCGGACACGTGGGTGTAGCGCTGGGTCGTGGCGAGGGTGGCGTGCCCGAGGACCTCCTGGACGGTGCGCAGGTCGGAACCGCCCTCGAGGAGATGGGTCGCCGCGCTGTGGCGCAGGTCGTGGGGTGCGACGTCGTCGACCCCTGCGAGGGCCGACAGGCGGTGGACCGACTCGCGGACCTGACGTTGCCCCCACCGCTGGCCCCGTTGGCCGATGAAGAGCGCGTCCGTGGGCACCTTCCCGACGAGCGCCGGGCGCCCCGTCGAGAGCCACTGGTCGAGCGCGCCGGCGGCGGGAACACCGAACGGGACCATCCGCTCCTTGCTGCCCTTGCCCATGACTCGCACGGTGCGCTGCTCGAAGTCGACGTCAGCGATGTTCAGCTCGACGATCTCTCCGACCCGTGCCCCCGTGGCGTACAGCAGCTCGACGCAGGCCCAGATCCGCAGGTCTCCCGGTTGACCGCTGGCGGCGATGTCCCGCGCTGCGTCCATGAGCGTCGCAGCAGAGTTCACGGCGAGGACCGTGGGGAGGCTCCGGTGCAGGCGCGGGCTCGCGAGGCGCGCGGAGGGGTCCTCCGAGATGCGGGAGGTCCGCACGGCCCAGTCGAAGAACGTCCGGACGGCCGCGCCGCGTCGGGCCACGGTCGAGCGGGAGAGCTGGCGGGCGGACATCTCGGCGAGCCATCCCCGCAGCAGCGTGAGATCGACCTCCTCGAGCGAGGGGACTCCGCGGGCGACGGCGAAGGCGAGGAGCTGCTCGAGATCCGAGGTGTAGGCCCTGACCGTGTGCGCCGACAACCCGCGCTGGGCGGTCAGGTGCGAAGCAAAAGCCACAAGGACCTCGGGCTGCGTGCGGGTCCCGGGATCCCCCGTCGGCGAGTGCATGCCCTTACGGTGACGGGTGCCGGTCGAGGTTTCAAGGGTCCTTCGCGGCACCCGGGGAGCGGCTCGCCCGAATTCGTTCAGTTTGCAGCACAATCCTGGCGCCGAAGCGGACGGTAACAGGCAAAGTTCACCCATAGCACGGTTGTGCACATCTTGCTACCTGCAGCCTCGTCACGCTGCCGGAGCTCTGCGCCAGCCTCCGCTCTCTCGCACGGCGAGACCCGCCAGCTCGAGCCGCCCCAGGGCATCCATCCCCTCGGCGGGCGACACACCGGCAGCGCGCACGATCGCCCCGACGGGCGCGCCGCGTCGTACGGGGAGCGCATCGAAGACACGGCGACCGGCATCGTCGAGTCCGTCGTGAGCACGACGCGCGGCGGCGTCCCGCGCGTCCTCCCCCGCCCGCGCTCCCGCGCCGTCCGTCCCGAGCCCGCCAGCAAGCTCGAGCACCTCGTCCACGTCCGTCACGCACACGGCACGTCCCTCCCGCAGGAGCCGATGGCACCCGGCAGACGCCATGGAGGTCACCGGGCCGGGCACCGCACCGACCGGTCGCAGGAGCTCGAACGCCAGTCCCGCTGTGGCGAGCGACCCCGACCGCCATGCCGCCTCCACGACGACGGTGGCTGCCGCGGCCGCCGCGATGAGCCGGTTCCTCTTGAGAAACCGCACCCTGCTCGGCACCGACCCTGGCGGGACCTCGCTCACGACCGCTCCCCCGCGCTCGACGACAGCGCGCAGCAGGTCGGCGTTGCCCGCCGGGTACAGACGGTCGACACCGCCAGCCAGGAACGCCACCGTCGGGCCACCCACCGCGAGAGACGCACGATGGACCGCTGCGTCGATCCCGTAGGCGCCGCCCGAGACGGTCGTCACGCCCCGCGCCGCCAGCCCCGCGCTCATCTCGCCCGCGACGCGGTCGCCGTAGTCGGTGCTCGCTCGCGCGCCCACGACAGCCACCGCGCGGGCCAGGAGCCGTGCTGGATCGCCTGTGCCACGCACCCACAGGCACGGCGGGGCCGCGTCACCGAGCGCGTCGAGCTGGTGCGGCCAGGACGAGCTCCCGGGAACGACGAGACGTCCGCCGAGACGGTCCAGCACCCTCAGCTCGCGGTGCGGGTCGAGGCCGACCGTCCGCGGCAACCAGCGCGCGACCGCTCGGGCCATCCGCTGCCGCGCACGCTGGTCTCCCACACCGAGGTGGTCGGCAAGCCGCGCCACCCCGTGCGCGGGGTCCGAGGGGTCGACCGTGTGGAGCCAGGCGAGAGCCGGAATGGCCCCGACGGTCCGCAGGAGGGCACCTGCGACCTCGTCCCCGGGCTCCACGATCCTGCTCCATGCGGCGCGGGCCTCGAGCTCCTCGCTCGGTGGCCTCGTGGTCATGACCCCTGCCCACGGGTCCGCAGCGCGAGTGCGTGGCCGATGTTCTGACGAGCGGGAGCGTCCCGCCCCGCGAGGTCGGCCAAGGTCCACGCCACCCTGAGCACCCGATCGACGCCACGGAGGCTGAGCGCCCCGCGGTCGAGCGCTGCGTCAAGGTCGGCGAGCAGGCGCCGGTCGGGGCCCAGCCTGTCCCGGAGCCACGTCCCGGGCACCTCGCTGTTGGTTCCCCAGCGCGTCCCCGCCAGTCGCGCGCGGGCGGCCGCGCGTGCGGCGTGGACCCGTGCGGCCACCGTCGCGGTGCTCTCACCGCGGACGTCGCTCGCGACGTCGAGCCGCGTGACCGGGTGCACCTCGACCTGCAGGTCCACGCGATCGAGCAGCGGCCCGGAGAGGCGGGCGAAGTAGCGCCGCCGCGCGATCGGGCTGCACGTGCAGTCGAGGCCCTTGCCGATCGCCAGACCGCACGGGCACGGGTTCGCGGCGAGCAGCAGCTGGAAGCGCGCCGGATATCGGGCACTGCCTGCGGCCCGCTGGATGACGAGCTCACCCTGCTCGAGCGGTTGACGCAGGGTCTGCAGCACCCGCGGCGAGAACTCCGGGGCCTCGTCCATGAACAGCACCCCCCGGTGCGCCCGCGAGGCAGCACCGGGCCGCGGAAGGCCTGACCCTCCCCCGACGATCGCGGCCGGCGTGGCGGTGTGGTGCGGGTTCTCGAACGGTGGCCTCGCGAGCAGGCCTCGCGCCGGGTCGAACGTGCCGGCGACCGAGTGCACCGAGGTCACCTCGATCGCGTCCGCCTCCGTGAGGTCCGGGAGCAGGCCGGGCAGCCGCGCGGCGAGCATCGTCTTGCCCGTGCCGGGTGGCCCGACCATGAGCAGGTGGTGCCCGCCCGCGGCGGCGACCTCGAGCGCCGACCGTGCCGCGACCTGCCCGATGACGTCGCGCAGGTCGGGGACGGCAGCAGGCGGGGTCGGGACCACCTGCCGCCGTGCCTGCAGGGACGCGTCGGACGGGACCGGCACGTCCGCGCCGTACGCGTGCGCGAGCTCGGCGAGCGTCCCGACGCCGAGCACCTCCACCCCCGGTACGAGACGGGCTTCGGCCACGTCGGCGAGCGGGACGACGACCCGGCGCACCCCGGCCTTCACCGCAGCGACGACCGCCGGCAGCACGCCCCGGACCGAGTGCACCCGGCCGTCCAGCCCGAGCTCGCCCAGGTGCACGGCCCCCACCGGACGCGCCGGGTCCACGAGGCGGGCACCGGCGAGCATCGAGATGGCGATGGCGAGGTCGAACCCCGACCCTGCCTTCGGGAGCGCGGCCGGGGAGAGATTCACGGTGACCTTGCGCTGGGGCAGCACGAGGCCTGCCGAGGAGATCGCTGCCCGCACCCGGTCCCGCGACTCGGCCAGCGCGGCGTCCGGGAGACCGACGAGCGTGAAGCCCGGGACAGAGGCTGCCAGGTGCGCCTCGACGTCGACGACGTGCCCCTCGAGGCCGACAAGACAGACCGACAGGGCTCGCCCGAGCGACATCAGGACACCCCCCGCAGGTGTTCGACCGTGGCCGCACCGGACCGCGGCAGGACGACGGCGACGACGTCGATCCGCACCGAGGCAGCTCCCACGGCGTGCTCGCTGAGCCACTGCCCGGCCAGCCGACGCAACCGGGCGAGCTTCGCGGGCGTGACCGCCTCTGCCGGGTGGCCGAACCCCGTCCCACGGCGTGTCTTGACCTCGACGACGACAACCTCCGGGCCCTGCCGCGCGACGATGTCCAGCTCACCGCGGGTGCCGCGCCAGTTGCGGTCGAGCACCTCGTACCCCGCGTCGACGAGAAACCGCTCCGCGACCCTCTCTCCATGCTGGCCGACTGCGGCCCGTACGTTCGACGTCATGTCCCACCTCCGCCACGACTGTGCGACGCAGGAACGCGGACCGTCCCGGCCGCGACGGCACCCGGTGGACGCGGGCGGGGCGGGCCGTTCTGTGGAGGACATGCTGCCGCAGGGCAACGACTGGCTGGCCCAGCTCTTCAGTGACGGGGCACGAGAGACGCCACGCAGGTCAGAGGTCGAGCTCCGCCTGGACGAGCTCCTCGACATTGACGTCCTTGAACGTCACGACACGGACCGACTTGACGAAGCGCTTGGAGCGATAGACGTCCCAGACCCACGCGTCGGTGAGGCTCACCTCGAAGTACACCTCGCCCGCCGCGGACCGCACCTGGAGGTCGACCTTGTTGGCGAGGTAGAACCGTCGCTCGGTCTCGACGACGTACGCGAAGAGCCCGACGACGTCGCGGTACTCACGGTAGAGCGCGAGCTCCATGTCGGTCTCGTAGTTCTCCAGGTCTTCTGCGCTCACCCGACCATCATGGACCATCGGCGGCGACGAGGTCCGCCCGGTCCATCCCGGGCAGCCGCCAGCTCACCCGGTGCGCCGGGCTGGGACCGTGCACCGCGAGCGCATCGACGTGCCTGCTCGAGCCGTACCCCTTGTTGGAGTCCCACCCGTACACCGGGTGCAGCTCTGCAAGCCGCACCATGTGCGCGTCCCGGTCGCACTTGGCCACGACGCTCGCCGCCGCGACGGACGCGCAGCTGAGGTCGGCCTTGACCCGGGTGAGCACCCGTGGCTCGACATACCCCGGCGGGCAGCTCACCGGGGCAGCCAGCAGGTCGAGGAGGTCGGCCTGCGGCTCGGTGAGCCAGTCGTGGGACCCGTCGAGCAGAACGGTATCGACGACGGGCACGGTCCGCGAAAGCTCCACGAGGGCGCGTTGGCCTGCCAGACGGAGGGCGCGGATGATGCCGAGCTCGTCGATCTCCGCGGGCGTGGCGGAGCCCACGGCAGAGCCGAGCGCCCACCTCGTGATGAGGGGCACGTACTGGGCCCGGGCGCGTGGCGTGAGGACCTTGGAGTCCGTGAGGCCCTGGGGGCACCGCCCGGTCGCTGCTCCGACCGCGCAGACGCCGACGGTGACGGGGCCGGCGAGCGCACCGCGCCCGACCTCGTCCATGCCGACGACGACCCGGGCGCCCTCCGCGAGCAGGACGCGCTCGTGGGTGAGGTCCGCCGAGCGGCGCAGCGGGACGCGAGGGCGGCTCGTCACGGTTCCGGGACGTCCGCGAAGGTCTCACCGGGGTTGCGCAGCCATCCCCACCGGTCGGGGGGCCACACGGTGACGAAGGCCGTGCCGACGACGTTGTCGACGGGGACGAAACCACCACCGGGGCTTGCGGCGTTGTAGCGGGAGTCCGTCGAGTGGGCCCGGTTGTCCCCCATCACCCAGAGGAAGCCGTCGGGGACGGTCTCGTCGAACTCCACGACCGAGGGGTCCGAGCCTGGCTTGAGGTAGGGCTCGTCGATCGGCTCACCGTTCACGGACACGCGCCCCTCGGCGTCGCAGCACACGACGTGGTCACCCCCGAGCGCGATGACACGCTTCACGAGGTGCTCGCCCGCATCCTGCGGAAGGAGCCCGATGAAGGTGAGGGCGTCCGTGACGCCCTGCTGCAGGGGTGTGCGCTCCGGCTGGACCGTGCCGCTGAGCCACGTCCCCGGATCCTTGAAGACGACGATGTCGCCGCGGTGGATGTCGAACACCCCCGGCACCATCTTCGACACGAGGATGCGGTCGCCCTCGAGGAGGGTGTCCTCCATCGAGCCGCTGGGGATGTAGAACGCCTGGACGAAGAAGGACTTGATGATCCAGGACAGCACCAGAGCACTGCCGAGGATGATCACCGTCTCCTTGAGGACCGACCCGCGTCGGGAACGGGGGCGCTTGTCGGTGTCGTCGGCGTCGCGTGTCACCCGCCTACTGTGCCACCTCGACCAGTGTTCACCCGAATGCGCTGCGAGAACGACGACGGGCGGCCACCCCGGAGGGTGACCGCCCGTCGTCGCGGAGCAGTGGTGCCGGCCCGACCGCGAGGTCAGCGCCCGGCAGCGCCGATCACTTCGCGGGAGCGAAGTCCCGCTTCTCCTTGATCTTCGCCTTCTTGCCGCGCAGCTTGCGCAGGTAGTACAGCTTGGCGCGACGCACGTCACCACGGGTGATGACCTCGACGGACTCGATGGTCGGCGCGTTGAGGGGGAACGTGCGCTCCACCCCGACGCCGAAGCTGATCTTCCGGACGGTGAACGTCTCGCGGACGCCGCCGCCGACGCGAGCGATGACGACGCCCTGGAACGCCTGGACGCGAGAGCGGGTGCCCTCGACGACCTTGACGTTGACCTTGACGGTGTCACCGGCGCGGAAGGCCGGGATGTCGTGGCGCAGCGATGCTGCGTCGACGCTGTCGAGAGTATGCATGTCGTTCTCCCCGTCCTGCCACAGGTCAGGCACGTATCGTGGGCACGCGCGGCTCGCACCGCGCGGTCCAGTCCAGTTCAGAAGGTGGTGCGACATCCTGCGGGAGCCGCAGGACGACATCGCCGTGTTGGACGCCCCTGTGGCAGAGTCCGGTCCAGCGCACACCAATGACCTATCTTGCCACACGAGCAGGGAGCCGCTGCACGCCGGCCCGACCGGTCTGCGTCAGGCGCTGGCGGTCTCCGGCGGTCTGGGATGGCCCGTCGCCCCCACGGACCACCCGTGGGCTGCGAGCACTGCGCGGTCGCCCGCGTCGAGGGCCTCCGCGTCGAGCGCCAGCACGAGGTCCGGACGCCGCGCCAGGGTGCGCTCCAGCGACTGGTCGCGTCGCCACCGGACGATGCGCGCGTGGTGACCGCTGAGCAGGACGTCCGGCACCCGGTGACCCATCCATTCAGCCGGCTTCGTGTAGACGGGATACTCGAGCAGCCCGGCCTCCCCGTGCGACTCCTCGACGAGAGACCCTGGGTTGCCGATGACGCCCGGGAGCAGGCGCGCGACCGCCTCGATCATGACCATCGACGCCACCTCGCCCCCGTTGAGGACGTAGTCACCGATCGACAGCTCGCGCACGTCGCCGCCCGACGAGCGATGGCGCTCGACGACACGCGCGTCGATGCCCTCGTAGCGCCCGCAGGCGAAGACGAGCTGGGACGCGCCTGCCAGCTCGTGCGCGGTGCGTTGCGTGAACGACTCCCCCGACGGCGTCGGGACGACGAGGGTGCCGTCCGGTCGCAGCACCTCGTCGAGCGCGGCACCCCACACGTCGGGCCGCATGACCATGCCTGCGCCGCCGCCGAAGGGCGTGTCGTCGACCGTACGGTGCCGGTCGCTCGTCCAGCCCCGCAGGTCGTGCACCCCGAGCTCGAGCAGGCCCGAGGCCACTGCCTTGCCCACGAGCGACAGCCGCAGCGGCTCGAGGTAGTCCGGGAAGATGGAGACGACGTCGATCCGCATGTCAGCGATCGCCGTCCGGCTGCACGCCAGGTGCCCCGGCGTCCTCGTCGTCCGGCTCGGGCCGATCGGAGCTGTCGCCCGCCGGCAGCGCGACGTCCAGGTTCGCGGCGTCACGTGCGAGCAGCCCGCCGGGCGGGTCGAGGACGACCCTGCCACCGGGGACGTCGACGACGGGGACCATGGCGCGGACGAAGGGGACGAGCGTGCGCGTGCCGTCCGTCTCGAGCAGCACGAGGACGTCGTGCGCGGGCATGTGCTCCAGGCCGCTGATCGTGCCCACCACGGTCCCGTCGACGAGCTCCGCGCGCAGGCCGGCCAGCTCGTGGGGGTACCAGGCGTCCTCCTCCTCGGAGGCGTCCACGTCGACGACGAGCTCGATCCCGCGCGAGGCCTCGGCAGCGGTCCGGTCCGCGATCTCGGCGAAGTACACGTGCCACCGGCCGTTCTGGATCCGCGTCCCGGTGACGGTGAGGGGACCCGCGGACGCGGGGACGGTGCGCAGCACGGCCCCGACCGCGAGCCGGGTCTCGGGGTCGTCCGTGTGCAGGTCCAGCGCGACCTCGCCGCGCAGCCCGTGCGCGCGGCCGATCTTCGCGACCGTGAGTTCCATGGGTGCTCCTCCTGCAACGACCTCGTCCGAGGTCTGGTGACAACGCACCGGGGCCCGCCCACCTCACGGTGGCCGGGCCCCGGGCCATGCTGGTCGTACGTGTGCCGGTGCGCTCAGCGGCGGTCGATGTCGACGACGTCCACCCGCACGGGCGTGTCACCGGCGAGCGCGCCGGTCACCGTCCGCAGCGCGCGCGCCGTCCGACCGCCGCGACCGATCACCCGACCGAGGTCGTCGGGGTGCACCCGGACCTCGAGGAGCTCGCCACGGCGCAGGGCCTTGGCGTTCACCTGCACGTCATCGGGGTTGTCCACGATGCCGCGCACCAGGTGCTCGAGCGCGTCGGCGAGCATCAGGCCTGCTCGTCCGCGGGAGCGTCAGCGGCGGGGGCGCTCGCTGCAGCGGCAGCCTTTGCCTCGGACGCCTTCGCCTTGACCTTCTCGGCGTCGGCGGCAGCCGTCGCGACGGCCTCGGCGACAGCCTCGGCGCTCGGCGCGGCCTTCACGCGCAGGGTGCCCTCCGCGCCGGGGAGGCCCTTGAACTTCTGCCAGTCACCGGTGACCTTGAGCAGCGCGAGGACCTGCTCGGTGGGCTGGGCGCCCACGCTGAGCCAGTACTGCGCACGCTCGGAGGTGATCTCGATGAGCGAGGGCTCCTCGGTCGGGTGGTACTTGCCGATCTCCTCGATGACGCGGCCGTCACGCTTGGTGCGGGAGTCGGCGACGACGACGCGGTAGTACGGTGCTCGGATCTTGCCGAGACGCTTCAGACGGATCTTGGTGGCCACAGTGGTGGTCTCTCCTGCTTCTGGGGATGTGGTGAACCGTGCACCTCCCGGCGGGGTGCGGGGGGTCCGTGGTTCGAAACGCGGCTACGCACGGAGAGAGGGGCCGGGCATGCCGAGTACAGCGGACCATTATGCCAGATCCACGAGGCCCGCTCCACCTACGTTCGCGGGTGGATCTCACCGCGCAGGACGACCGCCGACGGCGCCGCCAGGACGCCGATGTCCGCCCGGGGATCCTCGGCGTAGAGCACGAGGTCTGCCGGCGAACCGTCGCCGAGCCCGCCGACCCCGAGATACTGCCGGGAGCGCCAGCTGGCCGCCGCGACGACGTCCGCTGCTGGTATCCCCGCGCGCACGAGCTCCGCACACTCGGCGGCGATCCGACCATGCGCGATCGTGCCTCCCGCGTCCGTCCCCACGAGAAGACGGACGCCCGCGTCGTGCATGTCCCGCACCTGCTCGTACCTGCGCCGATGCATCGCGCGCATGCGCGCTGCGAACACGGGGTACCGGGCGTCCGCCTGCCGGGCGATCTGCTCGAACTGGCTGATCTGCAGGAGGGTCGGCGTCACGGCCACCTGCCGCCGGGCCACCTCGTCGATCTGCTCGGGTGTCAACCCGGTGCCGTGCTCGAGGCAGTCGATCCCCGCCCCGAGCAACCCGGGTACGGCCTCTGCCGAGAACGTGTGAGCGGTCACCCGGGCTCCGGCGCGGTGCGCCGCCGCGACAGCGTCGTGCACGACGTCGTCCGGCCAAAGCGGAGCGAGGTCCCCGAGGTCCCGGTCGATCCAGTCGGCGACGATCTTCACCCAACCGTCCCCGCGGGCGGCTTCCTCGGCGGCGGACGCGGTGAGCTCCCGCACGTCGTCGAGCTCCCGCGCGAAGCCACGGATGTACCGCTTGGGCCGTGCGAGGTGCCGTCCAGCCCGGACGATCCGCGGGAGGTCCGGGCGCCGGGCGATCCATCCGGTGTCGACGGGCGAGCCGGCGTCGCGGATGAGCAGGACGCCACTGTCCCGGTCGGCTCGCGCCTGCTGCTCGGCGACCGCCGGGCCGACCCCGCCGTCCGGGCCGAGACCCACGTGGCAGTGCACGTCGACAAGACCGGGGAAGGCGAAGCCCTCCAGGTGCAGGACGTCCCCGCTCAGTCCGGTCGGCGGCGTGAGGCGGACGTGCCCGTCCTCGACCCAGAGGTCCCCGACCTCCTGGTCCTCCCCGAGCACGACGACGCCGCGCACGTGGATCACCTGGGGCATCGCGTACCTCGCCCGGCCCGACCGTCAGCGACCGAGGAACTTCTCGAGACCTGCGGGGATCTCGAGCGGAGCGTCCGGCTGGCCGCTCTGCCCGATGCCGAAGGCCGAGCCGGGGGCGGTCGGAGCTGTCCCGGCCGCGGCTGCGCGCTGCTCAGCAGCGCGCTTCGCCGGGTTGCCGGACTTGCTCTTCTTGCCACGGACCTGCTGCGCCTGCTGACGACCGCGCGACTTCTTGCCGCCCATGCCGGGGAGGTTCCCCATACCGGGGACCGCCATGCCGCCGCCGCGGGACATCTGCCGCATCATCTTCTGCGCGCCGGCGAACCGCTCGAGCAGCTGGTTCACATCCGTGGTCGTCACCCCGGAACCCCGGGCGATGCGCGCGCGGCGCGACCCGTTGATGATCTTGGGCGTCTCGCGCTCGGCGGGGGTCATCGACCGGATGATCGCCTCGATGCGGTCGACCTCGCGCTCGTCGAAGTTCTCGAGAGCCTCGCGCATCTGCCCCATGCCGGGCAGCATCCCGAGCATCTTCTTCATCGAGCCCATCTTGCGCATCTGCTGCATCTGGACGAGGAAGTCGGCGAGCGTGAAGTCCGTGCCCGCGGCGACCTTGGCCGCCATGGCCTCGGCCTCGCCCGCGTCGAAGGCCTGCTCCGCCTGCTCGATGAGGGTGAGGATGTCACCCATGTCGAGGATGCGGGACGCCATCCGGTCCGGGTGGAACGCTTCGAAGTCGGTGAGCTTCTCACCCGTGGACGCGAAGAGGATGGGCTGCCCGGTGACTCTCGCCACCGACAGGGCTGCACCACCTCGGGCGTCTCCGTCGAGCTTGGACAGCACGACGCCGGTGAAGCTCACCCCGTCCGCGAACGCCTGGGCCGTCGCGACCGCGTCCTGACCGATCATCGCGTCGATGACGAAGAGGATCTCGTCGGGGTTCGTCGCGTCCCGGATGTCCGCGGCCTGCTGCATGAGCTCAGCGTCGACACCGAGGCGACCCGCGGTGTCGATGATGACGACGTCGTGCTGCCGCGAGCGTGCCGTCTCGACGCCGGCGCTCGCGACCGCCACCGGGTCGCCGCGGGGTGTCTCGTCCTCACCGGCGACCCCGGGGTGCGGGGCGTAGACGGGGACGCCCGCGCGCTCGCCCACGACCTTGAGCTGGGTGACGGCGTTCGGACGCTGGAGGTCAGCGGCGACGAGCAGCGGGGTGTGCCCCTGCGTCCGCAGGCTCAGCGCGAGCTTCCCGGCGAGCGTCGTCTTCCCGGCACCCTGGAGGCCGGCGAGCATGATCACCGTCGGGGGGTTCTTGGAGAACCGCAGGCCACGGCTCTCGCCGCCGAGGATCGCGACGAGCTCCTCGTTGACGATCTTGACGACCTGCTGCGCGGGGTTGAGCGCCCCGGAGACCTCCGCGGACAACGCTCGCTCACGCACGGTCCCGGTGAACTCGCGGACGACGGGGACGGCGACGTCCGCGTCGAGGAGCGCGCGCCGGATCTCCCGCACGGTCGCGTCGATGTCCGCCTCGGACAGACGTCCCTTGGTCCGGAGGTTCTTGAAGGTCGATGTCAGGCGGTCGGACAGAGTGGCGAACACCGTTGCAATCCTCACCGTTCGCTGGATATGGCCAAGAGCCAAGACTACCGGCTCACTCCTCGGGCGTGGCGCCCCGGCCGTCCCCCGGCCCCACGTCCAGCGCCTCCGCGTCCCCGAGGGTCCGCCGCGTGCGTTCGACGAGGTCGTCGACGAGCCGCGCACGCCACGCTGTCCAGGCCGTCGGTCCGAGCGACGACGAGTCGGCTTCGGTCAGGGCACGCAGCACGTCGAGCAGGTCCGCGCGGTGGTCGACGGCTGCGGCGAGCTCGGCGACGGTCGCCGGGTCGTTCGGGTCGCTGCTCACCGCGAGCCGCGACAGGGTCAGGTGGTGGGCGACCATCCGCGCGACGTCGGCGATGACGTCCTCCGCGAAGCCCATCCGCCCCAGGATCGCCGGGACGAGACCCGCGCCGGTGACGGAGTGGTCCTGCGCGCCGGCGCGCTTGCCGATGTCGTGCAGGAACGCTGACAGCAGGAGGACGTCGCCGCGAGCCACCGCCTTGCGGGGGACGAGCGAGACCGCCTCGATGAGGTGTCGGTCGACGGTGTGCCGGTGGATGGCGGCCCGCTGCGGCCGGTTCCGCACACCGGCCCACTCGGGGATCCAGGACGTGACGACGCCGGCCAGGTCGAGCGCCTCCCACACGGGGATCTGTGCCTGACCGGAGCCGAGCACGGTGAGCAGCGCAGCCCGGGCCGCGCGCGGCCACGGCTCAGGCAGTGGCGGGCACTGCGCGAGGCTCGCCACGGACACCGGTGAGATCGTCAGACCGGTGCGCGCTGCCGTCGCGGCGGCCCGCAGCGCGAGCATGGGGTCCGTCGTCGGGTCGGTCGCGACGGCGAGCACGAGCTCGCCGTCGTGCTCGACGAGCCCGTCCCCCACGGGACGCAGGCGGGGAGCCGCCCGTCGGCCGCGGATCATGAAGGGGCGCGCCGCGGCCAACGGGCGTTGCAGTGCCTGGCGTGCACGGCGCACGGTCGTGTCCAGCCCGTAGGAGATCTCCCGGCCTGCCTCGGCGAGACTCGCGAGGAAGTCGTCGGGGTCGTCGTACCCGCAGCGCGCGGCGACCTCGTCGAGGTCCGCGAGCACGAGGCGGTTCGTGTGGCGTCGCGTCGCGAGCTGGAGCGCGTCGCGCGCGTCGAGCAGGTGCGCGTAGGCCCGGTCGACGGCCCCGTGGGGGCGGTCGGTCAGCCAGGTCGCGGCGAGTGCTCCGAGGACGACCGCATCGCGGATGCCGCCTCGTGCCTCCTTGAGATCCGGCTCGACGAGGTAGGCGAGCTCCCCGTGCCGGTCTGCTCGCGCACGGGTCGATGCGAGAAGCTCGGGCAGGCGCCGTCGCGCGGCGGAACGCCAGTCGGACAGCACGGCGGAGGTGGCCCGGTGCACGACGACGGTGTCTCCCGCGATCGGCCGCACGTCCAGCATGCCGACCGCCGCGGGAAGGTCCTTCGACGCCACCTGTCGGCACTGCGCGAGCGACCTCACCGAGTGGTCGAGGTCGAGGCCGGAGTCCCAGATCGGGTACCAGAGCCGGTCTGCGAGCGCGGACAGCTGTTCTGCGGAGTGCGTCCGCCCGTCGTGCACGAGCACGAGGTCGAGGTCGCTCATCGGCCCCAGGTCTCCGCGTCCGAGGCTCCCGACGGCCGCCAGCGCGACACCGCTCGGGTCGAGGTCCGCGGCGGCGTCCTGCCACAGCTCGGCGAGCCTGCCGGTGACGAGGTCCACGAGCGACTCCCGCCGTGCACGTCCCAGCTCGGACGTCCCTGCTCCTGCTGCACCGACCCGGTTGAACCGCTCCGCGACGGCGAGCCGCTCGGTCCGCAGGTCCCGCACCCCCCGTGCTGCTCCCGGCGCTCCGGGGGAACCGGGGTCCGCCTGCGCGCCGTGTCCCTGCACCTGCTCCGTCATCCTGTCGCCCCCTGACGTGCTCCCCGGCCGGGGAGCGCAAGACGGACCGGCCGATCGACCGGTCCGTCTCGTGCTGTTCGGTGTTCGTCCGTGCGCTACAGAGCCTGCGCGCCGTGCTCCCCGGTACGGACCCGGGCCACGTCGTCGACGGGAACGGTCCAGACCTTCCCGTCGCCGATCTTCCCGGTCTGCGCGGCCTGGACGATCACGCCGGTGACGACCATGGCGTCGTCGTCCTCGACGAGGACCTCGATGCGGACCTTGGGCACGAGGTCCACGGTGTACTCGGCGCCGCGGTACACCTCGGTGTGGCCTTTCTGGCGGCCGTAGCCGCTGGCCTCACTGACGGTCATCCCTCGGACGCCGGCCGCCTCGAGGGCCGACTTCACGTCGTCGAGACGGTGGGGCTGGATGATTCCGGTGACGAGCTTCATGCCTTGACCTCCGTAATGACCCGGCCGCCGCCGAGGGTCTCGTATGCGCCCTCACCGTGGACGGCGAGGTCGATGCCGCCGACCTCCGCCTCCTCGGTGACCCGCCAGCCGAGGGTGCTCTTGATGATGAGGCCGATGACGAGCGTCACGACCGCCGAGACGATCATGGCCACGACTGCGACGACGATCTGGATGATGAGCTGGTCGATGCCGCCACCGTAGAACAGACCGGTCTCGGTCGCGAGGAATCCGATCGCGACGGTACCGACGAGGCCACCGACGAGGTGGACGCCGACGACATCGAGCGAGTCGTCGTAGCCGAACCGGTACTTGAGGCCGACGGCGAGTGCGCACAGGGCGCCGGAGACGAGACCGAGGACGATCGAGCCGACGGGGCTGAGCGCACCAGCGGCGGGGGTGATGGCGACGAGACCAGCGACGATGCCGGACGCGGCACCGAGCGACGTGGCGTGACCGTCACGGATCTTCTCCACGACGAGCCACCCGAGGATGGCTGCCGCGGCGGCCGTCGTCGTGTTGACCCAGGCGAGGCCGGCCGTCTCGTTGGCACCGAAGGCCGAGCCCGCGTTGAACCCGAACCAGCCGAACCACAGGAGCGCGGCACCGAGCATGACGAACGGGAGGTTGTGCGGGCGCATCGGCTCCTTGCCGAAGCCCTTGCGCGCTCCGATGAGCAGGACGAGCACGAGCGCTGCCACACCGGCGTTGATGTGCACGACCGTGCCACCCGCGAAGTCGATGGGCGCGACGTCGGCCACGCCGTCCGTGCTGCCGAAGATCATCGACGCGATGCTGTTCTCGGCACCGCTGAGGATCCCACCGCCCCAGACCATGTGGGCGATCGGGAAGTAGGAGAGGGTGACCCACAGGGCTGTGAACAGCAGCCAGCTGCCGTACTTCACACGGTCCGCGATGGCGCCGCTGATGAGCGCGGTCGTGATGATCGCGAAGGTGACCTGGAAGGCGACGTCGACGACCTGCGGGTAGTTGCCGAGGGTGCTCACCACCGGATCACCCGCCTCGTCGAAGATGGTGCCGGAGAGGCCGAACTGATCGAACGGGTTACCGATGATCCCGCCGACGTCGGAGCCGTACGACATCGACCAGCCCCACAGCACGTACACGACGCCGATGATGGCCATCGCGCCGAACGACATCATCATCATGTTGAGCACGGACTTGGCTCGGACCATGCCGCCGTAGAAAAACGCCAGACCGGGCGTCATGAGGAGCACGAGAGACGCTGACGTCAGCATCCACGCGGTAGCTCCGGTATCCCATTCCATCGGATCATCTCCCATCCCAGCCGGGGCGGCCGGTCGGGTACAACCTTCTGGGAGCGCGGTTACCCTCAGCGCGCGATCGTGTTACGCCCGCGTGACGAGATCACCACTCAGGTAAACGTTGTGTTTCGCGCAGGCCGACGATGCCCCGATCCGGGCCGGGCTCACTCCTGGAGCAGGGCGTCCACGAATCCGGCGGGGTCGAACGGGGCGAGGTCGTCCGGCCCCTCACCCAGGCCCACGAGCTTGACCGGGACGCCGAGCTCACGCTGCACGGCGACGACGATCCCGCCCTTGGCGGTCCCGTCCAGCTTCGTCAGGACGATGCCCGTGACACCCGCGACCTCTGCGAACACCCGGGCCTGGTTGAGTCCGTTCTGTCCTGTCGTGGCGTCCAGCACGAGGAGAACCTCGCTCAGGGGCGCCTCCTTGGTGATGACGCGGGTGATCTTGCCGAGCTCGTCCATGAGGCCGGCCTTGTTCTGCAGACGTCCCGCGGTGTCGACAAGAACGACGTCCGCACCGCGGGAGTGCGCCGTACGCACCGCATCGAACGCGACGGCCGCAGGGTCTGCCCCGTCCTTGAAGGACCGCACCGTCTCGACGCCCACCCGGGCGCCCCAGGTCGTCAGCTGGTCCGCGGCTGCTGCCCGGAAGGTGTCGGCTGCGCCAAGGACCACCGAGCTGCCGTCCGCGACGAGCACCCGGGTGAGCTTGCCGACCGTCGTCGTCTTGCCGGTGCCGTTGACCCCGACGACGAGGACGACGGCTGGTGTCTTCGTGCCGTCCTCGTTCACGACGGGCTGGGTGTTGAGGCTGCGGTCGAGCGTCGGGTCGACGAGCGTGATGAGCTCGGACCGCAGCATCGCTCGGACGCTCGCCGCGTCCTTGACCCCCTGGACCCGCACCTGCAGGCGCAGGGCCTCGATGAGCTCGGTCGCCGGACCGGCACCCACGTCCGCGAGGAGCAGGGTCTCCTCCAGCTCGTCCCAGTCGTCCTCGGTGAGGTGGTCGCGCGAGAGCACCGAGAGCAGCCGGGTGCCGAGGGGGGAACCGGAGCGCGCGAGCCGCTCGCGCAACCGGGTCAGCCGCCCGGCTGCCGGCTCGGGCACCTCGACCTGCGGGAGGTCGAGGTCGGGCACGCCGACCTCGGGTCGGGTCAGCCCGGGGTCCACGAGCCCCCCGGGAGCCGGGTCCACCGCGACGCCCGTCCCGTCCGCCTCGTGCGCCCGTGGGCCGACCTGGGCGCCCGTCGAGGAGCGGTCGATCGGCGGAGCCCCACGGCGCCGTCGTGCGGTCGAGACGCCGACGAAGCCGAGGACGAGGAGGGCGAGGACAGCGAGGGTGATCCACAGCGGGAGGAGTTCAGTCACCCCTGCAGTCTCTCAGGACGGGGCGTCGCGCTGCACCACGAGCGGTCCACCGCGAGCGGCCCGCGGCGAGCGGCCCGTCGGCCAGCACGTTGCTGAGCGCGCCGGCAGGGGGCAGCGTGCGTCAGTCCCGGGCGGGCATGCGCTGGCTGATGACCGTCGTCACGCCGTCGCCCTGCATGGTGACCCCGTAGAGGGCGTCCGCGATCTCCATCGTCCGCTTCTGGTGCGTGATGACGATGAGCTGGCTGTCCTCTCGGAGCTCGACGAAGATCTCCAGGAGCCTGCCGAGGTTGGTGTCGTCGAGCGCCGCCTCGACCTCGTCCATGACGTAGAACGGGCTGGGTCGTGCCTTGAAGATGGACACGAGGAGCGCGACGGCGGTGAGCGAACGCTCGCCGCCCGACAGGAGGGACAACCTCTTGACGCGCTTGCCGGCGGGCCGCGCCTCCACCTCGATGCCCGTCGCGAGCATGTCCGACGGGTCGGTGAGCACGAGGCGCCCCTCACCGCCGGGGAACAGCCGCGGGAACACCTCCTCGAACTGGGCCTGGGTGTCGTGGAAGGCCTGGGTGAACACCTGCTCCACGCGGTCGTCGATCTCCCGGACGATCTGCAGGAGGTCGGCTCGGGAGGTCTTGAGGTCGGCGAGCTGCTCGGTGAGGAAGGTGTGCCGCTCCTCGAGCGCCGCGAACTCCTCGAGCGCGAGCGGGTTGACGCGCCCCAGACGCGCGACGTCCCGCTCGGCGGCCTTGAGCCGCTTCTCCTGCTCCGCGCGCACATAGGGGCGCTCGCGCGGAACGTCGGGGTCCTCCCCGTCCGCCGCCGCGCTGCCGGGCGGGTCGGGCACGGGACGGTGCGGCCCGTACTCCTCGACGAGGACCTCGGGGTCGAGCCCGAGGTCCTCACGGGAGCGCTGCTCGGCCTGCTCGATGCGCAGCTGGTGCTGCGCCCGGAGGACCTCGTCACGGTGGGCGACGTCGGTGAGGGCCCGCACCTGCCCGTCGAGGTCCTGCACGACGCCCCGTCGTCGGGCAGTCTCCTCGTCGTGCTGGGCGCGGGCTCGCTGCGCCGCGTCCCGCTCGAGACCCGCTCGCTCGAGCGAGCGCTCGACCTGGCGCAGGAGCACCGTGGTCGCGTCCTGGACCGCGGCGGCTCGATCGATCTGGCGCAGGCGCTCGGCCTCGAGCGCAGCCGCGCGTTCACGAGCAGCTCGCTCCGCGGCGGCTGCACGGTCGAGCCCTTGCGCGCGACCAGCAAGTGCGCGGGCACGCTCCTCGCTCGTCCGCAGCGCGAGCCGGGCCTCGACCTCCCTGGCTCGGGCATCGGCCGCTGCTGCGGCGCGCGAGTCGCGGTCCGAGGTCGCCGCTGCGATGGACTGCTCGGACTCCTCCGGGACGGCGTCGGCCGCCTCGAGACGGTCCTCGAGCTCCGCCATCTCCTGCTCGAGACGCTCGAGGTTCGCGGTCGCGGTCGCGAGCTGTGCCGTGAATCGCGCGGCCTCTGCGCGGGCACCACGCGCGGTCGCACCGAGGCGCCCGAGCCGCTCCGCCACGGCCGCCAGCGCGGCGTCCGACGCGTTGAGGTTGACGAGCGTCTCCTCGGAACGCGCCCGCGCGACCGCCTGCGCCTCGCGTGCCTGCTCCTCGGCAGCACGGATGGCGAGCAGCCGCTCCTCGACCTCACGCGCCCCGGACTGCGCCTCGTCGAGCGCCGCGCGCAGGTGCAACGCGCCCGGTGCGGACGCCGAGCCGCCCGCCGCGCGGTCCGCAGCGAGGAGATCACCGGTGCGGGTGACAGCAATGAGCTCCGGACGCCCGGCGACGAGGCCGCGAGCGGCGTCGAGATCGTCCACGACGACCACGGTGCGGAGCAGGGCTGCGATGCCCCGCGCCACCGACGGGTCCACCGTCAGGACGTCCGTCACCCGCACGACGCCCGGCGGGAGGTCGTCTTCCGCGGACTGCGCGACCGGCTCGCCCTCGGCCGCCACCACGAGGGCGGCGCGGCCGGCCTCCTCCTCGCGAAGGAGGCGGAGCGCTGCGGCGGCTGCGTCGACTGACCCGGCCGCAACCCCGTCGGCCCACGACCCGAGAGCCGCGGCGACGGCGTCCTCGTACCCGGGGGCGATGGTCAGCAGATCAGCGACGGGTCCCAGCAGCCCGGACGCGTCGGAGGCCAGCAGCACCCCGGCACCGTCCTTGCGGTCGAGGCTCATCTCGAGCGTCTCGCTCCGGGTGCGCCACCGGGCATGCTCGGCCTCCGCGTCGGCCCGCGCCTCCCGCACGGCGCGCAGGGCGCTCGTCGCAGCCTCGAGCGCGAGGGCAGCTGCCTCGTGCTGTGCGTCGAGGTCGTGCTCGCCCTGCTCCGCGCCCTGCACCTCGGTCTCGAGCGCCTCAGCCTCCTGCGTGGCGCGGCTCGCGCGGCGCTCAGCCTCGGCGAGCGACTCGCGGACCCGCTCGATCTCGGACGCGGTCGCCTCGAACCGTGAGCGTGCAGCAGCGACCTTGCCCGCGAGGCGCGCCCGTCCCTCCCGCCGGTCGGCGGACGCGAGCACGAGTGCAGCCAGGAAGCGCTCCGCGGAGCTCGCGCCCTCCTCCGCGTCCGTGCGCTCGACGCCAGCCGCCTCGAGCGCCACCCGGAGGCGCTCGACCTCGTGCTGGAGCTGCGCCTCGGTGGCACGGGCACGTTCGGCCTGTGCCTCGAGGTCACTCGGGTCCTGACCCCGGGTCGTCTCCTGCGGTGCTGCGAGCAGCCGCAGACGCTCGGCCGCGAGCGTCCGGGTCCCCCGGACGCGCTCGGCGACGGCGGACAGCTCGTACCAGGTCTCCGCCGCGGCCGCGAGAGCCGGCGCGGCCTCGGCTGCCCTGGCCTCGCTCTCCGCGAGCGCTCCGCGAGCCTGGTCGAGCGCCTGCTCCGCCGCGGCCCGTCGCTGCTGGACCGCGGTGTCCTCGGCGATCTCCTGCTCCCTCGTCGCGAGGAGCTGGGCGAGGTCGTCTGCGAGGAGTCGGGCACGGGCGTCCCGGAGGTCGGACTGCACGGCAGCGGCACGACGCGCGACCTCGGCCTGACGTCCGAGCGGACCGAGCTGCCGGCGCACCTCCGCCGTGAGGTCGCCCAGCCGCAGCAGGTTCCCCTGCATGCTCTCGAGCTTGCGGAGCGCCTTCTCCTTGCGCTTGCGGTGCTTGAGCACCCCCGCGGCCTCCTCGATGAACCCGCGCCGCTCCTCAGGGGTCGCCCGGAGCACCGCGTCGAGCTGCCCCTGACCGACGATGACATGCATCTCCCGCCCGAGGCCGGAGTCGGAGAGCAGGTCCTGGATGTCGAGGAGCCGGCAGGATGACCCGTTGATCGCGTACTCAGAGCCCCCGTTGCGGAACAGCGTCCGGCTGATCGTCACCTCGGAGTACGCGATCGGGAGCGCTCCGTCGGAGTTGTCGATCGTCAGGGCCACCTCGGCCCGTCCGAGCGGCGGCCGACCTGACGTGCCGGCGAAGATGACGTCCTCCATCTTCCCGCCGCGCAGCGTCTTGGCCCCCTGCTCGCCCATGACCCAGGCGAGGGCGTCGACGACGTTCGACTTGCCGGAGCCGTTGGGCCCCACGACGCACGTGACACCCGGCTCGAACCGGAGGGTCGTCGCCGATGCGAACGACTTGAATCCCCGCAGAGCGAGGGTCTTGAGATGCACGGTACGACGGCCGGTGTGCTGCTGGCGGAGAGGGGGTCAGGTGCTCAGAGGCCGGGGAACCACAGGGCGATCTCGCGGGCGGCAGACTCCTCCGAGTCGCTGCCGTGCACGAGGTTCTGCTGCACCTTCAGGCCCCAGTCACGGCCGAGGTCACCACGGATGGTGCCGGGGGCGGCGGTCGTCGGGTCGGTCGTCCCTGCGAGCGAGCGGAAGCCCGGGATGACGCCCTGCCCCTCGGCGACGACTGCGAGCACCGGGCCGGACTTCATGAACTCGACGAGCGGTGCGTAGAACGGCTTGCCCTCGTGCTCGGCGTAGTGCTGCGCGAGGAGCTCGTCGGTCGCGGTCTTCAGCTCGACGGCTGCGAGGGTGTACCCCTTGGCCTCGATCCGGCGCAGGATCTCCCCCGACAACCCCCGGCGGACGCCGTCCGGCTTGACGAGGACGAGGGTGCGGGAGGTCGCGGGTGCGGGGTCTGTAGTCATGCGGAACACCCTAGTGGGTGACTCTGACGCCGCGGCGATCAGCGGACGTTGGGCGCCTCGTCGGGGTGGGCCGCGTCGTACTCCGCGCGCTCCCGGTCGATCTTCGCGCCCAGCCACAGGGAGACGATCCACAGCGCGATGAAGACGATCGCCACGGGGAACATGAGGGGGATGACGAGACCGCCCGCGAGGAACGGGACCTGGACGAGCGACCCGGCGACATAGCCGCCCGGCATGGTCACCGTCCGGCTGAGGACGAGGAGCGTGAGAGCGAGGACACCACCGACGAGCCAGACCTGGCCCGCGGGGACGTCGAGGAGCCGTGATGCCGTGAGCGTGGCGAAGACCACGACGAACGCCTCGAGGACGAGCATCGTCGACGCGAACTGCGGCTTCGCGGGCTTCTTGGGGACGATGCGTGGTACTCCGCCGCTCTGCGGGGAGACACCGGGGCCGACGGGCTCGGGGGTGCTGCTGGCTCTGCTCACCGACCCAGGATACCGACGCCAGCGCCCGGGCCTGCCGCTCAGGCCTCGCCGAACCCGCCCTCGACGGCGTGCACGACAGCTGCCACGGCCTCGACAGCCTGCGGTCCGCTGGCCGAGACGTCGAGCTCCTGCCCGCCGGTCGCACCCAGCTTCATGAGCTCGAGGATGCTCGCGCCGTTCACCCCGTTGACGGTGAGTCGGGCGTCGAACCCCGCGATGAGACGCGCGAGGACCGCCGCCGGCCTGGCGTGCAGACCGAGCGGGTTGCGCAGCACCACCGACCGGCGTGTGCCGTCGCCGTCACCGCTCGCTGCAGCGGGCACCCCGGCCTCGCTCGTCCTCTCCGGCCACTCCCGGTCCGAGAAGGTCGAGCCCGCATGCTCCGCGGAGTCGAGCACCTCGGCGAGGCTCCCGCCGCCATGAGCCGTGACCGCGGCAGCGACCGCTCCCTCGACGAACGGAGCGTCCGCGAGGCGGACGCGTTCCGAGTCCGCGGCAGGCAGCACCTCGATGACCGACTCCACCGTGAGGATCGCCGAGCCGAGGTCGGCGAGGACGAGCACCCCGTCCGAGGTCCGCAACGCCTCGGAGACCGCGCCACTGACCCGGCCGAAGTCGGTGCCGAGCGTCTGCTCCGCGGTCCCGCCGGCGTGCAGCAGGAGCACCCCCGGCGCCATCTGCGCGGCGAGCTCCGCGGTCCCCGCGGCGAGCCGCTGGGAATGGGAGACGAGGACCAGCGCCACACGTGCTCTCATGCTGCGTCCTCCTGGGTGGCCGCCCGCACAGCCGCGCACAGGACGATGACGCTCGAGGCTGCCCCGGGGTCCTCGTGACCGACGCTCCGCTCACCGAGATAGCTCGCGCGCCCCTTCGTCGCGACGAGCGGCTTCGTCGCGTCCGCGCCCGCGCTCGCACCCTGCGCGGCAGCGACGAGGACCCCGAGCGGAGCGGCGCCGGCGGCCGCGGCAGCGACCGCGGCCTCGACCGCCGGCACCCAGGCGTCGACCATCGTCTTCTCGCCCTGGACCGCCTTGCCTCGCGCCGTGATGCCCTCGAGGGCCGCCTCGAGGAGTGCCACCACACCACGCGCGTCGAGCGTCTCGAGCCCCGTGACCTTGGCGGCGCGCAGGTACGCCGTCCCGTACAACGGACCGGAGGCCCCCCCGACCGAGGACATGAGCGTCGTGGCGACGAGCCTGAGCACGTCACCGATGAGCCGTGGCTCCTCCTCGACCGAGTCGAGGGCGCTCACCACGGCCCGGAAGCCCCGGTCGAGGTTCTCCCCGTGGTCCCCGTCCCCGATCTGCCGGTCGAGCTCCACGAGATCGTCGCGCGCTCCTGCGATCGCGGCTGCGGTCTCCCGCGCCCATCGCTCCGCCCACGCCACGTCCAACGCCATACCTGCCACAGTCCTTCTCTCGCCCGCATCCGTGCATCTCTCGTGACCCGCCCGCGTCACTCCCGCACTCCCGCACGCCCTGCTCGTCGCCGGGCTGGAGCCGTTCGTCGTCGGGCCGGGCTTCGTCACCCGCCGGGCACCCGTGTGGTTCACCACCGGAGAGCTGCCGTCCGGACCGGGGCGTCCCACAGCTCGGTGAGCTCGTCGTCGAGGCGGAGCACCGTGACCGACGCCCCCTGCATGTCCAGCGCAGTGACGTAGGAACCCACGAGCGACCTGCTGACCTCGACACCCTGCTCCTCGAGGAGCCGGCGTGCCTGACGATAGACCACGTACAGCTCCGACACGGGTGTCCCGCCCATACCGTTAACGAACAGCAACACCCGGTCCGCCGGACGCAGGGCGAGGGCACTCCCCACCGCGTCGAGCAGGACGCGGGTGATCTCGTCGGCCTTCGTGTGCGGGACACGGCGACGCCCGGGCTCGCCATGGATCCCGATGCCGATCTCCACCTCGTCCTCCCCGAGGTCGAAGCTCGGACGTCCGACATGCGGCACGGTGCACGCCCGCAGGGCGACGCCCATGGTGCGGACGTCGCCGACGACCCGCCGGGCGAGCGCCGCGACGGACGCCAGGTCGTCGCCGCGCTCTGCGGCGGCGCCGGCGATCTTCTCCACGAGCAGCGCTCCGGAGACACCCCGCCGGCCGATCCCTGGCTCGTCGGTCGCGACGTCGTCGTCGACGACCACCGTGACGACGTCGCGGCCGTCATCCACCGCGATCTCGGCCGCGGTCTCGAAGTTGAGGACGTCGCCCGTGTAGTTCTTGACGATCGCGAGGACCCCGCGCCCGCCGTCGGCTGCGACGAGACCCCGCAGCACCTGGTCCGGCGTGGGCGAGGTGAACATCGGACCCGGGACGGCGGCGTCGAGCATGCCCGCTCCCACGAATCCCGTGTGCAACGGCTCGTGCCCGGATCCCCCGCCGGAGACGAGGCCGACCTTGCCGGCGCTCGTGCCCCCGCGTCGGGTGACCACCAGGGAACCCGGGAGCTGCGCCACGAGGTCGGCGTGTGCGAGGACGAACCCCTCGACGGCCTCGGCCACGGCCTCCTCGGGCGCGTTGATCAACTTCTTCATGGCACGCCTCTCCCCGGGTCGCGTCGTCGTCGGTCCCGCCATTAGACCACCCCGGCTCCGGCGGTGCGGGCCGGAGCCCGGTCAGCCGCGGCCGAGGAGCACCCGGGCCTCGGCCGCGAGGATGACGGACCCGGTGATGAGCACGCCGGTGCCGGTGCCGACACCGATGGTGTCCTCGCTCTCCGCACGGCCGGCCGCGAGGTCGATCGCGGCGTCGAGCCGTTCAGCGCTGTGGACCCGGTCCTCCCCGAAGATGTCGATCGCGAGCTCCTCCAGGTCGTCGACGTCGTGCGACCGTTCGGAGCTCGAACGGGTGACGACGACCTCCGCGAGGAGCGGCTCGAGGAGGGCAAGGATCGTCTCGGCGTCCTTGTCCGCGAGGACACCCACGACGCCGATGAGCCGGGTGAACTCGAAGGACTCCTCGACGGCGTCGACGAGCGCCTGCGTCCCGGCGGGGTTGTGCGCCGCGTCGACGAGCATCGTCGGGCTGGAACGGACCACCTCGAGGCGCCCGGGGCTGTCGACGTCCGCGAACGCCGCACCGACGACCTCGCCGTCGAGGGCCCGTCCACCGGAGAGCAACGCCTCGGTCGCCGCGAGGGCGAGCAGCGCGTTGTGCGCCTGGTAGGCCCCGTACACCGGGAGATAGATCTCCGTGTAGAGCCCGGCCGGGGTGCGCAGGCTCGTGAGCTGGCCGCCGACAGCCGGGTAGCGCTCGGGGACCTCGAGGTCGATCCCCTCGCGCAGGACACGCGCCCCGCGCTCCGCGGCCACCGCGAGGATCACTCCCTCGGCGTCCTCGCTCTGCTCCGCCAGGACGAGCGTCGCCCCCTCCTTGACGATTCCCGCCTTGGTCCCGGCGATGTCCGCGATCGTGTGACCGAGCCACCGCTGGTGGTCGAGAGCGACGGGAGTGATGATCGCGACCTCGCCGTCCGCGACGTTCGTCGAGTCCCAGGTGCCGCCCATCCCGACCTCGATGATCGCGACGTCGACAGGGGCGTCGGCGAACGCGGCGAAGGCCATGACCGTGAGCACCTCGAAGAAGCTCAGTCGCGGGCCACCGGACGCCTGCGACGACTCGTCCACCATCTCGACGTACGGCTGGACGTCGCGCCACACCTCGATGAAGCGCTCCGCGCTCAGCGGCTCGCCGTCGATGGCGATGCGCTCGGTGACGGAGGTGAGGTGCGGGCTCGTGAAGCGTCCGGTGCGCAGCCCGTGCTCGCGCACGAGCCGCTCGACCATGCGGGAGGTGGAGGTCTTGCCGTTCGTGCCCGTGACGTGGACCGTGCGGAACGCCCGCTGCGGGTCGCCCAGGAGCTCGCAGACCTGCCGGACCCGGTCGAGGGTCGGGTCGATGTCATGCTCCGGGGCGCGGCTCATGATCGACCGGTACACACCGTCCAGCTCCGCCTGGACCTCGGGCGGGACCTCGGGGCCCTCGTCCCGACGTCGGCCGTTCGTCCTGCTGCTCATGCGTCCACCCCCGTGGTCGTCCCCTCACCGGTCGCGCGGGCGACCGTGACGTGCCGGTCCGGCGCCGGCGACGCGGCAACGACGATCTCGACCGCGAGCGTCTCCCGTGCGATGAGCTCGGAGTGCTCCTCGACGGCTGCGAGCCACTCCGGCGGCACCGTCAGCGAGAGGGTGATGCGGTCGGTCACGTCGAGGTCCGCCGCCTTCCGGGCGTCCTGCACGTCGCGGACGACGTCGCGGGCGTACCCCTCGGCGAGGAGCGCGTCCGTGAGAGCGAGGTCGAGCACGACGAACCCGCCGTCGGGCAGGACCGCCGCGGCGACCTGTCCGTCCGCGTCACCGGAGCCGACGACGGTCGACACCTCGTACTCCGCCGGCTCGAGCGGCACGTCGCCGTCGGGCGTCGTCAGCACGATCGTGCCGTCCGGCTCCTCGCGCCACTGGCCGGCCTTGGCCGCCTTGATCGCAGCCTGGACGCCCCGGCCCAGGCGTGGGCCTGCCGCGCGGGCGTTGACCGACAGTCGGCGGGAGATGCCGTACCTCTCGGCCGCGCCGGAGTCGAGGCCGACCAGCTCCACGTCCTTGACGTTGAGCTCGGTCGCCAGGAGGTCGGTGTACGGCGCGAGCGTCGTCGGGTCCTCCACGACGACGGTGAGCCGGGCGAGCGGCTGGCGCACCCGCAGCTTGTGGGCCTTGCGCAGACCGAGGCTCAGCGAGCACGCGGTGCGGACGCGGTCCATGACGGCGACGAGCCCGGCGTCCGGCACGAGGACGGGGTCGACGACCAGCCGCACCCCGGCCGCGCGGACGGCGCCGTCGACGACGAACGGTTCGGCGTCCTCGTCGACGCGCTGCTGCGCGGGCCAGTCGGTGAGGTGCACGCTGCGTCCACCGGTGAGCCCGCGCCACACCTCCTCGCTGAGGAGCGGAGCGAGGGGGGCCATGACCCGGGTGAGCACCTCGAGCGCGGTCCACAGCGTGTTGAACGCGTCGGTGTCCTCCGCCCAGAACCGGTTGCGCTGGGTGCGCACGTACCAGTTGGTGAGCACGTCGAGGTGCTCCCGGACGCTCTCACAGGCGCCGGAGATGTCGTAGACGTCCATCTGTCGGGTCACGGTGTCGACGAGACGCTCGGTGCGCGCGAGGAGGTACCGGTCCATGACGGGCAGGCCGGCGACCTCGTCGGGCGTGACGGCGCGTGCCTGGTACCCCGCGCCGCCGTTCGCCGCGTCGGCATACAGCGTGAAGAAGTAGTACGTGCTCCACACGGGCAGCAGCACCTGACGCACGGAGTCCCGGATGCCCTCCTCGGTGACGACGAGGTTGCCACCACGCAGGATGGGCGAGCTCATGAGGAACCACCGCATCGCGTCCGAGCCGTCGCGGTCGAGGACCTCGGAGACGTCCGGGTAGTTGCGCAGCGACTTGCTCATCTTGCGGCCGTCCGACCCGAGCACGATCCCGTGCGAGACGGCGGTGCGGAAGGCGGGCCGGTCGAACAGGGCGGTCGCGAGGACGTGCAGCGTGTAGAACCAGCCCCGCGTCTGCCCGATGTACTCGACGATGAAGTCGCCCGGGTAGTGGTGCTCGAACCAGTCGGCGTTCTCGAACGGGTAGTGCACCTGCGCGAACGGCATGGACCCCGAGTCGAACCAGACGTCGAGGACGTCGGGGATGCGGCGCATCGTCGAGCGCCCCGTGGGGTCGTCCGGGTTGGGGCGCGTCAGCTCGTCGATGAACGGGCGGTGCAGGTCGGTGACGGGCACGCCGAAGTCCGCCTCGAGCTCGGCGAGGGAGCCGTAGACGTCGACGCGTGGGTAGGCAGGGTCGTCCGAGACCCACACGGGGATGGGCGTGCCCCAGTAGCGGTTGCGGGAGATCGACCAGTCACGGGCGTTCGCGAGCCACTTGCCGAACTGGCCGTCCTTGATGTGCTCCGGTGTCCAGGCGATGTCCTGGTTGAGCTCGACCATGCGGTCGCGGATCTTCGTGACGCTGACGAACCAGCTCGAGACGGCCTTGTAGATGAGCGGGTTCCGGCACCGCCAGCAGTGGGGGTAGGAGTGCTGGTAGGTCTCGTGGCGCACGACGACCGCGCGGCGCGCCGCGTCGGTCCGGGCGAGCGGCCCGGTGCCGTCCTTGAGGTCCTTGATGATCGCCGGGTTGGCGTCGAACACCTGCTGGCCGGCGTACTCCGGCACCTGCGCGGTGAACCGACCGCGGTCGTCGACGGGCACCACCGTGCTGATGCCTGCCTCGAGGCACACCGCCATGTCGTCCTCGCCGAAGGCGGGCGCGAGGTGCACCAGCCCGGTGCCGTCCTCGGTGGTGACGAAGTCGGCCGTGAGGATCTGGTGAGCGGCGGGGTCGGCGTCCGCCCCCGCGAAGTAGTCGAACGGCGGGACGTACCGGCGGCCGGCGAGCTCGGCGCCGCGGACGGTGCGCAGGACGTGCGACGCGACGTCGTCGGAGAGGTCGAGCTCCTTGGCGTAGGCGGACAACCGCGCCGCACCCAGGAGCACCTCGTTGCCCGCGAGCGCAGACTCGGGGCCGGGCGCGACGACGACGTACTCGACGTCCGGCCCGACGGCGACGGCGAGGTTCGAGGGCAGCGTCCACGGTGTCGTCGTCCAGATGAGCGCGAGCTCCTGGGTGGGCTCGCCGGCGTTGTCGAGCAGGCGGAGCCCGACGGTCAGCGCCGGGTCCTGACGGGACTGGTAGACGTCGTCGTCCATGCGCAGCTCGTGGTTGGACAAGGGTGTCTCGTCGCGCCAGCAGTAGGGCAGCACCCGGTAGCCCTCGTACGCGAGCCCCTTGTCGTACAGCTGCTTGAACGCCCAGATCACGGACTCCATGAACGTGATGTCGAGCGTCTTGTAGTCGTGCTCGAAGTCGACCCAGCGCGCCTGGCGCGTCACGTACTGCTGCCACTCCCCCGTGTACCGCAGCACGGACTCGCGGCATGCCGCGTTGAACGTGTCGATGCCCATGGCCTCGATCTGCGACTTGTCGGTGATTCCCAGCACCCGTTCGGCCTCGAGCTCGGCCGGCAGGCCGTGGGTGTCCCAACCGAAACGGCGCTCGACCCGCTGCCCACGCATCGTGCGGTAGCGCGGCACGACGTCCTTGGCGTACCCGGTGAGCAGGTGGCCGTAGTGCGGCAGGCCGTTGGCGAACGGGGGGCCGTCGTAGAAGACGAACTCGTTGCTGCCGTGCTCGCCCTCGGGGCGGTTGTCGATCGACGCCTGGAACGTGCCGTCGGCCTGCCAGTAGGCGAGGACCTCCTCCTCGAGCGCGGGGAGGTTCGGGGAGGCGGCGACGCCGTCGTCGGACGGGCGGTGCAGCGGATAGCTCATGAGTACAGCTCCTGTGGCGGGTGGTCCGGGTCGTGCTCGCTCTCGTGCGAGGACGACACCGACGCGTGAGCGTCGAGCCGCGGTACCACCCCGCTTGCCGCTGGTCGGTGCAGACCGGCGGCCTCTCATGTCGGCTGTGACGGGCCACCCGTCCGGTTCTACTGGGGTGCCCCGGTGAGGGAGACCTGTTCTTCCGGAGGCTCACCGGTGATGGCCGGGTCGACGCCTGTGCTCCCACTATAGCCACCGGTCCGCGCGCTGCGGGGCGGGTGACGGCGGCCAGGACGCTGTGGTGGCGCCAGGCGACGGGCGGAGTAGGCGGAGATGTCGCGGGCGACGAGCATCTCGATGGTGAGGGGTGCGGAGGCGAGGACCTCGAGGGTGACCATGGTGTTCCTCTGGGGCGGTGCTGGGCCCGCTCACCTCAGGGACATGGTCCTGGGTCGGCGCGGGCAGGGCGGGTCGGAGGCAGGGGCCTCAACAACACGCGGCACGGGTGACCTGCACCGCAGCGGAGCGCACGCGCTGGGCGCGCACGACGGCGGGGCGGGAGGTGGTCACGACGAGGAGTGTGCCATCTCCCCAACGGTCGGGCAAGGGCACCCGCGGCTCGGGGCGCGCACCGGCGATACGTCAGGCGGGCGGCGTGCGTGCGACGACCGTGTTCGACGCCTGTGCCCGCGGGCGGATCACCATGGAGTCGATGTTCACGTGGTGGGGTCGGGTGAGGGTCCACGTGATCGCGTCGGCGACGTCCTGCGCGGTGAGCGGCTCCTCGACGCCGGAGTAGACGTCGTCGGCGCGGCGCTGGTCGCCGCCGAACCGGGTGAGCGAGAACTCCTCCGTGCGCACCATGCCGGGGGCGATCTCGATGACACGCACGCTCTCGCCCACGAGCTCGAGGCGCAGCGTCTCGGCGAGCACGCGCTCGGCGTGCTTCGCGGCGACGTACCCGGCACCGCCCGGGTAGGTGCCGTGCCCGGCGGTGGACGTGACGACGACGACGTCACCGCGTCCGGACTCTCGGAGGGCGGGCAGCAGCGCCTGGGTCACCTGGAGGGTGCCGAGGACGTTCGTCTCGTACATCTGACGCCACTGCTCGACGTCGCCGGTGGCGACGGGGTCGAGCCCGAGCGCTCCCCCGGCGTTGTTGACGACCGCGTGGAGCGGGCCCTGTTCCGTGACCAGCGCGGCCAGGCGTGCGACGTCGTCGGCGCGCGTGATGTCGGCCGCGACCGCGGTGGCGCCGGTCTCGGCGGCCAGCTCGGCGAGGCGGTCCGCACGGCGCGCGACCGCGACGACCTCCCAGCCCTGCGCACGCAGGAGGCGCACGGTGGCGGCGCCGATCCCCGACGAGGCTCCGGTGACCACCGCTCGTAACGCCTGCGACATCGCTCTCCCCCTGCTTCCCGGGGGGCTCGTGCCTCCCACCCGCTACCGTAAACCAGCACGTCCACACCACGAGAGGTACGCAGACATGACGGTCGGGTTCATCGGTACGGGCAACATGGCGAGCGCGATCGTCCGCGGGATCGTCAGCGACGGCTTCCTCCCCGCGACGGAGATCGTCGTGTCCGACCCGACGACCGAGAAGCGCGAGGCGCTGCGGGACGAGCTGGGCGTGCGCGCCGCCGCGACGAACGCGGAGCTCGTCGAGGCCTGCGACGTCGTCGTGCTCGCCATGAAGCCGCAGGTGATCCCGGAGGTCCTGCCGGAGCTCGCCGCCCAGCTCGCCGACCGGCGCCGGGTCGTCGTGTCCATCGCCGCAGGGACCCCCGTCGCCCGGCTCGAGGCGCTCCTGGCGACGGCCGGACGGCCGGCGGGCTCCGCGCCCGTCGTCCGCGTCATGCCGAACATCAACGCGACCATCGGTGCGGGCATGGCGGCGGTCACCGGCAACGCGGCCGCGACGCGCGAGGACCTGGACCTCGTGCTCGGGATCTTCCGTGCTGTCGGCGACGCCATCGAGCTGGCGGAGTCACAGTTCTCGACCTTCACGGCGATCGCCGGCAGCTCGCCCGCGTTCGCGTACCTGTTCATCGACTCGCTCGCGCGGGGCGCCGTGCAGGCAGGTATGCCGAAGGCGCTCGCGACGCGGATCGCCGCCCAGACCGTGCTCGGGTCGGCGCGGATGGTCCTGGAGTCCGAGCACAACCCGTGGGGCCTCATCGACGCCGTGTGCTCGCCCGGGGGGACGACCGTGGCCGGTCTCATGGCGCTCGAGGACCGGGCGTTCCTGTCGACCGTCGTCCATGGCGTCGCCGCGACGATCGCACGGGACGCCGAGCTCACCGCGCGCACCGAGACCTGACCCGATCCGCCCGAGGACACCCAGGGTGGCGAGGACGAGATCAGGCATCGAGCACGACCTCGAAGAGGTCGCCCGGCCCGCACCCGAGCACCTGGCACAACCGGGTGAGGGTGTTGAACCGGATCGCCCGCGCACGGTTGTTCTTGAGGACGGAGAGGTTGACGACCGATATCCCCACCCGCTCGGAGAGCTCGACGAGGGTCATCCCCCGCGCTTCCAGGAGGGTGTCGAGACGGCACACGACCGAGTGGTCGTCGGGCTGCTCACCCATCAGACGATGCCGTCCTGGTCGCGAGCGAGCCGCGCACCGCTGCGCAGGGCTATCTGCATGCAGATGCAGAAGAGCATCGCGGCGTAGGCGATCCACACGCCGGACCCGAGGTCGGGGCTCGGGGCCATGCGGCCCTGCCACCCCAGGGAGCCGATGGCCCAGTTGGTGCCCAGCTGCCGCAGCCCTTGCGGACCCGCGACCATGGCGAAGACCGCCACCGTGAACACGTTGAGGACGCGCATCGTCGCCGGTGCGAAGAGGCGCCCGTCCGACAAGCGCAGGGCGAGCAGCGCGAGCATGACGGCGACGGCGCACCACAGCACCGTGTGCACGCCGTCAGCCAGCCAGAGCAGGGCCACGGCAGCTCCTGGCAGAGCATCAGCGGCGACGGTCGCCTCGAGCGTTCCCGTGGGCTCGAGAGCGACGCCAGAGGGCGACTGGACTGTCGACACGCCGTCGACCTGGTGCAGCGCCAGCACGACGAAGCCCTCGCTCCACTGGTAGGTCGCGGCGAGCAGGTACGACACGACGAGCGCCACGACACCGATCCCGCAGACGACGACGACGACCCAGAAGAGCAACCTGCGGTCCTTGCGGCTCTGGTCGGTGAGGGTGGTCACGACCGTCGACGGTCGGGGTGCGGGCTCTGCGGGTGGTGTTCCGTTGGTGTCCATCGTCGCACCATATTGTTTATCGTTACTAACGACAAACGATATGGTGAGCGACAGCCGGTTGCCCGACGGCGCGTGCGCGGTCTGCTCCCCTGGCTGCACGACGGTCGAGATCACTGCACGCACCGCACGCGCCGAGAGCTGACGGGCTACCGGCCGCTCGTCGCGCGGTCCCAGGCTGAGCCCCGGGGCCGCCGAGCCGGCGCGACGTCCTTGCTGCGGTAGACGACGTACGGACGCCACAGGTAGCCCACCGGGGCGCTGAAGACATGGACGAGGCGGGTGAACGGCCACATCGCGAAGAGGATCATCGCCGCCATGGCATGCGCCTGGAAGCCGATGGGCGCCTGCGCCATGAGCTCTCCCCGGGGGTCGAGGTAGAAGATGCTGCGGTACCACTCGGAGACACCGGTGCGGTAGTCGTAGTCCCCGCCGAGGTTGAGGACGGAGCCGGAGACGGTGTTCCACAGGCCGAGGAGGATGACGAGCCCGAGCATGAACCACATGGCCTTGTCCGTCCTCGTCGTCGCGCTGAACACCGGCCCCACGGTCCGCCTGCGGTAGATGAGCAGCGCCGCGCCGACGAGGGTGCAGAACCCGGCGACGCTCCCGATGCTCACGGCGAGGACGTGGTAGGCGCGCTCGGAGATGCCCACCGCGTCCGTCCAGCTCTGCGGGATCCCGAGGCCGAGGACGTGCCCGAGGAACACGGCGAGGATCCCGAAGTGGAACAGCGGGCTGGCCCAGCGCAGCAACCGGCTCTCGTAGAGCTGCGAGGAGCGCGTCGTCCAGCCGAACTTGTCGTACCGGTACCGCCAGACGTGCCCGAGCACGAAGATCGCGAGGGTCACGTACGGGATGACCACCCACAGGAGGATGTCGGTCGTCGTCATGGGTGGACTCCGGAGTACTCGGGGCGGGCGAACGGTTCGAGGCCGACGTCCTCGCCGGGTGGTCCCTCGGCCGCGAGGCGCAGGACCGCCTCGCGGTCCGTGCCGGCGAGCGCCGGGAGCGTCGCGCTCACCGCCGTGACGGCGTCGGCGTACGGCGACCCGACGTCGAGGAGGGCGGTGCGCAGCAGCTCCAGTCCTGCACGGTGCTCGAGCAGCAGCCGGATGCCCTCCGCCCGGTCGGCGGTGGCGGCGAACTCCAGGAGCACGCAGAGGTGGTCGGGCAGCTCCTCGTCGCCGACGACGAGCCCGGCCCGCCGGTACGCCTGCTTGAGGGTGACGAGGGCGACGCCGCGCTGCCGGGTGTCGCCGTGGGCGTAGTAGGTGAGGTAGAGGCAGCAGCGCCGACGGTGGTCGAACGTCGCGACGTACTCCGCCTCGAGCTGCCCCTGGGTCCCCGCGGCGAGGTGCGCGACGAGCCGGCGCAGCGGGGCGCCCGACTGTCCGGGCAGCGCGCCGCACACCCGCTCGAGGGCGCCGAGACGACCGAGCAGCGTCGCGTCGGGGTAGTCGAGAAGGAGCGCCGCGACGCGATGCACGAGGGCGGTCTCCTCGGACGCCAGCTCTCTGGCTGCGCGCGCCCGCGCCGCACGGTTCACGGCCGCGGCTCCGTCTCTCCGGCGGGGTCGGTCCCGTCCCCGCGGGACGGGAACAGTCCGGCGGGAGCCCCTTTCCCGTCCCAGTTGAGGAGGTTCACCCGGGTGGGCGTGCCCGTCGCGCTGTCGCTCGTCTGACGCTGCTTGAGCATGTGGAAGTTCTCGATCGCCACGGGAGTGGTCCCGCCCGACCCCTCGCCGAACGGGCCGGACCCACCCATGCCGGGACCGCCGTCGTAGTCGAGGCTGCACTCCGTGGCGAGCTCCTCGAGACCGTGGGCCTGCTCCGCGTGCGCCGGCGGGATGACGTACCGCTCCTCGTACTTCGCGATCGCCAGGAGCCGGTACATCTCGTACATGGAGTCACCGTCCATCCCCACGGCCTGCGCGATGGACTCGTCGCGCTCGCGCCCGAGGGTGATGTCCCGCATGAACGACCGCATCGCCGCCAGGCGCTTGAGCACCGCGGTCACCGGCGTCGCATCACCGGCGGTGAAGAGCTCCGCGAGGTACTCCACCGGGATCCGCAGGGTGTCGATCGCCGCGAAGAGGTTGTGCGTGTCCTCCGCGTCCTGCCCTGTCTCGGCGACGACGTCGACCACCGGGCTGAGCGGCGGGATGTACCAGACCATCGGCATCGTCCGGTACTCCGGGTGCAGGGGCAGCGCCACCTCGTAGTCGCTGATGAGGCGCCAGACCGGCGAGCGCTGGGCGGCGTCGACCCAGTCCCGCGGGATCCCCGCGAGCTCCGCCGCGCGGACCACCTCCGGGTCGTGCGGGTCGAGGAACACGCTGCGCTGCGCGGCGAGCAGGTCGTGGTCGTCCGCGACGCTCGCGGCCTCGAGCACCTTGTCCGCGTCGTAGAGCACGAGCCCGATGTACCGGAGCCGACCGACGCACGTCTCGGAGCAGATGGTCGGCAGGCCCACCTCGACGCGTGGGTAGCAGAACGTGCACTTCTCGGCCTTGCCGGTGCGGTGGTTGAAGTACACCTTCTTGTAAGGGCACCCGGTCACGCACTTGCGCCAGCCCCGGCACGCGTCCTGGTCGACGAGCACGATCCCGTCCTCGGCGCGCTTGTAGATCGCTCCCGAGGGGCAGGACGCCGCGCACGACGGGTTGAGGCAGTGCTCGCAGATGCGCGGCAGGTAGAACATGAACGTCTGCTCGAACTCGAGGGTGACCTTCTCGGACACCTTCTGCAGGACGGGGTCAGCATGGGCGAGCTCGGGGGCGCCGCCGAGGTCGTCGTCCCAGTTGGCGCTCCACCGGATCGCCGTGTGCTCGCCCGTGAGGAGCGACGTCGGCCGGGCCACCGGCGTGTGCTCCTGCAGCGGCGCCGTCGTCAGCGTCTCGTAGTCGTAGGTCCACGGCTCGTAGTAGTCGTCGATGGACGGCATCCTCGGACTCGCGAAGATCGTCGCGAGGTTCTTCCACCGCCCGCCCTGCTTGAGCTTGAGGCGTCCGCGCCGGGTGCGGGTCCAGCCGCCCTCCCAGCGTTCCTGGTCCTCGTACGTGCGGGGGTACCCCTGCCCGGGCCGCGTCTCGACGTTGTTGAACCACACGTACTCGGTGCCGCTGCGGTTCGTCCACGCCTGCTTGCACGTCACCGAGCACGTGTGGCACCCGATGCACTTGTCGAGGTTCATGACCATCGACATCTGCGCCATCACTCGCATCGTGCCCACCCTCCCCTGTGCGTGCGGTCCCGTCCGGTCCGCCCTGTCGTTCCCGTGCGGCTGCGCATCAGTACCGGACCTCCTGGGACCGTCGGCGGATCATCGTGACCTCGTCACGCTGGTTGCCGGTGGGGCCGATGTAGTTGAAGGCGTACGAGAGCTGCGCGTAGCCGCCGATGAGATGGCTGGGCTTGATGAGCAGCCGGGTGAGGGAGTTGTGCATGCCACCACGCCTGCCTGTGGTCTCGGTCAGCGGGACGTCGATGAGGCGGTCCTGCGCGTGGTACATGTACACCGTTCCCTCCGGCATCCGGTGGGAGACGATCGCTCGCGCGACGACCACACCGTTGCGGTTGACGGCCTCGATCCAGTCGTTGTCCTTGATGCCGACCTTGGCCGCGTCCCGGCTGCTCACCCAGATGGCCGGGCCTCCCCGGGAGAGGCTGAGCATGAGGAGGTTGTCCTGGTACTCGGAGTGGATCGACCACTTGTTGTGGGGGGTCAGGTACCGGACGGTGAGGCCGAGCTCGCCTGTGCTCCCGATCTCGGGTTCCCCGAAGAGCGCCGGCATGTTGAGCGGCGGGCGGAACACCGGGAGGTTCTCCCCCACCTCCGACATCCAGTCGTGGTCGATGAAGAACTGCTGACGGCCGGTGAGGGTGTGCCAGGGCTTGAGGCGCTCGACGTTGATCGTGAACGGCGAGTACCGGCGTCCGCCGGCCTCGCTCCCGGACCACTCCGGCGAGGTGATCACGGGCACCGGAGCGACCTGGGTGTCGCGGAAGGTGACCTGCTTCCCCTCGTGCTCGGCAGCGAGGTCGGCGAGCCGCATGCCCGTCCGTTCCTCGAGCGTGCGGAAGCCCTGGACGGCGAGCCGACCGTTGGTGGTCCCGGACAGGGCGAGGATCGCCTCGCACATGTCCGTGTCCCGGGCCAGGGACGGTCGCCCCGCGCCGACGCCGGTGCGCACGGTCCCGTTCTTCCGCCGCAGGTAGTCGACCTCCTCGCCCACGCGGAACGTCACGCCCTTCGTCGTCTCGCCGAGGGTGTCGACGAGCGGGCCCAGCGCGGCCATCTTCTGCGCGACCGCCGGGTAGTCGCGCTCGACCACCGTGAGCTTCGGCATCGTCACGCCGGGGACGGGGTCGCAGTCGCCCGCGGCCCAGTCCCGGACCCGCCCGTGGGGCGTCGCGAGCTCGTCCGGTGTGTCGTGCGCGAGAGGTGACGCGACGACGTCCTGGCGGACACCCAGGTGCTCGACGGACAGCTCGCTGAACCGCTGGGCCAGCGCGGCGAAGGCGTCGAAGTCCGTCCTGCTCTGCCAGGGCGGGGCGATGGCCGGCGAGAAGGAGTTGATGAAGGGGTGCATGTCCGTCGAGCTGAGGTCGTGCTTCTCGTACCACGTCGCCGCTGGGAGGACGATGTCCGAGAAGAGCGTCGTGCTCGTCATCCGGAAGTCGAGCGAGAGCAGGAGGTCGAGCTTGCCCTTCGGGGCCTCGTCTCGCCAGACGACGTCGCGGGGACGCGCCTGCGGCGGTGCCTCGGTCGCCCGGACGGAGGCGTCGGTCCCCAGGAGGTGCTTGAGGAAGTACTCACCACCCTTGCCGGAGCTCCCCAGGAGGTTGGCCCGCCAGACCGTGAGCACCCGCGGGAAGTTCTCGGGCGCGTCCGGGTCCTCGCAGGCGAACCGCAACCTGCCCGCCGCGAGCTCGCGGGGGACGTACTCGGTGACCGGCAGCCCTGCCTCCGCCGCGTCGTCGGCGAGGTCGAGCGAGCTGCGGTCGAAGGTCGGGTAGGACGGCATCCAGCCGAGTCGCGCGGACTGGGCGAGCACGTCGGCTGTGCTCCGTCCGGCGAATGCCCCCGTGCCCGCCGCGGATGCCACCGTGTCTGCGCTGAACGCGTCGTAGCGGTACTGGTCCGTGTGCAGGTACCAGTAGGCAGTCTGGATCATCTGGCGTGGCGGCCGCACCCAGTCGAGCGCGTTCGCGAGCTGCGCGTACCCCGTGATCGGCCGCACCTTCTCCTGGCCCACGTAGTGCGCCCACCCGCCGCCGTTGACGCCCTGGCACCCCGTGAGGGTCGTGAGCGTGAGGAACGTCCGGTAGATCGTGTCGGAGTGGAACCAGTGGTTGGTGCCGGCGCCCATGATGATCATCGAGCGTCCGCGGGACTCCTCCGCGTTCGTCGCGAACTCGCGCCCGATGCGCTCGGCCTTCCCCGCGGGGACGCCGGTGATCGTCTCCTGCCACGCGGGGGTGCCGGGCTGGCTCGGGTCGTCGTAACCCGTGGGCCACTGCCCGGGCAGCCCGGGGCGCCCCACGCTGTACTGGGCGAGCAGGAGGTCGAACACGGTGGTCACGAGGTGTCCCCCGACCCGCCGCACCGGGACCCCGCGGTGCGCGAGCTCGCCGTGCCCGTCCGGCGCGTCGAACCGGGGCAGGTCGACCGCGACCGTCCCCGCGTCGTCCGTGGCCGCCGCGTAGAGGGTGAGGACCGGGTCGACGTCCCCCAGGTCGAGGTTCCAGCGCCCGGCGCCCTCCTCGGCGAAGCGGAACCCCAGCGAACCGCCCGGCACCACGGGCGAGCCCGTGGTGGCGTCGAGCAGGACCGTCTTGAACTCCGCGTTCCCGTCCGTCTCGCCGAGGTCGGAGGCTGTGAGGAACTTGTCGGGGACGTACGCGCCCGCCCGCTCGACGAGGCGCACGAGGAACGGCAGGTCCGTGTAGCGCTTGACGTAGTCGGTGAAGTACGGGACCTGCCGGTCCACGAAGAACTCCCGGAGCGTGACGTGCCCCATGGCCATCGCGAGGGCGCCGTCCGTGCCGGGCTGGGCCGCGAGCCACTCGTCGGCGAACTTCACGTTGTCCGCGTAGTCCGGGGACACCGCCACGACCTTCTGCCCCCGATACCGGGCCTCGGCCATCCAGTGCGCGTCCGGTGTCCTCGTCACGGGGAGGTTCGAGCCCCACATGATGAGGTAGCCGGCGTCCCACCAGTCCCCGGACTCGGGGACGTCGGTCTGGTCCCCGAACACCTGGGGGGACGCGACCGGAAGATCGGCGTACCAGTCGTAGAAGGAGAGCATCGGTGCCCCGATGAGGGAGTAGAACCGCGAGCCGGCCGCGTGGGAGACCATCGACATCGCCGGGATCGGCGAGAACCCGGCCAGGCGGTCGGGACCGTACGTCTTGATGCTGTACACGTGTGCGGCGGCGGCCATCTCGACCGCCTCGTCCCACGTCGCCCGGACGAGGCCACCCTTCCCGCGCACCGCCTTGTACCGTCGCGAGCGCACCGGGTCTTCGACGACGTCGCCCCAGGCCAGGACGGGGTCCGTGAGGCGCGCCCTCGCCTCGCGGTACATCTCGAGCAGGGCACCGCGCACGTACGGGTACCGCACCCGCGTAGGCGAGTACGTGTACCAGGAGAACGCGGCCCCGCGTGGGCAACCCCGGGGCTCGTACTCCGGGCGGTCCGGCCCCACGCTCGGGTAGTCGGTCTGCTGGGACTCCCACGTGATGATCCCGTCCTTGACGTACACCTTCCACGAGCACGACCCCGTGCAGTTGACGCCGTGCGTGGAGCGCACGACCTTGTCGTGGCTCCACCGGTCCCGGTAGAAGCTGTCCCCGTCGCGACCCCCGATCTCGTGGAGCGTCCGCAGGTCCTGGGACACCTCCTGCGGCTGCAGGAACCGCCGGGTCCGCAGCAGGGCGTCCGTGAGCGCGTCCCCGAGCCCGGCGCGTCCGGGCCCCTCGGTCTTCTCGGTCGTCATCCGGATCTGTTCCTCTCCGCCGTCCCGCGGCGCACGTGGTGGTCGTGCCGTGCTCGAGCTCGTCCAGGTCAGCCAGCCGGTGGTCGCGCCTCCCCCCGGGTCGCCCGCCGGACGGGTCCCAGGGTGAGCGCCGTGACGGCGACCGCGGTGAGGGCGAGCAGGATGAACCCGACCGTGTACGCGCCCGTGGCCTCGTAGATCGCTCCCATGACGAGCGGCGGGAAGAACCCCCCGAGACCCCCCGCCGCGCCGACGAGCCCCGTGACGGACCCGACCGAGTCGGGAGGCACGACCTTCGCGACGAGGGCGAAGCACGCTCCGGACGTAGCGCCCAGGACGGCGGCCAGCCCGAGGAACGCGACGGAACCGGCCGGCAGGAGCTCCAGACGCAGTGCTGCGAGGAGCGAGAGGGCCGCAGCGAGGGAGCAGCAGACGACGAGCACGGGAACGGGGTTCCACCGGTCTGACAACCACCCACCGACCGGTCGGGCGATCACGGCCAGGATGATGAACCCGGCGGTGCGGAACGCTGCGTCGGAGCGGGTGAGCCCGTAGTCCGTCGTGAGGTAGGTGGGCAGGTAGACGCTGAACGCCACGAACCCTCCGAACCCGAGCGCGTAGATGAGGGACAGCTGGACGGTTGCGGGCATCCGCGCCGTACGCACCGTCGCGCGCAGGAACGACCCCTCGGGTGGCCGCGGCGGGGTGGCGTCCCGCAGGAGCACCCACGCCGCGACGGCGTACGCGACGAGGAGCACGGCCACGAGCACGAACGGGGCGGCGCTCCCGAAGGTGTCCACGAGGGACACGGTCGTGAACGCGGCGACCGCGGTACCGGCGGTGCCCATGCCGAACAGTCCGAGCGCGGTGCCCCGGCGCTCGGGGGCGAACCACTTGTTGACGAACGGGACGCCGATCGCGAAGCTCGTGCCACCGAGCCCGAGGAAGAACCCGCCGAGCAGGAGCATGGGGTAGCTCTCCGCGACGAGCCCGACGAAGAGGACGGGCACCATCGTGCACAGGCTCACCACCGGGAACATGCGCCGGGCGCCGTACCTGTCGGTGAGCGCCCCTACGGGGATCCGTCCGAGCGACCCGACGATGACCGGCACGGCCACGGCGATCGAGACCTGCACCGGCCTGAGGTCCATCTGGTCCTCGTAGGTCGAGGCGAGAGGGCTGATGAGCGACCACGCCCAGAAGTTCACGAGGAACCCGAGGGTGGCCATGACGAGCATGAGCGTCGGGCTCCTGCTCGCACCGTCGCCGCCCCGAGCAACCTCGGAGGAGCGCGCGCTCGGATGGTCGGGCGACGCTGCCATGTCCGCCTCCTGCCGGAGTCCCCAAAAGCGTATTTTGTACACTAACCGGCACGGACCGGACGCGCCCGAGCAGCGAGCCCGTCCTCGGTATCCACGACGAGGACTCCCTCTGCCACGCCCGCACCACGATCCGTCGACATCGGCGTGCATGAGCGCACGCAGGTAGACTCCACGGTGATCCCGAACCCCGATCTGGTCCGGTGCGCGACTCCTGCTTGAGCCGCTGATCTCCGCGCGCAGCTGCCGCGCCCCACGTCGTCGCTCCCCGACCACCGGAGATCTCCGTGACCCCTGTACGACCCTCGCGGGCGCGCGCCGCCCGCGGCGCGGCGCTCGCCACAGCCCTCGCCATGACCCTCACGCTCTCGTCCTGCGCGGGCGAGGAGTCGGCTGCGACCCCGTCGGAGCCCGCTCCAGCGGGCGGCTCCACGACCTTCCCGCTCACGCTCGACAACTGCGGGGTCGACACCACCGTCGACGCACCGCCGGAGCGGGTCGTGACGATCAAGTCGAGCACCACAGAGATGCTCCTCGCGCTCGGGCTCGGCGACCGGATCGTCGCCACCGCCTACCCCGACGGACCCGTCGCCGACTGGCTGGCCGACGCTGCGGCGGACAACCCGGCGATCGCCACGCCCCTCTCCGACAAGGTGCCCGGCGCAGAGGCGGTCCTCGAGACGGAGCCCGATCTCGTGTACGCGGGATGGGAGTCCAACCTCACCGCGGAGGGCGCCGGAGACCGGGCCACCCTGCAGTCGCTCGGCGTCGCCACGTACGTCTCGCCCTCGGCGTGCAAGGACCCTGCCTACCAGCCCGCGCCCCTGACGTTCGACGACGTCTTCGCCGAGATCACCGAGGTCGGGCAGATGTTCGACGCCACCCAGGACGCCGCCGAGCTCGTCGCCGAGCAGCGCGTCGAGCTCGGCGGCGTCGTGCAGGACGACCGCGGGCTGACCGCGCTGTGGTACTCGTCCGGCTCGGACATCCCGTACGTCGGCGGTGGCATCGGCGCCCCCGCGATGATCATGGACGCTGTCGGCCTGGAGAACGCCGCTGCGGGCATCGAGGACACGTGGGGCCCGTACTCGTGGGAGGAGGCCATCGCCGCCGACCCCGACGTGCTCGTCCTCGTCGACTCCGCGTGGAACTCCGCAGAGAAGAAGATCGGCGTCCTGGAGTCCAACCCGGCGACGGCCAACCTCACGGCCGTCCGCGAGGAGCGTTACCTCGTCGTGCCCTTCGCCGCGACCGAGGCCGGCGTCCGGAGCGTCTCGGCCGTCGTGGACCTCACAGCCCAGCTCGCAGCGATCGACACGGAGTGACGCGCGCGTGACTGCCACCCAGACGCCCTCCGTCGACCGGGCCACCCGCCCGGACGGCGGCGCGCCCTCGGGGTCACGGCGTCCCGGTGGACCGGTGGGGAGCGCCGGCGGGGCGTCGCGGATCCTGCCAGCGGCGTGGCTCGCGAGCGCCACGCTCGTGCTCGTCGCGACCGTGCTCCTGGCCGTGACCGTGGGACCCGCCGACATCAGCGTCCCTGACGTGTGGCGGTCGATCCTCACGCACGTCGGGCTCGGGGACCTGCTGGGCCTCAGCGAGGTCCCCCTCCTCCAGGACGGGACCGTCTGGCAGCTGCGCCTCCCCCGGGTCCTCACCGCGGCCGCCGTGGGCGCGGGCCTCGCCATCTGCGGGGTCGTCATGCAGTCCCTCACCCGGAACCCGCTCGCCGATCCCTACCTCCTGGGACTGTCCTCCGGGGCGTCCCTCGGCGCCGTCCTCGTCCTCGTCCTCGGGGTCACGGTCCTGCTGCCCGTCGCCGCGTTCACGGGAGCAGTGCTCGCCCTCGTGGTGGCCCTCGCGCTCGCGGGAGCGCTCGGCCGGATCACCGCGACGCGGACGATCCTTGCCGGGCTGGCCGTGAGCCAGCTGTGCGCCGCAGGGACGTCGTTCGTCATCTTCTGGTCGGCGACGGGCGACTCCTACCGCGAGATCCTCTCGTGGCTCATGGGTTCGGTCGCCGGGGCGACGTGGACCTCGGTCGCCATCGCAGCCGGTGCCGTCCTCGTCGTCGGCACGCTCCTCGCATCGACCGGCTCCGTGCTCGACGCGTTCACGTTCGGAGACACGGCGGCCGCGACGCTCGGCCTGTCCGTCAACCGCACGCGGTGGGCGCTGCTCGTCGGGGTCGCGCTCCTCACGGGAGCGCTCGTGTCCGTCTCGGGATCGATCGGGTTCGTCGGCCTCATCCTCCCGCACGCCGTCCGCCTCGTCACAGGTGCCCGGCACCGACTGCTCCTGCCCCTGTCCGGACTGTGCGGCGCGACCTTCCTCGTGTGGGCGGACACCGCGGCCCGCACGGTCTTCGCGCCACGGGAGCTGCCTGTCGGGATCGTCACCGCCGCCATCGGGGCGCCGGTGTTCGCACTCGTGCTGTGGCGCAGCCGGCGGTCCCTGTGAGGGGGCGCCCGGCAGCCCGGGCCACCGTCGCCACGGGCACGGACAGGCCGGCGAGCCGCTCCGGGGCGCTCACCGCGTCCCGGGTGTCCTGGTCCGTGGAGGGACGCCTCATCATCGACGGGGTCGACTGCACCGCTCCTGCCGGTGCCGTCACGGGGCTCCTCGGGCCGAACGGCTCCGGCAAGTCGAGCCTGCTCCGGCTGGTGGCCGGGGTCGAGGCGCCGGAGTCCGGTGCGGTGACGCTCGCGGGGCACGACCTCCTGTCGACACCCCGCCGCGAGCGCGCACGGGTCGTCGCGTTCGTCGAGCAGGATGCTGGGACGGAGCTGGCGCTCACGGTGCTCGACGCCGTCCTCCTCGGTCGGATCCCGCACCGGTCGCTGCTCTCCGGCGACAGCGAGCGTGACCGGGAGGTCGCCCGGGCAGCACTCGACCGCGTCGGCGCGTCCGAGCTCGCCGGGCGTGACCTGTCGACGTTGTCCGGTGGTGAGCGTCAACGGGTGCACGTCGCCCGCGCCCTCGCCCAGGAGCCCCGTGTCCTGCTGCTCGACGAGCCGACGAACCATCTCGACATCGCGGCGCAGCTCGCGACGATGGACCTGCTGACCTCGCTCGCGGCGGACGGTGTGACGGTGCTCGCCGCCCTGCACGACCTCAACCTCGCCGCAGGCTCGTGCGACCACGTCGTCCTCCTGTCCGGAGGCACGGTGGCCGCTGCCGGTGCCGTGTCGGACGTGCTCGTCCCGGACGTGCTGGATCGGGTCTACGGGGTGCGCACGCAGGTCCTCACGCACCCCGCCACCGGTCGCCCCGTCCTCACGTTCGCTGGTCGCTGAGCCTGTTCCTGCTCGCCGACGCGCCGGAGCGCGGACCCTAGGTGTCGAGACCGAGCCGAGGCACCTCGATGGCCGGGCACGTGTCCATGACGACGTCCAGTCCGGCGTCGGCCGCGCGGGCAGCCGCCGCCTCGTCGATGACGCCCAGCTGGAGCCAGACGGTCGTCGCGCCGACGGCGATCGCCTGGTCGACGACGTCTCCGGCGAGCTCGGAGCGGACGAACACGTCGACGACGTCGATCTCCCCCGGGACGTCGGCGAGGTGCGCGTAGCCCGTCGCGCCGTGGACCGTCTGCGCCTTCGGGTGCACCGGGACGATGTCCATCCCGAGGTTCTGGAGGTACGCGCCGATGCCATAGGCGACACGGTCGCGGTTGTCAGAGAGTCCGACGACCGCCCATCGGCCCGGCGTGGTGAGCAGGCGGCGGATCACGGCGTCGTCGTTGGTGTGCGTCATGGTCCTACGACACCACATCCGGGTCGCGTTCGGGCTCCGTCGCCTGCGTGGTCCGCCGGCTGACCACGAGCACGCGGGGCGCGGCGACGAACCCACCTCTGTCTCTCGTGCGCCGACCCTGCCCGGGCGTGCAGAGCGAGGGTCGGACGGCGCTGCGATGATGTGGGGATGAGCACCTCAGACCTGTGGCTCACCGGCGACCCGGAGGCCGACCACCTGCTCACGAGCGACCCGTTCGCGCTGCTCGTCGGGATGCTCCTCGACCAGCAGGTGACGATGGAGAGCGCCTTCGCGGGGCCGTCGAAGATCGCCCAGCGGATGGGAGGTCTGGATGTGCGGGCCGTCGCCGACGCAGACCCGGACGAGTTCGCCTCGCTCTGCGCGACGCCACCCGCGGTGCACCGCTACCCCGGCTCGATGGCCGGTCGCATCCAGGGTGTCGCCCGGGCGCTCGTCGACACGTACGACGGTGATGTCACCCGGTTGTGGACCGACGGCGACCCGGACGGCGCCGAGGTGCTCCGGCGCCTCAAGGCGCTGCCCGGCTTCGGCGACCAGAAGGCGCGCATCTTCCTCGCTCTGCTCGGGAAGCAGTACGGCGTCCGGCCGGCTGGCTGGCGAGAGGCCGCGGGACCATACGGGGACGAGGATGCCCGACGCTCGATCGCCGACGTCACGGACCCGACGAGCCTCGCCGAGGTCCGCGCGACCAAGCAGGCGGCGAAGGCCGCAGCGCGAGCAGCGAAGTCCGCGAAGGGCTGAGCACGCACGGCGGCTCGGGTCTCCGGCCGAGCGTCAGGTCAGGTCACTCCCTAGACTCGACACCCATGCGCGCAACAGTGATCCACGGTCCCGGCGACATCCGACTCGACGACGTCGCGGAGCCCCGTCTCGTCCTGCCGGGCGACGCGGTCGTGCGCGTCGTGGCAGCGTGCGTGTGCGGGTCGGACCTGTGGCCGTACCGCGGCGTGACACCCACCGACGAGCCCAGGGCCATCGGGCACGAGTTCGTCGGCATCGTCGAGCAGGTGGGCGACGACGTGTCGCAGGTGCGGGTGGGCGACTTCGTCATCGCCCCCTTCTACTTCTGCGACAACACGTGCCTCAACTGCCGTAACGGCGTGAGCACGTCGTGCCTCACGGGCGGGTGGTGGGGCTCGACGGACCGCGACGGTCACCCGGTGCAGGGTGCGCAGGGCGAGCGGGTCCGCGTCCCGCTCGCGGACGGCACCCTCGTCGCGACGCCCGAGGTGCCCGACGACGCGCTCGTGCCGAGCCTCCTCACGCTTGCCGACGTCATGGGGACCGGCCACCACGCGGCGCTCTCCGCCGGTGTCACGACAGGCAGCACCGTCGTCGTCGTCGGGGACGGTGCCGTCGGGCTGTGCGCGGTGCTCGCAGCGAAGCGGCTCGGGGCGTCCCGGGTCGTGGCGATGTCCCGCCATGCCGATCGCCAGGCCATCGCCCGCGAGTTCGGCGCGACCGACGTCGTCGCGGAGCGCGGCGACGAGGGAGTGGCGCGCATCAAGGAGATGTTCGACGGGATCGGGCCGGACTGCGTGCTCGAGTGCGTCGGGACCGCCGAGTCGATGGACCAGGCGATCCGCTCGGCCCGGCCGGGCGGGATGGTCGGGTACGTCGGCGTGCCGAACGGTGGCCCCGAGCTCCCCGTCCGGGCGCTGTTCAACACGAACGTCGGGGTGAACGGCGGCGTGGCGCCCGTCCGCGGGTACGTCGAGGAGCTGCTGCCCGAGGTGCTCTCGGGCGCCATCAACCCGGGGCGGGTGTTCGACCTCGAGCTCCCGCTCACGGAGGTCGCGCAGGCGTATGCCGCGATGGACGAGCGGCGCGCCACGAAGGTGCTCCTGCGGCCGTGACCCCGAGCAGTCCAGCCGCGTCATGGCGGAGGCGCTATCACCCTTGCGCTTATATTTGATTGACATTAGCGCTACTCTGATCGCATGTCATCCACGTCGATCGCGCTCATCGTCGATATCGTCGGTTCCCGGCATCTGACGAACCGCACCGCAGCGCAGCGCGAGATCCGCGAAGCGTTCGATCTGGCCCAGAGCACGTATCCCGTCGAGCAAGCTCTCTGGCCGACTGTGGGTGACGAGTTTCAGGCGGTCTACCGCGCCCTCCCCGACGCGGTGCGCGCGACCACGCTGGTCCGACTCTCCCTACCTCCGGGCGTCGACCTGAGGTTCGGGCTGGGTCGTGGCGAGATCCGCACCATCGAACCCGCGGGGGCCGGATCGATCCAGGACGGCTCGGCCTGGTGGTCTGCACGTGAAGCGATCAAGGAAACCCATCGCCGTCAGAGCACCGGCAGCCGGTACGTGCGCTCCTGGTTCATCGACGGCGCTCCGGTTGCCGGGGACCGCCGCACCGAACGGCTGGTGAACGCCTACCTCCTTCTGCGCGACATGACGATTTCGTCGATGAAGCCGCGCGAACGTCGGCTCGCGCTGGGCACTCTGCTCGAGCGCACACAGTCGGAGCTCGCGTCAGAAGAGGGAATCACGCAGGGCGCCGTCTCGCAGAATCTTTCGCGCTCGGGAGCCTCCGCCCTGCTCGCGGCTGACTATCTCATCGGCGAGGGGTGGGACGCATGATCGCCAGCATCCTCCTGCTCATGGTCGGAGCGGTCGACGCCGTCCGAACAAGCGCCGTCGGTCACACGAGGCCGCGCCGCGCCGTCGCTCTCCTGCTCCCCGTCCTCATCGTTGCGAGCGCGTCGGTCTTCACTCTTGGACTGGACTGGTACTGGGCTGTCGCGTGTGCGATCGTCGCGGCCGGATGGGTCGTGGTGATGCCGATCGCAGGCTCTGCCGCCGGAGTGGACCGACCTGCCCCGGTGTGGCCAGCGGTCGCGTTCTTGATCCTGCTTGTTGCTGTGGTGCTCGTCGACACCACGTCGGCGACGGTGCCCGCGGCGGTCGCCAGCGTCGTGGGGGCATCACCGAGGGCTGGTCTCGGCAACGTGTCGGCAGACCTCGTCCTCGCCGGTTCTGCCGTCGCGCTGACACTCACCCAGACCGCGAACCTCATCGTGCGAGCGGCGCTCGGCCGAACCGGTGCTGAGATCCACGTCCTGTTGGTGCCCGCCCGATCGAGCGTCTCGACGATGGTGACCACCTCTCGCCTGCCGTCCCGATGGGCGTCTCGCATATGGCACCGCTACGTCAGCGCGCTTGATGCGCGTCCTGACTACTCGGCAGCGACGATGCGCGGAGGTCGGCACATCGGGCCTCTCGAACGGATCCTCATCACCGCAGCGACGACGAGCGGAGCCTTCCCGATCGTCGCGGGGCTGCTGGCTGCGAAGGGGATCGTCCGGTTTCCCGAGATCTCGGCTGATCGGGCTTCAGGCGGGAAAGCGGAAGAGTTTCTCGTCGGCAGCCTGACCAGCTGGTCGATCGCAGGCGCCGCGAGCCTGTACCTCGTTGCAGTCCACGCATCGTGAGAGAGACGTGCCCGAGAAGAATGATCACGTCACCGCGCTGATATCCCACCGATATCAGGTGGACCGTGATGAGACGATGGTCCTCAAGAGTGTCGCGACGTCTCCCTCGCGGCGCGCCCATCGGCTTCTCCCCTCGCGTACGCCTCGGCCGAGCCCTCGGCGAAGAGGTCTGACGCGCCCAGCCGGACGAGCACACGGGCGCCGGGACCGTCGTCGGGCGTCGTGAGGTGCGACAGGCCGCGGACGACGGCGACGGGGCGTCCTGACGTCTTGCCCTTGACGAGCTCCGCGGCTGCCGCGACCTCGTCAGCCACGGCGGTGACCGTCACGGTGAGCGGCCGGCCGTGCGTGTCCACCGAGCCACGGTCGTCGACCAGCGGACGCAGACCCGCGACGCCGATCGCGAGATCCGTGAGGCCGTCCCGCCACGGCCGGCCGGCCGTGTCCGTGATGACGACGGCGACCTCGGCACCGAGCCGCTCGCGCAGCCCGGCGCGCAGGCGCCGCGCCGAGGCGTCCGGGTCCAGGGGCAGGAGCAGCACTGTGCCCTCCGGAGTGTTCGACGCATCCACGCCCGCCGCAGCCATGACGAGTCCGAGCCGGTTCTCGACGATGCGCAGCGGCGGGCCGTCCGGCCGCTCCCGGGTCGCGACGACGCGCACCGTCTCCGCGGTGATGGCGGCCTCGCGGTCCTCCGCGGCGACGACACGGCCCTCCGCCTTGGAGACGATCTTGCTCGTGACGACGACGACGTCGCCGTCGACCAGCTCCGGACACGCCCCCGCGACGAGAGCGGAGAGATCGTCACCTGTGACGACCTCGGCGATGCCGTCCGGGGCCCAGACGCGGTAGCCCGCGTCCGGGCCGTCGGACGACGTGACGGGATCAGTCACCGGGAGAGCTTCGGCAGCACGTCCCGCCCGAAGACGTCGATCCACTCGCGCTGGTTGCGGCCGACGTTGTGCAGGTAGATGCGGTCGAAGCCGAGGTCTACGTACTTCTGGATGTTCGCGCGGTGCACGTCGGGGTCGGACGAGATGACCATGCGCCCCTCGAAGTCCTCGGGGCGCACGAGCTTGGCGATCTGCTCGAACTCGAACGGCGAGCGGATGTCGGCCTTCGGGAACTTCATGCCGCCGTTGGGCCACTCGGTCATGGCGTTGACCATGGCCTCCTCGTCGGTCTCGGCCCACGACAGGTGGATCTGGAGAACCTTGGGCATCGACCCGGGGTCACGGCCGGACTCGCGGACGCCGTCGTCGAACTTGCCGAACAGCATGGAGATCTTCTCGAGCGGTGCGCCGACGGTGATGAGACCGTCCGCATGCTTGCCCGCGCGCTTGGCGGTCACCGGACCGGCGGTCGCGACGAGGATCTCCGGCGCCACCTCCGGCATCGTCCACAGTCGCGTCGACTCCATCTTGTAGAACGGCCCCGTGTGCTTGACGTCCTTGCCCGCCAGCGACGCCGTGAAGAGCTTCTTGATGATGTCGATCGCCTCGAACATGCGGTTGATCCGCTCGGGCGCCTCGGGCCAGTACTGGCCGATGATGTGCTCGTTGAGCGCCTCGCCGGACCCGAGGCCGAGCCAGTGCCGGCCGGGGTACATCGCGGCGAGCGTCGCGGACGCCTGCGCGACCATCGCTGGGTGCCACCGGAAGGTCGGTGCCGTCACCCCAGGGCCGATGTCCCCCCGCGTGCGCTCCCCCAGCGCGGACAGGACGTTCCACACGAACGCGCTCTGCCCCTGCTGGGGCACCCAGGGCTGGAAGTGGTCCGCCGCCATGACGCCGCTGAACCCCTGCGTCTCTGCGTACTCGGAGAGGGCGACGATGTCGGTCGGGTGAAACTGCTCGAGCATGGCGGCATAGCCGATGGTCAGATCCATGGACCAACCCTAGACGCTCGGGCGCGGACCGCCCGGGGAGCGACCCGGTCCCACGGGATGCCTCATCCGACCTCGGTCCGCGCCTCCCGCTCCCTGTCTTCCCTCGCCTTGTCCGCCTCGTCGAGGATCCCCTCCTCTGTGAGGGGGACCGGAGTGCCCAGAACCTCCGGTCCGTCCCCACCCAGGCACGGGAGCTCGTCGACGTCCACGGCGGGGCTGCGTGCGGGAGGCGCCTCGTCGAGGTGGTAGAGCGTGTACGCGGCGACGGTGACGTCGACGGACGACGCCGCTCCGACGAGGTGCGTGTCAGGTCCGCTCGGGAGCACCGTGACACGTGCGAACGCCGGAGCGTCGTCCAGCTCACGCACAAGGTGCAGCACGAGGGCGGAGGCGCGGCCGTTCGTGCCACCGGTCTGTCCCTGCTCGTCCGGCGCACCGGGGCAGATGCCGAAGACCGGCGTCCAGCCCGCCGACCGCGCGGCCGCGAGCTCCTCGGCAGCCGCGGCCGCGACCGTCCGTGCGCGCGACTCCTCGAGGATGGCGCCCGGTCGCTCGTAGGGCTGGTACGGTCCCACGGCCGGCCCCCCCGACGTCGTAGCGACGGGGGTGAACCAGAGTGTCCCCCGGAGCGAGCCGAGACGCGCGTCGTCGAGGTCGGTCGGCGGCTCCGCCGCGGAGAAGCACCCCGCGAGCAGGAGCACCATGGGCGCCACGGCCACGAGCGCCCGGCCCCGCGCGGACGTCCCCCGCGTCACGGGACGACCGCCGCCCAGACCCGCGGCCACGACCCAGCGTCGTCGAGCTCGTCACCGCCGGCGACGAACCCGTCCGCGCTCACCGTCTCGACGGTGCCCGTCGCCGGGTTGAAGAGCTCGAGAGCGCCGTCCGGCGTGCGCCCCACGGCGAGCACGACATGACGCGGTGCACTGTCGGAGCCGGTGTACAGCGGAACCGGACGACCGCTGTCCACCGCACGCGCAACGTCGTCGTAGGTCTGCCGCGCGTCGTCGGGCGAGTCGGTGTCGACCATGCTGACGTGGTAGGGCGTCCCGGGAATCCCGGCGCCGTTGTTCATCTCCTCGCTCGCACCCCACGGCGGCGTGCCCAGCGCAGTAGGCCACGGCAGCTTCGTGCCGAGGAACGGTGGGACGACGACGTCCGCCGACCGGTCGACGGCGGAGTTGGTCCGTGCCTGGACCCTGGTCTCCTCCTCGGCGAACCGTTCAGCGATGCCCGCGGAGGTCGATCCGGCCGGGTCCGTCGTCCCGGTCGTAGCGTCGTAACCATCCAGCACGTGCAACGCGTAGACCGGGTCGGCGAGCATGCGAGCGACGATGAGGGACGCCGAGCCGCAGGTCGTGTCGGTGGCTTGCTGCAGCACGGGCACGCCGTCCGCCGTCCGCTGCCTCGACACCAGGCTCGACGTCGGGTCGAGCACCGCGGCGAGCGCCTCCGGATCCCTCTCCCCGATCCGGTCGGCGAAGCGTACGAGCGTGGCCGGGTCCGCACCGCCCGCGAGCGCCGCGAGGATCCATGCCCGGTGCTCCGGACCTGGGGCGCCGGCCAGGACCCCGTCGACGACCGTCCGCGCGCCAGCCGGCAGGGCGTCGTACGCCTCCTGCGCGCGGCGAGCCGTGTCTCCGACGAGGGGCCGCGTCTCGAGTCCCGATGGCCCGGCGAGGTTGATGACGTCGACGGCGCTGAGACCGACCACGCCGTCCGGGAACGGCATCCTGTCGATGACGGTGTCGAAGGTGCGATCGCACGCCTGCGCAGCGTCGAGCGCCCCGGAGTACGCGTCGACTGCGGCGCGGATCGCGTCACCCACGTCCCCGACGAGTCCGCGGATCATGTCAGGGACGTCCCACGGTGCACAGGGCCGGATCCGGGACCCGGCCGACCGGAGGTGGTCAGCGACCTCGGCGTGCCGGGCACGCGCCGTGGTGAGCTCCTCGGAGTACACGGTCAGCGCCCGTGCCGCCTGTCCCGCGAGCTCTGCTGCCTCGTCGACGAGGCCACCGAGAACCTGGACGGAGTCGGTGCAGGCTTGCGCCGCTTCTCCGGTCCAGACCTGGGGGACGTGCGAGCGCTGGGTGGTCAGCCAGTCGGCGACGGCGTCGAGCGCCGCGCGGAGCTCCACCCAGGTCGTGGCGGCGGCATCCGCTGCGGCCGGGTCCCCCGGGGGCGCCTCGGTCATGAGGTCCCAACCACGGTTGACGAGATCCCACAGTGCCGAGAGATTGTCGAGGATGTCGCGGGGGTCGAACGAGAAGCCGAGCGACCGGACGTCATCCGCGAACGCCCACAGGTCACGGATGCGCGCCCTCCAGTCGAGCGCGGACAGGACCGGGACCTGCGTCACGGCCGGACCCCCGTGAAGACGACGGCCTGGTCGTCGTCGCCCGCACGGTAGGCGGCCGCGCACGCATCGATCTTCTGCGAGATCTCCGCCAGCGCGCCTGCGGCGGTGGCCAGGCCACCCTGCCAGCGCTCGACCGCCGCATCGTGGCGACCCGAGGCCGTGCCCAGGTCAGCCCCCGCGGCAGCACGGTGGGACAGTGCCGCCGTACGGACCCTCTCCCGGGAGGCAGCCACGGAATCCGCCAAGCTGTCGAGGCCCGCCTCGTCCACCCAGAACTCGCTCATACGTCCCCCGCCGCCCCGCGGCGCCGTCGACGCCGTCGCACGTCCGATGCAACCACCGCCCGCACCGGGACGCGATGGGGAGAAGTTCCCCGGGCGTGCACGCGCTGACCCGTGCGTCTGGAAAGATGGTGGCCCATGAGCTCATCTCCTGACGCCGCTGTGCCCGCAGACTCCTCCCAGGCGCAGGAGCGCCGCACGCACCTCGTCGCGACGGTCCGCCAGGTCCCGGACAAGGTCAGCCTGGACGGCCTCGAGCAGCGGTGGGACGCGGGCTGGTCCGAGCAGGGCACCTACGCGTTCGACCGCACCGCGGAGCGCTCAGGCGTCTTCTCGATCGACACTCCCCCGCCGACCGTCTCGGGCTCGCTGCACGTGGGCCATGTCTTCAGCTACACGCACACCGACGTCGTCGCGCGCTTCCAGCGCATGCGCGGGAAGTCGGTGTTCTACCCGATGGGGTGGGACGACAACGGCCTGCCCACCGAGCGCCGGGTGCAGAACTACTACGGGGTGCGGTGCGACCCGTCGCTGCCGTACGTCGAGGGTTACGAGCCCCCGCTCCAGGGCGCCGAGGGCAAGAGCGTCAAGGCTGCCGACCAGCAGCCCATCAGCCGCAAGAACTTCGTCGAGCTGTGCGAGCGGCTCACCGCCGAGGACGAGCAGCAGTTCGAGGCGCTGTGGCGCTACCTCGGCCTGAGCGTCGACTGGTCGCACCACTACCAGACCATCGGCCGGTCGGCCCAGGCCGTCGCACAGACCGCCTTCCTGCACAACCTCGCCCGTGGTGAGGCCTACCAGGCCGAGGCGCCCGGGCTGTGGGACGTGACCTTCCAGACGGCCGTCGCGCAGGCCGAGCTCGAGGCGCGCGACTACCCCGGCCACTTCCACAAGGTCGCCTTCCACGCCGCGGACGAGTCGGGAACGCCCGTCGTCATCGAGACGACGCGTCCGGAGCTGCTGCCGGCGTGCGTCGCCCTCATCGCCCACCCGGACGACGAGCGCTACCAGCACCTGTTCGGCACGACGGTCCGCTCCCCCCTGTTCGACGTGGAGGTGCCCGTCCTCGCGCACCCCGCCGCCGAGCCCGACAAGGGTGCGGGCATCGCGATGTGCTGCACCTTCGGCGACCTCACCGACGTGCAGTGGTGGCGCGAGCTGCAGCTGCCGACACGCTCCGTCCTCAACCGCGACGGACGGATGACGCGCGACGTGCCGGAATGGATCACCTCGGAGCGCGGGACCGCCCTCTTCGGCGAGCTCGTCGGCCGCACGACGTTCGCCGCCCGCACCGCCGTCGTCGACGCCCTGCGCGAGTCCGGCGATCTTCTGGGCGAGCCGGTCGCGACCCAGCGCAAGGCCAACTTCTTCGAGAAGGGCGACAAGCCGCTCGAGATCGTCACCAGCCGCCAGTGGTACATCCGCAACGGCGGGCGCGACGCCGAGCTCAACGCTGCGCTCCTCGCGCGCGGCGACGAGCTGAACTTCCACCCGGAGTTCATGGCCGTCCGCTACAGCAACTGGGTCGGGGGCCTCAACGGGGACTGGCTCGTCTCCCGCCAGCGGTTCTTCGGTGTGCCGATCCCGGTGTGGTACCCCGTCGACGCCGCCGGTGAGCCGCAGTGGGATGCGCCGATCGTGCCCGACGAGGCGTCGCTGCCCATCGACCCGTCCTCTGACGTGCCCGCCGGCTACACGGCGGACCAGCGCGGCCAGGCCGGCGGGTTCATCGGCGACCCCGACATCATGGACACGTGGGCGACGTCCTCGCTCACGCCGCAGATCGCGGGTGGGTGGCTCACAGACCCGGACCTCTTCTCGCGTGTGTTCCCCATGGACCTGCGTCCCCAGGGTCAGGACATCATCCGCACCTGGCTGTTCTCGACCGTCGTCCGCTCGCACCTCGAGCACGGCTGCCTGCCCTGGAGCGACGCAGCGATCTCGGGGTGGATCCTCGACCCCGACCGCAAGAAGATGAGCAAGTCCAAGGGCAACGTCGTCACCCCCATGGGCCTGCTCGAGGAGCACGGCTCCGACGCCGTCCGCTACTGGGCCGCGTCCGCGCGGCTCGGGACTGACGCCGCGTTCGAGATCGGGCAGATGAAGATCGGCCGCCGACTCGCGATCAAGATCCTCAACGCGAGCAAGTTCGCGCTCTCCTTCGCCGGTGAGGGCGAGGTGTCGCTCGACCCGTCCCTCGTCACGGAGCCGCTCGACCGGGCGATGCTCGCCGGCCTCGCCGACGTCGTCGAGCGGGCCACCGCCGCGCTGGTCGCCTACGATCACACGCGGGCCCTCGAGGTCTCCGAGACGTTCTTCTGGACGTTCTGCGACGACTACCTCGAGCTCGTCAAGGACCGTGCCTACGGGGCGGGCGCCACCGACCCGTCCGCCGAGACGCTCTCCGCGCGCGCCGGCCTGGCCATCGCGCTCGACACGCTCCTGCGCCTGTTCGCGCCCGTCCTGCCCTTCGCGACCGAAGAGGTGTGGTCGTGGTGGCGGGAGGGTTCCGTGCACCACGCCACGTGGCCCGTCAGCGACGGGCTGCGCGCAGCGGCCGGCGACGCAGACCCGGCGGCGCTCACCGCGGCCGGCCACGCCCTGGCGGTCCTGCGCAAGATCAAGTCCGAGGCCAAGGTCTCCATGCGCACACCGCTGCTCGCGGTGGAGCTCGCCGTCCCCGCAGCCGCCCGCGACGCCGTCGCCGCGGCCGTCGTGGACCTGCGCGGCGCCGGGCGGGTCACCGGTGAGCTCGTGCTCTCCGAGGGTCAGGGCGACCCGGCCGTGCAGGGCGGCATCGTCGTCGTGCACAGCGAGCTCGGCGAAGCGGAGGCGAAGCAGCCGCGTCAGCCGCGCGCCTGAACCTTGCGTACCCCGTCCATCCGCTCACATAGTGGAAACATCCGGGCGGTACGGTGCCGTTCGCCGAGGTCCGGCGGCGGAACCCTGGTGGGCGACCGTCGAGATTCTCGTCAGAGTCCACCCGTGCCGCTGGCTGGCCCTGGTCCGTCGGACGCACCCCGCGCCGCCGGCCAGCGACCACTGCCGTCCCCATACTCACGAGGAGTCCCATGCACACCCCCCGCCTGACCGTCGCCGCCCTCGCGGCCACCACCCTGCTCCTTGCCGGCTGCAGCTCCGACGACTCCGGCTCGACGACGGAGGCCGACGCCGGGTTCACGCCCGTCACCGCCGGCACCCTCACGGTCTGCACGAACGTCCCGTACGAGCCGTTCGAGTTCGAGCAGGACGGTGAGATCGTCGGCTTCGACATCGCGATCGTCCAGGAGGTCGCCTCCGACCTCGACCTCGAGCTCGCGACGGTCGCCTCGCAGTTCGACGCCATCGAGTCCGGTGCGGCACTCGAGTCGGGCCAGTGCGACCTCGTCATCTCCGCGCTGACCATCACCGACGAGCGCGCCGCGAACCTCGCGCTCTCGGACCCGTACTTCGACGCCGACCAGGGCCTGCTCGTCGCCGCCGGTTCCGAGCTCGAGACGGTGGAGGACCTCGCGGACGCGACGGTCGGTGTCCAGGTCGCGACCACGGGTCTCGCCTGGGCCCAGGAGAACGGCATCGCCACGCGGGAGTACGACGACATCGGGCTCCAGGTCAGCGCGCTGCAGTCGGGCGAGGTCGACGCGGTCATCAACGACGTCGCAGCGCTCGGGCCGTTCGTGGCCGAGGGCTACGAGGTCGCGGCGAACTTCGCGACCGGCGAGCAGTACGGCATGGGTGTCCAGAAGGACAACACCGAGCTGCTCGACGCCGTCAACGACACCCTCCAGCGGATCGAGGGGGACGGCACCTACGACGCGATCTACACGGAGTGGATCGGCCTGTCGCCCGACGAGAGCTGAGCATCGTGGAGACGACATCCACCACCACCGCGCCCGCGACCCCGCGGGCGCGGTGGAGCCCCCGCAAGCGGGCGCGTGCGTCCCGCGCCGTCCAGTACGTCATCCTGCTCGTGGTGCTCGTCGTCGTGCTCACCTCGCTCGACTACGACCGCATCGGTGAGTCGATCTTCAACGTCGAGGCTGCGCGCGCACTCCTGCCGGACGTCCCGCACGCCCTGAAGAACACTCTCGTCTACACCCTCGGTGCGTTCGCCGTCGGGCTGAGCCTCGGCATCGTCCTCGCCCTCATGCGGTTGTCGACCGTCGCGGTCTACCGGTGGCTGGCGACGGCGTACATCGAGTTCTTCCGGGGCATCCCGGCGCTCCTCGTCGTCCTGTCGTTCGCGTACGCGGTGCCGATCGCGCTCGGGATCCGTATCGAGTCGTTCACGCTCAAGGCCTCGCTCGCGCTCGGTGTCGTTGCCGCCGCGTACATCGCTGAGACCATCCGTGCCGGTATCCAGGCCGTGCCGAAGGGACAGGTGGAGGCCGCCCGGTCGCTGGGCATGTCGCACACGCGGACCCTGGTGACGGTCGTCATCCCGCAGGCGTTCCGCATCGTGCTGCCGCCGATGACGAACGAGATCATCCTGCTGACGAAGGACACCTCGCTCGTGTTCCTCATGGGCCTCAGCGGATCACAGCTCGAGCTGACGAAGCTCGGCCGTGACGCACTGACGAGCGGCGGCGGCGGCGGGCTCACCGGGCTCTTCGTCATCGGGATCGCCTACCTGTGCATCACCATCCCGCTGGGACTCCTCGCGCGGATTCTCGAACGCTGGACCGGCAAGGGAGCACGCCGATGACCGACACGCCCGCTGCCACGGTGACCAACGACGCCGCGACCGACGGGGCAGCGCCCGTCATCGAGATCCGCGGCCTCCGCAAGTCGTTCGGCGACGTCGAGGTCCTGCGCGGCATCGACCTCGACGTGGCACCGGGTGAGGTCGTGTGCGTGATCGGCCCGTCCGGCTCCGGCAAGTCGACGTTGCTGCGCTGCGTCAACCAGCTCGAGGAGGCCACGGCCGGGACCGTCACGGTGCTCGGTACCGAGATCACCGACCCCGACGTCGACATCGATCGTGTCCGGCGCCGGGTCGGCATGGTCTTCCAGCAGTTCAACCTCTTCACGCACCAGACGGTGCTGCAGAACTGCGTCGTCGCCCAGCGGAAGGTCCTGCGCCGGTCGCGTGCCGAGGCCGAGAAGACCGCCCTCGCCAACCTTGCCCGCGTCGGGCTCGCCGACAGGGCCGGCGCCCACCCGTCCCAGCTCTCCGGGGGCCAGCAGCAGCGCGTCGCGATCGCCCGCGCGCTGAGCATGGACCCCAGCCTCATGCTGTTCGACGAGCCGACGTCGGCGCTCGACCCGGAGCTCGTCGGCGACGTGCTCTCCGTCATGCGGGCTCTTGCCGACGCGGGCATGACGATGCTCGTCGTCACCCACGAGATGGCGTTCGCCCGTGAGGTCGCGGACCGGGTGGTGTTCATGGACGGTGGCGTCATCGTCGAGGAGGGCGATCCCGAGAAGGTCATCGGGGCCCCGACGCACGCCCGGACCCGGGCGTTCCTCGAGCGCGTGCTCGACCCGACGAACCAGGCGCCCACCGCAGAATGACATGTGCCGACGAGGAGGAACGCCGTGCGGCGTTCCTCCTCGTCGGCACTCCTGCCCCCACCATCGGGACGCGGGGCCAGCGCCGATGCTCAGCCGACGTCGCGCAGTCGCCCGGAGTCCGACGAGAGGCTCGGCACGCCCGTGTCGCTGGGGGTGCTCAGGTCGTGCCACCGCAGGACGGCACCCACCCCGTCCGGAAGGTCGACGCTCTCGTCCTCCGCGAACGTCAGGCCGGCGTCCTGACCGAGAGCCGCACGCACGAGTGCGACGTCGGCACGCACCTGCCGCGCACCCTCGGTCACGCCGATGTCCGCGAGCTCCTCCTGGGTGGAGGCGATCTGCAGGACCTCAGGGCCGATCCACAGCATCTGGTCGCCGAGGCGGTCGGCGGAGTGCGCCTCCGAGTAGTAGAAGATCAGCTCGGACACCTGACCACGCTGGAGGACGGAGACGACGTCGGCGAGGCTCGACACCGCTGCCCCGTCCCGGCCGTGCTCCTGGCGGAACCGGTCGAGGACGACGTCGCGACGGCGCGCACGGAACTCCTCGAGCACGACGTCGAGCCGGTCACGGAACACGTCGTCCTTGACGCCGTCGTTCCGCGAGCCACCGGGCACCTCGACGACCAGCTCCTTGGCCTTCTTCCCGAGCGCACCGCACACGAGAGCGACTGCCCGCACGTCCCCGGTGAGGATGACGAGCTCCGGGTCCTGGACCTCGACGAGCCGGTCGATCTGTGCTGCGACGGCCTCCGCGTTGCGCTCCCAGGAGTCCTCGGCGCGGTTCTCGAGCCGCCGGTGCGCCCAGCCGCCCGCGCTCGCCTTGGTCAGCTCGTCGTGACCGCCGGTCACCGAGGCACGGCGGATGTCCTCGAGGCTGCCCCCGAGAGCGCGCGCGGAGTCGACGAACGTGAGGTCAGCGCCTTCCCGGTTCACCTCGACGACGAGCCGGGCCACGGACTCGTCCGCCGCGTGGGCGGCGGGCAACAGGCACGGGAGCGGCCCGTGGGCCGCCTCGTCCCGGACGGGCGGGTTGACGAGGATCTTGTCGATGACGATCTCACCCTCGGCCGCGACGACGAACCTGCCGTGCGGTCCGGCGACCCGGGTGGGTCGCAGCAGGGCGGCCCCCAGCTCCTCGAGCAGGTCCTGCTGGGCGCCCTGGCGCTCCAGCGTCCGCCGCAACCCCTTCCATCGGTTCTCGACCTCTAGGTCTGAGGACTCACCCGCGCGGGTGGCGTCCATGTACACCGCGGTGAACGGTTCTTTACGGCCGATGAGGGGCTTGAGCCAGTCGATCTTCATCCGGTCACACCTCGAAATCTCGTGGGAGGTGGGCCGCACGCCGCCGGATCACGGACCCGCGACGACGTGTAGCCCGGGACCCTTCCACCCTCTGTCAGAAGCGCCCCGCATGCCAGTCGGCATGCGGGGCGGATCCATCAGTCTCACTCTACGATCACGCGCTCTTCTCGCGGGGCGCGCCCTTCGAGCGCTGCTTGCGCGGCACGAGCGTGGGGTAGACGTTCTCGAGCACGACCTCCCGGTTGACCACGACGCGCTCGACGTCGTCGCGGCTCGGGACCTCGAACATCACCTGCTGGAGGACCTCTTCCATGATGGCTCGGAGCCCACGGGCCCCGGTTCCCCGCAGGAGCGCCTGGTCCGCGATGGCCGACACGGCGTCGTCGGTGAACTCGAGCTCCACGCCGTCGATCTCGAACATCCGCTGGTACTGCTTGACGAGCGCGTTGCGCGGCTCCGTGAGGATGCGGACGAGCGCCTCCTGGTCGAGCGGCGTCACCGTGGTGATGACGGGAACCCGACCGATGAACTCGGGGATGAGCCCGAACTTCAGCAGGTCCTCCGGCATGACGTCGTCGTACGCCTCCGTGTCATCGGCGGAGTGCAGGGGCGCTCCGAAGCCGATCCCGTGCTTTCCAGCCCTCGAGGAGATGATCTCCTCGAGGCCCGCGAAGGCTCCGGCGACGATGAACAGGACGTTCGTCGTGTCGATCTGGATGAACTCCTGGTGGGGGTGCTTGCGTCCGCCCTGGGGCGGGACCGACGCCGTCGTCCCCTCGAGGATCTTCAGCAGCGCCTGCTGCACGCCCTCCCCCGACACGTCGCGCGTGATCGACGGGTTCTCCGACTTCCGGGCGATCTTGTCGACCTCGTCGATGTAGATGATCCCGGTCTCGGCCTTCTTCACGTCGTAGTCGGCGGCCTGGATGAGCTTGAGGAGGATGTTCTCGACGTCCTCGCCGACGTAGCCGGCCTCGGTGAGCGCCGTGGCGTCAGCGATGGCGAACGGGACGTTGAGCATCTTCGCGAGGGTCTGCGCCAGGTACGTCTTCCCGCAGCCGGTCGGCCCGATGAGCAGGATGTTCGATTTCGCCAGCTCGACCTGCCCCGCCTCGTCACCGACCGAGCGCGCTGTGGAACCCGCCTGGATCCGCTTGTAGTGGTTGTACACCGCGACGGCCAGGGACTTCTTGGCGCCGCTCTGACCGATGACGTACTCCTCGAGGAAGTCGAAGATCGCCCGCGGCTTGGGGAGCTCGACCATGCCGGTCTCCGCCGCCTCGGTGAGCTCTTCCTCGATGATCTCGTTGCAGAGGTCGATGCACTCGTCGCAGATGTACACCCCAGGTCCCGCGATGAGCTTCTTGACCTGCTTCTGGGACTTCCCGCAGAAGGAACACTTCAGCAGGTCCGCACCATCACTGATTCGGGTCACTGCGCTCTCCTCCCGGTTCGCCTCGGACGAGGCGGGTTGCGGCTCGTGCCACGTTCCCGACGGACGGCACCGTCGCGACAGTATGTGTCACACCATTGCACACCACCGGGGCGCCGATGTCAGCATGGCGCTCCGGTGGTGCCTCTTCATCCGGATGAAAGGGCGATCAGGCCTTCTTGGCGATGAGCGGCTTGCGGCTCTCGAGCACCTGGTCGACGATCCCGTACTCGACCGCCTGACGGGCACTGAGGATCTTGTCGCGCTCGATGTCCTTGCGGACCTGAGCCTCTTCACGACCCGTGTGGAGCGCGATCGTCGCCTCGAGCCACTCGCGCATGCGGATGAGCTCGTTCGCGTGGATCTCGATGTCGGAAGCCTGCGCGTAGCCGCCCCCCTCCATCGCCGGCTGGTGGATGAGCACCCGCGCGTTCGGCAGGGCGAGGCGCTTGCCCGGAGCACCGGCAGCGAGCAGGACGGCCGCGGCCGAGGCAGCCTGGCCGAGGCAGACGGTCTGGATCTGCGACGTGATGTACTGCATCGTGTCGTAGATCGCCGTCATGGCCGTGAACGAGCCACCCGGCGAGTTGATGTAGAGGATGATGTCGCGGTTGGGCTCCTGGCTCTCCAGGACGAGCAGCTGCGCCATGACGTCGTCAGCCGACGCGTCGTCGACCTGGACGCCGAGGAAGATGATGCGGTCCTCGAAGAGCTTCGTGTAGGGATCCTGGCGCTTGAAGCCGTACGGCGTGCGCTCCTCGAAGTTGGGCAGGACGTACCGCGACGACGGCGCTCCGTACGGCAGCGCCGTACCGCCGGCGCCGGCGAGGCGCTGCGCGGTGGAGATGAACTGGGACTCGATGCTCATGGGGTTACTCCTCGATGTCGGTGCGGGGTCGCGTGCGGTGTGAGCCGGTTCAGGAACCGGTCGTCCCGCCGCCCCCGGCGACCGAGTCGGCGTGGGTCACGACGTGGTCGATGAATCCGTACTCCAGCGCCTCCGGCGCGGTGAACCAGCGGTCGCGGTCCGAGTCGGTGTGGATCTGCTCGACGCTCTTGCCCGTCTGCTCCGCGATGAGCTCCGCGAGGACGCGCTTCATGTGGAGGATGAGCTCGGCGTTGATCCGGACGTCCGTCGCGGTCCCGCCGATGCCACCGGAGGGCTGGTGCATCATGACGCGGGCGTGCGGGGTGGCGTAACGCTTGCCCTTGGCACCGGAGGAGAGCAGGAACTGCCCCATCGAGGCGGCCATGCCCATGGCCACGGTCGCGACGTCGGGCTGGATGAACTGCATGGTGTCGTAGATCGCCATGCCCGCCGTGATCGATCCACCGGGCGAGTTGATGTAGAGGTAGATGTCCTTGTCCGGGTCCTCCGCGGCGAGCAGCATCATCTGCGCGCAGATCGCGTTGGCGTTCTCGTCGCGCACCTCCGAGCCGAGCCAGATGATCCGCTCCTTGAGGAGCCGGTTGTAGATGCTGTCGTTCAATCCCAGGCCGGCCACGTCACCACGTGCTGCTACTGGCATCTGCTCGTTCACGCCGTCTCCCATCGCTTCACTGCTTGCCGTGCGTTGCAGTGACCCTAACGCGCTGAGCACCGCCCGCCCGTCCCTGCAGCACCGTGTTTCGCTTTGGGCGCACTTCGCCCGTGTTCAGGTCCGTCGGGGCAGCCGGTGCACCCAGGAGACGCCGACTGCCCCCTGCTCGAAGGAGCAGGGGGCAGTTCCGCGTGGAGCGACGAACCGTTCGGTCAGGCCTTGTCGCCCTCGGCGTCGGCATCCTGCTGCTCGGAGTCCTGCTGCTCGACGTCCGCGTCCACGATGACGTCGTCGTCGTCACCAGCGACGTCGAGAGCGTCGCTCGCTGCGTCGTCCTCGTCGGAGCCGATGAAGTCGGACAGGTCCACGGCGTTGCCGGCGTTGTCGACGACGCTCACCTGGCGCAGCGCGACAGCGAGCGCCTTCGAACGTGCGACCTCCCCGACCATCGCAGGGATCTGGCCGTTCTCGTCGATCGTCTTGATGAACGTGTTGGGGTCCATGCCGTACTGGCGGCTGGCGTTCACGAGGTAGTCGAGCAGCTCGTTCTGGGCGACCTTGATCTCGAGCTGCTCGGCGAGGATGTCGAGGACGATCTGGTTGCGCAGAGCGGACTGCGTCTCCTCGGTGACCTCGGCACGGTGCGTGTCGTCCTCGAGGCGGTTCTCGCCCTCGAGGTGACGGTGCACCTCGGCCTCGATGACGCCCGCGGGCAGCGGGACCTCGACGGCCGTGAGCGCGGCGAGCAGCTGGTCCCGCGCCTGGACGGCCTGGTTCGACGTCTTGGCGTTGGCCACCTGCTCACGCAGGTCCGCGGTGAGCTCCTCGAGGGTGTCGAACTCGCTCGCGAGCTGCGCGAAGTCGTCGTCCGCCTCGGGCAGGTCGCGGTGCTTGACGGTCGTCGCGGTGACGGTGACGTCCGCTTCCTTGCCCTCGTGCTCGCCACCGGCGAGCGGTGCGACGAACGTCGTCGACTCTCCGGCCGACAGGCCGGTGAGCGCCTCGTCGAGACCCTCGAGCATGTTGCCGGAGCCGATCTGGTAGGACACGCCGGAGACCGAGTCGACCTCGTCGCCCTCGACCTTGGCGGTGAGGTCGAGCACGACGAAGTCGCCCTCGGCCGCGGGACGGTCCACGCCCACGAGGGTGCCGAAGCGCTCGCGCAGCGCGTCGAGCCGCTCGGTGACGTCCTCGTCCGTGACCTCGATGTCGTCCACCGTCACGGAGATGCCGGAGAGCTCGGGGAGCTCGAGCTCGGGGCGCACCTCGACCTCGGCGGTGAAGTGCAGGCCACCGTCGGTCTCGCTGATGTCAGGGACCTGCGTCACGTCGACGCTCGGCTGGCCGAGCGGACGGATGTTCGTCTCGTTGACGGCCTGGCGGTAGAAGCCGGACAGCGACTCGTTGATGGCGTGCTCGAGGACGGCTCCGCGCCCGACGCGCTGGTCGATGATGCGCGGCGGCACCTTGCCCTTGCGGAAACCGGGGATGGAGACCTGCTGGGCGATGTGCTTGTACGCATGATCGATGCTCGGCTTGAGCTCGTCGTACTCCACCTCGACGGTCAGCCTGACCTTGGTCGGCTCCAGGGTCTCGACAGCGCTCTTCACTTCGATGATCTCCAACTGGTCGGTGACATGCGGTTGCCCTGCATGAGCATTCTGAGGTTCTCGGCTCTGTGGCGGGTTCGGCCCCACCGCCGACGGGCGACGATCCGTCCGCTCGCGACCGGGCGACCGCCCACGAGCAACCAGTAGATGGTACGCCACATCGTGCTGCTGCTGTCGGGGTGACAGGATTCGAACCTGCGACCTTCCGGTCCCAAACCGGACGCGCTACCAACCTGCGCCACACCCCGTCCGTCTCGGACGACGCGCTTCTCCGTGATGGGGACGGCGCGACGTGCGGGCGGACCGGCCCGCATCAGCGCGGGCACTCGGGCAAGTGTAGAGGGCTGTGCTGGTCCCGACGACCGCCCGACCGGACACGACAGCGACGCGCACCCGGGACGGGGGCGCGGGGGCCGACGATCCTTTGCTAAAGTGTGCTCGCCGGTCTCGGCGCGGATGTCCTCCGGGAACCGCGGCGGTGACAGGTCCAGCGCGGGCGTAGCTTAGTGGTAAAGCCTCAGTCTTCCAAACTGATGATGCGAGTTCGATTCTCGTCGCCCGCTCCACCGTCCTGCAGCCGTTCTCCACGGGCCGCAGGCTCCTCGGAAGCGTTGCAGAGCAGTACCGGCGTCGATAGAGTCGCCGGAAGGGCTGTCCAGGACCGTCGGCGAGAGGAAGCACCGTGAGGTTGCAGGTCGTCACCGCGCCGCTCGACGTGCTCGCCGCCACTCCCCGCACCGTCTCCACCCTCGAGGCCCTCCTCGCTCCCGTGCGTCTGCCGTCCGCATGCGCACGGTGTCGGTGTCTGTAGAGCGGTGACCGCTGCCCGCCCGGGCACCGTCAGCGCTCCATCCCCCGTCACCAGACGCGGCCCCCGATCCACCGCGAACCCCCTGGCACGCCGACCGGCACACGTTCCCGTGCACGCCCGGTCCGGCACGTCCGTGGCTCCCCGTGGATCGGCATGAGCCGCTCCTGGCGACCACCTCCAGGCCCTCGCGCCACCTGCACACCGGTTTTCTGGCTGTCGCCCCTCCCCCCGAGAAAAGGACCCACCATGGCACGCATCTATGACGACGTCACCAAGCTCGTCGGCAACACCCCGCTCGTCCGGCTGAACCGCCTGACGGAGGGCGTGGGCGCGACCGTCGTCGCCAAGCTCGAGTACTACAACCCGGCCAACTCCGTGAAGGACCGCATCGGCGTGGCGATCATCGACGCCGCCGAGGCCTCCGGAGAGCTCAAGCCCGGTGGCTCGATCATCGAGGCCACGTCCGGGAACACCGGCATCGCGCTCGCGTTCGTCGGTGCCGCACGGGGCTACAACGTCGTGCTGACGATGCCCGAGACGATGTCGAAGGAGCGGCGCGCACTGCTGCGTGCCTACGGTGCGGAGCTCATCCTCACGCCGGGCTCCGAGGGCATGAAGGGCGCGGTGAACAAGGCCAACGAGATCGCCGCGGAGCGTCCCGGCTCGATCCTCGCCCGCCAGTTCGCGAACGAGGCCAACCCCGCGATCCACCGCGCCACGACAGCCGAAGAGATCTGGGCCGACACGGACGGCGAGGTCGACATCTTCGTCGCCGGCATCGGTACCGGTGGCACCATCACCGGGGTCGGCCAGGTGCTCAAGGAGCGCAAGCCCAGCGTGCAGGTCATCGCCGTCGAGCCGGCCGAGTCGCCGATCCTCAACGGCGGCGCTCCCGGGCCGCACAAGATCCAGGGGATCGGCGCGAACTTCGTCCCCGAGATCCTCGACCGCGAGGTGTACGACGAGGTCTTCGACGTCGACGCTGAGACCTCTGTCGAGGTCGCACGCCGCGCCGCCCGGGAAGAAGGCCTGCTCGTCGGCATCTCCTCCGGTGCCGCGATCCACGCAGCGCTCGAGATCGGCAAGCGTCCCGAGAACGCCGGCAAGCTCATCGTCGTGGTCGTCCCGTCATTCGGTGAGCGGTACCTCACGTCGATCCTCTACGCCGACCTGCTGGACTGACCCGTCGGGTGGGGTGGCGCGCCGCGCCGCCCCACCCCGACCGACCACCGCTGCACAGGGACAGGACGGCACACGCATGGCACGACTGGTGAAAGCATGGAAGCTCCTGCGTGAGGACCTCCAGGCCGCACGGGACCGGGACCCGGCCGCGCGCACGGCCGTCGAGGTGGCGCTCGCCTATCCCGGCGTGCACGCACTGTGGGCGCACCGCCTCACCCACCGCATGTGGTCGCACCCCGTGCTGCGGCTCCCCGCGCGTCTCGTCTCCCAGGCGGCGCGGTCGGCGACCGGCGTGGAGATCCACCCGGCTGCGACGATCGGGCGGCGCCTGTTCATCGACCACGGCATGGGCGTCGTCATCGGCGAGACCGCCGTCGTGGGGAACGACGTCACGCTGTTCCACAACGTGACGCTCGGCGGCCGCAGCATGACGCACGGCAAGCGCCATCCGACGCTCGGCGACCGGGTCGTCGTGGGAGCCGGCGCCAAGGTCCTCGGTCCCGTCTGGGTGGGGGACGACGCGCAGATCGGCGCGAACGCCGTCGTCGTGAAGGATGTCCCCGGCGGCGCCGTGGCCGTCGGCGTCCCGGCCGTGGTCCGCGCCCGTCCGACGCGCTCCCCCGCGGTCGAGCACTGCGAGGATCCCGCGATCTTCATCTGACCGTCCGCCGTGCCGGGGCCCACCGGCGCCGCACGCTCCCGCTGTCCCGACGAGGGCCGCCGCTCCTGCGGCGGCCCTCGTCGGCGTTCGGGCGCCGGCCGGAAGGGGCGGATCCTGACCGTGGCCGTCCGCCACCCCTCACCATTGAGCTAGTTGCACTAGAACAAGTACTCTTGGGTCATGCTCTTCCGTATCGACGCGAGCGCCAGCGAGGCGCTCTTCGACCAGCTCGTGACCCAGGTGAGGCTGGGCGTCGCTCGCGGCGAGCTCGCGCCCGGCGACCGCCTGCCCTCGGCGCGCGAGCTCGCCGAGTCGCTCGACCTCAACGTCCACACCGTGCTGCACGCCTACCAGGAGCTGCGGGACGACGGCCTCATCGACCTGCGCCGGGGGCGCGGGGCCGTCGTCACAGACCGGGCCGGCGCAGACTTCACGCCGCTGCGCCGCGCGATCGACGCGGTCGTGCGCGAGTCCCGCGCCCTCGACCTCTCCCCCGACACCACCACAGCCTTGCTCAAGGAGGCACTGCGATGAACGGACCTGCCTCGCACAGACCCGCGACGGACACACCCGGGAAGTCGGGCGGCACGAGCCGCCCCGGTCACCGGCTCTCCACCACCCTGCTCGCGCTCGGCGTCCCGGTGGCACTGACCGCCTCGACCGTCACCGTCGCCCTCACCTGGCGCCACGAGCTTCCCGACCCGGTCGCGATGCACTGGAACGCGTCCGGGCCCGACGGGTTCGGGTCGTTCACCACGGCGCTCCTCGCCCCCGTGTTCGTCGGGGCCGTGCTCGCCGTCGCGGCCTGGGCTTTCGGTCTCCTCGCCGGGCACGCGGCGTCCACCCGCCGTCTGGCCAACGGGACGAGCGCGGGCCTCGCAGCCCTGCTCGGCACCGCGACGCTCACGACGTTCGACGTGCAGCGGGGCCTGGCGGACGCGACAGCCGCACCCGGTGTCGGCAGCAGCCTCGCCCTGTCCCTCGCGGCCGGGCTCGTCGTCGGTGGCCTCGTCGCGTGGGCGACGCCCGGCGACCCGGCGCAACCGACGACCGACGCCGTCTCCCCGGACGCCGCTCGGCTGCCGATCGCCGCAGACGAACGAGCCGTGTGGTTCGCCACGGCCACCAGCCCGTCCTCCCTCGTCGTCGGCGGCCTCGCCGTGCTGCTGACGACGATCACAGCCGTCATCACCCAGATGTGGTGGATGCTCGTGGTTCCCGCCCTCGTCGCACTGCTCCTGCTCGCGATGAGCCGGTGGAAGGTGCGGGTCAGCACATCCGGCCTCGACGTCCGCTCGACGCTCGGCTTCCCCCGCACCACCGTCCCGCTCGACGAGGTGGTCCGTGCCGAGGTCGTCACCGTCCGTCCGCTGCGCGACTTCGGCGGATGGGGCTGGCGCACCGACGGCACCGGTCGCGTCGGCATCGTCCTGCGCGCGGGAGAGGCCCTGAGCGTCACCCGGACCGGCGACCGGGTCCTCGTCGTCACGGTCGACGACGCGGGCACGGCCGCTGCGCTCCTCAACACCCTGGCTGCCCGTGACCGCGCCCCTGGCAGCGCCGTGTAGCATCGGGCAGGTACCCAGTACCGCCAGTTGCAGATGACCGCGGTCCCGACCTCGACGACGAGGAGCACGCATGCGCACCGGGTTCCACACCGGCTACTGGTCGGCCGGGCCACCCCCGGGGGTCGCCGACGCGGTCCTCGCGGCCGACGCGCTCGGCGTCGACTCCGTCTGGACCGCGGAGGCCTACGGGTCGGACGCCCTGACCCCGCTCGCCTGGTGGGGGGCAGCCACGCGGCGGATCCGCCTCGGGACCGCGGTCATGCAGATGTCGGCCCGGACCCCGACGGCGACCGCCATGGCCGCGCTCACGCTCGACCACCTCTCGGGCGGGCGGTTCATCCTGGGCCTCGGGGTCTCAGGCCCGCAGGTCGTCGAGGGATGGTACGGGCAGCCCTACCCGATGCCCCTCGCCCGCACGCGCGAGTACGTCGACATCGTCCGCCAGGTGCTGCGCCGCGAGGGACCCGTCACCAGCACCGGGCCGCACTACCCGCTACCGCTCACCGACGCGACCGCCTCCGGCCGGCGCGTCACCGGCCTGGGCAAACCCCTGCGCTCGACGGTCCACCCCCGCCGAGCCGACCTGCCGATCCACCTGGCCGCCGAAGGGCCCAAGAACATCGCCCTGGCGGCCGAGATCGCGGACGGGTGGCTCCCGCTCTTCTACGCACCGCGCCTCGACGCGGAGTTCCGCGAGATGCTCGCCGAGGGGTTCGCCGTGCGCGCCGGCGAGCGTTCGTCCGCCGCGGACTTCGAGGTCAGCGCCACGGTGCCGGTCGTCGTGGACGACGACGTCGAGCGTGCGGCAGACGCCGTCCGGCCCTTCCTCGCCCTGTACGTCGGCGGGATGGGCGCGAAGGGAGCCAACTTCCACCGCAACGCCATCGACCGGCTCGGCTACGCGGATGCCTGCGACGAGATCCAGGACCACTATCTGGCGGGCCGGCGGGACGAGGCCGCGCGCGCCGTGCCGACCGGGCTCGTCGAGGACATCGCCCTCGTCGGGCCCCGGGAGAAGATCGCCGCCGAGCTCGCCGCGTGGCGCGCGACCGCCGTGACGACCCTCGTCGTCCAGGGGGACGACGTCGCGCTACGGACGGTCGCCGAGCTCTCCGCCTGATCGCGCGGGGCCGGGTCCTCCCGCTCCGAGAGCCGACCACCGGACCCTGCCGTCCGGCGTCAGCGGACACCCCTCGGCGCGCAGCCGCTCGAGGGCCTCTGCCCGCTTGGGCGCGGGCGGACGACCTGACGCAGCGACGACCCGCCACCACGGCACCCCTCCGCCGGCGTGCCGCAGGACGGCACCGACCTGTCGCGGTCCGCCTCGGCCGAGCGCCCCACCGACGACCTCCGCGACGCGGCCGTACGAGGTGGCGGACCCGGCCGGCACCGCGTCCACGGCGTCGAGCACAGCCTCGAGGTACTCCTCGTCCATAAGTCCACCCTACGACCGGGCCCGTGGACGGACCCCGGTGGGGACGGACCAGTCGGGGCGCCGCCCCCGGGGCCCCGGACGGGTCACGACTGGCAGCGCGGGCACCAGTACAGGGCCCGGGAGGCAACCTCCCGCACGAGGACGGTCGTCCCGCACACCCGGCACGGCAGACCGTCCCGGTGGTAGACGTAGAAGGACTCGTCCTCCGGGACACCGCCCGGTCGCCCGTCCGTGTTCTGCCGGGTCCGGCGTCGCCCACGGCGGGCCGGCGGGTCCGGCTGCGTGCGCTCCCCCGTCGGGGCATCACGGTCCTGCGGGCGTGTCGTGACGATCGCGCCGGTACGGGCCCCGTCCTCCATGAGGCCGACGAGATCCGTCCAGATCTCGTCAAGGACCTCGGCCGGGACGAGCCGGCCGGGCGTGGCCGGGTCCAGCCCCGCCCGGAAGAGCACCTCGGCGCGGTAGATGTTCCCGACCCCCGCGACGACGCCCTGGTCCATGAGCAGCACGGCGATCGACGACCGCGAGCGGACGACCGCCTCGACGAACCGCTCGGGCACCGCGTCCGCGCGCAGGGGGTCGGGCCCGAGCTGCGCGACGACGGCGTCCATCTCCTCCGACGTGACGACCTCGCACCGTATCGGGCCTGTCAGGTCCGCGACGGCGCGGTCCGAGCACAACCGCACCCGGACCTGGCCCCGCGGCTCGGGCGGCTGCCACGCGCCTGCGTCCGGGCCGGGCAGGTCCGCACGGCCCAGGGCCTGCTCGGACTCCCCCACTCGCTTCCGGGGCGCGCCGATCGCGTGCACGACGGCCGCGCTGCCGTCGCTCGAGAACGTCCAGGCGCCGTAGAGCCCGAGGTGGACGCGGAGCCACCGCAGGTGACCGTCGGCCGTGTCCGCTGCGGCCCGCGCGCCGCTCTCGGCCGCTCCGGCGGGACGGAACCCGAGGAACATCTGCTTGCCGTAGGCCTCGCTCGCCACGAGGGTCTCGCCGTCGAGCAGCGCGGCGCCCGCAGCGAACCGACCCTGCGGGCTGGAGACCTCGAGCGTCGTCCCCGCGAACAGCTCCTCGAAGGTCCGGGCGAGCCGGTGGACGGTGTGGCCCTCAGGCACCGGCGGCGTCCCGGGTCAGCGCGCGGACTCGTACGCGGCGAGCTGGTCGATCCGACGCTGGTGGCGCGGGTCGCCGCTGAACGGCTCGGCGAGGAACGCGTCGACGAACGACAGTGCCTCCTCGACGGAGTGCTGACGCCCACCGATCGCGACGACGTTCGCGTCGTTGTGCTGACGGCCCAGGCGCGCCGTCTCGAGATTCCAGGCGAGCGCGGCCCGCACCCCGCGCACCTTGTTCGCGGCGATCTGCTCGCCGTTCCCGGAGCCGCCGATGACGACCCCGAGGCTCCCCGGCTCGGCGACGACCGCCTCGCCCGCGGAGAAGCAGAACGACGGGTAGTCGTCGAGGGCGTCGTACTCGTGGGCACCGTGGTCGACGACGTCGTGGCCGGCGGCACCGAGGTGCGCCACAAGAGCCGTCTTGAGCTCGAACCCGGCATGGTCTGAAGCGATGTGAACGCGCATAGGACCATCATGCCGCAGCACGCGCCGTGCCACCGCATACGCCTAACCTGGGTCAATGACCTCTACAGACACCGGCCGGGGGCCGGCACTCCACTCCGGGATCGACCTCTCGGCGCTCGACCCCGACACCCGCCCGCAGGACGACCTCTACCGCCACGTCAACGGCCGATGGCTCGCCACCCACGTCATCCCGGCGGACCGGGCCGCCGACGGCGCCTTCCGCACGCTGCACGACGAGGCCGAGGAGCAGGTGCGCACGATCATCGAGGAGCTCGGTGCCGCCGGGACCGAGGACCTCACCGGTGTCGCGGCCCAGATCGGTGGGCTGTATGCGAGCTTCATGGACGCCGCAGGGATCGAGGCCCTCGGCGTCGCACCGATCGAGGACGAGCTCGCACTCGTGGCCGCCGTGCAGGACCGGGCCGAGCTCACCCACCTCCTCGGCACCCTGCAGCGCACCGGTGGAGCCGGAGCCTTCGGGTTCTACGTGGACAACGACGCGAAGGATCCCGACACCTACGTCGTCCACCTGTACCAGGCAGGCCTTGGACTGCCGGACGAGTCCTACTACCGCGATGACAAGTACGCCGAGATCAGGACGCAGTACACCGCCCACGTGGCGCGGATGCTCCGCCTCTCGGGCGCCTACGACGACGCGACGGCGACCGCCGGAGCGGAGCGGGTCCTCGCGCTTGAGACCCGGCTCGCGGGACACCACTGGGACGTCGTCCGTGACCGCGACTCGGAGCTCACGTACAACCCCATGACGCTCGACGCCGTGGCGCAGAGCGCGCCCGGGTTCGACTGGCACGCGTGGACCACGGCGATCGGCGCTCCCGCCGGTGCGCTCGACGCCGTCGTCGTCCGCGAGCCGGAGTTCTTCACCGGCCTCGCAGAGCTCTGGCAGTCCGAGCCCCTCGACGACTGGAAGGCCTGGTTCGTCTACCACCTCGTCAGCGCGCGCGCCCCGTACCTGTCCGAGGCGCTCGTCGAGGCAAACTTCGACTTCTACGGACGCACGCTCTCCGGAGCCCAGGAGGTCCGCGACCGCTGGAAGCGTGGTGTGTCCCTCGTCGAGGGAGCACTGGGCGAGGCCGTCGGGGAGATCTATGTCGCCCGCCACTTCCCGCCCACGCACAAGGAGCGGATGGACGTCCTCGTGAAGAACCTCATCGAGGCGTACCGGGTGTCGATCACGCACCTCGACTGGATGGGTCAGGAGACGCGGACGAAGGCGCTCGCGAAGCTCGCCGCGTTCAACCCGAAGGTCGGGTACCCCACGAAGTGGCGGGACTACTCCGCACTCGTCATCGACCCGGCCGACCTCGTGGGCAACGTCCGCCGGTCGAACGAGGTCGACCTCGACCGCGAGCTCGCGAAGATCGGCACCCCGATCGACCGCGACGAGTGGCACATGACGCCCCAGACCGTCAACGCCTACTACAACCCGTCGATGAACGAGATCGTCTTCCCCGCCGCGATCCTCCAGCCGCCCTTCTTCGACCCCGACGCCGACGACGCCGCCAACTACGGGGGTATCGGTGCCGTCATCGGGCACGAGATCGGGCACGGCTTCGACGACCAGGGCTCCAAGTACGACGGGGCCGGACGCCTCCAGGACTGGTGGACGTCGTCCGACCGCGCGGAGTTCGACGCGCGTGCCGCCCGCCTCGTCGCCCAGTACGACGCGTACTACCCCGCACAGCTCGGCCCCGAGCACACCGTCAACGGCGCGCTCACCATCGGGGAGAACATCGGCGACCTCGGGGGCCTGTCCATCGCGCTCAAGGCGTACGAGATCTCGCTCGGCACCGACCTCGCTTCGGCGCCGGTCATCGACGGCCTGACCGGTGCTGAGCGCGTCTTCCTCTCGTGGGCCCAGGTGTGGCAGACGAAGATGCACGACGAGGCGGCACTGCAGCGCCTGGCGACCGACCCCCATTCCCCGGCGGAGTTCCGGTGCAACGGCGTCGTGCGCAACATCGACGAGTTCTACTCGACGTACAACGTGCGCCCCGGTGACGCGCTCTACCTCGAGCCCGAGGAGCGCGTGCGCATCTGGTGAGGCGTCAGCCGATCACGGCCACACCGGCACGGGCAAGGGTGAATCCTGCGCCCGTGCCGGTGTTCGTGCACGTCATGCCGGCCTCGGTGCTCGTGCACGCGAACGGCTCCACCGCGACCTCCTGCCCGTACTCGAGCACCGCGGCACCGTCCGTCGGCACGCCCGCGGGTGCGTCACCGGTGACGCACGGCACATCCACACCGGCCGACGTGACCTCGACGACATAGCCCACGGTCCCCGCGCACCCCTCGACGGGAGCAGGCTCGCTCGCGAGCTCGAAGATGGTGCAGAGCGCACCCTCGGCGCTCACCTCGCAGGCGATGTTGCCCGACGGCGCAACGATCCGCTCGGCAGGCGCAACCTCCTCCTCCGTCGGCGGCTCCTGCTCAGGAGCCGCGGGCGCGGCCGACGGTTCCGTGGGCGCCGACGCCGACGTCGAGGGCGAGGCCTCCGCAGAGGACGCGTCGCCGGAGCCGCCGAGCATCGACACCGCCAGCCACACGGCCGCGACGACGAGAAGCACGTCGAACGCGATGAACGCGATCAGCGGCCCCCCGAGTCGCCCTCGCGCGGTCCCGGGACGGGGCGGCGTCGTGCCAGACATGCAGAACTCCTTCAGGTCGGTGAGATGTGGCCCTGCGGCCGCTGACCAGCATCCCACGCGCCCCGGACGGTCGGCACGTCACCGCCCTCAGCTCCGGCGCACCACCTCGACGGGTCGACCCGGCGTCCACGTCTCGACGACGATCGCGTCACCGGACTCCGCCAGGCTCGTGAGCACGACCCGCTCGAGGCCGAGGAGGAACACGTGCCCCGGCCCCGCCACCGGCGCCATGGCCACGATCGCCTCCCGCTCCGGACCGCCCGTGAGCTCCCGGGCACGTCCCATGATCTTCGCGTCCCCGCCGACCATGGACCCGTCGCCCGGGTTGGAGTGGAGCGCGAAGCGCGCGTCGGCCTGCAGGTCGCGCGCCTTGCGCGCGCCCGGCATCGACCCGATCCACAGCTCCTCCGCCCACCACGCCACCTCCGTCCCGCTCACGCGGGGCGAGCCCGCCGACGTGAGCGTCGCGAGCACGTGGTGACGGTTCGCCTCGAACCGTGCCCGGACGCGGGACGCGAGCTCAGGAGCCTCGTCGACGAACCGCTGCCACCGCACCTGGGGACGCGCCAGCCGCAGCCCTGGCGAGCTCTTCGCCATCAGTCGAAGACCGGGCCCTGGGTCCGCGTGCGCTTGAGCTCGAAGAAGCCGGGTGTCCCGGCGACGAGCACGCACCCGTCCCACAGCCTGCCGGCCGCCTCGCCCTTCGGCGCCGGTGTCACCACCGGGCCGAAGAACGCGACGTCGTTGAACGCCACGACGGGCGTGCCCACGTCCTCGCCGACCTTCGAGATGCCCTCGGCGTGCGACGCGCGCAGCTGCTCGTCGTAGGCGTCGGTGTCGTAGGCGTCGATGAGCGAGGCGGGCAGGCCCACCTCGGCGAGCGCCTCGGCGACGACCTCGCGGCGGTCAGACCGACCGCCCGGGTGGAAGCGGGTGCCGATCGCGTCGTAGAGCGGCTTGACGACCTCGTCACCGTGCTCGACCTGGGCAGCGACGACGACGCGCACCGCACCCCATCCGCCGTCGAGCAGCTCGCGATAGTCCGGTGGCAGGTCCCGACCCTCGTTGAGGACCGACAGGCTCATGACGTGCCAGCGCACCGTGACGTCCCGCACCTGCTCGACCTCACCGATCCAGCGGCTCGTCATCCACGCCCACGGACACATCGGGTCGAACCAGAAGTCTGCGATGTTCGTCCGCGCGTCGGATGCGCTCGTCGTCGGTGCGCTGTCCGTGCTGGTCATGGCTCTCCCCGTGTCGGCCGTGCAGGTCAGGTCCATTCGTAGCACGGACGGCTTGACCGCGTGGAATGATCGGGGGTGGTCGATCGACCACCCACCCCGGTGCCCGTCCCCCCGTCCGCGACCCAGGACCGGCAGGCACCATGAGCCCCAGGGAGCCAGTCGTGCCCGGAGAGAACCTCACCCGAGCGGAGGCCGTCGAGCGCGGCGAGCTCGTCACCGTCCGCGCCTACGAGATCGACCTCGACCTCACAGCAGGGCCGCGGACCTTCGGATCCACGACCGTCGTACGCTTCGCCGCCACTCCGGGAGCCAGCACCTTCATCGACCTCATCGCGCCGACCGTGCGCGAGGTCGTCCTCAACGGCCGGACGCTCGACCCCGCGACCGTGTTCGCGGACTCACGCATCGCGCTCAGCGACCTCGAGTCGGAGAACGAGCTGCGCGTCGTCGCCGACGCCGCGTACACCAACTCCGGCGAGGGTCTGCACCGGTTCGTCGACCCCGTCGACGGGGAGGTCTACCTCTACTCCCAGTTCGAGGTCCCGGACTCACGCCGGGTGTTCGCCGTGTTCGAGCAGCCCGACCTCAAGGCGACGTTCCAGTTCACCGTGACCGCCCCCGCGGCCTGGCAGGTCGTGAGCAACTCCCCCACGCCCGAGCCCGTCCCGGTCGCAGACGGGGTGGCGACGTGGTCGTTCGAGCCCACGCCGGTCATCTCCTCGTACATCACCGCTCTCGTCGCAGGGCCCTACGTCGTCCAGCGCTCCGAGCTCACGAGCCGCGACGGCCGCGTCATCCCGCTCGGCGTCTTCTGCCGCGCCTCCCTCGCCGAGCACATGGACGCGGACTACATCTTCGAGACCACGCGCAAGGGCTTCGAGTTCTACGAGGAGAAGTTCGACTACGCCTACCCGTTCGCCAAGTACGACCAGCTGTTCGTCCCCGAGTTCAACGCTGGGGCGATGGAGAACGCCGGCTGCGTGACGTTCACCGAGACGTACGTGTTCCGGTCCAAGGTCACGGACGCCATCAAGGAGCGTCGCGTCGTGACGATCCTCCACGAGCTCGCCCACATGTGGTTCGGCGACCTCGTGACGATGAAGTGGTGGAACGACCTGTGGCTCAACGAGTCGTTCGCCGAGTGGGCCTCGACCCTCGCGACCGCCGAGGCCACGGAGTGGACCGGGGCCTGGACGACGTTCGCCGCGATGGAGAAGAGCTGGGCGTACCGCCAGGACCAGCTCCCGTCCACGCACCCGATCGTCGCGACGATCAACGACCTCGAGGACGTCCTCGTGAACTTCGACGGGATCACGTACGCCAAGGGCGGTTCCGTCCTCAAGCAGCTCGTCGCCTGGGTGGGGATCGACGCGTTCATGGCAGGCGTCGCCCAGTACTTCCGCAAGCACGCGTTCGGCAACACCGAGCTCTCGGACCTGCTCGCCGAGCTCGAGTCCACGAGCGGACGGGATCTCGGTCGCTGGTCGCAGCTGTGGCTCGAGACCGCGGGGGTCAACACGCTGCACCCCGAGCTCGAGGTGGACGCTGACGGCGTCATCACGTCGCTCGCGATCCTCCAGTCCGCCCCTGCGGACTACCCGACGATCCGTCCGCACCGCCTCGCGATCGGGTGCTACGACCTCGAGGACGGCGCCCTCGTGCGCACGCACCGCCTCGAGCTCGACATCGACGGGGAGCGCACCGAGGTGCCCGACCTCGTCGGGCGCCAGCGTCCGGCGCTCCTGCTCCTCAACGACGACGACCTCGCCTACGCGAAGATCCGTCTCGACGAGCAGTCGCAGGCCGTCGCCACCGAGCACCTCGCCAAGATCACCGACCCGCTCGCGCGGTCGCTCGTCTGGGGTGCCGTCTGGGACGCGACGCGCGACGGCGAGACGCCTGCCAGCGACTACGTGCGCCTCGTTCTCGGCAACATCGCGACGGAGACCGAGTCGACGACGATCCGCACCACGCTCACACAGCTGACCCTCGCCGCACGCAGCTACGTCGCACCCGCCCGGCGGGAGTCGACCGTCCGGGAGGTCGGTGACGCCCTGTGGGCCCTGGCCCGGGCGGCCGAGGCCGGCTCCGACGCGCAGTTCCAGTTCGTCCGGTACGCCGCCGGGCTCACGAGCACGGACGAGCAGCTGGACACCCTCGCGGCACTCCTCGACGGCGGATCGCGTCTCGACGGCCTCGAGATCGACACCGACCTGCGCTGGGAGCTGCTCGAAGGGCTCGTCCTCGGCGGGCGTGCCGGCACGAGCGAGATCGAGGCGACGCTCGCGGACGACAGCACGGCGTCGGGCCAGCAGGCAGCAGCACGGGCGCGCGCGACGATCCCGACGGTGGACGCGAAGCTCGCGGCGTTCGCGTCCCTCGTCGACTCGGACGAGGTACCGAACGCGATCGTCCGCGCAACCACCGTCGGGCTGGGGCACGTCAACGACGCAGCCGTGCTCGAGCCCGTCATGGAGCGGTACTTCGACGCGATCGAGCGGCTCTGGGAGGAGCGCAGCTACCACATCGCGGAGACTCTCGTCGAAGGCCTGTACCCGGCGGCGCTCGCGAACGAGTCCCTCCGCGAGCGCACCCAGCGATGGCTCGACGAGCGGCCGTCCGCGGCGCCGGCGCTGCGGCGCCTCGTCGTCGAGAACCTCGCGGGCGTCGAGCGCGCGCTCGTCGCGCAGGCGGCGGACGCGCGCTGACCCCACGGCCGTGACGCCGTAGGACGCGCGCCCCTCGCGGGCGCGCGTCCTACGGCGTGCTGCTGGGTCCCCCCGCGCGACGGGCACCCGCGGACGCCGACCCGAGCCAGGAGTGCGGGTTGCGATCCCAGCACCAGCCGAGCTTCGGAGCCCGCTCGCTGATCCACACAGCGGGCACGCGCTGGTCCCCGCGCCGGGAGCCGAGCAACGAGAAGCACCGGTTGCGACGGAGCATGTCGGGGCGATGCGTGACGAGCGCGATCCCCTCCGCGATGGTCAGCGGGGTGCGTCCCCGGCGCCGGATCACCCCGAGGGCATCCTCCGGAGTCACCCCGCACAGGTCGCTGCCCGTGTCGATGTCGAGGAGCAGGTAGGCGGACGTCGGCGCCGCGTCGAGCTCCGGGAGCACGACGTCGGGCGTCGGGACGTACCCGTCGATCTCGTCAGGTCCGATCATGAGCCGTGCAGGCCGGTCCCCGAGCGTCATCCGCGCCGCGGCCTCGGCAAGCGGTACCTGCGTGAGGACGAGGACCAGCGGCACGTGGTCGTCCCGGTCGGTCCCGGCACCCGTCGTCTGCCCCGGCAGCAGGGCCTCGAGCGGCTCGAGGCCGGATCGCAGGTCACGCTCCGACACACCGAGGAGATCCGGGTACCCCAGGCGCACGACGTCGTCGACCTGTCGCTGCAGCTCGACGACGTCGCTGTGCACGCTGACCCCGTCAGTCCGTCTCGGCGCCCGGTCGGGCGTTCATCACGCGCGCGAGGGACCGCAGACGCGCGTTCTCGAGCAGGTTCTCGAGCATGACGACGTTCCCCGCCGAGTCCCCGAGGGGCACCTTCCAGTTGGGGTACTCCTGGTCCGTGCCCGGTTGGTTCTGCGCACGTCGCTCCCCGACGCAGTCGGCCAGCGAGACGCCGAGCAGCACGGACGGCGACTCCTTGATGTAGCGGTGCAGGCCCTCGACGAGCTCTCGTTCGGACGGGTCGTCGCCGATGAGACCACGCGTCGCGAGCGCGAGGACCATCTGGTCACGTTCCTGCCGTGCCTCCTGCCGCACCTTCTGCACCGGCTCCGTGAGCAGGCCGAGTCGCTCGCGGATCTCGACGTGCTCCCCCGCGAGGTAGCCAGCGCTCGGCGGCAGGTCGTGGGTCGTCACCGTGGCGAGCGTCAGCGCCCGGAAGTCCTCCGGCGGGATGGGACGCCCGTTCCCGTCCTTCTCGAACCACAGCACCGAGGTGCCGAGGATGCCGCGCTCGGTGAGATAGTCACGGACCCATGGCTCGAACAGGCCCAGGTCCTCGCCGATGACGAGCGCGCCGGCCCGGTGCGCCTCGAGACACAGGATGCCGATGAGGGCGTCGTGGTCGTAACGCACGTAGGCGCCCTGGTCGGCGGAGTTCCCCTCCGGGATCCACCAGAGGCGGAAGAGACCGATGACGTGGTCGATGCGCAGGGCACCCGCGTGGCGGAAGATCGTGCGCAGGAGCTCCCGGAACGCGGCGTACCCGGTGCGCTCCAGCTCGAGAGGCTGCCACGGCGGCTGCGACCAGTTCTGCCCCTGCTGGTTGTACATGTCCGGCGGAGCCCCGACGCCGATCCCCTGGGCAAGGACCGGACCCAGCGCCCAGGCGTCCGAGCCGGCCGGGTGCACGCCGACGGCCAGGTCGTGCATGATCCCGATGGACATGCCGCCCTCGAGCGCGGCGCGCTGCGCCTGCTCGAGCTGGAGGTCCGCGACCCACTGAAGCCAGCAGTAGAAGTCGATCTCCGCGGCGAGCTGCTCCCGCATCGCGGCGACGGCGGCGCTCGACACGTCCTGCAGCTCCTCGGGCCACTCGGTGCCCGCGAGATGGTCCGTGAGAGCGCACCACGCTGCGAAGTCCTCGAGCCCACGCCCCTGGGACTGGCGGAACTCGCGGAAGGACGTCTCGCGTGCCGCGGACCGGGGCGCCTGGTAGACGACCTTGAGGGCGGCCTTCTTCGCGTCCCACGCCGCATCCCGGTCGATGGGCCCTGCGTCCTCGCTCATGCCACGGACGGCGTCCGCCGACCACTCCACGAGCGACCGGTCGGCAGCCGAGAGGTAGGCCGTCTCGCGGATGTCCTCGACCCGGAGATAGATGGGGTTGATGAAACGTCGGCTCACCGGGAGGTACGGCGACGGCGTCATCGGCGGCGTGGGCTCCGCCGCGGCGACCGGGTTGATGAGCAGGAAGTCCGCGCCGAGCGACCGACCGGCCATCCAGCCGAGGTCGGCCAGGTCTGCGAAGTCCCCCACCCCCCATGACTGGTGGGACCGGACCGAGTAGAGCTGTGTCATGAGTCCCCACGGAGCACGCTCCGCCGTGGGCTCGGGCCCCTCGAGGCGGTCCGGGGTGACGGCGAGCGTGGCGCGCGCCTGTCCGTCGGGTGTCCGTGCGAACACCTCGTGCCAGCCCAGCGGGAGGTCGGCGGGCAGCTCGAACGTCGCCCGACCGATCGCCCGGCCGTCGACGGTGCGCGGAGGCGTGTAGACGTCGAGCTGCTCGAGGGCGACGGTGCCACCATGCGACTCGAGCTCGACGAGCACCTCGACCGGCGCTCCGTCCGTGACGTGCACCGGGACCCGGGCGGCGTGCCCCTGACGCACGACGATGGTCGGCGGGAGCATCCGTCGCCAGGGCGCGTCCTCGGCGTTCGCCAGCGCCACGTCCACGCGCTCCGGGTTCGATGCGTCCACGCCCATCGCGCGCAGGACACCGACGAGCGTGCTCGCGGAGACCTTCTGTGTCTCGCCGTGGAAACCGTGGTGCTCCGTCGTGATGCCGTATGCGTGAGCGAGCTGGACGAGGGCGTCGGAAGGGGGGTTCGCGTTGTCGTGGGCCACGGGTGAATCCTGCCAGAGACAACGGACCGGGGCAGCCGGGAGGCGACGCGTCACCCGCGCTCGACGGTCGTCGCGAGACGCTGGCCTGCGGGCGATGTCGTCGACGATGTATAGCCTTCGAGCATGCTGCACACGGACATCACCTCCTCGTCGTTCGACCCCAAGAGCCTCGACTCGTGGATCGACTGGCTGCTGGGCACCCCGCTGCACCTCGTGCTCATCGCGCTCGTCGGGGCGATCGTCCTGGTCTCCCTGCGGCGGGTCATCAGGACCGCCGTGGAGCACATCGCGGACGGCAGCCTCATGAACCGGCGGGGCCTGCGAGACCTCGGCGGCACGGACGTCGGCGCCGCGCTGCTGCGCGCCAACCCGCTCGCCTCCGCTCGTCGGGCACAGCGCGCCCGGACGATCGGGTCCGTCCTGCGCTCGACCACGACGATCGTCGTGGGCGCCATCGTCGTGCTCATGATGCTCGACGAGGTGGGCGTGAACATCATGCCGTTGCTGGCGTCCGCGGGCGTGGCAGGCGTCGCGCTCGGCTTCGGCGCGCAGAGCCTCGTCAAGGACTTCCTCTCGGGCACGTTCATGCTGCTCGAGGACCAGTACGGGGTCGGGGACACCGTGACGTTCGGCGAGGTGTCCGGGACCGTCGAGGCTGTGGCCCTGCGCGTCACGAAGGTCCGCGACGGCAACGGCACGCTCTGGTACGTGCGGAACGGGGAGATCGTCAGCGTCGGCAACAAGACCCAGGGGTGGGCGCGCGCGATCGTCGAGGTGCAGCTGCGACCCGACGCGGACTTCGACGAGGCGCGGCGTCGGCTCACCCGAGCCGGCCGGACCGTCCAGGACGACGCGGTGCTCGGTCGGTACTTCCAGGAGGACCCGGAGGTCATCGGGATCGAGACGCTCACGGCCACGTCCGTGCTCATGAAGCTGCAGGCGAGGACCGACCCTGCGATGCAGTGGGAGGTGGCTCGCGCGATGCGCGAGGCGGTGTGGACGGAGCTCGACGCGGCTGGCATCCCGCTGGCGACGACCCAGCAGCCGACCGTGATCGTCAGCGACCAGCAGCGCACGACCCCGGCCGCTCCCGCAGCACCGGCGAGCAGCGAGCGAACCGCTCCGCAACGAGCACCCGCCCCGGCCGCGTCCCCGGCAGCTCCGGTGGGACCGGTCAGTCCTGCGCCGCCCGCGTCAACCAGCTCAGCAGAGGATCTCCCGCGCTGACCTCCTCGCCCGTCCGTGCGAGGAGCGTCAGCTCGCCGGGACCTGCCTGGAGGGCGACGACCGGACAGACGGTCGAGAGGCCGCGCGCCGCCACCTCCGACGGGCGCCACGTGATGAGGACCTGACCGGCGGCCACGACGTCCCCCGCGCTCACGTGCAGCTCGAAACCCTCGCCGTCCAGGGTGACCGTGTCGATGCCCAGGTGCACGAGCACCGCCGGGCCGTCGGGCGTCTCGATCGCGAAGGCGTGCGGGAACAGCGACCCGACGACACCGGAGACGGGGGCGACCACCGTGAGGCCGGAGGCGGCCCTGGCCTCGTGCCGCGGCTCGACCGCGACGCCGGGCCCGACCATCTCCTCGGCGAAGACGGGGTCAGGCACCTCCGACAGTGCGACGACGCGACCGGCCAGCGGCGCGATGACGACGAGGGCCATCGGAACGGCGTGCGTCAGCGCAGGCCGTCGAGCTCGGCTGCGAGGCTGTCCGCCTCGGGACCGACGATGACCTGGACGACGCGCCCCGAGCGGACGACCCCGAACGCTCCGGTCGCCTTGAGACCGGGCTCGTCGACGAGCTCCGGGTCCGTGACCTCGATGCGCAGCCGCGTGATGCAGGGCTCGCAGTCGACGACGTTGGCCTGCCCTCCGAGTGCTTCCAGAATCTGCTGTGCCTTGCTCATGCCCGAACTCCTGTGGTTGCTCTGTGGATCTGTGGCTCTTGCCTAGGGTAGTCGCCCTCGCTCGGAAAAACTGCGAGACTCCCCTCAGAGCGCGCTGATGAGGAGGTTCGTCGATGAACACCCCAGCTCCCCGGACGGTTGCCGGGATCGGAGTCTGTCCAGGTGTCGTGGCCGGACGGGTCGTCCACCTGCCCGCGCCGATCGCCGAGCCCCCGCCCGGGCTGCGGCTCCCGCCGCGCGAGGACCACGAGGCGCGCGCCCAGGAGATCGCCGCGGCGAGCAAGCGCGTCACTGCGGAGCTCGAAGCAGCTGCAGCGCGCGCCGTCGGCGACACGAGCGACGTCCTGCGAGCCACCGCCGCCATCGCCGGGGACCCGACGCTCGTCGCCGACGCCCAGCGCCGGGTCGTGGAGGACCACCTCGTCCCGGAGCGAGCGGTCTGGGAGGCGGCCGCGGAGGTGACCGCGCAGTTCCGTGCCCTGGGCGGGTACCTCGCCGAACGCGTCGACGACGTGCTGGACATCAGGGACCGACTCATCGCCGAGCTCACCGGCCGCCCGCGGCCCGGGCTGCCTGTGTGCGACTCGCCGTACGTGCTCGTCGCGGTCGACCTCGCTCCGTCCCTGACCGCATCGCTCGATCCGCGGCAGATCCTCGCCATCGTCACCGACGGCGCCGGCCCGACGTCGCACACCGCGATCGTGGCCAACGCGAAGGGCATCCCTGCTGTCGTCGGGGCGCGGGGTGCCAGCGCGAGCCTCGAGGAGGGCGCCCTGGTGCTCGTCGACGGCGCCACGGGCGTGGTCGTCGTCGACCCCGACCCCGAGCGGCTGAGAGCGGCGTCGGCGCTCACCGCACGGCACCGGACCTTCCGGGGCCCGGGGCGCACGCGCGACGGGCACCGGGTGCTCCTGCTCGCGAACGTGGGTGATCCGGGCGAGGCGCGCGGGGCCGCACTGGCCGGTGCGGAGGGCGTCGGGCTCTTCCGGTCGGAGTTCTGCTTCCTCGACCGCGAGGAACCGCCGACCGTGGAGGAGCAGGTCGAGGCCTACCGGACCGTGTTCTCCGCCTTCCCGCGCCGCAAGGTGGTCATCCGCACCCTCGACTCCGGTGCCGACAAGCCCTTGCCGTTCCTCCGTGCCGAGCACGAGCAGAATCCGGCCCTGGGCGTGCGCGGGCTGCGCACCGCCGCACGGTTCCCCGGGCTCCTCGACGATCAGCTGCGCGCCATCGCGCTGGCCGCGCGCACGACGGAGGCAGACGTCTGGGTCATGGCACCGATGGTCTCGACCGTCCCGGAGACGGAGGACTTCGTGGCGGCGTGCGCCTCCCACGGTCTCGATACGGCGGGCGTGATGATCGAGGTCCCGAGCGCCGCGCTCCTCGCCGGGCCGATCCTCGCCCGGGCGAGCTTCGCGTCGGTCGGAACGAACGACCTCACCCAGTACGCCATGGCCGCTGACCGGCTGCTCGGGTCGCTGGCCGAGCTCTCCGACCCGTGGCAGCCCGCCGTGCTCCAGCTCATCGACGCGGCGTGCCGGGGTGGCGCCGCACAGGGTCGGCCGGTCGGGGTGTGCGGTGAGGCGGCGTCGAACCCGGTGCTCGCCGTCGTCCTCGTGGGCCTGGGAGCGACATCGCTGTCCATGACGCCCCGGGCGCTGGCCGACGTCGGGGCTGTCCTGTCCGCCGTGGACCGGGACAGCTGCCGGGAGGTGGCGCAGGTCGCGCTCGCCGCCGAGACGGCCGCGGGAGCGCGGGCGCAGGTGCGCGCGCGGCTGCCGATGCTCGCGGGGCTCGGCCTCTGACCGGTCGGCAGCCGGGAGCGTGCCTCAAACGACCGCGCTGGGAGCTCCGGGCCCGGCCCGGTCGGTGAAGCGCAGCTCGATCTCCCGCAGCATCCCCCGGGTGTTCCACGCGACCGCCGTGACGGCCAGCGGGGCGAGGAGCAGCACGACCCATCCGGACGTGACCGCCAGCAGGAACGCCGCGGTGAAGACGATGAGCAGGTTGACCATCGTCGTGCGCGGAGACGCCCCGACGAAGTAGAGGGCGAGCCTGACGAGGTCACGCTGGCGGAACGTGAACGCCGTGCTGATCGCGAGCATGTTCACGAGCCACAGGAGCATGACGAGCGCGAGGAACGGCAGGGCGATGCGGAGCGCGACGTCCCCCACCGGGCCCCCCAGGCGCACGTCGCGGACATCTCCGAGCAGGAGCGCCAGCACGATCACGGCAGGGATCCAGTGCACTGCCGTGCTCGTCGCGTTGAGCCGGTACCCCCGCAGGAACTCCTCGACCGGACGGGACGCACCGTCGCGCAGGCTCCTGCGGACACAGTGCAGAGCAGCGGAGAGGGCCGGTCCGAGCGAGAACGCTCCGATCGCCAGCAGGATGCCGTTCGGTCGGTCGTCGGCGAGCAGCGCGAGGGCGACGATCATGGGCAGCGCGGCGACGAGGAAGCACCCTTCGAGCGCCACGACCCAGTGCGCGGTGCGTCGGAGCCCCGCCTGCGGGGCCAACGGGGTCGAAAGGACGTCCGTGGGGGTCGGCTCCTGCGGGTCGGCCCCGTCGGCGTGTGCACGGTGCTGCTCCGGCTCGTTCGTCGTCATGGCACCACGATCGCACGGTGGACAGGTGGCGCGGCGATGCGTACCACCCCGCGTAGGATCACACCGACCGGATGACGGGCACCGACGCACGCCGACGCACACAGTTGCGCCGTCGACCGGGCCCGCGGACCCGGATCCGGTTCCGCTTCGACGAGAACCGAGTGGAGCGACCGTGGAGTCCACGCCGATGACGATCTCGAAGATCGCCGAGGCAGCCGGGGTCTCGGTCCCGACCGTGTCGAAGGTCCTCAACGGCAGGGCCGACGTCTCCCCGGCCACGCGTGCCCGGGTCGAGGCACTCATCGACAAGCACCAGTACCGACGCCGCCGCGCCGTGAGCTCACCAGCGACCGCGGGAGGGATGCGCACGATCGACCTCGTGTTCCACGAGCTCGGCAGCCCCTGGGCCGTCGAGATCATCCGGGGGGTCGAACGGGTCGCCCGGGAGGAACGCCTCGCCGTCGTGCTCGCCGAGTGCGGCGGTGCCCGCACACCGCGCCAGGAATGGCTCGACGGCGTGCTGGCCCGCAAGCCCGACGGTGTCGTCATGGTCTTCGCGGACCTCGACCCGTCCCAGCGGCGCCAGCTCGAGACCAGGAACATCCCCAGCGTCATCGTCGACCCCTCCGGTGAACCGACGATCGACGTCCCGTCCGTCGGCTCCGCCAACTGGAACGGAGGGCTCGCCGCGACCCGGCACCTCCTCGACCTCGGGCACCGGCGCATCGGCGTCATCGGCGGACCGGCGAGCGTGTGGTGCTCACGGGCGAGGATCGACGGTTACCGGTCCGCGATGGAGGAGGCCGGCATCGGGTTCGACGAGACCCTTGTCCGGCAGGGCGACTTCGGCGTGGACAGCGGCCACGAGCAGGGGCTCGAGCTGCTCTCCCTGCCCGACCGACCCACCGCCGTCTTCGCGGGCAGCGATCTGCAGGCGCTCGGGCTCTACCACGCGGCGACAGAGCTGGGACTACGCGTGCCGCAGGACGTCTCCGTGGTGGGGTACGACGACCTGCCGGTGGCGGCCTGGATCAACCCGCCCCTGACGACCGTGCGCCAGCCTCTCATCGAGATGGCGGACCACGCGACCCGCCTCGTCCTGCGCCTCGCCCGCGGGGAGCGTCCCCCCACGACCCGCATCGACCTCGCGGCGACCCTCGTCGTGCGCGCCAGCACGACCGCTCCGCACGCACCCGCCTCCGGCTCCGGCTCCGGCTCTGGCTCTGGCTCTGGCTCTGGCTCTGGCTCTGGCTCTGGCTCTGGGATAGTGGACGCGTGACACACGAGCCCGTCCCCCCGCCGTCGTTCTTCGAGCAGATCGGTGGTCACGAGACCTTCGTCGCCCTCGTCGACGCCTTCTACGACGGTGTCGCGAGCGACCCCGTCCTCGCCCCGATGTACCCCGAGGCCGACCTCGCGCCCGCGAAGGTGCGACTCACCGGGTTCCTCGAGCAGTACTGGGGCGGACCGACCACCTACTCGCAGGAACGGGGTCACCCCCGCCTGCGCATGCGGCACGCCCCCTACAAGGTCAACCCGGACGCCCGCGACCGCTGGCTCGCGCACATGCGCGCAGCGGTGACGAGCCTGCACCTCGCGCCGCTGCACGAGGCGACGCTGTGGGACTACCTCGAGCGCGCCGCGCACTCGCTCATCAACACGTTCGACGAGTAGGAGGCCCATGAGCGCCCCGACGACCCCGCCGCACACCCCCGACGACCGTGGCCCGCGCGCTCCGGACGACCTCCCGGCAGCCCCGGACTCCGTCGAGCTGGATCCCCTGGCCCACCTGCTGAACGTCCTCGAGCTCGAGTACCACGGTGCCGAGACCGGCGAGGACGTCTACTCGGGCTCGAGCATGCACCAGCCGAACGGACGGGTCTACGGGGGGCAGGTTCTCGCGCAGTCGCTCCTCGCGGCCGGAGCCACCGTGGACCGGGGCCGGCTGCCGCACTCGCTCCACGGGTACTTCCTGCGCGCAGGCGACGTCCGCCAGCCCGTCGACTTCGCGGTGGAGCGCCTGCGGGACGGGCGCTCCTTCAGCGCCCGGCGCACCCACGCCTACCAGGGCGGCAAGCCGATCCTGTCGATGATCGCCTCGTTCCAGGAGGAGCAGGACGGCATCGAGCACTCCTCCAGCATGCCGGAGGTCCCCGGCCCGGAGGAGGTGCGCTCCGTCCAGGACGAGCTCGGCGGGATCGACCACCCGGTCGCCGAGTTCTGGTCCCGGCAGTCAGCCTTCGACATCCGGCACGTCGACGGGTCCCTCTACCTCGGGCCCGCCCAGGAGCAGACCGACCGGCAGTGCGTGTGGATGCGCTCCAAGGGACCGGTCCCGGGCGGCCAGCTCGTGCACCGTGCCCTGCTCGCCTACGCCTGCGACCAGGTGCTCCTCGAGCCCGTCCTGCGGCGCGGTGGGCACAGCTGGATGACCCCCGGCCTGAGCATCGCGAGCCTCGACCACGCGATGTGGTGGCACCGGGAGGTGCACGTCGACGACTGGCTGCTCTACGTGCAGTCCTCGTCCTCTGCCCAGGGTGGACGCGGCCTCACCTCGGCGCGCGTGTTCTCCCGCTCCGGGACGCTCGTGGCGAGCATCGCTCAGGAGGGCATGATCCGGGTCCCCTGACGGGCGTGCTGGTCCGGGACCCCTCAGACTCTCCTCATGCCCCGACTTCGTCGCGTCTCGGTCTCCCGCCCGGGCCTCTCCCGCCGCACGGCCGGCCGCGGCTTCACGTACGTGGACGCCGACGGTCGACGGATCACCGATCGCGTCGTCATCGAGCGGTGCACGGCACTGGCCATCCCGCCGGCCTGGAAGGACGTGTGGATCTCCCCGTGGGAGCACGGCCACATCCAGGCGTTCGGGCACGACGAGGCGGGACGGGGTCAGTACCTCTACCACCCGCAGTGGCGTGCCCGCCGCGACCGCGCCAAGCACGATCACGTGCTCGAGGTCGGCGCCCGGCTGCCCGCCGCACGGGAGCGGGTCGCCGAGTGGCTCGCTCTCGAGGGCATGCCCCGTGAGAGAACACTTGCCCTCGCCTTCCGGATGCTCGACGTCGGGTACTTCCGGCTGGGTGGGGAGGTCTATGCCGCCCAGAACGAGAGCTACGGTCTTGCGACGATGCGCAAGGAGCATGTCCAGGCACGCCGCGACGGCTCGCTGCACTTCTGCTTCCCCGCCAAGTCCGGGAAGGTGCGCGACGTGACCGTCGAGGACCCCGACCTCCACGCGGGGGTCCGGGCCCTGCTCGCGCGGCGCGGCGGGGACCGGCTGCTGGCGTGGCGCGAACGGGCGCGTCCGGCGACCTGGCGGGAGATCACCTCGGCGGACCTCTCGGCGTTCGTCAAGGAGATGCTCGGGGCCGACGCCACGCCGAAGGACTTCCGGACGTGGCACGCGACCGTGCTCGCCTCACGGGGTCTCGCGGAGGCCGGGCCAGCGCCGCGGTCGGACCGCGCTCGCCGCTCGGTCGTCGCGGGCGTCGTGCGCGGTGTCGCGGACGAGCTGGGGAACACCCCGGCCGTGTGCCGCGCGTCGTACATCGACGCCCGCCTGTTCGACCTCTGGGAACGCGGACGGACGATCCCGCCCGGGTGCTCGCCGCAGGACGCGGAGCGCGCGGTCCTCGAGCTCCTCGGCTGACGCCCGGGAGCAGACGTCACTCGCTCAGGCGCACCTGAACGTCCACCGGCCCAGCGGCGTCGGAACGCGCAACAGGCTCAGCGCCGTCGGAACGCGCAACAGGCTCAGCGGCGTCGGAAGGCGCAACCGGCTCAGCGGCGTCGGAACGCCACAGGCTCCTCCACGAACGGCGACCACGCCTCCCGCTCGGTGGCCGTCAGACGGCGGGGCGCACCGGTGGCCGCATCGATGACGACGATGGTCGTCGTCGCTCGTGCGCACGGGGTAGCGCCCGTCCCCGGGCCGGTCCGCTCCCCCACTCCCGACGCGTCGTCGTGCACCTCGTAGCAGACCTCGAGGCTCGCTCCGCCGATCCGCCCGATCCACAGCTCGATGCGCAGCGCCTCCCGCGTGAAGGCCACCGGTCGCAGGTACTCGATCTCCTGGCGGGCGACGAGGGTGTGCGACGTCGCGTCGGGGCCCGAGTCGAGCACGGCCGTCGGCCACGGGGCACCGGCGCCGGGCTGGCGCCAGAACACGGTGATGCGCGCCTCCTCGAGCAGCCGGAGCATCTCGACGTTGTTGACGTGCCCGTAGGCGTCGAGGTCGGACCAGCGCAGGTGGACAGGGACGTGGAGTCGGGTCATGGGGCTCAGTCAAGCACCCGTGCGGGGGCGTACGGTCAGCGTCCCGCGATGGCGGCTGCGGCACGGCACTCGTCGAGGAGCCGCCGGTGCTTCTCCACCGGCCCGACGACGTTCTCCACCGCGACCATCTCGATCTGGGTCCGCAGGCGACGGGCCGCCCGACGGGCGGCCCGAGAGGCGCCGACCAACGCGAAGACGCGGGACAGCAGCGCTGTGACGACACCGAGGACGACCCCGCCGACAGCGAGCAGCGTCGGGATCGGGAAACCCTCGATGTCGGGCGAGTTCGGCACGGGGATCTGTGTGAAGGCGAGCACGGCGAGCGCACCGAGCCACGCGAGCCCCGCGAGGAAGAGCCCGAAGAACACCCACTGGACGACCGAGACGACGCGCCACCAGGCGGGACGGCTGGCGCCGTCCAGCTCGGTGCGGGCGACGGCCTGGTCGAGCGCGTCAGGCAGGCCGTCGTACCGGACGGCGTCGCGGGTGCGCAGGACCCAGCGGGCGGGGGCACCCGCGGAGGCCGCGTCGACGTAGCTGCGCACTGCTGTCTGGCACCGGGCCGCCATGGCCGCGTCGGTTGCGGGCAAGGAGGTGCGTGTGAGCTCTGTCGCGGCCGCGCGCCGATGGAGGTTGAGTCGGCGCAGCGGATCGGCGCGGAAACGCCCTGCCCACCGGGTGAGCGGCCACCCGGTGGCGGCATGGGCACGCAGGAGCGAGGAACCACGGACGGCGTCGACGACCACGTCGACGCGCGCGGCCTCCTCGAGTCCTTCGAGGAGGCGGTCCCGCGCGTCCGCGGACGTCCCGGCCCGTGCGCTGCTGCCGGTCTCCTCCGCGATGGCCGCGGCCGCAGCGCGCACATCCGCGACGAGTCGTTCCGCCGACGCGGCCCGCTTCGCCGCCGCCTGGGTGAGGAGCTCTCTCAGCTCACCCATGCCCTGGCCGGTGAGCGCCGAGACACCGAGCACGGGTGCGGCGGCCAGTCCGTCCTGGACGACGAGGCGTCGCAGGTCGGCGAGACACTGCTCCTGGTCGGCCGGGGAGAGCCGGTCGATCTGGTTGAGCACGACGACGACGACGTCCGCGTGACCGGCGAGCGGCACGAGGTAGCGCTCGTGCAGTGCCGCGTCTGCGTACTTCTGGGGGTCCACGACCCACACGAGCAGGTCCGCGCGCTCGACGAGCCGCTCCGCCCGCACACGGTGCTCGACGACGACCGAGTCGTGGTCCGGGAGGTCGAGGAGCACGAGACCGCTGTGGTCCTCGTGCCCGTCGAGGAACGTGCGCCGGCTCACCTCGAGCCAGTCGAGGAGAGCACCGGCACCGGACGTCGACGGATCTTCGACGTCCCACACCGCAGCGAGCGCCCGTGACGTGGTGGGTCGTTGCACCCCTGGCTCGGCGATCTCCTTGCCTGCGAGCGCGTTGAGGAGCGTCGACTTGCCGGACCCGGTGGAACCGGCGAGCGCGACGACCGTGTGGTCGACGGACTGGGCGGCGCGCGCCCGCGCGTGGTGCACCGCCTGGGTGCCCCGGTCGAGCGTGGAGGTGCTCAACCAGCCGCGTCCGGAGTCGAGCGCGATCTCGAGCGCCGCCACGCGGCGACGCAGGTCTTCTCCGCGGCCGCGCCACCGAGCGGCCTCACGGAACCGCTTCACGTCTGCTCCGTCCGGGGGGTGCGGTTGAGGATCCGCCCGAGCAGCCCACCTCGACCGGTGCGCGCGGGCGCGGGGCGCCGGTAGGGGTCGTCGACGACGTCGAGCTCTGCCCCGCGCAACCGCCCCAGGCGTGGGTCACCGTCCGACGCGTACGGCGGAGAGTCCAGCGGGACGCGCGTGGCGTGCAGTGCGGGCCTGGCTGCCCGCCCGGCACGCTCGGCCGCGGACGCGGTCTGCACCCCCTGGGCGGCCAGGCGCAACGGTGCCCCGCTCGACCGCCCGGCACCCGCCGTGTCCAACCGGTCGGTGAACCTCGCCGCCTCCGTCCCGAGCAGCGCGTCGACGCGGGCTGCGAGGCTCTCCTCGGCGGCGCGCGCCAGGGACCGCACCGCCTCGTCGCCGAACACCGCCTCGAGAAGGCGCTGGGCGAGGAGGGCCGACCCGCCGGCGATGCCCACCTCCGCACCCGTGAGTCCGCCGGTCTGGGCGAACACGACGACCATGAGGGCCGCGCCGAGACCGTTCACACCGATGGCCAGCACCCGTGCACGTCCGCGCTTGTCCGCCCCGCGCTCGCTCACGAGCGTGAGGACGTCGGCCTGCCAGGCCCGGATCTCGGTAGCCAGGTCTGCACGCAGGTCGGTGGATGCTCGGGACAGCTCGAGGCTGTCGAGCAGCACCGACCCGGCTGGGTCGCGGTGCCAGTCCGCGTAGGTGCGCTCGGCAGCGCGGTCGGCGGCGTCGAAGATGATGGCCTCGAGGCTCGTACTGATGGCTGCGTTGACGCGAGGCGCCGCAGCACGACCCCGGAAGAACCCGGCGACCCGGTCCCGCAGCATCGCGATGCGCTCCTCCACGCCACGCATGAAGTCGCCCGTCCCGACGAAGTCCTGCCACCTCGAGAGCACCTCGCCGCGCAGGAGGGACCCGTCCGACGTGGCGTCCGCGACGTCCCGGCCCGCGCGCGCATACGCGGTGTCGACGAGCTGGCGCAGGTGCGCGTCGGCGGCGCGCTGGGAGTCTGCTGCGTCCGCGAGGGTCATGGCCCGACCCGCGAGATCGTCGATCACGCCGTCCCGGGTCGCGGTGATGATGGCGTCACGCGCCGCGTCGTCCCCGCTCACAGCGGTGAGCCAGCGGGAGATCGGGGCGACTGCGTCACGCGGCAGCATGCCGTCCACGAGCGGGGACTCGGGCACGAGGAACACGGGCGCGTCGCCCAGGCCGTGGTCGGCGAGCATCTGTCGGAGGTGGTCGCGGACCACCTCCGCACCGGGATCGACCCGGTCGATGACGATGGCGACCTGGGCGCGGCGCGCCGCACCCTCCTTGAGCATCTCCCACGGGACGGCATCGGCGTACCGCGCGGCCGTGGTGACGAACAACCACAGGTCCGCCGCGGCGAGCAGCTGTGCGGCGAGCTCCCTGTTGCCGACGACGACCGAGTCGAGATCAGGGGCGTCGAGCAGCGCGAGCCCCTGGGGCACGGCATCGGTCGGGACGAGCCGGAGGGCCGGCCCGCTCGAGCCACCGTCCTCGCGTGGGAGGTGCGGGAATATGCGGTCCGTGACGAACCACGGGGTGTCGAGCGGGTGGTGGACGAGCACCGGGGAGCGTGTCGTGGGACGCAGGGCGCCGGGCGTCGTCACGTGCTGGCCGAGGACCGAGTTCACGAGCGTCGACTTGCCGGCTCCCGTCGAGCCCCCGACGACGACGAGGAGCGGCGCGGCGGTGGACTGGAGGCGCGGCAGGAGGTAGTCGTCGAGCTGCGCCAGGGCGTGCGCGCGCTCCCGGCGCGCCGCGGGGGCCGTGACGGTCTCGAGAGGCAGCTCCAAGGAAGCGACCTCGCTACGCAGCACGGCGAGGGCGTCGGCGAGCGCAGCGAACCCTGAGGCCCCGTCCTGCTCGCCGGGGCCGGTGGTTCCGCGGTCTGGGTCGGACATGTGTGCAGTCTGCCCGATAACCGCGGAGCCCACCGGCCCAGGGGCGTCAGTCGCGGGTGAGCTTGCGGTGCGTGACTCGTGTGGGACGCGCCGCGTCGGGCCCGAGCCGGGCCACCTTGTTCTCCTCGTACGACGCGAAGTTGCCCTCGAACCAGTACCAGCTCGCGGGGTTCTCCTCCGTACCCTCGTAGGCGAGGATGTGGGTCGCCACCCGGTCGAGGAACCACCGGTCGTGGGAGACCACGACGGCGCAACCCGGGAACTCGAGGAGCGCGTTCTCGAGCGATCCGAGCGTCTCGACGTCGAGGTCGTTGGTGGGCTCGTCGAGGAGCAGGAGGTTCCCGCCCTGCTTGAGGGTGAGCGCGAGGTTGAGGCGGTTGCGCTCACCACCGGAGAGCACCCCTGCCGCCTTCTGCTGGTCGGGTCCCTTGAAGCCGAACGCCGCGACGTACGCACGCGAGGGCATCTCGACGTTGCCGACCTTGATGTAGTCGAGCCCGTCGGAGACGACCTCCCACAGGGTCTTCTTCGGGTCGATACCGCCGCGCGACTGGTCGACGTAGGAGATCGAGACCGTCTCACCGATCTTGAGCTCGCCGCCGTCGAGCGGCTCCATGCCGACGATGGTCTTGAACAGGGTGGTCTTACCGACACCGTTCGGCCCGATGACACCGACGATCCCGTTGCGCGGGAGGGTGAAGGACAGACCGTCGATGAGGGTGCGTCCGTCGAAGCCCTTGTTGAGGTCCTTCGCCTCGATGACGATGCTGCCCAGGCGCGGGCCCGGCGGGATCTGGATCTCTTCGAAGTCGAGCTTGCGGGTGCGGTCGGCCTCCGCCGCCATCTCCTCGTAGCGCGCCAGGCGGGCCTTCGACTTCGTCTGGCGGCCCTTGGCGTTCATCCGGACCCACTCGAGCTCGTCCGCGAGGCGCTTGGCGAGCTTCTGGTCCTTCTTGCCCTGGACCTTGAGGCGCTCGCCCTTCTTCTCGAGGTACGTGGAGTAGTTGCCCTCGTACGGGTACAGGCGTCCGCGGTCGACCTCGCAGATCCATTCCGCGACGTGGTCGAGGAAGTACCGGTCGTGAGTGACGGCGAGGATGGCGCCCGCGTAGGAGGACAGGTGCTGCTCGAGCCAGAGGACCGACTCGGCGTCGAGGTGGTTGGTGGGCTCGTCGAGGAGCAGGAGGTCGGGCTTCTGCAGGAGGAGCTTGCAGAGGGCGACACGGCGGCGCTCACCACCGGAGAGCACGGACACGTCCGCGTCCGGCGGCGGGCAGCGCAGCGCGTCCATCGCCTGCTCGAGCTGGGCGTCGAGGTCCCAGGCGTCGGCGTGGTCGAGGGCTTCCTGGAGCTCGCCCATCTCCGCCAGGAGGGTGTCGAAGTCCGCGTCGGGCTCGGCCATGAGCGCCGAGATCTCGTTGAACCGGTCGAGCTTGCCCTTGATCTCGGCGACCGCCTCCTCGACGTTGCCGAGGACGGTCTTCTCCTCGTTGAGGGGCGGCTCCTGCAGGAGGATGCCCACGGAGTACCCCGGCGAGAGCCGGGCCTCGCCGTTGGACGGCTGCTCGAGGCCCGCCATGATCTTGAGGATCGTCGACTTCCCGGCACCGTTGGGGCCGACGACGCCGATCTTCGCTCCGGGGAGGAAGTTCAGGGTGACGTCATCGAGGATGACCTTGTCACCGTGCGCCTTGCGCGTCTTGTACATGGAGTAGATGAACTCAGCCACTGGCTCTCTGTCCGCCTCAGGATTGATTGCGCGGCGTGCTCGCCGCCTGGGTCAGGGTCGGCCCGCCGGGGTCCGCCCCGCGTCGTGCGCAGGGGCGGACCTCGGACGGGTTGCTCGACCCCCCAGCCTACGCGGTCCCCCCGGCCCCACGGGCGGAGGTCCGCAGGTCCCGCCCGCCGGCTCAGCTCGACTGGAGCTCGGGGACGGGGGCCTCGGCCGTGCTCGCGTCCGCCGCGTCGTCGGCGGGCAGCGTGGGTTCCGCCGGGGGCGCCGACGCCCACGGGTCGTCGTCCTCGGGCGCCGGCGCCGCGTCGACGCCGTCCGCGGTCCCGGGCCGGAGCCCTTCCGCTGCGCCTGCGACCTTCGTGTGGACGGTGTGCCGGAACGTCGCCTGCCCGCGCGCGAGGTCCGGGCCGAGCGCGTCAGCCTCGATGACGAAGGACGTCCGTGGTCCGTCGGGCGACATCCACTCGTCGCTCGTGAGGGCCCCGTGCACGAGGACCGGGTCAGACTTGCGCAGCGACTCGGCGACGTTCACCGCGAGAGTGCGCCACGCCTTGACGGTGAACCATGTCGTCGGGCCGTCGACCCAGCGGTCCTCCGCCCGGTTGAAGTACCTCTTGGTGCTCGCGAGCCGGAAGCTCGTGAAGTCCGTGCCTGCGTCGGAGACGAAGTGCTTGGGCTGGGTGCCGACCCAGCCCGCGACGGTGACCTTGGTGTCCGTGCTCATGGGTCCTCCTGCGACGAGGGGACGACCGCGTGCCGTCCCGGTGCAGGCAACAGTGGAGGTGGCGACGCTCGCACGCGCCGGACCGGCACGCGGCGTGTGGATCAGACCTCGGCAGGGATCCCTGTGGGGGACGTCTCACGCGCCGACAGCGCTGACCGGCGGACGTCCGCATGCTCGTCGAGCACCGTCTGGGCCGGTTCGACGAGCATCCGCGTCGCGACCGAGGACAGCGCGTCGAAGGCCGCGGCCCGCAACTCCTGGGCGCGCCGGTCCGCCAGCGCGGCACGCAGACGGGTGGCGACGACCAGGGCGGTCACCGCGCCCGCAGCGGCGAGCACCGCGAGGACAGCCGTGCCGAGGAGAGCCCCGGAGGCGACGTCGATGACGCCGACGCCCATGAGGAGCGCCACGAGGCCGGCAACGAGGGCGATCCCGCCGAGCACCCACCCGAGAACTCCTGCGCGCCGGGCTCCGGGCGACCCGGTGAGATCGACCGGAACCTCTCCGAGCGCGGCCACGACCGCCGCCGACAGCTGTGGGTGCCCGGGCACGGCCGCATCGACCGACTCGGCCCAGGCCGGCCGCATGCCCTCCGTCACCCGGCTCACCCACCGGCTGCGCAGGACGCGCACCGCAGACTCCTGCGGCGCGCGGAACGTCGGCGCGGCGGACTGCCGGGTGCCGCCGAAGCGCACAGCGCCCCGGACGTCGTCGACGACGGCCGCGACGCCCGCCACGGCAGCCAGGCGGTCGACCTCGCCAGCCAGGAGGGGGCGGGCGTCCGTGACCGTGGTCGCCGGCACCTCCTCGGCGATCCGCCGACCCTCGCGGTCGAGCTCGTCCGCGAGGCGACCGGCCGCGACACTCCTGCGCGCCACGGCCGCGCGCAGCGTCTCGCGGAGCTCGGCAACACCCTCCCCCGTCTGCGCGGAGATCGTCCGGACGTCCACGCCGACGAGCCCGTCCGCCTCCAGCAGGCGGGCGACGTCGGCGACGAGCGCGGGACGGCCCGACTCCGGGACCGTGTCGATCTGGTTGAGCACGACGATCATCGACGCCTCTGCCCCGGCGAGCCCGCGCAGGTACCCGGCGTGCAGGGCCTCGTCGGCGTACTTCTGGGGGTCGACGACCCAGATGAGCAGGTCGACGAGGGGCAGGATCCGGTCCACGATGTCGCGGTGGGCGGACTTCACGGAGTCGTGGTCCGGCAGGTCGAGGAGGATCAGCCCGGTGAGGGGCTGCTCTTCCTGCGCGTCGAGCTCGCTGCCGCGGATGATGCGCCGCTCAGGGTCGACCTCGAGCCAGTCGAGGAGCGGCCCGGCGTCGTCGCTCCACGCGCACGCCGTCACACGTGCGGTCGTCGGACGCCGGACGCCGACGTCCGCGAAGCTCAGGCGCGAGAGCGCGTTGAAGGTGCTGGACTTGCCCGAGCCGGTACCGCCGGCGAGGGCGACGACCGTGTGGTCCACTCCGAGGGCGAGTCGCTCGTCTGCTCCTGCGAGGACGGCGAGGGCGTGCGCCGCGACCTGGGGGTCGAGCCTCCCGCCAGCGACCTCGAGCGCGTGACGGAGGTGGGCGACGTGGGCCGCATACCGCGCACCGTCCGGTCCCGTCGGGCCCTGCGGCGGTGTCGGCTCGGTCTGTGGCACGGGCTGCTCCTGGGGTCGGACGGTCATGTGAGCTGGGAGAGCTCCGCGAGACGCACCCGCAGTCCGACGGCGGCGTCGTCCGCGAGGGCTCGGACCGCGAGGGCTGTCCGCACCGGGAGGATCTCCTCGTCGACCAGCGTAGCGGCGGCAGCGGCGAGGTCCTCGGTCGTCGGCGCCACGAGGTCGCGCCCCGCGTTCCCCAGGAGACGACCCACGAGCGCCTCCGCGTCGTCGTGCCCGACGGCAGCAGCGACGAGGAGCGCGTGCAACCCGTCGGCACCGAAGGCGCGCATCGCGGCCGCGACCTGCTTCGTCCCGAGATCGAGCGCGTCGATCCGGGCCCGAGCCGCAGCGAGCCATGCGTCCACCACCCGCTCGCACCGCGCCTCCGCGGTCGCCGCCGACGGCACCGGTGGCAGGACGGTCACGCCCCCCTGCACCCCGACGAGCGCGTCGACCAGCGCCGTCCGCGCGTCGTCGAGGGCGGCGGCCACCGCAGCGACGGCTGCCGCGCCCACCGCCGTCACGAGGGGCGCGAGCGCCTCGGCACGGGCACGGCCGCGCCGCGCCGACCCACGCGCGAGCCCGGACCGGGAGATCGCCTTGTCGAGACGCGCCGGTCGCACGAGCTGGGACCACCGGGCTTCGACCGCGCCGCGCGCCAGGGCGCCCGACCGGACGACGTCACCGACCGCCTGCGAGACGGGTGGTAGCGCGGCCTGCGCAGCGGCGGCGACGCGCTGCCCGGCGAGGACCTGGGCCTCGACGTGCTCGGTGAGCTCTTCGACCCACGGCGGCAGGGCGACGAGCGAGCCACGCAGTGTGCGCAAGATCACGGTCCGGGCGCGGTCGGTGCCTCCGAGCGTCGTCAGCCACCGGCCGATCGGCGCGACGGACGTGGCCGGGAGGAGCCCTTCGTGCGGCCCCGCGTCGGGCACGACGAACAGCGGGACGTTGTCCATGCCGTGCTCGCGCAACCGCTCCAGCAGGTCACCCCGCACGGTCGTCAGGGAAGCCGCTGGCGCCCTGTTGAGAACCATGGCGACGGTCGCGCCACGCTCGGTCGCACCACGCAGGGTCATCCAGGGCAGCGCGTCGCCGTAGCGCGCCGCGGTCGTGACGAAGAGCCAGAGGTCGGCTCCCTCGAGCAGGCGGGCGGCGACCTCCCGGTTCTCGTCGAGCACCGAGTCGAGGTCCGGGGCGTCCAGCAGCGCGATGCCTCGCGGGACCTCCGCGCTCGCGACCGAGCGGATCGTCGTCTCGAGGGGCGTCCCCGCGATGACCTCGTAGTCCTGCGGGTTGTAGGCGAGGACCGGCTCCCGCGTCGTCGGCCGGATGACGGACGCGCGCGAGATCTCCTGCCGCAGGAGGGAGTTGATGAGGGTCGACTTGCCAGCGCCCGTCGATCCCGCGATGACGACGACGGCGGGCGACGACAGCTCCTTGAGCCGCGGCAGCAGGTGGTCGTCGAGCTGGCCGAGCAGCCGGTCCCGCTGGGCCCGGGCCTGGTCGACGTCGGAGATGTCGAGAGGGAACTCCAGGGCGGCGACGTCACGCCGCAGGTCGGTGACGACGTCGAAGACGGTGAAGTGCGGTTCGACCTCGTCGACGCTGCCCGACGCGTGACGCCCGGGCGCTACGCCGCGCTGGGGGTCGCCGGGACCGCTGGTGATAGTCACGGTCGTCATTCTCGCAAGGGACCAGGACTGCACCAAACGCGCGCGCCGCAAGAGCCCGCCCCAGTCCGGCCGGTATCCTCGCTGTGCACGGTCTCGCACCGTCCACGCCTCGATAGCTCAATGGATAGAGCAACGGCCTTCTAATCCGTAGGTTGCAGGTTCGAGTCCTGCTCGGGGCACCTCTCACCCCCTGGGAAGATGTGTCCATGACGACGAGCGACACCGACGGCACCGTTGTGGAGATCTGGACCGACGGAGCATGCAAGGGCAACCCCGGGCCCGGAGGCTGGGGTGCGTGGCTGCGTGCCGGTGCCCACGAGCGCGAGCTCTTCGGGGGTGAGGAGCTCACGACGAACAACCGCATGGAGCTCACGGCGGTCATCGAAGGACTGAGCGCACTCACCCGCCCGTGCAGCGTCACCCTCCATGTCGACTCGACGTACGTGATGAACGGCATGTCGAAGTGGATCGCCGGCTGGAAGCGCAACGGGTGGCGCACCGGCGACAAGAAGCCGGTGAAGAACGTCGACCTGTGGCAGGCGCTCGACGCCCAGGTCGCGCGGCACACCATCACGTGGAAGTGGGTCAAGGGCCACTCCGGGGACGTCGGCAACGAGAAGGCCGACGAGCTGGCGAACCGCGGTGTCGACGCCGTGCGCCGCCGGGCCTGACCCGTGCCCGTCGCACGTGCGGTGCTCGCGCACGCAGCGACCACGCCGGACGAGCTCGCACTCGTCGCTGAGGACGGCACCAGCCTGACGTACGCCGAGCTGGCCCGGCGGGCGTCCGCCCTCGCCACGCTCCTGGGCGCCGGAGTCCTGCCCACCGGGCCGGTGCGACGCGACGCCGTCGTCGCCGTGGATCTCACCGGCGACGGCCCGGGACGCGTGGTCGACGACCTCGTCGCGCTCCTCGCCGTCGACCTCCTCGGCGGCGTCCCGCTCCTGTGCCCCGCAGGCTGGACACGCACCCAGCAGAGCGCGGTCCTGACCACGACGAGGCCCGGCCACGTTCTCGGCGCCGTGCCGCATCTCGGCGCCGTGCCGGACGACCAGGGTGTCGCGTTCGCGCCGGTCGCGGTGCACGCCACGGACCGCGGATGGGCCGGCTTCACCTCGGGCAGCACCGGGCGGCCACGTGCTGTGGTCCGCACCCGCGGATCGTGGACCGGCTCCTTCCCGGCGGTGACGGCGCTCACGGGTGCGGGCGCAGGCACCCAGGTCCTCGTGCCCGGGCCGTTGGCGACGTCGCTCTACTGCTTCGGTGCCCTGCACGCACTCTGGGCGGGGGCGACGGTCCGGCACACGACGAGCCGCACAGGATTCCTCCGTGCCGTGGCGACCTGCGACGTCGTGCACCTCGTGCCCGCCGACCTCACGCTGCTGCTCGACGCGAGCGACGACGTCGCTCGCACTCCCCCTGACGAGGCCCACCCCGGAGCGCCCTGCGCCCCCCGGACCCGGCCGAGGACCGCGATGGTCGGCGGAGCCGGGCTGGCACCAGGCACCCGCCGACGAGCCGAGGCGCACAACATCCGGGTCGTCGCCTACTACGGCGCGACCGAGCTGTCCTTCGTCGCCGTCGACGACGACGGCACGGGCCTGCGTCCGTTCCCGGAGGTCGAGATCGAGGTTCGCGGCACCCGCGGCCAACCCCTCGAGCACGACGACCGCGCCGGGGCCCCCCGGGGCGAGGTGTGGGTCCGCTCCCCCTGGCTCGCCTCGGGCTACCTCGCCGGCGCCGACGGGCCACTTCACCTCGAGGACGGGTGGGCATCGGTCGGGGACCTCGCGGAACCGCTCGCCCCCGACGGTCGCCTCGTGCTGCGGGGACGCGGCTCGGGGACCATCACGACGGGTGCCGCCACTGTCGTCGCCGAGGACGTCGAGGAAGCCCTGCGCGACTGCCCGGGGGTCGACGACGTCGTCGTCCTGGGGGCGGCCCACCCGGTGCTGGGAGAGGTCGTCGTCGCCGTCGTCGTCGGCGACGCCCCCCTGCACATGCTCGAGGCCCGTGCGCGAGAGCGGCTCTCCCCGGCCCAGCGCCCGCGACGCTGGTACGCCACGAGCGACATCCCACGGACCCCGACCGGCAAACCCGCCCGGTCCGAGCTGGCCGGCCTCCTCCGGCGCGCCAGCACGGCGAGCCCGGGCGACGACCAGACCGGGCTCCCGCTGCGTCGCCTCTCCCGCTGAGCGCCCTCGAGCACCCGTCGTTCCCACCGGGGCGCGCGGCCGACGTAGGCTCGGAGGCGTGATCGAGAAGAAGACTCCCGCCCAGATCGAGAAGATGCGCGAGGCCGGCCGGGTCGTCGCCCGCGCCCTGGCCGCGATGGAGGACGCCGCCGACGTCGGGGTGACGCTCCGCGAGATCGACGCGGTCGGCGCCCGCGTGCTCGCCGACGCGGGAGCGACGTCACCGTTCCTCGACTACCACCCCGACTGGGCGCCGTCCCCGTTCCCGGGCGTCATCTGCGCATCCGTCAACGACGCGATCGTGCACGGGGTCCCGACCGACCAGGCACTCGCCGACGGCGACCTCCTGAGCATCGACTTCGGGGCCGTCCTCGACGGCTGGTGCGGCGACGCCGCCCGGTCCTTCATCGTCGGCACCCCCCGTCCTGGCGACGAGGAGCTCGTCGAGGTGACCCGCCTCGCGCTCGAGGCCGGCATCGCCGCGGCGCAGCCCGGCAACACGCTCGGCGACATCGGTCACGCCGTGCAGAAGATCGCCCGCAAGGCCCGCGTGGGCATCCTCGAGGACCACGGGGGTCACGGTATCGGCACCGAGATGCACATGGATCCCTTCATCCCCAACGAGGGCCGCCGCGGCAAGGGCATGAAGCTCACCCCGGGCCTCGTCATCGCGATCGAGCCCATGTTCATCGCTGACGGTCGAGGCGGTTACCGGCCCGACGACGACGGCTGGACGCTGCGCTCCCTGCGTGGTGCCCGCGCAGCGCACTGGGAGCACACGGTCGCGATCACCGAGTCGGGACCGCGCATCCTCACCGAGCTGTGACCCGGTCGGCCGCGTCCGGTCATGAGGCGGTGATCGTCGCCGCGCGACGCACCTTCATCGGCACCGCCGGGCGCGGCCACCGGGACCTCGTGGCCCATGAGCTCGCGGCCCCCGTCCTGCGTGCCACCCTCGAGGACGCCCGCGCGACCGGGGTCCACGAGCACCCGGACGACGTCGTGCTCGGCAACTGCACGGGGCCCGGCGGGAACGTCGCCCGCGTCTCGGCGCTCGCGGCCGGCCTGGGCCCACAGGTCCCCGGGATGACCATCGACAGGCAGTGCGGGAGCGGCCTCGCGGCCGTGCTCACCGCAGCCCAGGCCGTCCGTACCGGTGAGAGCGCCCTCAGCCTGGCGGGAGGCACGGAGAGCGCGTCGACGGCCCCCCTGCGGTCCCACCGGCCGGGGCACGCTCCCGGACGCGCCAACGACGGGCCGCAGCCCTACGACCGAGCCCCCTTCGCCCCGACGTCGGAGGACGACCCGGACATGGGACGCGCCGCGGACGCCCTCGCGGCCACGTCCGGCGTCACCCGGGAGCGCCAGGACGTCTATGCGGCGCGAAGCCATGCACGCGCCCTGGCGGCGCACGAGCGCGGCGCGTTCGACGACGAGGTCGTGCGCGTCGGGACGCTCGACCGCGACGAGCGGGCGCGCCCCCTCGACCCAGCGCTGCTCGCACGACTGCGCCCCGCCTTCAGCGCACCGGGCGACCCGGGCCCGCCGGGCACCGTCACGGCCGGCAACGCCAGCCCGCTGTCCGACGGGGCGTCCGCCGTCGCGGTCGTCCGCGGGCGGCCCGGCATCGCCGGGCTGCGCATCGTGGCCGGATCCGTCGTCGGGTGCGACCCGCGGCTGCCTGGTTGGGGGGCAGCGCCGGCGGCGCTCGCTGTGCTCGCACGCGGTGAGACAGACGTGACGGACCTCGCAGCCGTCGAGATCGTCGAGGCGTTCGCCGCCCAGGTCCTCGCCGTCACCGACGCTCTCGGCCTCGACCCGCTCGGCCGGGACGGCGCGGTCGTGTGCGCCGACGGCGGCGCGCTCGCGCTCGGTCACCCCTGGGGGGCGAGCGGGGCGGTGTCCCTCACCCGCCTCTTCACGCGGCTCGTCCGGGCGGGCGCTCCCGCCGGGACACGTGGGCTCGCAGCCGCCTCAATCGGTGGCGGGCTGGGCGTGGCGATGCTCGTCGAGGTCGTGCGCTGAGCTGTCCTCAGCCTGCGTCCCGCCCATCCGCAGCAGGTGCGCCCAGCGGTGGAAGGCCACGACGATCCCGAGGACCGCGACAGCGAGGCTGATCGCCGCCAGGACGTCGGTGACGAAGTGGTAACCGAGGTAGAGGCGGCTCCCGGCGACGAGGCCGATGATGACGACGCTCGCCAGGGCCCAGATCGTGAACCGCAGCCCGGTGCGGTGACGCTCCCAGATGAGGTAGCCGCTGACGAGCACGAGCGTGGCGGCGCCGATGGTGTGCCCGGACGGGAACGAGAAGGACGACTCCACCCCGGGGACCGTCATGTGCTCGTCGTCGGGACGAGGGCGCGCCACCACGGCCTTGATCGACACGGAGACCACGGTGGACAGCAGCATCGCTCCGACGAGCAGGACCGGGTCACGCCACTGACCGGCCAACCGCCACCACACGATGCACCCCACGGCCACGAGTATCGGCAGCACGACGGGCCCGGAGCTGTTCGTCACCCAGGTGAGGAAGGTCGTCGCGGCGTCGCTGCGGTGCTCGCTCAACCATTCGAGGATCGGCTGGTCGACCACCCAGAGGTCGTCCCGCTCCCGCACGGCGTCGAGGAGCACGAGGAACGCCACGACGCCGCCGAGGAAGACCGCTGCGCCAGGGCCGAGCGCCCGCAGGAGCTCCGCGTTGGAGGGCCGGGGGTGTCGGGTGTGCTCGGGAGACATCTCGTCACCCTAACCGCGGCTGCCGCACGCTGGGCGGTCGAGCGCGACGCCCGGTGGCACGCGTGCCCGGAGACGGAACGAGCCCCCGACCGGCTCTCGCCGATCGGGGGCTCGTTCGCACGGGGTGAGTAACGGGACTTGAACCCGCGACCCCCTGGACCACAACCAGGTGCTCTACCAGCTGAGCTATACCCACCATCGCACCTGTCAGCCGGGGCTGTTCAGGACGTACGCCCGGAAGAACCGGGCCGTCGAAAAGCATACCCGGAGATTCGACCGACCCCTGACCAGTCCCGCCTCGCGGGCGCGTGACGCAGGACACGTCCGACGTCAACCCGGGACGCTGACGCCCTCCTGCGCGCCGGCCTCGCCGCCGAGCCGCCCGCGCAGGGCACCCGCGACCGGGTCCGCGGCGATCTCGGCGGCCACGGCACGAGCCGTCGGCGTGTCCGGTCCCGGCTGCGGGACGAACACGGCGGAGCGGTAGTAGCGGAGCTCGTCGATGCTGTCGAGGATGTCCGCCAGTGCGCGGTGCCCACCCTTCTTGGGTGGCGACGCGAAGTACGCCCGGGGGTACCAGCGCCGGGCCAGCTCCTTGATCGACGACACGTCCACGACGCGGTAGTGCAGGTGGCCGGACAGCTCCTTCATGTCGCGCTCGAGGAACATCTTGTCCGTGCCGACCGAGCTCCCGCCCAGGGGCGCCTTGCCCGGCTCCGGCACCCACGCGCGGACGTACTCGAGCACGGCCGCCTCGGCGTCGGCGAGGCTCACGCCGCCGGCGAGCTCGTCGATGAGGCCCGAGGTCGTGTGCATCTCACGGACGAAGTCGTTCATCTGCTCGAGCGCAGCGTCGGGCGGGCGGACGACGACGTCCACGCCGTCTCCCAGGACGTTGAGCTCGGAGTCCGTGACAACCGCGGCGACCTCGATGAGCGCGTCGGCCGAGAGGTCGAGACCGGTCATCTCGCAGTCGATCCAGATGATCCGGCCGGTGCTGGAGGTGATGGGCATCTGACCAGCCTACGACGGCGCACCTCGGTGCGCCGCGACGTCCACCACCCGGCCACGGCCTGCAGGGCGCGCCGTCAGGTACGCCGCGCGCCCTCAGACGCCGAGACGGTCCGCGATGACGCCGGCGAACCGGTCGAGCGCGCCGGGGACCTTGCTGAGGAACAACGCCGGCTCGGTGAGCTCGAGCTCGAGGAGGATCGGCTCGCCGTCGTCCCCCGGGAGCATGTCGACGCGTGCGTAGAGCAAGGAGTCGACGGACTCGCCCAGGACGGACCGGGCGGCCTCGAGGGTGCGCTGACCAAGAGCGAGCTCGGCCTCGCTGGCCTCGACGCTGCGCATGACCTCGGTCTGGTACAGCCCCTGCGTGGGCCGGTGACCACGCGACAGCATGGCGTTCTTGCGCACCGCGTGGGAGAACTCCCCGCCCATGAAGATCAGCGCCGTCTCACCGGCGACGTCGACCTGGTTGAGGTACGGCTGGACCATGACGTGCCGACCCGACCTGAGGAGCTCCCGTGCGTGCAGGATCGCCGCACCCCGGGCCTCGGCGGTGTTCTCCTGGTACCTGGCGGTGTCCCGCGAGCCCGAGCTCACCGTGGGTTTGATGACGTAGTCGCCGTGGGCAGGGAGCCGGGTGTGGATGGCCTGCGAGGTGAGGTGCCGGTCCGGGTCCAGCCACAGCGTCCGGACGACGGGCACACCCATCTCCCCCATCGTCTTGAGGTAGTACTTGTCGGTGTTCCACGCGATGACCTCAGCGGGGTTGGCGATCGCCGGCACGCTGCGCACCCATGCGATGAACTCCTCCTGACGCGAGGAGTAGTCCCAGGTGGACCGCACGACGACGAGGTCGAACGCCGACCAGTCGACGTCGGGGTCGTCCCAGACGGCAGGACTCGCGTCGATGCCACGTTCGGTGAGCGCACCGACGAGGGGTGCGTCGTCCGGGTCGAGGTCAGGGAGGACAGAACAGGTCGCGAGCGCTACTCGAGGTGTGGGCACCCTGCCAATATAGCGATGAGCGGGGCCAGTGGGGCCCGACGCGACTCTCGACGACGGCTGCCGGAGCCAGCACTGGCCCCTCACGCAGCACGGCCCGGAGCATGAGCCCCGGGCCGTGAGATCTTGTGCGCCATCCTGGACTCGAACCAGGAACCCGCTGATTAAGAGTCAGCTGCTCTGCCAATTGAGCTAATGGCGCGCGGACGAAACCGTACCAGCAGAGGCTGGCCGTTCGCCAATCCCGCGCAGATCAGCGCTCGTCGTCGAGGATCTGCGCCGAGCGGGGACCGAAGGGGCTCGCCAGGTCCGCCATGAGAGCCAGGGGCACGCGTTCGTCGAGGAGACGCGCGAGCAGGGCGCTGACGTCGGGCAGCCCGTGCAGGTCGAGACCGTGGGGGTCGTTGCACGCGTGAGCCGCTTGTCGCGGTGCGGAACGCGTCGTCACGGTGGACATGGGATCCCCCTCCTGGCCGACCCACGTCGGCTCCACGACCATGGCACCACCGCCCACGGTGATCGGCAATGGGAAGAACTCCCCATCGCCGGCCGGGGTGCGCACGCACCCTGACGAGACGCCCTGCCCTCAGGTGTGCCCCGTAGCATGGTCGCCACCGACCGCCGCACTCCGAGGAGCATGATGTCGAACCGCCTGTCCCCCGGGGACGAAGCCCCAGACTTCACCCTGCCGACCGTCCCCGAGGGCAGCGTCTCCCTGTCGTCCCTGCGGGGGCAGCGCGTCGTCGTCTACTTCTACCCGGCAGCAAGCACCCCGGGATGCACGACGCAGGCGTGCGACTTCCGGGACAACCTCGCGTCCCTCGCATCGGCCGGGATCTCGGTCATCGGGATCTCCCCCGACGGGATCGAGAAGCTCGCAGCCTTCGCCGAGGCAGAAGGCCTGACGTTCCCGCTCGCGTCCGACCCGGACAACGCCGTCGCCACGGCGTACGGCGCCTACGGGGAGAAGAAGCTCTACGGCAAGACCGTCGTGGGCATCATCCGCTCGACGTTCGTCATCGACGCCGAGGGACGGATCGAGCTCGCCCAGTACAACGTCAAGGCGACAGGCCACGTCGCGAAGCTCCGTCGCGACCTGGGCCTCGACGCGCGCTGACCGCTGCGTCGCAGCCCCTAGACTCGTCCCCGAGCGCGAGTGGCGTAATTGGCAGCCGCGCCAGGTTTAGGTCCTGGTGTCTTCGGACGTGGGGGTTCGAGTCCCCCCTCGCGCACCGCTCACTCGTCGCAGGAGGCCGCACCACCCATGTCCGACGAGATCGCCGCGCCCGCACCGTTCCGCGCGACCACCGTGTCGTTCGCCCAGCGCAGCGGGCGCCTCAAGGACCGGCAGCAGCGTGTCTGGGCGGAACTGGCCCCGCAGTTCGTCGTCGAGCCGCCGCGAGCCCAGGGCCGGGCCTCGGTGGACCCGTCGTTCGTCCTCGACACGCTCGCTGTCTTCGGGAGGCACGCGCCCCTGGTCGTCGAGATCGGGTCCGGTCAGGGTGAGGCGATCGCGCACGCCGCGCTGGCGAACCCGGGGACCAACTTCCTCGGCGTCGAGGTGTACCGCCCGGGAGTCGCCCAGACCTTGCAGCGCATCCGCCGCCTCGGACTGACGAACGTCCGGCTCGTCCAGGCGGACGCCGTCGACCTCCTCGCCACCGCGCTGCCCGCCGGGTCGGTCGACGAGCTGTGGGTGTTCTTCCCCGACCCCTGGCACAAGGCCAAGCACACGAAGCGTCGTCTCGTGACGGACCGGTTCGCCGGGCTCGCAGCTCGGGCGCTCACGCCCGGGGGCACGTGGCGGCTCGCGACGGACTGGGCCGCGTACGCCGACCAGATCCGTGCCGTCGTCGGTCGATCCGAGGACTTCGACGTCGACCCCGAGCCGGGACGGTTCGACGGCCGGCCCGTGACGAGCTTCGAGCGCAAGGGGATGGAGAAGGGCCGCACGATCACAGACATCCGCTGCGTCCGCACGGCCCCTCCCGAGGCCCGGCTGCCCGCCGTCGGCTAGCTGGCCTGCGCCGCGATCTGCTTGCGGACGTCGTCCATGTCGAGCCCGCGGACTCCTTCGATGACCTGCGCGAGCGCAGGCGCCGGCAGCGCACCCGGCTGCGAGAAGACGAGGATCCCGTCCCGGAAGGCCATGAGGGTCGGGATCGAGGTGATGTTGGCGGCCGCGGCCAGGCCCTGCTCCGCCTCGGTGTCGATCTTGCCGTGCACGATGTCCGGGTTGGCCTCGGCGGACGCCTCGAACACCGGCGCGAACTGGCGGCACGGACCGCACCATGCCGCCCAGAAGTCGACGAGGACGATGTCGTTGTCCTTGATCGTCTGCTCGAACGTGGCCTGGGTCAGCTCCTGCGTAGGCATGAGGTTCCTCTCGTCATGAATAGGTCTGTCTCTCACTAGACACCACAGCGCGCCGACCTATTCCAGGCGTGGCGACGGACCGGAGCACAGTGCCCGGGTCCGTCGCCCGGCCGCTCCCCCTGCGAGCTGCCGGCGCCGGTGTCCTCCTCGGCACGCGCCGAGGAGGACACCGGTGGTGTCACCCCCCGAAGGGCAGCGTCACCACGCTGTCCCCGAGCCCGAGGTCGGTCGTGGACATGCCGACGGCGTTCCACACCTCCACGCGCACCGTGCCCCCGGCCAGGTCACCGAGAGCGCCGGACGAGGCGACGAGGCCCTGCGCCTGCGTGTACCGCTCGAACCCGGGGAGCGGGTCCGTCGCGAAGTACGCATACGTCTCCTCGCGATCCCACGACCCGTCGCTCGTGAGGTCGTACGAGACGCGCACGTGCGTCCCGTTGCCGATGCTCGAACCGGCGTCGAGCGCGAGGTCGAAGGCCGTCGACCCACCTGTGAAGGCGGCGGTGAGCCCGGTCGTCTCGAACGTCACCGGATTGCGGACGGTTCCGTCAGCGATGCCGCTGGCTGCTGACACCGGGACACGACCTGCCGCTGCCGGGGCCTCCCCGAGGCTCCCGTCGTCCGTGAGGTAGAGCGTCGGAGCGAACGGGTCGGTGGGATCCGTCGGCGGGTCCGTCGGCAGGTCCGTCGGGTCCGTCGGTGGGTCCGTCGGGTCCGTCGGCAGGTCCGTCGGGTCCGTCGGCGGGTCCGTCGGGTCCGTCGGCGGGTCCGTCGGGTCCGTCGGGGGGTCGGTCGGGCCCGGGTCAACCCCTCCGCCCGCGCTCCCCCCGCTCCACGTGAAGGCTCCCGTCGTGGCCGTCGTGCCTGCCGCGACGTCCAGCACGGTCCCGTCCGAGAACGTCACCGTGATGTCCGTCGACGTGACGTTCGACGCCACGTACGTGCGTGCGCCGTCCTTGGCGAACACCGACGACAGCACATGGTCGGCGGTCACGCTCGTGTCGACGTTCCCCAGCGCCGCGAGGTTCGCGATCCAGTGGTACGTGTGAGCACGGGTCTCGCCCTCCTCGACGACGTAGCCGGGGTTGGCGGTGAACTTCTCGAGGGCGAGCTCCCCGTCTCCGAGAGCGAGGAAGCTCCAGAGGATGTCCTGCCACACGTCGGGCTCGCCGCCGTTGAGCCGGACGACCTCGGCGTAGTTCTCGAGGTTGTACTCCGGACGGGCTCCCAGGTAGAGGTGGTTACCGGTGATGGGGAGCATGTTGATGCCCTGGATCTTCTCGGGGTCGCCGCTGAACCAGGTGGAGTAGGTCGCTCCGTCGCCCCACACCATCCCAGCGGTGGTGTGCTGCTGACCGTCGACCCCGAACTCCGCCGGGAAGGCCTCGCCGGACGAGTTGAACCAGTAGTTCTGGATCGCGCTCGCCTGGGTCGTCCAGAGGTACACACCAGCGTCACGGACGGCGGTGTCCCCGGTCGCCTCGCCCCACTGGATGAGAGCACCCGCGAAGTTCTGTCCCTCGGAGCTCGACTCCTGGTTGTTGCCGGCCCAGAACGCGCCGTGCCCCGACGCCCAGTCGTGGCCGGCGTAGATGTCGAAGTCCCGCAGGTACGGGAACATCTCGTCCGAGCGGTCGTAGTTGTTCGCGTCCCGCACGAGCAGGTCGATCATCCCCCCGTACTGCTCGTCGGACGCCCACTCGGGGTCGAACTTGGCGAGGGTCGCGGCCGCAGCGACGAAGTACCCGTAGTGGAAGTGGTGGTCATTGAGCTCCTTGTCCGAGCCGTAGGAGGCCGGGAAACCGACGAGCGTCCCCCATGCCTCGTTGTACGCGAACAGCTGCTCCGCCTCGCCGTCCTCGGCCGTGAGCCAGTCCGTGAGGACGCTGCGCATCTCCGCCAGGGTCTGATCCCGCAGCTCGGTACGCCCGACGAGGTCCGCCATCTCGGCGATCCGTGCCGCCCTGCCGAGCCCCTTGCCCGTCCAGTACGTGTCGTTGTTGAGGATGACCATCGGCTCTGCCGCCACCTCGTCGAGGTAGGCGTTGAGCGAGTCGAGCCCTGGTCCGCTGCCCGTAGCGACAGCGGGGAGCTCCGGAAGCACCCCGGTGTACGTCGTGACGGTGGTGAACTCGTCGACCCCTCGCAGGACGGGCATGGGGCCGCGCGGCGAGACGTACGCGTCACCGGTGGGCTGCGCGCCGACGAGCTGCTGCGCCTGGTGCGGGTAGAGCGCGACCACCGTCCCCTGCTGATCCCCGAACAGGTCCTGCGTCTCGTACGCGTACGTCACCGAGACTTCTGCGGCGGCCTCGTCGTAGTCGTACGAGACGGTCGTCCCGACCACCTCGGCGTACGCGTGCTCACCGAAAGCCTCGGCCGCAGCGAGTCGGTCGGCATCCGTGGCGTCGGCGTCGGTCGGGAGCACAGCGAGGGAGAAGTAGTCCTCGTCGCCGAGCGGGCTGCTGATGGACTGTCCGGAGACGGTCCAGTCGGCACCAGGCGCGGTGAAGGCGACGTAGTCGTGATCGTTGACCGTGAATCCCACCTGGGCGCCGTCGTCGAGCCACACGTCGGGCTCTGCCGAGAGGGTGAGCAGCGCGTCACCGCCCGTCGCGTGGAAGTACGTGAACGGCAGCCCGTGCCCGATGGTCGCAGTAAGGGTCTGGTCGCCGTCCGACCACGACGGTGTCACGGTCCAGTCGGTCCAGTCGGCGACCTTGACGTCTCCGGCATCCAGCCCCGCGACCCCGGCGACGAGGTCCTCGGCATATTCATAGTGGTATTCGCCGATGCCCCCACCGGCGCTCGAGATGGTCGGGACGGTCGTGTACGACACCCCCAGCCCGTTCGCCCCCGGGAGGAACGACGCGGGGTGGGCGTGCAGCGGCTCGCTGAACTGGCAGTTGAACTTCTTGAACACGAGCGAGGACCACCAGTCGTTGGTGGGCACCGGCCCTTGTGGCGCAGCCTCGGTGAGGTATTGCCGGGGGTTGTTCGAGATGTCTCCGCACGCCTCGGGCGCGGGACCCACCGCTGCGGTGGTGTAGCTGCCTGCACCGACGGGCTGGATACCGTCGGCCGCTGCTGCCGGGCCGAGCGAGGCGCCCCCTGTGGCGCTGAGCCCGACAGCGAGGAGGACCGCGAGGACTCTGTGCCGCCGTGCCCCTCGGGTGTCGGATGGTTCGTGACGTGACGCGTGGACTGCGGACATACGCATACCGGTCTCCTTTGACCAGGTGTCTGCTTCCGGGCAGGAGGCTCATCGCCCCCCAAGACGTCCTACCCCTGCGAGAACGTTCCCACAACGACCATACGCCGCGTTTATCAGGACGGCACATTCATCACAAAGGGTCCGGCCCGCGTGTGAGATCCGCCCCGACCGCCCCCGTCCGAGGGCGCCGTCTGGCGATGAGGAGCCCCACCGGGATACAACTGATCCCGTGACCGACACCGCTGACTTTCCCCCACCCGAGTTCGACCCCGCCGCAGCGCGACCCGCCGGATGGCTCGGAGCGGACCAGATGGCTGCGGCACGCCGCAACCTGCCGATCGTCTACGTGGACGCCGTCCCGGTGCGCGTCGACGACTCGGGGGACGTCGTGTCCGTCGGGCTGCTCCTGCGCGTCACCCGCGAGGGGATGATGAGCCGCGCCCTGGTCTCCGGTCGCGTGATGTACCACGAGCGGATCCGCGACGCCCTCCTCCGGCACATCGAGAAGGACCTCGGGCCCGTCGCCCTCCCCCTCATCCCGGCGTCTCCGCAGCCCTTCACCGTCGCCGAGTACTTCCCCACCCCGGGCGTCACCCCGTACCACGACCCACGTCAGCACGCCGTGTCCCTCGCCTACGTGGTCCCCGTCCGGGGCGACTGCCGCCCGCAGCAGGACGCGCTCGACCTCGCGTGGATCGCACCCGAGGAGGCGTGCAGCGAGAGCATCCAGGCGGAGATGTACGGCGGCCAGGGTGTCCTGCTCCGGCAGGCGATGGCTCACGTCGGTCGGATCCAGTAGCCGGCACGGGTTCTCGGGCCGGCCGAGGTCTCAGAGCTCGAGCCGGTCCCAGTCGTGCAGATCGTCCTGCATCCGCCGGTCGTGCGTCGCGACGACGACTGCCGCCGACGTGACACGCAGGGCGCGGGTGAGGTCGTCCACAAGATCGATCGACAGGTGGTTGGTCGGCTCGTCGAGCAGCAGGACGTGCGGTGCCGCGAGCAGGGCGCACGCGAGATCGAGGCGCCGGCGCTGGCCCACGGACAGCTCGGCGACCGGCCGGTCGAGGTCCTCTTCCGAGAGCACACCGAGCAGCGCGACGGGCACCACGTGGTCGGGGTCCAGGCTGCCGTCGGCGAGCAGTCGCAGCGCGAGCGCGGCGTACTGGTCGAACCCGGTCACCGGCCCCGCCGCGTCGTCGGTCGGGTCGTGCGCAGCTGCGGGGGTTCCCTCCTGGGCGACCACACCGAGCCGGGCGTCCGGTAGCGCCGTCCGGTAGCCGCGGTCGAGCGCGATCGTCCCGGCGAGCACCCCGAGCAGGGTGGACTTCCCCGCGCCGTTCGCCCCGGTGATGAGCAGCCGTCCCGACGGCGGGACGGTGATCCGCTCGCCAGGCAGGTCGAGCCGCGGCGCTCCCCCGTCACCCCGGACCGCCGGGTTGCGGAGATCCACGACGGGCGAGTCCGGCTGCCACCCGGGTTGCATCGTCGGCAGGTCCGGGAAGTGCAGCGCGGGCGGGGGTGGGGGGATCTCGACCGCCTCCGCCTTGAGCTTCTCGACGAGCCGGTCAGCAGCCTTGACGTGCGTCCGCGCACGCGTTCCACGCCGGTGCTTCTGGCTGCCCTTGGGCGGTCGCCACTCGTCGGACAGACCTTCGTAGGTCATGTCCAGCCGCGCCGCGAGCACCTCGGCCCGCTTCGTCTCCGCCCGGTACCGCTGCCGCCACCGGTGCAGCGCCTGGGTCTTGGCGAACCGGTAGGACAGGTAGCCGGGCTGCCCGTAGAGCACCGGCCTGCCGTCGACGGACGGGTCGAGATCAAGGATGGCCGTGGCGACGTCGTCGAGCAGCTGACGGTCATGGGTGACGATGACGACGGCGCCGGTCCAGGCGGTCAGCTCCGCGGTGAGGTAGTCGATACCGCCCCGGTCGAGGTGGTTCGTCGGCTCGTCGAGCAGCAGGATGTCCGCCCGTTCCGCGAGCGTGCAGGCGAGCCGTACGCGGAAGCGCTCACCGACGGAGAGCGTGTCGAGCCGGCGCTCCATGTCGCGGCACGCGCCGAGCCGGGAGAGCGCCACCTGCACGCGCCGGTCGACGTCCCACGCCGCCAGGTGGTCGGCACGGGCGAGCAGGGACGAGAACTCACCGAGCGAGCCCGACTCGTGGTCGAAGGCCGCGGCCGCACGCTCGAGGTCCTCAGCGACACGTCGCACCTCCGCGAGCGCGTCGCGGACGAGGTCCCCGACCGTCTGTCCGGGCTCGACGACGAGCTCCTGGCGGACGACCGAGCACGAACCGGTACGTCGCACCTGCCCCGAGCCCGGCGGGAGGTCGTCGGCAAGGAGCCGCAGGAGCGTCGTCTTCCCTGACCCGTTCTCACCGACCACGGCGAGACGCTGCCCGGCGGACACCCGCAGCGAGACGTCGGTGAGGACGGGACGGCCGGGATACCCGAAGCCCAGATGGTCTGCCACGAGATGCACGCAGCAACGATACGCGTCCAGGTGCACCGGTTATCGTCGGGACGTGCCTGCACCGACCCGTCTGCCCGCCCTCGTCGCTGTCGTCGTCGACGTCGCGCTCGTCCTCGTCTTCGCCGTCGTGGGGCGCTCGAGCCACGACGAGCCCGTCACCCTCGGCGGTCTCCTCACCACGGCGTGGCCGTTCCTCGTCGGCCTCGCGGTCGGGTGGGTCGTGGCCCATGCCGCTCGGCCGGCGGCCGTGCGCTGGACGGCGTCCGCGGCCGTGCGCGCGAGCCTCATGGTCGTCGTGCTGTGGGCGACCGCGATGGGACTGCGCCTCGTCAGCGGTCAGGGAGTCTCGGGTGCGTTCCCCGTCGTGGCGCTCGGGGCGCTCGCCGCACTGCTGCTCGGCTGGCGCCTCGTGGCGGCTGCTGCGCTGCGCCTGCTCAGCGGGCGAGGATCTCGGCGATCCGAGGTGCAAGTGCCCTGAACGCCTGACCGCGGTGGCTGATCGCGTTCTTCTCCTCGGGCGTGAGCTCCGCGCACGAGCGGTCGTGACCGACGGGTCGCAGGACCGGGTCGTAGCCGAACCCGCCGTCCCCACGTGGGGCGGTGAGCAGCTCACCGACGAGCGCGCCGGTGACGACGTGCTCGTCCCCGTCCGGGGTGACGAGCGCAGCCGCGCACACGAAGCGCGCACCGCGGTGCTCCGCAGGCACGTCGACGAGCTGGGCGAGGAGCAGATCGAGGTTGGCCCGGTCGTCTCCATGGGTCCCCGCCCAGCGTGCAGAGAAGATCCCGGGCGCCCCGCCCAGGACGTCGACGGCGAGGCCGGAGTCGTCGGCGACGGCGGGCAGCCCGGTTGCCGCCGCGAGCACGCGCGCCTTGAGGAGCGCGTTCTCCTCGAACGTCACGCCGTCCTCCACGGGAGCAGGCACGTCGAACGACGTCGCGCCCGCGACGTCCTCCGCGACGAGTCCAGGTACGGCCTGCGCGAGGATCGCGCGCAGCTCGCCGACCTTGTGCTCGTTGTGGGTGGCCAGGACCAGGCGTGGGGTCGGCATCAGGGGTTCTCCGTCGTCTCGATGGGGGTGGTCGCGGCGGTGGCGTCCGTCGGGGGTCCGCCGCGCACGGGGGTCAGGCTCGTGGGCTCCCCCTGCTCCAGTGCCGCACGCTGGGCCGCAGCGAGCCGGGCGACGCCCACGGTGGCCAGATCGAGCAGGGCATCCAGGTCAGCGCGGCCCAGGGGCGCTCCCTCGGCGGTGCCCTGGACCTCGACGAAACCCCCGCGACCCGTCATCGCGACGTTGAGGTCCGTGTCCGCCCGCGCATCCTCGACGTACGCGAGATCCAGGAGCGGCGCGCCGTCGACGATCCCGACGCTCACCGCGGCGACCGAGTCGAGGAGGACCGGGCGGCTGCCCTTGATGAGCTTCGTGCGCAGCCCCCACGCGACAGCGTCAGCGAGCGCCACGTACGCGCCGGTGATCGCCGCGGTCCGTGTCCCGCCGTCCGCCTGCAGCACGTCGCAGTCCACGTGCAGGGTGTTCTCCCCCAACGCCCGCAGGTCGACGACGGAACGCAGCGCCCGGGCCACGATCCTCGAGATCTCGTGGGCGCGACCACCGACGCCCCCGCGGACCGACTCCCGCGTCCCCCGCGCGACCGTCGCGCGAGGCAGCATCGCGTACTCCGCACCCACCCACCCCTCGCCCGACCCACGCTTCCAGCGAGGCGCGCCGCGCGTGAGGGTCGCGGCGCACAGCACCCGTGTCGCTCCGAACTCGATGAGGACGCTGCCCTCCGCAGCGTCGAGCCATCCGCGAGTGATCCGCACGGGCCGCAGCTCGTCAGCCGATCGTCCGTCGACACGGACCACCTCGGGCGGGACGGGGGTCATGGCAGCCTCCCTAGCGGCATCCGGGACAGCGCGGCCCGCGGGACTCACAGCGTGTAGGTGGCACCGTGCTCCACGACGCCTACGGGTCCGGAGAACTCGGCGCGCGCCTCGGTGACGCTCGCACCGGCGTCGTTCCATGCGGGAATGTGGGTGAGGAGCAGCCGACGGGCACGTGCCTCTGCGGCGATCCGCCCGGCGCGCCGTCCCGTGAGGTGGATGCCGCGCGCATGGTCGCGCCCCTCGACGAAGGCGGCCTCGGCAAGAAGCACGTCCGCGTCCTGGGCGAGGGCGAGAGCGCCGGCGCACGCGTCCGTGTCCCCCGTGTACGCAAGCGTCACCCGGGTGCCCGGTCGCTCGGTGCTCGGCCCGGTGATCCGCAGCCCGTAGGCCTCGACAGGGTGCTCGACGGCGAACGGCTCGATGGTCAACGGTCCGACCTCGGTGTGGTCCCCCGGACGCCATGCCCGGAAGTCGAACTGCCCGCCCATCGTCTCCCCCTCGGCCAGCCCGTAGGACTCCGCGAGGCGCGCCTCGGTCCCCCCCGGGCCGTGGACGGGCACCGGCGCGAGCCCGGCGAGGCGCTCGGACCCTCGCTCCGGGTGGTACTTGAGGTACACGTAGTACCCGCACAGGTCGGAGAAGTGGTCGGGGTGCAGGTGCGAGATCGCGATCGCGTCGACGTCGAAGAGGTCGACGGCACGTTGCAGCTGACCCAGGGCACCGCTGCCGACGTCGAGGACGACGGACCACGTCCGGCCCGCAGCATCGTCCGCCTGCAGCAGATAACAGGACGCCGGCGACGCCGGGGACGCGAAGGACCCGGCCATCCCGACGATCGTCAGCTTCATGCGACCGATTCCACCACGGCGACCTCGGGACCGAGGAATCGGCGCGCGAGTCCGGAGAAGACGTCGGCGTCGCCCGTCGACCGGAACCTGTGCACGGGGGGACCGGCGCTCACGTCCCGCTCGAGGTTGTGCGCGACGAGAGTCCGGTAGACGTCCTTCGCCGTCTCCTCGGCGCTCGAGACGAGGGTCACGTCCTCACCCATGACGTAGGAGATCGCCCCCGTCAGCAACGGGTAGTGCGTGCACCCGAGGATGAGGGTGTCGATCCCGGACGCGCGCACCGGGTCGAGGTACCGGTGCGCTGCCTCGAGCACCTGCGGTCCGGCCGTGAGCCCTGCTTCGACGAGGTCCACGAAGTCGGGGCATGCCTGGGGGTGCACGCGCACACCTGGCGCGGCGGCGAGAGCGTCTTCGTACGCACGGGACTCGATCGTCGCCCGCGTTCCGATGACGCCGATCTCGCCGGTGCGGGTTGCCGCGGCCGCACGGCGCGCGGCCGGGAGGATCACCTCGACGACGGGGATCCCGCGCCCCACGGTGTACCGCTCCCGCGCATCACGCAGCACCGCGGCCGAGGCGCTGTTGCACGCGATGACGAGCATCTTCACGCCCTCGTCGACGAGGTGGTCCATGACGCCCAGGGCGAGCGAGCGGACCGTGGCGAGAGGCTTGGGTCCGTACGGCGCGTTGCGGGTGTCGCCGACGTAGAGGACGGACTCGTTGGGCAGCTGGTCGAGGATCGACCGCGCAACGGTGAGTCCGCCGACGCCGGAGTCGAATATGCCGATCGGAGCGTCATTCACACCCAGAGACTAACCGTGCCCGTTGCCGCGCGAAAAACCGCACGACCGCGCACGGAGGCGGCGACCCCGGGAACAAGAACGCCGACCTGCACGCTGTACGCGTGCAGGTCGGCGAAGAGGTGATGCTGCCCCCTGCTGCTGGCACCGTCAGGTGCCATGGCCTGTTAGACCCTCGACTTGCCCTTGTTGAGCAGTCCCAGAACCAGGCTCACCACGAGGATCGCGATACCGACCCAGATGAGAACCTTCGCGGCCTCGACGGCCACACCGAGGATCAGGAGGACGACGCCGACGATCAGAACGAGCAACCAGGTAGGCATATGACCCTCTTCTCTCTCACAGGCCCGTGCGGCAGCTCCGCAGCGGGTGAATCGCGACCATGCTGGCAGCAACTGCGCCGACGCGCACGTCGAGAGCACCGACGACGCACATCTCGTGTGCGCTGCGCGATGAACTAGGAGCGCGCCACACCCTCGCGGTACCGCTCGATGAGGCACTCCGTGAGCGATTCCTGGAGATACCCGGCGAGCACGAACACGGACCCGAGGAACAGCCGGGGCCCAGAGTCGTCGGGGGCACCCTCCGGGATCGGTTCGCCCTCCTGCTCCGGGTCGCCCGGGCGGCCCCTGCGAGCGGCCTCGGACTCGTCGTCCCAGCTGCCCGTGACCATGTCGTAGAGCTCCTGGGCGTCGGCGTCCGAACGCAGCGACAGACGCTCCCCGATGACCAGCCGGATGTCCGCGAGGGCGCCGGCGATCGCCTCCGCCTCGTCGTCCAGCACCTCGAAGTCGAGCTGGCGTGTCTCGTCGGACGACGGCGCTGCCTCCAGGAGCAGCTGGGCGAACAGCAGGAGCCGCTCGACCTTCTGCTGACGCAGGTCGTCGTCCGTGAAGCGGCGGAACTCCTGAGCGATCTCCGGGTCGGCGGACGCATCCGGGATGAGCCGCCGCACCGCCGGGTCGGTCGGTGCCTGTGCTGGCTCGTCCGTCATCCCGTCGAACAACCCACGGATCGCAGCATCCGTGTCGTCCTCTGCAGGACCGTCGGACTCGGTGCCAGGGTCCGCCGGCGCGGTGTCCTCCTCGGCCTCGTAGAAGCTCTCCTCGCCGCCGAGGAGCTCGACCACGTCTCCGGTGACCTGAGCCAGCACGAGCCGCTCGGGAGTGGACAGACCCGCCGTGAACGTCGTGGCGCCGTTGTCGCTCGTCGCCCGGAACGGCCGCACCACTACTCCCCGCTCCGACGCATGGTCGCCCACAGCCCGTAGGAGTGCATCGCCCGGACGTCCATCTCGACCTTCTCCCTGCCGCCCGTCGACACGGCGGCCTGCCCCTCCTCGTGGACCTGCATCATGAGGGCGTGCGCCGTGGACTGCGGGTACCCGAAGTAGCTCTCGAACACGTACGCGACGTAGTTCATGAGGTTGACGGGGTCGTTCCACACGACGGTGACCCACGGGTCAGCGACGTCCTGCTCGAGGTCCCCGCGCACGTCGGCGTCGGGAGCGGTGCTGGCTGTCACGACACAATCGTAGGTCCTCGCAGGGCCGCGGTGCCCTACCGTTGCCTCATGGGTACAGCGCTTCTCACGGACCGGTACGAGCTGACGATGCTCCAGGCGGCTCTCGCCGACGGCACGGCGGACCGGCACTGCGTCTTCGAGGTGTTCACGCGCCGGCTCCCGTCGTGGCGACGCTACGCGGTCCTCGCCGGCACAGGCCGCATCCTCGAGGGTCTTGCCGACTTCCGGTTCGGCCCTGACGAGCTCGAGTGGCTCGCCCGCGAGAAGGTCGTCGACGACCGGACCCTCGCCTACCTCGAGGAGTACCGGTTCACCGGGAGCATCACGGGCTATGCCGAGGGTGAGACGTTCTTCCCGTCCAGCCCGGTCCTCGTCGTCGAGGGAACGTTCGCCGAGGCGGTGCTGCTCGAGACCTACGTGCTCTCGGTGCTCAACCACGACTCCGCGATCGCGTCGGCCGCCTCCCGGATGACGAGTGCGGCCGTCGACCGCCCGTGCCTCGAGATGGGATCCCGCCGGGCCCACGAGGAGGCTGCGGTCGCGGCTGCCCGGGCGGCTGCCGTCGCTGGCTTCGCGGCGACGTCCAACCTCGAGGCCGGGCGGCGCTACGGCATCCCGACGATCGGCACCGCGGCGCACGCCTTCACTCTTCTGCACGACGACGAGGAGGAGGCGTTCGCCTCGCAGATCGCCGCCTTCGGGCCCTCGACGACGTTGCTCGTCGACACCTATGACGTCACGCGCGGCGTCGAGCGGGCCATCGCTGCCGCCGGGACGTCCTTGGGTGCCGTCCGGCTGGACTCCGGGGACCTCGGGGTGCAGGCCCTCGAGGTCCGCCGCCAGCTGGACTCGCTCGGTGCGCACGACACGCGGATCACGGTGACCTCCGACCTCGACGAGTACGCGATCGCGGCCCTCGCGGCGTCGCCGGTGGACTCGTACGGCGTCGGGACGAAGCTCGTCACCGGCTCGGGGGCACCCACGTGCGGCATGGTCTACAAGCTCGTGGCCCGGGAGGGGGCCACCGGCACGCTGGAGCCCGTCGCCAAGGCGTCGTCCGCCAAGACGAGTGTCGGTGGACGAAAGACCGCCGCCCGACAGCTCGACGACGACGGCCGAGCCGTCGCCGAGGTCATCGTGTCCGGTCCGGACGACGAGGTCGCCAGGTGGGAACCGCGGTCGTCCGACCTGCGCCCGCTGCACCACGCCCTCGTGACGGACGGGGTGGTCGACCCGCGGTGGCTCGGACACGCAGGCGTCGTCACCGGGGCGGCCCGGCACGCCGCGTCACGGGACGAGCTCCCCCGTGGGGCCCGGAGGCTGTCCACGGGGGACCTCGCGATCCCGACGACGACGCTGACTCTCGGCTGAGGACCGGCTACTTCTTCCCGACGAACCAGCCGCGGACGACCTCGACCCGGGCGGTCAGCTGGTCGATGCTCGCGAGCGGCACCTCGGGGCCGCCGCTGCGGCGCCTGAGCTCGTTGTGCACGGACCCGTGCGGCTGACCGGTGCGCCTGGCCCAGGCCGAGACGAGCTGGGAGAGCTCCTTGCGCAGCTCCGTGGCGCGTCGGTGCTCGAGCTCGGCACGTTCCGCCGACGCGCGGTGCGCGGAGCTCTTCCCGCTGAGCTGGCTGGCCTGGCGCTGCTTGAGCAGTGCCGTGACCTGGTCGGCGTCGAGCAGTCCGGGCAGGCCGAGGAAGTCGAGCTCCTCGTCGGACCCCATCTCGGCGCCGGTACCGAACTCCCCGCCGTCGAACAGGACACGGTCGAACGTCGCCTGGGCCTCGAGCATCTCGAAGGATCCTTGCTCGACGAGTCCCTCCGACGCCTTGGAGTCCCGGTTGGCCGCCGCCATGAGCGCGTCCTCGGGGTTGAACATGTCCCCGGACTCGGCCGCACTGAGCGGCTTGTCGAGCGCATGGTCCCGCTCGACCTCGAGCGTGTTCGCGAGGTCGAGCAGGTTCGGCACGCTGGGCAGGAAGACGGAGGCGGTCTCCCCACGCCGTCGGGCGCGGACGAACCGCCCGACGGCCTGGGCGAAGAACAGGGCCGTCGCCGTCGACGTCGCGTACACGCCGACCGCCAGGCGCGGGACGTCCACGCCCTCGGAGACCATGCGCACGGCGACCATCCACCGCTGCGTCCCGTCGGAGAACTCGTCGATCCGCGCGCTCGCACCGTCGTCGTCGGACAGCACGACGGTCGGCGACTCACCCGTGAGGCGGGCGAGGTGCCCCGCGTAGGCGCGCGCGTCGTTCTGGTCGGTGGCGATGACGAGGCCTCCGGCGTCGGGCACGCTGCGGCGCACCTCGCTCAGGCGCTTGTCCGCGGCCTCGAGCACCGCCGGGATCCACTGGCCGTTGGGGTCGAGCGCCGTGCGCCACGCCTGGGCGGTCATGTCCTTGGTCAGCGGCTCGCCGAGCCGTGCGCTCACCTCGTCCCCCGCCCGGGTGCGCCAGCGCATCTGCCCCGAGTAGGTGAGGAAGATCACAGGCCGGACGACGCCGTCCCGCAACGCCTCCCCGTAGCCGTACACATAGTCGGCTGCCGACCGCCGGATGCCGTCCTGCCCACGCTCGTACGTGACGAACGGGATGGCCGCGGTGTCCGACCGGAAGGGCGTCCCGGTGAGCGCGAGCCGGCGCGTCGCGCCCTCGAACGCCTCACGGACGGCATCACCCCACGACAACGCGTCGCCACCGTGGTGCACCTCGTCGAGGATGACGAGGGTCGGCCCGGCCGTCGTGCGCGCAGCGTGCAGCGCCGGGTTGGCGGCAACCTGCGCGTACGTGAGTGCCACGCCGTCGTACTGCGCGCCATGACGCCCCTGGCTGTTCTTGAAGTTGGGGTCGATCCGCACACCCACGCGCGCCGCGGCGTCAGCCCACTGGTGCTTGAGGTGCTCCGTCGGGGCGACGACGGTGATACGTCGCACGATCCCCTGCTCGAGGAGCTCGGTCGCGATGCGCAGCGCGAACGTCGTCTTGCCGGCACCGGGGGTCGCGACCGCGAGGAAGTCCCGCGACGGGTGCGTGCGGTACGCCTCGAGCGCCTCCGCCTGCCACGCCCGCAGCTTCGACGCCGTGCCCCACGGCGCGCGCCGCGGGAAGCTCGGTGACAGGTGCGACGCCGCTGCCGACGACGCGGCGTGCGGGACGGGGGTGACGGGCGGCCTCAGGGGGCTGCCGGCTGCTGTGCCGCGATGCTGGTCCAGATCCCCGCTCACTTGCCGTCGTCGCCCGGACCCGAGCCACCGGGCTCGTTGTCCTGCGGGTCGCGCAGACCGTCGTAGATCTCCTTGCAGATGGGGCACACGGGGAACTTGTTCGGGTCACGGCCCGGCACCCACACCTTGCCGCACAGCGCGATGACCGGCTTGCCGCTCAGGGCGGAGTTGAGGATCTTCTCCTTGCGGACGTAGTGCGCGAACCGCTCGTGGTCGCCAGGCTCGACCTCCTCGCGCGTCTCGGTGCGCTCGAGGGTGCTCGTCGACGTGCCGCCGCCGACGTCGCCGGGGTCGTCGGCGAAGGGATCAAGGGGGCCGGTGCTCATCGACGGGCGTGAACTCATGGCCACGAGTCTACGCGCGGCGGCGGGGACGGCTCGGCCGGATCACGTGTCCCCGCACCCGGTGCCGGGGCACCGTGGTGAGTGTCACGCCCCGGACGGGGCAACGCCTCATCGACGCGGCGGCACTTGTAGAGTCGAACGATGCCTGACGCCGCACCGACCGCCCGCGTGGACAGCTGGACATGGGCCGTCCGGCTCTTCCGCACCCGCACGCTCGCCTCGGCGGCGTGCCGGGCGGGCCACGTGCGCGTCAACGGTGACCGCGCCAAGCCGGCGACGCCCGTCCGACCCGGCGACGAGGTCCGGGTGCGCGGTGAGGGTCCGGAGCGGATCGTCGTGGTCTCCCGCGTCGTCGTGAAGCGGGTCGGCGCGTCGGTCGCGGCCGAGTGTCTCGTCGATCACACGCCTGCACCTCCCCCCCGGACCGAGGTCCCGGTCGCGGGCGTCCGGGACCGCGGTGCGGGCCGCCCCACGAAGCGGGAGCGCCGCAAGATCGACGAGATGCGGGGGCGCGGGTTGTCGCGCGAGTAAGGACGGCGGACGTGACGACCGCGGGAGGAGCGCGATGGACTGGCTCGGCTGGTTCGGGACCGGCGACTACGACGTCGCCCGGCAGATCCTGCAACGCGGCGTCGCGGCAATCTACGTCGTCGCCCTGTGGGGGGCCGTCGCGCACTTCCGCGCCTTGCTCGGTGAGCACGGCCTGCTGCCCGCGCCCGCGTTCCTCGCCCGCACGAGCTGGCGCACGGCGCCGACACTCTTCCGCTGGCACTACTCCGACCGTGCCCTCCTCGTCGCGGCCTGGACCGGCATCGCTCTCGCGCTCACGGTCGTGACCGGCTGGGCACAGAGCGGCCCCCCGTGGGTGCCGATGCTCGTGTTCCTGCTCCTGTGGGGGCTGTACTTCTCGATCGTGGCGATCGGGCAGACGTTCTACGCCTTCGGCTGGGAGATGCTCCTGCTCGAGGCAGGCTTCCTCGTCGCGTTCCTCGGGTCGGACGAGGTCGCCACGCCGATCCTCGTCATCGTGGCCTCGCGGTGGCTCGTGTTCCGGCTGGAGCTCGGCGCCGGTCTCATCAAGATGCGGGGCGACACCGCGTGGCGGGACCTCACGGCGCTCGACTACCACCACGAGACCCAGCCGATGCCTGGTCCCTTCAGCTGGCACGCGCACCACCTTCCCCGGTGGTGGCATCGCGTGGAGGTCCTCGGCAATCACGTCACCCAGCTCGTCGTACCCTTCCTCCTCTTCCTCCCCCAGCCCGTCGCGTCCGTGGCCGGTGCGATCGTCGTCCTCACCCAGGCGTGGCTCGTGGTCACAGGGAACTTCGCGTGGCTCAACGTCCTCACGATGGTCCTCGCGTGCAGTGCGATCAGTGACAGCACGTGGGACCGGCTGCTCCCCTGGTACACCGACGACGGCGCCGTCGCTCCCGTGCAGCTGCCGTTCGCCGTCGTCGTCACCGGGGTCGTCGCGGTGCTCGCGGTCCTCAGCTACCGTCCTGCGAAGAACCTGCTCTCCCGGCACCAGCTCATGAACGCGAGCTTCGACCCGTTGAAGCTCGTCAACGCCTACGGGGCGTTCGGGAGCATCACGCGGGTGCGCCACGAGGTCGTCGTGTCCGGCACGCTCAGCGACGACCCGGACGACGCCGACTGGCGGGAGTACGAGTTCCGCGGGAAGCCGGGCGACGTCGCCCGGCGACCGCGCCAGTTCGCACCGTTCCACCTGCGGCTCGACTGGCTCATGTGGTTCCTCGCGCTCGGCAGCCCCAGCGACCGGTGGTTCATGGTGCTGCTGCGCCGGCTCCTCGAGGGCGACGCCCGCACGCTGCGCCTGCTGTCGATGGACCCGTTCGACGGCACCCCGCCGCGAGCGGTCCGCGCGGTGCTCTACCGCTACCGCTACACCACACCGGCCGAGCGCCGCGCGACGGGGAACTGGTGGGTCCGCCAGGAGCTCGGCGAGGTCGTGCCGCCGGTCGGTGTACCCGACCACTGACCGGGGAGGCCGATCGCCGTTGGCTACGGGCCGGGAAGGCCCGGTTCGACGCTGGCCGGCGCCTGCCAGCGCAGCACGTACCGGTAGTACAGACCACGCCTGATCCGCACTCCCGGCAGGATCGAGCGGGCAGTCTCCCGGATGGACGACAACCCGTCCCGCGGCGCGGCGATCTGCACGTCCGGGTCCGCTGGCCGCCGCACCGCGTCGACGATCCGCACGACCGGCAGCGCCAGGCCGGAGATCATCCAGTCCGTTGCTGTGACGTTCGCGGCGAGCCCGACGACGACGAGGTGACCACCCGGCGCGACGAGCGCACGAGCCGCCTCCAGACCCGCGCGTGTGTCCATGTGGTGCAGCACGGCGACCATCGTCACGAGGTCGTACTGCTCCCGCAGCACGTCCGCGTGCTCCGCCGGCAGGGAGCCGGCTGCCTCGCTGGTCGCCTTCTCGGGCACGAGTGCACCGTGGGCCAGCCGGACGTCGGGCAGCCCGCGCGTACGGGTGCGAGCCGCTGCAAGGGCACGTGGGTCCGGCTCGAGGCCGGTGACCTCCGCGCTCACGGCAGCGAGCCGCTCCAGGAGCAGCCCGTCACCGCAGCCGATGTCGATCGCCGAACCGGGCCGGCGCTGCGCGAGGCGCAGGATCAGCGGGTGGTACGCGGTGTTGTGGTTCCAGTACTCGGGCATCGGCGCAGTCTGGCGCAGCCTGTCCGGGATGTCGAGGTTCGCGCCTCCCGCACGGCCAGGAGCGCCCGGGAACGCCACAAGGCCGCCCTCCGAGGAGGGCGGCCTTGTGGCACTGCGAGGGGATCTCTGGTGGAGGTGCGGGGAATCGAACCCCGGTCCGGTGACGCAAATCCAGGACTTCTCCGGGCGCAGTCTGCTACGGATTTTCTCGGCCCCAGCACTCACACAGACAAGCTGCTGACAGGCCCAGTCGTCTAAAAGTCCCTGCAGCGCCAACGACGAACGCTGCAAGCAGTGGCTCCCTAGATGACGCCAGGGACTGAGGCGGAAGCTACCTCAGGCTGACGGACTTCAGGACTCGCTCAGGCGGCGAGTGCGAAGTCGGTGCGCTTGGAATCGGCACCTATTGGTTTGCAGACATCGTTTACGAGATAAGTCTGCATCCTCGGCCCGCTTCTCCTCGAAACACGACCACCGTCGAAACCGATCACCCCCTGTGCAGTTGTCAACCACGTCCCGTACGCCTGTGGTGGCCGCGCGGGAAGCAGGTCCAGCATACGGTCTCAACGACCGGGGGCGCTCCTTTATTTCCGAGATCCCGGACAGGCGCTGCAGCGGGGGTCCAGCGGTCAGCGCAGCTCGCGGGCCCGGATCGCGCGGTGCGCCTCGCGGTTGTCCTGCTGCTCACGGAGCGTCTGACGCTTGTCGTACTCCTTCTTGCCGCGGGCGAGCGCGATCTCGACCTTCGCGCGGCCGTCGAGGAAGTACAGCTGCAACGGGATGACCGTGAAGCCCTTCTCCTTCGACTTCTGGTCCAGCCGGTCGATCTCGTCCCGGTGCAGCAGGAGCTTGCGCTTGCGCCGCGGCGCGTGGTTGGTCCACGTACCGTGCGCGTACTCGGAGATGTGCGCGCCCTCGAGCCACGCCTCGCCGCCCTCGATCGAGCAGTACCCGTCGACGAGCGACGCCCGACCGGCGCGCAGCGCCTTGACCTCCGTGCCGGACAGGACGAGGCCTGCCTCGAACACATCGTCGATGACGTAGTCGTGACGCGCCTTCTTGTTGCTCGCGACGAGCTTGCGCACGGGGCCCTGGTCGACCTTCTTGGGCGGCCGCTTGGAGCCGTCGGGCACCATGTACATCTTGGCCATGGCCTCACACCTCCAGGTGGTCGTCGGTTGCCGTGGGACGTCCCAGCGTAGATCACCGACCGCTGACGTCCCACGGATTTTGCTGGCGGCCGACTACCGCAGCATCGTCATGGGGTCGACGGTGCCACCGTTGACGTACACCTCGAAGTGGAGGTGGCAGGCGGTGCTCGTGCCCGTGTTGCCCGAGTAGCCCACCAGCTGCCCCTTCGACACCGACTGCCCACCCGAGACGGCGAAGCTCGTGAGGTGGTTGTAGCTCGTCATGAGGCTCGAGCCGTTGACGTACCCGTGGTCGACGAGCACCTGGTTGCCGTAGCCGCCGCGGTACTTCGCCCACTGCACAGTCCCACCCGCAGACGCGTAGATCGCCGTCCCGCAGTACGCGCGCAGGTCGGTCCCGGCGTGCAGCCTGCTGTATCCGAGCACGGGGTGCAGCCGCCAGCCGTAGCTCGACGTCACGTACGGGACGGAGGTCGGGTAGCTGAGGACCGAGCCTCCCCCGGAGCTCGGTGGGGCTGGCGCCGGCGCGGGCGCCGGTGCGGGCGCGGACGACCCGGGCTTGGGCTTGGCGGCTGCCGCCGCGGCCGCGGCCGCCTGTCGGGCCGCCTCCTGCTCCGCCGCGATGCGCGCTCGTTCTGCCTCCTGGAGGCCGATGATGTCCTGGATCTCCGTCGTCAGGGTGCTGCCCGCCGCAGCCAGCTCGTCCTGGCGCTGCTGCTCGATCGCCTTGCGGTCCTCGATGGTCTGCTTCTTGAGGGTCTGCTCCCCCACGAGCCGCTCCACCTCGGTCTTCGCGTCGGCCGCGGCCTGCTCCGCCTCGTCGGCCTCGACGACCTTCGCGTCAGCCTCCGTCTTGAGGTCGGCGATGGCGACCTCGACGGCTTCCAGCCGGACCTCGCTGTTCTTCGACACCGCCTCCGTCTGGCGGAGCTCGTCGAGCGAGGTCGTCTGGGTCCGCATCGCGGTGGACGCCATGGAGTACTCGCTGATGAACTCCTCGGTCGTCTGGGCTCCGACGACGAACTCGAGGCCGGAGAAGCCCATGTCGCCCTTGGCTGCCTGGCGGGCCATCTCAGCGACACCATTCCGGGCATCCGATGCGGCGGTGGCGTTGGTCTCGATCTCCGCTGTCAGCGTGACCTTCTCGTCCTGCGCGTCCACGAGGCGCTGCGCGAGAGCGTCGGCCTCACGCTGGGCCGTCTCGAGGGTGGCGGTGGCCTGCACCAGGACGGCCTCGGCGACGGGCAGCTGGGCCTCGACCGTCTGGAGGTCGAGGTACGCCTGCGCGAGCTCGGTGTCCGTCTCCGCGAGGTCGGCGGTCGTCTGGTCCAGCGCCGCCTTGTTCGCGTCGGCCTGACGCTGCGCCTCGGCGAGCCGGTCGTCGAGGTCGTCCGCGGAGGCGGGCAGCCCTCCGAGACCGACGAACAACCCGAGACACAGGACGGCGGCGAGGACGGAGCGGGCCTTGTTCATGTCAGACCTTCGTGTAACGGCGCAGGGTCACGATCGAGGAGATCGCGGCGAGCAGGAACGCGACGCCGATGAGGATCGGCGCGATCACGAGCACATCGCTCGTCGTGACGTAGGGGATCCACTGCACCGACTGACCGAGCCAGTCCTCGATGAGGAACCGCACACCCACCCAGAGCCCAGCGACCGCCATGAGTGCGCCGATGGTCGCGGCGATCGCGCCCTCGAGCATGAACGGCAGCTGGATGAAGAACGTCGACGCCCCCACGAGCCGCATGATCCCCGTCTCCCTGCGCCGACTGAGTGCAGACAGCCGGATCGTCGTGGTGATGAGGAGCACCGCCGCGACGAGCATGACCCCGGCGAGTCCCGCCGACAGCAGCGTCATGCGGTCGAGGACGAGGAACAGGGGCTCGAAGATCTGCCGTTGGTCACGGACCTCCTCCACGCCGGGATGCCCGGTCAGGACGTCGTTGATGACCTCGTACTGCTCCGGGTCCGTGAGCTTGATGCGGTAGGACGCGTTCATGTCGTCCTCGGTGACGCTGTTGAACCACCACCGGTCGGCGAACTGCTCCGAGAACGTCACCCAGGCCTCGGCCTTGCTCTCGAACATCACCGTGTCGACCTCGGGGGCGACCTCCGGCGACTCGAGAAGGTCGGCGACGGCCGCGATCTGGTCCTCCGTCGCCTCACCGCCGGCGCACGTCGGGACCGTCGAGCCCTGCGGGCAGAGGTAGACGCTGATCTCGACCTTGTCGTACCACTCCCCCTTGAGCTTCGCGATCTGCATCTGGGTGAGCACGGCGGCGCCGACGAAGGTCAGCGACACGAACGTCACGAGGATGACCGAGACGGTCATCGACAGGTTGCGTCGAAGACCGATGCCGATCTCGGAAAGGATGAACTGGAAACGCACGTGTGATCTCCTCAGCGGGCCGAGCCGTAGACACCGCGGGACTGGTCACGGACCAGCTCACCGCCGGACAGCTCGATCACGCGCTTGCGCATCTGGTCGACGATCTCGTCGTCGTGGGTGGCCATGACGACGGTGGTCCCCGTCCGGTTGATCCTGTCGAGCAGCCGCATGATCCCGAGGGACGTCGTCGGGTCGAGGTTCCCGGTGGGCTCGTCGCACAGGAGGATCGAGGGGCGGTTGACGAACGCGCGCGCGATCGCCACGCGCTGCTGCTCACCGCCCGAGAGCTCGTGGGGCCGGCGCTTCTCCTTGCCAGCCAGGCCGACCATCTCGAGGGTCTCGGGGACGGTCGTCACGATGTGGTGGCGCGGCTTGCCGATGACCTGGAGGGCGAACGCGACGTTCTCGAACACGGTCTTGTTCGGGAGCAGCCGGAAGTCCTGGAACACCGCCCCGATCTGGCGGCGCATCATCGGCACCTTCCAGTTCGACAGGTTCTGCAGGTCGCGCCCGGCCACGAAGACGTTCCCGGACGTGGCGCGCTCCTCACGGAGCACCAGACGCAGGAACGTCGACTTGCCGGAGCCCGACGCTCCGACGAGGAACACGAACTCGCCGCGCTCGATCTCGAGGGACACGTCGTCCAGAGCCGGCTTCGCGCCACGCGCATAGACCTTGGTGACGTTCTCGAACCGGATCACAGGGACCATCTTCTGCTCGGGGGCGCGCGGCGGATGCCACAGGGCGTATCGAGGGTAGACACGCCCACGGTGCTAATCGGCGCAGACACGCCGCCCATGAGCGAGAGCACACGGGCGAGAGCACACGAGCGAGAGCGGGGGCGCCCTCGGCGGCTGCGCGGGTCAGTCGGTCTTGGACCGGCGCCAGCGGATGCCGGCCTCGATGAAGTCGTCGATCTCGCCGTCGAACACCGCGCCGGTGTTGCTCACCTCGTGCTCGGTCCGGAGGTCCTTGACCATCTGGTACGGCTGGAGCACGTACGAGCGCATCTGGTCTCCCCAGCTCGCCTTGACGTCGCCCGCCAGCTCCTTCTTCTTGGCCTTCTCCTGCGCCTGGCGCTCGATGAGGAGCCTGGAGGCGAGGACGCGCATGGCCGCCGCGCGGTTCTGGATCTGGGACTTCTCGTTCTGCATCGACACGACGATCCCCGTGGGGATGTGGGTGAGGCGGACCGCGGAGTCGGTCGTGTTGACGGACTGTCCACCGGGGCCCGACGAGCGGAACACGTCGACCCGGATCTCGTTCTCGTCGATGTCGATGTGGTCGGTCTGCTCGATGAGCGGGATGACCTCCACCGCCGCGAAGGAGGTCTGGCGACGGCCCTGGTTGTCGAACGGCGAGATGCGCACGAGGCGGTGCGTCCCGGCCTCGACGGAGAGGTTGCCGAAGGCGTAGGGCGCCTTGATCTCGAAGGTGGCGGACTTCAGCCCTGCCTCCTCCGCGTAGGAGGTGTCGAGGACCGACGTCGGGTACCCGTGGCGCTCGGCCCAGCGCAGGTACATGCGCATGAGCATCTCTGCGAAGTCCGCGGCGTCGACGCCGCCGGCACCGGCACGGATCGTCACGACCGCCTCGCGCGCGTCGTACTCACCCGAGAGCAGCGTCTTCACCTCGAGCTCGCCGAGGTCCTTGCGGATCCCCGCGAGCTCGGCCTCGGCCTCGGCGACCGTGTCGGCGTCGTCCGCCCCGTCACCCTCGGTCGCCATCTCGACGAGGACCTCGAGGTCGTCGATCCGCGACTCCATGCTCGTGATGCGGTCGAGATCGGACTGGGCCTGCGAGAGCGCGGTCGTGACCTTCTGCGCGGCGTCGGTGTCGTCCCACAGGTCGGGTGCGGACGCCTGCTCGGACAGCTCGGAGATGCGTACGCGCAGCGCATCGGGGTCGGTCACGGCGCTGATCGTCGCGAGGGTGCCCCGCAGGGCGCTGATCGCGGAGGAGAAGTCGGTGGTAGCCACGATCGTCTAGGTTACGCGACTCGCGTGGTGCCGACCTCGCCGACCGGTCCGCTGGCGCTCACGGCGCCGCGTAGGACGCGGCGAGGCGTCGCATGCCCTCCTCGAGCGTCACACCGGGCGCCCACTGCAGGTCGGAGCGGGTGCGGCGCTGGTCGAACCAGTGCGCGGTGGACAGCTGCTCGGCGAGGAACCGCGTCATGGGCGGCTCGTCCTCGCCGGGCCGGCGACGCCACACCGCCTCCACGAGGGACCCGGCTGCGCGGGCAGCAGCGGCAGGCACGCGCCAGCGCGGCGCGGCGACGCCTCCGGCGGCGCAGATGCCGGCGATCACCTCGGCGATGGGTCGCGGCTCGCCGTTCGTCACGACATAGGCGTTCCCGCGGACGGACGGCGCACGGTCGAGCGCCGCGACGATCGCGCTCGCCGCGTTGTCGATGTACGTCGTGTCGATGAGCGCCGCCCCGTCGTCGAGGAGCGGCAGCCGGCCCGCGCGGGCGCGTTCGACGATGCGCGCCGTGAGCTGCGTGTCGCCCGGTCCCCACACGAGGTGGGGACGCACGGCGACGACGGCCATCGCGACCGAGTCGGCGTCGAGCGCGAGGAGCTCGGCGATCGCCTTCGTCCGCGCGTAGTCGCCGCGTGCGCGGGCGGGATCGGCCGGCAGGGCGTCGTCGCCCATGATCGGCTCGCCGGTGTGCGCGACGGACGGGGAGGAGACCTGGACGAACCGGTCCACGCCGTGGGTGGCGGCCGCGGCGAGGAGGGTCCTCGTCCCGCCGACGTTGACGCGGTCGAAGTCCGCGGGGTCTCCGGCGAGGGAGACCTTCGCGGCGAGGTGCACGACGGCATCGACGCCCTCGGTCGCTCGTTCGACGTCCTCCCGGCTCGTCACCGAGCCGCGGACGTCCTCGACACCGACGACCTGGCTGGGGCTGCGCTGGAACGTGCGCACGGTGTCGCCGCGGTCCCGCAGGAGCGCAGCGACGGCGCCTCCGAGCAGGCCGCTCGCGCCGGTCACGAGGACGGCGGTCATGGACGCCTCAGCCTCCCGCCGGCGAGCACCGCGGCAGCCCACGTCGCGAGGCGTGCGCGGTCGATCTTGGAGTTGTGCCGCACGTCTGTGGGCAGGGCGGGCACGACGAGCACCGCAGCGAGGGGTCGGCTCGTCGCGGCGCGGACCGCGTCCGCGAGCTCCGGTGGGGCGAGCCGGACCCGGCGTGACGTCGTCGAGGTCTCGACGACCGCGACGAGGAGCTGCGTGCCGACCGGTCCGATGCCGACGACGGCCGCTCGGCGCACGTCGGGCACCGACTCGACCTCCTGCTCGAGCCCGACGGGCGTGACGACTCCCGCCGCGGTGACGACGACGTGCGCGAGGCGGCCCTCGATCCACAGGCGTCCGGCCTCGTCGAGGTGCCCGACGTCGCCGGTCCGGTGCCAGCGTTCGTCCGTCGAGGCCGCGTCCTTGCTGGCACGGTTGGTGAGCCACAGGCGGTCGTAGTGGTCCTTGACGTGCGCCGCGCGCACGACGACCTCTCCCGTGATGCCCGGGTCGGACGCGGGGGCGCCCGTCGCGGCACCGGAGGCGTCGAGGGCACTGATGCGGATGTCGACGCCCTGCGCGGGCGAGCCGACGCACACGCCCCCCGACGCACCCGCGGGTTCGTGGTTCGACGCGTCCCGGATCTCGTCGAGGGTGACGTCCGTGAGGAGCAGGCCCTCGGTCATCCCGTAGGGGGTGTGCGGGGTCGCACCCGGCATGAGCCGTGCCGCCTCGGACAGGAGCTGCTCGGAGACGGGCGCCCCCGCGGAGAGGAACGTCCGGACGCCCGCGAGCGCCTCGTGGTCGGTGGCCGTGAGCTCACCGGCGGTCGCCACGACGTTCGTCAACGCCGCGGGCGAGAGGAACAGGACGGTCGCGTCGACGGCGGCGACCGCGTCGGCCACGGCGCGGGCGGTGAGCGTCCGCGGGGCGGTGACGTTCATGTCGGGCGTCACGGAGCAGGCGCCGAGCGCGGGGCCCAGCAGCGCGAAGGGAGCGAACCCGGCGACGAGGCCGGTTCCGACACCCATCTCGTACTGCCGGGCGAGGGCGCGTGCGACGGCGGAGAGCTGCGCGTGCGTGTAGACGACGCCCTTGGCCGGGCCGGTCGACCCGGAGGTGAAGAGGACAGCGGCGACGTCGGAGGGGGACGGAGCGGGAGGGAGCTCACCCGGGATCCGAGCGAGTCGCTCGGCGCCCCGCTCGGCGAGGTCCGGCAGGCTCCAGCACACGCCGAGGGCGCGGGCCGTGGCGCGCGGCAGGTCCGTGGTGGAGATCTTCTGGCCGGGCCAGCCGAGCGCGCGTGCCGCTGCGAGCCCCGGGACAGCGCCGATGACGTGGTCGGGCCACGCGCCGCGCACGGCGCGGGTCAGTCCACGCAGGCCGAGCCCGGCGTCAGCGACGACGACGACGGCGCCGATGCGCAGGCACGCGTAGAGGACAGCCGTGAGGTCGGCGCCCGGCTGGACGAGCAGGGAGACGCGGTCTCCCTTGCGGACGCCCGCGGAGTGGAGCCCTCCAGCGAGCTCCCGCACGCGTCGTGCGAGCAGGCGCCAGGACACGGTGCGGGGGCCTGTGCCGGTCGGCGGCGCCATCTCCACGAGAGCGGTGTCCTCGCGGTCGCTCAGCGTGTCGAGGTAGTGCCACAACGGCAGGTCGTCGGGCGCGGGCTCGTCCTGGTCCGCTGCCGGTGCGACGAGGGTGCCGCCGGACGGCAACCGGTCGCCGAGCCAGGTGAGCGCGGCGGTCGCATAGTCGACGTCTTCGGCGACGAGGTGCCCGGCATCCTCGAACCGATGGATGTCGGCGTGCGGGAGGCGGTCGGCGAGGTCGTCAAGGTACCGGTCGCTGAAGATGGGGTCCCGCGGGCCCCACAGCAGGAGCGCCGGGACCTCGAGCGTGCGGACGCCGTCGGCGATGCGGTGGAGCTCTGCGGTGCTGCGGTGGCTGGCGTCGACGGGGATGTCGGCGACGAATCCCCCGATGCCACCGCGGCGGTCCGCGGTGCGGTAGGGCGCGCGGTACGCGTCCTTCACGGCGCCGGGGAGCCCCGGGCGGGCGAGCGCGAGGGTCGTCTCGAGGAAGGCGGGGGTCGTCACTGTGGCCGGGCCGAGCACCCCGGGACGCAGTGCGAGGCGCAGCGGGGCGGGGATGGGGTCCTGCTCGGACTGGTGCACCGCCGTGTTGAGCAGCATGACGCCGAGGAGCTCGTCGGGGTGGTCCACGGCCCAGCCGAGCGACACGACGCCACCCCAGTCGTGCCCGAGGGTGACCACGGGCGTGCCGGCGAGGCCGAGGGCGTCCGTGAGGCGGCCGAGGTCCCGGACGCGCTGCTCCAGTGGACGCGCGCGGCCTGTCCGCTCCGAGAACCCCATGTCGAGCTGGTCGACGGCGACGACACGCCAGGCGTCGCGACCGTCGGCGGCGGCGTCGGTCGCGGCGGCGACGAGCCGGCGCCAGAGGTAGGACCACGTGGGGTTGCCGTGGACGCAGAGGACGGTGCCGACGGGCGCCACGCCGAGCGCAGCGAGTTGGCCGGCGTTGTCGAGGACGTGCCACGTCCGGTCCTGCTGGTCGCCCGCGGGAGCGTCCGCGTCGGACGACGACGTGGTCGTCACGAGGCGGGAGAAGCGGGGATCGAGACCGTCGAGGCCGTGCGGGGGCAGCGAGGCGGGCGCCGTGGCCGACGCCGCCCCGGGGAGGCGGTACCTCACCAGGCGATCTCCATCATCGCTGTGTTGAGGCCGGACCCGACCCCCATGAGCAGGACCCGGTCCCCTGCGGAGAGGTGCTTGGCCTCCTGGGCGAGGGTGATGGGGATCGATGCGGGCCCGACGTTGCCGAGGTGCGAGTACGTGACGGGCACCTTGGAGCGGTCGAGCTTCGCAGCCTTGACGATCGCGTCGGTGTGGACGTCGGAGACCTGGTGGAGGATGTAGCGGTCCATCGAGGACCAGTCCCAGTCCTTCTTGGCTTCCTGCCACGCGGCGACGACGAGCTCCATGCCGCCCTTGAGCAGCGCCTTGGCATCGGTGAACATGCCTTCCACGCTGCCGACGCACAGATCGTTGAACTGGGTGGCCGCACGGGTGACACCACCGAGGATCCGGTGCCCGCCGGGGTGCTTGTCCGCTGGGCCGAGCACGGCGGCGGCGGCGCCGGAGCCGAGGGTGAGGCTGGCGAACTCGCTCATGAAGTCGGCGCGGCTGACGCCGTCGCGGCCGAGCCGCTCGATGGTGTTGTCCTGGATCTCGTCGGCGTCCTCGCCGTTGATGACGACGGCGTACTGGATCTGTCCCGCGTCGATGAGCTGGGCAGCCAGGCTCATGCCGTTGACGAACCCGAGGCACGCGTTGGCGATGTCGAAGTTGATGGCCGAGGACGGCAGGCCGAGCCCGTGGTGGATGCGTACGGCGACGGACGGTTCGAGGTGCTTGCGGGTGACGGAGGTGTTGATGATGAGGCCGACCTGGCCGGCTTCGATGCCCGCCTCGGCGAGCGCCTTCTCCCCCGCCTCGACCGCGGCACCGTCGAACGTCTGACCCTCGGCCCAGTTGCGGCGCTCGTGGACGCCGGCGACCCGCTGGAGCAGGCCCGCAGGCATCCGCAGGCGCTTGAGCACCGGCTTGAGGCGCTCGTCGATCTGCGCGGACGTGGTCACGCGCTCTGCCATCGTCGTCGCGAGCGACAACAGCGCCACGTTGCGGTGCACTGCGGTTGCGTTGCCGTTCACTCCACGTCCGTTCCGTCCACGATGCCGGGCCCTCACTGCCTGACGATTCTGCCACCCGCTCCGCAGCCACGCTCCCGATGACCCATGACGCATGTCACATCAGCGATGAGCGGAATGTGGGAACCGTCCACGGGGTCTCGGCGGCGCCTGCCGCCCACTCGCACCCTTCCGTCGATTCGTCCTGAATCGTACTGTTGGAGGATGGGCTACCGATTCCAGGTCACGGTCGACGCCACGGACCCGCACACCCTCGCAGACTGGTGGGCACAGACGCTCGGGTGGCAGGTGGAGTCCACCGACCCTGCCCTCATCCGTTCGCTCGTCGAGCAGGGTGTGGCGCACGAGACCGACACCCTCGTCCACAACGGACAGCTCGTCTGGGCTGACGGTGCTGCGATCACCGACCCCGACGCGCCGGGTACCCCACGCGTGCTGTTCATGGGCGTCCCCGAGGCCAAGACCGTGAAGAACCGGATGCACCTCGACGTGCGCATCGGCGACGACGACGTCGACGAGGTGCGCGGCGCGCTCGAGGAGCGCGGTGCGCGGTTCCTCTACGTCGGTCACGAGGGCCCGAGCTCGTGGATCACCATGGCCGACCCGGAGGGCAACGAGTTCTGTCTGACGTGAACCGCGCCGCAGGACGGGCCGCGCGGTGCGGCCCACCCGTCGGTAGGCAGTGCGGAGCCAGCGTGGGTGCGTGGTGCGGAGCTCTGGGGATTCCCGGTCCAGCGGCTGCCGATCTGGCTGTTGGAGCCGTTGCCGATGCTGGTCAATATCCTTATGGTGCTGGCGTTGTTGACCACTGCGGGCTATGCATCGTTGCACCTGGTCGAGAAGCTGGCGATCGCTGTTGGCGGGCTGCTCTCGGCCCGGGTCGATCGGTCTTCGATACCCATCCCGGGCGCAACCGCGTGACTGTCAGATGCTGGTGGCAACATCGCCGGCATGAGCGCACCGCGAACTGCTGACGTCGTCCACCACCTGTACCAGCGAGCGCCGGCACTGGGTCTCATCCCCTACTGCGGCGTGGTTCCCGGCTCCGACAAGCTCACCGGCGACTGGAACACAGGCCATGACCGCGATGAGCTGCTCGAGTGCGTGGGCTTCGGCTTGCCGGTCTACATGACGTGCGCGTCGCCCGAAGCGCTGGGCGGATTCACGCCACCGATCCTCAGCGACGACGGGGACTGGCCTACCGAAGCGGCGCTCGTCGCTCCTCGCCAGTGGTGAACTGCAGCGTTGGTACGATGCCAATTCAGTACGCGCAGGCACTAGATCGTGCGCGTCAGTTATACATGAAGGACAAAGGACGGAAATGGTGACGACCGTAAGGAACCGAGACTTCCAAGACGCTAAGCAGGCGAAGAAGGACGAGTTCTACACACAGTTGTCCGACATCGAGAAGGAACTGCGGCATTATTCCGCTCACTTCAAGGACAAGGTCGTCTACCTGAATTGCGATGATCCGCGAGTCAGCAACTTCTTCCGCTACTTCGCATCGAACTTCGAGCAACTTGGGCTCAAAAAGCTGATCGCCACTTGCTATAAGACTAGGGGTCCGCACGATTTCGGCCGTGGAGGACCGAGCCAGGCAGTATGGCTGGAATACAACGGCGACCAAGACGGAAACGGTGCGCCCGATCCCGACGAGATCGGCGTACGGCACATGAAGGGCGACGGCGATTTCCGCAGCCCTGAGAGCGTCGAGCTCCTAAAGCAGGCCGACATCGTGGTTACCAATCCACCATTCTCGCTCTTCCGAGAGTACGTAGCCCAACTCATCGAGCATGATAAGAAGTTTGTCATTCTTGGCAACATGAATGCTCTGACCTACAAGGAGATCTTCCCGCTCTTCCAGAACGACCAGATGTGGTACGGCCCGAGCATCCGGAGCGGCGACCGCGAGTTTCGCGTGCCTGACGACTACCCTCTGACCGCCGCCGGCACCAGGATTGATGACCAGGGGAACAAGTATGTCCGGGTCAAAGGGGTCCGTTGGTTTACCAATCTGGACTACCCGGAACGGCACCAGGACCTCGATCTGACGAAGAACTACCGACCCTGCGACTACCCGCGTTACGCGAATTTTGACGCGATCGAAGTGGGTAAGACCGCAGACATCCCCGCAGACTACGACGGCTTGATGGGCGTTCCGATTACGTTCATCGACAAGTACAACCCTGATCAGTTCGAGATCGTCGGCTCCAGTAAGACGATGGGCAAGAAGATGTCCGACATCGCCGAAAAGGGTACCTACCAGCAGGGTGGGCCACGGTTCTATCTCCCTGTTGACCGGGGCGGTTACCGGCGCATGTACGACAGGATCGTCGTTAGAAACAAGCGTCTTGCGAGCGCTTCCGGGTCACGAAGCACGGAGGACCATGTCGTATCGCTATCTCGGTAACAAGACCAAGCTCGCAGACTGGATCGTCGGCGAGATCTCGGGCATCCTCCCGCCGGGCTCGTCCATAGCCGACCCCATGTGTGGCACCGCTTCGGTCTCCATGGCGCTTGCTCGAGCTGGCTATGACGTGACAGCTTCGGACGCGCTCACCTTCCCAGTGGTCCATGCCCGCACGCGCCTGCTGGCCAAGCAGGCACCAGCCTTCGAAGCCCTCGGCGGCTACCACATGGCGCTGGAGTGGATGCGCACCGTCAAGCCCCGACAAGGCTACTTCTACAAGGAGTTCGGCGCGCAGGGCACTCCAGCGAACGGCAGAGAGCCGAGGCTCTACTTCTCTGCGGATAACGCCGCGCACATCGACGGCGTACGCGAAGGGATCTTGGAGTTGCGATCGGCTGGCGCCTTAACCGACATCGAGCACAGCGTCCTACTGCAGCATCTGCTCCTGTCGACCAACAAGGTTGCCAACATCAGCGGCACTTACGGCTACTTCCGTAAGTCCCTTTCAGGACCGTCACTGAAGCCGCTCACGTTCGAGCCACTCGAGTTCGAGGACACGCCTGGCATCCACCGGGTTCTGCAGGGACCAGTCGAGAATCTTGCGCCCTCACTGGAAACCGATGCTGTGTATCTGGATCCGCCATACACTAAACGCCAGTATGCCGGGAACTACCACGTCCTTGAGACGCTGGCCCAGGAAGACGAGCCCGTCGCGGCCGGAGATGGAGGTCTACGCCCTTGGACCGATCAAGCGTCCGACTTCTGCTACCGACGGACTGCGGGCCGCGCCTTTAGAGAGACGCTGAAGCGTCTGAACGCACGCCACGTCTTCATCTCATACAGTGAAGATGGCCAGGTCAAGGAAGATGAGCTTCTCGCCATCCTGAGCGATTTCGGAAAAGTCGTCATCCATGAGCAACCACATGTCCGGTACCGCAGCAACGGCCGAGTGAAGGATGGAACTGTGTTAGAGCGTCTTTATCATGCGGAAGTTTCCTGATGCGGCAGCAGATGCTGAACATTGAACGCATTTGGTGGCGGAACGTACAGCCAGGCGAGTTCTACAACATCGAACGCCACCATCAGATCCGCGGTGGCGGAGGCTCGCTTTACATTGAAGTACCGAGTTCTATGGTTCCTGAGACGCTCGACTTCCTCGACATGTCGGGAAAGAATGTCGAAGCCCTGCCCGTCATCACGATCCAAGCAGGAGTCATAGGTCTGCCTGGCGCTTCAGGTCCCATCGAATTCCAGCGCAAAACCGGTGGGCGTATGCGGATCGCGAGGCAGAATCGGCAACAGCCGAATTCACAACGCCACCCTGCATGGACAGCCGCGCGAGGGTTCCCGACAGCACCCGACGATGTTCAGAGCAAAGAAGAGGCGTTGCCCTACTTCCCAGAGGGCGGTCTTCGCATCTACATCGCGAAGACTTTTGACGGCAATTACTATGCGGGTTTCAAGAAGGGGCTACGCCCTCCCGGCATGGAAAGGCACGATCCGTCATGGGATCTATTTACCCAGGGCAAGACGGTTGGCGGAGTCATCGATGCGGGTTGAGGTAGCACATGGCTGACAAGATCAATGACATCTTCGCCTCATGGGGGCAGGGAAGGAACGTGCTCCTTTACGGGCCGCCAGCAACCGGCAAGACGAGACTGATCAGCCAGTTGTTCCAAGCGCTGCAGGAGCCTCCGCCGAGCACTCGGGGAATCCTGCTCGATCCCAGCGATGCAGACACTCCTTTCAGCCGGCCGAAGCAGAAGATCACGATCCCTCAGCCCGCCAAAGTCGTTTGGACCACCTTCCACCAGTCCTACGGCTACGAGGATTTTGTCCTTGGCCTTCGACCCGCAATGTCCGGCGGGGAAACGCGCCTCGAGCCGTGGGCGGGCGTGTTCCTAGATGCCGCTCTTGAACTCTCGGACGAGGATTCCAAATATGAATCGGTCGTGATCTTCATTGACGAGATCAACCGGGGTAATGCCGCGCGGATCTTCGGAGAATTCATGACGTTCCTCGATTTTGATTACCGTGACGAAGGGGAAGTTCCTCTACCTCTTCCCCTGCGGCAGTTGGCATTCAGCGAAGGTGAAAGCGAAGAAATTCGCAGGCCGGGTGGCGCTCCGGCCAGCCTCCCCGAGGGCTTCGTTTTTCCCAAGCACGTTTATGTAGTCGCTACTATGAACAGCGTCGATCGCGCGGCGGTACCGATCGACAGTGCTCTGGCACGACGATTCGACCGCATCGAGATGCGGCCCAACCTCGACGTTCTCGCCGATCACTGGGGCATCGATGCCACCTTGATTCCAACGCCTAGTAACATCAACTGGGAGACGCTCGACCCATTCCAGACCGCTTACTTGCTGTTGGATCGACTCAACGTGGTCATTGCATCCGACCTCGGCTCAGAGTTTGAACTGGGGCACGGCCTTTTGACCCCAATCTCGGCCACGGAGACGGGTTCCGACGGGTCAGAGCATCCTGTTCCGGAACAGGATGCCTGGCGGAGTTTGGCCAAAACGTGGGACGACGTTCTATTCCCTCAGCTCGAGGATAGGTACTCGGGACGCCCGGAGCAGTTGATGGACCTCCTCCACGTCGACACTCCGCCGGCAAACGGTAAGTTTGCATGGGCTCTGCGCACCTCGAAGGCGGGTACAGCTGCCGCTCGGGCACTTGCACCGATCCGGGTCAGCGAGTTGGAAAATGATGTCATCAAGCGGTCATTCAGGTGGCTTACACGCTGAGCGCACCGCGGCGCGTGGCTCTCCAGGAGTACGGCGTGCCAGCGGTGCGCAGCATCGAAGAGATTGACCTGCAGGCACTTGCCGAGGCCAATGTGCGCTGGAAACGAGCATTGAACCTGCGTGATGACCCGATTCGCGTTGACGATCTCGGGAATGGACAGGTGAAGCTTCGGGCCGAGGCGGTCACCGGCGTCGTTCGCGTCGGGCAGACGGACATCGAGATTGCACCGAAGTTTCTCAGCACAGCCGTGGGAAGTTGGCAGACCGTGCTTTGGCGGATTCTCTCGGTCGTCGAAGGCGGTCACGTCGATGACACGATGACCACTGCGCACGAGTCCGATTCGCTCTCAATGCCTGACCTGCTCGCCGAGATATTCTTGGCCTCCTATGCGAGAGGCGGTGCCCGTGGACTGCCACGTGGCTATCTATCGGAGCAGGCATCAGGACCCGCGCTCCGTGGCGCGTTGGATCTCTCGCGCTTGAGTGAGTGGATCGCCACTCCTTGGGAGGTTCCATACGTCGCGGACTTGCTTACGGACGATACGCCGCTGGCTCGGCTCCTGCGCTGGGCCGCAGAGTGCCTTGCCGCCACCGTGAAAGCTCCAGGGCGGGCACGTGCTCTGCGGGAAATCGAAGCGGAGTTATCGCACGTTGGGCGGCAGCCGCCGCACCTCCTCGACGCGCAACGGATCGAGCTCGGGACACAGCATCGCGGATTGGAAGCGGCCAAGGTGGTTGGCCAACTGTTGCTCGAAGGCGCTGGCGTCCATCACGCTCTCGGCAAGCACGCGCTCTCCGGCTTCTTGTGGAAGTCCGACACGATCTATGAGAACTACGTTTACTGGCTTTGCGGGCGCGCGGCCAGCAAGCGGGGTGAGCACGTCAGCAAGCATTCGATCGAGTTTGGGACGCTTGTGTCTGGGCGTGGCCGCCGGCTGGAAACCATCCCCGACGTCGTGTTTCGCGACGCCGAGGGTGGCCCCGTTGCCGTAACCGACTCGAAGTACAAGGTGCTCGGGACCCGCCCGCAGTCGTCGGACACGTACCAAGTGCTGACGGCTGGGCACGTCCTGGGTTGTACTCGTGTGTCGCTCACGTACCCGGTTGCGCAGGACCGCGAACCGACAGTCTGGCGGGTTTCATCGAAACTTGGCGGTCAGGACATAGAACTGACCGCACTGCCCCTCAACTTGATGTCCTTGACTCGACCTGACGGTCAGGAGCTCCTGATCGAGAAGATCGGACAGTGGCTTGCATCGGCGACGGCTGCCTCTGGCGAAGGTGAGGCATCCATCGACGACGGCTGAATCTCCCGGCCGCGAAATCTGGAGAGTCTCCGCGAAGACCGAGGGTTCGCGCGACACAACCATTGTTTGATAGAGACGTTATACAATTCGCGACCGTGCGTTGATCCAGATCTCCTCGACCTCCGGATCGTCGGGGTACTTCTGCAACGGCCCCAACCCGCTACCGCGTCCATGACGGACTTCGTCGCCGACGATGTGTCCACCAACGTCGGCACCACACCGAGCATCGACCGCGAGTCATAGGCCGCCACGTCCCGCGGAGGATCCAACCCCTGCGGCGCACGAGTTCACGCACCTCGGACTCCAGAATCGCCACACCATCCACGCCCTGTGTCCCCCCGCCTCGTCGCTCGTCCGGGCCGTCGCGACAGCCGCTCCTGCTGGCTCGGCGGTCCCCAGCACCGACCCAAGGCGGCAATCAGCGCGAATCGGTCACCGCGCTCGCGACAGAGACTAACCGCTCCTTACCCGCCCCGAAGGGGACTGTGGATAACTCTCACCCCAGGCTCACTCGCCGGGACTCTCGGGGCTAGTGTCGCTGGGCCTCGGCAACCGCCCGTGCGTCACCGGCCGCAGCCGCGCCGGCAGCCCGAGCACGACGAGGTCATACGAGTCCTCGATGAGGTCGGCGGCGAGCTCGACGTCGAGGTCAGGCCCGAGGACCACGGACACCCAGTGCCGCTTGTCCTGGTGCCAGCCGGGCAGGATCCACTCGTGCGCCCGGACGAGGTGCGGCAGCTCGTCCGGATCGGCCTTGAGGTTGAGGATCGGGAACGGGGCGAACCGTGGCACCTCGGTGAGGAGCGCGAAGAGCTTGCGATGGATGCGGAACACCTCGGTGTCGGGCCCGAAGGGCGTGTCCGTCGTTGCGCTCGGCAACGACAGGCACACCTCACGCGCCCAGTGCACGGGCCCGCCGGGCGGTCCGGGCTCGTCCGACGTCACTGGTCGGGCGTCTCCTGCGCCGCGGCCCACGCCGCGACCCGGGCCGCGCTCTCGGCCTCAGACAGGTCGTCGACCCGGGACATGATCGACCAACGCACCCCGAACGGGTCACGGATGGAGGCGTACCGGTCGCCGGTGACGAACGTGCTCACCGGCTCGCGGACCGTCGCGCCAGCCTCCACAGCCCGCCCGACGAGGGCGTCCGTGTCGTTGCAGTACAGGGCTAGCGAGTAGCAGTCGGCGTCGCCGGCCGGAGCAGGGACGAGCCCGTAGTCGGGTGACGGTTCCCCGAGCTGCAGATGACCGTTCCCGAGGTCGAGGTCGGCATGGACCACCACCCCGCCCATCTCCGTGACGTCCACGACCCGAGCGCCGAACACCGAGCGGTAGAACTCGACCGCCCCCGCGGCATCCGCGATGGCGAGGAACGGCGTCAGACTGGTAGAGCCGTGCGGTACCCCGTCGGTAGTGTGCTGACCCGTGACACCACGCTGCGCTTCGTCGTTGTTCGTCATGGTTCGACCCTAGGGGCCGGACGGGCGCACCGCTTGAAGATTCGCGACACCTGCCGCAGGAGGCTCCGATGACGGACGACGCGCGCGGCATCCTCTACCCCACCCGGCTCCCCACGTTCCACCGCCAGCCGGCTCCCCCGGAGCTCGAGGGCCTCGTCCGGTGGTTCTGGGTCCCCCGGTGGGACGTCGCCCCCGGCAGGACGTCACGACAGGAGGTCCTGCCCTTCCCGGCGTCGAACCTCGTCGTCGAGACGAGCGGGGTCGCCCTCGCAGGCCCGACCACCTGCGCATCGCACCGCGACCTCACCGGGTCCGGGTGGGCGGTCGGCGCCCTGCTCCGCCCTGCGGGCGCCGCGCAGCTGCACGCCAGCCTCCGAGCCATCCGCGACGCGGAGCTCCCGTTCCCCGTGCCCGGGCTCTTCTCTCCCGTCACGTCCGCGATGCACGACGCCGACGAGGCGGCCGGGCGCGCCCGCGCGATCGATGCCTACGCGGCATGGGCGACGGAGCGGCTCGACCCACCTGACAGCGCCGGCGCCCTCGCCAACGCGATGGAGGACCTCGTCGCCACCGACCGCTCGATCGTCCGGGTGGACCAGGTGGCCCGGCACCTGGGGATCTCGACCCGGAGCCTGCAGCGCCTCGCGGACCGCTACGTGGGCCTGTCTCCCCTCACGGTCATCCGGCGGTACCGGCTCCAGGAAGCGGCGCAGAGGGTGCGGGACGACCCGGACGTGCCGATCGCCGAGGTCGCCGCGGAGCTCGGGTACGCCGACCAGGCGCACCTCGCCGCGGACTTCCGGCACGTCCTCGGGTTCACCGCGAGCGCGTACCGCCGCCTCTCCTCCGGCCCGCCGGATGCTGTGCCCGATCCGCCGGCAGCCGGCGCCGATCGCCGGACGGCACCACCGTCGGCCGTCAACCGACGGTGGTGACCATGAACTGCCCTTGCTGCGGCGAGCCGGTGTGCTCACGAGTGAGGAACGTGAGCACGGGCGCCTCGGTCCAGTCGAGCTGCTCACCGCTGTACATGTAGAGCTGGCCGGTCTGCCAGTTCCACTGGTACTGGCTGGGCAGGCGCGACAGGTCCACGGTCACCCGCGCCTGCCGCCCGGGCTCGGGCGTGTACCCGATGAGGTCGACCTCGAACTGCATGCTTCCCTCGGTGACATAGCCGTCCTCGAAGAGGGACGCCCACTCGGTGAGGATGCGCACGTCGCCGACCCCGCAGCTGTCGACCACGGCACCGGTCGCGATGTCGAGGACCTCGCACCCTTCAGCCTTCTTCCACGTACCACTGCTCACCTGCGCGGCGAAGGTCGACGGGTCTGCCCACTGTGCGGTCGTGGTTCTCGCAGCGGCACCGACCACGAGCGCGACCGTCAGGAGCAGCCCCATGGTGGCGACGATGCGTCGTCGCATCACGGCGCGGATCATGCGCTCCCCCCTTCCTGTGTCGAGTCGTGGTCATGGCGTCGCCGGGCAGCGGTGACGAGCCACGCACCGGTCGCCGTCACGGCGAGCGCGAGGGCGAGCACGGACAACAGCTCCGACCCGGTCATGGCAAGGTCGGACCGACGGGCGGGCGCGGACGCGCCGGCGCTCTCGCCAGCACGTTTGCCGGCACGTTCACCGGCGCTCTCGCCGGCACGTTCGCCGGCACGTTCGCCGACAGTCACCTCGCCTGCTGCTGCCGAGCTGCCCCCGACGCCCCCGGCATCGGCCCCCGGCCGGGAACCCGGCGAGGCACCACCGTCGTCGACGGACACGTCCCCGCCCTGCAGGACGACGTGGCCGGACACCGTCGACCTGTCCCCCGGCTGCAGGTCGGGCGCGGCCGTCACGGTCACGGTCACGGTCCAGTCCCCGCGGGGCATGGCGGTGCCGACGAGGGTGGTGTCGAGCGGGCGGCACCCCCCGTCCGGGCCGCACAGCTGCGCGGCCCACGGCAGGGTGGGGGCGCCGTCGCTGTCGAGCCGGACGGACGTGATCGTCGCGTCATCGAGCACATGCACGACGATGTCCCGGGACCGGATCTCACCGGGGACGAGGTCGACGAGGTCGAACGTCACGGGAACGACCTCGACGGACGCGGGGTCCGTGCCCGGAGCTGCGTCGGTGAGCGCGGCGGTGGCCGGCACGGCCGCACTCATGACGGTCGTCGCGGCTACGAGGCCGGACGTGACGACGCGACGGGTGCGTCGCGTTCGGCGTCCTCCTGTGGAGGTTCGCATGCGGCATCCTCCTGCGTTCTCGGAGGGTCAAGATGGTGGTCAGGGTCGCGGCCCGGGGCTGGCAGCAGGCTCAGCGCGAGGAGCGAGACGAGCGCGACTGCCAGCGGCACCGCGGTGCCGGGTGCTGTCAGCCGCTCGATCGCCTCCCCGGCACCGGCGATCCGCCAGCGCGGGGCCAGGACGGTGTCGTCGGTGACGACGTAGGCGCCGCTGTCCGGGCTGTCGTTGGCGTCCCCCTGCATGTGGACGTGCCACGAGCCGTCGGACTGCTGCGCGACGTCGATCACGCGGTGGGTGACGGTGACCCCCGTCGACGGGCTCGGCAGGGACAGCACGTCCCCCACCTCGACCTCGTCGATCGGGACGCGTGTCGCGACGAGCAGGTCGCCCGTCATGATGCCCGGCTCCATGGAGCCGGAGATGACGACGAGCGGCTTGATGAGCCCGAGCGACGTCGCCCCCCACACGCTCAGGCTGACGACCCCGAGGACCGCGAGGGTCCAGACGAGGACGTCGGCAGCGGTGCGCAGGATGCGCACTGGGCATCACCCCCGGGGGTGGTGGCGCCGCAGGGGGCTGCGGCGCCACCGTCGTCGGGTACCGGTCAGGAAACTCCGGTGAACTGGACCGTCACCGTCCCGGTCTTGCCCTGGTAGTCGGCGGGCCAGTCGTCCGGCGTGGTGACCTGCAGCGTCACGGTGGCGGTGGCGTCGGGCGCCATCTCGCCGACCGCAGGCTCGATGATCGTGGCCGTCGCGGGCGCGGAGCCACCGAAGATGCCCTCGGCGGCGGTGTCTCCGTCCGTCGTCACGGTTGCGTCGCCGAGCGTCAGCGGCACGCTGCTGGCGTTCCTCAGGTGCAGCGTGACCTGCTCGACCGCACCCTGGTTGAGGTCGGCGAACTCGGTCACGGGAATCTGCACGGCGTCACCGACGACGTCGGCGTCGACCCACGAGGCCCCGTCGAGGCTCGCCTGCAGCTCGACCTTCTCGACGGCGCTGGCGCTCCCGGCGAACCACGCGTCGTCGGTCCACGTCGCGCTCGTGAGGGCAGCGCCGACACCCAGTACCGCGACACCCGCGAAGCCGAAGCGGACAAGAGCCGCGCGCCGGCGGCGCTTCTCGCGCTCCTGCTCGGGGGTGGTCGAGGGGGTCGGGTTCATGTCCTGCTCCTTCCTTCGGTGGGCGTGCGTCATCCGACGCACGTCGTTGGTCAGGGGCGCGACCACGATCCGCTCGGAGCACCGCTCACGGCGCATTTCCGTCGGAGCGACCGCTGGAAGGGGTCGGGGACGGCGCGGGTGGTCGACTCACACCCACGATCAGGTCCGCGACCCTCGCGCACCAGTACCACGATTTTAGCAATTCGCCACTAGAGAGCCACCGTCGGTTGCGTGACGTACGTCACGTCCTCAGGATCCTCCCTGGACCTAGAGGTCGAAGCGGCGCGCCATCGTGTCGAGGATGTCCGACACCGCACGGGGATGGCTGAGCGCCACGTAGTGCCCACCGGGGATCTCGTCAGGCTCCACCCGCACCCTCTCCCTCACCTGCCGCGCCATGAAGTCCGCAGGGAAGAGCCGATCGTCGCGACAGACGACTCCTGCGGTTGCGACGTCCGCCGGCCAGGGACCCGGCCAGGGCCGTGAGAGCCACGCCCCCCGCTGGTCCCTCCCGCGCGCCCGCGCCTCCACGACCAGCTTCTCGGGGACGCCGGCGTAGAAGGTGTCATCCGCGTCAAGGTCGACATTCTCGCTGCCATGACCCGTCGCCGCCCACCACTCCTCCACGGTCTCCCCCACCCGCGGGATCATCGCCGCGAGGAAGACGAGCCCCACCGCACCCACGAGGTCGCACACGAGCGGCGCGGTGAACCCGCCGAGCGAGTGGCCGACCACGACGACGTCGTCGCACCCCGCCACGGCGTCGGCGACAACCCGCGCACAGTCGCCCAGCTCGGCCGCGTCATCCTCGGTGGGGAGGTCGACGGCCACCGGCCGGTGGCCGCGCTCCTCGAGCAACGGGACGACGAGATGCCAGTCCCACGCCGTCGAGCCAGCACCGTGGACCAACGCGAACGTCGCCACGGGCACCCCCTTGCCGTCCTCGCAGGGCGAGGACCGCCTCAGCTTGCGATGAACTCCAGGACAGATACGCAGCAGTTGCCGACGAAGCGGAAGACGTTGCGGACGGGCTGCCTGCGGCGGCGCTGGAATCTCCTCGTCATAGCGGCACCCTAGGGCACCGGCGGGGGCTGCGGGAGGGGGAGTCCTCACCATCCCCGTTCCCTCGGCCCGGTCGCCCGTCACCCATCGGTACGACCGGCAGACGACGAGCTCCCCCGGGTCGTGGCCTTCGCCCCGAGGTAGAGGACGATGCCCACCGCGACGAGCACCAACCCGTAGAGCCACACCTCCCAGCTCTGCTTCGCAAGCAGCAGGATGCACGACGCCACCCCGAGGTACGGCACGACCGTCCACACCTGGTAGTGCTCGTGGTCGACGCGGTCCTTGCGCAGGACGAGCACCGCGACGTTGACGGAGATGAAGACGAACAGCAGCAGGAGCACGACCGTCTCGGCGAGCGTCCCCACGTCGCCGAGGAGCGTGAGGAGCATCGCGACGACCGTCGTCGAGACGATCGCCGTCCACGGGGTGCGCCGGTTCGGCAGCACCTTGCCCAGGACGCTCGGCAGGAGGTGCTGCTCCGCCATCCCGTAGGTCACGCGGGAGGACATGATCATCGTCAGCAGAGCGCCGTTGGCGACGGCGATGAGGGCGATGAGGCTGAACAACCAGCTCGGCAGGCCGACCCCGGTGGCCTCGACGACCGCGAGGAGTGGCCCGGTCGACTCCGCCAGCTCCTCGGGTGGCAGGGCGATCGAGCTGGCGAGCCCGACGAGGATGTACACGACGCCGGCCGTGGCCAGGGACCCGAACAGCGCCATCGGGTAGACCTTGCTCGGGTGCCGGACCTCCTCGGCGACGTTCGCCGAGGTCTCGAAGCCGACGAACGAGTAGTAGGCGATGATCGCGCCGCTCAACGTCGCCACCGCCGGGTTCACGCCTTGCGGGAACTCACCGATCCGGGAGACGTCACCACCGCCGTCGGACAGCATGATCGCGACCACGACGACGACGATGACGAGGCCCGACACCTCGATGATCGTCATGACGACGTTGCTCTTCACGGACTCGCTGATACCCCGCGCGTTGAGGCACGCCACGAGGACGAGGAAGACCATCGCCGCGGGGATCGTCGGGACGTCGACGAACGTCGAGAGGTACTCGCCCGCGAAGGCCAGCGAGAGCGCGGCGGCGCTCACCACGCCCGCGGCGAGCATGACGAACCCGACGAGGAAGGAGATGATCGACGGCTTGAAGGCACGCTCCGCGAACACGGCTGCACCCCCGGCCTTCGGGTACTTCGTCACCAGCTCGGCATAGGAGCCCGCCGTGAGCAGCGCGAGGAACAGCGCGAAGAGCAGGGGCGCCCACAGCGCTCCACCGGACTCGGCGGCCAGGGTGCCCATGAGCGCGTAGATGCCCGCTCCGAGGACGTCCCCGAGGATGAACAGGTAGAGCAGGGGGCCGGTGATCTTGCGCTTGAGCTTCGTCTCACCGCCCCCGTCCCGGTCAGCGGTGGACGCATCACCATCGGTCGCTGTCGAGGGGCTGGCTGAGTCAGTCATGGAAGGAAAATAGACCCGCACGCGCGATCGCGAGAGGTGAAGCGTCAAGTACCTGGGAGGGCCGGGGATCACGCGCCTGAGCCCGCCCCGAGACTCCCGGTCACCCCTCCCCCGGCGGATCACAGCGACCGCGAGGATACTGAGCGGATGTCCGCTCCCCCGGCACCGGCGCCGACCGCCCCTCCCCGTCACGACTCACCGTCGACGCGCGGTCCTGCGGCTCTCGCCGGCATCCTCTCCTGCGCGCTGACGATCGCCGTCGCGGCGCTCGCCTCGGTGGCGTTCAGCCCGGCGTCCAACCCCGTCGTCGCGGTCGGCGGAGCGTTCGTCGACCGCACGCCCGCGTGGCTCAAGAACGCGGCGATCTCCGTTTTCGGGACCGCCGACAAGCTCGCGCTGTTCGTCGGGATGGCTCTCGTCGGCGTCGCCGCAGGCGCAGCGATCGGCCTCGTCGCACGGCGCCGCCTGCCCGTCGCGCTCGGGCTCGTCGTCACGCTGGGAGCCATCGGACTTGCCGCGGTGCTCAGCCGTCCGGGCGCGAGCGCGACGGACGCCCTGCCCACGCTCGTCGGGACCGTGTGCGGGATGCTCGCCCTCCGCGCGCTCGTCACCCGGCTGCCCACGTCCCCTCCTGCGTCAGACGGCGCGTCGCGGCGGAGCTTCCTGCGGGCCGCCGTGCTGACAGGTGCTGTCGCGGTCCTCGCCGGCGCAGCCAGCCAGGTGGTCGGCCGGACCCGCCGGGCCGTCGACTCGGCGCGGACGGCCCTGCGTCTGCCTGCGGCGACGCGCCCCGCCGCCCCGCTGCCCGCGGGCGTGCAGTCGACCGCCCCCGGCGTGGCGCCCTTCACGACACCGAACGGCGAGTTCTACCGCATCGACACGGCGCTCGTCGTCCCCCAGGTCGACCCCGCGACGTGGACCCTGCGCGTGCACGGCATGGTCGAGAACGAGGTCGAGATCACCTTCGACGAGCTCCTCGCCGCCGACCTCGTCGAGGCGTGGGTGACGCTCGCCTGCGTGTCCAACACGGTCGGCGGCGACCTCGTCGGCAACGCCAAGTGGCTCGGGCTGCCGATCCGCGAGGTGCTCGCGCGGGCCGTACCGCTGCCCGGCGCAGACATGGTGCTGTCCCGCAGCATCGACGGCTTCACGGCCGGCACGCCGCTCGAGGTCCTCACGGACGACCGGGACGCCCTGCTCGCCGTCGGCATGAACGACGAGCCGCTCCCCGTCCAGCACGGGTTCCCCGTGCGGATGGTCGTTCCCGGCCTGTACGGCTACGTCTCGGCGACGAAGTGGGTCACGGAGCTCAAGGTGACGACGTTCGCCGAGGACATGGGCTACTGGACGCCGCGGGGCTGGACGGCCCTGGGCCCCGTGAAGACGGCGTCACGCATCGACGTGCCCCGCAGGACCAGCGAGCTCACTGCCGGGCCCGTCGCCGTCGGAGGCATCGCTTTTGCTCAGCACCGGGGCATCACCGGCGTGGAGGTCCAGGTGGACGACGGCGACTGGACGCCCGCGACCCTCGCGGACGAGGCAGGCATCGACACCTGGCGGCAGTGGACCTACGCGTGGGAGGCCCCAGCGGGCGAGCACACGCTGCGCGTCCGGGCCACGGACGGCACCGGTGAGGTGCAGACCCGGACGACCGCCCCTCCTGCACCGGACGGTGCGAGCGGGTGGCACGAGGTCACGGTGCGCGTCGCGCAGGCCTGACCTGTCTGCCGGCATCCTCCCGCCCGACGGACGGGTGACGGACGACCCCGCCGTCAGACAGACACAGTCTTGCCCTCGCCCCGTGCCTCCAACGCGTGCCATCCACCTTTGCGGTACGCAGGTGTCGCGGCCGCGAGGACGAGCACGGTGAGCACGACGCTGCCGATCATCACGGTCACCATCGCGGGTCCGTCGCCCCCGAGGACACCGACGAGAGGGCTCACGGCCCCGGCGACGCCGGCCTGGAGCGCACCGAGCATCGCGGCCGCGGTCCCGGCCATGTGGCCGTACCCGCCCAGGGCGAGCACGGACGCGTTCGCGGGGATGAGTCCCTGCGTGCCCAGGACGAGCCACAGCGCGGCCACCATCCCCCACAGTCCCCCGGCGCCCGTGAGCACGACGGCGAGAAGGACCAGCGCCAGGACGAGCTGCACGATCACGGCGACACGCAGGATCCGGATGGGCGCGACCTTGCGCACGAGCGACGCGTTGAGCTGCGCCGAGAGCACGAGCGCGACGCCGTTGAAGGCGAACACCCGAGCGAACTCCCCCTCGCTCAGCCCGAACCCGTCCTGGAAGACGAAGGGTGACCCCACGACGTAGCTCATGATCACGGCCATGCCGAGCCCGGGGATGACGGCGAGCGCCATGAAGTGCCGGTCCCGGAGCAGCGTCCAGTAGCCACCGGCGATGCCACGGGGCCCGGCGATACGGCGGCGTTCGGTCGGCAGGCTCTCCGGCATGAATCGCCAGACGATGAGCACGAGCACCACACCGATGATGGCGAGTGCGTAGAAGACGGCCCGCCACTGCCACGTGTTGGCGATGGCACCACCGATGGTCGGCGCGAACAGGGGCGCCACACCGATGACGAGCATGAGGCGGGACAGCAGGCGCGCGGCGTCCGACCCGACGAACCGGTCGCGGATGACCGCGATGGCCACGACGCCGGCCGCGGCGTTGAAGAATCCCTGGGCGATGCGCAGCGCGATGAGGGTGTCGATGTTCTGCGCGACCGAGCACAGGAGCGACGTGAGCACGTGCAGCGAGATCCCGATGAAGAGCGGGAGCCTGCGCCCGTACCTGTCCGAGAACGGTCCGATGACGAGCTGCCCGAACGCCCCGCCGATGAGCATCCCGGAGAGGGTGAACTGCGTGGCGGACTGGCTGGCTCCGAGGTCGGCGGCGACTGCCGGGAGCGACGGCAGATACATGTCGGTGGTGATCGCGGGGAGCGCGGCGAGCGCACCGAGCATGAGGACGTACTTGATGCCCGGGCGGTGCCTCGGGGTCTGCTCAGGGGTCCTGGCGGCTTCTGTCACCGAAAGATCATAACGATTCGATCGGGCACCGCGCGCGCGCTGGGACGATCGGGAAAGTGATCTTCGTCAACCCGGGAGGATGACCTCGAACGTCTCGGCGTTCGGCTGTCTGTCGATCCACGCCTGCAGCCGCTCCGACACAGCCCTGATGTCCGACGACGCGACGACGTCCGCCTCGCCCTCGCGCGTGTGCTGCCACGTCACCGCGTCCCCCGGCTGCTCGCCGGAACGGAAGACGATGATGACGTTCTTGCCCGTCTCGTCGCTCACCCGGTCCGCGAGGTCCTCCGCCTCCGCCCGGGCCTGGGAGTCCGCGGGCAGCTCCGCGAGGCGCGCCGCCTGCTCGCTCACCTCCTCGCTGACGACCTCCGGCAACCGCTCGTCCGCTCGGACGAGGACGGTCGCCCCGTCGTCCAGCTCGTAGGCCATCTCACCCTGCGGGAGCACCCCCGCCTGCTCGGGGCTCAGGACGGCGCCCGGCTCGGAGGGCAGCTCGAGGGTCCGCGTCGCGCCCTCCACATACCCCCCGGCGGGCTGCCGCGCGAGGCTGCCGATCGCAGCCCACGACGTCAGCGGGGCGACGAGGACGAACACGACGGCTGCCGTCACACAGACGGACCGCATCCCATGCTTGCTCACGGCTGCCTCCTTACGCGGGGGTGTTCTGCACCTCTCATCGGCAGCACGGCCGCCGACGTGACCGTGTGGCGCGGGCGATCCTGTGCGGGCAGTCTGGAGGGATGTGCGGACGCTACGCCTCCTTCCGACAGGCCCAGGACCTTGCCGACGCGTTCGCGGTCCGGCGCGGCATCCAGGACGTCCTGCCTGTCGTCGACGAGGACGTCGCTGCGCTCCCCCCGTCGTGGAACGTCGCCCCCACCGACCCGGTCCGGATCGTCGTCGAACGCGACACAGCATCCGACGCGCCGGTGCGGTCGCTGCGGCTGGCCCGCTGGGGGCTCGTCCCGTCATGGTCGAAGGACCCTTCCGGGGGCGCACGCCTCATCAACGCCCGGTCCGAGTCCCTCCTCGACAAGCCGTCGTTCGCACGTGCGGCCGAGAGGCGCCGCTGCCTCGTCGTGGCCGACGGCTACTACGAGTGGCACCGGGCGCAACCGGGTTCGGCGCGTCGGCAGGTCAAGCAGCCCTTCTACATCCATCCGCCCGACGACGAGGTCCTCGCGTTCGCCGGACTCTACGAGTTCTGGCGCGACCACTCCCTGCCCGACGACGACCCTGCCCGGTGGCTCGTCACGACGACCATCATCACGGGAGCAGCCTCCGGCACGCTCGCAGCGCTGCACGAGCGCCGCCCGCTGGCCCTCGCGCCCGAGGAGTGGGACGAGTGGCTCGACCCCGCCGTATCGGCCCGCGACGCCGTCGCCGCGCTGCAGGGCCCCTCGCCCGAGCTCGAGCTCCGCCCGGTGAGCACAGAGGTCAACCGGGTCGGCACCCAGGGGCCCCACCTCATCGATCCAGTGCCGCTCCCGGGCTGATCCGGGCGAGCGGTCAGGCGGGGGCGAGGGCGGTCGTCGCGCGGACGACGAGCCGCGCCGGGAGCCGCACGTGCTGCTCGCGGTCGCGCCCTCCGAGCAGGTCGAGAAGCATGCTCACCGCCTCCGCGCCCATCTGCTGGAGCGGCTGCGCGACGGTCGTCAGGGGCGGCGAGCAGTTGGCCGCCTCCGGGATGTTGTCGAACCCGATGACCGACACGTCCTGGGGCACCCGTAGTCCGAGCTGCTGCGCGACCTCCACCGTCCTGATCGCCGACAGGTCGTTCGCCGCGAACAGGGCCGTCGGTCGGTCACGGAGCGTGAGGAGCTCCCGGGCGGCCTCGGTCGTCATCGCGGGGCTGTACCCGCCGTGGCGCACGAGATCAGGGTCGAACGCGATCCCCGCTCCCGCCAGGGCCTCCCGGTACCCGGACTCACGAAGCACGGCCGATGCGAGGTCGGCACGGCCCTGGACATGTCCGATGCGCCGGTGACCGAGGTCGATGAGGTGCTGCGTCGCGGCCCGGCCGCCCCCGGCGTTGTCGGAGTCGATGGTCGTGTGGCCCGTCGGGCCGGTGTGCGGGTCGATGGCGACCACGGGGATCGAGGCCGCGGGCGAGAGCACGGTGGGTGTGACGATGACCGCAGCGTCGATGAGGGTCCCCGCCAGGCGGGAGAGCGACCGCCTCTCCCAACCGACCTGGTTGTCCGAGAGCGAGCCCGCATAGGCCAGGAGCTCGTAGCCCGTACCGAGCAGTGCCCCGGACACACCCTTGAGCAGCTCGGTGGAGAAGGGCTCGAACTCCGCCACGAGGATGCCGATGACGTTGGTGGTGCGCCGCCGCAGCGAGCTGGCGACGAGCGAAGACTCGTACCCGAGCTCTGCGACGACCCCCAGGACACGCTCAGACGTGGCCGGGGCCACCCCGTACCGGCTGTTGATGACCTTCGACACCGTCGCCACGGACACCCCTGCGGCGCGCGCGACGTCGTTGATCGTCACGCGCCCTCCGAGCACACTCGGAGGCGCGGTGGAGCCGGCGTCGGGATTCACGTGATGAGACTATCCCCTCGACCAGGCAGCGCCGTGCCTGTCGACGCGTCGTCGTGCGGGAGCTGGATCCACGACGTGACCTGTCTCGGACAGGCGCGAGCTGCTCATCGGGCCCTGTGACGAAAACGTTATCGAAAACGGTTTGACTTCGTCTCACCGCCGAGCGAACCTTGCTTCGGCAGACTTCTGTCGCGACGTCAACGATGACGAAGGGATTCACGATGACGAGGAAATTTCTGGGCGCGGCGGTTGCGCTCGGCACGAGCGTTGCTCTCCTGGCCTCCGGATGTTCGGGCGGTGACGAGGGTGGATCGGGCGATGGTGACGGCGTCACCATGACGTTCTGGCACAACTCCACCACCGGCCCCGGCAAGGAGTACTGGGAGAAGACCGCCAAGGCCTTCGAGGCCGAGAACGACGGTGTGACCATCAAGATCCAGTCCATCCAGAACGAGGAGATGGACGGCAAGCTCCAGACCGCCCTCAACTCGGGCGATGCGCCGGACATCTTCATGGCACGCGGCGGCGGCAAGCTCGCCGACGTGGTCGAGGCCGGACAGGTCATGGACCTCACGGGCCTCATCGACGACACGGTGAGCTCCGAGGTCCCCGAGACCGCGTTCTCCGCGTTCACGGTCGACGAGAAGATCTACGGCATGCCGATGGCGATCCTCCCGGGTGGCATGTACTACACGCAGAAGCTCTACGACCAGGCCGGCGTCACGGCCGCACCCACGACCATCGACGAGCTCGTCACGGTCACCGACGCACTCGACACGGCGGGCATCGAGCCCATCGCCCTCGGTGCCAAGGACGCATGGCCCGCCGCGCACTGGTACTACTTCTTCGCGCTGCGCGCCTGCTCGCAGGACACCTTCGAAGCGGCCGGCGAGCTCGACTTCTCGGACCCGTGCTGGACCACGGCCGGCGAGAACCTCGAGGCATTCGCCGAGACGGAGCCCTTCAACTCCGGCTTCCTCACGACGTCCGCCCAGGGCGACGCAGGTTCGTCGGCAGGCCTCCTCGCCAACTACCAGGCCGGCATGGAGCTCATGGGCGCCTGGAACATCGGTGTGACCGCCGACCTGACGCCGGAGAAGCAGCCGCTCCCCGACCTCAAGTGGTTCCCGTTCCCCGCGGTCGAGGGTGGCGAGGGTGACCCCAAGGCCCTCATGGGCGGCGTCGACGGGTTCTCCTGCTCCGCGCAGGCCCCGAAGGAGTGCGCTGACTTCCTCAACTTCGCGATGTCGAAGGAGAACCAGGAGGGCTACGCCACGGCGTTCCACACCGTGCCCGCCAACACCGCGGCGCAGGGCGTCGTCCAGGACCCGGCTCTCGTCTCGATCCTCGAGGCGTACAACGAGGCTCCGTACGTCGCGCTGTGGCTCGACTCGGCTCTCGGCCAGAACGTCGGCAACGCGCTCAACCAGGCTGTCGTCGAGATGCTCGCTGGTGACGGTGACGCTGCCGGCATCGTCACGGCTCTCAACGACGCCGCGGCCAAGGGATAGTCGACGACCATGAGCGACTCCCTGGGCGAGAACTCACAAGCATCACTGACCATCCCGCCTGGGGGTCGTTCGGTGGTGGGGGACGGTGCGAAGACCACTCCGGCCCCCGCCACCGCGCCACGGCGGCGCAAGAAGACCGACTGGCGCAAGCACGCCGAGATCGCACTGCTCTCGGGCCCCGCCATCATCGTCTTCCTCGCGTTCGTCATCTTCCCCGTGGTGATGGCCGCCTACTACGGCTTCTACAAGTGGAAGGGTTTCGGAGCTCCGACGGACTTCGTCGGGTTCGACAACTACCTCATCATCTTCAAGGACTCCGCCTTCCACGAGGCAGTCCTCAACAACGGCTTCATCGTCATCGCGTCCCTGGTGATCCAGGGACCCGTCGCGATCGCGCTGGCACTGCTCATCAACCAGAAGATGCGCGGACGCTCCATCATCCGGGTGCTCATCTTCGTCCCCTACGTGATCTCCGAGGTCATCGTCGGGACCGGCTGGGGCCTCATGCTCCAGACCAACGGTGCGATCAACGACCTGCTCATCAAGATGGGGCTCGAAGACAGCACCGTCGAGTGGCTCTCTGACCCCAAGGTGGCCATCTGGTCGCTCATGCTCATCATCTCGTGGAAGTACATCGGCTTCGCCGTGATCCTCTTCCTCGCAGGTCTGCAGAGCATCCCCGAAGAGCTCTTCGAGGCCGCCGCGATCGACGGCGCGTCCTACTGGCAGATGCAGCGGAGCATCACGATCCCCCTGCTCGGCCCGACGATCCGCATCTGGGCGTTCCTGTCGATCATCGGATCGCTCCAGCTGTTCGACCTCGTCTACATCATCTGGGGCCAGTACGTCTCGGCCACGGCCGGCACGTCGACGATGGCCATCTACATGGTCGCCGAGGGACGCATGTCCGGGAACTACGGGTACGGCAACGCCGTCGCCGTCGTCCTGTTCCTCATCTCCCTCGTCATCGCGCTCGTCTACCAGCGCTTCGTGCTCCGCCGCGACATGGCCGGCGCGCTGACCGAAAGGAAGAAGTGATGGCAGCGATCGCGGTCTCTCCCCCGCCGACCAAGCAACCCGTCAAGCTCCGGAAGAAGAACTCCGGCCTGAGCAACGCCCGCTGGTACACCTACCTCGTGGCCTACGTGTTCGTCGGCGTGTGCCTCGCGCCCGTCCTGTTCATCGTCCTCGGTGGCTTCCGGACGAACTCGCAGATCACGCTCGACCCGTCGGGATTCCCCAGCCCCTGGCAGTTCGGCAACTACGCCGACGTGCTCGCCAACTCGATCTTCTGGCAGCAGATGGGCAACTCGGCGTTCGTCGGGATCCTCACGACGCTCGGCGTCGTCGTCCTGGGTGTCATGGCGAGCTACGTCATCGCCCGGTACGACTTCAAGGCCAGCGGCGCGATGTACTCGCTGTTCGCCGCGGGACTCATGTTCCCGATGACCGTCGCGATCACCCCGCTCTACATCCTCATCCGTGAGCTGGGCCTCATGAACACCCTCTGGGGCATCATCCTGCCGCAGATCGCGTTCGCGCTGCCGACGACGATCATCATCCTCGTGCCGTTCCTCCGGGCGATCCCCAAGGAGCTGGAAGAGGCTGCAGCGATCGACGGAGCGAGTCGGCTCGGGTTCTTCTTCCGCATGGTCATCCCGCTGTCGCTCCCCGGCGTGGTGACCGTCGGCATCCTCGCGTTCGTGGCGAGCTGGAACAGCTACATGCTGCCCCTGTTCATCCTCAACGACGAGGCCATGTACACCGTGCCCCTCGGTGTCCAGTCGTTCGCCTCGCAGTACTCGGTCGACACCGCGTCGGTCCTCGCGTTCACGTCCTTGTCGATGATCCCCGCGCTCGTGTTCTTCTCGCTGTTCGAGCGTCGCATCGTCGGTGGACTCACCGGCGCCGTCAAGGGCTGACACCAGCCCGGACGTCCAGCACCACCCCCGTGAGCGGCGCTCCTCCCCGGGAGGGGCGCCGCTCGCTGCATTCCCCTGCCTCCACCAGCTTTCCCAGTCCCGTCGAAGGAGACGAAACCGTGACCATCCCCGCAATGCCCGAGGTGTCCCAACGTGTGCACGACCTGCACGCACAGATGACCCTCGAGGAGAAGCTCGCCCAGATCGTCGGCTACTGGCTCGACCAGGGTGGCAACGTCGTCGCCCCGATGCAGGGTGAGATGGCCAGCGGCAAGGGCGGGAGCGAGGAGATCCTCGAGGTCACGCGCCACGGGCTCGGCCACTACACCCGCGTCTACGGCACCCGTCCCGTCGAGCCCGCGGACCGCGCCGCGTGGCTCTGGGGCGAGCAGCGCCGGCTCAAGCGTGAGACCCGGCTCGGCATCCCCGCGCTCGTCCACGAGGAGTGCCTCACCGGGCTCGCCGCCTGGAAGGCCGCCACGTTCCCGACCCCCCTCGCCTGGGGGGCGTCGTTCGACCCCGACCTCGTCGAGGAGACCGGCAAGGCCATCGGCGAGTCGATGCGTCAGCTCGGCATCCACCAGGGCCTGGCTCCCGTGCTCGACGTCGTCCGTGACCCCCGCTGGGGCCGCGTCGACGAGTGCATCGGCGAGGACCCGTACCTCGTCGGCACGATCGGCACCTCCTACGTCCGCGGCCTCCAGTCCACCGGCGTCCACGCGACCCTCAAGCACTTCCTCGGCTACTCCTCCTCCAAGGCCGGACGCAACCACGCCCCCGTCTCCGCCGGACCGCGTGAGATCGCCGACGTGTTCCTGCCCCCGTTCGAGATGGCCATCCTCGACGGCGGCGCACGTTCCGTCATGAACTCCTACGCCGACGTCGACGGCGTGCCCATGGCCGCGAGCCCCGAGTACTTCACGACCGTCCTGCGCGAGAAGCTCGGGTTCGAGGGCGTCGTCGTCGCCGACTACTTCGCTGTCGCGTTCCTCGAGGTCATGCACGCCGTCGCCAAGGACCGCGGCGAGGCCGCAGCCCTCGCGCTCGAGGCGGGCATCGACATCGAGCTCCCCACGGGCGACGCGTACCTCGCGCCGCTCGCTGAGCGCATCCGCGCCGGAGAGTTCGACGAGGGCTACGTCGACCGCGCGGTCCTGCGCGCCCTGCGCCAGAAGGAAGAGCTCGGACTCCTCGACGCCGACGCGTTCGAGGACGAGCCGCCCACCGCGGACGAGATCGACCTCGACTCCCCCCGTCACCGCGCGCTCGCACGCAGCCTCGCCGAGGAGTCCGTCGTCCTGCTGAGCAACGACGGCGTGCTCCCGCTCGCCGCCCGTGCCACCCCGCTGCGCCGCGTCGCCGTGATCGGCCCGAACGCCGCCCGCGCCGAAGCCCTCCAGGGGTGCTACTCGTTCGCCAACCACGTCCTGGCGCACTACCCGGACCACGAGCTCGGGTTCGAGATCCCGACGGTTCTCGAGGCCCTGCCCGGTGCGTTCGAGACCGCAGGCCTCACGGGTGTCGAGATCGTCCACGCCGAGGGCTGCACCGTCGCCGACGCGGACACCTCGCGCATCCCGGCCGCCGTCGAGGCCGCGACCGGTGCTGACGTGGCGATCGTCGTCGTCGGTGACCAGGCCGGGCTCTTCGGACGCGGCACCGTCGGGGAGGGCAACGACTCCGAGTCGCTCGAGCTCCCCGGCGTGCAGCGCGAGCTCGTCGAGAGCGTCCTGGCGACCGGCACGCCCGTCGTCATGGTCATGCTCACCGGCCGGCCGTACGCGGTCGACTGGGCGCTCGAAGGCACCGGCGCCCTCCCGGCAGCCGTGCTCCAGGCGTTCTTCCCCGGTGAGGGCGGCGGGCTCGCCATCGCCGACGTGCTCACCGGAACGGTGAACCCGTCAGGCCGGCTCCCCGTGTCCCTGCCCCGCTCGACCGGGTCGCAGCCCTTCTCCTACCTGCACCCCATCCTCGGCGGACCGTCCGACGTCACGGCGACGGACTCCACGCCGCTGCGCCCGTTCGGCTTCGGCCTGTCCTACACGACGTTCCGGTACGACGACCTCGTCGTCGACGACGCCGTCGCCACGGACGGCACGCTCACCGCGGCCGTCACGGTGACGAACACGGGCGAGGTGGCGGGCGCCGACGTCGTCCAGCTGTACGGGCACGACGTCCACGGATCGATCACGCGGCCCACCGTGCAGCTGCTCGGGTACGCCCGCGTCGAGCTCGCTCCGGGCGACTCGCGCCGGGTGACCTTCAGCGTCCCCACGAGCAGGTTCGCGTTCACGGACCGTCGCATGGTGAAGATCGTCGAGCCCGGCGATGTCGAGATCTGGGTCGCCGCGCACGCTGCGGCCTCCTCGGTGGAGCTGCCCGACGACGCTGCGACCGGTGGGATCAACAGCGAGGTCGAGACTGCTCGTCGCGAGGTCCCCGGTGCGGCCACGTCGCGGGCGACCGTCGAGCTCGTCGGTGCGGTCCACGCCGTGACGACGGCCGACCCGCGGTGGGTCGGCATCTCGGTGGAGGCGCTGTGACCGTCGTCCACAACCCCATCCTGCCGGGGTGCTACCCCGACCCGACGATCTGCCGGGTGGACGACACGTACTACCTCGTGACGTCGACGTTCGAGTACTTCCCGGGTCTGCCTGTGTTCCGCAGCACGGACCTCACGAGCTGGGAGCAGATCGGCCACGTCGTCGACCGCGCCGACCAGCTGGCGTACGAGGGCATCCGGTCGTCCGGTGGCCTCTACGCGCCGACGCTGCGGCACCACGACGGGGTGTTCTGGCTCGTGTGCACCCTCATCGACCAGGTGGCGCCCGGAGGTGGTGGGAACTTCATCATGACCGCCACCGACCCGGCCGGGCCGTGGTCCGACCCGGTGTGGCTCGGGGTCGCGGGGATCGACCCGTCGATCTTCTTCGACGACGACGGTCGTGTCTGGGTGCACGGCACCCGCCTGGTCCGCGAGCCGCAGTGGCACGACCAGACAGAGGTGTGGCTGCGCGAGCTCGACCCCGCAACCATGACACTCGTCGGGCCGGAGCACGTGCTCTGGACCGGGGCGCTCATCGGCGCTGTGTGGGCCGAGGGTCCGCACCTCTACAAGGTCGACGGCCGGTACTACCTCCTCGCCGCGGAGGGCGGGACGGACGTCCACCACGCCATCTCGGTGGCGCGGGCGGACACGGTCACCGGACCGTACGAGGGGAACAGGGGAAACCCCGTCCTCACGCACCGGCACCTCGGAAAGGGCTCCACGGTGACAGGGGTCGGCCACGCCGACCTCGTCGAAGCACCCGACGGCTCCTGGTGGGCGGTTCTGCTGGGCATGCGCCCGTACGGCGGGTACCACTACAACCTCGGACGCGAGACGTTCCTCGTGCCCGTCGTGTGGGAGGACGGCTGGCCCGTCTTCGCTCCCGGTGTCGGCCGGGTGCCCGACGAGGTCGAGGTCCGGACCTCCGGCGTCTCGATCCCCGGAGCGGCGCAGGGCACGACGAGCGGGGTGGTGCGGCCCGACGACCTGCGGTGGACGACGCTGCGCGGTCCGGCGTCCGGGTTCGCGACGCCCGCTGGCGACGGCTGGGACGTGCGGCTGCTGCCGGCGACACTGACGGAACGGACCACCCCGGCCTTCCTCGGTCTGCGCCAGCAGCACCAGGACGTGGACGTGCACGTCGTCCTGCGGGCGGACCTCGAAGACGGTGAGGTGGCCGGTCTCGCGGTCCGCCAGTCCGAGCAGGACCATGTCCGGCTCGTGCTCGGCTCGTCGGGCACCGTCACCGCGGTGCACCGCCGGGGGGACACGGACACCGTCGTCGGAGAGGTCACCCTCGATGGTGGGCGCGACGGCGTCCAGCTCAGCGTCAGTGCGCGTGGGCAGGACTACACCCTGCTCGCAGGGGCGCAGGGCCAGGCCCCGGTGGAGGTCGCCGTCGTGGACGGCCGCACGCTGGACAGCGTGTCCGCCGGCGGGTTCCTCGGTCTGTGGATCGGTCCGTACGCATCGAGCAACGGACAACCCACGACCACCGTCGCCCGCATCGAGCGCGTCGAGTACGTGCCCGTGGCGCCCGTCAACGCCTGACCCCACAGGAGGACCGCGCTGCTCCCCGGCGGCGCGGTCCCGTGGGTTCGGCCCCCGGCTCCGTCAGGCTCGGTCCCCGGCTCGGTCCCCCGGCCCGGTCAGGCAGGGCCGGGGGTGTACGCCCACTGCAGGCGCACGGGCGCGACGGCGCCTACCCCCTGGACCTCGCGCGGAGGTTGGCCGGTGAGCGCGAACCTCATGTCACCCGCGAGAAGCGCCGCGGTCGCCGGGTCGAGCAGGACCGTCCCCGGCTCCGCTTCGTCCGTGAGCCGCGCAGCCAGGTTCACCGATGGTCCGAACACGTCTCCGAACCGTGAGAGCACCCTGCCCCACACGAGGCTCACGCGGACCGGCGGCACACCGTCCGTCCGTCCGTCGCCCCCCGCCTGCGCCAGGCCCAGCGCGACCTCGGCACCGGCCTCGACGTCGTCGGCGATGAAGAGCACGGCGTCGCCGATCGTCTTGACCACCCGGCCCCCGGCGGCCGTCACCACGTCACGTGCGCCGGCCTCGAAGTCGGACACGAAGTCCGAGAGCTCCGACGAGCGCATGCTCGCGGTACGCGTCGTGAAGGAGACGATGTCCGCGAAGCCCACCGCCCGGGGCAGCGGGAGCTCGCCCTCGCCGGTCTCGTCGACCGCGCGAGCGCCCGAGAACTCCACGGCCCACCGACCGGCGAGCGCGGCCAGCTGTCGCCGCCAGGCGTGGACGAGCTGCGCCTCGAGGACCGGCGCGAGGCTCGGCAGGCGGTCGAGCACGAGCAGTCGTGCGCTCGTGTCGTCGAGCCTGTGGCGCTGGGCCATGTGCTCGACGAGCGCCTCCGCCTGCCAGAGCGCGAGCCGCTCGGTCGTGTGACCGACGGACCGCACGAGAGTCGTGAGCGACCGCCGGGAGAGCTCTTCCTGCTCCGCCATCTCCGCCGTGTCGTGCAGCGCTCGCGCGTCGTCCTCGGTGAACGTCGTCTCGTTCTCGATGACCGGCAGCCCGAGCACGCGCCAGTAGCTGCGCAGGGAGTCGAGGTCGAGGCCGGTGCGCTCGATGAGCTCGTCGAGCGGCAGATCACGGGGCCCACCGAGGATCGCCTCGTCGAGGATCCGGCCCCGGTCGCGCGCCTCGTCGGCAGGAGCGGCGGGCGCGCCCGCGTCTTCGGGTTCCTGCGGGCGGGGATCGGTGGACTCGATGGACACTCAGTCAGTTTAGGCGAAGGTGATGCACGTCACCGCTATGCACCGTTCGCTGGGCTTGTCCCGTACGCACGAGGAGGCCACCGTCGGCGGCGAACCCGGTCGCCCGCCCCGTGAGGATCTCCCCGTCCGCGAGCTCCACGCGCACGTCGGACCCGATCGTGGCCGACACCTCCGCGAGCTCGCGGACGAGCCCCGTCCCCACGACGTCACCCCCCGCGGCCGCCCACCGCCCGAAGACGTCGACCATGGCGGCGCCCAGCGCGGCGAGGATCACCGTGCGGTCCGTCGTCGCAGCGCCGGCCAGTGCGAGCGACGTCGCGGTCGGCACCGGCAGCTCCTCGGGGACCTGCGACACGTTGAGACCGATCCCCACGACTGCCTTCCCGTCCGGCAGGAGCTCCGCAAGGATGCCGGCGACCTTGCGGAGGGCGCCCCACCCCTCCAGCTCCGGGACGTCGAGGGGGACGAGGACGTCGTTGGGCCACTTGACGACGGCCCGCACCCCGAGCGTCGACCGCAGCGCGGTGACGGCGGCGAGGCCGGCGAGCAGCGGCAACCAGCTCAGCGCTGCAGCGGGCACGTCCGGGCGCAGGAGCAGCGAGCAGGTCAGGGCCGCTCGGTCCGGTGTCTGCCACCCCCGGCCCGAACGACCGCGGCCCGCGACCTGGTGCTCGGCGACGAGCAACGACGGCACCGGCCACGCGTCCGCGTCAGCGAAGACAGCGGCGGCGAGCTCGCTGTTGGTCGAGGCGGACCGCTCCACGACCTCCAGCCGGGCCAGCGGTCCGGCTGGCTGGAGAAGCAGCCCGCGCAGGAGGTCGGCGTCGACGGGGGCGCGGGAAGGTGTCTCCATCTCCCCATCATGCCGCAGGTGTTGTAGGGACCCGCCAAGCCGTCGGGGGCAAGCACTGGCCGCCCGTGCAGGTGATTCGTCGTTCTGCACCAACTAGGCTCGCTCCGTGACCGACGCACACGCACCGACCAGCGCCCCGGCGACCGCTCCCCCGACCCCGGCCGGTCCGGTGGGCACGGCAGCAAAGCTCACGGACCTCGCCCGCCGGTACACCGAGGCCGTGGCGGTGCCCGAGGAGGCCGCCGCCGCCAAGCAGCACGCCCGCAAGAAGAAGACCGCGCGCGAACGCATCGACGCGTTGCTCGACCCGGGGAGCTTCGTCGAGCTCGACGCGTTCGCCAAGCACCGCTCCGTGAACTTCGGGCTCGAGAAGAAGCGCCTCGCCGGTGACGGCGTCGTCGTCGGGCACGGCACCGTCGACGGACGCCAGGTGTGCATCTACTCCCAGGACTTCACCGTGTTCGGGGGCAGTCTCGGCGAGGTCCACGGACAGAAGATCACGAAGGTCATGGACCTCGCGCTGCGCACCGGGGTGCCGCTCGTCGGGATCTCCGACGGCGGCGGCGCACGCATCCAGGAAGGTGTCGCGGCGCTCACCCAGTTCGCTGAGATCTTCCGCCGCAACGTGGCCGCGTCCGGCGTCATCCCGCAGATCTCCCTCATCCTCGGCCCGAGTGCCGGTGGCGCGGTGTACTCCCCCGCGCTCACCGACTTCATCGTCATGGCCGACGGCACGTCGAACATGTTCATCACCGGCCCGGACGTCATCCGCGCGGTGACGGGCGAGGACGTCGGGTTCGAGGAGCTCGGCGGCGCCCAGACGCACAACGAACGCTCGGGCGTCGCGCACTACATGGGAGCGGACGAGGACGACGCGATCGACTACGTCCGACACCTCCTCGAGTACCTGCCCCAGAACAACCTCAGCGATCCGCCGAGCTTCGCTGCAGGAGGCGCAGACCTCGAGGTGACGGACTCCGACCTCGAGCTGGACACGCTCGTGCCCGACTCCGACTCGCAGCCGTACGACATGCGCGCCGTCATCGAGCACGTCGTCGACGAGGGCGTGTTCCTCGAGGTGCAGCCGCTCTACGCACGCAACGTGCTCGTGGGTTTCGCGCACGTCGAGGGGCGGTCCGTGGGGATCGTCGCCAACCAGCCGCTGTCGATGGCCGGGACGCTCGACATCAACGCCGCGGAGAAGGCCGCCCGGTTCGTCCGCACGTGCGACGCCTTCAACATCCCGGTGATCACGCTCGTCGACGTCCCCGGGTTCCTGCCCGGCACGGACCAGGAGTGGAACGGCATCATCCGACGTGGCGCGAAGCTCATCTACGCCTATGCGGAGGCGACGGTCCCGCTCGTCACCCTCATCACCCGCAAGGCCTACGGAGGGGCGTACATCGTCATGGGCTCCAAGCAGCTCGGCGCCGACATCAACCTGGCGTGGCCGACGGCGCAGATCGCGGTCATGGGCGCCGGGGGTGCCGTGAACATCCTGCAGCGCGGAGCCCTCAAGGCTGCCGCGGACGCGGGTCTCGACGTCGACGCGGAGCGCAAGCGTCTGACCGACGAGTACGAGGAGGCGATCGTCAACCCGTGGGACGCCGCCGAGCGCGGGTACGTCGACGCGGTCATCGCGCCGCACGAGACCCGTGGGCAGGTCATCCGTGCGCTGCGGGCCCTGCGCACGAAACGGGCGAGCCTCCCGGCCAAGAAGCACGGGAACATCCCACTGTGAGCCGGGACGAGATCCACCCGGGCGGGGGCGCCGACGGGTCGCACGACGGCGAGCACGACCACCCGGCGCACGGACCGATGCCGTTGGCCGGCATCGACGCGACGGACCTGCTCAGCACCGTCGATGCACTGGCCGCGGCGTTGCGCGAGTACGTCGGCACCGCCGTGGGCGTCCGGGCGGAGTTCGGGGCGCACGAGGCGGACGAGGACCCCCGGATCCTCGCCATCGAGTCGCAGGTGAACAGTCTCAATGCCGAGCTCTACGACCTCGTCCACGAGCGCCTGGGCATGCACTCGGACCTCACAGGCATGACGTGGGAGGGCACCGAGGCCGACGACGACGACCTCCCGCCGTACGCCACCGAGGTCGAGACGTTCCACCTCGGCTTCCTCGTGGGTCCGCACACGGGCACCTCCGACCTCTCCATGGACTCGGTGCTCGGCATCATCGACGACGAGGGAGCGGCCGTCGCCCGGCGCCTGCTGGAGCGTGGCTTCGAGGTCGCGGAGTGGGGTGCGGCACGGGGCGCGCCCGTGCTGTTCGGCGACGAGGACGACGAGGACGACGCACTGTGACCGCGGACGCCGTGAACGTGCCCCCCGGGAGCGCGCCCGTCGGGAACGCGCCGGTAGCGCTCGTCGGTCCGGCTCTCGTCCGGGTCGTGCGGGGCGCGCCGGACGAGATGGAACTCGCGGCGCTCGTGGCGGGCATCGTCGCCGTGTCCGAGGGGAACGACGCACCCGCCCCTACGGACAGCAGCCCGTGGACGGACCGTCGCATCGGCCTGCGTGGCGCTCCTCGCGCCACGGGTGCGGACATGTGGCGCTGGAGCCTGCGCTGACCGTCGGGGGTGCGCGCTGACCCGTCAGGCGAAGAGGCTGGAGCCGTACTTCGTCAGGACGAGCGTCGCGAGGACGACGATGATCGCGATCCCCGCGTAGAGGTCGTAGTCGTTCCGCACCCACCGGCGTGCCCTCGCCTGCCACGTCGGCGGGAGGTAGAGGTTGTCCTCACGGATGTTGTAGTGCAGGAGCGTGAGGAACACGAGCGACGTCGAGACCGTGACGAGCATGCACCACGGGCACAGCGATCCGATGACCCACATGGACTGGCTGAACAGCCAGAGCGCGAAGGCGAGACCGAGCAGGTAGATGCCCTGCGCCGTCGCCATGAACCACCGCGGGAAGCGGACACCGGCGAGTCCGGCGACGGCGATCGTCAGCACGACGGGTTCAGTGATGAGCCCGAGGAATGCGTTGGGGAAGCCGAAGAGGCTCGCCTGCCAGGACAGGGCGACGGACCCGCAGTTGATGATGGCGTTGACGTTGCAGCTCAGGGCCGACGTCGGGTCGGCGGCAAGCTTGACGGCGTCGTAGGACAGCACGAACGCGGCGACGAGGCTGATGGCCGCAGACAGTGCCATGGTGCCGAAGATCCACCGGTTGCTGTGCCGGAACCCGGACAGCTCGTCTGCCTGGAGCGTCGCCAGAAGGTCCTCCTCGAGCTGGTCGTCCTCGAGTGCGTCGTCGTGCGTGACGTCCGCCATCTGCCTCACCGCCTCCTGCATCGCTCGGTGGTCGGTCGACCACCGGTACCGATCATGCCGTGCCCGCATGCGCCGCGTACGGGACATTCGTCCCGCGAGGTCGTGCGTCCGGCTGCACCGGACGAGTAGCGTCGGGGCATGGACCACGTCACCCAGCCCGTGCCCGTGCCCGACCCGGAGGTCCGGCCCCCCTCCCCCATCGACGACGTCGCGAACGCGTTCGTCCGCAGGTCGGCGCGGCTCGACCCGTTCGGTGCGACGGCGATCGGAGTGCGCGGGTACGACCACCTCGTGACCGACCTCTCGCCGGACGGGATCGACGCGCGGGCGGAGCTCGTCCGCGCGACGTTGGAGAACGTCCGTGCGATCGCACCCCGCGACGAGGTGGACCGGGTCACGCTGCTGGCGATGTCCGAGCGCCTGGGCCTGGACCTCGAGATGTACGGTTCCGGTGAGCAGCACGCGACGCTCAACGTCATCGCGTCTCCGCTGCAGGAGATGCGGGACGTGTTCGACATCTGCGACCAGGACTCGCCCGAGGACTGGGAGAACATCGCCGCCCGCCTGGGCGGTCTGCCCGCCGCCGTCGACGGGTACATCGCGTCCTTGCGGCTGGCTGCCCAGCGCGGGCAGGTCGCCGCGGCGCTGCAGGTCGAGGAGTGTGCGAAGCAGGCGGCGGAGCTCGCCGACCCGACCTCCTCGTTCTTCTCCCAGTTCGTCTCCGGGCCTGCTGTGGAGCGCGCGCTCGACGGCTCGTCCTCGTGCGCCGCGACCCGCAAGGAGCTGGAGCACGGGGCCCGGGAGGCCAGACGCGCCTACTCGGACCTCGCCGACTTCCTCCGGCGGGATCTCGCGCCCCTGGCGCCCGACCACGACGCGGTCGGCCACGACCGCTACGCGCTCGCGTCGCGGTACTTCCTCGGCGCGGAGGTCGACCTCGACGAGACGTACGCGTGGGGGCTCGAGGAGCTGCGGAAGGTGGTCGCCGAGCAGGAGCGGGTCGCCGAGCAGGTTGCTGGTCGGGGCGCCACGGTGGACGAGGCGGTCGCTCGCCTCGACGCCGACCCCGCGCGGCGGTTGTCGGGCTCCGAGGCTCTGCGCCGGTGGATGCAGGAGACGTCCGACGCCGCGATCGAAGCGCTCGACGGCACCCACTTCGACATCCCGGAGCCGGTCCGGCTCCTCGAGTGCCGGATCGCGCCCACGCAGACCGGCGGGATCTACTACACGCCGCCGAGCGACGACTTCTCCCGACCCGGACGGATGTGGTGGTCGGTGCCGCCGGAGGTCACGGAGTTCAGCACGTGGCGCGAGAAGACGACCGTCTACCACGAGGGTGTCCCCGGCCATCATCTCCAGTGCGGCCAGGCCGTCCACGAGCGGCACGTCCTCAACGACTGGCGGCGGCTCGCGTGCTGGGTCTCCGGGCACGGCGAGGGCTGGGCCCTCTACGCGGAGCGGCTCATGGCCGAGCTCGGCTTCCTCGACGACCCGGGCGACCGCCTCGGGATGCTCGACGCGCAGCGGATGAGGTCGGCCCGCGTCGTCCTCGACATCGGCGTGCACCTGCGCAAGCGCGCCCCGGAGGAGTGGGGCGGTGGCGTCTGGGACCGTGCCACGGCGTGGCGCTTCCTCACGGCGAACGTCAACATGCCGGAGGCCTTCCTGCGGTTCGAGCTCAACCGCTATCTCGGGTGGCCGGGCCAGGCGCCGTCCTACAAGGTGGGCCAGCGCCTGTGGGAGCAGGTGCGCGACGACGCCGCAGCATCAGCGCGCGCTGCCGGTGGCGAGCTCGACCTCAGGGAGTTTCACCGGCGCGCGCTGAGCGTCGGCTCCGTCGGCCTGGACGTGCTGAAAGAGGCGATCCGCTGACTGTGGACGAGCGCCCGCTGCACAGCGCGCCCGTGCGGGCCTGATCCCGACAGACAGCGCGGACACGCTGATGGCTCCTGCACCGAGAGAAAGCAGCAGCCATGTCCGTCGCACGCCCCCAGCTCACCACCCGCCGACGAGAGCAGCGCACCACCCGTCCGGTCCGCGTCGTCGGGGCTGGCACCCTCAGCGCTGGCACCCTCGCGATCGCGCTCCTCACCGGGTGCGCCACGCAGGAGCCCGCCGCTCCCGCACCCACGACCGACGCGAGCTTCCGGGAGTGGGCGGCCGGCGCCCGCAGCACGCTCGAGGAGAGCCGGGGAGACGTCCTGGAGAAGCTCGCCGACACGTCGCAGGAGACAGACTCGGATGACCCCGTGGCTGGTCAGGACGCCCCCGGAGGGAGCGACCCCCTCCCCGCGTGGGGCGTCCCGGTCGGCCTCGAGGGCTGGACGGTCGCCCAACTCGACGTCGACGGCGTGACGAAGCTCGCGTCCGACGAGGGGTGCGTCCTGGGCACCCAGCAGATTCATGCCGACTTCGGTACGGATGACGACCGGGCAGCGAGCGAGGACCTGCTCGTCCAGCTCGTCGGGGCCGAGAGCTACCTGCCCGTGGAGAGGCCGGTCATGACCGTGGTCGGGCCCGCTGGACCGCTCGAGATGGTGCAGTACCAGACGACGTACGCCACGCCGGACGCAGCCGTCGAGTACCGCTACCTCGCTCGCGCCATCACGGCGCAGGACAGCGGCCTGCTGCTCGCCTACTCGTGCCCGGTCGGGGTCTTCGACGAAGCTGCGTGGCTCGCGACGCTCGCGCTGACGAGCGTCGCGCACACGGAGGCGACCACGCTGTGAGCGCATCCCGTCCCGGGCGCCTGCGACGTGCCCGCGCGCGGGTCTAGGCTGATCCGTCGTGACCACCCTCGTCCTCGCCTCCGCGTCCCCTGCCCGCCTCGCCACCCTCACCGCCGCCGGAGTCGTCCCCGTCGTCCGGGTCTCCGCGGTCGACGAGGATGCGGTGATCGCCGACGCGAGGCAGCGGTACGGCGCGATCGAGCCCGCGGACGTGGTGCTGCTCCTGGCCCAGGCCAAGGCGCAGGACGTGACACGGGCCATCGAGGACGCCGATCCCGGGCAGGACGAGGGTGCCGGACCCCTCGACGTCGTCGTGGGGTGCGACTCGATGCTCGAGATCGAGGGCGAGGTGTACGGCAAGCCCGCCACCGCCGACGTCGCTCGAGAGCGGTGGCGGCTCATGCGCGGCCGCAGCGCCGTCCTGCACACGGGCCACTGGGTCGTCGACCTGCGCGACACCGACGAGGGTGGCACCGGCGGGACGCTCGGCGCGACGAGCTCGACGACCGTGCACTTCGCGGACGTCTCCGACGAGGAGATCGACGCGTACATCAGCACGGGTGAGCCGCTGCGCGTTGCCGGAGCGTTCACGATCGACGGGCTCGGCGGCGCATTCGTCGAGCGGATCGAGGGCGACCACCACGGCGTCGTCGGGATCAGCCTGCCGCTGCTCCGAGCGCTGCTCACGGAGGTGGGCGTCCGGTGGACCGACCTGTGGAATCGGCAAGCAGACTGACCACGTCCGCCCCGCGCTGGACCACTTGTGGCGTTTTGCCGCTCTGGCTCGCACTCCACCATGCCGGATCCCTACAAGGCCGTCGGAGCAGGCTTGGCTTTCTCCTCAATCTTGCCCGTGGCGGCCGCGCATCGCGCGGAACTGGGCGCCGCACGCGTTACCGTGAGCCGTGCCCCTCATCTCTAAGGTCCTCATCGCCAACCGCGGCGAGATCGCCGTCCGCATCGCCCGTGCCTGCGCCGATGCCGGGATCAGGTCGGTCGCGGTCTACGCCGACCCCGACCGCGAGTCCCTCCACGTCCGCCTGGCCGACGAGGCGTTCGCCCTCAACGGTGCGCGTGCGGCCGAGACGTACCTCGACATCGCGAAGCTCCTCGACGTCGCCCGCCGGGCAGGAGCCGACGCGGTCCACCCCGGCTACGGCTTCCTCGCGGAGAACGCCGACTTCGCGCGTGCGGTGATCGACGCCGGGCTCGTGTGGATCGGTCCGCCGCCCGCAGCCATCGACGCCCTCGGGGACAAGGTCAGTGCGCGCCACATCGCCCAGCGCGCGGGCGCGCCCCTCGTCCCGGGCACGCCCGACCCGGTCGCGGACGTCAGCGAGGTCCACGCGTTCGCCGCAGCGTACGGTCTGCCCGTCGCCATCAAGGCGGCCTTCGGCGGTGGCGGTCGCGGCCTCAAGGTGGCTCGCACCGTCGACGAGATCGACGAGGCCTTCGACTCCGCGGTCCGCGAGGCCGTCGCCGCGTTCGGCCGCGGCGAGTGCTTCGTCGAGCGCTACCTCGACAAGCCGCGCCACGTCGAGACCCAGTGCCTCGCCGACGAGCACGGCACCGTCGTCGTCGTCTCGACGCGCGACTGCTCCCTGCAACGACGTCACCAGAAGCTCGTCGAGGAAGCGCCGGCGCCGTTCCTCACCGACGCCCAGCGCGACGAGCTCTACGCGTCCTCGGAGGCGATCCTGCGCGAGGCAGGCTACGTCGGGGCGGGCACGTGCGAGTTCCTCATCGGCGTCGACGGCACCCTGTCGTTCCTCGAGGTCAACACACGTCTCCAGGTGGAGCACCCGGTGTCCGAGGAGGTCACGGGCATCGACCTCGTCAGGGAACAGCTGCGCATCGCCGCCGGGGAGCCGCTGGGCTACTCCTCGGTCGAGGTCCGCGGCCACTCGCTCGAGTTCCGGATCAACGGCGAGGACCCCGCAGCGAACTTCCTCCCGGCCCCCGGCCGCATCACCGGGCTGCGGCTGCCGAGCGGCCCCGGCGTGCGCGTCGACACCGGCGTGGTCGAGGGAGACACGATCTCCGGCGCGTTCGACTCCCTGCTCGCCAAGGTGATCGTCACCGGCGCCACCCGGCGACAGGCCGTCGAGAGAGCCCGCCGTGCACTGCGCGAGCTCGAGATCACGGGGATCCCGACCGTCGTGCCGTTCCACCGCGCGGTGCTCGACGCCGAGGCGTTCGTCCCCGCCGGGGACGAGCCCTTCAGCGTCCACACCCGGTGGATCGAGACGGAGTTCGCGGACGTGTGCGCGAACCTCGGCGCTGCGCAGCCATCCACGGACACGGAGTCCGAGGCCGCCGCCACCGAACGCGTGATCGTCGAGGTCGGGGGCAAGCGCCTGGAGGTGGTCATCCCGGCAGGGCTCGGTATCGGAGGTGGACGTGGCCGTCAGCCGGTGCGGCGCCCCGCGCGCCGCACCGTGACCAAGTCGTCCGGCAGCAACGGCGCCACCCTCGCGTCGCCGATGCAGGGCACGATCGTCAAGGTCGCTGTCGCCGACGGTGCGCTCGTCGCCGAGGGCGACCTCGTCGTCGTGCTCGAGGCGATGAAGATGGAGCAGCCGCTCCTCGCCCACCGTGCCGGCACGGTGGCGGGGCTGTCCGCCGTCGTCGGAGCCGGAGTGAGCTCGGGTACCGCGATCTGCCAGATCGTCGACTGATCGACCCGTTCGCCGCTCGCACCGCATGGCTCGGGTCCGGCCCGTGTGGCAGGCTCGTCCGGTGACCCGTCCCGCACCGCAGAGCCCGCGCCAGCCCGGGGACGGGTGGGTGGACTGCGCCTGCGGCCGCAAGCACTGGGGCCGGTTCGGGGCGGCAGGCCTGCTTCTCGCCAGACGCGACCACGCAGGTCGCGTCTCCCACATCGTCCTCCAGCACCGCGCGCTGTGGAGCGACCAGGGCGGCACCTGGGGGATCCCCGGCGGCGCCGTGGGACCCGACGAGACCCCTGAGCAGGGTGCGCTCCGGGAGGCTCAGGAAGAAGCGGGGATCACGCCGGACCTCGTGCACGTCGTCGGCGAGCACGTGCTCGACCACGGCGACTGGCGCTACACGACGATCCTCGCCGTCGTGGACGACGGGACGTCCCCCGAGGTCCGTGCGACGGACCCCGAGAGCCTCGAGATGGTGTGGGTCGCGGTCGACGAGGTCGAGGACCATCCGCTGCTCCCGGCGTTCGGCTCGGTCTGGCGCTCTCTCGTCGATCGGATCTCCCAGGAGTCCTGAGCAGGTCGTCCCGGCCGCGTGGTCCCACAATGGGACTGCCACCCGACGCCCCCCACCGGCGAGGCGTCGCAGGTCCACGAGTACCCCGCGAGGAGAGCCATGCAGATCACGTTCCCCATCAGCGAAGCGATGACGGTCGCCACGTCCCAGCAACCGTTGCCACCGATGGTCACCTCCGTCCTCGGCAAGGGCAACGCCGTGTTCGCCGAGATCGACCTGCGGCTCATCCCCGACCCGCCGATGGCGCTGCGCCTCGCGGCCGCAGCCGTGGGCACCGTCTCGGTCGTCGCCGTGTTCACCGGCTACACCGGAGGCGTCGCGACGTTCGAGATCGGCGCCCAGGCGCGGTCGCTCCCGGCTCACAAGCTCGTCAACCACCTCACCGCGCCGATCAACTCCGCGCTGCGCAGCCGGGGCCTGCCCGACGGCCTCGTCGAGGTCCGCCGGGGCACGGACGAGCCCGTGCTCGCGCTGCGCCTGCAGGACGCGATCGCGGCCAAGGTCGCCGGGGTCACGCTCGTCGCGCTCGACGTCCGCGAGGGAGCGATCCACGCGACCCTCGACCTCGGCGCGGTCCGCCCACTCTGACGCGATCGCGCCGCGGCGGTCAGTCGATCCTGTGGTGCCCCATCCGGGCGACCTCCGCGATGGAGCCCGACAGGGACGGGTACACCGTGAACGCCTCAGCGACGTCGTCGACCGTCAGGCGGTGGGCGACCGCAAGAGTGATCGGGAAGATGAGCTCGCTCGCACGTGGCGCCACGACGACACCTCCCAGGACGACGCCGGCATCGGGGTGCGCGAACATCTTGACGAACCCTTCACGGATGCCGAGCATCTTGGCCCGCGGGTTGCGGCGCAGCGGCAGGATCGTCGTGGAGTACTTCGAGCTCTGGTCCTTGAGTGCCTGCTCGCTGTAGCCGACGGTCGCGATCTCCGGTGCGGTGAAGATGTTCGCCGCGACGCTGCGCAGGCGCAACGGCTGCACGGCGTCGCCCAGGGCGTGCGACATCGCCACGCGGCCTTGCATCGCGGCGACGGACGCCAGCGGGAAGACCCCGGTGCAGTCGCCGGCGGCGTAGACCCCCCGCACGCTCGTCCGGGACACCTTGTCGACCTCGATGTGACCGGTCGTCGTCAGCCGGACACCCGCCTCCTCGAGGCCCAGGCCTTGCGTGTTGGGGATGGAGCCGACCGCCACGAGGACGTGGGAACCGGTGACGACCCTCCCGTCGGAGAGGGTGACCTCCACGTGCGCCGAGGGCCCCTCCCCCACGACGACCGCAGACTCGGCGCGCGACTTCGACATCACGGTCATGCCGCGGTCCGTGAAGACCTGCTCGATGAGGTTCGCGGCGTCAGCGTCCTCGCCGGGCAGGACCCGGTCACGACTGGACACGAGCACGACGTCGGAGCCGAGCGCGTTGTACGCGCCGGCGAACTCGGCACCGGTGACCCCCGAGCCGACGACGATGAGGCGCTCGGGGAGCTCGGTGAGCTGATAGAGCTGCGTCCACGTGAGGATCCGCTCGCCGTCCGGCTGTGCCGTCGGCAGGACCCGCGGCGTCGAACCCGTCGCGACGAGCACGACGTCGGCCTCGATCGTCTCCGGCTCCGACCCCTCGGTGGGGTCGACGACGACGCGTGACGGCCCGTCGAGCCGACCCTGCCCGTCGACCACCCGGATGGACTCGCGCTCGAGGCGCGCACGGATGTCGTCCGACTGCGCGGCCGCGAGCCGCCGCACGCGTGCGTTGACGACGGCAAGGTCGACCGACAGCTGGTCGGCGGGGTCGCCGGCCGCGTCCTGGATGCGGATGCCCAGCTCCGATGCGGTCCGGCCCACCGCCATCCACTCGGCTGTCGCGATGAGCGTCTTCGACGGCACGACGTCCGTGAGGACCGCCGCCCCGCCGAGGCCCTGGCGCTCGACGACCGTGACGTCCGCACCGAGGCGCTTCGCGACGAGGGCGGCCTCGTAGCCGCCGGGTCCACCTCCGAGGATGACGATCTTCGTCGCCTGCAGGTCCGGGTCAGACAGCGAAGCGGCTCCAGGGACGGGGGGCGGGGTCGTGGATGACGTCATACGTCCAGTATCCCAGGGGTCCGGCGGTCGCTCCACGGGTCGACGACACGCGCACCCGGCGACCGGTCGTCGCCTCCCTGTGCGGGCGCTAGCCTCGAACCATGACCACTCCCTCACCCGCACGAGCGGCCGACCCAGCCGTCACCGACCCCTTCGACCTCGCAGCCCAGGCAGCCAGGCACCTCGCGCAGGCCACCGGCATCGAGCGCCACGACATCGCGCTCGTCCTCGGCTCCGGGTGGGGTGGCAGCGCCGATCTCCTCGGCGAGACGGTCGCCGAGGTGCGAGCGGACGAGGTGCCCGGGTTCACGGCTCCAGCCGTCGCCGGACACGTCGGGACGTTCCGTTCGGTCAAGGTCGCCGCGACGGGCAAGCATGCCCTCGTGCTCGGCTCCCGTACGCACCTCTACGAGGGCAGGGGGGTGCGCGCCGTCGTGCACGGGATGCGCACCGCGGCGGCAGCGGGCGCGAGCACCGTGATCCTCACGAACGGGTGCGGTGGGCTCAATCCTGACTGGGCGCCCGGGACACCCGTGCTCATCTCGGACCACATCAACCTCACGGCGACGTCGCCGCTCGAGGGCGCGACGTTCGTCGACCTCACGGACCTGTACTCGGCGCGGTTGCGTGCCGTCGCCCGCGAGGTCGACCCGGAGCTCGCCGACGGCGTGTACGTCCAGTTCCGCGGACCCCACTACGAGACCCCGGCCGAGGTCCGTATGGCAGGCAGGCTCGGGGGGGACCTCGTGGGGATGTCGACCGCTCTCGAGGCCATCGCCGCACGGCACGTGGGCCTCGAGGTGCTGGGCATCTCCCTCGTCACGAACCTCGCTGCCGGGATCAGCCCGGTACCTCTCTCCCACGCCGAGGTCATCGAGGCGGGCCAGGCCGCCGGACCGCGCATCAGTGCCCTGCTCGCCGCGATCGTCTCGAGGATCTGACATGACGAACGACACCACGACCGACCAGCAGCCGTCCGAGCAGGAGCGCCTCGAGCGGGTCCGGGCACTGGTCCGGGACTGGATCGCGGACGACCCCGACCCCACGACGCGCGACGAGCTCCTCGACCAGCTCCGCGTCGCCGACGACCGGGACGACCCCACGCGAGCGCACGTCGCGGCCCTGCACGACCTGGAGGACCGCTTCTCGGGCACGTTGCAGTTCGGGACCGCGGGCCTGCGGGGAGCCCTGGGCGGTGGCCCGAACCGGATGAACCGAGCGGTCGTGCTGCGAGCTGCGGCCGGACTCACCGCCTTCCTCTCGGACACGGTCGGTCCGGGGCGTCCGCCGCGGATCGTTGTCGGGTACGACGCTCGGCACCGGTCGCTCGACTTCGCACGGGACACCGTCGCGGTGGCGACGGCCGCCGGTCACGAGGCCTTGCTGCTCGACCGGCCCCTGCCGACGCCCGTCCTCGCCTTCGCGCTCCGACACCTCGACGCCGACGCCGGCGTCATGGTCACCGCGAGCCACAACCCCGCGACGGACAACGGCTACAAGGTGTACCTCGGTGGCCGGGTCGTCACCGACGCGGGCCAGGGTGCGCAGATCGTGCCGCCGCAGGACGCCGAGATCGCCGCCCGCATCGAGGCCGTGCCGTCCGTCGCCTCGATCGCCCGCGCCGACCACGGGTGGACGGTCGTCGGACCGGACCTGCTCGCTGCCTACCTCGACTCGGTCGACGCCCTCGTCGACGACTCGTCGCCCCGCAGGCTCAAGGTCGTGGCGACGCCGCTGCACGGCGTCGGAGGGGCCGTCCTCGGCGAGGTGCTGCGCCGCGCCGGCTACCCGGACGTGTTCCTCGTCCCTGAGCAGGCGGACCCCGACCCCGACTTCCCGACCGTGGCGTTCCCCAACCCCGAGGAAGCGGGCGTCATCGACCTCTCCCTCACCTACGCGGAAGCTCTCCGGGCCGACCTCGTCATCGCCAACGACCCGGACGCCGACCGGTGCGCCGTCGCGGTCATCGACCCAGGGGTGATCCGCCAGCTGCCGGTGAACGCGGGCGCCGACACCGCCGCGTTCGAGGGATGGCGCATGCTGCACGGCGACGAGGTCGGAGCGCTGCTCGGTGAGCTCGTCGCGAGCCGGGCCGAGCGCGAGGGCCGCAGGGGCACCCTCGCGAGCTCGATCGTCTCGTCGCGGCTCCTCGCCCGCATCGCTGCGGCGCACGGGCTCGAGCACGCGACGACGCTCACCGGGTTCAAGTGGATCTCCCGTGTCCCCGGCCTCCTCTTCGGGTACGAGGAGGCGCTCGGCTACTGCGTCGACCCGCAGTCCGTGCGGGACAAGGACGGGATCAGCGCGGCGCTCCTCGTCGTGCAGCTGGCAGACCACCTCAAGGCCCGCGGTCAGAGCCTCGTCGACGCCCTCGACGATCTCGCCCGGCAGCACGGGTTGTACGTGACCGACCAGCTCTCGGTGCGTTTCACGGACCTCACCGAGATCCCTCGGACGATGGCGCGGCTCCGGCAAGCGCCTCCCGTGTCGCTCGGCGGCTCGTCGGTCGTGGAGACGGTGGACCTCGCCGACGGGGTCGACGGCCTTCCGCCCACGGACGGCCTGCGCCTCCTCACCGAGGACAACACCCGGGTCATCGTGCGCCCGAGCGGCACCGAACCGAAGATCAAGTGCTACCTCGAGGTCGTCCGGGACGTCTCGGCCAGCGCGTCGTCCGACGACCTGGCCGACGCGCGCGCGGCGGCGCGGCTCAGGATCGCCGACGTGTCCGCGGACATGCGCGCAGCCCTCGGGATCTGAGGGCGCCCCTGGGGGTCACGAGGCGGCGAGGGTGCGCTCGTCCTCGTCGACAGCGGCCTTCCACTGTGCCTTCTCGGTGCGCCAGCCCTCTTCCGTCCGGCCACGCCGCCAGTAGCCCGACGCGGAGAGGGCGGCAGGTGGCACGGCACGCTCGGAACGCAGGTGGCGCCGCAGGTCCTTGACGAGCCCGGCGTCGCCGTGGAGGAACACGGACGGCACCCCCTCGGGGAACGGCCAGGACGCCACCACGTCGAGGAGGCTCCGGCTGCGCCCACGGTGCACCCAGGTGACGAGGGGGTCGTCGAGCGGGCCGTCTGTCCGCGCCGCGACGTGCGCAGCGGTGTGCAGGTCCAGCTCGTCAGCCGGTCCGCCGACCTCGAGGAACACCTTCGCGCGGGCGCCGCTGTCGAGAGCGTCGAGGGCGGCCGCGATCGCCGGCATCGCACTCTCGTCACCGATGAACAGGTGCCACAGGGCGTCCGGGGGCGGGGCGTACCCGCCCCCCGGACCGACGAAGGTGATCTCGTCGCCCGGCCGGGCGCGTGTGGCCCAGGGACCGGCGAGGCCCTCGTCGCCGTGCACGACGAAGTCGATCGCGAGCTCACGCGCCACCGGGTCCCAGGAGCGGACGGTGTAGGTCCGCAGGCGCGGTCTGCCTCCCTCGACCTCGGCAGGGAACCGCAGCTTGATGTACTGGTCCGTGCAGGGCAGCGGCGTGAACCCGTCGAGCCCGGCGCCCCCGAGGACCACGCGGACCATGTGCGGCGTGAGGAACTCCGTGCGCAGCACGACCGCGCTGGTCACCGGGCGCTCGGGCCGTCCGGGTCGGCGCTCGTCGCCGGCTGGCGTGGCATCGGGGGTCATCAGTGCCCTCTCGGGGATGCGGGTGGGTGGCGCCCAGCAGCTGGCGCCAGGGTCGGTCAGTAGCCGGAGCTCTCGCCAGCCGCCGGCGGTTCCTGCTGGGCACCACGACCGTCGAGCGCGTCCAGGCCCGCGAGGACGGCGGCGGTGCCGGACAACCCGAGGCGGGTCGCTCCCGCATCGATCATCGCGAGCGCGGCCTCGGCCGTCCGGATGCCTCCGCTGGCCTTGACGCCCAGTCGCCCGCCCACCGTCCGGGCCATGAGCTCGACCGCGTGCACGCTGGCGCCACCCGCCGGGTGGAAGCCCGTGGACGTCTTGACGAAGTCCGCACCGGCACTCTCCGCGGCCTGGCACGCCGCGACGATCTCGTCGTCCTCGAGCGCGGCGGACTCGATGATCACCTTGAGCAGGGCTGGAGCGGGGACGGCCGCCCGCACCGAGGCGATGTCCGCCTCGACGGAATGCCAGGCGCCAGCCTTCGCGGCGCCGACGTCGATGACCATGTCGACCTCGTGCGCGCCCTGCTCGACGGCGAGCGCGGCCTCCGCAGCCTTGATCTGGCTGTGGTGCTTGCCCGAGGGGAAACCGCAGACGGTCGCGATCTTCAGGGTGCTCCCGGCGGGCAGCGCCAACGGCAGCATCGACGGCGACACGCAGATGGAGTACACGCCGAGCTCGTCGGCCTCCTCCGCGAGCGCCGCGACGTCGGCCTGCGTAGCGTGCGCCGTGAGGAGCGTGTGGTCGACGTACTGGGCGAGCTCGCTCGCGCTCAGGTGGCTCGTGCTGGTCATGATGGGCTCCGTCGTTCGTGCGGTTCTCGTGGGGCGGGTGGGATCAGAGGGCGCTGGACGTCCCGACGACGTCGGACGCGGCCGCAGCGTCGTACGCGGCGGCGATGCGCTCCCCCAGGGCGTGCCGCTCGTCGTGGTGAACGAAGGCGCTCCATGCCGCGGCCAGCGTCACGTCACGCAGGTCCTCGAGGCTCCAGCCGGCCTGCTCGACGAGGAGCGTCATCTCCCGGGTCATCGAGGTCCCGGACATGAGGCGGTTGTCGGTGTTGACGGTCACCGCGAAGTCGAGGTCCCGCAGCCGGGAGATCGGGTGGGCGGCGATCGAGTCGGTGACGCCGGTCTGCAGGTTCGACGACGGGCACAGCTCGAGCGGGATCTGGTTGTCGCGGATCCAGTGCGCGACGCGTCCGAGCTCCGGCGCATCGCCGTCGATGCCGGTGATGTCCTCGACGATGCGGGCGCCGTGGCCGATGCGGCTGGCCTGGCCGAGGTGCACGGCCTCGGCGATCGACGGCACACCCGCGGCCTCGCCGGCGTGGATCGTCACGGGGAACGACGCGTCGTTGAGGGTGCGCCACGTCGAGGGGTAGCGGGACGGCAGGAAGCCGTCCTCGGCTCCGGCGATGTCGAATCCGACGACGCCTCGGTCGCGGTTCGCGAGGGCGAGCGCCGCGATCTCGTCCCAGCGGTCGGCGTGCCGCATCGCGGTGACGAGCTGGCCGACGCGGATCTCCCGGCCCTCCTGCGCGGCCAGCGCGACGCCCTCCTCGAGTCCCTCCTGCACGGCGTCGACGGCGTCCTGCAGGGACAGCCCCTGGGTGAGGTGCTGCTCCGGCGCCCAGCGCTGCTCGGCGTAGACGACGCCGTCGGCGGCGAGGTCGACCACGGCCTCCCGGGCGACGCGGCGCAGGCCCTCGCGGGTCTGCATGACGGCGATCGTGTGGTCGAAGGTCTCGAGGTACCGCACGAGGGACCCGGAGTCGGCCGCTGCGACGAACCAGTCAGCGAGCTCGGCAGGGTCTGTGGTCGGCAGCGTGTGGCCGGCCACGGACGCGAGCTCGATGATCGTCTGGGGCCGCAGGCCGCCGTCGAGGTGGTCGTGGAGAAGGACCTTGGGGAGCGCCGCGATGTGCGACACGGTGGTCGCAGGCGCGTCGGAGCGCGGAGAAGACGTCATGCCCCAACGGTACCGCCGAGGTCAGACGTACTCGTCCTCGTCCGGGACGACAGCCGCCTGCTCGACGACGTCCGCCTCGGCCGCGGCGCCCCGCTGGTCCGGGCGCGGGGAACCGGGCGCGTAGTCCTCCGGCGCGGCATCGGCCGCGGCCGCGGCCGCGGCCTGGTGCTGCGCGTCGAGCTCCTCCGTGAGGTTGACCGCTCCGTCGAGATCGGGACTCGTGAGCCCTGCGTCGCGGAGCGCGTCGTTGCCGGGCTGGGTGCTCATGGATGACCTCCTGGGGGGACGGGGGTGGGGACGGCCGGGCCGTGCGGCTTCACGCCCCGGATCTCTCCATGCTCGCCCCGTCGGCTGCCACCCGCCACCGGTCGGCGGACCACACGGGGGTCTCACCGCTGGGTCCGGACCGCTCGGCACCTACGTGCCCCGGATCACCGCGACCACGGCGAGCGTCGCACCGAGCACCCCGAGCAGTGCGACGACGGTCGCCACCCGGACGAGGACCGGCCCGGTGCGCGGCTGGCGGCCGGCCCGGTGATCCGCCGCCGGATTGCGCCCGGGTGACCCACCCAGGAGCACGGCCCCCACGTAGCCGACCAGCCCCGCTGCCGCCGCAGCGAGCCCGGGCGCCCCGGCGCGCAGCGCGGTGAGGGCGAGGACGAACGTCGCGCCGACCACACCCACGAGGGTCCGCTGCCACGCGAGCGCGGTGCGCTCGGGCTGGGCCCCCGGGGGCGGCTCCGGACTCGTCGCGCCGCCCTCCCCGGGCCCGTCGCCGGTCAGAACGCCGCCGTGAGCGCGTAGCCGCCGAGCAGCACAGCCATGACGACGACGCCGGCCACGAGGACCGGCAGCGCACGCGGCGCCGGCAGCGGCCTGCGCGTGCGGAGCGCGATCTCGTTGCGCCGCCACGCGTGGACCGCGTAGAGCGCCACGACGCCGCCGGCGAGGCACACGACGGCCGCGACGACGTCGAGGAAGACCGAGAGGTCCGCGAACGTCGCGAAGGACGTGAGAGCAACCCCGCCCGCGACGAGGCCCAGGCCGGTGCGCACCCAGGCGAGCGCGGTCCGTTCGTTGGCGAGCGAGAACCGCGCGTCGGGCTCGTCCCCGACGTCGTAGACAGCAGCCGGACGTCGGGGGCGGTCAGTCGACACGGTCGATGAGGAGCGGTCGCGCGGCGACCGGCTCTCCCGTCGGGGCGATCCGGACGGCAGCCCGCGCGGACTCGAGCGCCCGCCCGAAGCGCTCCGGGGTGTCGGTGTGCAGGGTGAGCACCGGTTGTCCGGCGACGACGCGGTCGCCCGGCCGTGCATGGATCTCCACACCGGCGCCCGCCTGCACGGGGTCCTCCTTGCGGGCGCGCCCGGCGCCCAGCCGCCAGGCCGCGAACCCGACCTCCAACGCGTCGAGGGACGCGAGCACGCCGTCGTGCGGCGCGAGCACCTGCTCGGTCTCCCGGGCGACCGGGAGCGGGGCCCGCGGGTCACCGCCCTGCGCGGAGATCATCCGCTCCCAGCGGTCCATCGCGCGACCGTCGGCGAGCGCGGCACGGACGTCGTCCGGGCTGGTCTCCCGGCCCGCACCGGCGAGCATCTCGACGGCCAGCGCCACCGTGAGCTCGACGACGTCGTCGGGCCCCCCGCCGGCGAGCACCTCGACCGACTCCCGCACCTCGAGCGCGTTGCCGGCGGTGAGGCCGAGCGGCGTCGACATGTCCGTGAGCAGGGCGACCGTGCGGACGCCGGCGTCGGTCCCCAGGTCCACCATGGTGCGGGCGAGCTCGCGCGCCGACGCCTCGTCCTTCATGAAGGCGCCGGAGCCCACCTTGACGTCGAGCACGAGCGCACCGGTGCCCTCCGCGATCTTCTTGCTCATGATCGACGACGCGATGAGCGGGATCGCCTCGACCGTCCCGGTGACGTCGCGCAGGGCGTAGAGCTTGCGGTCGGCGGGGGCGAGCCCGAAACCCGCCTGGCAGATCACCGCGCCGACGTCCTCGAGCTGCGCCATCATCTCGTCGTTGGTCAGCGCCGCGCGCCAGCCCGGGATCGACTCGAGCTTGTCGAGCGTGCCGCCCGTGTGCCCGAGGCCCCGGCCGGACAGCTGCGGGACGGCCACACCGAAGACGGCCACGAGCGGCGCGAGCGGCAGCGTGATCTTGTCCCCCACACCCCCGGTCGAGTGCTTGTCCGAGGTGGGCCGCGACAGGGACGAGAAGTCCATGCGCTCGCCGGAGGCGATCATGGCCGCGGTCCAGCGTGCGATCTCGGGCCGGGTCATGCCGTTGAGCAGGATCGCCATGTTGAGCGCCGCCATCTGCTCCTCGGCGACCGCGCCCCGCGTGTACGCGTCGATCACCCAGTCGATCTGGGCGTCGCTCAGTGCTCCCCCGTCGCGCTTGGTGCGGATGACGTCCACCGCGTCCAGTGCCTCAGCCATCGTCATGCCCTCCTCACGAGGTCGTCCGGCCCGAACGCGTCGGGCAGCACCTCGGTCATCTGCTTGATCCCGTTCACCGTCTCCACCTGAAGGTCGGCTCCCCCGTGCTCCCACAGGAGCTGGCGGCACCGACCGCACGGCATGAGGGTGCGCCCGTGCCCGTCGACGCAGGTGAAGGCGACGAGCCGGCCACCACCCGACGCGGCGAGCGCGGACACGAGCCCGCACTCGGCACACAGCCCCACCCCGTAGGAGGCGTTCTCGGTGTTGCAGCCGACGACGACCCGTCCGTCGTCGACGAGTGCCGCGGCCCCCACAGGAAAGTGTGAGTACGGCACGTATGCCCGCGTCATGACGTCACGGGCGGCGGCGCGCAGGGCGTCCCAGTCGACGGGTGGCGGGGAGTCGGCGGTGGTCACTTGGTGTACGGGATCCCTTCTGCAGCGGGCGCCCGCACGCGGCCGACGAGGCCAGCGACAGCGAAGATCGTCGCGAGGTACGGCAGCATGGCCAGGAACTGGCTGGGGATGTCGGAGCCCACGACCCCGAGCGCGCTGCGCAGTGCCTCGGCGAAGCCGAAGAGGAGTGCGGCGAGGAACGCACCGCGCGGGCTCCACCGGCCGAGGATCATGGCCGCGAGGGCGATGAACCCCTTGCCCGCGGTCATCTCCTTCCCGAACGCCAGCCCGAGGGTCACGGTGAACGAGGCCCCGCCGAGACCGGCGATCGCCCCACCGAGCAGCGTGTTCCGCCACCGCGTGAGGTTGACCTTGATGCCGACCGTGTCCGCGGCCTTGGGGTGCTCGCCGACAGAGCGCATCCGCAAGCCCCACCGGCTGCGGAACACCATCACCTGGAGGACCACGACGAAGGCGAACATGAGGTAGACGAGGATCGTCTGGCGGAAGAGCATGGGCCCGAGGACGGGGATCTGCGACAGCAGGGGGATCTCGATGATCGGCAGGCGCGGCGGAGAGTTCCACGTCGACGAGTTGGCCTTGAGGACCGTCGAGAACAAGAAGCTCGTCACGCCGGCGACGAGGACGTTGAGGACGACACCCACGATGATCTGGTCGACCCGGTAGGTGATCGCGAACCACGCGAGAAGGACGGCGACGGCCGCACCCGCGACGGGGGCCGCAACAAGCCCCGCGTAGGGGTTCGACGCGAGAGTCGCGACGACGGCCGCCGTGAACGCCCCCGCCAGGAGCTGGCCCTCGATCGCGATGTTGATGATGCCCGACCTCTCGCACACGAGGCCCGCCATCGCACCGAAGGCGAGCGGGATCGCGATGAAGATCGTCTGCGACAGCAGCAGCGGCACGGGAAGCGACTGTGCCGACCCCGCACCTGCCCACACGAGGAACGCGAGGACGACGGCCACCCCGAAGGTCACCGGCAACCACGCGCCGGTGCGCCGGTGCCGGCTGGCCTCGAAGGCCGAGTACGCCGCCAGGAGGAGTCCCAGCACGGACAGCACGATCGCTGTCGCGCGGGCGGCGACGGTCAGCGGGGCGAGCTGGACGACGTCGCTCGCGCTCGCGAGCGTGAACGTCGTCGAGTCGCCAGCCGGCGAGCCGAGCCCGAACAGCACGAGGCTCGTGAGCGCGACGACCGCGTAGCCCGCAGACGGACCCCACGACACGCGCGGTTCGACCTCACCCGTGAGCGTCCCGTGCGTGGCCTTGCCCGGCGGGACGGACGGGGACTTCGTCGTCGCGCTCACGCTGCGACCTCCTTCGAGAGCCGGACGGACGAGCCCGGGGCGGGCAGCCGGAAGATCGCACGGACCAGCGGAGGCGCAGCGATGAGCAGGACGATGAGCGCCTGCACGACGAGGACGATGTCGATCGGTGTGCCGCTCGCGGTCTGCATGAGCGGCGAGCCTGCTCGCAACGCACCGAACAGTGTTGCGGCGAGGACCGTGCCGAGCGGACGGGAACGCCCGAGGAGGGCGACCGTGATCGCGTCGAAACCGATGGAACCGGCGACGCCGTCCTGGAGGACGCCCTCGGTGCCGAGCACCTGTGACACTCCGCCCATCCCGGCGAGGCCCCCCGCGACGAGCATGACCGCGAGGTACACGGACGGCACGGAGATCCCCGCCGTCCGGGCGGCGTCAGGGTTCTCACCCACGGCCCGGAACTTGAAGCCCCACGTCGAGCGCTCCATGAGCCACCAGGTGCCGACCGCGGCGAGGATGGCGAGGATCCAGCCCGCGTGCAGTCGGAACGAACCTCCGAGAAGCCCGACGAACATCGCCGAGTCCTCGAGGCGGGGCGAGATCGGGTTGTTGCTGCCGGGCCGCTTGAACGCCGTCGTCGACAGCAGGTACGACATGAGGAACACGGCGACCGAGTTGAGCATGATCGTCACGATGACCTCGTTGGCGTCGAACCGCGCCTTGAGGTAACCCGCGATGCCCCCCCACAGGGCGCCAGCCATGAGGCCGCCGACGACGGCGAGGATCACGTGCACGACGCCCGGCAGATCGAACGCGAACCCGATGTACGCCGCGCCGATCGCACCAAGGACGACCTGGCCCTGCGCACCGATGTTGAACAGCCCGGACCGGAAGCCGATGCCGATGCCGAGACCCGCGAAGATGAGCGGGACCGAGGCCGTGAGCGTCTCCGTGATCGGTTTGAACATACGTTGCGTCGTCGAGGCCTGCGGATCGAAGACAGCGCCGCGGAACAACGACGAGTACGCGCCCCACACGGAGTCCCACACGGCTGTGAAGAAGTCGCTCGGCCGGGCGAAGACGTATCCCGCCGTGCGCTGGACGTCGCTGTCCGCGGCCGCGACCAGGACGGCCGCGAGCGCGAGCGCAGCGACGACGGCGAGGACGACGACGGCGGAGCTGCTCTCGAGGATCTCTCGGACCATCGAACGCGGTGCGGCTGCGCCCTTCTCGGTGGTCGCGCCGGGGGCCCCGGGAACGGTCTCGGTCACGGCGGTGCCCTCGGCGTCGTGGGGCGCCCCGGCACTCTGGCTGGGTCGGGGGTCGGTCACGGGGAAACCTCCGGGATGCTGCCGGGCGCGGCATCGGCCTGGCTGAGGAGCGTGGTGTGCTTGGCGGCCTCTGCCCGGGCCGCGTCGAGCGAGAGCCCCGCCATCATGAGCCCGAGGACGTCGCGTGACGTGTCACCCGGGACGATCCCGACGATCGAGCCGCGGTACATGACCGCGATCCGGTCGGCGAGGGCGAGCACCTCGTCGAGCTCGGTCGAGACGATGATGACGGCCGTCCCGTGGTCGCGCTCGGCGACGATCCGCCGGTGCACGAACTCGATCGACCCGACGTCGAGGCCACGCGTGGGCTGCGACGCGACGAACAGCTGCAGGGGGCGCGACATCTCGCGGGCGAGGACGACCTTCTGCTGGTTCCCGCCGGACAGCGTGCTCGCCGCGTCCTTCGGCGACGCGGCACGGACGTCAAACTCCTTGACGTACTTGGTGGCGTTCGCGGCGACGGCGTCGCGGTCGAGGGCGGCGCCGCGGGCGAAGGGCGCCTTGTCGTGCAGGTCGAGGATGAGGTTCTCCTCGATGGAGAACGACGTGATGAGCCCGTCCTTGCTGCGGTCCTCGGGCACGAACCCGACGCCTGCGGAGAGCACGTCGCGGATGGAGCGCCCGAGGAGCTCGGTCCCGCCGAGGCGGATGCTGCCCGTCGCGTCGCGGTGCATGCCGAGGATCGTCTCGGTGAGCTCGGTCTGACCGTTTCCCTGGACCCCTGCGACGGCGAGGATCTCTCCCGACGCCACCTCGAACGACACGTCGTCGAGGAGCGTCTCGTCAGACGAGCCACGCAGTGCCAGCCGGGACACGACGAGGCGTGTCTCGGCGGGCTTGGCGGGCGCCTTGTCGGTCGTCAGGTTGACGCTGCGTCCGACCATGGCGGACGCGAGCTCCATCTCGGACGCGGTGGGGTCGGCGGAGCCGACGACCGTGCCACGTCGGATGACCGTGATGCGGTCCGCGACGGCGCGGACCTCGCGAAGCTTGTGGGTGATGAAGACGATGGACGTCCCCGCAGCCTTGAGCTGACGCATGATCTCGATGAGCTCGTCGGTCTCCTGCGGCGTGAGCACCGCGGTCGGCTCGTCGAGGATGAGGACCTTCGCATCGCGGGAGAGGGCCTTGATGATCTCCACGCGCTGCTGGGCTCCGACCGGCAGGTCCTCGACGAGGGCGTCGGGATCGATCTGGAACCCGAAGCGGTCCGAGATCTCCCGGACGAGCGCGCGGGCCTTCTTCAGGTCGATGAGACCGCCCTTGACGGGCTCGTGCCCGAGGACGACGTTCTCGGCGACCGTGAACACCGGCACGAGCATGAAGTGCTGGTGCACCATGCCGATCCCTGCGGCCATCGCGTCACCGGGGCCGGAGAAGGTGCGCGGCTCGTCGTCGACGAGGATCTCCCCGTCGTCGGGGTCGTACAGGCCATACAGGACGTTCATGAGCGTGCTCTTGCCCGCCCCGTTCTCGCCCAGCAGGGCATGGATCTCCCCGGGTTCCACGACGAGGTCGATGTGGTCGTTGGCGATCAACGACCCGAAGACCTTGGTGATCCCCCGCAGCTCCAGCTTCATCCCGGTGAGTCCTTCACGTCGATCGGGTGGACGGCCACTCTTCCATTGTGCCGTCGCGGTGCGGACGAACGAGCGGGTGGCCCCTGGCGTCGTGCCAGGGACCACCCGCCGGTGTGGATCAGTCGACCGGAGTCGCACTCACGGACTCGACGACGAGGTCGCCGTCGATGATCTGCTGCTCGAGCACGTCGAGCTGCTCCTGGAGCTCGGCGGGCACGGCCGACTCGAGGTCGTGGAACGGGGCGAGCGAGACGCCACCGTTCGCGAGGGTGCCGACGTAGGGCTCCGGGTCGAACGAGCCCTCGGAGGTCGACGAGACGACGTCGAAGACGGACTGGCCGATCTCCTTCATGACGGACGTGAGGATGATGCCCTGGTACTGCGCAAGCTTCTCCTGCTCGTAACCGTCCGAGTCCACCCAGATGACCTTGACGCCCTCGTGCTGGCTGGCGGACGCGAGCGCGCCCTCACCGACCGGCCCGGCGACGGGGAGGATGACGTCCGCACCCTGCGAGATGAGCAGGTCGGCCTTCGTGGCGCCCACGCTGATCTCCTCGAAGGTCTCCGTGAACTCGCCGGACTGCGCGTCCTTGTCCCAGCCGACGACCGTGACGGCCGTGCCGTTGTCCTCGTTGTACTTCGCGACACCGTCGACGAACCCGTCCATGAAGATCGTCACCGACGGGTACGGCTGGCCGCCGAACGTGCCGACCACGCCGGTCTCGGAGACGCCCGCGGCGAGGTACCCGGCGAGGAACGCAGCCTCCTGCGTGTTGAACAGCAGCGGCTTGACGTTGTCACGGACGGGGTCGACGCCCGAGTCGATGAGCGCGAAGCGCTGCTCGGGGTTCGCGTCCGCAGCCTCAGCGGTCGCGTCGGCGAGGTTGAAGCCGACCGTCACGATGAGGTCGCAGTTCGCCTGGACCATCGAGTCGACGTTCTGCGTGTACTGGCCCGCGTCGGTGGACTCCGCGAACTGGACGTCGATGCCCAGCTCCTCCTCAGCGCGCTCCAGACCGCTGAATCCCGACTCGTTGAACGAGTTGTCGTCGAATCCGCCGAAGTCGGACACCATGCACCCGGTGAAGTCGCCAGCTGCAGATGTTCCGTCGGACCCGCTCGTGTCCTCGTCGGGGGCGTCAGCGCACGCGGTCAGGGTGAGCGCGGCGGCGGCGCCCATCGCAGCGATGCGGGCAAGTGTCTTCACGTGGAGCTCCTGTGGTCTGGTCGAGAGAGATCGCCCTGGGTCTTCCAGGTACGCAGGAATGCGCCTAGACCTGGTTCGGTGACCCGTGCGCGCTCACCATACGACCCCGGGTGTGAACATCTCGTTACTGAAGGGTAACTACGCGAGTTCGTTACGAAAGCGCAAGGTTGGTCTGCGCTCTGACACACCGGGTCCCGCGCTTCGAGATGCCGCAGCGCCGCCCGCCGCCGCCACCTCCGAGAGCAGGAGGATGCCCACGGAGATCGCCTGCTCGTCGACGCGCAGGTCCCCCTGGTGGATGTCGTACGTGCGGCCGCCCGGGGTCCGCGTCCCCAGCCGTGCCATCGCACCGGGGACCTTCGTGAGGTACCAGGCGAAATCCTCCCCACCGAGGGACTGCTCGGTGAGGACGACCGACCCCTCGCCGAGCATCTCGCGCGCCGAGCGCTCGAGCGTCGTCGTGCAGGCCGTGTCGTTCTCGACCGGTGGCACGCCCCGCTGGTGGTGCACCTCGACCTCCACGCCGTAGGGCTCGGCGACCTGCCGGACCGCGTCGTGCAGCACCTGTGCGGCGCGCTCCCACGCGCGCACGTCGAGACAGCGCAGCGTCCCGCGCAGCAGTCCGCTCATGGGTATCGCGTTGGGCGCCGCCCCGGCCTGCACCGCGCCCCACGTGAGGTTGACGCCCGACCGCGGGTCGAGCCGGCGCCCGAGGACGGCCGGGACCTGGGTGATGATCTGCCCGAGCACGTACACGAGGTCACCCGTGAGGTGCGGCCGCGACGTGTGCCCGCCCCTCGAGGTCGCGTGCACCGTGACCTCGTCGGACGCCGAGGTGATGGGACCGATCCTCGTCCCGATCTTCCCGACGTCGAGCTTCGGGTCGCAGTGCAGGGCGTAGATCTCGCCGACGCCGTTGAGACCACCCTGGTCGAGGACCTCCAGGGCACCGCCCGGCTGGACCTCCTCCGCGGGCTGGAAGATGAGTCGCACAGGTTGGTGCAGCTCACCGGCGGCATGCAGCCTGGCGAGCACGAGGCCCACGCCGAGCACGATGGTCGTGTGCACGTCGTGGCCGCACGCATGGGCGACGCCGCGGACCGTCGAGGCGAACTCGACGCCGGAGGTCTCCGGCAGCGGAAGGGCGTCGATGTCCGCCCGGACCGCGATACGTCGGCGTCCGGAGCCTGCGGCGCCGGGCCCGATGTCACAGGTCAGGCCACTGCCGTTCAAGAGCCTGGGCTCGAGCCCCGCCTGCCGCAGCCGCGCCGCGAGGAGCGCCGTCGTCCGGAGCTCCGCCCGCGCGACCTCGGGGTGCGCGTGGATGTCGCGGCGGATCCCGACGAGCTCGTCGATGATCTCGTCCGTGAGGTCCGCGATGCGTGCGCGCAGCGACTCCTGCTCACCGGTCACAGGAGCTCGTCCAGACCGCGATCACGCAGCTCGGTGACGACGTCCTTGACCTGCTGCGCCCGGGCGCGTGTCGTGACGAGCAGCGCGTCCGGGGTGTCCACGACGACGACGTCGTCGAGCCCGAGGATCGTCACCACCCGACCTGCCGCGGGGACCACCACCGACCCCGCGCTCTGGATCCGCACGACCGCGCCGTCGTCGCCGAGCACCTTCGAGCCCGCCTCGTCCGCGGCAGGCAGCAGCGCGGCGAGGGAGTTGAAGTCCCCGACGTCGTCCCAGCCGAACGACCCGGGGACGACGACGACGCCACCGGCGGCCGCGACCGGCTCTGCCACGGCGTGGTCGATCGCGACCTTCTCCAGGCCCGGCCACACGCGGGCGACGACCGCCGCGCGCTCCGGCGTGTCCCAGGCGGCCGCGATCGTCCGGATGCCGTCGTGCAGGGCGGGGCGCTCCCGGGCGAGGTGGTCGAGGAGCACCGAGGCGCGAACGAGGAACATGCCGGCGTTCCAGCGGTACTCGCCGGTGGCGAGGTAGCGCTGGGCCGTCGTCGCGTCGGGCTTCTCCGTGAACCCGACGACGTGCAGGGCGCTCGGCGCCCCGGCAAGACCGAGCGGAGCCCCGGAGTGGATGTAGCCGAACGCCGTCGACGGGCGGGAGGCAGCGATGCCGATCGTCACGACGTACCCCTCCTCCGCGGCGCGCACACCCTCACGGACGGCCTGCTCGAAGGAATCCTGGCCGGTGATGACCTGGTCGGCGGCGAAGGAACCGAGGACCACGTCGCCGTGCCGCTGGGCGAGCACCGCCGCAGCCAGACCGATCGCCGCCATCGAGTCCCGCGGCGACGGTTCGGTGAGGATGTTGGCGGCGTCGAGCGCGGGCAGCTGCTCGGAGACGGCTGCGGCGTGCGCCTCCCCGGTGACGACGACGACCCCCTGGGCGAGCGCACCCACCCGGTCCACCGTCGCCTGGATGAGCGAGCGCCCCGAACCGGTGAGGTCGTGCAAGAACTTGGGCGCGCCGGACCGCGACAGCGGCCACAGCCGGGTTCCTGCGCCCCCCGCGGGAATCACTGCGTAGAAGTTCGGGAGGGCGGGCTCACGGGTCGGGGACATGGCACGAGCATAATCACCGGCTCGCCGCCCGGCCGTCGATCCTGTGGAGTGCATCACAAACGACGAGCGCCACACGCGAACTCCCGCCCTGCGGGCGCAACCATGGCGCAACAGTCACTACAGTGAAGAGGTCAGACGGATCTGGTCGACGACGCCCAGAGACTTCCGTGGAGAACCGGACACAGGTCCGACGCTATGAACAGCCCAGGAGGCGCCCAGTGCCCAGTGCACCCGCTGGCACGTTGTACCGCGGCCGCGAAGGTATGTGGTCCTGGGTCGCGCACCGCGTGACCGGCGTGCTCATCTTCTTCTTCCTGCTCGTGCACGTCCTCGACACCGCACTGGTACGGGTCTCACCGGAGGCCTACAACGCCGTGATCGGCACGTACCAGACGCCCATCATGGGCCTCGGAGAGGCCGGCCTCGTCGCGGCGATCGTGTTCCACGCCTTCAACGGTATCCGCATCATCCTCGTGGACTTCTGGGCCAAAGGTCCGCAGTACCACCGAGCGATGCTCTGGACCGTCGTCGGCCTCACACTCGTCACCATGGCCGCGTTCCTGCCGCGCCACCTCATGAACGTCTTCGGGGAGCACTGATGGCCGCCGCACCTGCGCTGACGAACCCGCGCGACTCCTACAAGCGCGTCAAGAGCACGCGCTCGAACTTCGAGCTGTACGGCTGGGTCTTCATGCGGGCCTCCGGCGTCGTCCTGCTCGTCCTCATCTTCGGCCACCTCTTCGTCAACCTCATGATCGGCGACGGCGTGAACGCGATCGACTTCGCGTTCGTCGGCGGCAAGTGGACGTCGCCGTTCTGGCAGATGTGGGACCTGCTCATGCTGTGGCTGGCGATGATGCACGGCACGAACGGGGTGCGCACGATCATCAACGACTACGCGGAGCGTGACGGTGTCCGGCTCGCGCTGAAGATCGCCCTCTACGTGTCCTTCGTCGTCGTGACGGTCCTCGGCACGCTCGTGATCTTCACGTTCAGCCCGTGCCCGGTCGGCGCACCTGCCGACCTGCTCCCGTCCGTCTGCACGTCCTGAGCCACCGCTCGACCCCCTGACCCACCCTCTCGTCACAGGAGACCTCGACCCGATGCAGACCCATCAGTACGACGTCGTGATCGTCGGCGCAGGAGGCGCCGGGATGCGCGCTGCCCTCGAGTCCTCCGGCGAGGTCCGCACGGCCGTGATCTCCAAGCTCTACCCGACGCGCTCCCACACCGGCGCGGCGCAGGGCGGCATGTGTGCCGCCCTCGCCAACGTCGAGGAGGACAACTGGGAGTGGCACACGTTCGACACGGTCAAGGGCGGCGACTACCTCGTCGACCAGGACGCCGCAGAGATCATGGCCAAGGAGGCGATCGACGCCGTCCTCGACCTCGAGCGGATGGGGCTGCCCTTCAACCGCACACCTGAGGGACGTATCGACCAGCGCCGCTTCGGCGGGCACACCCGCAACCACGGCGAGGCCGCCGTCCGCCGCTCCTGCTACGCCGCGGACCGCACCGGCCACATGATCCTCCAGACGCTCTACCAGCAGTGCGTCAAGCAGGACGTGGAGTTCTTCAACGAGTTCTACGTCCTCGACCTGCTCGTCGACCACGACCTCTCCGAGGGCCACGTGCCCGACGGCGAGGAGGTCAACGTCACCGGCGTCGTCGCGTACGACCTCGCCACCGGCGAGATCCACATCTTCCAGGCGAAGGCGATCATCCTCGCCACCGGCGGTGCTGGGAAGATCTTCAAGACGACGTCGAACGCGCACACCCTCACCGGCGACGGCATGGCGCTGGCGCTGCGCCGCGGGTTCCCCCTCGAGGACATGGAGTTCTTCCAGTTCCACCCGACAGGCCTCGCCGGCCTGGGGATCCTCCTGTCCGAGGCCGCTCGCGGCGAGGGCGGCATCCTCCGCAACGGTGACGGTGAGCGCTTCATGGAGCGCTACGCCCCGACCATCAAGGACCTCGCGCCGCGCGACATCGTCGCGCGCTCGATGGCGAACGAGGTCCGTGAGGGCCGCGGGGCAGGCCCGAACAAGGACTACATCCTCCTCGACCTCACGCACCTCGAACCGGCGCACATCGACGCCAAGCTCCCCGACATCACCGAGTTCGCCCGGACGTACCTCGGCATCGAGCCGTACACCGAGCCGGTGCCCGTGTACCCCACCGCGCACTACGCGATGGGTGGGATCCCCACCAACGTCGACGCCGAGGTGCTGCGCAACAACACCGACGTCGTGCGCGGCCTCTACGCCGCCGGCGAGGTCGCCTGCGTCTCCGTCCACGGCTCGAACCGTCTGGGGACCAACTCGCTCCTCGACATCAACGTCTTCGGCAAGCGCGCCGGTCGCGCGGCTGCGAAGTACGCCAAGACGGCCGTCTACCGGGACATCGCGCCCGACGCGGCCGACCCGGTGGTCGCCCAGCTCGACGACATGCGCGGACGCCCCACGGGCGAGCGCGTCGCGGACATCCGGACCGCGCTCCAGGAGACGATGGACCGCAACGCCCAGGTGTTCCGCACGGAGGAGTCCCTCCGCGAGGCGCAGGCGGACATCCGCGAGCTCCAGCGTCGCTACAAGAACGTGTCCGTCCAGGACAAGGGCCGGCTGTTCAACACGGACCTCCTCGAGGCGATCGAGCTGGGCTTCCTGCTCGACATCGCGGAGGTCGTCGTCGTCGGAGCGCTCAACCGGAAGGAGTCCCGCGGGGGCCACTTCCGCGAGGACTACCCCGAGCGCGACGACGCCAACTGGATGCTCCACACCATGGCCTACCGCCGCCCGCTGGGTGACACCGAGGTCGAGAGCGCCGACGGAACTGCCGGTGTCTTCACCGAGCAGAGTGAGTTCGACAATTACAAGGTCGTGCTGGGCGGAAAGCTCGTCACACAGACCAGGTACGAGCCGATGGAGCGTAAGTACTGATGACAGCCACCGCCGAGAAGGCCCCGGAGACCACCGTCGGAGCGATCCCCAGCTTCGAGGTGACCCTCCGGGTGCGCCGCTACTCCCCCGAGTCCGCCCACGGCGACGAGGCGTACTGGGACGACTTCACCGTCACGGCCTACGGCACGGACCGTGTGCTCGATGCGCTCCACAAGATCAAGTGGGAGCACGACGGGTCGCTGACGTTCCGCCGCTCCTGCGCGCACGGCGTCTGCGGGTCTGACGCCGTCCGGATCAACGGACGCAACCGCCTCGCCTGCAAGACGCTCCTCAAGGACGTCAACCCGGACAAGCCGATCCTCGTGGAGCCGATCAAGGGCCTGCCCGTGATCAAGGACCTCGTCGTGGACATGGAGCCGTTCTTCGCGTCCTACCGCGAGATCATGCCGTTCCTCATCACCTCCGGCAACGAGCCGAGCAAGGAGCGCCTCCAGTCGGCCGAGCAGCGCGAGCGGTTCGACGACACGACGAAGTGCATCCTCTGCGCCGCGTGCACGTCCTCCTGCCCCGTCTTCTGGACCGACGGGCAGTACTTCGGCCCCGCGGCGATCGTCAACGCGCACCGGTTCATCTTCGACTCCCGCGACGAGGGCTCCGAGCAGCGGCTCGAGATCCTCAACGACAAGGAAGGCGTGTGGCGCTGCCGCACGACCTTCAACTGCACCGAGGCGTGCCCCCGGGGCATCGAGGTCACCAAGGCCATCAAAGAGGTCAAGCAGGCGATGATCACCCGCGCCTTCTGAGCTCGCGGGGGGCGATGACCGTCCCCACAGACGACGAGAGGCCCGCAACCACCCGGTTGCGGGCCTCTCGTCGTCTGCGCCGGCGCGGAGGTTCTGCCAGCGGGACACCCTCGTCAGCGGGTGGCTTCCTGTGTGCCGGCCGGCTGCAGCGGGAAGCGCCGCACGGGACGCCAGACGTTGTCGTCGCCGTGCTCGTAGAGCGAGATGAAGTCCACCGAGAACGTCGCCTCGTAGTCCGCCATCGCCTCGAAAGCGGTGTCGAGCGCCGTGTCCGGCACCTCGTGGGCGACCGTGACGTGCGGGTGGTAGTTGAACCGGAGGGACTGCTCGAGCGGGCCTGACCGGACCGCCTTCTCGAGCGCCTCGCACTCCGAGATCCCCTGGGCCACCTGGACGAAGACGACAGGCGACACCGGCCGGAACGTGCCGCTGCTGCGCAGCCGCACGACGAACGCCGACACGTCGCGCACGACACTCTCGAGGTGGGCGTGCACGCCCTCGAAGGCCTCGGGCTCGACGATGGTGGGCCCGAGCAGGGTGATGTGCGGGGGGATGAGGTCGGCGAGCGGGTCGCCGAACCGCCGACGGGCCTTCTGCAGCTCGGGGCCGTACGGCTCGGGCACCTCGATGGCCACTCCCACCCTGCGCTGGTCGCCCACCCGCTCGGGGAGGTTCACCGCGCGCGCCCAGGTGCGGGGATGAGTCCGACGCGGTCGTAGATCCGGGCCAGCGTGACGCTTGCGAGGTCCCGGGCCTTGTCGGCGCCACGAGCGAGGATCGTGTCGAGCTCCGCCGGGTCGGAGAGGTAGTGCGAGACGCGCTCCTGGAACGGCGTGACCAGGGCGACGACGAGGTCCGCGAGGTCGACCTTGAGGTTGCCGTACTGCAGGCCGGCGTACTGCTCCTCGAGCTGGGCGATCGTCCGACCGCTGAGCGAGGAGTAGATCGTCAGCAGGTTCGCGATGCCAGGCTTGTTCTCCGGGTCGAACACGATCTCCGAGCCCGCGTCGGTCACGGCAGACCGGATCCGCTTGGCCGTCACCTTGGGGTCGTCGAGCAGCCACACGGTGCCCTTGCCGGTCGACGACTTGCTCATCTTCGCCGTCGGCGCCTGGAGGTCGTAGACCTTCGCTGCGCCCTTGACGATGTGCGCCTCCGGGACCACGGCGGTGCCCTCTCCGAACCTGCTGTTGAGCCGCTCTGCCAGGTCCCGGGTGATCTCGAGGTGCTGCCGCTGGTCCTCGCCCACCGGCACGAGCGCCGTGTCGTACAGAAGGATGTCCGCTGCCATGAGCACCGGGTACGTGAAGAGACCGACCGTGGTGTTGTCCGCACCCTGCTTCGCCGACTTGTCCTTGAACTGGGTCATCCGGCTGGCCTCGCCGAACCCCGTCTGGCAGGACAGGATCCACGCGAGCTCCGTGTGCTCCGGGACGTGCGACTGGAGGAACAACGTCGAGCGGTCCGGGTCGACGCCGCCGGCGAGGTACTGCGCCAGCGTGCGGCGCGTGCGCTCGCGCAGCTTGTCCGGGTCCGGGTTCACCGTGAGTGCATGGAGGTCGACGACGCAGTACAGCGCGTCGTACGAGTCCTGGAGGGCCACCCACTGGGTGAGTGCACCGATGTAGTTGCCCAAGGTCAAGGAGTCGTCGGTGGGCTGCATCCCTGACAGGATCCTGGGTCGCGACGCGTCGTTGGGCATGAATGCCATTCTGGCAGCATCGAGCGGCATTGCCGAATCGTTGTCAGGTCGCCTCGACGTCGAACGGGGCGGGTGCGCCGAGCGCCAGGACCGGCTGGGCCACCGGCTGTGCTGGACGCGACGGTGGGGGCGGCGGCTCGTCGAGCAGGGCGTCGCGGACGATCCGGCGCGGGTCGTAACGGCGGGGGTCGAGCTGGGACCAGTCGACGTCCGCGATCTCGGGACCGAGCTCCTCGGAGACCTTCACCTTGGCCTCGCCGAGCAGCGCCCGTCCCTTCCGGACGAGGACGCCGAGCTGTTCCGCGTACCGCGGGAGACGTTCCGGCCCGATGACGAGGACCGCGATGACGAGCAGGACGACCAGCTCGCCCCCGTTGACTCCGAACACCGGTCTACTCGCTCGTGGCCTTGTCGAGCACGATCGAGACGTCCTGCTCCCCGCTCCCCGAGCGCACGCGCAGGACGACCGTGTCCCCCGGCGCCTTGGCGCGGATCGCGACGATGAGCTCGTCGGACTGCGTCACCGGCCGCCCGTCGATCTCGAGGATGACGTCGCCCGGCTCGAGCCCCGCGTCAGCGGCCGGGCCGTCCGGCGTCACCGGCTCCTGGCCGTCCTGGACGTCCGTGACGACCTGGACGCCCTCGCCGTCGTACGCCGGGTCGAGGAGGACACCGATGATCGGGTAGCTCGCACTGCCCGTCTCGATGATCTCCTCGGCCGTCCGCTTGGCCTGGTTCGAGCCGATGGCGAACCCGAGCCCGATGTTGCCGGACGCCACCATCTGGCCCGGCGGCTGGGCGATGGCGGAGTTGATGCCGATGACGTTCCCCGACGCGTCGACGAGCGGGCCGCCGGAGTTGCCGGGATTGATGGCGGCGTCCGTCTGGAGCGCGTTGATGAAGGCGGTGTCCCCCGTGTCACCTGCGGACACCGGGCGGTTGAGCGCGCTGATGATCCCGGACGTCACGGTGCCGTCGAGTCCCAGCGGGGCTCCGATCGCGATGACGGGGTCGCCGACCATCACGGCGTCGGAGTCACCGAGCCCGAGCGGCGTGAGGCCCGTGAGGTCCACCTGGATGACGGCGAGGTCGTAGTCCGCGGTCCGGCCGACGAGGGTCGCTTCCTCCTCGCTGCCGTCGGAGAACGTCACCCGGATCGTGCCCGAGGGCACAGCGCCGGCGATCACGTGGTTGTTCGTGAGGATGTATCCGTCCTCACGGATGACGAACCCGGAACCCGTCCCCTGGCCGTCCGCCCCGCTCACCCTGATCGAGACGACGCTCGGACCCACGGTCGCGGCGATGTCCGCGATCGATCCGTCCGGGCGCGTGAGGTCGGGATCGGCGACGACGGACGGCAACGAGCCGTCGGTGGGGCGCCCGTCGAGCGCGTCGACGATCCGCGGTGCGACGACTCCTCCGAGCGAACCCAGGACGAGTGCACCGAGGAGCACCATCGCCACGAATCCCGCTCGTCCGCGGTGCTGCGGCTCCGAGCCGCCCGCGACGCCCGGGTGACCCGCGGCACCGGGCTGGAGGGCGAACGGGTCCCACCCGGCGTCGGTGTCTGCGTCGACCCGGTGCTGCGGCTGCGGGTTCGTCTGCCACTGCGGCGCGGTGTGTCCGCCGGGCGGTGCGGGCTCGGCGACGACGGGCTCGTACCGCCGAGGGGCATAGGACGGGGTGGGCGCCCCTGGCGGGAGCGGGACGGGCGGCACGGGGCGCGCCTGCGGGGTCGGCTCCGGCGAGCTCGGCGGCACAGGACCGGTATCGGTCACGAGAGTCCTCCTGTCAGCGACGACCAGCCGCGCACGAGCTGCGCCTGGACCCTCGTGTCGTACTCGTCGACTGAGAACGACGAGATCAGTTCTAGCACGTTCGCCAACGATGTCTCCGCGACGAGGTCGACGACCGTGTCCCCCGACTGCCACACCACGTGCAGCGGGGCGTCGGAAAGGATGTAGACCGGCGCGTCGTGCACGGTCGCCGTCGCGGCGCCCTCGACCGAGCTGGGATCGAGCCGACCCTTCTGCTCGCGCACGACGGCACGGCCGACGGGGCTCTCCAGGTCGAGCTCGAGCACGGACGCGTCGTGGCCACCCACCCGGACGGCGGCGACACTCACGCCGGCTGGTAGCTCGACAGGACACTCCCACCCGTCCGAACGCACCCATGCCAGGGCGTCAGCGTCCGTGCCCGGCCCGGACAGCGCCTCGTCGAACCCGATGGTCCGCACGACCGTCGACGAGTCGCTGGCTGAGCCCGGTGCCGGGGCGGCCGCGAGCACCGACAGCGCCGCGGACGGCACCCGGTCCGGCACGACGACGGGCCGCTGCCCGAGCACGAACAAGCCGGAGGCGGCGACACCCGACGCGACGAGCGCGGTCCCAGCGCCCCAGGCAGCCCACCGGGAGCGAGCGGTGCGGTGCACCTCTCCCCCGAGCGCCCCGCCGCTCGGGAGCCGGCGCGGAGCGCGATCACGCAGCTCGGCGTGGTCACCCCGCAGCGCCCCGCTCTGCGAGCGCCCGCTGTGCGGCGGGGGGATTCGCGCCGCCGACTGCGCGTCCCCCTCCAGGGCGAGCAACCTGGTCATGAAGCTCGGGTCCGGGACGATGCGCGGCAGGTCGACCGACAGTGCACGCCTCGCGGCGCGCGCGTCACGCACCTCGTCGGCGCACCGCGGGCACCGGGCGACGTGGGCCAGAGCCCGCTCGTGCGTCGCCGGGTCGAGCTCGCCGTCGACGAGCTGCGACACCTTGCTGCCGAGGTGCCCGTTCATCCCGCCACCCCGAGAGCGGCCGCGGGCGCATCGTCACGGGGGGACCGAGGAGCTCTGTCGGCGAGGAGCATCCGCAGCTGCGAGCGTGCCCGGTGGATCCTGGAGCGCACCGTCCCGAGCTTGATACCGAGGGTCACCGCGATCTCCTCGTACGAGAGTCCTTCGATGTCGCACAGCACCACGGCGGCGCGGTACTCCGGCGCCAGGCTGTCGAGCGCGCGCTGGATGTCGTGATCGAGGTTGGCGTGCTCGAACCCACGGACCGGGTCGTGCAGGTCCCCGCGCGCAGGAACCTGCATGTCGGTCTCCCCCATCGCGTCCATCCGGATCCGCTGCTTGCGCCGGACGTGATCGAGGAAGAGGTTGGTGGTGATGCGGTGCAGCCAGCCCTCGAACGTCCCGGGCGTGTAGCTGTGCAGCGACCGGAAGACCCGGACGAACACCTCCTGCGTGAGGTCCTCGGCGTCGTGCTGGTTGCCCGTGAGGCGGTACGCGAGCCGGTACACCCGCCCGGAGTGCTCACGGACGATGAACTCCCACGTGGGTGGCTCCCAGGTGTCCCCGGTGACTGCGTCCCCCGCCCCGCCGACGTCGACAGCACCGTCCTGCACAGCCACGGCCCCCGCAGGGCTGCTCACTGGCACGGACGGGGGGTGCGACGACTCCTGCATGGCGTGATTCTCCCAGGCCACGGCGCCGTCTGTCGCACTCGCGGGCGAACTTTCACGCAGAGCACACACGGGCACCACGACGGACGCCGCACATCGGCGTGCACCGGTAGCATTCGGCTGGGGCGTGGGGGTCTGCGCGCCCCTCCCGCTCTGCTCGACCACTCGTCCGCCTGGAGGACATCATCTGTGCTGACAAGGCCCGCTCCTGGGCGTACGCCGAGGACTTCATCGTCGAGGACGACGTCCTGCTCGGCGCCAGGGAACGCGCCGCACAGCTGGGCTGCCCGTCGATCCTGCCGGGTGCTGGTGCAGCACTGAGCGTCCTCGCCGCTGCCGTCGGCGCCCGGGCGGTGGTCGAGATCGGCACCGGGGCCGGCGTCGCGAGCCTGTGCCTCCTGCGGGGTATGCGTGAGGACGGCGTGCTGACGACGATCGACCTCGAGGTCGAGCACCAACGCGCCGCGAAAGAGGCCTTCACCGAGGCGGGGATCCGACCCACCCGGACCCGGACCATCTCCGGCCGCGCGCTCGACGTGCTGCCGCGGCTCACGGACGGGGCCTACGACCTCGTCCTCGTCAGCGCCGGCAAGCCCGACTACCCCGCCTATGTCGAGCAGGCGCTGCGGCTCCTGCGACCCGGAGGCCTCCTCGTGCTCGACAACGCCCTCCTCCACGGGCAGGTGGCCGATCCCGCGCGACGGGACGCGCTCACGACGACCGTCCGCGAGGTGGGGCGGCAGCTGCGCGACGACGAGCGTGTCGTCCCCGCCCTGCTCCCCACGGGCGACGGGCTCCTCGTCGCCGTGCGGCGCTGACCGAGCACGGATCGACGTCGCCGGAGGCTCGTCCGACCGTGACGGCGCCCGTCCGACCGTGACGGCGCCCGTCCGCGACTGACCGGACGGTCACGCGACCGGACGGTCACCCGGCCGGACCCTGACGCAGCGAGCCGCGCGGGGTCTCAGCGCAGGGACTCGAGGTAGCTCAGGACGAGCCGCGCCCCGAACCCCGTCGCGCCCTTGGGCACCTCGTGTGCTGCTGTGCCGGAACGGGCCGGCCCCGCGATGTCGAGGTGCGCCCAGCGGCGCGCGCCGACGAACTCCCGGAGGAAGAGCGCAGCCGTGATCGACCCGCCTCCGGGCGGGGACTCCGGCACGTGCCGCAGGTCGGCGACCGACGAGGTGAGCGCTGGGACGTACTCCTCGACGAGCGGCATGTGCCACACCTGCTCCCCGGTCCGCTCAGCGGCCGCCACGAGCGCGGCGACGAGCTCCTCGTCACCGCTGTACAGCGCCGCGTGCCCCCGACCGAGCCCGAGCGTCGCCGCTCCTGTGAGCGTCGCGACGTCGATGAGGATGTCGGGGTCGAGCTCGGCGTCGGCGTACGCGAGAGCGTCGGCGAGCACGAGCCGGCCCTCGGCGTCCGTGTCGGCGATCTCGACGCTCCGCCCTCCGCCGAGCACGACGACGTCTCCCGGTCGGTAGGCCGCGGACCCCACCTGGTTCTCGGCGAGTGCGAGGACGGCGGTGACCCGGTGCGGCAGCCGCGCGTGCGAGGCGCCGAGCACCGCCGCGAGCGCGACCGCCGCACCGGCCATGTCCGTCTTCATCGGGACCATGGCCGCACGTGGCTTGATGGAGAGCCCACCTGTGTCGTAGGTGATGCCCTTTCCCACGACGACGACGTGACGGGGCGTGCGGCCGCGCGGTTCGTCGAACGGGTCGTAGGTGACCGTGACCAGCCGGGGCTCGTGAGCTGACGCGCGCCCGACGGCGAGGAGTCCGCCGAGACCTGCCGCCTCGAGCTCGCGCGCCCCGAGGACGCGGACGTCGAGCCCTTCACCGTCCGCCAGCTCGCTCGCCCGCTGCGCGAACCATTCCGGGGTCTTGACGTTGGACGGCACCGTGGTGAGGTCGCGGGTGAGCCACGTGGCGCGCGCGGCCCGGGCGGCGGCGTCGAGCGTGCTCTGCCGCGTCCGGCCGAGCATCACCAGCTGCTCCGCCGGAGGCGGCCCGGCTGGTGTCGCCGCGTAGCTCGCCGGTCGGTGCGCGCCGAGGAGGTACCCCTCGACGAAGGCCCGGGCGGTGGCGGCGTCCGACGAGCTCGCGATCGTGGTGACCACCCGCTCGAGGCCCCGCGTCGCACGTGCCAGTGCCGCACCGGCGCGCCGCAGGTCCCGGGGCGACTCGTGACCGAGGCCCACGAGGATGACCCGGGACGGAAGGCCCGCCCAGGGCAGCACCGCAGCGGAGCGGCGATGAGGCTTGGGCAGGTCGACCGTGTGCGTGGTGCCGGACGCGGCACGGAACGCCGATCGGCTCGCGAGCTCTGCGAGGTCGATGCCGTAGCGCGTCGCTGCGTCGACGGCACCGTCCCGCGGTTGCAGCTCGTCGTCGCCGTCGACAGGCGCCGCGACGCCGACAGCGACCGCGTCGACGTCGCTCTCCTCGAGGAAGGTGCAGTCGCGCAGCCGCCCAGCGGCGACCACGACCTCGGGGAGGACGCGGTCGAGACGCGCAGCGATCTCCGGGACGCCAGGAACGGCGGACCGGGGCATGCTCAGCCGACGACGGCCTGGAGCGCCTCGCCCAACTCGCTCGCCTCGACCGCGTTGAGCTCGACGACAAGTCGACCGCCACCCTCGAGCGGGACGCGCATGACGATCCCGCGTCCCTCCTTGGTGACCTCGAGCGGTCCGTCACCCGTCCGTGGCTTCATCGCAGCCATTCGTGGCTCTCCATTCGATCGGTACCGCCGGTAGTCTCGAGGAGATTCTAGTTCACGCGGAAAGGGCTTCGTGCCCCACGTCACTCCGGCACGTCGTGTCATCGCTGAGCGGCGCGGGTCGCCGGCCGCGCGACGGGCCCGGTCGCGGCACGGCGCCAGCCGCGTGCTACGTCTCGGTCCCCCGTCGCGCCAGCCGCGGCGGAAGGTCGCCGCGCACCACCGCCAGCATGTCGAGCACCCTGCGTGTCGCCCGCACGTCGTGCGCACGGAACACGCTCGCGCCCAGCCAGGCGGCGACCGCGGTCGCTGCAAGGGTTCCCTCGAGCCGCTCGTCCGCGGGAAGGTCGAGGGCCTCGCCGACGAAGTCCTTGCGCGAGAGCGCCATGAGGAGGGGGAACCCCGTCGCTGCGAGCCTGTCGGTACGGCGCAGCACCTGGAGCGACTGCGCAGTCGTCTTGCCGAAGTCGTGGGTGGGGTCGACGAGGATCGACTCGCGTCGCACACCGCAGCGCAGCGCCCGTCCGGCTGCGCTCTGCAGGGTCTGGAGGACGTCGAGCACGACCCCGTCGGCAGGATCGGTCCCCGCCGGGGATCCGGGCGGGACGGGGTACGCACCCGGGAACGTGTCCGTGCGTGGTGTCCCACCGCCCGTGTGCGAGCAGACGACACCGATGCCGAACTCCGCGGCGACCTCGACGAGCCGGGGGTCGTGACCTGCCCAGGTGTCGTTGAGCAGGTCCGCACCAGCGGCCGCGACCTCGCGGGCGACCTCGGACCGCCAGGTGTCGACGCTGACGAGCAGGTCGGGGAACTCTCGCCGGACCTGCTCGACGAACGGGACGACGCGGCGGATCTCCTCCTCCACAGAGACGTCCGGGCCGACACCGGCCCGGACGCCACCGATGTCGACGAGCTCCGCGCCGTCCTCCAGCGCGCGCTCCACCGCGGTCATCGCCGCGTGGTCGTCCAGGTGCCGCGCGCCCGAGTAGAACGAGTCCGGCGTCCGGTTGACGATCGCCATGATCGCCGCAGCACCCGCGCCCACGGTCCGGCCACGCAGCACGAGGGCAGGCGCACGAGGCGGTGCCACGAACGGCTCCATGCCTCTCCCGGGATGCTCACCGACGTCCGGCGTCACGCGGACGTCCGCTCCTTCGCCTGGGGGTCTCCTGGCTTTCCGGCCACCTCGTGCGCCAGCTCTGCGACCGCTGCCGCCTCGCGGGCACGGAGCTCGGCGTTGTGCTCGGACACGATCCGCACGGCCTCGTCGGGGTCGTCGACCACCCGCAGGAGGTCGAGGTCCTTCTCGCTGATCATCCCGCGGCTCAGGACGGACGTCCGGAGCCAGTCCACGAGCCCGTTCCAGTAGTCGGACCCGACGAGGACGATGGGGAACTCGGTGACCTTCTGCGTCTGGACGAGGGTCATGGCCTCGAACAGCTCGTCGAACGTGCCGAACCCGCCGGGCAGCACGACGAAGCCTGTCGCGTACTTGACGAACATCGTCTTGCGGGCGAAGAAGTAGCGGAAGTTGACGCCGAGCTCGACGTACGCGTTCATCCCCTGCTCGAACGGCAGCTCGATCCCGAGACCGACCGAGAGTCCGCCCGCCTCCTGCGCGCCCCTGTTGGCGGCCTCCATGATGCCCGGCCCGCCGCCGGTGATGACGGCATACCCGTGCTCCGCGAGCCCGCTGCCGACCCGTCGACCCAGCTCGTAGTCCGGATGGTCGCGCGGCGTGCGCGCGGAGCCGAACACGCTCACCGCCGGCCCCACCTCCGCGAGCGCCCCGAACCCCTCGACGAACTCGCTCTGGATCCTCAGCACCCGCCAGGGGTCTCCGTGCACCCACTCGGCGCTGCCGCTGTTGTCGAGCAGCCTCTGGTCCGTCGTCTCGTGCGGGATCTGCTTGCCCCGCAGCACGACGGGTCCCCTGCGGTACCCCACTCCGGCCTCTGCCACTCCCTCATCAGTCATAGGGCCGAGGGTATGTCCGTGCGGCGACGGCTTCCACCCCGTCCGGACGCCCGGCGCCCGTGTCAGGCGGTCAGCCAGGACCGCAGCGCGAGGTGGCAGAGCTCGATCTGCGCGACGGGGCACCGCTCGTCGTCCTTGTGCGCGAGGAGCGCATCTCCGGGACCGAAGTTCACGGCGGGGATGCCCAGACCTGCGAACCGCGCCACGTCGGTCCACCCGTACTTCGGCGCCGGCGCCCCTCCGGTCAGCGCGAGCACGACCTCGCTGAACTCCACGGCCAGGGGCGCGTCGAGGCCGGGCCTGGCACCCGGCGCCGCGTCGTCGACGACGACCTCGAAGCCGTGGAACACCTCGACGACGTGCTCGAGGGCCTGCTCGACCGAGCGTGCGGGAGCGAACCGGAAGTTCACGGTCACCACGCACTCGTCGGGGATGACGTTGCCCGCGACCCCGCCGGAGATGGCGACGGCGTTGAGGCCTTCCCGGTAGACGAGGCCGTCCACCTCGATCGACTGCGGCTCGTACGCGGCGAGGCGAGCGAGGACCTCGGCGGCGCCGTGGATCGCGTTGACACCCATCCACGCGCGGGCAGAGTGAGCCGCCTCCCCGGGCACGCGGACGTGCACGCGCAGGGTGCCGTTGCAGCCTCCCTCGATCCCCGCGGCGGTGGGCTCGCCGAGGACCGCGAAGTCTGCGGCGAGCAGGTCCGGTGCCTCCCGGACGAGGCGGCCGAGGCCGTTGAGGTCGGAGGCAACCTCCTCGTGGTCGTAGAACACCCACGTGACGTCACGGCTGGGCTCCGTGAGCTCTGCGGCGAGCGCGAGCTGGATCGCGACCCCACCCTTCATGTCCACGGTGCCGCGTCCCCACATCTCGCGGTGGATACCCTCACCGACCACCCGGACGGGAAGGTTGTCCGCGATCGGCACGGTGTCCAGGTGCCCTGCGACGATGACGCGCTGCTCGCGTCCGAGGTGGGTGCGTGCCACCACCGCGTCACCGTTGCGCACGACCTCGAGGTGGGGGTGGAGCCGCAGCGCGGCCTCGACCGCATCGGCGATCGCCCGCTCGTCCCCGCTCACGGACGGGATGTCGCACAGGGCCCGGGTGAGGGCGACGACGTCCCCGAGGAGTGGGAGGGGTGGGATCTGTGCACCGTCCGTGAGAGTCATCCTCCGACCCTACCGGCGCCTCCTTCGGGCACGGCCCGCCTGTCGATTCCGGAACCCCGGCACGGCCCCTCTAGGCTGGTCGCCATGACCCCCTCACCCGTGCGCCTGGCCCACGGCCACGGCCTCGCCACCGTGACACGCTCCGGCACGACCCTCGACGTCTGGTACCCCCGGCCCTCGCTCGGCCCGGTCGCCGACGACGCGGCCGTCCCTGCCGACCTCGCCGCGCTCACAGGCCCCGACGACGTCCGGGAGGTGGACCTCGTCGTGGTGAGCACGCAGACCGACCTCGACGCGCCGCCCGCGGACGCAGCGGACGTGTACCTGCGTCTGCACCTGCTGTCCCACCGCCTCGTGGCGCCCCACGAGCTCAACCTCGACGGCGTGTTCGGGCTGCTGGCGAACGTCGTCTGGACGAACCACGGGCCCTGCGCGGTCGACGGGTTCGAGGCGACCCGGCTGCGCCTGAGGGCACGGGGACCGGTCACCGTCCACGGGATCGACAAGTTCCCCCGCATGGTCGACTACGTCGTCCCGTCGGGCGTCCGCATCGCCGATGCCGACCGCGTCCGGCTCGGTGCCCACCTCGCGTCGGGCACGACGGTCATGCACGAGGGGTTCGTCAACTACAACGCCGGCACCCTCGGGACCTCGATGGTCGAGGGACGCATCTCAGCGGGCGTCGTCGTCGGGGACGGCAGCGACATCGGCGGCGGTGCCTCGATCATGGGCACCCTGTCCGGGGGCGGCCGCGAGGTCATCTCCATCGGCCGCCGGTCCCTGCTGGGAGCCAACGCCGGGCTCGGCATCCCCCTCGGTGACGACTGCGTCGTGGAGTCCGGGCTGTACCTCACGGCCGGGACCAAGGTGACGGTCGTCGGTTCCGCCGATGCCGGAGCCGATCCCGTCGTCGTCAAGGCCAAGGACCTCGCCGGGCGGGACAACCTGCTGTTCCGCCGCAACTCGCTCACCGGAGCCGTCGAGGCCGTGTCCCGCTCGGGCGTCGGCATCGAGCTCAACGCCGCTCTGCACGCCAACTAGAGCCGTGCCGCGGACAGGGACACCGGCGCGTCGGCTGGGCAGGAGAGCCGTCACCGCGGCGCTCCTCCTCGCCACGGGAGCCGCTGCGGTCGGCGGGGTCGTCCTCGCACTCGAGCGCACCTCTCCGCTCGCCGGCGTCCGCGCCCGGTGCGAGGCGCAGCTCGACGGCTCGACCTGGCAGCTCTCCCCCGTCCAGGCCGACAACGCCGCCACCATCTCTGCGATCGCCGTCCGGCGGGCGATGCCGGCGCGAGCCGTGACGATCGGTCTCGCGACCGCGCTGCAGGAGTCGAAGCTCACGAACATCGACTACGGGGACCGCGACTCCGTCGGTCTGTTCCAGCAGCGCACCTCTCAGGGCTGGGGCAGCGTCGAGCAGATCATGGATCCGGTGTACTCGACCAACGCGTTCTACGACGGCCTCGACAAGGTCCCGGGTTACCCAGAGATGCCCATCACCGAGGCCGCCCAGGCCGTGCAGCGGTCGGGGTTCCCCGACGCGTACGCCCAGCACGAGCCACGGTCCCGGGCCTGGGCCTCCGCGCTCACCGGCCACTCACCGGCGAGCGTCACGTGCGTGCTCGACGAGGCGCAGTCCCCCGAGGCCGCGGACGCCGCGGGGGTCGAGTCCGCCGCGACCGCGCTGCGCACCCGGTTGGAGCGAGACTTCGGCGCCCTTCCCACGACCGTCGCCGACGGTGCGCTCGTCGTCGACGGCGCCGGGCTCCCCGGCGGCGGTGAGCAGCCCGCCAGGATGGCCTGGGCGCTGGGCCACTGGGCGGTCGCGAGCGCATCGGCCACCGGTGTCGTGTCCGTCGTCGTCGGCGACCAGCAGTGGACGCGCGACGCGCAGGCGTGGGGTCCGCTCACCGAGGAACGGGCGCCCGCGGACACCGGGACGGCGCAGCTCGTCGTCGCGCACTGACAGCGGACGGCCCGCGCCCTTCCGGGGGCGCGGGCCGTCTACCGGCTGGACTCGTGACCGACCGTGGGTCGTCAGCGCTGCGAGAGGTCCACGTACGAGCGCTCGGGGGCGCCCGTGTACACCTGACGCGGGCGGCCGATCTTCGTCTGCGGGTCCTTCATCATCTCGCGCCACTGCGCGATCCACCCGGGCATCCGCCCGAGCGCGAACAGGGGGGTGAACATCGCCGGGTCGAATCCCATGGCCTTGTAGATGAGGCCGGTGTAGAAGTCGACGTTCGGGTAGAGCTTGCGCTCGATGAAGTAGTCGTCGCTCAGCGCGATCTCCTCGAGCTCCATCGCGATGTCGAGCAGCTCGTCGCGCTTGCCCAGGGTCGACAGCACGGCGTCAGCGCTCTTCTTGACGATCGCCGCACGGGGGTCGTAGTTCTTGTACACGCGGTGTCCGAAGCCCATGAGGCGGACACCGTCCTCCTTGTTCTTCACCTTGTCCATGTACGACTTGACGTCCGTACCCGAGTCCTTGATCTCGTTGAGCATCGCCAGCACCGACTCGTTGGCGCCCCCGTGCAACGGGCCGGAGAGAGCGTTGATGCCGGCGGAGATCGAGGCGTAGATGTTCGCCTGGCTCGAGCCCACGACGCGCACGGTCGCGGCTGAGCAGTTCTGCTCGTGGTCGGCATGCAGGATGAGCAGCTTGTCGAGCGCGTCCACGACCGTCGGGTCGGAGTCGTACGCCATGTACGGGACGGCGAAGGTCATCCGCAGGAAGTCGTCGACATAGCCCCGCGAGTAGTCGGGGTAGAGCAGCGGCTCACCGACGCGACGGCGGTGCAGGTAGGACGTGACGGTCCGCGCCTTGGCGAGCAGGAGGACGGTGGCGAGCTCGACCGTCTCGTCGTCGAACGGGTCGAGGGACTCGGGGTAGAACGTCGCGAGGGCGTTCACGGCCGACGCCATGACGGCCATCGGGTGCGCGTTGCGCGGGAACGTCCCCATGAACGTGCGGAAGTCCTCGTGGACGAGCGTGTGCCGGTTGACCCGCTCCACGAACGCGTCGTGCTCGGACGGCGACGGCAGCTCCCCGTGGATGAGCAGGTACGCGACCTCGAGGAACGTCGACTTCTCGGCGAGCTGGTCGATGGGGTACCCGCGGTAGCGCAGGATCCCCGCGTCGCCGTCGATGTAGGTGATCTGCGACTCGCAGTTGGCGGTGTTCATGAACCCGGGGTCGAGCGTGACCATCCCGGTCTCCCGGAGCAGGGACGACACGACGATGCCGGGGTTGCCGACCGTGGCCGGGACGACCGGCAGAGTCTGGGTGGAGTCGCCGACGGTGAGGGTGACCGGCGGCTGGTGGGTGTCCGACATGGTGTCCTTCCTGCTGCGCCTGCCGCTCTGTGGAGCTGCAGTGCGTGACTGGCATCTGACGAGTGCCCGGGACCGACGCAGGTCCCGGAGGGCGCCGCCGCTGGCCACCACGACGGTACCTGCCGTCACCCGATTGTGACCACCTGGTGAAGGGACGAAGGGCCTGGCAGGACCGTGATCCGGGTCACACCCGGACGAATCAGGCGTCCAACTCCGTCAAGCGCTCCGCCGCACGCGCCACCGCGGTGTCCGGCGCTGTGAGCGCGACCCGGACGTGACCGGCACCAGCGCTGCCGTAGAAGGACCCCGGAGCGACGAGGATGCCTGCGTCAGCGAGACGCGCCACGAGACCCCAGGCGGGCTCCGCAGTCGGCTGACCGGCACGGTCGCCGGACGTATCGCCACCGTCGGCCCGCGTCCACAGGTACAGGCCGGCCTGCGACCCGTCGACGACGAGCCCGGTACCCGCGAGCGCAGCGGTGAGGACGTCCCGGCGCCTGCCGTACGTCGCGCGCTGCGCGACGACGTGCGCGTCGTCCGCGAGCGCGGTCGTCATCGCTGCCTGGACGGGCGCGGGGACGATCATGCCGAGGTGCTTGCGCAGCTCGAGCAGCCGGCGGACGAGGGCCGGGTCACCTGCGACGAACGCCGCCCGGTACCCCGCAAGGTTGGACTGCTTGGACAACGAGTACGCGCAGAGCACCCCCTCGAGCGATCCCCCGTTCACCCGCGGGTCGAGCACGCTCGGGACACCGCCCGACACCCAGGGCTCCTCCCACGCGAGCTCCGCGTAGCACTCGTCGCTCACGACCGTGGCGCCGATCTCACGCGCCGCGCTGACGACCCGCGCCAGCTCGGCGACGGACAGCACCTCGCCCGTGGGGTTCCCGGGCGAGTTCACCCAGACCAGGCGGACGTCAGAGCGACCCTCCCACTGCGTGACATCGCTCGCGGGCACCGCGCTCGCACCCGCGAGCCGCGCACCCACGTCGTACGTCGGGTACGCCACGCTCGGGTGGACGACCACGTCGCCGGCGCCGAGAGACAACATCGACGGCAGCAGTCCGACGAGCTCCTTGGAGCCGATCGTCGGCAGGACGGCCGCAGGGTCGAGCCCAGGCACCCCCCGGCGGCGCTCGAACCATGCGACGACAGCCTCCCGCAGCGCGGCGGTCCCGTGCGTCGTCGGATATCCGTGTGCATCACCCGCGGCGCTCAGCGCCTCCCGGACGAGCGCCGGTGTGGGATCCACCGGCGTGCCCACGGACAGGTCGATGATCCCGTCCGGGTGCGCTCGCGCGCGTGCGGCGTACGGGGCCAGGGTGTCCCAGGGGAAGACGAGGTCGGAGAGGTCCGCGAAGCCCATGCGGGGCGGTCAGGCCTGCGGGGGCAGGACCGCGATGACCGGGTGGTCCTTGTCGATCTCACCCATCTTCGCCGCACCGCCCGGAGACCCGAGGTCGTCGAAGAACTCGACGTTCGCCTTGTAGTACTCGGACCACTCCTCGGGGACGTCGTCCTCGTAGTAGATGGCCTCCACCGGGCACACCGGCTCGCAGGCGCCGCAGTCGACGCACTCGTCGGGGTGGATGTACAAGGATCGTTTGCCCTCGTAGATGCAGTCGACAGGACATTCCTCGATGCACGCCTTGTCCTTGACGTCGACGCAAGGCTGAGCGATCACGTAGGTCACTTCGAGGTCCTTCCCGGACGAGTGGTCCAGACGATCCGCGAGCCAGTCGGCGCGCGACGTCTAGTATCGCTCACGTCAGCCGCGGCCACAGAGCTGCCCACCCTGTGAAAATGTGAGGTCGGTCATGCCGGAACGGGGCGCGTCAACGGCATCTGACCAGCCTGGAGACCCGTGGCGCACCTGGGCCCCCGGGACCCGGGTGATGGTCCGCCGCCGGCTTCCGGACGGCGCCTCCCACCTCTACACCGACCTCCTTGGTGTCGTCGTGAGCAGTGACGACAGGACCCTCACGCTCAGGACGCGCACGGGCACCGTCGAGGTGCCCGGGAGCGAGATCGCCGTCGGGAAACCCGTGCCGCCCCCTCCCCCGCGGCGTGAGCGGCGCGAGCAGGTGTAGGCGACGGCTCACGCGCGTCGTCGGCTAGGGACGTGCGACCGCGAGCGTCACGGAGCGGCGCACCGTGTCGACCGCAGTGACGTAGGACCCCTGCACCCCCAGCGCGGTGAGGGTGTGCGCCCAGTCGTCCTCCTCGCGCAGCAGGAGATGCTGCTCGGTGACCTCCGTCGCAGCCGGTGCGCGCAGGGATGCTGCGCGATCGAAGAAGCGACCCACGGGAGCCCCGGACTCGAGATCGGCAGCGAGCTCCTCGAGGTGCCGTGCCGCAGCGCGCAGCGCCGGGGCGACGGCGCCGGCGTTGTCGACAACCATCGCCTCTGTCCGTCGCGGGTCCGTCCGCGCGACACGTGTCCCGTCCCGGAAGCTGCCCGCAGCGAGCCGCTCGGCCACGGCGCGCACCGGCGAGACCGCCACCTGGTTGAGCAGCTCCGTGGCGACGACGTGCGGCACGTGGCTGACTAGAGCGACGGCGTCGTCGTGGACGGCGTCGGTGAGGGGCAGCACGACGCCGCCGAGCACCGAGGTGATGAGGTCGACGACCTCGAGAAAGGCGCCGAGGTCGTTCTCTGCACCGAGTGTCACCGCCCAGCGCGCGCCGAGGAGCAGATCGGCGTCCGACGCGTCGAAGCCGCTGTGCTCGGTGCCGGCCATCGGGTGCGCGCCGACGTACCGCGCGCCCAGCCCGTCCTGCTCCACGGCGGAGCGCACCGCGGCCTTGACGCTTCCGACGTCGGTGAGGACCGGGGTCCCGACGAGGCAGGCGCGCAGGGCACGCGTCGTCGCCGGCACCGCACGCAGCGGGACCGCGACGACGACGACCGTGGGGAGCCACGCGCAGAGGTCCTCGAGCGACCGACCGACCGGCACGTCCGCGGCGGAGGCACGCTCGAGGGTGGCAGCGTCCGCGTCCCACGCGATGACGTCGACCCCAGCTGCACGCAGCGCGCGGGCGAGCGAGCCGCCGATGAGACCCAGACCGACGACCGCGACCCGCCGTCCGCTCGTGGAGCCCGCTCCGTCGGTCATGACCAGAGCAGCCCGCGCCGCAGCACGTCTGCGGGCAGTCCGTCCTGGACGCTGCCCGGTGGGACCCGCTGGGCGTCCACGACGTCGTCGATCTCCCCGCGGGCCGGGAACACCCCGAGGGTCTTCACGGAGTCGCCGGAGGCCAGCAGGCCCTGCAGGACGCTGTGGACCCGGTCGTCCCACGGGGGCCCGTCGACGGTCACGATGAAGACGTACCTGCCCTCGAGCGCCTTGAGGGGCCGGGTGATGAGGCTCGAGAGATTGACCCCCGTCTCCCCGAAGGCGCGGGTGATGCGCGCGAGGACACCCGGCCCCGTCGCGTGCGGCGTGATCGCGAGCATCGAGCGCCACGTCCCGGTGGGCGAGGGACCGCCCACCCCGGCGAGCGCGGCCTGACGCCCGGCAAGGAGCAGGAACCGCGTGCGAGCACCGTGGAAGTCCTCGACGCCGCGGGCACGGGTGCGCAGACCGTAGGCCTGCCCGCATCCGGGCGGGCCGAGGGCCACCTGTCCGGGCACGAGGTCGCGGCAGGCTGCCGCATTCGACGTGGCTGGCACGGGCACCAGGCCGGACGACGTGACAAACCCCTGGCACTGCGCGAGACCATGCGGGTGGCTCACCACCTGGGTGGGCTCGACGTCGCTCGTCGGGTGCTCGAACGCGTCGAAGGTGATGGGCACGAACGCCTCGTCGACCGCGACGACCTGCTGCGCCGAGACGAGGGCGTCGAGCGATGGCACGACGTACCCCTCGACGGAGTTCTCGATGGCGACGACGCCGTGGGTGACGGCGCCGCTGTCGACGCCCGCGTAGACGTCGGTCACGGTGGTCATCGGTACGACCTCGACGTCGCCCACCGCCCCCGTGAGGATGCGCGCAGCCTCGTGGGTGAACGTGCCCTCCGGGCCGAGGTACGCGACCCGGGCGCCGTCCGAGACCAGGCTCATCGGGCGCTCATGCGTGCGTGACCGCCCACCGCGGGGTGAGGGCGTCGGGCCCGGGGATGAACTCCTGACCACCGAGGACGCCGAGCACCCGGTGCGAGACCCCCCGCGCGTCGAACTCCTCGAGGAGCCCGGCCAGGACGCCGGAGTCCTCGCAGGAGAACGACGTGAGGAACACGTGCGGACCGGCCTCGGACCGCTGGCTGCGCAGGTGCTGGAGGTCGATCCCCACCGCGGCGATCACCCCGAGGGTCTCCTGCAGCGAGCCCCGGTGGTCGTCCCGAGGACCGAGCGCGAGCCACACCTGCGAGGGCGAGTGGAACGTCGGCACGCTCTCACGCTTCTCGAGGAGCCCGTACCAGATGACCGGCACGTCCGCGAGGAGGGCGCTGCCCGGCAGCTCCTGGAACCCGGACGGCACGGCGGAACGCTCGATGACGAGCGTTCCGCGCTCACCGGCGAGGGCGATGCGCTCGTCGACGGTCGTGCTCGTGGGGACGAGCCGCGCGCTGAGGCCCATCGTGCGCAGCACGTGCCGGCAGTCCCGCATGCCTGCCTCGTCGACGACCGCGACACCGCTCGCATCCGGCGTCCGGCCCACCCACGCCCATTCGGACGCGACCGGGACGGCCGCCGTGAGCAGCAGCGACGGGTCGGCGGCGAGCAGCGTGCGCTCGAGCTCGGGCGCCGGCTGTGCCGGGTGACCGATGTGCACCACGGCCGAGAGGTTCTCGATGCTCGCGACGGTGGCCAGCACAGCCGTCGTCGAGCCGAGGTCCAGCAGGCCGCTGACGTCGTCGTCCCAACCGCCGCGCAGCGCGGCGAGCCTCGCGTGGGGGCCGGACTCGCGACCGCTCTTGCCGAGCATGGATGTACCTCGCCTGCGTTGTGGTGGGGGTGCTGGACGCATCTGATGCTAACGGCTGGCGCTAGCCGTCACAGACGATGGCGTTCTGGGGCTTGTACCGCACGGTCGTGTTCTCGTCGATGACGAGCTCGCCTGTGGCGATGACCGTCACCTTGCGCCAGACCGAGACGGAGAAGCCGGGGCTTCCCGCGCTCTGCGGCTGGCACGTCGGGCCGGACCGGTGCTCCGTCGTCGGGCTGACGACGTTGGAGCGCCCGGAGGTGCCCTCCTGCACGTCGTAGTACTTCGTGCTCCAGGCCGCGACCCACAACCGGTTGTCCGCGATCCACGACTGCAGGAGCACGCCGTGCGGCGAGTCGTTGCGGAACTTCACGTCGATGACGCCCTCGTAGATGGTCGACTCGCGACCCTCGGGGTACCGGCTGAAGTAGTTGCTGTGCGGCTGGTGCTCGACGTCGACCATCCCCGCGAAGAAGCCCGCGTTGTACGTCGTGGTCGCCATCTGGGACAGCCCGCCGCCCATGCCGTCCTGCAGCTGGCCGTTGACGACGACGCCCGCCTCGTTGTAGCCGTTGCCGGCCGTGATCGGCCCGATGACGTCGATGAGCGAGAACGTCTCGCCGGGCAGCACGAGGGACCCGGTCACCTTCGACGCCGCGATCCGCAGGTTCTCCGTGCGGGCCGCGTTCGCGGTGAGCTCGGTGGAGAACTCGCTCACCTTCTCGACGACGCCGAGCGCCTGCAGGGACTCGGTCGACTGTGCGGGGTCGCTCATGGTGAGGTCGACGGTCGCGGTGCGCTCGGTCCCGAGGGCGGCGTCGCGGACCGCGCCAGCGAGAACCACCGGGTCGAGGGTCGTCCCCGGTGTCCCGGGCTGGACCTGCGGGACACCGTCGACGAAGACGAAGCTCGCGTCGGCGGCGGTCGTCAGGAGGTTGTTCGTGCGCTCGAGCACCGCGGTGACGAGGGTGGGCCCGTCGACCGTGAGTGTGAGGTTGCCGTCCTGGGGCACGTACGCCGCGGCGGCGAGGAGGTTGGCGGCAGGGATCTCGACGATCTGCCCCGAGACGGTCAGCGTGACGGGTCCGCTCGCGAAGGTCTGGGCCTCGGCGTACGCGGCGTCGGTCTCGCTCTGGGTGATGTCCGGCTCGAGGGGGACCGTCGGCAGCTCCACCGGGCGCGTGCCGGTGAGCCAGGAGTCGGCGATGCGCTCGCTCGCGGTCGGGCTGTCGAGGCTCGTGCCGTCGGCAGCCGCGGTCTGGACGGGGGCTCCGTCGACGAACGCCACGGTGCCGTTGACGGCCGGCACCTCGAGGTCGGTGGCCAACGGCACCAGCGCCGCTGTGAGCTTCTCCTCGTCCACCGCGGTGACGGGCGCGACCGCCCCACCGCCGGTGACCTGGGCGAGCAGCCGCGACGGGTCGAGCGTGAACTTCGTGAGGGGCTCGACCGTCGCCGCAGCGTCGAAGGTCAGGCCTGCCGCGACGGGGTCGATCGTGCTCGCGGCACCGCCCGCCGTGACGGGCAGGGGCTGTACAGCCAGGGGGCCGAGCTCGGACTCGAGCTTCTCGGTCGCCTCCGTACCGGACAGTCCGCCGACGTCGACGCCGGCCACGGTCGTGTCGGTGGCGATCCGGTCGGCGAAGTACCACTGGGCACCGAGGTAGGCGCCCGCGGCGACGAGCACCCCGAGCACGGTCCACAGCAGCACCTTGGGCCACTTCCGCGAGGTGTCCGGGTCGTCGAAGACGTCGAGCGGGGAGTCAGCGGCCGGCCCCGCGGGTGCGGTGACCTCGTCGTCCGTGCTGTCGCTCGCCGTGCTCTCGCTCGCCGGGCTCTCGCTCGCCGGGCTCTCGTTCTCCGTGGAGGGAGCAGTGCGGTCGGGCCAGCCGGCGTCACGGTCGACGATCGCGTCCTGGTTCGAGGCGACAGCCGGCGTGGTCTGCCCGGACGGACGGTCGGTACTGCTGCTCATGGTTCTCCGCTCGCGAAGGAAGGGCCGCTGCGCGGTCCTGCTGCATCGGGCGTCGTCTGCCCCCCGACGGACCAGTGTACGGCGCGGCTACGCACGCCCATCAGCGCCGTTCAGTCGGTGAACCACCGCTGTGGAGCGAACGCCGCGACGGCGATCATGAGCATCCCGCCGACGAGCCACGCGACGCTCAGCGCCTGCAGCGGCAGCACGACGTCACCGCCGGGTCCGGAGAACATGAGGACCGCCACGACGGCGAACCACCCGAACGCGTAGGGGCCCAGGGCGCTGCTGCCGATCCACGCGCGGACGAGCACGCCCGCGACCGCGACGAGGAGCAGGGAGGCGAGGAGGATCCACGGGGTCCACTGCCTGTGCACGAACGATCCGACAACACCGACGACCGCTCCCAGCCCGAGGGCGCAGGCGTAACCAAGGATCGTCGTACGCAGGGGGCGGGCCTGACGGCTCGCGGCAGTGGGGCTGACCGGCATGGTGGCGAGGCTACCGTCCGCGCCCGGACGGTTCCTGGACGTCCGCACGTGCGCGCACGTAGTGCTCGTACGCGAGCCAGGGCACGAGGACGTCGTTGCTCAGGGCGTACCACCCGACGAGCAGCTCGCCGTCGTGCCGGGCGACGCCCTGGACCTGGGTGGCGTGGGCGCGGAGGGCGGCTGCGACACGGTCGACGACGGGCCGGACGTCGATGACGACGTCGGGCTCGCCGAGATCGTCGGCGAGCGACGGGAGGATCCCGGCAGGGTCGGGCAGGACCGGGGCGCGCCCCTCGTCGAGCAGCTCTCCCTCGTCGAGCGGTGCGACGGCCGCAACGAGCTCGGCGCGCGCGCTGCGGAGCGTGGGTGCAGGAACAACCGCCCACCACGTCTCACGGACCGTGTGGCCGGGCTGGTCGGCGGCTGGCTCACGAGCACGGAGCACCGCGTGCATCGTCAGCTCGTGCGCGCGGACGTGGTCCGGGTGGCCGTACCCGCCACCCGGCTCGTAGGTCACGACGACGGCGGGTCCCCGGTCCCGCACGATCGCGGCGAGCCGGTCCACCTGCTCGGTGACCGACCCCGCGACGAGCGTCCCTGGTGATGGCTCACCCGCAGCGCCCGCACGGCCGCCGGGAGCGGAGTCGTCGAGCCAGGCCATGCCCGAGTCCGCGTAGCGCGACGAGCCGTTCCCGGGTGCCGGGATCTCGTCGAGGTAGACGTGGTCCGTCACCCCGAGGGCAGCGAGGGCGTGGGTGAGCTCCACCTCGCGGTGCGCCGCGAGGGCAGGCCCGTCCCCTTCGAGGTGCGCGAGGTCAGCGCCGATGACCTCGCCCTGCTCCCCCCGGGTGCAGGTGACGAGCGTGACCGGCCGGCCTGCGCGGGCCCATGCCGCGAGGAGGCCGCCGGTCGCGAGGGTCTCGTCGTCCGGGTGGGCGTGCACGACGAGCAGTGCGTCGGCCGGCCCGCCGGGAAGGATCTGGGGCTCGTTCATGGTCGGGTTCCTGTCGTGGACGGCGCTCGCGTCGGGCCGGGGTGGGACGGCCCGCCGGGCGGGTCGCGCCGGGGTGAGACGACGCTGAGTGCGGGCCGAGCGGCACGGGTGCCCCTCCGCCCGCACTCAGCGGGTCATGCAGGTCCTGCGAGGTACGTCGTCAGCTCTTCTTCGCGCGGGAGAAGGCGCGGGCGCGCTCCGACTGGTCGAGGATGACCTTACGGATGCGCACGACCTCGGGGGTCACCTCGACGCACTCGTCCTCGCGGGCGAACTCCAGGCTCTCCTCGAGGGTGAGGTGCTTCGGCGGGACGAGGTTCTCGAAGGTGTCGCTCGAGGCTGCACGCATGTTCGTGAGCTTCTTCTCCTTCGTGATGTTCACGTCCATGTCCTCGTTGCGAGAGTTCTCGCCGACGATCATGCCCTCGTAGACCTCCTGCGTGGGGTCGACGAAGAAGGAGCCACGCTCCTGGAGGTTGATCATCGCGAACGGCGTGACGACCCCGGGGCGGTCAGCGACGAGTGAGCCGTTGACGCGCGTGTCGATCGGGCCGACCCAGGGCTCGTAGCCCGCCGCGATCGAGGACGCGATGCCGGTTCCGCGGGTGTCCGTGAGGAACCGCGTGCGGAATCCGATGAGGCCACGGGCGGGGACGACGAAGTCCATGCGGACCCAGCCGGTGCCGTGGTTGGCCATCGTCTCCATGCGGCCCTTTCGCTGGGCGAGGAGCTGCGTGATCGCACCGAGGTACTCCTCGGGCACGTCGATGGTCATGCGCTCCATCGGCTCGTTGCGCTTGCCGTCGATGATCTTGGTGACGACCTGCGGCTTGCCGACCGTGAGCTCGAAGCCCTCGCGGCGCATCTGCTCGACGAGGATCGCGAGTGCGAGCTCCCCGCGGCCCTGGACCTCCCAGGCGTCAGGGCGCTCGGTCGGCAGGACCCGGATGGAGACGTTACCGATGAGCTCCTTGTCGAGGCGGTCCTTGACCTGGCGGGCGGTGACCTTGTGGCCCTTGCCGCCCTTGCCGGCGAGCGGCGAGGTGTTGATACCGATCGTCATCGAGATGGCGGGGTCGTCGATCGTGATGAGCGGCAGCGGACGCGGGTCGTCCGGGTCGGTGAGGGTCTCACCGATGGTGATGTCCTCGATGCCGGCGACGGCGACGATGTCGCCGGGCCCGGCCGACTCGGTCGGGACGCGGTCGAGCGCCTTCGTCTCGAGCAGCTCGGTGATCTTGACGTTCTGAAGCGTGCCGTCGGCGCGTGCCCAGGCGACCGTCTGACCCTTGCGGATCGTTCCGTTGAACACGCGCAGGAGCGCGAGACGGCCGAGGAACGGCGAGGCGTCGAGGTTGGTCACGTGCGCCTGGAGGGGGTGGCCCTCCTCGTACGTCGGCGCCGGGATCTTCTCGATGATCATCTTGAACAGCGGCTCGAGGTCCTCGCTGTCCGGCAGTCCGCCGTCCTCGGGCTGGTTGACCGAGGCACGGCCGACCTTGGCCGCGGCGTAGACGACCGGCATGTCGAGGATGGCGTCGAGGTCGAGGTCGGGGACCTCGTCGGCGAGGTCGCTCGCGAGACCCAGCAGGAGGTCGGTGGCCTCGGCGACGACCTCTTCGATGCGGGAGTCGGGGCGGTCCACCTTGTTGACGAGGAGGATCACGGGGAGCTTGGCGACGAGCGCCTTGCGGAGCACGAACCGGGTCTGGGGCAGCGGGCCCTCGGACGCGTCGACGAGCAGGACGACACCGTCGACCATGGACAACCCGCGCTCGACCTCGCCGCCGAAGTCAGCGTGGCCCGGGGTGTCGATGACGTTGATGGTGATGCCGTCGGCCTCACCGGCTGCGGCGGCAGCGGGACCTGCGTAGTGCACGGCGGTGTTCTTCGCGAGGATCGTGATGCCCTTCTCGCGTTCGAGGTCGCCGGAGTCCATCGCGCGCTCGTCCACGTGCGCGTGGGCGCTGAAGGCGCCGCACTGACGCAGCATGGCGTCGACGAGCGTGGTCTTGCCGTGGTCAACGTGGGCGACGATCGCGACGTTGCGCAGGTCGGAGCGCACAGACATAAAGAAACTCATTTCACCGTGTGGGAGGACCGAGGTCGGCGCGCAGGTGCGCGCCACAGGTCACCGAAAGATCAAGGCGGTCATAGGCAGTCGACGTGGGCTTTGCGTGGCTGGGCACGCGCGCACGGCGACCTACGGACGACGTTGACCTATGCGATCGTACCGGACGCAGCCGCCCCCGACCGCAATCCCCTCTGAGGACGGGCGCCGCCCACCTCGTCAGAGGCGAACAGCGACCGCCAGGAGGTCATCCGCCGCCGAGCCCTCCGAGGATCCGCGTCGTGGGGTCCGGCCCGTCCGGGTTCGCCCCCCGCTGCAAGGGCTCCGCCGATGGCAGGTGGAGGTCGGAGACCTCCTCACCCAGGCTCGTGAGCAGGGCGCGCCGCGCCTCGCGGCGTCGGCGCTGCTCCCCCGGCTCCGGGACGGGTGCGGCAGCGAGCAGCCGACGGGTGTACTCCTCCTGCGGGTCGAGCAGGACGGCCTCACGGGCCCCCTGCTCGACGATCTTCCCGTTCTGCAGCACGATCACCCGGTGCGCGAGCATGTCGATCACGGCGAGGTCGTGGCTGACGAAGAGGCACCCGAACCGGTAGCGCTCCTGGAGCGCGCTGAACATGGCGAGGACGCTCGCCTGCACCGAGACGTCCAGTGCCGAGGTCGGCTCGTCCGCGACGAGGAACTCGGGGTCGAGCGTCAGCGCGCGGGCGATACTCACGCGCTGCCGCTGACCGCCGGACAGCTCGTGCGGGTAACGGTTGACCGTCGCACGCGGGAGCTCGACGGCGTCGAGCAGCTCGTAGACCTTCGCGAGCTGCGACTTGCGGTCACCCACCTTGTGCACGACGAGCGGCTCGGCGATGGTGTCCCCGATCGGGAACCGCGGGTTGAGCGACGAGGCCGGGTCCTGGAACACCACGCCGATGCGCTTGCGCAGCGCTTTCGCCTCCGCGCGCTTCATCGCACCGAAGCTCGTCCCGAAGATCGACACGGATCCGCTGGCGGCGGGGATGAGGCCCAGGGCACAGCGCGCGATCGTCGACTTCCCCGAACCGGACTCCCCCACGAGCCCGACGATCTCCCCGGCGCCCACGGAAAACGTCACGTCGTCGACAGCGCGGAAGGGCGTCTTGCCCACGCGCGCATACTCGACGACGAGCTTGTCCAGCGAGAGTGCGGCGACCTCGCCCTCGCCTGCGGGCGACTCGACGACAGGCGCCCCGAACTGCCCGGGTCCGGCGCCGAGGCGCGGGACGGATCCCAGCAGGCGCCGGGTGTACGGGTGCTCCGGGTGGTTGAGGACCTGGTCCGCCGTGCCGGTCTCGACGATCTCGCCCTTGAGCATCACGGCGACGCGGTCAGCCATGTCCGCGACGACGCCCATGTTGTGCGTGATGAGCAGGATCCCGGTGTTGAGCTCCGCCGTCAGTGACCGCAGCAGGTCGAGGATGTCGGCCTGGACCGTCACGTCGAGGGCCGTCGTGGGCTCGTCGGCGATGATGACCTTCGGGTCGCAGCTGATGGCCATCGCGATGACCACACGCTGACGCTGTCCACCGGACAGCTCGTGCGGGTACTGCTTGAGCCTGCGCTCCGGCTCGGGGATCCCGACCATGCGGAGCAGCTCAGCGGCCCGGGCGGTGGCCTTCTTGCCGAAGGCGATCTCGTGCAGCTCGAGCGCCTCGGTCAGCTGCGCGCCGATGGTGAGCACGGGGTTGAGCGCAGTCATGGGTTCCTGGAACACCATGGCGACGTCGTTGCCGCGCATCCGGCGCAGGCCGCGCTCGTCGAGGTCGTTGACGACCGTCTCCCCGACCCTGATCGTCCCGCTGACCCGCGCGTTGTGCGGGAGCAGTCCGAGGGCGGTCATGGAGGTCACGGACTTGCCTGACCCGGACTCGCCCACGAGTGCGAGGACCTCGCCCGCGCGGACGTCCAGATCGATCCCCTTGACGGCGTGCACGGTCCCGAACTCGGTGCCGAACTTCACGTCGAGGTCCGCGAAGGAGAGCACGGACGTCGTGCTGGGTGCTGCGGTGCCGGTGCTGCTCATCAGTCCTTGTTCCTGTTCTGACGTGGGTCGAACGCATCTCGGAGGCCGTCGCCGATGAAGTTCACCGTGAGGGCGATGGCCAGGATGAACAACCCGGGGAACCAGAACAGCCACGGACGGGTGGTGAAGGCGTTCTGGTAGGTGCTGATGAGCGATCCCAGCGAGATGTCCGGCGCCTGGACGCCGTACCCGAGGAAGCTCAGCGACGTCTCGAGGAGGATCGCGGAAGCGATGTTCAACGTGGCCGAGACGATGATGACCCCGACCGTGTTGGGCAGGATGTGCCGGAAGATGATGCGCCCGGGACCCGTGCCGACCGCACGCGCGGAGGCAACGAACTCTCGTTCGCGCAGCGAGAGGACCTCACCACGCACGAGCCGCGCGAGGCCCGTCCACGTGACGACGCCCAGCACGAGCGCGAGGCCCAGCACGCCCCAGCTGGCGGCCATCTTCCCGAGCACCGCGGCGAGCACGAGGAGCGGGATGACGATGAACAGGTCGGTCATGCGCATGAGGATGTTCTCGAGCCACCCCCGGAAGTACCCGGCGAGGGCACCGATGACGGTGCCGATGACGGTGGAGATCAGTCCGACCGCGAACGCGACGATCAGGGAGATCTGCGTGCCCCGCATGACGAGCGCGAAGTAGTCCTTGCCCGTCGAGTCCTGCCCGAACGGGTGCTCACCGATGGCGAAGGGCCACAGCTGCATGGTCGGTCGGCCACCGTCGATGACGTTGGCCGCCTTGGTGAAGTCCTTGTCCCACCATCCGGGGATGGGCCCGATGCCGATCGACGTGAAGGCGAGCACGGCGACGAAGGCGAGGAAGAAGAGCGAGACCATCGCGCCCTTGTGGCGGACGAAGCGGCGCAGGACGAGCTGGGTCTGGCTGTACGACTTCTGCTCGCCTGGTTGCATCTGCGTGCTGACGTGCATGTGTGCGGCGACCGGGTCGATGCCCCCGTCGGCCGGGGTCGGCTGCCCTTCGTGATCGGCAGGCTTGTTCGGGTCAGTCATTGCGCTCTCCGGTGGTCGTCGCGCGGGGCCTCGGCGTGGACGGACGGTGTGGTGACGTCATGCCCGTCACCGCCTGATCCGTGGGTCGAGACCGGCGTAGGCAAGGTCCGCGACGAGGTTCATCACGATGGCGGCGCTTCCCGTCACGAGGAAGAACGCCATGACGGGCGCGGGGTCCACGTGGTTCAGGCCCGTCTGGAAGAGCTCTCCCATGCCCTTCCACCCGAAGACCTTCTCTGTGATGACCGCGCCGCCGATCAGCCCTGCGAAGTCGAAGGCGACGATGGTGGTGATGGGGATGAGGGCGTTACGGAACGCGTGCTTGACGATGACGACCCGCTCCGACAGCCCCTTGGACCGCGCCGTACGCACGTAGTCCTGGTTGAGGACCTCGAGCATCGAGGACCGCGTGTACCGGGTGTAGGAGGCGACCGAGATGAGGGTGAGGACGACCGTCGGCAGGAGGAGCTGGGCGCCCTGGTCGAGGAACGACTCCCAGAAGTCGCCCTTGAAGTTGGGCGTCGAGGAGCCGATCGTGGAGATCGGGCGGGACTTGAGCCTCAGCAGCCCGCTCCAGCTCGAGATCGCGTGGTCCGCGATGATGAGAGCACCCATGAACAGCGAGGTCGGGATCGAGATTCCCATCGCGAGCCTGCGCGACTCGCCACCCCACAACCATCCGATGAGCGCTCCGACGGCCAGGGTCACGAGTCCCAGGACGAGGAGCAGCCCCCAGCTCGGCTCTTCGAGCAGACCCAGGGTGGCGAAGTACCCGACCGCCCCGGCGGCGACAGAGGTGAGAGACGCGTAGAGCACCCTGCGGTTGCCCAGTCCTGCGAGAAGCATCGTCAGCAGCAGAGCGAACCCGACGCCGATGAGCACGACGAGCGCGATGCCGAGCGCCGGGCGGCGGAACCACTCGACAGCCGAGAAGTACGTCATCGCTCCGGCCACCACGACCGCTGCGGCACCCGCCGTGGCGAGTCGCCGGCGCACAGGGCCGCCGAGCGCGGCCTGGAGGATGACACCGATGACGAGCGCCGTGAGCGCGATCTGCAGCGGTGAGAACGTCGGATCCGCGATCCAGTCGTTGAACCGGATGGCCCCGTACTCCTTGAGCAGGACGGCCATCCAGAACACGGGCAGGGAGAAGAAGAGGAACGCCAGGAAGGTCACGGCGTAGTCGAAGCCCGAGTACTGGCGGATCGCGGTGAGGATCCCGACCAGGATGCCGATGACGATCGCCAGGACCGTCGCGAGGATGACCAGACGCAGGGTCGAGCCCACCGCGTTCCCGAGCATGCTGTTGACGCTCACACCATTCATGTTGGTGCCAAGGTCGCAGTTGCCGGTGACGCAGCCTGCGACGCCCCGCAGCCAGTCCCAGTACCGCTCGTACCACGGGTCGTCGAGCCCCATGAAGAGCTTGCGCTGCTGGATGAGGTACTCGCGGTTCTTCGCGTTCGACTCACGAAGATCTTCTAGCGGGTCTCCTGCATTGATCGTCAGGACGAACATGAGGAGCGAGCCGCCGATCAGGACGAGGAACGACTGCCCCAGCCGACGCAGGATGAACTTGGCCACGAACGAACCCTTCGAGTGCTCTGGGGAAGCGGAGCGCTTCACCCACTAGTGCGCGCGAAACCACACCATGGTGTCATGGCGGATCGGTTCCGGACGGCCACCGGGGTGGAAGCAGCAGTTCTGCCTCCACCCCGGTGTGATGCAGTTCACGGTCCGTAGACCGTCGGCCCTTCACTCACGTGATGGACGTTCGAGCGATCAGGACGCGCGGACCCACTGCTCCGCGTTCCACGGCACTGCGGTCTGCGCCGAGGAGGAGCGGACGTTCGAGATCGTGGAGTCGTACGCGATCACGCCCGGGTGGGCGAACAGCGGGATTCCGTAGAGCTCGTCCCAGAGGACCTTCTCGATGGTCTCGATCTGCTCGAGCTGCTCGTCGCGGTCGAGCGTTGCGGAGAGCGCGTCCCAGGCGGCGTCGACCTCGGCGTTGGAGAACCCGCCGTAGTTCTGGCCACCGGTGGTGGAGTAGATGTTCTGGCCCGAGACGATCTGGCCGGAGCCGGCCCACGCGAACAGCGCGACCTCGTAGTCACCGTTCGGCAGGGTCTGGTCGAAGAAGTCGGGGTTGCCGACGTCCTGGACGTCGAAGCCGACCTCGTCACAGCTGGACTTGATGAGCGCGACCTGCTCCGTGCGTCGCTGGTTCGGAGCGGAGTAGCCGATGCGGACCGTGATCGGGCCGGCAACTCCGGCCTCCTCGATCTTCGCCTTGGCGCCGTCGAGGTCGACCTCGTCGTAACGGCCGTCGTAGCTGGCCTCCACGATCGTGTCGTAGTCGTCCTGGAACGGGAAGACCTCACGGGCGTTCATGACGCTCGCTTCGTCGGACACCGGAGCGATGAGGTTGTCGACGATCTGCTGGCGCGGGACGCACATCGCGAACGCCTCGCGCAGCGCGAGGTTGTCGGCGAAGACACCGTTCTTGAAGTTGAAGTCGAGGTGCTCCCACGTGAGGCTCTGGTCGGTCTCGATGGTGATCGCGTCGCCGAGGCCCTCGAGCTGCGCCACGGTGTCGACGGTGGCCTGCGGCTCGATGATGTTGAGGTCACCGTTCTGCAGCGCCTGGACCTGCGCCTCGGGCGCGACGAACCGGTAGACGAGGGTCTTGGTCGCGGGCGGCGTGCCCCAGTAGTCCTCGTTCGCGACGAGGGTGATGGACTGGCCGGCCTCCCAGGAGGACAGCTTGTACGGGCCCGAGGACGGCGTGAGCGCCTCGTCCGGGAGCTCGCCCGGGTTCGGCGAGAGCCACCCGGTGTTCCAGAACTCAGCGGCGGGACGGAGCGCCTCGACGTCCGCGTCCTGGATCGCCTGGACGAGGTCCTCGACGGTCATGCCGGCCTGCTCGGCGACGATGTGCGCGGGGAACGCGCTCGTGACCTGGAGCTGGTAGTCCGGGTACGGGTTCGTGTACTCGTACGAGAAGGTCTTTCCGCCGACCTCACCGGTCGGGCCCTCGGGAACGAGCTCACCGAAGTCCAGGCCTGCCACGTGGTTGAACAGCGGGACGGGGTTGCCTTCCTCGTCGGTGCCGTCCGACATCGCCTGCGCTGCCCAGTCGAGGAGGTAGTCCTCGTAGGCGATGGGCGTGCCGTCGGACCAGACCGCGTCCTCGTTGAGCGTGTACTCGACGGTCATCGGGTCTTCGCTCGTGAGCTCGAACGTCCCGTATTCCTCGTTCTGGTAGATAGCCCCGTCCGTACCGAAGTACATGAAGCTGCCCATGATGCGCTCGTTCACGACGCTGTTGTACGTCGAGTACGTCTCAGGCGTGAAGTCGTTGTAGCCGAGCCACTCGTCCTCACCCAGCGTGTAGGAGATGGTGTCGTCAGCGGTGACGACCTCGCCGAGGTCCGCCTTGCCGGTGCCGTCGGGCTCGCCCGCAGCGCCGGAGGACGACGAGGACGACGACGGCGTCGAGCTCTCGTCGGGGTCCTCGGACGTGGTGCAGGCTGACAGCACGAGTGCGCCGCTAGCGAGCATGGCGACCGCGGCATGAGTGCGCCTGATCTTCAATGTTCCTCCTTGAAGGATGGGATGAGTCGTGCGCCGCGGACTGTCGGAGCCGGATCGGCTCGCTCAGCCAGCGTTGGCGTCGGCATCGTTGCGTACGAGAAAAGTACCCAGCGGTAACCGGCACGAGAGCCAGATCACCACTGTCCTGCGCGATCGTTACCGAGATGATACTGGTCGGTAACGTTGGACACCTGATGGTCACACTCTGAGACGGACGTCTGGGGCGGGATTGTCGGAAGTGCGCAGAGTGTCAGGTTAGGGTGGCGTCGGACCCCGTCGCCACGGCCGGAGCGATGCTGTCGTGAAGCGCCATGATTGACGCCTCGGGACCCTCGACGATCCTGCGGGCCACCCGCCCACACACACCGACCCGGACCGCGACGGCGGGCTGACCGACGACGAGCCAGAACGGGTCGTCCTTGTCGCCGGCGACGTATCGCCCTCCGAACTCCTTGCGAGCGACCTCGCCGACATACGACGCGAACGCGTTCCGGATGTCCGCGGCGACCGGAGCGGTACCGAGCTCGGCCGCCGCACGCTGCTCGTGCAGCGCCTGCAGCACCTCGTCCAGCCGGTCGAGCGACGCCCGCGAGAAGTTGAGGCTGCCGGGCTGCAACGGGCCGTCGGTCCCGGTGAGGTCGTTCACGAGGTCGAGCGCTGCCCGCGCGACGACCTGCTCGACCGAGCCCTGGGCCGACGGGGCGGGGCGGCCCGACGAGGCGCCGACTGCGGGTGGGCCATCGACGGGGCTGTGGGCGTGAGCCATCTGAAACACATCTCCTGTGGGTGAGGGCGGCGAGACGTCGGCGCGGAACTCCCCCGCATATCCTCGTGCCCGGAACACCGCACACGAGATACGCGGTCCTGTCCCACGACGCCCGCGTGAGCTGCGACTGCAGCGCCAAGCGTTTCGCCGCGATTATTGTACGCCTGTCTCGACGACGTCCATCCCGCGATCTCTGGGAGAGGGACTGTGCCACGTCCAGCAGGGAGACTGCGGGCTACGGCTTCACCGTGATCGGTCCGGTGCGTCGTCGTTCCCACGGGTCGTCGACTCCGCGTACCCCTTGATCACCTGTCGGCTGTGGAGGCCGTTCTCATCGCAGCCCGCAGCGACGCGTGCCGATGACGACTCCCGCCCCCACGAGTATGGACGCGGCGGCCACGAGGATCGGCGCGGTCATCGTGGGCCCGGTGACCGCCAGCGCCGGTGGCGTTCGTCCCGGCGGAGTGGTGAGGTCGACCGGCGGCGTGCCCGATGGACCGCCCGGGACGATCGGACCGACGGGCGGTTGCACGGGCACGACGGGCTCGGCCGGCGGCACGGTCGGGTCGCCGGGCCCGGTCGGTACGCCCGGCCCGGTCGGGTCCTCCGGCACGGTCGGTACGCCTGGCCCGGTCGGGTCCTCCGGCACAGCCGGCGGCTCGTCGGGATCGACCGGAGCTTCCTCCGGCTCGTCGGGCAGCAGCGCTGGCTCGCACGCACCGCGGGTGAACGTGTTGGTATCGAGGGTGACAGATCCGTCGCGTGCCAGGGCACGGCCCTCGACCGTCGCTCCGGTGTTGGCCGTGATCGAGGTCAGGGCCAAGATGTTGCCGACGAAGGTCGTGTCCGTCCCGAGCGTCGCGGAGCTGCCGACCTGCCAGAAGACGTTGCAGCTGGTTGCTCCGTTGATGAGCTCGACGGTGCTGTCGGACGCCGTGGTCAGGGTCGACCCGATCTGGAAGATGAAGACCGCGTTCGGGTCACCTTCGGCGTCCAACGTCAGCGTCCCGGTGAGCCCGAGAGAGTCGGCGGCGTTGTACACACCTGCCAGCATCGTCGTGCCGCCGATGTCTCCGGCGACGGTGGCGTCGGGCGCTTGGCCGGCGGCATCGTCGTACGCGATGACGAGATCGGCCTGGGCCTGGAGCGCATGAGCGTCCGTCCGATGCTCGACCCCCGCGGTGAGGCCCGGCGGGAAGCCACTGATCGCCGTGCCTGGACTCACTCCGAGGTCGCCAGCGAGGCGGCTCGGTCCGGTGTTCGTCACGGACTGCCCGGCGAGGACCGCGTACGACTGAGCAGTGCCGAGGTCGACGGCGGTGCCGATCGCATAGGCCGGTTGCGTGCCCAGGAGGAGCACGCCCGCTGCAGCCAGAGCGAGCGCTCCTCTGACCGGCACCCGCACCCGTGACGGGGCTCGATCGTGCATTCGTGCGTGTCTGATCTCGTCGCTCCCCATGGAAGCACCCCCCAGTCTTCCCCGGCTGCCGGGGTCAAGCTCGCTGTGAATAGAGGCGACCATACGCATCGCCGCAGCCGTTATCTCGGACATCAGCGGCACACGCGTGAGATTCACCCGCGGAACCTGCTTCCGAGTCCGGTGGTCGCCGGCGCGGTGGCAGCGGCCTCATGGGCGATGGCCACGGCGGGCGGCGGAGTCGTCCGCGGGAGCTGGCTGCCCTGCCGACCTGCCGACCTGCCAGAAGACGTTGCCGCAGGTCGCCTTCCGGGAACGTCGTCGTCCGGCGCTCGCCCGCGCCACGGTGCGATCGGACGGCCGTCGCCCGCGTGGTTAGGCTGGCTGGATGGCGACAGCTCTTCTCGTGCGGCACGGCCGCACCACAGCAAATGCCACGGGGCTGCTTGCCGGGAGGGCCGCCGGCATCAGCCTGGACGAGATCGGGCGCGGCCAGGCGGCTCTCGCCGGAGACCGGCTCGCAGCCGTTCCCCTTGTCGCGGTGGTGTCGAGCCCCCTCGAGCGGTGTCGGCAGACCGCCCAGCACATCCTCGATCGCCAGGCGGGCACGCCATACGCACCGATCGATCTCGATCTCACCGAATGCGACTACGGCCAGTGGCAGGGCCGCACGCTCTCCGAGCTCGCGACCGAGGACCTGTGGCCGCTGGTGCAGTCGCACCCCTCCGCCGTCATCTTTCCCGGCGGTGAATCCATGGCCGCGATGCAGGCTCGCTCGGTGGCAGCGATCCGTCGCCACGACGCAGCGGTCGAAGCCGAGCACGGGCCCGAGGCCGTGTGGGTCGCGGTCAGCCACGGCGACGTCATCAAGTCGATACTCGCCGACGCGCTCGGCATGCACCTCGACCTGTTCCAGCGCATCACCGTGGGCCCCGCATCCGTCTCGGTCGTGCGCTACGGCGCCAGCCGGCCGAGTGTCCACGCGATCAACACCGACGCGGGTGATCTCTCGTGGCTGTCGAAGGGCATCCCGTCCGGGGATGCGCCGGTGGGTGGCGGCGCAGGGCACAAGGCGCCGTGAATCGCATGAGCCTAGGATCCTGACATGCCCACACGCGTCCACGAGTTCGACTGGCCTGATCGGGCCGTCATCGGCACCATCGGCCTTCCGGGGGCGCGCACGTTCTACCTCCAGGTGCGCTCAGGGACACGGCTGGTGAGCGTCGCCCTCGAGAAGCAGCAGTCGGCTCTGCTCGCGGAGAACATCAACGAGATCCTCGACCAGCTCATGACCATCGAGGGCAATCCCTTCAGCGTTCCCACGGGTACGCCTCCCGAGCTCGTCGACAACGACCAGCTCGAGGCCGTCCAGGAGCAATTCCGCACCGGCGCCATGAGCCTGGGCTGGGACCCGAGCACGGCTCAGGTCGTCATCGAGGCCTACGCCCTCACGGACGACGATGCCGACGACGGTGACTCGCCTGATGAGGACGGCGCGCATGACACCGAGATGCTGCTGGTGCGACTTCCGGTGGGCACCGCCCGCGCATTCGCCAAGCGCACCCTGGAGATCGTCGGCGCCGGGCGCCCGGCCTGCCCGCTCTGCGGACAGCCCATGGACTCCGACGGGCACGTCTGCGCCCCTCCCGAGGACTGATGTCGGCGACGGACCTGGTGACGGCGCAGCTGACGATCACCGGCCGCATCAGGACGGCCTCCAACGCGACGTTTCTCGGCACCATCGGCGCCGTGGTCGTCGTCTACAAGCCCATTGCCGGCGAGAGTCCGCTGTGGGACTTTCCCGACGGCCCGCTCGCGCACCGGGAGGTGGCCGCCTACCAGGTCTCCCAAGCTCTCGGCTGGGACGTGGTACCGCACACCTGGCTGCGCGACGGGCCCTTGGGCGAAGGAATGGTGCAGCTCTGGCAGGAGCAGGACCCCGACCACAGCGCCGTCGACCTCGTCGCGACGGACGACGTGCCGACGGCAGGTTGGAAGCCTGTCCTCGAAGGACAGGACGAGACCGGACGGAGGGTCACCCTCGTGCACGAGGACTCGCCCGCGCTCAGGCGCATGGCTGTGTTCGATCTCATCGTCAACAACGCCGACCGCAAGGGTGACCACATCCTTGCCATGACGGACGGCCGCCGGCACGGCGTGGACCACGGGCTCACCTTCCACCGTGACCACAAGGTGCGCACCGTCCTGTGGGGATGGCTCGGAGAGGCACTGACCACCGAGGAACGTGACGGCATCGATCGTGTCAGCGAAGGGCTGCACGGTGACCTGGGAAGGAGCCTGGCGGACCTGCTCAGCGCCGACGAGATCGCATCGCTCGCTGCTCGCTGCTCGAGGTTGCGCCTGGCAGGGCGGTTTCCGGCTCCCGCTGGCGGGATGCCAGCGGTGCCCTGGCCCCTCTTCTGAGGGAGCCGCAGCTCCGAGCATCGCCGGGAAGGCGCGTGATGTCCGATCGGTGGCGGCCGGACGGCGCATAGAATGGCCTGAGGTATCACCTCCTTCCGGCCACTCGAGAGGACCCCGTGAAGATCACGATCATCGGCGGCTCGCAGGGCACAGGAGCCCTCCTTGCCACGCTCGCTCACGACGCCGGGCACGAGGTCACCGTCCTCTCACGCAGCGGCACCGCACCGGCGGGCGTCCGGGCGGTCACCGGGGACGCTCGCGACCTGGCCGCAGCATCCCGGGCCGTCGCCGGAGCCGACGCCGTCGTCATCACCGTGGGCGGCGCCAAGGGCGTGTCCGACCACCGCGCGGCCGTCACCCGGACCGTCATCGCTGCCATGCACGACGCCGGCGTCCGCAGGCTCGTCGCCCAGTCCTCCCTGGGCGCTGGCGACTCCGGCTCGCAGATGCCCGCGCCCCTCCGGCTGATCACCAAGGCGCTCCTCGCCAAGCCGTTGGCTGACCACAACGAGCAAGAAGCTGCCGTGACCTCCTCCGGCCTGGACTGGACCCTCGTGCGCCCGACCGGACTCACGAACAAGCCGCCGACGGGCTCGTGGCATGCGCTCGACGCCGCGAGCGAAGGGACGCTGGGCGGTTCCATCCCCCGCGCTGACCTCGCCGCGTGCATCCTCGACGTCCTCGGCGACGACTCCACGATCGGCAAGGCTCTCGGCGTCAGCAGCAGCTAAGCGATCGGGGCCGGGGTTGTTCCCCCGGACAGGCTGTGTTCTCGGTTCCCGCCGGTGAGATGCCACAGGCTCCCTGGCCCGCGTCAGGCGGGAGTCGCGACTCGAGGCACGGCCGGGTCACGTGATGCTGGGGTCTAGACGGTGAAGCGGAACTCGGTGCGTGTCGTATTTTCCATCGGCTAAATCCCCAGTTTGGGCTGGAGTCGCAGGCCCGATCGTATCGATTTGACACAATGGTCTGACACAGCGATCACGAGGGGCATCGTCCATGGCGAGCGGGATTCCGGTAGTAGGCACGACAGCGACGATCTACGAGTCCACAGAGGCTTACCGATCTTGGCGGATCGTGTGTGTGGATCGAGCCACCGGCAGACGCAAGACCACCAGCGGCGGCAGCACGAGAGACAACGCCGAGAGCAAGGCCCGGATGCCGAGCGGCGAGTATGTGCCGGGCTGGGGACCGAACGACGAGCAGCCCACCGTCAGCGAAGCCGTGGCCAACTGGCTCGCAGCTCACCGGAGAAACTGGTCGCGCAGAACCTACGACCAGTATTTCTATTTTGGCAAGAAGCTCACCGACCCTTACGGGATCGACCCGTCAAGCATGTGTCACCGGCAGAGATTGGTGGGATCGATCTATCCAACTCATTTACGGGGACAGCAGCAGAAGGCACGCTCACTGGTGCGCGGCATCTTCGCCCACGAGCTTGACGAGCTGAGGCTTCTCCCAGATCCGGACCCGGATGCGGAAGGGTGGCCGGTTGGTCCGCTCGTAGTCGGCAAGCCAGTCCTTTGCACCATTGGAGAGGTAGCCGGAAGCGATGAACAGAAACGACAGCGGGACGCTCCGCCATGGCACAGGCCAAAGTTCCTTGGAGAGCGTCAGGCGGCACCCCACGCTTGCAGTGCTTGCAGTCGACGAACCACTGTTCCTGGCAGGCGAGAAGTCCAAAACTGTTCGCGAGAGCGTAAGCGAGTACGAAGGCCACCAGATCGACAATGCGAAAGGCCGAATCGGGCCCGATGTCGAGTGGAATCCCAAGGATGGCAACCTCGACCGGGACTTCTCGAACTTCCGCAGTCTCTACGAGGCGGGTGTGCTCGACCTCGGCATCTTGGTCGTTCGACGCGAGACCGGCATGCGCGGGCTGTGGAGCGACACGATCTCCCGTGCGAAGGAGCTCAACGAGGCCCAGTCGGTTTCACCCGAGCGGACTGAGCGCCTCCACAAGACGCCGATCGACCCTCTCGGAACCAGCACAACTTCCAACTTCGAGAAACTCGTCACCCGAGTGAAGCCCGGCGACGGCGGAGGGTGTCCGATCCTCGCCATTGCGATCACGACTCGCTGCTACGAGCCGCCCGTCGACCTCGATGCCGAGATCGCCCGTGTCGCCCAGAACCACACCGACGGAGGCCATGTCACGCGACTGGCGGAGCGACTCTTCCCAACCGCGAGCATCGGTGACCTTGAGGACGCTACGAGCGATCTCGAAGAAGACGAGTAGCGTCTACGCGTCGACTGCCTGCGGCACTCGGATCGGGCGGCCACGCCGACGGAACTCGACTCCGCCCTTTTCCAGTAGAGCTCGGACTCGCGCGATCGAGTAGCCCGACGAGTCGGCCAGGTGCTGAACCGAGGCTCCCGACTGGTACTCCTCGACGAGAATGCGAGCAACTCGATCCGACAGCCATCCACTCATGCGCTCGTTGGGAGCCAGAGTCGGGAGGTGCGTGATCTCTCCATCGCCAAATCCGCGCTGCGCCTGCCCCTTCGGCTCAACCGTCTCGTCAGCCTCGTTGCCCCAGGCGCTCCACCCAGGTCGCTTGTATCGGGGCATACATCTCACGGTAAGGGCCAGGTGAACAGGATTCGATCAGGTCGTACTGCTCGTCGGGCTTCCGGCTGTGCTCTCGCTTCCGCGTCTCCAGCATGTTCACGGTCGAGCGAGCTGGAGCCAGCGTTCGCATCGATCCCTTGACGCCGAAGACGATGGGCTCGGTCACATTGCGGAAGTAGAACCCGACACCACGCCCAACGGGGACGCAGTCCTTGCGTCGCTTGGCCCAGATGATGTTGCTCGCGGCCTGCGTCTCGCGCCACCTGCGCTTGTAGGCGTCCCTCAGCTCGTTGCTGGCCCACCCGCCTCTGGGTGAGAGTAGGTGTAGCCGTGGAGCTCCATGCGGCGTAGTCGGACATGTGTCCTCCGGATTCGTGTTTGCTTCCCCCGCCTGGTCGAGCGGATTGAGATGTATATCAAAACGGCCAAACAACGAAGAACGACCCGGAGCGGTGGGGAGGAAGCAGGAACAGGAACACGAACCCAACTCAACTCAACCCACTACTCCGAGCCGTATGCTCAGGCGACCAGACCCAGCTCCACCTGCCCGGTGTAGGACTCTTATATGAATGTGGGCCTAATCCCCCAGCCATACTCAGTACCGTCTGCGACCGCATCCTGATACCGAAGTGATGCCGCTTGATACCGAACCTAAAACTTCGGTATCAACCCGCTACAGCATCGGCGAGATCGGGCTTCCTGCCCATTCTCACGGCCTACCAGCGATACGGGCAGACAGCCTTGAGCCTCGATGAGATCGGGGTTTCTGCCTACGAGCCGAGATCCTGATACCGAACGCTCTGGAAGCTGCTCAGCTCTAGGGAAGCGACTCCCGTAACCTCCTACAGGTTTTGACTTTTTCGGTATCTCGGTATCAAAAGCAGAGAAAACAGGCCAGAGCATCGATGAGATCGGGGATATAGCTTGATACCGAAGTTTTAGGCTTGGTATCAATCGGCATCTTTCGGCATCGCTTCGGTGTCAGGCATGTCGTGTCGGAAGCGGCGGCTACCATGAGCCCATGGCTGAAGCCCGAGAGGTCCAAGACCCTGGAACGAAGTTCTCCCAGGTGATCGACGCCGCCGCGAGGCTGCCCGGCGTCAGGATCAATCGAACGAGCTATCTTCGAACAGCACTCAGGCGCCACTGCACCGAGGAGCAAATCGAGCAAGCGATCGCGACGAATCCCGCGTCAGCAGGCATCTCGCTCAAGATCATCACCGAGATCGCCAACACCTCGATCAGCAACGAGACGGGGAAGGTCACCGGCCTCTCGACTCTTGCGGGCATTCCCGGCGGGCTCGCGATGATCGGCACCGTTCCCGCCGATCTCGCCCAATACATGGGCCACATGCTCCGGATCTCGCAGAAGCTCGCGTACATCTACGGTTGGCCCGATCTCTTCGGCGGGGACGGGAAGGAGCTGGACGAGGCCACAGAGAGCATGCTGATCCTCTTCGTGGGCGTCATGTTCGGCGTCCAGCTCGCGCAGGGCGGCGTGTCGAAAGCCGCAGGCATGATCGCCGCCAATGTGGCCAAGAAGCTTCCCCAGCAGGCGCTCACCAAGGGAGCCATCTACCCCATCGTGAAGAAGGTGGCGGGCCGCCTTGGGGCGGAGATGTCTAAGACGATCTTCGCGAACGGGATCGCGAAGGCAATCCCATTCGTCGGCGCAGTGCTCTCCGGTGGCCTTACGCTCGCCACCTTCCTGCCCATGTCGAAGCGGCTCCAGAAGCATCTGGCGAGCCTGGAGCTCACGAAGCCTGGGCACCGTGCCGAGAAGTCGGAGGGGGCAGAGAACATCGAGCTGGCGGTCGTCGAAGAGCCTCTCGACGAGATCGAGGACACCGAGCGCTAGCTGCCCACCTACGCGCCGACGCCCCCGCATAATGAGCATGTCCACGAGGTCGCTCCGAGCGCCTTAGATCGCAGTCTCAGGCGGGATCGCGGTGGTCACAGCCCGACCCGCGATGGATCGAGGTGTCGCACATCCCCAGCTGATCACCCATGGACCAGACCACTCCCCCCCCTAAGCCCATAGCTGAGCCGGGCGGTCAGCATGTGCGTGGCTCCGCAGAAAGTGCCCTAGAACGCAGCCGAGCACACGCGAGCGGTCAGCGGTCCGCCGCTGGAGGATTCCAGAGCTCACCGAAGACGGCGATCTGAGCCTCCCACTCCTCATCGAACTCGGCTCCGAGAGTCCGGAGCTCAGCAGCGACGGCATCGGCGCTGACCGTCAGCAGATGGCCGACAGCCCCCCACCACCCCAGCAACCGCATCTCGAGCTACCCACTTCGCCCTACTCGCTGTCCGGTTGGGCTGCCGCTTCGCTCCACGCTTGGATGCGCGCCCCGCTGTAGCAAGGATCTTCCTCAGTCGATTGCGTCGCTGTCGGGCCATGGCGGCCGGCAGCATGGTGCCATCCTCCCGGAAGCTCTGCTTCCGCTTGGCTGTGCCCACCGTGAATACGCCGCCGAGAAGCGGCGAGATCGCCTGCGTCTGACCGTGGCCGTTGGTTCACAGCTCCGCGCCTCCAGCCTGCGCAGGTTCGAGCATGCTCCGGTGGGCGCCGTAGCGGCAAGAATGGACAGCCACGCAGCGCTGCCACTTGCCCGTCCTTGGGGAGTGATGAAGATTGCTGCTGATGCCACGATGCCTCCGATGTCGGAGCTCATATCGGCGCAGTTAGGACACGGGCCTAGAAGCTGACCTGTGCCCATAGAACAGCGGTCGCGCATGGATGATGCAGGAGCGACGGAAACAGTCCGAGGGCGCAGGCTACGCGCTGGGAGGCCGCCTGGAGCGTCGGGGTCATCGATGCTGTAGCGGGCGGGCTCAGACTGCGATCTCAGCATCCCCGGCACATGCAGAAGGGCGGCGATCCGATGATGAACAAAAAGAGCGCCCCGGCCGATCGGCTGGGGCGCTCTCTTCCGGTGCTGTTTAGGCGTTGGGTGTGTTGACGCCGCGCCAGGTGCCGTCGAGACCAAGGATCTGATCACCGGCGAAACCGCGGTCTAAATAGCCGCCGTAGTACGGCCGCTCATAGGTGTAGTTGCTGTCAGCGTCGAGTACTGGTTCACCGTTGTCGTCAGTGATCATCCCACCGATGATCTCGCGGAATCGATCGGCGGGGATCGTCCACGAGAGGTTGGTGCCGTTGCTGGCAGTGAATGTCATCTCGAACGAGCGCGCGCCCTGGGGCACGCTGGGCGTGAGGTAGCGGTCTGTCACGAGACTGTGAGTGATGTAGCCGTTAGCGGCCGCCGTGCCGTTAATGACGGTCCAGGCATCAGAGCCGTATCGGTAACTGAGCGCTCGGCTCACTGTGGTGTCACACCACTGGTCCCGCCACGCTTCTCGCCGGGTGGCAGGAACGGTGCCAAACGCTCCTCAAGGTGTCCCATCGTCTCTGCTGAGTACAGCGATCCAGCGGAGCGAACACGATGGATGAGATGGAGGAAGAAGGCGGGGCAGTCGGGCGCTGATCCTCCCAAAGATCGGGCGCCTCAGCGCGGCTCGTAAGCTCGGCATCCAACGGCATGTCCACGAAGACGACGAGAAGGCTCTCAGGAAACTCGCCGTCTCGGACCTTCGAAAGGTAGATGCCATAGGAGCTGCTCAGATGGCCCTCTTCCCGCCGGGGATTTGGCCGCACCTGGAATCTCGGTCATGGATGGAAACCGGCGACTGCGCTCATAGCCTCAAGCCTACGGATATGGCTCCCGCTGAGCCCGAGCCGTGATGTCACACCATGCCGCCCGATCCTGCTGATGCTGTGGTGTCACATCACCGCGCCCGGAACTAGCTCAGCCGGAGTGCGACACCATTGCTGGAGCTGAGACCGCGGAGCGGAACTGCGTGGAGCTGGAGCGGAACTGAGGCTGAGGCTGAGGCTGAGGCTGCTACTGAGGAGGAGGGAGTCTGGCTGAAATCCTGGGACAGGCCTGTTGGAAGGCTGACGGCAGGACTGGGCGGACTCGAGGCTGCGGAACTATCCAATGGTGGGAGGAGGAAGGTTTGTTCTACAGGGTGTAGATCCAAACATGTTTCGCATAGTTCACGGTTGATCTAATCGCGAAATCTCCGACATTCGGGTGGTGCAAGCAAATCGGCCCACGGCCCACCTCTCAGACCGACCAGTTCGCCCGTATGCTCCCCCACCATTGCCCCCATGAGTTCCCCCAGGCTTTGATATGGCATCTCGCGCGTGCACCACCCAGGGCGCAATCCATCACAAGCCGTTGGAGGCAATCAGGGACTTCCATTCAGACAATCGAAGCGCTACCGGAGGTCGCTGAGCTCAGCACCGAGCCGACCGTGACGAAGACCGTAGGCGACTACATCGGACCACGGATCACGGATCACTGAGCGAAATGCGCTCCGCCTCTGGTTCTCCGGCAAGTTCCCCGACGCAGATGTAGAGGCTTGCTCCGTCGTCATCGACCGCGAAGATCAGCCCTTCGCGCAGTCCGGACTCATGCCGACCGTCAAGGGCACAGACAAGATCATGCACAAGCTTCGCAGCTTCGGCGCAGTAGGCAAGTACACGAACACGGCGATGACGAGATGCGCGATCAGACGGGCCGGGAGCGACCATGGTTCTGCGAGACCGGCATGGCCGAACGAGAGGTGTCGATCGATGACACAGGTGTGACACAGAGAGCGGTTTGACGCATGCAATCTGTGTCAAGAACTAATCAAAAGGACGTGATTCCGCGCTTCTAGACGTTGAAGCGGAACTCCACGACGTCGCCGTCCTGCATGACGTAGTCCTTGCCCTCGATGCGGGCCTTGCCCGCGCTGCGGGCGGCCGCGATGGATCCGGCCTCGACGAGGTCGTCGAAGCTGATGACCTCGGCCTTGATGAAGCCGCGCTCGAAGTCGGTGTGGATGACGCCGGCGGCCTGGGGCGCGGTCCAGCCCTTGTGGATCGTCCAGGCGCGCGACTCCTTGGGGCCGGCGGTGAGGTACGTCTGCAGGCCGAGGGTCTCGAAGCCGACGCGGGCGAGCTGGTCGAGCCCCGGCTCCGCGATGCCGGAGTCGGCGAGCATCTCCGCCGCCTCGTCGGGCTCGAGCTCGACGAGCTCGGACTCGAACTTCGCGTCGAGGAAGATCGCCTGGGCGGGGGCGACGAGAGCGCGGAGCTCGTCCTGGAACGCGGTGTCCGCGAGCCCGGTGTCGTCGGTGTTGAAGACGTAGATGAACGGCTTGGCCGTCATGAGCTGCAGCGACGCGAGCTGCTCGAGGTCGAGCTTGGCCTTCGCGGCGCCGGCGAAGAGCGTGGTGCCCTCCTCGAGGAGGGCCTGGGCGCCCTGGGCTGCGGCGAGCAGCGCGGGGTCGCCCTTCTTGATCCGCACCTCCTTCTCGAGGCGCGGGACCGTCTTCTCGAGCGTCTGGAGGTCCGCGAGGATGAGCTCGGTGTTGATGGTCTCGATGTCGTCCTTCGGGGAGACCTTGCCGTCGACGTGCACGACGTCGGGGTCCGCGAACGCGCGCGTCACCTGGCAGATGGCGTCCGCCTCGCGGATGTTCGCGAGGAACTTGTTGCCCAGGCCCTCGCCCTCGCTCGCGCCCCGCACGATCCCGGCGATGTCGACGAACGACACGGTCGCGGGCAGGATCCGCTCGGAGCCGAAGATCTCCGCGAGCTTCTCCAGGCGGGGGTCGGGCAGCGGGACGACGCCCACGTTGGGCTCGATCGTCGCGAACGGGTAGTTCGCGGCGAGCACCTGCGCCCGGGTCAGCGCGTTGAACAGGGTCGACTTGCCGACGTTGGGTAGTCCGGCGATACCAATAGTGAGAGCCACGGGACACGAGTCTACGTGGCCCACCTCGAGAGGCGGCCCGCCTCAGCGCGTCGCGAGCACCTGCTGCAGGAGCTCGGCGGACCGGGAGTCGTACACGCGCCCACCGAGACGCACCCCCGCCACGAGGCACACCGAGGACAGGGTGAGCCCCACGGCACACGCGGCCCAGCCCACGATCGCGTTCGAGGTGACGATCGCGATCACCCCGAGGACGACCTCGGGCAGTACGAGGACGAAGAGCACGAGCCACCCGCCCGACTGGATCGCGAGGCTCGCGACCGCAGACCCCTGCGGTGTGCTGAACGGCCCGTCCCCGGGGCGGGGAACCGGGTAGACGAAGCGCGCCGAGACGATGCTCGACAGTCCGAACGCCGACAGCAGCACCCCGACGCTCACACCGAGCAGCGCCGGGAGATCGGCCCACCGGTCGGTGTACCAGCACACGCCGACGACGAAGACGAGCGTCACCGGCAGCCCGACGGCGCCAGCAGCGAGCACCCTCCCCACCCGGTCTGCCTGCCCGCGGATCCCTGCCGCGACGTGCAACCAGAAAGCGCTGTGGTCGTACGCGACGTCGGCCGAGATGATCCACCCGAGGAGGAAGGCCGTCACCGGCGGCAGGAGCAGGAGCACCACGCCGCTGCCCGGGTCGAGGAACTCGAAGAGGAACGGCAGGAACGGCACGACGGCGAGCGAGCTCGCGTACCTGGGGTCCCGCAACCAGTACGTGAGGCACCGGGCAGCGACGCTCCACGCGGGCCCGGACGGCAGGGCGCGGAACAGACCAAGGCCGCGCACGCGCTGCCCGCTCCCGTCCCGCCCGGGGGGCGAGACGACGACGCGTCCGAGCGCCCACCCCCACAGGAGCGTGAGCACCCCCAGGGTCGCGACCGCGGCGCAGAAGTGCGCGAGCGCGAGCCAGGGCTGGCCGGTGGCGATGTTGCCCGGGACCGCCCACACCGCCGCGAAGGGCATCCACGACACGATCTCCCCCGCCTGCGCGAGCGTCACCCGGTCGGTCTCCAGCTCACCGGACGCCCACGACATCACGGGCGCGAGAGCGAGCACCGGCACGAGCACGAGCACCCCGGTGACCTCACGGAAACGCCGGGACGTGCGCAACGGTGCCAGCAGCGTCGTCGTCGCCCTCGACCCCACGACGCACGTCGCGACGGCGACGACCGAGCACACGAGAGCGGCGAGCGCCGCTGCTGGCGACCGCCGCCACACGAGCGCGCTGCCGACGCTCACGAGGACCGTGACGAGGCCGGGCACGCCGACGAGCGCAGCCGCCGCGAGGCCGAGCAGGAGGTCCTTGCGGCGGATCCCGTAGAGCGCGAACCGGTGCGGATCGAGCGTGGAGTCGACACCGAACGCCACGAGTGGCAGGAACCACCAGCCGAGCACGAGGAGACTCCCCGCGAAGACGACGATGGTCGCCGCGAGCGTGACGTCCCGTCGCCCGAGGTAGGCGAGGCCACGCAGGAGCGCGGCGAACACCGTCGTGGCGTACAGCAGGGCGACGACGAGCCCGATGACCTGCCAGACGCTGCGCCGCAGCGCGTTGCCGAGCATGACGAGCTTGAGGCTTACGAGGTGCGCAACCACGGGAGCCCTCCCGCGACCGGGCCTCCACCGACGAGCTCGACGAACCGGTCCTCCAGGGTCCTGCCGGCACGAACCTCCTCGACCGTGCCCGCGGCGCGCACCTGACCGTCGGCGACGACCGCGACGTGGTCGCACATGCGCTGCACGAGGTCCATCGCGTGGGAGGAGACGATCACCGTCCCGCCCGTGCGGACGTAGCCGGTGAGGATCTCGCGGATGTGCGCGGAGGAGACGGGGTCCACGGACTCGAAGGGCTCGTCGAGCACGAGCACGCTCGGAGCATGGATGAGCGCGGCGGCGAGCATGGCCTTCTTCGTCATGCCCGCCGAGTAGTCGACGACGAGGGTGTCCGCCGACCCGTGGAGGCCGAGCGCGTGGAGGAGGTCATGGGTGCGTTCCCGGACCGTCGCGCGGTCCATCCCGCGCAGGAGGCCCGCGTACGTGACGAACTGCTCACCGGTGAGCCGGTCGAACACGTTGAGCCCGTCGGGGAGGATGCCGAGCGTCCGCTTGACCTCGTGGAGGTTGGACCACAGGTCGACACCCAGGACGGCAGCGGTACCGGCGTCCGGTCGGAGCAGGCCGGTCGCCATCGAGAGCATGGTCGTCTTCCCGGCCCCGTTGGGACCGACGACCCCGTAGAAGGACCCACGGGGGACGTCGAGGGAGACACCCGCGACGGCGACCTTCTCACCGAACCGTTTGGTCAGCCCTCGGAGCGCCAGCGCGGGCACGGGCTCCCAGGACGTTCCTGTCATGGACGCACAGTAGTTCCTCGCGGCGCGGAGGACCGCCCGGCGGCCGATGTCAGTGGCTGGAGCGAAGGTGTCGCCATGGAAACGATCCTCTGGCCCCTCCTCACTGCCGTGCTCGGCGCCGTGCTCGGCCTCCTCGCCGGCGCGGTACGCGCGGCCGCCGCAGTCCGCGCTGCCGACGTGCGGGTCGCGCGAGCCGAGGCAGAGCTCCTCGCGGAGCGGCGCGGGTCCGCGGAGCGGCTGCGGGTGCTGCAGGAGGACTCGGACCGCCTCTCCGACCAGTTCCGGGCGCTCGCTGCCGACGCCCTCGCGGCCAACAACGAGCAGTTCCTCGGCCTGGCCGAGCAGCGGCTGCGCTCCACGCAGGTCGCCGGTCAGGCAGACATGGCCAAGCGTGCGGAGGCGGTCCACTCCCTCGTCGACCCCCTCACCCGGACGCTCGCCGAGGTCCGGCAGCAGATGACCGCCGCGGAGGAGGCCCGCATCGCGAGCGCCGCCGCCCTCCGCGAGCAGGTCCGCGGGATGCGGGAGACCTCGGACCTCCTGCGCTCGGAGACCGGCTCCCTCGTCACGGCGCTGCGCTCGTCGCAGGTCCGTGGCGCCTGGGGCGAGATGCAGCTGCGGCGCGTGGTCGAAGCAGCCGGCATGCTCAACCGCGTCGACTTCGTCGAGCAGAGCCACGTCGAGACAGACGGCGGAGCGCTCCGCCCCGACATGGTCGTGCACCTCGCGGGAGGCAAGCGCGTGGTCGTCGACGCGAAGGTCGCGTTCCTCGGCTACCTCGAGGCGCAGCAGGCGACCGACCCGGACGTCCGTGCGGCCCGCCTGGCGGCCCACGCCCGGCACGTCCGCAAGCACGTCGACGACCTCGCGGGCAAACGCTACTGGGACCAGTTCAGCCCGACGCCCGAGTTCGTCGTCATGTTCCTGCCCGCCGAACCGTTCCTCGCCGCGGCGGTCGAGGAGGACCCCGGTCTGCTCGAGCACGCGTTCAGCCGCAACGTCGTCATCGTCACCCCGGTGACGCTCATGGCGCTCCTGCGGACCGTCGCCTACGCCTGGCGCCAGGAGGCCCTTGCCGAGAACGCTCAGAAGGTCCTCGTCATCGGCAAGGAGCTGCACGGCAGGCTCGCGACCATGGCCACGCACCTCACCCGCCTGGGCCGCACGATCCAGCAGTCCGCAGACGCCTACAACCGCACGGTCGGTTCGCTCGAGACGCGCGTGCTCGTCAGCGCCCGGAGGTTCTCCGAGCTCGACCTCGTCGACGACCAGCTGCCCGCACCGACCCCGATCACGCCGCACCTCACGGTGCTCACGGCGCCCGAGCTCCTCGAGGCCGCCGACCTGTGAGGATCGGACGAGCTGGGAGGATCAGACGAGCTGGGAGGATCAGACGAGCTGTGCGGATCAGACCGGCTGGACGGGCAGCTGGGTGCGCGACCCGCGGCGCAACCGCTCGGGCTGGCCGCCCGCCTGCTTGAGGTCCGCCCGGAGCTCCTTCGGCAGGGAGAACATGAGGTCCTCCGTCGCCGTGCGGACCTCCTCGACGGTGCCGTATCCGCGCTCGGCGAGGAACCGCAGGACGTCGTCCACGAGGATCTCCGGCACGGAGGCGCCGGAGGTCACCCCGACGGTCGTCACACCCTCGAGCCAGGCCTCGTCGATCTCCTTCGCGTAGTCGATGAGGTACGACGCGCCCGCACCCGCATCCAGGGCGACCTCGACGAGCCGCACCGAGTTGGAGGAGTTCGTCGACCCGACGACGATGACGAGGTCGCACGCCGGCGCGAGCTTCTTCACGGCGACCTGGCGGTTCTGGGTCGCGTAGCAGATGTCGTCGCTCGGCGGGTCCTGCAGCGTCGGGAAGCGGTTGCGGAGCCGGCGCACCGTCTCCATCGTCTCGTCGACGGACAGGGTCGTCTGCGAGATCCACACGACCTTGTCGGGGTCGCGGACCGTCACGCTGTCCACCTCGTCCGGGGAGTTCACCACCTGGATGTGGTCGGGCGCCTCACCCGCGGTGCCCTCGACCTCCTCGTGGCCCGCGTGGCCGATGAGGAGGATGTCGTAGTCGTCGTCGGCGAAGCGGATCGCTTCCTTGTGCACCTTCGTCACGAGGGGGCACGTCGCATCGATCGTCTTGAGCGACCGCGCCTCGGCTGCCGCGACGACGGCCGGCGACACCCCGTGCGCCGAGAAGACGAGCCGCGCACCCTCGGGCACCTCGTCCGTCTCGTCGACGAACACGGCCCCACGGTCCGAGAGCGTCTCGACGACGTACTTGTTGTGGACGATCTCCTTGCGCACGTATACCGGTGCGCCGTGGAGGTCGAGCGCCTTCTCGACGGCGATGACGGCACGGTCCACACCAGCGCAGTACCCACGCGGAGCGGCGAGGAGCACGCGCTTGGTGTCGGGGCGGTGCGCGTCCGGGGAGGTCGTGCTGGCGGGGGCGATCGAGGGTGCGGTCACACCCTCGAGTCTAGGCGAGAAGCCCTCACCCCGGCCTGCATCGTGATCCACCGCACCAGCTCTTCACCAGCCCGACCCGCCACCCGCACGTCGTACCGCGCCGACGGTGTCAGCCGGATGGGGCAGGCTTGACCCGTGGCCACCCCGAACACGTCCGAGCACACCCCCGTCGCCCCGCTCGCCGCGAAGGCCGCGGACACGACCGCGGAGCGCCCCTGGCCCGTCCGGCTGCTGTCCGCGAAGATCGCCGAGTACGTCGACCGCATGTCGCCCCTGTGGGTCGAAGGCCAGGTGGTGCAGCTCAACCGCCGCCCCGGGGCGGGGATGGCGTTCCTCACGCTGCGAGACACCGACACCGACATGTCGCTGCCCGTGTCCGTGTACGCCAAGGTGCTCGAAGCCGTCGAGACGCCGCTGGCCGAGGGCGCGCACGTCGTCGTCCGCGCCAAGCCCGTGTTCTGGACCAAGCGCGGCTCGCTCCAGCTCCAGGCCGACCAGATCCGGCCCGTCGGCGTGGGTGAGCTCCTCGCCCGGATCGAGCACCTCCGACGGATCCTCGCTGCGGAGGGCCTCTTCGACGTCGAGCGCAAGAAGCCACTGCCCTTCCTCCCCGCCGTCGTCGGCCTCGTGTGCGGACGAGAGTCGAAGGCGGAGCACGACGTCGTCGTCAACGCACGTCAGCGCTGGCCGCAGGTGCGGTTCGAGATCCGCGAGGTCGCCGTCCAGGGCCCCGGCGCTGTCCCCCAGGTGAGCGCCGCGATCGCCGAGCTCGATGCGCGCCCCGAGGTCGAGGTCATCGTCGTCGCTCGCGGCGGCGGCGCCGTGGAGGATCTCCTTCCTTTCAGCAACGAGGCCCTCGTCCGGGCCGCAGCGGCCTGCCGGACTCCGCTCGTCTCGGCCATCGGCCACGAGACCGACGCGCCGTTGCTCGACCTCGTCGCGGACTACCGCGCGTCGACCCCGACGGATGCGGCCCGCCGGATCGTTCCCGACGTCGGCGAGGAACGGGCCCGGATCGTCCAGGCCCGCTCACGGCTCCGCACCGCGGTCACCCACCGCGTCGACCGGGAGCAGCACGGCCTCGACTCCGTCCGGTCCCGCCCGGTCCTCGCCGCGCCCCAGACGATGGTGGACGCTCGCGAGGCGCAGGTCGACCGGTTGCGCGAGTCCGCCCGCGGCCGCTTCGACCGGTTGCTCCTCGCGGCACGCTCGGAGATCGGCAGCATGTCGGCGCAGGTCCGTGCCTTGTCCCCCGCAGCGACGCTCGACCGCGGGTACGCCGTCGTCCAGGCGCCCGACGGGCGGGTCGTCCGGGCCCCCGACGACGTCACCGCGGGCGATACCCTGCGCATCCGCCTCGCAGGTGGCGAGACCTTCGCCACGGCACGCCCCACCCGGGGCGAGCCGTAGCCCTGGCGCTCGGCCGCGCGCACAGGCGCATCCGTCCGGCGCCGCCGGATCTTGGTTTACTTCTTCTATGTCCTCCGACCAGCACGACACCGCGCCCACCGTCCCCGACACCGCGGACCTCAGCTACGAGCAGGCCCGCGACGAGCTCGTGCAGGTCGTCGCGCGCCTCGAGGCCGGAGGCGAGCCGCTCGAGGCGTCCCTCGCGCTGTGGGAGCGTGGCGAGGCCCTCGCCGCGCGCTGCCAGCAGTGGCTCGACGGCGCACGGGATCGGCTCGAGGCCGCCCGCACCGCCACGCAGGCCCCCGACGAGGACTAGGGCACCGTGACTCCGCCGCCACCCGTCCCGCGCGCCCTCGTCGTCGGTGAGGCGCTCATCGACGTCGTCCGCCGGCCCGACGGTTCGGTGGACGAGCACCCGGGGGGCAGTCCCGCCAACGTCGCCCTCACCCTGGGCCGGCTCGGCCGCCCCGTCGAGCTCCTCACGTGGCTGGCGCGGGACCCGCGCGGCGCGGTGATCGACGCGTGGCTCGCGGAGTCGGGCGTCACGCTCGCCTCGGGCAGCACCGGCGCACCGGCCACGTCGGTCGCCACGGCGCACCTCGACGCCGACGGAGCAGCGAGCTACGAGTTCGACCTCACCTGGGACCTCGCGCCGGACGCGACCGTGCCCGAGGGCACGGTCGTCGTGCACACGGGGTCCGTCGCTGCCGTCCTCGACCCCGGCAGCGCGGCCGTCCGACGCGTCCTCGCCGCGGCCCGCCCCTCAGCGACGGTCACGTACGACCCGAACGTGCGACCCACCCTCATGGGCGACCCCGGCACGGTCCGTGGGCAGGTCGAGGAGCTCGTACGCGGAGCCGACGTCGTCAAGGTGAGCGACGAGGACCTGCGCTGGCTCTACCCGGGCGCCGACCTCGACGAGGTCGCTGCCTCGTGGCAGAGCTCCGGCCCGGCTCTCGTCGTCGTCACCTACGGCGGCGAAGGCGCGGTGGCCCTCTCCGCTGCGGGCCGGGCTGACGTCGCCGCCCCGCAGGTGACGGTCATCGACACGGTCGGCGCGGGCGACTCGTTCATGGGTGCACTCCTCGACGGACTCTGGAGCGCCGACCTCCTGGGTGGCGACCGCCGAGAGGCCCTCACCGACATCTCGCTCCGCACGCTCACGCACGTGCTCGAGCAGTGCGTGCGCGTCGCGGCGATCACCGTCTCGCGCGCGGGCGCCAACCCGCCACGCCTGGCCGAGCTCGGCTGACGACGGCGCGGCTCAGGCCGCAGCGTCCGCGTCCTGCTTCTTCGACCGGTCGAGCGACGCCTTGCGGTCCTCCTCGTTCTCCTGGTCGATGCGCTGCGCCTCGGCATCGTCGCGCGTGAGGTTCACGCCGCTCTCCGGGTCGAACGCGAGCATCTTCTCCGGGTTGAACCACAGGGTGGTCGTGCTGCCGTCCCGCACGCGGCTCGCGGAGTCGAGGGCGACGATGAACTGGGTGCGCATCCCCTCCCCGTCCAGGTCACGGTCGAGCTCCTCGAGCTTCGCGGCGATGTCGGGATGCGTCTCGAACGGGACGTAGGCGTAGAGCTCCGAGCCCAACCACTCCGTGACGTCGATGGTCGCCTCGAAGGTCTCTCCACGCTCTCGCTTGCCCTCCTCGACGAGCGCAGCGTCCTCGAAGTGCTCGGGGCGCAGCCCGATGATGACGAGCGAGCGGTCCCCGATGCCCGCTGCGATGCGCTCCGGCAGCGGGAAGGTCCCGAACGGCAACGTGATCTGACCGCCGGAGACCTCACCGGGCATGAAGTTCATGGGCGGCGACCCGATGAAACCCGCGACGAAGAGGTTGACCGGCTGCTCGTAGAGCGCACGGGGGCTCGCGACCTGCTGGAGCTCACCCTTGCGCAGCAGCGCCACCCGGTCGCCGAGCGTCATGGCCTCCGTCTGGTCGTGCGTGACGTACACGGTCGTCGTCCCGAGCCGCCGCTGCATCCGGGCGATCTCGGTGCGCATCTGCCCGCGCAGCTTCGCGTCGAGGTTGGACAGCGGCTCGTCGAAGAGGAAGGCGTCCGCGTCGCGGACGATCGCACGCCCCATGGCGACCCGCTGGCGCTGTCCACCGGACAGGTTCCCCGGCTTGCGGTCGAGGTGGTCGGTGAGCTCGAGGGTCTCTGCCGCCTTGCGGACCTTCGCCTGGATCTCCTCCTCGGTGAACCTGCCCTTCGTCAGCCGCAAGGGGAAGGCGATGTTCTCCCCCACGGTCAGGTGCGGGTACAGGGCGTAGTTCTGGAAGACCATCGCGAGGTTGCGGTCCTTGGGTGCCTTCTCGTTGACGCGGGTGCCGCCGATGAAGAGATCCCCCGAGGTGATGTCCTCGAGGCCGACGATCATCCTCAGCAGCGTCGACTTCCCGCATCCGGAGGGCCCGACGAGGATGACGAACTCACCGTCGGCGATGTCCAGGCTCACGCCGTTGACCGCCGGGAAGCCGTCTCCGTACTTCTTGACCAGGTTCTTCAGCGTGATGGAGGCCATCAGTTCACTCCTTCGTGGTGAGCAGGGACGGTGCGCGGTGGGAGCGGGCTCGCCAGACGGTCACCCCTTGACCGCGCCCTGGGTGAGGCCGGCGACGATCTGCCGCTGGAACAGCAGGACGAGGATGACGACCGGGATCGTCACGACGACGGCGGCCGCGGAGATGGCCCCGGTCGGTTCCTCGAACTGGGACGCTCCCGTGAAGAACGCGAGCGCAGCCGGGACCGGACGGGCTGCCTCGGTCGACGTGAGCGAGATGCCGTACACGAAGTCATTCCACGCGATGAAGAACGCGATGAGCGCCGTCGTGAAGACCCCCGGTGCGGCGAGGGGGACGATCGCCTTGCGGAACGCCTGCCACGTCGTCGCGCCGTCGACCTGTGCGGCCTGCTCGAGCTCCCAGGGGATCTGCCGGAAGAACGCCGCGAGCGTCCAGATGGAGATGGGGAGCGTGAGCGAGAGGTACGGGATGATGAGGCCGAGCCAGGTGTCGTACAGCCCGATCGTCCGCCAGATGTTGAACAGCGGGGTGACGATCGAGATGACGGGGAAGATCGACACACCCAGCGCGGTGGTGAGGATGAGCTTCTTGCCCGGGAAGTCCAGGCGGGCGATCGCGTACGCGGCGAGCGTCGCGAGGACCACCGCGATGGCGGTGGCGATGAGCGAGATGCCGATGGAGTTGCGCAGCGCCGAGAGGAACAGGTCCTGAGCAGCTCCGTCCGGGGAGAGGATGGCCTCGTAGTTCGTCCCCGACCAGGTCTTCGGCAGGAACGTCCCCGTGTTGAGCTCGCTCGGGAGCTTGAACGAGGTCGCGATGATCGAGGCGAGCGGGAAGAGCGCGTAGAGCAGGACGAGGACCGTGATGACACCCCAGCCGACCTTCTGCTTCGTCGTGAGCATGGTCATCAGCTCTCCCCCCGCGCGCCGGCCAGATCGACCTTGAACAGCTTGATGGCGATCGCGCAGATCCCGATGACGCACAGGAACAGGAGCACGGAGATCGCCGAGCCGAGGCCGATCTCGAGCCGGTTGATCGACGTCTCGTACGCGAGCAGGGACAGCACCCGCGTCCCGTACGCACCGTCGGTCATGATGAACACGTTGTCGAAGATCCGGAACGCGTCGAGCGCCCGGAAGAGGACCGCGACCATGATCGCCGCCTTCATGTTGGGCAGGATCACCCGCTGGAGCACCTGCCACGACGTCGCGCCGTCGACCTTCGCGGCCTCCTCGAGGTCCCCGGGAACCTGGGCGAGCCCCGCGAGGAGGAGGAGCGAGATGAACGGGGTCGTCTTCCAGATCTCGGAGGCGATGATGACGAAGAGGCTCGTCCCGGTACCCGCGAACCAGTTGAGGTCAGGACCGATCCCCGGCACCCAGTCGAACCATTGGTTGATGAACCCCGAGTTGATGTCGAACGCGTAGAACCACGAGAACGCGGACACGACGGTGATGATCCCGTAGGGCACGAGGATGGCCGTCCGCAGCATCGGGCGGAGCCTGCGCACCGCGCGGTGCATGACGAGGGCGAGGGCGAACCCGAGGATGAGCTCGATGACGACGGTGACGACCGTGATGAGGAGCGTGACGGCGAGCGCCTGCCAGAACGCCGAGTCACCGAGGATCACCACATAGTTGCCGAGCCCGACGAACGTGCGCTCGTCGGGCGCGGTCAGGCGGTAGCTGAAGAGGGACTCGAACATCGCCTGGAGGATCGGGACGAGGGTGACGGCGAGCATGATGAAGAACGCGGGCCCGGCGAGGTACCACCCGAGGCGGATCTCCGCCTTGGCCCGATCGCTCCGGACGGGCTTCTTCCCCCGCCGCGCACGCCCGCCGGACGAGTCCGCCCCTCCCGTGTCCTCGACGATGCGTGGCCCGTCGCCACCTACCGTCCCCGTCGCAGCCGTTGATGCGCTCACAGCAGCTTCTCCCCTCGTAGCACCGCAAGGATGAGATCGGTCGACACCTCGGGGGTGGTGTCAGGGTTCACGGACGAGATCGGGTGCCACGTCTCCTGCAGACCGCTGGACACCTCGTTGTAGTACGGCGTCTGGGGTCGGGGCACCGCGAGCTCGAGGGACTCCCGGATGACGTCGGCCATCGGGTACGTCTCCTGCACCTCGGGGTCGTCGAAGGCCTCGACGTTCGACGGCGGGTTGCCGTTCGTCACGAAGTACTGGGCCTGGTTCTCAGGCTGGACGATGCACTGGACCGCGTCGTACGCGAGGTCCACGTGGTCGCTGAACCTGCCGACACCCAGGTTGATGCCGCCGTACGGGGGTGCCGTCTCCTCGCCCTCGTTCGTCTGCGGGTAGAGCGCCCACCCGACGTCGTCGAGCACGGCCTGGTCGAGCGAGCCCGAAGCGACGGCCGTCTGCATGGCGGGCCAGACGAACGGCCAGTTGACCATGAAGGAGCCCGAGTCCCCCTGGAAGACGGTGAGGGACGCGTTCTCGTCGCGTGTCGGGAGGCCCGGGCCGCCGACACCCGTCTCGGCGATCGTCTGGAGGATCGTGGCGGCCTCGACGCCGGCGGCCGACTCCAGCCCCAGCTTGATCTCGTCCGCCGGCGCTTCCGGGTTCTCGACGATCCTCCCGCCCGACGAGGCGACGAGGGCGTTGATCCACACCGTCAACGACTCGGCCTTGGCCCCCTGGACACCGAGCACCTTGTCCTCGCTCGCCGTGGCCTCGATGATCTGGTCCCAGGTGACCGGCTGGGTGAGGTCGAGGCCTGCCGCCTCCGCCACGGACGTGCGGTACCACAGGAGCTGCGTGTTGGCCCAGAACGGCGCCGTCACGAGCTCGTCCTTCCACGACGCGCCGTCGAGCGCACCCTGGACGACGCCCTCGGAGACGACCTCCGCCACCTCGGGCGGCATGGGCGCGAGGAAGTCGGCCTCAGCGAACTCCGGGATGAAGGGCGGGTCGAGGCTCATGATGTCGATCGACGCGTCGTTGGCTGCGAGGCGGCGCGCCAGCTGCTGACGCTGCTCCGACGCTTCCTTCGGCAGCCCCGCGACCTCGATCACGTACTCCCCGTCAGCCTCCTCGGTGCACAGGGCGGCGATGTCGGCCTGCCCCCCGGCGTCGGGGTTCGTGTACCAGGTGAGCGTCGGAGGGCCGCCGTCGTCGCCACCGCCGCCGCACGCGGCGAGCGACAACGCGACCACAGCTGCGGCGACAGCGGACACAGAACTCGAGCGACGGTGCACGGGTCTCTCCATCACTGCTCATCCAGGTACCGCACATCGTGGACACCTGGGCGAGCCGGGTTGAATGATGCCTACATTCAGGGATACACGAGGTTGGTCCGGCGCGCCCGACGAGAGACGAGCCCGCGCGACCTCAGCACCGACCACCGCACAGATTGGACCGCACATGCCGCACGCGATCACGCCCGCCGAAGCCTGGAGGGACCTGCGCGCCGGGAACACCCGGTTCGTCGAGGACGCCATGCTGCACCCGTCCCAGGGCTTCGACCGTCGCGCTGAGCTCAAGGTCGCCCAGCACCCGTTCGCGGTGGTGTTCGGCTGCTCGGACTCCCGCGTCGCGGCGGAGATCATCTTCGACCAGGGTCTCGGCGACGTCTTCGTCGTACGTACCGCGGGCCACGTCCTCGACACCACGGTCATCGGTTCCATCGAGTACGGCGTGAACGTCCTCGGCACCCCCCTCGTCGTCGTCCTCGGGCACGACTCGTGCGGCGCCGTCGCCGCTGCGGCCCACGCCCTGACGACAGGGGAACAGCCCCCCGGGTTCGTCCGTGCCGTCGTCGACCGCGTCATCCCGTCCATCGTCAACATCACCGCCAAGAACGGCGGGGGCCTGGTGTCGGTGGAGCCGGACGTCCTGCGGCGGGAGCACGTGCGCAACTCCGTGTCGATGCTGCACGCCTACTCGGCAGGTGTCGCCACGGCTGTCGCCGAGGGCCGGTGCGCGATCGTCGGTGTGGAGTACGACCTGTCGGACGGCAACGCCCGGCTCGTCGAGGTCATCGGGGACATCGGCGACGTCCAGCCCGACGTGTGACCACGCCCGCCCGAGGTCCGGCTCGAACCGGACCTCGGGCGTGGGGCACGATGGGTTCATGACCTCCACACCTGAGACAGACAGCACGGGCGAGTACCGGATCGAGCACGACACGATGGGTGACGTGCGCGTCCCGGTCGCGGCCCTCTACCGCGCGCAGACCCAGCGCGCCGTAGAGAACTTCCCCATCTCCGGGACCCCCCTCGAACGCAGCCACATCGAGGCGCTCGCCCGCGTGAAGAAAGCCGCAGCGCGCGCCAACGCCGAGCTCGGGGTGCTCGACGCCGACATCGCGGACGCGATCGTCGCCGCCGCGGACGCCGTCGCGGCCGGCGGCTACGACGAGCACTTCCCCGTCGACGTCTTCCAGACGGGGTCGGGCACGTCGTCGAACATGAACACCAACGAGGTCCTCGCGACCCTCGCGACGCGCTCCCTCGGACGCGACGTGCACCCGAACGACCACGTCAACGCGTCGCAGTCGTCCAACGACGTCTTCCCGACCTCCGTGCACCTCGCGGCGACCTCCGGTGTCGTCACCCGGCTCGTCCCCGCGCTCGAGCACCTCGCCGCCGCGCTCGAGTCGAAGGCCGAGGAGTTCGCCGGGGTCGTCAAGGCGGGTCGGACGCACCTCATGGATGCGACGCCCGTGACGCTCGGCCAGGAGTTCGGTGGCTACGCCGCCGCGGTGCGCTACGGCATCGAGCGCCTGCAGACCGCTCTGCCCCGCGCGGCGGAGGTGCCCCTCGGCGGGACGGCCGTCGGTACCGGGATCAACACCCCCGCCGGGTTCCCCCAGCGCGTCATCGCGCTGCTCGTCGAGGACACCGGGCTGCCGCTCACCGAGGCTCGTGACCACTTCGAGGCACAGTCCTCCCGGGACGGGCTCGTCGAGCTCTCGGGCGCGCTGCGCACCATCGCCGTGTCCCTGACGAAGATCTGCAACGACCTGCGCTGGATGGGATCGGGGCCGAACACCGGCCTCGGCGAGATCGCGATCCCCGACCTCCAGCCCGGGTCGTCGATCATGCCGGGCAAGGTCAACCCCGTCATCCCGGAGGCCGTCCTCATGGTCGCCGCCCGCGTCATCGGCAACGACGCGACCGTGGCCTGGGCGGGCGCGAGCGGCTCCTTCGAGCTCAACGTCCAGATCCCCGTCATCGCGCTCGGCGTGCTCGAGTCGATCCGCCTGCTCGCGAACGCGAGCGTCGCGCTCGCGGACAAGACGGTCGCGGGCATCACCGCCAACGTCGAGCGCGCGCGCTCTCTCGCCGAGTCGTCGCCGTCGATCGTCACGCCGCTCAACCGTGTCATCGGTTACGAGGCCGCTGCCAAGGTCGCGAAGCACTCGGTCGCGCAGGGCCTCACCGTGCGTGAGGCCGTCATCGACCTCGGGTTCGTCGAGCGTGGCGACATCACCGAGGCGCAGCTGGACACGGCACTGGACGTCCTGTCCATGACGCGGCCGCCGCAGGCCTGAGGAGGTCAGCGCGGGGACCTGCCCGCCCGTCGAGGGCGGGCAGGTCCGCGCGCGGTCACACCTCGACGCTCTCGAGCATCTCCGTGACGAGTGCCGCGACCGGGGACCGCTCCGAGCGCGTGAGGGTCACGTGCGCGAACAGCGGGTGCCCCTTGAGCGCCTCGATGACGGCCGCGACGCCGTCGTGGCGCCCCACCCGCAGGTTGTCCCTCTGCGCGACGTCGTGGGTGAGGACCACGCGTGACGACTGACCGATCCGGGACAGGACCGTGAGCAGGACGTTGCGCTCGAGCGACTGCGCCTCGTCGACGATGACGAACGCGTCGTGCAACGAACGTCCGCGGATGTGCGTGAGCGGAAGGACCTCGAGGATCTCCCGCGCGAGCACCTCCTCAAGGACCTCCGTGCTCACGAGGGCACCGAGCGTGTCGAACACCGCCTGCGCCCAGGGGTTCATCTTCTCGGCCTCGGAGCCCGGCAGGTACCCCAGCTCCTGACCCCCGACCGCATACAGGGGTCGGAAGACCATGATCTTGCGGTGCTTGCGCCGCTCGAGCACCGCCTCGAGGCCCGCGCACAGGGCGAGTGCGGACTTTCCCGTCCCGGCCCGTCCGCCCATCGACACGATGCCGATGGAGTCGTCGAGCAGGAGGTCGATGGCGACGCGCTGCTCCGCGGACCGCCCGTGCACACCGAACACGTCCTGGTCCCCCCGGACGAGCTGCACGCGCTTGTCCGCCGTGACACGTCCGAGCGCCGAGCCCCGGGGCGACTGCAGCACCATCCCTTCGTGGCAGTACAGCGCCCCCGCGGCCTCGACCGCTGCGGGGTCGAGCGCCGCGAGCTCGACGGACTCGTTCTCCCACAGGGACGTCATCTCGTGCTCGACCAGCGTGAGCTCCCCCATGCCCGTCCACCCGGAGTCGACCGCCAGCTCGGCGCGGTACTCCTCAGCGCGCAGGCCGACGGCTGAGGCCTTGACCCGCATCGGCAGGTCCTTCGAGACGACGGTCACCGTCGCGCCGCCGTGCGCGAGGTTCGCGGCGACCGCAAGGATCCGCGTGTCGTTGTCCCCGAGCCGGAACCCGTCGGGCAGGACGGCCGGATCGGTGTGGTTGAGCTCGACGCGCAAGGTCCCACCGGCCGTGCCGACCGGGAGCGGCGCGTCGAGCCCGCCGTGCTTGATCCGCAGGTCGTCGAGCATCCGCAGCGCACTGCGCGCGAAGTACCCGAGCTCGGGGTGGTGGCGCTTGCCCTCCAGCTCCGTGATCACCACGATCGGGACGACCACGTCGTGCTCCGCGAACCGCACGAGAGCCCTGGGGTCCGAGAGCAGGACCGAGGTGTCGAGCACGAACGTCCTACGAGTGTCCACAGCGGACTCCCTCCGGCGCTGGCGCGCCACGGTGCTCGGTGCCCGCACGACGTCGCGGGCACCGGGCGGGTGGGTGGGTCGGGCGACCGGTCCGCAGGGGACCGGGGCCGGCCCCCCTGCTCGGAGCGAGAACTCCATGCACGCGGCCTCCCGGGAGCAGCGGATGCTGCCCACACCTGAAAAGTACGCTCGTGTCGTTCTCCGGCATACCCCCCGGAACGGACGAACCTCGATCGTCACGCGATGTTTACCGTGAGCGCGTGCCCCACGGACGCCGCGCGGGGTGCACGCGGCCGGGCTCCCGCGCGGCGCGCGCGGTCGAGGTGCACCCGCGTAAAATTGCCCGTGGCGTGCCGGGACGTCTGTTCGACGGCGAGTCCGCCGACCTCTGCGAGCACCGGAGAACCATGACCTCGAGCACGCCCGACCGGCCCTCGCCCCCCGTGCAGTCCTGGCGCCAGCGGACCCGCTCCTGGCTGGCGCTCGAGACCACCGGTGGGGCACTGCTCATCGCCGCGGCCGTGCTCGCGCTCGCGTGGGCCAACTCGCCGTGGCGGGAGGCGTACCAGGACCTCGCGACGACCACCGTGGGACCTGCCTCGCTGCATCTCGACCTCTCCCTCGCCACCTGGGCGGCCGACGGGCTGCTCGCGATCTTCTTCTTCGTCGTCGGGCTCGAGCTCAAGCACGAGTTCGTGGACGGGTCGTTGCGCAGGCCCAAGCAGGCGGGCGTACCGATCCTCGCTGCCGTCGGCGGGATGGCCGTGCCCGCTCTCATCTTCGTCCTCGTCGTCCACCTCACCGGTGACACGACGGCACGCGGTGGCTGGGCCATCCCCACGGCGACCGACATCGCCTTCGCCCTCGCCGTCCTCGCCGTCTTCGGGCGCGGGCTCCCTGCGGCGATCCGCACGTTCCTGCTCACTCTCGCGGTCGTCGACGACCTCCTCGCGATCGTCGTCATCGCCGTCTTCTACACGGCTGCGCTCGACCTGCTGCCCCTGGGGCTCGCTGTCGTGGGGCTCGTGCTGTTCCGGTTCCTCGTCACACGACAGAAGGTGCGGGTCTGGGCGCTGCTCCCGCTGGCGGTCGTCATCTGGGGACTCGTGCACGCGTCGGGCATCCACGCGACCGTCTCAGGTGTCGCGATGGGCTTCCTCGTGCCGGCGCTCGCGGTGCACGGCGAGAAGCAGCCACGCACGACGACGATGGACCACGCCTGGGCACCGTGGTCGGCAGGCGTGGCGCTGCCGGTGTTCGCCTTCTTCGCCGCGGGCGTGTCCCTCGTGGACGACGGGATCGTCGAGGTCTTCAGCCAGGGCGTCGCGCTCGGGATCGTCGCGGGCCTCGTCGTGGGCAAGCTCGTCGGTGTCCTCGGCACGACGTGGTTGCTCACCCGGCTCACCCCGCTGCGCCTCGCCCAGGGCATCGGGCTGCGGGACCTCCTGCCCGTCGGCCTGCTGGCCGGGATCGGGTTCACGGTCTCGCTGCTCATCGCCGAGCTGTCGTTCTCCGAGGAGTCGATCCACGCTCATGGCGCGAAGGCCGCGGTCCTCCTCGCCTCCGTCATCTCGGCCGCGCTCGCCGCTGTCGCGCTGCGGCACGACGTCCGTCGCGCCCGCAGCGACGACATGAACGACGACGGGATCCCCGACGAGGTCACGGAGCACATCGGGGACCCACGCCCCGGGTCCTAGCGCTGGACGCGCGCGCCGCCACCGGACGCCAGCTTGCGGACCTCGGCGAGGCTCGCGGTCGAGGTGTCCCCCGGCGTCGTCATCGCGAGCGCACCGTGGGCGGCGCCGTACTCCACCGCGGTCGCGAGGTCGTCGAGCTCCATGAGTCCGTAGACGAGACCGGACGCGAACGAGTCACCGCCGCCCACCCGGTCGAGGATCTCGAGGTCGCGGCGGTGCGTGGCCTGCGCGAAGCCCTCCGCGCGGCTCCACGCGATGGCGCCCCAGTCGTTGCGGCTCGCGCTGCGGACCTCCCGCAGCGTCGTCGCGACGACCTGGAAGTTCGGGTACTGCGCGGCTGCCGTCTCGATCATCGACCGGAACGCCGCGGTGTCGAGGTCGGTGAGGGACGCGTCGACGCCCTCGACCTCGAGCCCGAGGCTCGCCGTGAAGTCCTCCTCGTTGCCGATCATCACGTCGACGTGCTGCGCCAGCCGCCGGTTGACCTCCTGCGCGCGCGCCTCGCCGCCGATACCGCTCCACAGGGACGGGCGGTAGTTGAGGTCGTACGAGACGACGGTGCCGTGTGCGCGCGCGGACCGCATCGCTGCCTCGGCGACGTCCGCCGAGGACTCCGAGAGCGCGGCGAAGATCCCCCCGGTGTGCAACCAGCGCACGCCGCGACGCCCGAAGAGGTCGTCCCAGTCGACGTCTCCGGGCTGCATGGCGGCGACCGCGGTGTTCCCGCGGTCCGAGACACCCACCGCGCCACGGACGCCGTAGCCGCGCTCGGTGAAGTTCAGCCCGTTGCGGACCGTGCGGCCGATCCCGTCGTACGGGACCCAGCGGACCAGGTCGGTGGCGAGCCCGCCGGCGAGGATGAAGTCCTCCACGAGGCGCCCGATCTCGTTGTCCGCGAGCGCTGTGACGATCGCGCCGCGCAGACCGAAGCACCGGCGCAGGCCGCGTGCCACGTTGTACTCCCCGCCGCCCTCCCAGACGTCGAAGCTCCGCGCCGTCTTGATCCTCCGTTCGCCGGGGTCGAGGCGGAGCATGACCTCACCGAGGGCCACGACGTCGAGCTCGCACTCGGCAGCCGGGCGGGTGGCCACCGAGCGGCCCGGGATGCTGGGGGTGCTCATGCCGCTGCTCCGTCCTGTGCGGCGAGGCGGACTGCGGCGGCTGCCCGGCGGGTGATCTCGGACCAGTCGCCAGCCTCGATGAGGGCGCGCTCGACCATCCACGACCCGCCCACAGCGAGGACGGACGGGAGAGCGAGGTAGTCCGCCGCCGTGCTGGCCGTGATTCCCCCGGTGGGCACGAACCGCACGTCACCGAACGGCGCGGAGAAGGCCTTCACGGCAGCCGGGCCACCGAGGGTGGCGGCCGGGAAGAGCTTGACTGTCGTCAGCCCGAGAGCCTGGGCATGCATGATCTCCGACGGTGTGGCGACGCCGGGAAGGATGGGCAGGTCGGCGTCGTGGGCCCGGCGGACGATATCGGCATCGGTGCCCGGCGAGACGAGGAACTGCGCGCCGGCGGCGGCCGCGGAGTCCACCTGGTCGGGGCGGACGACCGTGCCCGCCCCGACGACGAGCCCGGGCACCTGGGCGAGCGCAGCGAGGGCGTCCTGGGCTGCTGCGGTCCGATAGGTGATCTCGATGACGTCGAGGCCACCGGCGAGAAGGGCCTCGCCGAGCGGGACCGCATCGGCAGGGTCGTCGATGACGACCACGGGGACGATCTGCGTGGCGGCGAGCGCCGTGACGAGCTGGTCGGAGTTCATGTGTGACCCTTCTTAGCGACCCTGCTAAGTTTCGTATCAGCAAACGGCTATTGGTGATGACGAAATGACCCTACCAAGCGGACACTCCACCCGCTCCACCAGGAGATCGACGATGACCGAGCAGGCCGGCGGTGCCACAGCCCCCACGGACTCCCCCGGCGCCGCATCCGCGGGATCAGCACAGCGGTCCCCGATGGGCAGCGTCGACAAGGCGCTCCTCGCCCTCGTCGAGCTCGCCGCCGCAGGTGTCACAGGCCTGGCCCTCGCCGACCTGTCCGCCAGGCTCGGGCTCAACAAGACCTCGCTCCACCGCACCCTCGCAGCACTGAGGTTCCGCGGGTTCGTCGACCAGGACGCGCGGACCGGACGCTACGTGCTCGGCGTCGGTGCCGCGGCACTCGCCGCTGCCTTCTTCTCCGACGAGAACCTGCCTGCCCTGCTCCGGCCGTGGCTCCTGGAGCTGTGCGCACGCACCAACGAGCTCATCCACCTCGGTGTGCTCACAGGTGCCGAGGTGCTGTACCTCGACAAGGTCGAGCCCGTCAGGCCGGTCCGCGTGTGGTCGTCCGTGGGCGCCCGCCGCTCCGCGTCGACGACGGCGCTCGGCCGCGCGATCCTCGCGCACAGCGCCCCGGGCCGCACGCACACCTCGTGGTACGCCGGTCCCCACCTCGCCGAGGACCAGCTCGTGACGATCCTCGACGACGCATCCGCACGGGGGTACGCGGTCGAGGACGAGGAGAACGAGGTCGGCATCAGCTGTCTCGCCGTCCCGCTCCTGCGTCACGGAAGCCCGGTGGCCGCGATCAGCGTCACGGCCCCCGCGGAGCGGATGACCCCGGAACGCCACGTCGAGCTCGTCGCCACGGTCGTGGCGACGGCGCCGGCCCTGCTGCCCGCAGGCCTCACGCTCCCAGGACCCCTGGGGCGAGGAACGCAGCACCTCCCGGCTCACGGCCCCGGGACGCCTGTGCGCCCCGGGGCAGCTCGTGGCCCTAGGCTGGGCACCGGACGACGCGCGGACGAGACCTGACGTCCGGCAGGCAACTGGCGAGGAATGGGTGCAGCATGACGGTACTTGTGGCCTACAACGAATCCCCCCAGGGCGAGGCGGCGTTCGCCGCCGCCGTCGAGGAGGCGACCCGGCGTAGCACCACGCTCACCGTCCTGGTCCTCACCCCCCAGCCCGACGACGCACCCGTCCCTACGCACCTCACCCACCTGCTGCAGACGCTCGGCGGGGGCATGCGGGACGTCGAGGTGGCGTTCCGCAGCGACCGGATCGACGTGGCGGACGCGATCCTCGACCACGCGGAGAAGGTCGACGCCGAGATGATCGTCATGGGTTCCCGCAAGCGGTCTCCGGTCGGCAAGTTCCTGCTCGGCAGCACCACGCAGCGCGTCCTGCTCGACGCCGCCGTACCCGTGCTCGTCGTCAAGGCCACCCGCTAGCGACCGCTCGGCGGTCACCACTCAGCGGTCACCGCTCGGCGGCGAGGACCAGCCGGTACCCGCGCTTGACGACCGTCCGGATCGCGGTCCGGTCACCGATCGCGTCACGCAGGCGGGCGATCGCGACGTCAGCGGCGTGCGAGTCCTGGGACGCCCCCGGCAGCGCACGGAGCACGTCGGCACGCTGGACGACCCCGCCGCCCGCGGCGACCAGCACCCGCATCACCTCGACCCCGCCCCGGGCCAGCGGGACGACCGCCTCGTCGAGCACCACGGACGTCGCACGGACCTGAAGCACCCCCGCGACCGTGCGCAACGCGTGCTCCCCGAGCGCGGCGTAGTGGGCGACCATCGCCCGGACGAGGCTCCCGAGGCGTCCGCGGTCGGGCACGAGCGGCTCGATCCCCGCGTCCCGGAGCGGCTTCGCCGTGATGGGCCCGACGGCGACCGCGAGCAGCGTCCCGGCTTCGACCCGCTCGCAGATCTCCGGAAGCACGCCCTCGTCCCGCGCGACGTCCAACCAGGCAGCCGCCCCCGGCGCGGACGTGAACACGAAGGCGTCGAGCTCGCCGCTCGCGGTCGCCCGCACCGACGCGCGCAGCGCGGCGGGGTCCGGGGGCGGCCCCCACCGGTACACGACGAGGCTCTGCACGGTAGCGCCGGCATCCCGGAACATCTGGTCGAGACCGTCCGAACCAGCACCGTGGTGCTGGATCGCGAGGTGCAGCCCGTCGACCCCCTCACCGAGCAGGTAGTCGGCGACCTCGGCGGACGTCTCGGACTCCGCGACCCAGTCCGTCTGCAGTCCCACCTGCTGCACGGCGCCGCGGGCCTTGGGGCCGCGCGCGACGATCCGCGCGCGCGAGAGGACCGCGTGCAGGTCACCAGCGAGGCCGACCGCGTCCGCCGCCTCCATCCAGGCGCGGAACCCGATGCCCGTCGTGGCCACGACGACGTCCGGCGGGCACGCGATCACGGCTCGGGTGTCGGCGATGAGCTGCTCGTCGTCGTGGTTGGGGACCATGCTCAGCGCGGGGGCGTACTGCGGCACCGCCCCGCGGCGCGCGAGGGCCGCGCCGAGCTCGGCCGAGCGGCGGTCGGCGGTGATGAGGACGGCGCACCCGGCCATGGGCTGCCCGACATGTGCGTTCATGGGCTCACTCTCGTCTGGGGGACCGTGTCCGGGGCTGCGCCGAGGAGCCCGGTCTCGACGACACCACCGATGCCAGACCGGAACCTGTCCTCGGTCGGCAGCGACCGGGGCAACCCTACCGACCGCCGACCGGGTCTCCGCACGTCGTGGTCGCTCGCCATGTCACCCCGTCCCCGTCCACCCGCGGGCCCCCGCGACGGGCGGCGATGGCACCCGTCCGCCCAGGCTACGAACCGGACGTTTCGCGACCGTTGGTGCCGTGTTTCGGCAGTGCGTCGCGTCCCTCACACGTCGATGCGGTGCGCTGAGAGGTCTCCGCACGGCGCCCGCACCCGTCGGCGCGGCACCAGCGACGGCTGTAGCATCGGCACGATGACGACAGTCGCTCTCGGGATGCCCGCTCCCCTGCGGCCCCGCGCGGCGCAGGAGGCGCCGCGCCCAGCCAGCAGCGCGCTCGTCGACAGGTTCGGTCGGGTCGCCACAGACCTGCGGGTCTCGGTCACCGAGAAGTGCTCACTGCGCTGCACGTACTGCATGCCTGCCGAGGGGCTGCCGGCGATCACCCGCTCGAGCCTCCTCACCCCGCTGGAGATCGCCCGCCTCGTCGGTCTCGCCGTCAACCGGCTCGGTGTCCGCGAGGTGCGTTTCACCGGCGGCGAGCCCCTCATGCGCCACGACCTGCACCACATCGTCGCGGCAGCCAGGGAGGCGGCGCCCGGCGCCCCGCTCGCCATGACGACGAACGCCATCGGACTCGACAAGCGGATCACCGCCCTCGTCGGCGCGGGCCTCACCCGGGTCAACATCTCCCTCGACAGCATCGACCGCGCACACTTCGCCGAGCTCACCCGCCGGGACCGCCTGCCCGACGTCCTCGCGGGGATCGCCGCTGCCCACGCGGCGCTCGGCCCCGTGAAGATCAACGCCGTACTCATGCGCGAGACCCTTGCAGGCGCCGCCGACCTGCTCGCCTGGGCGCTCGACCACGGCTGCAGCCTGCGGTTCATCGAGCAGATGCCCCTCGATGCCGACCAACGCTGGTCCCGCCAGACGCTCGTCCCCGCCCAGGAGCTCCTCGACGCGCTCGCTGGACGATTCACCCTCACCCCCGCCGGGCGCGACGACCCGGCCTCCCCCGCCGAGGACTGGGTGGTCGACGGCGGCCCGGGACGCGTGGGGATCATCGCCTCCGTCACGCGATCCTTCTGCGGGGCCTGCGACCGCACCCGCCTCACGGCCGAGGGGACCGTGCGCTCGTGCCTGTTCTCCGACACCGAGACCGACCTGCGCGCACTGCTGCGTGGCGGAGGCTCGGACGACGACATCGTCGCCGCCTGGCAGGGCGCGATGTGGGCCAAGCCCTTCGCGCACGGCCTCGACGCACCCGACGGCGGCGTCCCGACCCCGGCACTCGCCCGGACGCAGACCTTCGCGACCTCGGCGCGGAGCATGGGAGCCATCGGTGGGTGACGCTGTGCGGTCCCCCGTGCACGTCGCGTACTACGCCGCGGCCGCCGAGGCAGCGGGCCGCACGGACGAGTCCCTCCTCCTGCCGGTCGGCGCGACCGTCGCCGACCTCAAGGCGCTGCTCGTCGAGAGGTACGGCACGCGGATGGAACGCGTGGTCGCGTGCGCGTCGTTCCTCGCAGACGGCACCGTCACCCGGGACGACGCGCACGAGCTGGGTGCCGGGATCGACGTCCTCCCGCCGTTCGCGGGCGGCTGACCGCCCGCGCCGTCACGCGTCGCTCGACACGACGCCGACCGTCGTGGCCAGGGCCTGGCGGAACGCATGCTCGGCGTCGGCGACGTCGCGGAGGCTCGCGACGAGCCCCACCAGCGCCCGCTCGCGCACACGATCGTGCAGCAGGTCGACGCGTTCGCGGGCGTCGACCGCGGTGACACCGTCGAGCAGGACGGCGATCTCGGTCGCGGCGCGCAGCGTCGCGCAGTCTCCCGGACCGGTCGCCCGGAGCACGGCATCGACGACCCCCGTGACGTCCGGAGGCGCACTCCCCTCGTCGGCCCCGGAGAACCGCAGGACGACGAGGGCGCAGTCGTAGCCCGAGAGGCGGTGCGCTCGCTCGACAGCCCTGTCCAGCCGGTCGCGGAAGATCTCGGACGCGACGAGACCCACCATGCCGCTCTGCCTGGCGAGGTCACGCATCGACAGCTCCAAGCACCGGGCGTCCGAGAGGTCCGTGAGCGCACCCACGAGGCGTGAAGGGCTCCCCGCTTCGTTGACCACGGTCACCGCGCGGCACAGCATCCACCGGTAGGTGCCGTCCCCCGCGAGGACGCGGTGCTCGAGGGCCAGCGGTTCCTCCACCCCGGAGAGCTGCGCGGCGATCGCGGTCGCCAGCTCGTCGCGGTCGTCCGGGTGCACGCGGTCCGTCCACTCCTCGAGGGACGACCCGATCTCGGACTCCGCATACCCGAGCGCACTCTTCCACCGGGGTGAGAAGTACACCGAGCCGGTCAGCACGTCCCAGTCCCACATCCCGTCGTACAGCGCCGCCGACGCGAGCGCGTACCGCTCCTCGCTGGCCTGCACCGCCTCGGCGAGTGCGCGCTCCCGCTCCGCCGCGACCTGCAGAGCCTCCCGCTGCTCACGCAGCGAGGCGAGCATGGTCTCCTGGTCGAGTGCTACCGCGAGCATCGCGGCCCACTGGTTGTACTTGTCGCGCGGGCTCGTCGACCGGGTGTCGACGGGGCCGCCGATGCTCAGGTACCCGCGGTCGCTCCCGGCGAACGTCACGGGGATGACGAAGATGACGTCCGTGCGGCCGCCACCGGGCGACCGGGTGAGCGCCGCCGGTGGAAAGTCCCTCATCGCGACCGTCGTCCCCACGAGCCTGCCGCCGGCGGCGCCGACGTCACGCGTCCCGACGATCTCCAGCTGTCGGTCCCCCTCCGGGGTACGACGACCGGTCCAGAGCGCCAACGACGCGGGACCGCGGTGCGACGCCGGCAGCCAGCCGAGCGTCCGGGGGCTCGCGTCGTCGGACCGCATGAGTGCGAGGTCGATCTCGTACTGGCTCACGAGGGTGCGCTCGAGATGGCCCGAGCGTGCCAGCAGAGCGCGGGAGCAGCCCTTCGTCAGGGCCACGGCCATACCCGTCGCGGCCGTCCGCAGCGCACGCGCATGCGCAGGGGACCCCACGCCCTGCCCCGCCTCGATCTCGAGCGCTCGCAGCGCGACGAGCAGCTGCTCGAGCGCTTCAGGGTGGGGGTGCAGCGCCGTCGTCGTGTCGGCGACGCGGCTGAGCGCGGCACTCGTCGGGACGACAGCCCGTTCCGCGGCTGCGACGAGCACCTCGACGACGCCCCGGAGCCACGCCCCGATGCTCGCCTGCGTCTCGCGCTCGAGCCCCGGCAGGCCTGGCAGGACAGCACGTGCCACCTCGCCCAGGTGAGCGGCCGCCGACGGGGCGCCTGGCGGGGCGACGCCCTCGAGCAGCACCCCCGCACGGGAGGTGTCGACGCATCCGCACGACTCCCGGGTGACGAAGGTCGTCTCCGACAGGTGAGCACCGGAGCCCACGTCCTCACCCTCCAGACGGGCGAGCAGGAGGCTCGCTGCGAGCTCTCCGACCCGGTCGTGGTGCGGGTCGACGCTCGACAGACGCGGTCGCGCACGCGCACCCGCCTCGATGCGGTCGAACCCGATGACAGCGTGGTCGGCGGGCAACGACAACCCCTCAGCCCTGAGTCCACGGATGAACCCCAGGGCGTTGCGGTCGGTCGCGGCGATCGTCGCGGTCGTGGGAAAGCCGCGGGCGCGGAGCGTCGCCACGGCCGCGGAACCGCTCGCCTCCTGGTTGTCGGCCGTGATGACGACCCAGTCCTCGGCGGGGTCGATCCCGTTCGCGACGAGCGCCGAGCGGTAGGCCTCGTACCTCTCCCGGATGTCCAGCTGCTCCGGACTGCCGACGAAGCTGATGCGGGTGTGCCCGTGCCCGAGGAGGTGCTCGACCGCCGCCCGGACACCACCCCGGTTGTCGGGTGTGACGACCGGGGCGCGCAGGCCGGCCTCCTGCTCGCTGACGACGACGAGCGGCTTTCCCGAGGCATCGAGCTCGCGCAGGGTGTCCCGGTCGACGGCGGACGTGATGACGATGACGCCGTCCACCGCGTCGAGCCCGACCGTCGCGTCGTAGCGCGGGAGGTTCGGGAAGAGCTCGCGGTCGATGTCGGCCGCGTAGGTCTGCACAGCGACGACCTGGTGACCGCCGGAGCGCAGCGACCGCCCGACGCCTGCCAGGATCTTTCCGAAGTAGAAACCACCGACGACCGGCGAGAGGACGCCGACGGTGAAAGGCCCGGACCGCGCCCTCGGCGGGCTGCTCCCCGCGTGCATCGGCAATGGTGTCATGGTGACCCAGCCTGGCCCTTCGTCGGGTCGAGGAGATGCGCGCACGCGCTCCGTCGAGCATGCTCTGGTCTCGTGGAATCCGAAACTTCCCCTGAATTTACGCAAGCATCTACGAAACGTCCAACAATCACCGACATCGCCCGGGCCGCCGGCGTCTCGATCGCTGTCGTCTCGTACGCGCTCAACGGGCGACCCGGGGTCTCCGCAGCGACGCGGGACCGCGTGATGCGGATCGCTGACGAGCACGGCTGGCGCCCGAGCGCTGCCGCCCGGTCCTTGCGGACCACGTCCCGGTCGATCGGGCTCGCGCTCGTCCGGGGGGACACGGCGACGACCCACCCCGCGCTCTTCATGGACCTCCTCACCGCCGTCCAGGAGACGCTGGCCGCCCACGGGCTCGCCCTCGTGCTCCAGGTGGTGGAGGACCTCGACGCCGCCGTCTCCCTGTACCGGTCGTGGTGGGCGGAGCGGCGCTTCGACGCCTTCGTCGTCACCGACGTCCGCGCTGAGGACCCGCGGGTCGAGACACTGCGCTCCTTGCGCGCACCTGCCGTCGCCGTCGGGCACCCGGACGCGAGCCGCGGGCTCGCCTGCGTGCACGTCGACGACGAGGAGGCGTACGCCCGCATCGGGCGGTTCCTCGCGGGCCTGGGGCACCAGCACGTCGGCCTGGTGACCGGGTCACCTGACCTCGACACGACCGCGCGGCAAGCGCGCGCCCTGCGGGAGGCCTGCGAGGAGAGCGGCGGCAATCTGCTCGTCGTCGACGGAGCCGCCGACCACGAGAGCGCAGCAGGCGCCACACGGCGCATCCTCCTGCCCGACGACGCCCCGTCGGCGCTCGTGCTCACCACCGACCTGGCGGCCGTCACCGCTCTCGACGTGGCCCGCAGGGTGCACAAGGACGTCCCCTGGGACGTCTCTGTCGTCGCTGGCAACGACTCCGCGTCGTGCCGGCTCGCGACGCCCTCGGTGACGGCCCTGCCCTACCCCGTCACGTTGCTCGGCGCCGCCGTCGGGCGGGCTGTCCTGGCGGTGCTGGACGGCGAGCGTGACGTGCGTTCCACCCTCCCGGTAGGCCCGCTCACGGTCCGCGGGACGACCGCTCCGCGCTCGTCGCGCGCTCCCACCTAGATCACGTTCTGGTAACGGAGCCTGGGCTAAACGTTTCACACCTGTGCCGATTCATACCGGGATGCGACGTTCTATCCCACCGGCGCTCCCGTGCCGGTCCGACCTCTCGCCCCGGCGCGGGGTCGGACGAGCCCGACCACCGGAGGATCCCGTGACCCGACCCCCTCAACGGCTGCGCAAAGGCGCGACAGCCGTCACCGTGGGAGCGCTCCTGGCAGCGCCGTTGATCCTCGCGTCCACGACCACAGCGGTCGGGGCCGAGGCCCACGTCGACAACCCGTACGCCGGAGCAGAGCAGTACGTGAACCCGCAGTGGACCGCGAAGGTCGAGGCCGAGGCCGCTGCCGTCGAGGCCAGCGACCCGGAGCTCGCAGCCCAGATGCGCGCCATCAAGAACGAACCGACCGCCGTGTGGATGGACCGGATCGGAGCGATCGGTGGGAACGTCGACGGCCCCGGCCTGAAGTTCCACCTCGACGAAGCACTCGAGCAGAAGCAGGGCAGCACGCCCCTCGTGCTCAACCTCGTCATCTACGACCTGCCCGGGCGCGACTGCTTCGCGCTCGCCTCGAACGGCGAGCTCCCCGCGACCGACGCAGGGCTCGAGCGGTACAAGACCGAGTACATCGACGTCATCGCGGACCTCCTCGACAACCCGGAGTACGCCGGGATCCGCATCGCGGCGACCATCGAACCGGACTCCTTGCCGAACCTCACGACGAACATGGCCGACCCCAAGTGCCAGCAGTCTGCCCCCTACTACAAGGAAGGGGTCGCGTACGCGCTGGACCAGCTGCACGACATCCCGAACGTCTACACGTACGTCGACGCCGCCCACTCGGGCTGGCTCGGCTGGCCCGAGAACGCTGCGGGCTCGGTCGCGACGTTCGTCGAGGTCGCCCGGCTCACCGAGGACGGTTTCGCGTCGATCGACGGCTTCGTGACGAACACCGCCAACACCACCCCGCTCGTCGAGCCGTACCTGCCCAACCCGGCCCTGACGGTCGGCGGGCAGCCGGTCCGGTCGTCCTCGTACTACGAGTGGAACTCGGACTTCGACGAGATCGACTGGACGGCGAACCTCTACTCACGCCTCGTGGCTGCCGGGTTCCCCTCGACCATCGGCATGCTCATCGACACGTCCCGCAACGGGTGGGGCGGGCCTGACCGCCCCACGGCACCCAGCACCTCGACGAACCTCGACACGTACGTCGACGAGTCGCGCATCGACCGTCGGACCCACCGCGGCGCATGGTGCAACCCGGCAGGCGCGGGCATCGGCGAGCGTCCGCAGGCGACCCCCGCCGGCTACGACGCGTCCCACCTGGACGCGTTCGTCTGGATCAAGCCTCCGGGCGAGTCGGACGGGTCCTCCTCGGAGATCGCGAACGACGAGGGCAAGGGCTTCGACCGGATGTGCGACCCGACCTACGCGTCGGACAAGCTCGGCGGGGAGCTCACCGGAGCGCTCGCCGGGGCTCCTGTCTCCGGCAAGTGGTTCTCGGCGCAGTTCCGCGAGCTCGTGGCGAACGCCTACCCGCTCATCCCCGCGACGGGCGAGCCGACGGACCCGACCGACCCGACGGACCCCACGGACCCCACCGATCCGACGGACCCCACGGACCCCACCGATCCGACGGACCCGACTGATCCGACGGATCCCACGGACCCCACCGATCCGACGGACCCGACTGATCCCACGGACACCACCTGCGACGTGACCTACACGGCCAACAGCTGGAACACCGGCTTCACCGCGTCGGTGAGGGTCACCAACACCGGCACGTCGGCGCTCAACGGCTGGGCACTGTCGTTCGCGTTCCCGACGGGTCAGCAGGTCACCCAGGCGTGGTCCGGCACGGCGAGCCAGTCGGGCGCCAACGTCTCGATCACGAACGCGTCCTGGAACGGCACGCTCGCACCGGGCGCTTCCGTCGACGTCGGCTTCAACGGTTCCCACTCCGGGACGAACACGGCACCCACCGCGTTCGCGCTCAACGGCGCCGCCTGCAGCTGACGGTCACCTCAGGCTCGTCAGGCGCTCGAGGTCGCACACCTCGGGCGCCTGACGTGTGCGCCGCTCCGTGGTGGCCGCTCGACAGGGCGCACCCTCGTCCGGGAGAGGCGTCAGAGCCCGACCCACTCCGCCACACCGTCGGTGAAGTGCTGACGCTTCCAGATCGGCACCTCGGCCTTGATCCGCTCCACGAGCTCGGCGCAGGCGGCGAACGCCTCGGCGCGGTGCCCGCTCGAGACCGCGGCGACGAGCGCGACGTCGCCCACCGCAAGCTCACCGACCCGGTGGACTGCCGCGACACGCAGCCCGGTCCGGGCTGCGACGTCGGCGCAGCACCGAGCGAGGAACTCCTGGGCTGCGGGATGCGCCTCGTAGTCGAGGCCCACCACTGCCCTGTCGCTGTCGTTGTCGCGCACGATCCCGCGGAACGTGACGACCGCGCCGCACTCGTCGGCCTCGACCGACGCCTCGATCGCCCGGACAGCCGCCTCGTCGATGCGGTCGCGGGTGACTGATCCGCGCCCGTCAGCGCCCACTACGGTCCCCCTCGTGGCCGCCAGCGCCGCGCACCTGGTCGAGCACGTGCGTGAGCACGTCGTCGACGACGGCGAGACCGTCCCGGACGCCGCCCGGCGAGCCGGGAAGGTTGACGACGAACGTCGACCCCGCGATCCCCGCGAGCGCTCGGCTGAGCACCGCGGTCGCGGTCGCATCCGCACCTCGACGCCGGATCTCCTCCGTGATGCCGGGGAGCTCCCGCGTGAGCAGCGCCCGGGTGGCCTCCGGCGTGACGTCCGTCGGCGAGACCCCAGTCCCCCCGGTCGAGATGAGCACGGCAGGACGGGCCCGGAGCTGCTCGCGCAGGGCCTCGGCGACCTGCGCGTCGGGCACGACGACGGGACCGGTGACGTCGAAGTCCCGGGCGCGCAGCCATCCGACGATCGCCGGCCCTGTGGTGTCCGTGCGGTCCCCCGCGGCTCCCGAGGTGGACGCGACGACGACGCACGCGGTCCGACGTCCGGAGCTCGGCGCACCCTGCTCGACGACTGCCTGGGCCGCACCCGTGCGGGCGGTCGGGCGCTCCTCGTCGGCCCCCTCCTCCACACCTCCCGGGACGTCGTGGCGCGCCCAGTCCCCGCTCCTGCCTCCCGTCTTCGTCAGGAGCCGGACACCGTCGAGCGTCGCCGCGGGGTCCACGGCCTTGACCATGTCATGGAGCGTCAGACCCGCGACGGCGACCGCGGTAAGCGCCTCCATCTCGACGCCCGTCGGAGCCGTCGTCCGAGCCGAGACCTCGATGCGGATGGCGGACTCCTCGAGCTCGAACGCCACGTTCACCCCGGACAACGGGATCTGGTGACAGAGCGGGATGAGCTCCCACGTGTGCTTGGCCGCGCTGATCGCGGCGATCCGGGCCGTCGGCAGGACGTCGGCCTTCGGCAGTCCCTCAGCACGGACGAGAGCGACGACCTCTGCCGTCGTGCGCAACCGGCCTTCCGCGACCGCGGTGCGCGAGGTGACCGCCTTGCCACTCACGTCGACCATGCGCGCGCGTCCGTCGGGGTCGAGGTGGGTCAGCTCGCTCATGTCGCCTGCGCTCCGTCGATAGGTGTCGCCGCGCCGGAGGAACGTCGCGACCCGTCATGCTAACCCGGCCCCCGATCGCCCGAACCCGGGATGCGGCATCCCCCCAGATGCGGATCAAACGGACAGGCGGCAGGCTGAAAGGGTCCGGGTTCATCAATGCTCACCGCCAGCACGTGGAGGACGTCATGACCAGTTCCGCCGCCACCACCTCGGCGGCCACGACCGGCCGGAGGCCGTACCAGTGGCTCGCTCTCGTGTTCGGGATCATCTACCTGCTCGTCGGGATCCTCGGGTTCTTCGTCACCGGGTTCGACGGGTTCGTCGCGCACGACCACGAGGAGGTCCTCGTCATCTTCGCGGTCAACCCGCTGCACAACATCGTGCACCTGATCATCGGCGTCCTGGGTGTGGCGCTGTGGAAGTCGCGCTCCGGAGCCCGGACCTTCGGCTGGATCCTCGCCGTGGTCTACGGCATCGTGTCGATCTACGGCCTCGTCGTCGCGGGCGAGATCGACGGCAACTTCCTCAACATCAACGGCGCCGACAACGGCCTGCACATCGCCACGACGATCGTCGGTCTGATCATCGCACTGTGGCCCGACAACGACACGGCTCGCACATCGCGAGCCTGACGGCCCTGAGGTCATGACCAGACGTGTCCCATGCGTGCGGTGACCACCACCGCGGGCGGCCCGGCGCACTGCGCGACGAAGCCCGGCAGGATGCCCTGCCGGGCTTCGTCATGCAGCGGTGGTCCGGCCGGACCTGTGTGCGTCAGGAGACGCGGAAGCGCTCCACGAGCTCGTCCAGCACCGCGTCGAACTGCTCGTCGACGACACGCCGCTCCGGGTCGGCGAGGTACCACTCGACGATCTCCCGAGCGCCCTGCTCGAACGGGATCGTCGCCCGGAAGTCGGGGACGATGCCCCGGAGCTTCGAGTTGTCGAAGACCATCGAGTGCGCCTTGTCGCCGAGCAGGCCCGCACCCCAGGCGGGGTCGACCGCAGCGATCGCCTCGGAGGGCACGTGCACGATCCGCGGCTCGACGCCCAGCGCGAGACCGAAGGCGCGGGCGATCTGGTCCCAGGTGAGGACATCGTCCGACGTGATGTGGAACGTGTCGCCCACGGCCCGCGGGTGACCCAGGAGTGGCACGAGCCCACGAGCGAAGTCGGCGTGGTGGGTGAGCGTCCACAAGGACGTCCCGTCGCCGTGGACGACGATCTCGGCACCGCGCTGCATGCGGTCGAGGACGGTCCAGCCGCCGTCGAGCGGGATGGAGGTCTTGTCGTACGTGTGGGACGGACGCACGATCGTCATCGGGAAGCCGGTCTCGCGGTACGCGCGCACGAGCAGGTCCTCGCAGGCGATCTTGTTCCGCGAGTACTCCCAGTGGGGGTTGCGCAACGGGGTCGACTCGACGACCGGGAGACGCTCCGGAGGGGTCTGGTACGCGGATGCCGAGCTGATGAAGACGTACTGGCGGGTCCGGCCGGCGAGCAGGTCCATGCTCGCCTGCACGTGCTCGGGGGTGAACGCCACCCAGTCGACGACGGCGTCGAACTCGAGTCCGTCCAGGGCTGCACGCGCCGAGGCAGGGTCGCGGATGTCACCGCGCAGACGGGTGACCGCGTCGGGCAGCGGACGCACGCTCGTCTCACCGCGATTGAGGACGTACAGGTCGATGCCGCTGTCGACCGCGAGCTGTGTGCTCGCGGAGCTGATGACGCCGCTGCCACCGATGAAGAGAACTTTGAGAGAGGCCATCACGCCACCCTAGTGCGCGGGGTCGTACCGAGCCGCTCGGCGGCCGCGCCGGAGGCCTTCTGCGCGTCGGGGTCCTCGTCGACCCGCGCCGGCGGGGCGTCGAGCTCGCGGACATAGGAACTCGCGGACACACAGAGACGGCCCCCGCACTACGTTTCCGTAGTCCGGGGGCCGTCATTCGTAGCGGGGACAGGATTTGAACCTGCGACCTCTGGGTTATGAGCCCAGCGAGCTACCGAGCTGCTCCACCCCGCGTCGATGTCTTTACTCTACGTCAGCGACGCGGATAAGGACAACCGGACAGGGTGTGAGGGCCGTCACTGGCGGCCGTGGACCACCTCGGCACCGAAGGAGAACGTCCGGGCCGTGCCTGCCGGCAGGCGGACCTCAGCCTCCCGGTCGGGACGGTTGAACGCGTCCGTGATCGACTCCAGCGGCTCGATGGCGACCGACTCCCGCGGACGGTCGAGCGTCTCGCCGGTGAACACCAGGACCGTGCCGTGCTGCTGCCACACGGCCACGCCGTCGCCCGTGCGCGGGTCGCTGAGGACCGTCCGCACGCGACCGTCGGTCTCCGGCACGAGCCGCACCCATGCGTGGTCGTACGCGACCCCCTCGAGCGTCTCGTGGACGAGGTCCGAGTCCCGCTCCTCGTACGCCGCCCCACCCGCGAGCGGGATGAGCCCGTCGTCCACGACGATCGCCGCACGGGCCGGCACGCGCAGCGCGAGCCCGTCGATCGTCGCGTGCCCGGGGATCTGGAAGTACGGGTGCCACCCCGCTGCCACCGGAGCATCCCGGTCCCCGACGTTGCGCACCTCGAGGTGCACGTCGACGGAGCTCGCGGTGAGCTCGAACCGTGCGGTCACGTCGAGGGAGAACGGGTAGCTGTCCTCCGGACGGATCGCGCAGGACAGCGTGAGCACGGTCGCGCGCTCGTCGCTCGCGTCCTCGCTGACGACCACCCAGTCGGTCATCCGCACGTTCCCGTGGATGACCTCCTTGTCGACGGGGTACTGCAGACCGACCTCGTGGGTCACCCCGTCGAACGTGTACCGGTCGTCCCGCAACCGGTTCGCGAACGGAAGGAGGATCGCGCTGCGCCCCCCGTGCTGGCGCTCGAAGTCCGCCTGGTCGCGGTACCCGTCGATGAGCTCAGCCGTCCCGTCGCCACCCCACGGAGCACGCCAGGACAGGAGCGTCGCGCCGCGCAGCAGGATCTGCGCCTCGGAACCGCTCGGGCCGTGCCGCAGGATCTTCGTCGGCAGGCTCCCGAAGGTGCCGTCGGTGATCGTGCTCGTTCCTGTCGTCATGCTCGTCCCCATCAGCCGATCTCCGTGTCTGCCGCGATCGCTTCTTCGATCGCGGTCTCCAACCGTGCCTGCGCCTCGCCGTAGGCGGCGAAGTCACCTGCCTCGAGCGCAGTCCTGCTGTCCTGCAACGCCTGGCTGGCGTCAGCCAGGGCCGCGTCCAGACGTGCCTGCGGCGTGTCACCGGTGGCTGGCGGCGTCGGCACGGTCGGGTCCGTCGTCGGCTCGTCCGCGGGTTCCGTCGTCGGGTCCTGCGTCGGCTCGTCCGACGGGGTGTCGGTCGGCTCGTCCACGGGGACGTCGTCGATCGGCACGTCACCGTCGTCGATGGTGCTCGCGTCGCCGGCCACGGCGCCCGAGTCACCCTCGAACACCTGGTCGAGGGCCTCGTCCAGGGTGTCCGCGAAGCCGACCTCGTCACCGAAGGCCACGAGGACCTTGCGCAGCAGCGGGAACTGCGTTCCGCTGCTCGACTGGACGTAGACCGGCTGCACGTACAGCAGGCCGCCACCCATGGGCAGGGTCAGGAGGTTGCCGTTGAGCACCGTGGAGTTCCCGGTGCGCAGCAGGTTGAGGGTCGTGGCGATGTTGGAGTCCGAGTCGAACGCGTTCTGCACCTGGCCCGGTCCGGGCACGGTGGAGCCTCGTGGGAGCTCCAGCAGACGCAGCTGGCCGTAGTCCTCAGCCGGTTTCCCGGCCGTGTCGCCCGCCTCCGCGTTGACCGCGAGGTACCCCGTGAGCACGTTGCGGTCGCTCGTCCCGCCCGTGATGAACGACGACGAGAGGGAGAAGGTCGGCTCGTCCTGGCCCGGCATCTGGAGCGTCTGGTAGTACGGCGGCTGCATCGGCTTGTTGTCACCGGGTGCGGTCGGGTCCTCCGGGTTGCGCCAGAAGTCCTGGCCCGAGAAGAACTCCGACGCCGTGTCCACGTGGTACTGGGTGAGGAGCGTGCGCTGGACCTTGAACATGTCCTCCGGGTACCGGATGTGGCTCATGAGGTCGGCGCTGATCTCGGAGATCGGCTCGATCGTCCCCGGGAACACGCTCTGCCACGCCTGGAGGATGGGGTCCTCGGTGTCCCACGCGTACAGCGTCACCGAGCCGTCGTAGGCGTCGACGGTCGCCTTCACCGAGTTGCGGATGTAGTTGACCTCTTGCGGCTGGAGCGCCGCGACGCTGCCCGCCATCGTCAGCGTGTCGGCCGTGGCGTCCTCGAGGGACTCCGACGCCGAGTACGGGTACTCGTTCGACGTGGTGTACCCGTCGACGATCCACTTGACGCGCCCGTCGACGACGGCCGGGTAGACCCTGCCGTCGAGCGTGAGGTACGGCGCGACCTTCTCGACACGCTCGCGCGGGTCGCGGTCGTACACGATCTGCGACTCGGGCGTGACGCGGTCGGAGAAGAGGATCTCCTCCGCCTGGAACTTCAGCGCGTAGAGCAGCTTGTTGGCGAACGAGCCGACGTCCGGACCGATCGTGACGTCCCTCGTCGGGAAGGTCGTGTCGACCTGCCCGCCCTCGTCGTCGGTCGGGTAGTCAAGCTCCCACGGGTCCGTGCCCTCGGGTGCGCCCACGATCGAGTACGAGGGCGAACGCGGGCTGAAGTAGATGCGCGGCTCGTAGCCGTCAGGCCCCGACTGCTCGGTGAGTCCACCGACGGACGGGATGCCGCCCTCGTAGAACGCGGGGCGCCCGTCGGGACCGATCTGGTTGCCGTAGGCGGCCACCACGCCGAAGCCGTGGGTGTACACGGTGTGGTCGTTCACCCAGTTGCGCTGGTCCGCACCGAGGCCGTCGAGGTCGAGCTCCCGGACCGCGATGAGCGTGTCCCGGCTCTCGCCGTCGATCTCGTAGCGGTCGACGGACAGGGCATCGGTGAAGTTGTAGTAGCCACGGTTCTGCTGCAGCTGCCGGAACGAGGGGCTGACGATCGTCGGGTCGAGGAGCCTGATGGACGCCGTCGTCTCCGCGTCCTCACGCAGCGCACCGGCCGTCGCATCGGTCTCCGCGTTGTAGGACTCGACCTCCATGCCGTCGAGCCCGAACGCCGTCCGCGTCGCATCGATGTTGCGCTGGATGAACTCGGCCTCGAGCTGCTGCGCGTTCGGCGTGACCTGGAAGCGCTGGACGACGGCCGGGTAGATCCCTCCGACGGCGATGGCGGCGACGACCATGAGACCGACCCCGATGATCGGCAGACGCCACGTCCCGCGGAACGCCGTGACGATGAACAGCGCGGCGACGAGCAGCGCGACCCCCGCGAGGATCGCCTTCGCCGGGATCACCGCGTTGACGTCGGAGAACGACGCCCCTGCGAACTTGTCCCCGCCGGTCTTGAGGATCGTGTACCGGTCCAACCAGTAGTTGGCGCCGATGAGGATCATGAGGACGGCCGCGATCACCGCGAGCTGGATCTGCGCGGCGCGCGTCGTGCGCGCTCCGCCACCGCCGACCTGCAGGCCCCCGTAGAGGTAGAGCGTCGCGATCGTCCCGATGCCGGCGATGACGACGACGGCCATGAGGAAGCTCACGATGAACCGGACGGCCGGCAGCGTGAAGACGTAGAACGAGAGGTCGATCTGGTGCTGCGGGTCCACCGTGCCGAAGGGCACGGAGTTGATCCACAGGAGGAACGTCGTCCACTGCGACGACGCTGCGATCCCGGCGAACAGTCCGAGGAGCGCCGGCGCTCCGATCATCACCACGCGCCGCAGCGGCTCGATGGCCTCGCGGTACTGGTCGAGGGTGGCCTGCTCGGGAGTCGAGGGCGCGTAGATCGGACGGTTCCGGTACGCGAGCTGCAGCGCGAGGAAGACGACCCCCGCCATGACGGCGAACCCGGCCACGAACAGGGCGGCACGTGTCCCCCACTCCGTCCACAGCACGCGGTCGAAGCCGAGCTGGCGGAACCACAGGACCTCGGTCCAGAACTGCGCGAGCAGGAAGACCGCGACGACGAGGGCGACCACCGCGCCGACGGTGATCGCCAACGGGCTCGGCCGTCTCCGCGACCTCCCCGGAGTCGGTGACGGACGGCGCGGATGTGCTGCAAAAGACACGACGGGAAGTCCTCGCTGTAGGTGACACTCTCTGGTGATGCAAACGCGTGCGAGCACCACAAGGTTCCCACAGGTGCACGTCGGGGGCGGCATGGTCGCAGCCGCGGCGATCTGTCATTCTTGCTCCATGACCACCTCAGCCAGAGCCGGCATCCCACCCGCTCAGCGCGCCCTCGCCGACGCCGTCGTCGAGATCGAACGGCACGTCGCGTCGTTCGGGTGGGACGCACCCGCACGGGTGTTCGCCCTCGTCTCGACCCAGGCCGCGCTCCGCGCCGAGCCGGGCCTCGCCGCCCAGCTGCCGGAATCGACCGTTCGCACCGCGCTCGAGGACGCCTCGCACCTGACCTCTGTGGAGCAGGACGACCTGCCGGCCACCGAGTCGCTCGAGGACCTTCTCGCGTCGATCATCTGGCCGGACGCGGTGACGGGAGCCGCCGTCGTCGTCGAGCGCGTCGTGCTGCCGCCGTCGGCCGAGGACGAGCTTCCCGAGGACCCCACGGCTGCACTGGCATACCTGCAGGACCACCCGGACCGGCAGGACGTGCGGCTGGCCGCCGGGGCGCTGCGGGACGGGACCACGTGGTGCGCGCTGCGGAGCCGGTCGAACGACACCGACGACGCCGTCGGTGTGGGACCCGACCTCGTGCCGGGGCTGACCCAGGCGCTGCTCTCGACGTTCGAGTGAGTCCGCGGCGCGGCCGCACTCAGCGTCGCTGCGCGCCCGGCCGCTAGCCGTCCGCGTTCTCGACGTCGGCCGCTGTGCAGGTGGGGAGGTCCGCGCCGCTCCCGGCACCGATGGCGACCATCGCCTCGCGCGCCTCGGCGATCGTCGCGACCTTGACGACCCGCAGCCCGACCGGGACGTTCCCGAAGACCTCCCCGCAGTTGTCTGCCGGAGCGAGGAACCACGTGGCGCCGTCACGCAGGGCGCCGTGGAGCTTCTGCCGGATGCCGCCGATCGCCCCGACCTCGCCGTCCATCGACATCGTCCCGGTCCCCGCGATGACCTGTCCGCCCACCTCGTCCTCGGGGGTGAGGAGATCGATGATCCCGAGCGAGAACATCGTGCCGGCGCTCGGTCCGCCGATGTCGTCGATCGCGATGCCGACGTCGACCGGCAGGTCGAACGTGCTGCTCACGAGGACTCCCAGCCGCGACCCCGTCACCTCGGGGCCCTCCGTCGGGCCCTGCTCCGGCGCGGTCGTGGTCACGACCTGCTCGACGACGTCCTCGCCGCGGCGGACCACGACAGGAAGCTCCGTGCCGACGGGGGTGCCGTCCAGGACGTCGAAGAGCGTCCCCTGGTCCGTGACGGGCGTCCCTCCGATGGACAGGACCACGTCCTCAGGCTCCAGGAGCCCCGTGGCGGGCGAACCGTCCGCGAGTCCCTGGACGACGACCTCGACGGGGATGTCGTAGCCGAGCTCGACGAGCGCGGCGTACGCCGCGCTCTGCTGGGACTCCTGCATCTGCTGGTTCGAGCGTTGGTCCGCCTCCTCCTGCGTGATGCCGACCGGGAACGCGGTCTCCGCAGGCGCGACGGCGTCCACCGGGTCGATCCACCCACGGACGGCGTGGACGATGGTGAGCGGGTAGCCCGGACCTCCGGTGACGCCCACGGTCGTCAGCCGCAGCTGGCCGGACGAGTCGTACGTCGGTGCACCCTCGATCGTGATGAGCGGTTCGCCGTCGGCCTCGCCCAGCGTGTCGACGGTCGGCCCCGGGGACTTCACCACGTACGGGCTCGGGACGACGGCGAGACCGCACACGAGCAGGACGGTCGCGAGGAAGGACACCCCGAGCGTGATCCCGCGAGCGGTGACCGCGGGCCGCTCGTCGACGTCGATCACCGGGCGCGGGACGTCCTGGCGCTCATCGACGGGACGTGGGGTGTACGGGTTGGTCGTATCGCTCGGCACTCTCAGGAGTATCCCTGACCCACCTGGATGAACCCTGACGCAGCGGTCACCCGCGTCCGCGCGCCTGTCGCCACAGGGCTGCTGTCCCGAGCAGGGCCACCGCCGCACCAGCGGCACCGAGCGCCGCCGCATCCCGGCCCCCCACCCTGCGTCCGGCGACCCCGGAACGTCCACGCACCTGATCGAGGAGCACGCGCAGGCACTCCTCGCTCGAGTACGTCGACGTCCAGCCCGCGTCCCGGAGGGTCGCGGCACCCACGGTCCAGGGATAGACCGCGAACGCCATCTCGCTCGCCGGCGAGGGGAGTACTCCGACGCGGTGCAACCGCTCGGCCGTCCCGAACGCGGAGCGCGTCGGCAGGTCGATCGCGCGCATACCGGCGATGCGGGACACCTCAGCGGGCGCGAGCACGTCCGGCAGCCCGTCACGCAGCGCGCCGACGGTGAGCCGACCCACGAGCTCGCCGTCGACGACCACCTCGACCGCGCTCGCCAGGTCGTCGAGGTGCACGAACTGCCAGTCCCGGACCGCGCCACGGATGGTGAGGATCCGTGGCGCCTCGAAGTGGCGGGTGATGAGGGTGTCGACCTCGGGACCCACGACGGCCGCGGGTCGCAGCATCGTCACCCTGGCCCCGCTCCCGAGCGACAGGCCGACCTGGACGACCGTCTCCTCGAAGGCCTGGAGGTCACCCACGAGACCGTCGTCGGTGACGAGCGCGGCTCCCTCGTCGTCCTCGATGACACCGCGACCCGGGCTCGCACCGTTGACGACGGCCGAGCTCACGGCGACGAGGTGCTCGACACCGGCGACGATCGCGTCGAGCACGTCGCGGGTCGTCTCGGCGACGAGGTCGCCGCGACGCTCGGCAGCATGTCGGGTGCTCGTGCGCGTGAAGTCCCCCTGGTGCCCGACGACGACGACGGCGCGGGCTCCGGCGAACCGGTCAGGGCCCTCGGTCCCCTGGTCAGGGCTGCGAGCGCCGAGCGCCGCCCGCAGGCCTCGCCCCACCGGCCCGCCGTCGAGCACGACGATGTCCGGCCGGGTGCGCCCAGAGCGAACCGGTCTCCTCGTCATGGCAGACCGGCCTCCTGGGCAGCGTTTTGTGGTTACCGTGGACGGACCTGTTGCTCGCCCCGCAGACATCGTCCCAGGAGACCACATGAGTAGCGACTCGTCCGACACCTCCGGAACGCCCGACCCCGACCCCTCCCCCTGGGAGGACCTCCTGCGCTCCCTGTTCAATGGGGACAACGAGGAGGCGATGCGACAGATGCGCGCGAGCGGGCTCGACCCCCAGGCGCTCGCCGCCGCCTCCGGGATGGTCAACGACCCGAAGATGCTGGAGCAGGTCCTCGCGCAGGTGCAGCGGCTCCTCGCGGCCTCCGGCGGCGCGCCGGTGAACAGCGACGTGGCGCACGACGTCGCCCGGCAGGCCGCGGTCGCGGGCGGTGACCCGTCCGTCGGCCAGCCGGAGACTCGCGCCGTGACGGGCGCCCTGTCCGTCGCCGAGCTCTGGCTCGATGCGGCGACGGACTTTCCGCCGGCTGGTGGGCCGACCTACGCCTGGAGCCGCTCGGAGTGGGTCGAGCACACGCTGCCCGCGTGGAACTCCCTCGCGGAGCCTGTGGCCGCATCCGTCGCCGACGCCCTGTCGTCGGTGCTCCGGGACCAGCTGCCCGACCTCGGCGAGGCGACCGGTCTCCCCGGCGGCCTCCCACCGGGTCTCTTCGGCCCCGGCGCCGGTCTCGATCCCACCCAGATGGTGCGCCAGCTCGGCGCCGCCGTCTTCGGCATGCAGGTGGGGGCGGCGGCGGGCACCCTCTCCCGGGAGGTGTTCGGCGCGACCGACATCGGCGTCCCCCTCCTGTCCGGGGCTGCCACCGTGCTGGTGCCCGCGAACATCGCCGTGTTCGCCGAAGGGCTCGACGCCCCCGCCGAGGAGGTCCGGCTGTTCCTCGCCCTGCGGGAGGCCGCCCACGCGCGGCTCTTCACGCACGTGACGTGGCTGCGCTCGCACCTCCTGGGGCTCGTCAGCGCCTATGCCCGGGGCATCACGATCGACATGGACGCTCTCGAGGGATCGCTCCGCGAGATCGACCCGACCGACGCAGAAGCACTGCGCGGGGCGTTGTCGGGTGGCGTCTTCGGCATCGAGTCCACCGAGGAGCAGCGGGCCACGCTCCTGCGCCTGGAGACCGTGCTCGCGCTCGTGGAGGGCTGGGTCGACGAGGTCGTCGCCCGCGCCGCACTCCCCCACCTGCCGCACGCGGCGGGGCTGCGCGAGATGATCCGGCGACGCCGGGCGGCGGGGGGCCCTGCCGAGCAGACGTTCGCGTCCCTCGTCGGGCTCGAGCTGCGCCCCCGGCGCTCGCGCGACGCTGCGACGTTCTGGGCGAAGGTCGAGCAGGAGCTCGGCGCCACCGGTCGAGACGGCGTGTGGGACCACCCCGACCTCCTCCCGACCGGTGCCGACCTCGACGATCCCGCCGGGTTCCTCGCGCGGCGGGCTGCGCCGTCAGCCGAGGACACGGACCTCGACCGGGCACTCGCGGAGATCCTCAGGTCGGACGACGAGGCCCAGGATGCCGGCGCCTCCGACGAGGGCACACCGGACGCCCCCGACCGCTCCTGAGCGGACGCCGGCGGACCGACGGACCGCGTCAGGCCGAGGGCACCTCGGGGTCCTCCTCGAGGTGCTCTCCGCGGTCCTCCGCGAAGGACACACCCTCGAGGAAGCCCCGCGCACGCTCGGTCCGCGGGTAGGTGACGAGAAGCTCCCAGAACTCCGGGCCGTGCCCGGAGTGGAGGATGTGCGCGAGCTCGTGCAGCAGGACGTAGTCGAGGACCCACTCGGGCATGCCACGCACCCGGGTGGAGATCCGGATGGAGCGTTCCGGCAGGCTGCACGAGCCCCAGCGCCGGCCCTGCCGACCGGACCAGCGCACGGAGGACGGGACGGCGCGCCCTCCCAGGTACTTGTCCGAGAGCTCCGTGGCCCGCGTCGCCAGCCCCTCGTCCGAGGGGCGTCGGCGGCGCTCCTTGTCAGCGAGCCGGCCGAGCATCCGTTGGACCCACTCGCGTTCCTGGGCACGGGAGAACCTGGCGGGGATGGACACGATCGTCACGTCTCCGTCGCGGTACGCGCTCACCGTGCTCGTGCGACGACGGCTCCGGCGCACCTCGATGCGGGTGCTCGGGGGTCCATCGGCGGCGGTGGGCACGGCACGACCGTAGTGCCTGCCCGCCTGCTGGGGTAGATGCCCCGCCGAACATCGTTGCTCGGACCAGACTGTGGACAACACCGTGGAGCTGCACCGACGTGCCACGCTCGTCCGCATGAAGCTCAGAGCAGGCCTCCGGATCCTCGACCGCGGGGCCGACGGCCTGCAGGTCGGCGCCGACCCCCGGTGGGCCATGCTGCTGCCGCAGGTCTCCCCCGACGCAGCCACGGCACTGCGCGCGTCGGCTGCGTCGCGACCGAGCCGCCCCCGTCGTCCCGCGGCCGGACAGGCCGCCGCGGAGCTTCCCGAGGAGCTCGAACCCCTCGCCCGCTCGGGACTGCTCGTCCCGGACACGGCACCACCGTGCGTGCCGTCCGCACGCACGGACGACCTCGCTGCGATCGACCACGTGACTCAGGGTGCGGGTGGTTCGCTGGCGCTGGACCGCCGTGCCGCAGGCACGGTCGGCATCGTCGGGCTGGGCCGGATCGGGATGGTGATCGCCGGTTCGCTGGCGTCCGCCGGCGTCGGGACGCTGCTGCTCGACGACTCCCGCCCCGTCCGCACCGCCGACGTGGGCGTCGGTGGTCTGCGAGAGCCGCACGTCGGACGAGCGCGCCGACGCGCCGCAGCAGAGGTCCTCGCCGAGAGCTCTCGAAGCACGCGCATCGGCAGCGAGCGTGACGCCCCCGACGTCGTGGTCCTCGTGTTCGACGAGGTGGCCGACCCCATCGCCACGGCACGGCTCGTGGCCGAAGAGGTCGCGCACCTGGCGGTCGTCGTCCGGGAGGGCGACGTCGTCGTGGGGCCCTTCGTCATCCCGGGCGACTCGCCGTGCCTGCACTGCCTCGACCTGCACCGCGCGGAGCACGACGCCAGCTGGTCGGCACTGGCGTCGCAGCTGCGGGCCGCAGCACGCGACCTGCCCGCCGCGCAGGAGTCCTGCGTCTCCGGGGTCGCGGGCGCGCTGGCCGCCGCGCAGGTGCTCGCACACATCGACGGGCACCGTCCCGCGACGTGCGGCGAGACCATCGAGCTGTCCCTGCCGGACGTCCTGCCCCGGGTACGGTCGTGGGCACCGCACCCGGGGTGCGGGTGCGGTGCCGCCTAGGCCGCCGCGTCCTTGCGAGGACGGCCGCGGCCGCGCTTGCGAGCGACCACGACGCCGTCGACGAACACCTCGCCGCCCCACACCCCCCAGGGCTCCGCGCGTTCGATCGCGCCGGCGAGGCAGCTGCTGACGAGCGGGCAGCCGCGGCACAGCGCCTTGGCCTCCTCCACCCTGTCGCTCTGCTCGGCGAACCACAGCTCAGGGTCGTTCCAGCGGCACGGCGCCAGGCCGGCGACGACGTCGTCGAACTCCCGGTCCTCGCGTGCGCGCCGCACCGCGTCCGTCAGGGCGTCGCCCCCGACGGCCGACGGTGGACAGGTCGTGTCCTGTGTCGGTCGTGTCGTCTCGAGCAGCAGTGTGCGCCGCACGGTGTCCTCCTGGTATCCCTGGTACGTCTCGTCGATGGGGCGTGAGGGATACGCGGCGGCGTCCGCCTCGCCCGCCGTGAGCGGAGGGGCGTGGAGACGACGAAGGCCGCGGATCCCTGATGGACTCCGCGGCCTGGGCTGTGATCGTCCCGGTGCTACAGGGGACGACGGCCTGGAGCGGAGTCGTGGGTGGCGATACGGGCGGTACGGGCGGTACGGGCCCGATGGCGCGCAAGGGCGCTCTCGTTGCCGGACCATGTGACCTGCGTGGTCACCATCTCGTTCTTCATCGCTGCACCCACCTCCTCTCATCGCGAGCCCCCGCCTCTCGGCGGGCCGCTCTCCTCCAGGGACTCGTGAACACTATTCCCGCCCCTGCGCCGCGTGCAACCTATTTATCGTCGGCGTTCTTCAGGTGCTCGGCGACGACAGCGAGGACCGCTTCCCCGTAGGCGTCCACCTTGCTCGGTCCGACGCCGTTGATGCGCACGAGCTCGGGCACCGAACGGGGCCGCAGCTCCGCGATCGCCTCGAGCACGGCGTTGGACAGCACGACGAACGCGGGACGGTCGATGGCCTTCGCCTGCTGGGACCGCCACCGACTGAGCGCCTCGAGCAGCGCGGGGTCGTAGGTGCCGGTGAGCGCCACCGCGCTCTGCCCGGTCCCGGCGCGCTCCCGCCGTCGCGCCTGCCCGGCCGGTGCCTCGCCCGGCCACAGTCCGTCAAGGAAGCGGGAGCGACGTCGCGACGCACGCCCTCCAGGGTTGCGTGCCCGCGCGAACGACAGCTCGAGGTGCACCCGTGCCCGGGTGACACCGACGTAGAGCAGCCGCCGTTCCTCGGCGACGGCCTCGTCCGTCTCTGCGAGCGAGATCGGCATGAGCCCCTCGCTCGCACCGACGAGGAAGACCGCGTCCCACTCCAGCCCCTTGGCGGCATGGAGGGACGCGAGCGTGACGCCTTCCACCGTCGGCGCGTGCTGCGCCGCCGAGCGCTCCTGGAGCTCAGCGACCACGTCCGCGAGCGTCACCTCACGGGTCGCCGCAAGGTCGTCGGTGAGTGCGACGAGAGCCTGCAGGGAGCCCCAGCGTTCCCGCGCCGCACCCCGGGCAGCGGGCGGCTCGGGGGACCAGCCCGCCGACGACAGGACGTCGCGCACCGTCTCGGTGACGGGGACGTCGGGCTCCGCCGAACGCGCAGCACCACGCAGGAGGACGATCGCGTCACGGACCTCCTTGCGCTGGAAGAAGCGCTCTCCGCCACGCACGAGGTAGCCGATCCCCGCGTCCGCGAGGGCCTGCTCGAACACCTCCGACTGCGCGTTCGTGCGGTAGAGCACCGCGATCTCGCTGGCAGGAGTCCCGCCGGCGACGAGCCGGCCCACCTTGGCCGCGACGCCGGACGCCTCCGCCTCGTCGTCGTCGTAGGTCGTGAACGCCACCGGCGGTCCTGACGGCCGCTGAGCGATGAGCTCGAGCGCAGGGTGCGTCCCCGCCCGCGGGCGCCCACGTACGGACAGCAGGTCGTTCGCGAGTCGCACCACCTGCGGCGTCGAGCGGTAGTCGCGCACCAGACGCACGACGCGCGCGGTGGGATGAGCCTTGGTGAACGTCAGGAGGTGGTGCGGCGTCGCACCCGTGAACGAGTAGATGGTCTGGCTCGGGTCACCGACGACGCAGAGCTCCTCCCGGCCGCCGAGCCACTGGTCGAGGACGAACTGCTGGAGGGGCGACACGTCCTGGTACTCGTCGACGACGAAGTGCCGGTACTGGCGCCGGACCTGCTCGGCCACCGACTGCTGGGACGCGAGCATGTCACCGAGCATGAGCAGGACGTCTTCGAAGTCGATGACGGAGCGCTCCGTCTTCACCTCCTCGTAGCCCGCGATGAGCCGGGCGACGGTCCGGTGGTCGAAGCCCGCGGGAGCGGGGCGGGCGATCGCGGTGCACGCGCGCTCGTAGTCCTCCGCCGTGACGAGCGAGACCTTCGCCCACTCGACCTCCGACGACAGGTCCCGGACCGCCACCCGGTCGACGGACAGCCCGAGGCGACGCGCCGCCTCCCCGACGGCCGGGGCCTTGTGCTCGAGGATGCGCGGGGGTGGTCCACCGACGACCTGCGGCCAGAAGAAGCTCAGCTGGCGCAGGGCGGCCGCGTGGAACGTCCGGGCCTGCACACCCACCACGGACAGGTCGCGCAAGCGGGTCCGCATCTCCCCTGCTGCCCGTGCCGTGAACGTCACTGCGAGGACGGTCGTCGGCGTGTAGACGCCCGTGCGGACGCCGTACGCGATGCGGTGCGTGATGGCGCGGGTCTTGCCCGTCCCGGCGCCCGCGAGGACGCAGACCGGTCCGGTGAGCGTCTCGGCGACCGCACGCTGGTCCGGGTCGAGCGCGTCGAGGATCGCGTCCGCCGAGAGAGGGCGCGGGACGGAGGAGGCGGGGTGACCGGCAGGAGCAGAGGCGTGTGACATCACCCCCATCATCCCAGCCCGAGGTGCCCGCCCGCACGGCTGGGACATACTGGTGCGACGGTCCTCACAGGGCCGGCAGGAGCACCCCCCGAGTGAAGGAACCACGCGATGAGTGAGCAGGCAGCGGTCTCCCCGACGATCCCGGACCCCGGGTCGATCGTCATGTACAGCACGTCCTGGTGCGGCTACTGCCGCAGGCTCAAGACGCAGCTCGACTCTGCCGGGATCGGCTACACGGAGATCAACATCGAGGAGGTTCCCGGCACCGCCGAGTTCGTCCAGGAGGTCAACGGTGGGAACCAGACGGTCCCCACGGTGGTCTTCCCCGACGGGTCGTCCGCGACCAACCCCTCCCTCGCGGACGTCAAGGCCCGCCTCGCGGCCTGACACCGCCCACCTTTCGGTGCACGGCGGCTGACCGGACGTTCCCGGTCAGCCGCCGTGCCCGTTCCACGCCCCGGGGAGGGGCTCGCCGTACCACTCCTCGATGAGGGCCCGGGCGATCGAGGTGCGGCTCGGCAGGAGCACGCCCCCGGTCGCCACGGCCTCCTGGAGCTCCTCGCGGGTGAACCACCGGGCGTCCGCGATCTCCTCACCGTCGACGGTGACGTCGGTGGACGACGCGTGCGCGACGAACGCGAGCATGAGGGACGCGGGGAACGGCCACGGCTGGCTCCCTCGGTACTCGACGGCCGAGATGACGACACCGACCTCCTCCATCACCTCGCGCCGTACCGCAGCCTCGACGGGCTCACCGGGCTCGACGTACCCCGCGAGCGTCGAGTAGCGGCCCACGGGCCACCGCGCAGAGCGCCCGAGGAGGAGGCGGTCCCCGGCGTCGACGACCGCCATGATCACCGCCGCGTCCGTCCGCGGATAGTGCTCGGTGCCGTCGTTGGTGCACCGACGGACCCATCCGCCCTGCACGGCCTCGGTCGGCTCCCCGCACCGCGGGCACCGAGGGTGCGACGCGTGCCAGGCGGCCAGTGCGACGGTCGCTGTGGCAAGGCCCGCATCGAGTGCGGGCAGAGTCTCGCCCACGTCACGCAGGGACGCCCACCGGTGCTCCTCGACGAGCTCGTCGCACGGGTCCAGGGCGGCCACGCCCGAGATGTCCACCTCGTCGGACCCCGCCTCGTCAGGGAGCACGAACGCCAGGTAGGAGCGCAGCCCGGCAGCCTGGCGCTCTGGCGCCCCGTCGGCTCGACCGACGGTCTCGGGACCTCCCGTCGCCCGGTCCTCGTCCGCGCCGAGGTACAGCCAGTCACCGCGCCGCTCGGCTCCGTCGGACGAGCTGCTGGGACCGAGCGCCTCGCGCAGGCGCGCGGCTGGGACGCGCGCGAGCGACCGACCGTCCGGCTCGACAGCGAGGCGGCCCCGATGGACGAGGACCACCTCGGTGCCCTCCTCGTCCAGCACGGACGCGACGAGGTCGGGCTCTGTCCGCCTCTCCGCGTACCGGGAGGTCGCTGCGCGGGAGAGCGGCAAGGAAGTCCAGTCGACGAGTGCCATGTTCACACCGTAGGTGCGTCGTGACGTTCGTCGCAGCCGCCGTGACCGTGCGGGCGCCAGGGTCCGGGCTCAGGCATCCTCGCGCCGAGCCGACTACCGTGGCTGTGTGCAACGCTCTCCCCTCGCCCTCGCCGCCATGTCGACCCTCGCCGTCCCGGGACTCGACGTCCACCACGTCGTACCGGTGACCGCTCCGCACGGTTTCGACTGCGCCGTGGCCATCGACGCGGAGCGCCGGCGGTGGATGGTGCGCGCGCCGCACTCCACCGCTGCGGGCGCTGCGCTCGAGGCGGAGGCGGCATTCCTGTCGGGCCTGGTGGCTCACGTCGACTCGGGTGCGTTGCCGTTCCTCGTGCCGCGGGCTGCGGGGTTCGTCTCGCTGCCCGAGGGAGGACGCGCGATCGTCCACCCCGACCTTCCCGGTCATCCGCTCGACGTCTCGCGTCTGACGCCCGGACCTGGTCTGGCGGCGAGCGTCGGGCGCGCGATCGCGGCGCTGCACGAGCTGCCGGTGTCGCTCGTCGAGTCGTCCGGCCACCCGGTCTACACGGCGGAGGAGTACCGGGGACGGCGGTTGTCCGAGGTGGACGAGGCGGCCCGCACCGGGAAGGTCCCGGCGACGCTGCTGCGTCGATGGGAACGGATGCTCGAGGACGTGTCGCTGTGGCGGTTCCGCGCGGTCGTGACGCACAGCGCTCTCAGCTCGGACAACGTCCTCGTCCAGGCCGGGCAGGTCAGTGCGGTCACCGACTTCTTCGAGGTGCAGGTCGCGGACCCGGCGGACGACCTCGCGTGGTTGCTCGCGTCCGCTCCTCACGAGGCGGTGGACTCGCTCATGGAGGCCTACCAGCTGCGCCGGACCGAGCTCATCGATCCGCGGATCGTCGAGCGCGCGCTCCTCGCCAGCGAGCTCGCCCTCGCCCGCTGGCTCCTGCACGGCGTCCGCAACGGCTTGGACGACGTCGTCGCCGACGCCGTGGGCATGCTGCACGACCTCGATGTCGAGGCTGCCGAGTCGGAGCGGTCCGGGAATCCCATCCAGCGCCCCGCCCGGATCCCCGACTACGAGAAGTCGGCCCCCCGGCCCTACGCGAACGTCGAGACGACGAACTACGCCGTCCTCCGGGACACCGGCGGGCGCGCGGGTCGGGGTGCGAGCGGTGCGAGGGCGCCCAAGACCGGCGCCCGACCCTGACCGACCGTCATGTCCCGGGGAGCTCCACCTCGCCGCGGACGAGCCTCTCTAGGTCGGACCTGCTGGCGAGGGACGCGGGCCTGACGGTCGTGTCGTCTGCCACGTAGTAGAAGGCGGCGGCGACGTCCTCGAGCGGAAGACCGGACCACTGCGACCAGGCGAGCCGGTACACAGCGAGCTGGACCTCCCGTGCCCGGCGGGCATCGGCGTCGCGGGGTTCGCGTCCGGTCTTCCAGTCCACGACGACGACGCCGCCACCCGGGCTCGTCGCGGTGCCGGGCGGACGTTCCGGGTCGCGGAAGACGGCATCGATGCGAGTCCGGGTGACCACACCTGCGATGACGGTATCGATGGCCACCTCGACCTCCAGCGGGACGAGCCGCGCCCACGCGGACCCCTCGAAGGTGCGTCGCAGCTGCACGAGCTCGAGGTCAGGGTCGATCCTGTCGTCGTCGGCGCCAGGGAGGTCGTCCACGTCGAACAGCGCGGTGGACCCGTAGTACTGCTCGACCCACAGGTGGAACGCGGTACCCCGACGAGAGTGCACGGAGGGCTGGCGCGGCACCGGACGGCGCAGAGACAGCGCGTACGCGTCACGGTCGCGAGCGATCTCGACGAGCCCCGAGGCTGAGACGTGCGCCGGGAACGGCACCGACTCCGCGCGGGACCGGCTCGCATGACGCTCCGCGAGAAGAATCTCCGTGAGCGCGACGAGGTCCGTGCCGTCCTGCGCGAGCAGGAGGGGTCGGGGAGGCGACGCAGTGTGGGACGGCTCAGTGCCGGACGGCTCGGTGCGGGGCGACTCAGTGCCGGACGGCGCAGTGCGGGACGGCTCAGTGCCCTGCGGCAGCGTCGTGTCTGCAGCACGCTCCAGCGCGTCGAGCACGAGATCCCGTGAGCGACGGACGAGCTCGAGCGGAGACGGGCGCCCGGTCAGGTCGCCGGCCTCCCGGCTCGGGTCGGCGGTGTCCCCGGTCCCGTGCCTGTGGGCTCCTCCCTCTCCCGAGCCGCTGTCGTCAAGCGGCCACGTCGCCGTCCTGGGCTCTGCGTCCCGGGGGTTCGCCGCGCCCTCCTCGGGCGGGTCCGCCACGGTGGACTCGGCCAGCAGACCGGCGTCCTGGAGCTCGGTGAGGAAGATCGACGGAGTCGTCGGTTTCACGGCCGTCCGCCACCATGCTCCCGTGAGCAGGAGGTCCGAGCGCGCTCGGGTGAACGCGACGTAGGCGAGCCGGCGCTCCTCGAGCACCTCGTGGGCACCGCACCGCGCGGTGAAGTCCTTGAGCCGCTGGTTGAGCTCCGCGGAGTCGTCCGAGCCCGCGAGCGCAAGCTCCGGCAGGTCGCCGGCATCACCTCGGAGGGGGAAGGGGAGCGCTCCGAGGGACGTGAGCCACCCGGTGGAGCGGGCCACGGTGTCTCCGGCGCACCTGGTCGACGGGAATGCGCCGTCGACCAGCCCGGGCACGGCCACGACGTCCCACTCCAGTCCTTTCGACGCGTGGACGGTGATGAGCTGCACCGCGTCGGGATCGGGCGTGCTGCCCGGCCGTTCGAGCCCGCGCTCACGCTTCTGGGCGGAGGTGAGCCACGCGAGGAACGCGCCGAGGGTGGTGAGGTCCGAGCTGTCTGCGAACGCTGCAGCAACCTCACGGAACGCGTCGAGGTGCGCACGTCCGCGAGGATCAGCACCCGGCCGTGGCTGCCCGGCGTGCAGCCTGGCCGCGCCGAACGCGAGCTCGATGTCCAGCCCGAGCGCGCGCTCCGCCCGGTCCACGAGCTCCGGCAGCGACAGGTACGTGAGGGACCGCAGCTCACGGAGGGTCTGGGCGAGGCTCCTGAGCCGTGCCCAGCCGGCGGCCGTGAAGCTGCGGCCGTCCGGACCGCTCCAGGATGCCGGGGGGAGGTCGTCGAGCGCGTCGACGATCGAGCGTTCGTCCGCTGGGTCGCCCTCGGCGCCTGCCGCGGTGGGACGCCGCCGCCGGAGCTCCTTGGCGCGGGCTCCGAGGGCGTGGAGGTCGGCCGCACCGAGGTTCGTCCGTGGGCCCGTGAGCAGCCGAGCGAGCGAGTCCCCCCGCGACGGGTCATGGACGACCTGGAGGAGCGCGACGAGGTCCACGACCTCAGGGGTGTCGAGGAGCCCACCCAGCCCCACGACCTCGACGGGTAGGCCGCGCACCCGCAGCGCTGCCTCGATGGCCGGGAACTGGCTCCTCGCCCGGCACAGCACGGCAGCGGTGGCCTCCCCTGGTGCCCATCTCTTGGCGATGAACTCGGCGACGGCCGCTGCTTCCTCCTCCGTCGTCGCTGCATAGACGGCGTGCACGGACCCGAGGCCGGCGGCGGGGCGTGCGCCGAGGGTCGGCAACGAGCTCGTGCCGGCTGCTGCACGCAAGGGCGCGGCGGTAGCGTTCGCGGCGTCGAGGATCGCCAGGTCGTTGCGCCACGACGTGCTCAGGTGGTGGACGGGCGCGCGTTGGCCGGTCGCTGTCCTGAACTGCTCGGGAAACCTCGCCGGTCCCGCGGCGCTCGCCCCGCGCCAGCCGTAGATCGACTGGTTGGGGTCACCCACGGCCGTGACAGGGTGCCCCTCGCCGAACAGTGCTGACAGGAGCCGGATCTGCGCGTACGAGGTGTCCTGATACTCGTCGAGGAGCACCACGCGGTACCTGCCTCGCTCGCTGCTCCCGACGGCGGGCACCTCCTCGGCGAGCTGGGCCGCGAGAGCCACCTGGTCACCGAAGTCCACGGCCTCCATCGCCCGTTTGCGCTCCTGGAAGGCTTCGACGACGTCGAGGAGACGGTGGCGCTCGGCGAGCGACGCCGCGAGCTTTGCCACGTCTGCGTGGTAGCTGTGCCGTCTGCCTCCGAACGGGGTGCTCGTGATGTCCGCGAGGAGCCTGGAGATCCCCTCGCGGGCATCGCTCACGCTCAGCAGGTGCTCGCTGAGGGCGTTCGACAGGTCGAGCACCGCGGAGACGACGGTCGAGACGGCGGCGTCTGTCCCGAGGTCGCCGTGCCAGCGCTCCACGACCTGGCTGGCGAGCTGCCACAGGCTCGCCTCGGAGAGCAGGCATGCGCCGGGCTCGCGTCCGACGCGCAACCCGTGATCGGCGACGAGCGAGGCTGCGTAGGCGTTGTACGTCGAGATCGTCGGGCGGTCGAGCGCGTCCAGGACGTGCGCCGTCGAGCCGGGCAGCGCCCTGCGCAGCTGCCGCAGGCGCACGGTGACGCGCTCGGACAGCTCCCCCGCCGCTTTGCGCGTGAACGTCAGTCCGAGCACCTCGTGCGGCTCGACGAGCTCGTTGGCGATGAGCCACACGACACGTGCCGCCATGGTCTCCGTCTTGCCCGACCCCGCGCCGGCAACGACGAGCATCGGGCTCAGCGGTGCCTCGATGACGGCTGCCTGCTCCTGGGTCGGAGGGTGCTGGCCGAGGAGCGTTGCGATCCGTGCGGCGCTCAACCGCGCACCCGCCGTGCGGTGCGTGCTCATGGGCGCTGCTCCTCGTCCTGGGTCCTCGTGTGGTCCATCCGCTCGTCGACCCCCGCACCGGGCGTGCGGCCCGCCGCCGCACCTGCCGCGGCCCCGGGCTGGTCCCTCGTCGCGGTGAGGTGGGCGAGCACCCTGCCCTCGGGTTGGAGCGGGCATGCGCGGCGGACGCCGCACATCGCGCAGAGGGGGTTCTCGACCGCGGCGAACCGGGCGCCCGCCATCGTCTCGGCCGCGTCCTGCACGAGGGCCCGCGCCCAGTCGGTGCGGTCCTCCGCGAGCGCGGGCTGGGCCCGGCGCGTGCCGGTCGCCCCGTCGCTGACGAAGACGAGCTGGGCGCCCACGCTCCTGATCCCCTCCGGGAGCGCCGCGAAGGCACCACCGTCCACGGCGAGCTGGTACGAGCCGAGCTGCGCATTCGTCGTGGTCTCCGCCACGCTCGGCACCGAACGGCCGGTCTTGAGGTCCGTGACCCGAACTCCGCCGTCGACCGTCTCGAGGCGGTCGACGGAGCCGCGCAGCACGGCACGCCCCACGGCGAGCTCGAAGGTCTCCTCGACGAGGACCTCCCCCGGCACGCTCGTGTAGTACTCGGCGAGCCGCCGGATCATCGCGTCGGCGCGGCGCCGCTGCTGCACGGATGGCCACCCGTCGGCGAGACCCAGCTCGGACCAGCGTGCATCGAGCCGCGCCGCGAGCTCGGCGTGCCCCGCGGAGGGAAGCTCTCGGGCGATGTCGTGGATGAGGGTCCCGACGGACTGCGAGACCGCGTCGGCGGCGGTGGCACCGGCGCTCTCCAGGGCCCACCGCAAGGAGCACCGGTGCACCTGCTCGACCTTGGACGGTGAGACGACGACGAGCTCGTCGTCGCGCCGCAGCGGCGCGGTCGAGGAGACCTCTCCCGACCCGTACCAGCTCCGGGGGTCGGCGTCCGGTATCCCCGCGTTCGCGAGGCGCGCAAGGAGCGCGGCCAAGGATTCCGCTCGCGGCCCGGGCTCCCCGACGCGAACCGGTGCGACGGGCCCCCCGGTCACCGCCCTTCCGTCCGGCCCGGCCCCGACCTCGGGCACCCCGGGCTCGGCCAGCTCCGCCGCGAGCTCCGTCCGCAGGGTCGCGACGATGCCGCGGAGGTCGAGAGGAGCCGACCCCGCGTCCGTCACCGGAGTCGACGGACGAGCAGCCGCGGCTCTGGCGTCGCCCGTCCCCGGCTCCCCGGCATCTCCGGCTGCACGGTCGGGCGAGGGCGCGAGGAGGTCGAGGAACACCGACGGCGCAGAGTCCGCATCGCTCGTCGCTGTCACCACGAGCCGTCGACGCGCCCGGGAGACCGCCACCGCGAACGCCCGGAGCTCGTCGGCGAGCACGGCGCGGCGCGCCTCGCGTGCGACGACGTTCGCGTCCGCGGTGCCGTCGGCCCGCCCACTGAGCACCTCGACGAGCGCCTGCGAACCGAGCAGGGAGTCGCGCAGGCGCAGGTCGGGCCACGTCCCGTCCTGCACCCCGGCGACGACGACGACGTCCCACTCGCCCCCGGCAGCACCGGCCGGGGTGAGCAGCTGGACGGTCTCGGTCGTCGCTGCACGTGCCGCGAGGTTGTCCGCCGGCAGATCCTGGGCCTCGAGGTGGTCGACGAATGCCCGCGGTGTCGCGTGCGGCACCCGGTCGACGAACTGCTCCGCTGCGCGGAAGAGCGCCATGACGGCGTCGAGGTCGCGGTCTGCTCGCGCCGCTCCCGGGCCGCCGTTGACGGCGATGGCCCGCCAGGTCTCGGCGAGGTCGGCCGCGGCCCACAACGCCCACAGGACAGTCTGGGCCGTGGCTCCTGGCTCCCCGACGGCTGCCCGCCCGGCGACGAGCATGCGTGCGACCCGGAGCGGGGCGCGGGCGACGTCGGACGGCAGGGAGGCGACGCGCGCGGGGTCGCCGAGCATCTCGACGAGCAGCGCGTCGGACGACCGGCCTCCTCCAGCATCAAGCTCCTCAGAGCGCAGATGCCGGCGCAGGCGCCGCAGCGCCACCGCGTCGATGCCGCCGAGCGGCGAGGTCAGCAGCTCGACGACGCTGTCGATATCGAGCTCGTCCGCGAGGACCGCGCGCACCGCCGCCAGGAGCGGGCGCACGGCTGGCTCGTCACGCAGCGGCACGTCGCTCCCGAGGATGGCCACAGGCACCCCGCTGGACGTCAGTGCCCGACGCAGGCGCACGAGCATGGTCCCGGACCGGGCGACCACGGCCATCCGGGACCATGGCGTGCCTGCCAGGATGTGCTCGCCGCGCAGCACCCGCGCCACGTGCGCCTCCTCGAGCGCGGACGACGCGAGGACCGCTGTCTCGACCGAGTCCGTCGTCGCGGAGCCGGCACCCGCACGGCGGTGCTCGACCGCACCGACCGAGCCGATCTCCTGCGTCACGGCACGCGTCGCCTCCCGCACGGCCGGTCCGTTGCGCCATGCCGTCGTCAGGACGAACACCTCGGCGCCGAGCTCCCCGACGCTGCCGCTCGATCCCGGCGCGGAGCCCGCCGCGGGCGGCCGTCCCGCTGCAGCACGGCCCACGAGGGACGGGCTGGCCCCGCGGAACGCCTGGACCGAGGAGTCCGGGTCGGCGAGCAGCACGAGGCGTGCCCCGTCGGCGGCCAGGAGATGGAGCAGCCGCGCCGTCGCCGCCGTGGCTTCCTGGTAGTCGTCGACGACGACGAGCTGCCAGGACGGCTTGTGCTCGCCGTGCCACCGCTCGAGGACGCGCGCCGCCTCGTCGACGACCACGGCCGGGTCGAACCGCGCCCCGGCGTCCGGGGTGAGCTCACGCAGCGCCATGACTGACAGGTACTCGTCGTACATCCGCCCCGCGGCGACCCACTCGGGACGTGCATGCTGCCTGCCGAGCTCAGACAGGTCCTCGGGTCCGAGCCCCCTCTCGGCGGCACGCATGAGAAGGTCGCGCAGCTCCTGGCGAAAACCCCGGAGGCCCAGCGTCTCCTCCGGGATCGTCCGGGGCCACCCCACGTCGACGCCCTCGGAGCGAGCGTGCCCCGCGAGGAGCTCGGCCAGCACGAGGTCCTGCTCCGGACCCGTGATGAGCGTCGGTGGTGGCTCGCCGGCCACCGACGCGCTGCGCGCGAGCACGGAGAACGCGGCCGACGCGGCGGTGCGGACCACAGCACCTCGGGTGGCTGCTGCCAGCCGACCCGCGAGCGCGTCCCGGAGGTCACCGGCTCCCCGGCGGGTCGCCGCCAGCACGAGGACGTCCTCGGGCCGCAGGCCTCTGTCGACCGCTGCCACGACGATCTCCTGGGCGACCACGGACTTCCCGGTGCCCGGCGCACCGAGGACGATCGAGACCCGCTCCTCGAGCGCCCCCCGGAGGGCGCGCTGCTGCGACGCGTCGAGCAGCCTGCGCCCAGCATCACCGGCGGTGCCGGTCATGCCGGTCGTCAGCGTGACGGGTTCAGGGGCGAGGAGCTTCACGGGACGATGGGACCACGAGCCACCGACAGCGAGGACCAGGACCGCCGGGACGGGACGTATGTCACAGGACCGGCGGAGCGGTCGGCCGCTACGGCCGTGGCCACCCGTTCGGGACGCAGGAGATCGCCTCGCCGCTCTGCTGGACCATGACGTCGGCAAGGGCGCCAGGTCCGCCGCACTGCTTGTGGCGGTTGCCGAGCACGTGCCCGACCTCGTGGTTGACGAGGTACTGCCGGTAGGCCACCCGGTCCTCGCCGTAGACGCCGGAGCCGCCGGCCCAACGCATGTAGTTGAGCACCGCGTTGCGGTACTGACCGCACGACCAGATGCCCACGGTGTCCATCGGGGCGCAGAGCGCGTCCGTCGTGTCCGGGCTGGCGAGGGTCACGGTGAACGACGCTTCTCCCGCGGTCCGGGCGAACGTCTGCGAGCCGTCCCCACCCCAGCTCCGCGGATCGTTGAGCGTCGCCATGACAAGGGCAGCGACCTTCTCGCCGTCGACCGGGAGCCCGTGCTCCACCTCGACGCGGACGGTCTTGACCTCACCTCCGCCCGGAGCGGGTACCTCCCCCGGCACCACGTGGAAGGTACCTCCCGCGAACTCAGGGACGTCGGTGGAGAGCATGCCTGCGGCGAAGTCGGACTCCGTGACACCAGCGGGCAGGACGGGCGCCGGCGGCTCGACGAGCACCGGCGGCTCGACGGGAGCGACGTCGACCGCGGGAGCCTGGGCGTCCGGCAGCACGGCGGGCGCATCAGAGACCGCCTCCCCGTCCGGGACCCCTGTCCCGGTGGGCAGCGGGTCGCGGGCTCCGCCGCGGCTGGCCGGCGCACGGTCGGTCGAGTGCGCGTCCGTGCCCGCCGTCGGCGCGGTCCCGTCGGAGCGGGCGCCCGAGAGCGCCGGGCCGCCGAGCACCGACCTCACGCCGTCGCCCGAGGCCGCTCCGGTGGCGACCCCACCCAGCAGGCCCACGACGGCGAGCGCCAGGGCCGGGAGAGCGCGCATCCGGCGTCCGGGCCGACGCACGTCGGTGTCACGCACCACCGGTCGGCGGGCAGAGGTTTGCGGGGTCACCCACCCATGGTGCCAGAATCCGGGCGAGTAGCCCTACGCTGGACAGGTGCAGAGCAACCCACCTGCCCCCGCGGAGCGCCGCACGAGGCCTCGCATGCCCAAGAGTGAGCGCGTCGCGCAGCTCCTCGCGATCGCACAGGAGCTCTTCGCCGAGCACGGGTTCCATCACATCTCCATGGATGACATCGCTGAGCGCGCCGAGGTGTCGAAGCCCATCCTCTACCGACACTTCCCCTCGAAGCTCGACCTCTACCTCGCCGTCATCGACAACCGTGGGAGCGCTCTCGTCGATGCCGTGTCGTCTGCGCTCGTCCCCGTCGAGGAGGCGATCGACGCACCGGACACCGCACCCGGTGGGTACGACGTCGTCCACGCGGTGGTGCGCGCGTACGTGGAGTTCGCGGAGGGGTCCGGGGTCGCGGCGTCGCTGCTGTTCGAGTCCGACGTGACCCGCGACGCCACCGTCCGGGACCGGGTCGAGGGACCGAACCGGCGTAACGCCGAGGTCATCGCCCGGGTGCTCGCGCAGATCACCGACCTCACTCCGGCACAGGCCCTCGTCGTCGCGCGGACGTCGACCGCGGTCGCCCGCGTCGCGGCGGCAGAGGCGCTGCTCAAGCAGCTGCCGCAGACCGATCTGACGTCCTCCACCCCGACCGAGGAGACGACCGACCTCATCGCGCAGTTCGCTTGGCGCGGAATACACGGGATGCTCCGGCGTGACGGCGCCCCCGACGCCGATACGTCCGCCTAGGATCAGAGCGTACGGCTGGTCACCAGCCCTCGGAGCAACGGAAAGTGGGACCCGTGGACATCACGATCGGCGTTCAGAACCAGGCACGCGAGCTCGTCGTCGAGACCGACGCGACGGCCGACGAGGTCACCAAGGCGGTCACGGACGCACTCACCGGCGGAGCGGTCCTCGAGCTCACGGACACCCGTGGGCGGCGCGTGCTCGTGCCGTCCGCGACGATCGGGTACGTGGAGATCGGCAGCGAGGCCCAGCGCCGCGTCGGGTTCGCCTCCATCTGAGGCGGCCCGCCCGGGAGGCCTGGCGGCGCCCTCGGGCACGCCCCTCGCTCCGGCCCCGCCCGGCCGCCCACCGCGCGGTGGGCGGCCGGGCGGTGAGGCCCTAGGCGGCCAGCCCCAGCCGGCCCATGCGACGGGTGTGCTCGGCGGTGAGCTGGGCGAACAACCACGACTGGTCGGCGACGACGTCGCCAGCCATCTGCGCCGCACCGCTGACGACGAGCCTGCCCAGGCTCGGGCGTTCGCTCAGCAGGTGCCCGACGAGGCCGAGGGCCTCGCCGACGAGACGCCGCCCCCACAGGGCCAGGCGCGATGCCAGCACGGCGTCACCCCGCGCCGCGTCACCGAGGATCTCCACCGACAGCTCGGCCGTGCGGTTCTCGTCGAGCACCTCCATGACGACTGCTCGCGTGCGGGGCTCGAGCCCCTGCGCCGCGATGCGGCAGAAGTCGTCAGCCACGCCACTCCCGACATACCCCTTGAGGACGCCCTCCCACCAGGTGCCGGGCTCGGTGCGCGCGTCGTAGTCGTCGAACGTGCCGAAGAAGGTCAGCATGTGCGGGTCGGGCTCTTCGCCGAGGTCGGCGATGTGCGCAAGGATGCGCTCCTGCCGCTGGAGGGCGGCCCCGGCCAGCCTGACGAGGCGCAGCTGCTGGTCGACGGTCGGCGCGCTGGCGGCGTCCGAGGCGAGCCTCGTGAACGACGCGAGCTCGGTGTAGGCGATGAGACCGAGGAGGTCGAGGGTGTCGGCGAGCTCCGTCGTGGCGCCACCCGGCCGGCCACGGTCGTGGGGCTGCGTCTCGCGCGCTGGGGGGTGGCTTGCGGTGGACCTCACGTCGCTCATCGGACAAGAGTACGTACCGACCCCGGTGGAGGGTTGCGTCCGATACGCTATGGACGTACATCGGTTGCCCGGTCGTCTCGACCCTTGGGTCGGAGCGAAGCCCGCGAGAGCGGTCCGCCCCGGCGCGCATACCTGCGATCGGCTGCCGGCCACAGGCGCGCACGCCCGTCCTGACGTCTCAGCGCCGCGAGTCCTCGCGGAAGCTCCGGCCGACGACGTGCAGCGCCCACCAAGAGACACTTGAGGCGACGTGACCACCACTTCGAGCAGCGTCCAGGCTGCCAACCCCACTTTCAGCGACTTCGCCGTACGGCCGGAGATCGTCCAGTCGCTCGCTGACGCGGGCATCGTCACCCCGTTCCCGATCCAGGCGATGACCCTGCCCGTGGCCATGTCGGGACACGACATCATCGGCCAGGCGAAGACCGGGACGGGCAAGACGCTCGGCTTCGGCGTCCCGCTGCTGCACCGGGTGGTGGCACCCGGTGAAGAGGGCTACGACGAGCTCCCCGCGCCCGGCAAGCCCCAGGCCCTGGTCATCGTCCCCACCCGCGAGCTCGCGGTCCAGGTCGCCAAGGACCTCGAGGCAGCGTCCACGCGTCGGTCGGTCCGGATCGTCCAGCTGTACGGCGGGCGCGCGTACGAGCCGCAGGTCTCTGCCCTCGAGAAGGGGGTCGAGGTCGTCGTCGGGACCCCGGGACGCATGATCGACCTGCTCAAGCAGGGGCACCTCGACCTCACCCGTGCGCAGTGCGTCGTGCTCGACGAGGCGGACGAGATGCTCGACCTCGGGTTCCTGCCCGACGTCGAACGCCTGCTGTCGCGGACGCCCGCGGTCCGGCACACGATGCTCTTCTCGGCGACCATGCCGGGCGCCGTCGTGACGATGGCGCGCAAGTACATGAAGCAGCCGACGCACATCAGGGCGAACGACCCCGACGACGGCGGCCAGACCGTGAAGAACATCAAGCAGGTCGTGTACCGCGCGCACGCGCTCGACAAGGTCGAGGTGCTCGCGCGACTCCTGCAGTCCAACGGGCGTGGTCTGTCGATCGTGTTCGCCCGCACCAAGCGCACGGCCGCCAAGGTCGCTGACGACCTGACGGAACGTGGCTTCGCTGCGGGAGCGATCCACGGCGACCTCGGCCAGGGTGCGCGCGAGCAGGCGTTGCGCGCGTTCCGGAACGGCAAGGTCGACGTGCTCGTCGCCACGGACGTCGCGGCACGCGGCATCGACGTCGACGAGGTCACCCACGTCGTCAACTACCAGTGCCCCGAGGACGAGAAGACGTACCTGCACCGCACCGGCCGCACGGGCCGCGCGGGACACAAGGGCACCGCGGTGACCTTCGTCGACTGGGACGACATGCCGCGTTGGTCGCTCATCAACAAGGCGCTGGACCTGGGCATCCCGGAGCCGGTGGAGACGTACTCGACGTCCCCGCACCTCTACTCCGACCTCGACATCCCCGAGGGGACGAAGGGCCGGCTCCCGCGGTCGGCGCAGACACGGGCAGGCCTGGCCGCCGAGACCCTCGAGGACCTCGGCGAGACGGGCAAGCGAGGCTCGGGCCGTGCGGCTCCAGCAGGCGCTGGCTCGGCGGGCGGCGGTCGCCGTGAGGGCGCTTCCCGGAGCGCGGCACCCCGCGACAAGGGCGCCCGCGACACGGCACCGCGCGAGGGCGAGCGGCGCCCTCGGACCCGCGTCCGCGACGACAGCTCGCCGGCAGCGCAGAGCACAGCGACAGCTGCGGACGCCGTGGCGCCTGCGAGCGCCACGACGGGACCGTCGTCCACCGGGGCACAGGGATCGGGTGACGGCGAGAGCACCCGTCCCCGCCGGAACCGTAACCGGCGCCGGACCCGGTCCGGCGGACAGGAGAGCGGGAGCTCGACACCCGGCGAGGCGCCCGCCACCGCCTGACCTCTGTCCGCGGCGCGCCGCCCACGGTGGTCGGGTGGGAGCGCGCCGCGTCAGGCGGGCCGGACCACGTCCATGAGCCCCGCGGCCTCGATCTGCTCGAGGACCGCGGGGCTCGTCGTGTTCTCACCGAGCCGGTTGGGCTTGCCGTCACCGTGATAGTCGCTCGAGCCCGTGACGAAGAGCCCGAGCGCTCGCGCCAGGTCGGTCAGGCGGCGGCGCTGCTCGGGGCTGTTGTCCCGGTGCTGCACCTCGAGCCCCATGAGCCCGGCCGCCGCCATCTCCTCGATCGCCGCGTCGGACACGATGCGGCCGCGCACGTCGGCGCCCGGGTGGGCGAACACCGCGACACCACCTGCTGACCGCACCGCGCGGATCGCATCCAGTGCGTCGGGCGCGTAGTGCGGGACGTAGTACGGGGTGTCCGTCGCGAGGATCGTCGAGAACGCTGCCGAGCGGTCCGGCACGTAGCCCGCGGTGACGAGTGCGTCGGCGATGTGCGGTCGGCCGATGGTCGTCCCCTCCTCCGTGTGGTCGAGGACGTCCTGCCAGGTGAGGGCGTAGTCGTGTCCCAGGCGCTCGACCATCGTCCGGGCCCGCTCGGTCCGCGCGGTGCGGACCCGCTCGTTCTGCGCGCGCAGCGCCTCGTGCTCCGGGTCATGGAGATAGCTGAGGACGTGGACGCTCACGCCGGCGTGCTTGGCGGAGATCTCCGCCCCCCGGACGAGCGTGGCACCGGTGCGGCGGGCGGCGTCCGCGGCCTCGCCCCACCCGGACGTCGTGTCGTGGTCCGTCAGGGCGATGACGTCGATGCCTGCCTCCACCGCGCGCTCGACGACCGCGGCGGGCGCGTCCGTCCCGTCCGAGGCGTTCGAGTGGGCGTGCAGGTCGATGATGAGGTCGCGTGGCACGAGAGCCACTGTACTGAGGAGTGTGCGGACGTCCCCGCAGGAGTGCGAGCATGGAGGGATGACGTCCGACGCACTCTCCCCGACCGATCCCGCCCTCCCCTCGGAGTCGCTGACACCGACCCAGCCGTTGAGCGACCGCGGCAGCAACCGGTCGCAGCGGCCGTCCTCGGACGGATTTCGTGCGTTCATCGCGAGCGGGTGGGCTCCTCGACGGGGTGCGCGGGTCACTCCCGGCCGGGCGGCACCGTACACGTCGGCTCGTCGGGCGGCGATCTCCGCCCGGTTCCCCGGAGACCTGCTCGTCGTTCCCGCGGGATCCCTCAAGACGCGGTCCAACGACACGGACTACAGGTTCCGGCCGCATTCCGCGTTCGCGCACCTCACTGGTCTCGGTGCGGACCGCGAGCCGGACGCGGTGCTCGTGCTGCATCCCGTCGAGCGGCGCGACGGCACCGAGCGCCACGAGGCCGTCCTCTACGTCCGTCCCCTCGCGGACCGCGACACGGAGGAGTTCTACGCCGACGCCCGGTACGGCGAGTTCTGGGTCGGTGCACGTCCGTCCCTGGCCGACGTGACGATGCTCACCGGCATCCGGGCGGCGCACATCGACGACCTCCCGGCCCGCCTCTCCCACGACGTCGAGAGCAGCGGTGCGCAGGTGCGCGTGGTGCCGGGGTCCGACAGCGCGACGGAGATCCTCGTCGAGTCGCTCCGGCTGATGCACCCCACACCTCCCGAGCAGGGCACGGTGGCCGACGGAGCCGGCTCAGACGGCGCCACCCCGGACGAGGAGCTGGCCGAGGCGCTCTCCGAGCTGCGTCTGGTCAAGGACCCGTTCGAGATCGCCGAGATCCGCGAGGCCGTCGCGACGACGATCGACGGTTTCACCGCCGTCGTGCGGAATCTGCCGCGCGCCACCGCGCACCGGCGCGGGGAGCGCGTCGTCGAGACGACGTTCGATGCTCACGCCCGCCTGGAGGGGAACACCGTGGGCTACGAGACGATCGCCGCCGCCGGCGAGCACGCGACGACCCTGCACTGGATCCGCAACGACGGCACGGTGCGCGACGGCGACCTCCTGCTGCTCGACGCCGGGGTCGAGGTCGAGTCGCTCTACACCGCGGACATCACGCGGACTCTGCCTGTGAGCGGGACGTTCAGCGACGCCCAGCGGCGGGTGTACACCGCCGTGCTGGACGCCGCGGACGCCGCGTTCGCTGCCGCGCGACCGGGTGCGAAGTTCTCGGACGTGCACGCGGCCGCGATGGAGGTCATTGCGGCCCGCCTCGCCGAGTGGGGCCTCCTGCCCGGGACCGCTGCGGAGTCGCTGGCACCCGAGGGCCAGTTCCACCGGCGCTGGATGGTGCACGGCACGAGCCATCACCTGGGTCTTGACGTGCACGACTGCGCGCAGGCACGACGCGAGATGTACCTCGACGCGCAGCTCGAGCCGGGGATGGTGTTCACCATCGAGCCGGGCCTGTACTTCAAGAGCGACGACCTCACGGTCCCGGAGGAGCTGCGGGGCATCGGCGTGCGCATCGAGGACGACGTCCTCATCACGGCAGACGGGAACGAGAACCTCTCGGCGGCGCTGCCCCGCCGGCCGGAGGACGTCGAGGCCTGGATGGCGACACTGCGGTCGTGAGGGCGCGCGCCCCGGGGTCGATCAGGGAGCCGTCGGATCGCTCTCGGGCCGTACCGGCGTCGTGTCCGCGATCCGTACGCCGTAGCGGGGCTCGCCGTCCTTCGTGAGCGGCGACGGGCCGACGGGACCGGTGCCTGGTCCGGTGGGTGTGAAGGCGGCCGCCGGACCAGCGCCTGCGTCCTGCACCGGCGGGGTGGCGACCGGGCGGGCCCATCCGGCGACCTGGTTCTCCCGCAGGATGCGGGTCGCCTCGTGCGAGCGGGTGGAGTCGCAGAGGACGGCGTAGGACGTCGCGACGATCTGGCTCGAGGACGTGAAGTCACGCTTCCCGCGCGTCATCGAGTAGGAGAGGACGGAGAACAGCAGTCCGAAGCCTGCACCGATGGCGACGGCCGCAAGGATCGAGAGCGCGGCCCCTTCGCCTCCGAACATGGAGAGCAGGAGGCCGACGAACAAGCCGAACCAGGCGCCTGACGCGAGCCCGGCGAGCGCGACGCGTGAGTACGTCAGACGTCCGGTCACTCGTTCGACCATCTTGAGGTCGGTGCCCACGATGGTGACGGACTCGACCGGGAACCCCGCGTCCGAGAGGACGTCGACGGCCTTCTGCGCCTCGAGGTAGGTCCCGTAGGAGGAGATCTCTTCGCCGCGGGGCTGGGTCGGCAGGTTGGGTGCTTGGCTCAGGCTCATAGCTCAGTGTCTCGCACGCCTGAGTATCGCGCTAGCGGTCTGTCCTGGTTTAGGGGGTTTGTACGCACCGCGAACACTGACACTCCGGGGCGGTCGCGCGAGAAGTGCGTAGGCTTGCGTCCGTGAGCAGCGTCGGAACACAGGTCTTCGTCGCGCGCCTGGCCGGCACCATGGTCTTCGACCCGATCGGGGACCAGGTGGGTCGTGTGCGCGACGTCGTCGTCCTCATCCGGCCCAAGGGCGCCCCGCGCGCCGTCGGACTCGTCGTCGAGGTGCCCGGACGCCGTCGGGTCTTCCTCCCGCTCACCCGGGTGACGAGCATCGACGCCGGCCAGGTGATCAGCACCGGCCTGCTCAACATGCGCCGCTTCGAGCAGCGCGCGGTCGAGAGCCTCGCGGTCGGGGAGCTGCTCGACCGCACCGTGGAGTTCGTCGACGGCTCCGGCACCGCGACGATCGAGGACCTTGCGATCGAGCAGCAGCGCACCGGTGACTGGCTCGTGAACAAGCTGTTCGTCCGACGCCCGGGCACCGGCAAGGGTGCGCTCGGTCTGCGGCGCCGCGGACACACGCAGCTCGTCGACGTGGAGTCCGTCACAGGGCTCGCCGACAGCTCGTCGACCCAGGGGGCCGCCCTCCTGCTGGCCGCCTACGACGACCTCAAGCCCGCGGATCTCGCCGACGTGCTGCACGAGCTCGGCACCACCCGCCGCGTCGAGGTGGCCACCGCCCTCGACAACGAACGCCTCGCCGACGTCCTCGAGGAGCTCCCCGGCGACGACCAGGTGTCGATCCTCTCCTCGCTCGACAACGACCGCGCAGCCGACGTCCTCGAGGCGATGCAGCCGGACGACGCGGCCGACCTCCTCCACGAGCTCCCCGACGCACAAGCCGCCGAGCTCCTCGAGCTCATGGAGCCCGACGAGGCCAGGGACGTGCGACGGCTGCTGGCGTACGACGAGAACACCGCCGGCGGCATGATGACGACCGAGCCCGTCGTCCTCTCCCCGGAGACGTCGATCGCCGCCGCGATGGCGCGCATCCGGCGCGCCGACCTCTCCCCCGCACTGGCCTCGATGGTGTTCGTCGTGCGCCCTCCCCTCGAGACACCGACAGGCCGGTTCCTCGGGGTCGTGCACTTCCAGAAGATGCTCCGGGAGCCGCCGCACGAGCCCGTGGGCTCGGTCCTCGACTCCGACATCGAGCACGTCTCGACGGATGCGCCCCTCGGGCGCGTCACGCGCCTGCTTGCCGCGTACAACCTGCTCGCCCTTCCGGTGCTCGACTCCGAGCGGCGGCTTCTCGGCGTCGTGAGCGTCGACGACGCCCTCGACCACATGCTTCCGGCAGACTGGCGGGAGAGCGACGAGAGCGAGGCGCTCGACCGCACCGGCACGCGCCTCGAGTCACCGCCCCGCGCCTCGCGCAGCGGACGGACAGGAAGCCGTGGAGGTCGCCGTGGCTGACCGGCTCGACACCCCGAAGGAGTCGCGACGGACCCTCCTGCCGAGGTTCCGTTTCAGGCAGGACGCGTTCGGCCGGGTCGCCGAGGGTACCGCCAGGTTCATGGGGACCCCGCGCTTCCTCATGTACATGACGGTCTTCTGCATCGCGTGGCTCGCATGGAACGTGTGGGGACCGGAGAACCTGCAGTTCGACTCCGCGGCGCTGGGGTTCACCGCGCTCACGCTCATGCTCTCGTTGCAGGCCTCGTACTCCGCGCCCCTCATCCTCCTCGCGCAGAACCGGCAGACCGACCGCGACCGCGTGACCGCCGAGCAGGACCGTCAGCTCGGCGAGCGCAACCTCGCCGACACGGAGTACCTCGCGCGCGAGATGGCGGCGCTGCGCATCGCGCTCAACGAGGTCGCGACCCGCGACTTCGTCCGTTCCGAGCTGCGCAACCTCCTCGAGGACATCACCGCCAAGGACGACGAGCGTGACTCCGAGCGGCAGGCCCGCGAGGGCGACGAGCCCGGGCGGCCCGACCTCGTCGACCGGTTGGGCGACCACCGGCCCTGACCTCGTCCGCCCGGACCGGACCACGGCGGACCGCTGCGTAGGATGGCAGCATGCCCATCTCCAGCGCCACCGCTGACCTCGAGGCAGCCGTCCGGGCCGCCCTCTCGCGCGTGATCGACCCGGAGATCCGCCGCCCGATCACCGAGCTCGGCATGGTGCGGTCCGTCGTCGTCCAGCCGGGCCCCGGCGCCGGTGCCCGTGCCGTCGTCGGGCTGGACCTCACCACGGCGGGGTGCCCGATGAAGAGCACGCTGACGGCGGAGTCGAGCGCGGCGGCACTCGCGGTCGAGGGCATCACCGACGTGGCGATCGAGCTCGGGGTGATGAGCAGCGAACAGCGGGCCGGGCTCCGCTCCATGCTGCGCGGGGGCGACGGAGACCCCCGCATCCCCTTCGCGGAACCCGGATCGCTGACGAAGATCTACGCGATCGCCTCCGGCAAGGGCGGGGTCGGCAAGTCCACCGTCACGGCGAACCTCGCGGCCTCGATGGCCGCCGACGGACTCAAGGTCGGTGTCATCGACGCAGACATCTACGGATTCTCCGTGCCGCGGCTCCTCGGCGTCACGGCGCAGCCGACGCGGGTCGACTCCATGCTCCTGCCGCCCATCGCGCACGAGGTCAAGGTCGTCTCGATCGGCATGTTCGTCCCGGCCGGGCAGCCTGTCGTCTGGCGCGGACCGATGCTGCACCGCGCGCTCGAGCAGTTCTTGTCCGACGTCTTCTGGGGTGACCTCGACGTCCTCCTCCTCGACCTCCCGCCCGGTACGGGTGACATCGCGATCTCCGTGGCCCAGCTCCTGCCGAACAGCGAGATCGTCGTGGTGACGACGCCGCAGGTCGCCGCGGCCGAGGTCGCCGAGCGGGCCGGGTCGGTCGCGACCCAGACGAACCAGGGCCTCGTCGGCGTCGTGGAGAACATGTCGTGGCTGGAGCAGCCTGACGGCTCCCGTCTCGAGCTCTTCGGTGCCGGTGGCGGCGCCCGGGTGGCGGAGAACCTCTCGACGCTCACGGGGACCTCGGTGCCGCTCCTCGGGCACGTCCCGCTCGACATCGCGCTGCGCGAGTCCGGCGACGACGGCGTCCCTGTCGTGCTCAGCCACCCGGAGACGCCGGCTGCGCGCGCGCTGCAGTCGATCGCGCGCTCGCTCGCCGCACGCTCGCGCGGGCTCGCAGGACGACATCTGGGACTCTCGCCCGTCTGAGCCATGGACCGGCTGTCCGGACAGCGCTCCCCGCTTGCGGCGACGTGCCCTGCGCCCCCGACCTGCCTCCGTACCCGATGAGTGTTGGGGAAGGATCATCCCGCGGGTGGATATGTCCCGACCGTCCCGCGCTCTAGAGTCGTACGGGCCGCACAGGCCACTCGTCTCCACGTCACCGACGGGACGGGCGTCCGTTCCCGGCGACATCTTCCTCACGCCCGCCGCCCGGTGCGCCAGTCGTCGGCTATCGACACAGCAGCCGGCCCAGGAAGGTGTGCCCGACCATGAAGACCGTTGCGACACACCATCGAGCCGTCGTCGCCGCATCAGCAGCCGTCCTGCTGCTCGGCGCATGCTCGAGCACCACCTCCCCGGAGACGGACCCCGTGCCGACGTACGAGGACAGCCCGCTCTCCGTGTACCTGGGCAGCATCTGGAACAGCGACCCGGAGGCCGCGGCGGCGGCGCAGGTCGAGCTCGAGGAGAAGGTCGCGCAGTGCATGGCCGACCAGGGGTTCGAGTACACGGTCTCTGCAGGCGCACCGGACGGCGCAGCGGACGTCGGCGCGGACGACTGGAACACCGAGTCGTGGATCGCGGCGAACGGGTTCGGTGCCGCGTCGCTCTACGGTGATGCGCCGGAGGTGCCCGACGCACCCACCGACCCCAACGGGGACTATGTCGCGTCGCTGTCCGAGGCGTCGAGGCAGGAGTACTTCAGGGCTCTCCACGGCGAGGAGGCGGGCAGCGTGACGGCGGAGGAGCTGGGAGGATCCGCGCCACCAGCCGACGGGCTGGGCTGCTACGGGGCGAGTCAGGAGGGAGCGACCTCCGCCGAGATCTTCGCCGACCCCGCGAACCGGGAGCTCTACGACAAGATCTTCGAGCTCACGCAGACCATCCTCGCAGATCCCGCGGTCCTCGCCGCCGACGTGGAGTGGTCGGACTGCATGGCCGACGCCGGCCACGCCGGGTATGCGTCCCAGGGCGAGCTGTTGGAAGAGGTGTACACCTCCTTCGACGAGCTCTACGGATGGGTCGACGGCATCCCCCCCGACAGCGACATCAGCCCTGACCCCCAGGCGGTCGCAGAGCTGCGGGAGTGGGAGATCAGCATGGCGCTCGCCGACCGCGCGTGCCGGGAAGAAGTCGGTTGGGACGCCGCCTACATCGCTGCTCAGCACAGGACCGAGGAGCAGTTCATCTCCGATCACAAGAGCGAGCTCGACGCGCTCATCGCAGAGTACGGCGGTTGATCGGCAACCTGCACAGATCACCCGGGAGCTCGCTGGGCACGGCCCGGGCTGGCACGGCCTGACGGCCCAGAGTCATCCCGTGGGGGGATGGGAGGGCTCGCGGATCGGTCGTAGCCTTCTCGATGTCCCGCCGTGGCGATTCGTCACCTTCGACACCGTTGCCCGTCTCGAGAGGTTCTCCGCATCATGAAGCGCACTGCCACCTCCGGTCACCCGCTGATCGCCTTCGCGGCGGTGGCCCTGCTCCTCGCCGCATGCTCGGACGGGGCGCCGTCGACGAAGGGGCCCGGCCTTCGGTACGGAGAGAGCCCGCTCGCGGAGTACCTGGGGAGCGCCTGGGGCTACGACGACGATGCGGCGCAGGTCGCGGCCGATGAAGCGGTGGCCCAGTGCATGGCAGACCAGGGTTTTGAGTACACGGTGCGCGACGCCGGGTCGACGGACGAGTCCCAGGCCGACTACGACCCGGACGAGATGAACTCCGAGTCGTGGGTCGCGGCGAACGGGTTCCACGTCTGGTCGATGTACGAGGAGGCCGCCCCTGTGCCCGACGCCAACGCGGAGTATGTCGCGTCCCTGTCCGAGGCCTCGCGCGCTGAGTACGACGCGGCACTCTACGGGGAGTACGGAGAAGGCATGACGGAGGAGGAGCTGCAGAGCTACGTGCCGTCGCCGGAGGAGCGGGGCTGCTTCACGCTCAGCGCGCAGGCCGCTCCCGCCACGAGCTTCCTCGACGACCCGAAGTACAGCAGGATCTCCGAGCAGATGGGCGCCCTGCACCAGGCCTCGCTCAAGGTTCCCGCCGTCCTCGCCGCGGTCGAGGAGTGGTCCGGATGCATGGCCGACGCGGGGCACGCCGGGTACACGTCCCTGGACGAGATGCTGTCCGAGCTGTTCGCGGAGTATGAGGACCTGTACGGATGGACGGCCGGCGAGGCCACCGTCACCCCGGCACCCCAGGAGGTGACCGAGATGCGTGAGCGGGAGGTCACCCTGGCGCTCGCCGACCTCACCTGCCGCGAGGAGGTCGGCTACGACGACGTCTTCCTCACGACCCTGCACGCCGCCCAGGAGCAGTTCATCGCCGACAACAAGAGCGAGCTCGACGAGATCGTCGCCGAGTACGGCAGCTAGCTAGTCGTTGTCGTCACGGCCGCCACTGTCGCCCGACCCGAGAGGACCTTCTCACCATGAAGCCCACTGCCGTCTCCCGCCGCCCGCTGGTTGCCGTCGCGGCGATCGTCCTGCTCCTCGGAGCATGCTCGAACGAGGAGTCCACGCCGACAGACGACGACCTGCGCTACGGGGAGAGCCCTCTCTCGGAGTACCTGGGCAGCGCCTGGGACTACGACCCTGAGACAGAGGCCGCAGCGCAGGTGGAGCTCGAAGAGGCCGTCGCTCAGTGCATGGCGGACCAAGGATTCGAGTACACGGTGCCCGATGCCGGGTCCGACGACACGTTCTCGTCCGTCGATCCTGACGAGATGAACACCGAGGCGTGGATCGCGGCGAACGGGTTCGGCGCGTCATCGGTCTACGAGGACCTCGGCGCCGAGGTGCCCGCAGACGCCAATGCAGAGTATGTCGCCTCCCTGTCCGAGGCCTCCGCCGCCGAGTACTACGCGGCGCTCTATGGCTCGTACGGCGAGGGCATGACTGAGGAAGAGCTGCAGAGCTACGTGCCGTCACCGGAGGAGCAGGGCTGCTACGGGACGGGTCTGCAGGCAGCCCCCGCCTCGAACGTGTTCTCCGACCCGGAGCACAGCGAGCTCTTCGAGAAGATCGGCGCCATCAGGACGACCGCCCTCGAGGATCCCACCGTCGTCGCCGTGACCAAGGAGTGGTCGGACTGCCTGGCCGACGCGGGGTTCTCCGGGTACGCGTCCCAGAGCGAGCTGATGGACACGGTCTTCGCGGAGTACGACGTCCTGTACGGATGGGTCGACAACGTTCCACCCGAGACCGCCGTCACCCCCGAACCCCAGGCGTTGACCGAGATGCGTGAACGGGAGATCTCCATGGCGCTCGCCGACTTCACGTGCCGCGAGGAGGTCGACTACGACGACGTCTTTCTCACGACCCTCTATGCCGCTGAGGAGCAGTTCATCGCCGACCACAAGAGCGAGCTCGACGAGATCGTCGCCGAGTACGGCAGCTAGCCACGGAGCCTGATGTCGGCCGACAGTCCGGCGGACACGGCGGATACGCGACCCAGGAGGAGCTGCTGGACGCGCCGAACACACGATCTTCACAGGTCCCCGAGGTCACGGGCTGCACAGATCGGCGTCGGGCGGCGTTCTAAGGAGGCACACCTATCCGCCCCAGCGCGTCCGACACGGACGCCCCACCACGCAGCGTCACGCTGCCGGGAGCGCACCCATGACACATCCGGCCCTCCACCGCGCCGTCCTCCTCGGAACAGCGGGACTCCTTCTCGTCAGCGCCTGCTCCGACGGGGGTGGGACGACACCGGAGGCGAGCTCGCCCGCCGAGGGCGGCGAGGCGGACCCGACCCCGGTGGCCTCTCCGATCGAGGAGTACCTGGGGGTCCTGGCGGCCCCCGACGAGAGCGACGCGGTGGCCTCGGCGCTCGCTGTCCAGGAGTTCATCGCCCAGTGCATGGCCGACGAGGGCTTCCAGTACACCGTGGTCGACGTCGCGTCGTGGTACTCGGACGACCTCCATGGCTCCGACGACGGCGGGGGCACGCGCGAGTACGTCACCGCGAACGGGTACGGGATCACGGAGAAGCCCGGTGAGGTCGAGGAGGCCGAGAAGGCCGTGGAGGACCTGGGACCCGAGCCGAACATGGCGTACGTCGAGACCCTCTCGGACGCGTCGGCCGCCGCGTACCAGCAGGCCCTGAGCGGCGTATGGGCTGGCGCTGGCACGAACGGCCTCAGCGAGACCGAGATGGCGGCCGCCCCTCCGGAGGACCAGGGGTGCAAGGGGCAGGCCGACGCCGCGGTCTACGACGAGGGCCCGTGGCAGAGCCCGGAGTTCGCGGCTCTCAAGGACGCGCGCGACGCGCTCTACGATGGGCTCGCGAACAGTCCGGAGACCGCCGACGCGGACGCGGCGTGGGCCGACTGCATGGCCGACGCGGGTTATCCCGGGCTGGCCAAGCAGCCTGACGCGGCGGAGAGCATCAAGGCCGCCCAGGACGAGGTGTGGGCTGCGGTGGACGTGAGCACCGACCCCGCGGCGCGACCCGAACCGACCGTCCAGGCCGAGCTCAACGCCCTTGAGATCGCGACGGCCCTCGCCGACCTCACCTGCCGCGAGGAGGTCGGGTACGACGCCACCGTCGATGCCGTCCGCATCGCCGCGGAGGAGCAGTTCGTCGTCGACCACAAGAGCGAGCTGGACGCGCTCATCGCAGCAACCGAAGAGGCCGACCGAGAGTGACGGACCGGCGACCCCGGACGGTGCGGCACCCCTCCCGCGAGCGGTGTGCCGCACCGACGAAGGTCGCAGGAGGCGGCCGATCATGGCGTCCGACGGCCGATGCCTCCCGCCGGGGGCGACCCGTAGCGTCGACGGCAGCGAGGGCCAGCGGTCCTCGACCCGACGTGTCGCCACCCCAAGGAGCTGCTCCCATGACTGTGCCCACCGGCCCCCACCCCACCACCAGAGCTGCGCGGAGCACCTGTTCCGGCCACCCTTCCGCCCGCCGCGCGGTCGTCGCCACGGGGCTCGTCGCGGTCCTGCTCACCGCCGCCTGCTCGGCGGAGGACACCACCGCGAAGACGGGTGCCGCGGACGGGTCGAGCGGCGTGACGCTCGCCGACAGCCCGCTGGCGGAGTACATGGGCGACCTCTGGACGATCGACACGGCGTCGATCGTCGCCGAGCAGCGCGAGATCGAGGAGCGCGTCGCCCAGTGCATGGCTGACGAGGGCTTCGAGTACACCGTGGCGGACGTCGAGCAGCAGCTCGGGCCCCTCGCGTCGCTGGACCTCGCCGAGGTCGGCACCCGCGAGTGGATCTCCCAGCACGGGTACGACGTCGCGACGTCCGTGGGCACGACCGACGACGTCACGACAGAGGTCGTCGACCCGAACGTCGCGTACGTCGAGACGCTGTCCGCGGCGTCCAGGGCGGAGTACGACCTCGCGCTGTACGGCGACCTCTTCCCCCCGGAGGACCTCGCGCCCGAGGAGGTCGCGGACTGGGAGCCGCAGCACCCCGGGTGCACCTCGACCGCACGTGACGAGGTCTCCGGGCCGGCGATCTACGCCGATACCCAGTACCAGGAACTCATGGCCAAGACGTTCGAGCTCGAGGAGGCCGCCCTCGAGGACCCTGCCGTCGTGACGGCGAACGACGCCTGGGCGGACTGCATGGCCGACGCGGGATACCCGGGCCTCGCGTCGCCGGCGGACGCCCGGGACACCATCACGGCCGCGCTGGACGACCTGTGGGCGACCGTGGAGGGGGACGCCCCGACGTCCGAGGACCTCGATCCTGCCGCTCTCGCCGAGCTCAGGGAGCGCGAGATCGAGACGGCCCTCGCGGACGACACGTGCCAGGCGGGGTCCGGCTACCGGGACGCGCTCCTGCGGAGCGTCTTCGCGGCGGAGGAGCAGTTCATCGTCGACCACCAGAGCGAGCTCGACGCGCTCAAGGAGGCGTACGGGCGATGACCCTGCCATCGCCCGGGCGGAGACGCCGGACGCACGAGTCATCCCTTGGGTGGATAGTCCCCCCACCCCGCTCGCGCATAGTCTTCTCGCGTCGCCCTTCGCGATACATCCATATTCTTCGCTTCCATCCTGAAGCGTCCGCCCGCAGGGGGTTCGTCCACACATGAAGCAATCTGTCCTCCGCCGTGCCACCGGCGTCACCGGGTTGGCCCTCGTCCTGCTGACGAGCGCCTGCTCCGACGACGCCGGGTCCACCACCCCCTCCTCCGGCGCCGAGCTCACGGCGGAGGAGTCGCCGCTGCTCGTCTACCTCGGCGACATCATCGGGTTCGACTCCGAGTCCTTCATCGCCGAGCAGATCGTCGTCGAGGAGTTCATCGCGCAGTGCATGTCGGACGAGGGGTTCGAGTACGTCGTCCAGGACGTCAAGGCGATGTACTCGGACCTGTCCGACGTCTCCAGCGACATGAACTCCGAGGAGTGGGTCATCAAGAACGGCTACGGCTACGGCAGCGTCGAGGAGGACAGCGAGACCCCCGAGCCACCCACCGACCCCAACGCCGAGTACACGGAATCACTCTCCGAAGCGAGCCGCGTGGCGTACGAGGAGGCGCTCTGGGGGACCTACACCATGCCCGAGGGCCTCTCCGAGGAGGAGCAGATGGAGTGGACGCAGCCTCTCGAGGAGCAGGGCTGCTACGGCGCGGCGCAGCAGGAGGCCGGCAGCACACAGCTGTGGGACGACCCCGAGTTCCAGGCCATGAACGACCAGGTCACCGCCCTCTACGAGGACATCCTCAAGGACCCGAAGGTCGCCGAGGCCGATGCGGCATGGGCCGACTGCATGGCCGATGCCGGCTACTCCGGGTTCTCGAAGCAGGAGGACGCGAGGCAGTCCATCTCCGACGCCGACACCGCGTTGTGGAGCGACGCCGAGGCCCTCGGCCCCGACGGCGCTCCCCGCTCGGACGCCGTCGCGGAGCTCCGCGAGCTCGAGCTCGCCACCGCGCTCGCCGACTTCACCTGCAAGCAGGAGGTCGACTACGACACGACGGTCCTCACGGTGCAGTTCGCCGCCGAGGAGCAGTTCATCGCCGACCACAAGATCGAGCTCGACGCGCTGCTCGCCGCCCACGCCGAGGGGTGAGGTCGCCGATGCCGCACCACGCACGACCATGACCACTGCACGAGACACGAAGGAGCACCCCATGGGCGACGCAGCACCTGCGCGAGGCCTGCACGGACACCGCATCATCTGGTTGATCGCGGTGGTCGCGGTCCTGTCCCTCGTCGCGGGGATGCTCCTCAGCCGGCTCATCGTGTCCCCCAACGACGCGGCCGCCCAGGCCGAGCCCCCGACCGGCGGGCCCATCACGGTGCCCGTCGAGAGCCGACTCATCCAGAACGACGTCGTCCTGCGCGCCGACGTGCTGTACGACGAGGCCGTGGACGTCCGCATCGACACGTCGGAGTTCAGCGGGGCGGCCGTCGTCACCGGGGCGATCCCCGAGGTCGGTGCCGTCATCGAGAACGCCGCCGTCATGCTCGAGATCGCCGGCCGGCCCGTCATCGCCCTGCCGGGGGCCCTGCCCGCCTACCGCACCCTCCGTGCCGGCGTGTCCGGCCCGGACGTCATCCAGCTCAAGCAGGCGCTCGTGGCCCTCGGAATCGATCCCGGCGACGCCGAGTCGGACCTCTACGACGCCGCGACCGCGGCGGCGGTGGACAAGCTCTACGTCGCCGTCGGGTATGAGTCACCGCAGAGCAGCGACGAGGCGACAGCCGCCGTCGATGCCGCCCGCGACGCGCTCACCATCGCGAAGTCGAGCCTCGTCTCGGCCGAGGCGGCCCTCCTCAAGGCCCGCGCGGGGGCGACGCAGGTCGCGCGGATCGAGGCCGACAACGCGGTCAACGCCGCGTGGCGGGCGCGGCAGAACCCCGAGGAGGGAGCCGACGTCGCCACGCTCGACGAGACCCTCGCCGTCGCCGTCGCCCAGCGGGACGCCCTCCTGGCTCCCGTCGACACGAGCGAGGAGACAGCGACGCGCGACGCCGCGAGCCAGGCCGTCACCACGGCCCAGACCGACCTCGACGAGGCGCTCGAGGACACCCTCACGCACCTCCCGGCGAGCGAGGTCACGTTCTTCTCCGACCTCCCGCGGCGCGTCAACGCCGTGCAGGTCGCGCGCGGTGACGCCGTCGAGGCGTCCACGCCCGTGCTCAGCGTCTCCGGCGCGACACTCGTGGTCCAGGGGACGGTGAGTGCCACCGAGGCGCCCCTGCTCAGCGCGGGGCTCGTCGGGAGCTTCGAGCTCCCGGACGGGACACCGGCCAACGCGACGATCCTCGAGCTGACCAAGGGCGGTCCGAGCCCGACCGGCGCAGCCGGGGGTGAGGGCGATGACGCAGCAGCAAGCAGCGGCACGCAGGACGGGCTCTTCACGGTGACCTTCACCCCGGACGCCCTCACCCCTGAGCAGATCGCGCTGCTGCAGGGCACCAACGTCCGCATCGTCGTCCCCGTGAGCTCCACCAACGGCGAGGTGCTCGCCGTACCGTCCGCGGCGCTCACAGCCGGCCCGAGCGGTGAGTCCCGCGTCGAGCGCCGGACCGAGGGGGACGCCAGCGAGCTCGTCACCGTCGAGACAGGTCTCGCCGCGGACGGGTACGTCGAGATCGTCTCCTCCGAGGTCCCCCTGGCCGCCGACGACCTCGTGGTGGTCGGCGGATGACCCTCACCGAGGAGATCCCGCTCACGCCACCCGACCCCACGCCCGCGGTCGTGGAGCTCCGGGCACTCGGCCGCTCCTTCCCCGGCGTGGACGCCCTCCGTGAGGTCGACCTCACGGTGACTCCGGGAGACTACGTGTCGATCATCGGACCGTCGGGCTCAGGCAAGTCGACGCTGCTCCACATCCTCGGGCTGCTCGACCGTCCCACCTCGGGCGAGTACCTCATCGACGGCATGGCGACGGGGAAGGCGTCCGAGCACGACCGTGCCGCCCTGCGCGGCGGACGCATCGGCTTCGTGTTCCAGTCCTTCCACCTGCTCCCGCAGCGCACCGTCCTCGACAACGTCCTGCTCGCCTGCCTGTACAGCGGCGTGCCGCGCGGCGAGCGCGTGGAACGGGCACGGACCGCGCTCGCGCGGGTGCACATGGACCACCGCATGAACTTCACGCCCGTCACCCTCTCCGGTGGTGAGCGGCAACGTGTGGCGATCGCGCGCGCGGTCGTCGCCAACCCGAAGCTGCTGCTCGCCGACGAGCCCACCGGCAACCTCGACACGACGAACTCGGCGGGGATCATGGACCTGTTCGACGAGCTCCACGCGGACGGTCTCACGCTCGTCGTCATCACCCACGATCCCGCGGTCTCGGCCCGGGCGACCCGACGCGTCCGCATCACCGACGGACGACTGGCGGAGGTCGCATGAGGTCGCCACTGGCCGCACTGGCCGCACGCAACGCCGAGACGTCAGCGGCGCCCGCCCTCCCGGACACCACCGAGACCACCGACACGGTGGGAACGACGCCCGCGGCGGAGACCGGTCCCGCGGGTCCGGCTCGCGCGGCCCGGTTCCGGGCCCTCGTGGGACGTCGCCCACGCTGGCCCGAGCGGTGGCGACGCGGGCAGCGGACCTCTCGTCTGCACCTCAGCTCCCGCCGCGACCGCTTCTCGGTGCGTGACCTCTTCGCGGAAGCAGCGCACGGCATCGGCGCCCGCCCCGGCCGGCTCCTGCTCACCATCCTCGGGACCGTCCTCGGCATCGGGTCCGTCGTCGTCACCGTGGGCCTCGCCCAGACCGCGGCCGGTCAGATCAGCGCCGAGTTCGACGCCGTCGCCGCCACCCAGGTGGTCATCGAGCCCGAGACCTCCGGCGGCGCGCTCGGTGGGCAGGAGCGCGCCCTGACGATGCTTCCGTGGGACGCACCGGAGCGAGTCCTACGCCTCAACGGTGTCGAGCGCGCCGGCCTCGTCGGCGCGGTCGACGTGAAGGGCCAGACCGTGACGGCCGTCCCGGTGAACGACCCGTCCGTCGCTGCCCTCTCGAGCCCACCCGTCCTCGCATCGAGCGGCGGTTTCCTCGAGGCGGTGCGCGGCGACGTCGTCGCCGGGCGCTACTTCGACGACGGCCACTCCGAGCGTGCGGACCGGGTCGTGGTACTCGGTGAGCGCGCTGCGACGAAGCTCGGCGTCAACCGCCTCGAGAGCCAACCGTCCATCTTCATCGGGGAGACCAACTACACCGTCATCGGGATCGTCAACGGGATGGACCGCCGCAGCGACGTGCTCGACGCGGTCGTCCTGCCGATCGGTACGGCGCGTGCGGACTACCAGCTCCCCGCCGCGGAAGAGCTGCACGTGCGCATCGCCACGGGGGCGGGGCCGCTCGTCAAGGAGCAGGCACCCGTCGCGCTCGACCCCAACGCCCCGGAGACGTTCTCCGTGGCCGCACCCCGCAGCGGCTCCGACCTGCGCGAGAACGTCCAGGCGAGCGTCGACGCGATCTTCCTCGCGCTCGGCGGCGTCGCCCTGCTCGTCGGGGGCGTCGGCATCGCGAACGTCACCCTCCTGTCGGTCATGGAGCGCCGTGGGGAGATCGGGCTGCGCCGGGCCCTGGGGGCCACGAAGCGCAACATCGCCGGTCAGTTCGTCGTCGAATCGGTCGTCATCGGGTTGCTCGGCGGGCTCATCGGGGCCGCCCTCGGGGTGTTCATCGTCGTCGGCGTGTCCGTCGTGCGGGAGTGGACACCGATCCTCGACATCCGGATGGCGGGCGGCGCCGCGCTGCTCGGTGGGGTCATCGGGCTCCTCGCGGGCCTCTACCCCGCCATGAAGGCGGCGGCCGTCGAGCCGATCGCCGCGCTGCGCGGCGGAGCCTGAGCTCCGCCGCCAGCGTCAGAAGGCGTACTCGACGACGAGCGGGGCGTGATCGCTCCAGCGCTCGTCGTGCGCCGCGGCACGGTCCACCTGGGCCGTCGACGCGAGCTCGCCGAGGGCGGGCGTGGCGAGCTGGTAGTCGATCCGCCAGCCGGAGTCGTTGTCGAACGCCCGCCCCCGGTTGGACCACCACGTGTACGGTCCGGGGCCCGGGCCGCCGAGCCGGCGCCCCAGGTCGTCCCAGCCCGCCGCGAACCACCGGTCGAGGTAGGCCCGCTCCTCGGGAAGGAACCCGGCCTGCTTGAGGTTGCCCTTCCAGTTCCGGATGTCGTCGTTCGTGTGCGCGATGTTGAGGTCGCCCGCGACGAGCACGAACCGCGCGTCCGCGAGCTCCTCGAGGCGCGCGGTCACCTTGTCGAGGTAGGCGTACTTCTCGTCCATCTTCGGGGTGCCGACGCTGCCGGAGTGGATGTACGCCGAGACGACCGTGAGCAGGTCCCCGGACGGCAGCCGCAGGTCGGCCTCCACCCAGCGGCCGGTGTCCACCGGAACCTCGGTCGCGCCCGCGCCGAGCCCCACCCGGACGGCCTCGAAGGGCAGCCGGCTCGCGACAGCGACACCCGCGCGGCCCTTGATGTCGCACGCCTGGTGCACGCTGTGCCAGCCCGGCCCGAGGAGGTCCTCGAGGATCTCATCGGTCGCCCGGACCTCTTGCAGGAGGAGCACCTGGGGGTCGCGTCGTGCGAGCCACTCCCCCATGCCCTTGCGGTACGCGGCACGGATCCCGTTGACATTGACGGTGGCGACGGTGAGCATCGGCCCCTACCTGCCGTTCTCGTCCGACGCGGCGGCGGCCTCGCGCTCCGCGGTCGCGACGACGTTCGCCAGGAGCATCGCCCGCGTCATCGGACCCACCCCGCCGGGGTTCGGTGAGATCCACCCCGCCACCTCGGCGACGGCCGGGTCGACGTCGCCCACGATGCGGGACCTCCCCGTCGCCTCGTCGGTCACCCGGCTCACGCCGACGTCGACGACCACAGCGCCCGGCCGCACGTCCTGCGGCTTGACGATCCCCGGGACACCCGCCGCGGCGACGATGACGTCGGCGGTGCGCAGGTGGGCGGACAGGTCCCGGGTGCCCGTGTGCGTGAGGGTGACGGTCGCGTTGACCGCGCGACGGGTGAGCAGCAGGCCGATCGACCGGCCCACCGTCGTGCCACGGCCGACGACGACGACGTGCTTGCCTGCAAGATCGATACCGTTGCGGTCGAGGAGATCGATGATGCCCGCGGGCGTGCAGGGCAGCGGCGAGGTGATCGTCTCGTTCGTGCGCAGCACGAGGCGACCGAGGTTCGTGGGGTGCAGCCCGTCGGCGTCCTTGGCCGGGTCGACGAGCTCGAGGACGGCATTCGTGTCGACGCCGCGCGGCAGGGGCAGCTGGACGATGAACCCCATGCATGCCGGGTCCTCGTTGAGGCGCCGGACAGCGGCTTCGATGTCCGCCTGGCTCGCGTCCGCGGGCAGGTCCTCACGGATCGACGCGATGCCCACCTCGGCGCAGTCGCTGTGCTTGCCGGCGACGTACTTCGTCGAGCCGGGGTCCTCACCCACGAGGAGCGTGCCGAGGCCGGGGGTGATCCCCCGCTCGCGGAGGGCGTCGACACGCACCGCGAGCTCGGACTTGATCTGCTTCGCTGCGGCCTTGCCGTCGAGAATCTGTGCGGTCATGAGGTCTCCTCCACCGGGAACGGGACGGACGGCGCGGGGCCCGCAGCGTGCTCGCTGGGGCCCCGCACCGGGGTGAGGGTGCTGTCTGTGACGCTCGAGACTGTCTGTACAGCGCGAGGCCGTCAGTACTGCTCGAGGCCCGGGTACAGCGGGAAGTCACCCGTGAGCTTCTGGACGCGGGCGCGCAGGGAGTCGACGTCGGCGGCCGCGCCGGACACGAGCGCCGTCGCGATGATCTCGGCCACCTCGGCGAACTCGGCGTCCCCGAACCCGCGAGAGGCGAGGGCCGGCGTGCCGATGCGCAGACCCGACGTCACGCGCGGCGGGCGCGGGTCGAACGGGACGGCGTTGCGGTTGACCGTGATGCCGACCGCGTGCAGGAGGTCCTCGGCCTGCTGGCCGTCGAGCTCGGAGTGACGCAGGTCGACGAGCACGAGGTGCACGTCCGTCCCGCCCGTGAGGACCGAGACACCGGCACCCGCGACGTCGGGCGCGGTCAGGCGCTCCGCGATGATCCGGGCTCCGTCCAGGACGCGCTGCTGGCGCTCCCGGAACTCGGCCGAACCGGCGATCTTGAACGCCACGGCCTTCGCGGCGATGACGTGCATGAGCGGGCCGCCCTGCTGCCCCGGGAACACCGCGGAGTCGATCTTCCTGGCGAACGCCTCGCGGGAGAGGATGAAGCCGGAGCGGGGTCCACCGATGGTCTTGTGCACGGTCGAGGACACGACGTCGGCGTACGGCACCGGGCTGGGGTGCAGGTCCGCGGCGACGAGCCCGGCGAAGTGCGCCATGTCGACCCACAGCTTGGCCCCGACCTCGTCGGCGATCGACCGGAAGGCCGCGAAGTCGAGCTGGCGCGAGTAGGCGGACCAGCCACCGATGATGACGTCCGGACGCTCGGCGAGCGCCGTCTCGCGGACCTTGTCCATGTCCACGAGGTGCGTCTGCGGGTCGACGCCGTACGCGGCGACCTCGTAGAGCCTGCCCGAGAAGTTGATCTTCATGCCGTGCGTGAGGTGCCCGCCGTGCGCGAGCTCGAGGCCGAGGATCTTGTCACCCTTGTTGATGAGGGCGTGCAGGACGGCGGCGTTCGCCGTCGCACCGGAGTGCGGCTGGACGTTCGCGTGCTCGGCGCCGAAGAGCTCCTTCGCGCGCGCGATGGCGAGGACCTCGGCGACGTCGACCTGCTCGCAGCCGCCGTAGTACCGCTTGCCCGGGTACCCCTCGGCGTACTTGTTCGTCAGGACGGAGCCCTGGGCCTCGAGGACGGCGCGCGGGACGAAGTTCTCGGAGGCGATCATCTCGAGGGTGTCGCGCTGCCGCGCGAGCTCCCCGTCGAGGACCGCGGCGATCTCCGGGTCGACCTCGGCGAGGCCCTGGTTCATGACGGTGTGCTGGCTGTTTCCGGTCTGGGCGGTCATGCGTCTCCTTGCAGCGCGGGACGGCGGTCAGGCCCCGGCCGGGGACCTGCTCGCCTCGTGTACCTGCTGTGCGTGAGGGGCCCGGCCGTCGCGGCACCGCACACACGTGTGTGGTGACCGGGGCCCAGGCGAACGACCCGAAGTCTTCGAGAACACGTCACTCCCCGGTGGTCATCCACCATGCCCGCTGCCGACCGTGCGCACAGGGTCCTCAGACACCGTGCGGGACGGACGGGGTGCGGGACTGCGCCAGTCGCGACACCGCGATCCTACACGGGCGACCCGGAAGACTCCGACTCCGACTCCGCGGCATCCTCGGCCCCGGACTCGCCGAGGATGCGGCGCAGGTACGCATAGGTGAGGTCGCCCGCCACCCGGTCGTGCTGGTGCTCGTAGCCCTGCTTCTCGTAGAGCGCGAGGTTCTGCTTCGAGTCCTTGCCGGTGAAGACCCAGATCTCCGTGGTCTCCTCCGGCAGGTGCGGGAGGACAGCGAACATCATCTGCGTGCCGATCCCCTTGCCCTGGAGGTCGGGGGCGACGGCCAGACGCCCGAGCGTCGCCTTGCCCTCCTCGATCTCCACCCGCACAGAGCCGACGAGGCGGCTGCCGGCCCAGGCACCGAGCGTCACGACACCCTCCGCGGCGAGGTCGGCGCGCAGCTCACCGAGCGTCTGGGTCAGCGGCGGGATGTTCGGGTCCCCGTACAGCTGGGCCTCGGTGACGAACGCGGCACGGCGCAGCGTGAGCAGCTCTCCGGCGGCGTCGTCGGTGACCAGTCCGATGGTGATGTCCAGATCGCTCATGCACGTATCGTCTCAGACTCCGTGCGCACACCCCGCCGCCGCACCACCCCTCGGGCACTACCCTTGGCCGGGTGACATCTCCCGCCACCTCCTCCCCCGCGAACCTGCCCACGGCCGAGCAGACCGGCGCTCGGACGCACTGGGTCCTCTCCCTCTCCTGCCCCGACCGGCCCGGGATCGTGCACGCCGTCGCCGGCCTGCTGGCCGCGCACGGCGGGAACATCACGGAGTCCCAGCAGTTCGGCGACCCGGACACGAACCTCTTCTTCATGCGCGTGCAGGTGCAGTCGGCCGCGTCCCGGCAGGAGCTGGCGGACGCCGTCGAGGAGCTCGCGGCAGAGTTCTCGATGAGCTGGAACCTCGATGTCGTGGGGCGCCCGGTCCGGACGCTCGTCATGGTCAGCCGCGCCGCGCACTGCCTCAACGACCTGCTGTTCCGCCAGCGGTCGGAGGACCTGCCCCTCGACATCGTGGCCGTCGCCGGAAACCACAGGGACCTCGAGTCGCTCACCGAGTTCTATGGCAAGGAGTTCCACCACATCCCGGTCACGAAGGACACGAAGGCCGAGGCGGAGGCGCAGCTGCTCGCGCTCGTGCGGGAGCTCGACGTCGAGCTCGTCGTGCTCGCCCGGTACATGCAGGTGCTCTCGGACGACCTCTGCCGCGAGCTGCAGGGCCAGGTCATCAACATCCACCACTCGTTCCTGCCGAGCTTCAAGGGCGCCAAGCCCTACCACCAGGCGCACGACCGGGGCGTCAAGCTCATCGGCGCCACGTCGCACTTCGTCACCGGGGACCTCGACGAGGGTCCGATCATCGAGCAGGACGTCGAGCGGGTGGACCACTCCCGGACGACCGCCGAGCTCGTCGCGCTCGGCCAGGACGTCGAGCGGCGGGTGCTGGCACGCGCCGTCCGGTGGCACGCTGAGCACCGGGTCCTGCTCAACGGCCACCGGACCGTCATCTTCCGCTGACGGCCCCGCGCGCGTCCCGGACCGTCACCAGCGCCCCGGGGTCGACCGTCACCAGCGCCCCGGGGTCGCTCTCGAACGGGCGCGCCGGGCAGCGGTGTCGATCATGATCGCCAGGACGAGCACGACGCCGGTCACCATGTAGTAGACGTCGACGCCGAGGTTCATGAGCGTGAGCCCGCTCGAGATCGCCTGGATGACGAGGATCCCCAGGAGCGCAGCCCACGCGCTCCCGCGCCCCCCGAACAGGCTCACGCCCCCGATCAAGGCTGCCGCGATCGCCGTGAGGGACGCCTCGGTCCCGCCACTGCCCTGGTTCGCGGCGGCGAGCCGGCCCACGGCCAGCACCCCGCCCACCGCGGCCAGGGAGGAGCAGGCGACGAACACGGACACCGTGACCCGCCGGACAGGCAGCCCCGCCCGGCGTGCCGACTCGACGTCACCGCCCACCGCGCGCACGACACGCCCCCATCGTGTCCGGCGCAGCAGGAGGTCCGCCGTGGCGACGAGCCCGACGAAGACGGTGAACATGGCGGACAGACCACGGTCGGTCCCGAGGTGCGCCACACCGCAGACGAGGACGACCGCCAGGACCCCCACCCGCAGCCACAGGGACCGCCAGGACGCGACCGGCAGGTCGGCGTGCGCCCGACGGGAGCGCTCGATGAGACGGCTCGCGGCGTACCCGGCGACGACACACCCGACGAGCGCGTACGCGAGAGGTTGCGGCAGGAACATCTGCTGGGCGAACCGCACGAGCCACGAGTCCAGGGGCATGCTCACGGACCCCGTGCTGCCCAGGACCCGCAGCTGCAACCCGAACGCGACGAGCAGCCCCGCGAGCGTGAGGACGAAGCTCGGCAGACCCAACCGTGTGCTCAGCAGGCCGTAGACGAGACCGAAGGCCGCGCCGAGCGCGACCGCGGCGACGATCGTCACCGCGAGCGGGGCGTCGAGCCGCATGAAGGCCACCGCGACGACGGCGGACCCGAGTCCGCTGACGGCTCCGACCGAGAGGTCGATCTGCCCCACGAGCAGGATGAGGACGACGGCGAGCGCGAGAACGCCGCTCGAGCTCGACTGGAGGGTGAGGTTGACGAGGTTCTCGCTCGCCAGGAACGTGGTGTCGAGCACCTGGAAGACGACAGCGATGAGGACGAGCACGCCGACGACCGGGAGCGCACCGAGGTCCTCGCCGCGCAGCCGCGCCAGCACCTGCGCGCTCCGACCCCCGCCTGTCGGGGTGGGGCCTGCCGTCACCGAGCGCGCGGGGGCGGTCATCGGGCCAGCCCCGGTGCGGCACCGGTCACGGCAGCGAGCAGGTCCTCGTAGGTGGTCTCGCGCGCCGGGAAGAGTCCGTTGACGCGGCCCAGGCGCAGGACGGCGATGCGGTCGGCCACCGCGTGCACGTCGGCCATGTTGTGACTGATGAGGACCACGGCATGACCCCGTTCTCGGAGGCGTTCGATGAGATTGAGGACCTCGGCCGTCTGCGTCATACCGAGGGCTGCGGTCGGCTCGTCGAGGATGACCACACGCGGCTCGCCGAGGAGCGCGCGGGCGACGGCCACGGCCTGCCGCTGGCCTCCCGAGAGCGCGGCGACGGACGCGCGGACGGACGGCACCCGTGCGGCGAGCTGGCCCAGGAGCTCCCACGCCCGACGTTCCATCGTCACCTCGTCGAGCAGGGCACCGCGCCGCAGCTCGTTGCCGAGGAACAGGTTCTCGACGACGTCGAGGTTCTCGCACAGCGCCAGCTGCTGGAACACCGTCGCGATACCCCAGGAACGGGCCGCAGCGGGCGACGCGAAGACGACCGCCTCGCCGTCGACCAGGACCTCGCCCGCATCCGGCCGTGTCACCCCAGCCATCACCTCGACGAGAGTCGACTTGCCCGCACCGTTGTCGCCGACGACGGCGAGCACCTCGTGCGGGCGGACGTCGAGGTCCACACCGACGAGTGCGCGCACCGCTCCGAAGCTCTTCGATACCCCGCGCAGGCTGAGGACGGGCGTGCCGCCCGGGGCCGCGGTCGTATTCGTCACCATGATCACCTCTCCTCCGCCGGGAGCAGACCCACGGCGGCGCACGCCTGCTCGTACGGCTGGACGCAGATCTCGTCGACCGTGAAGACTCCGCCGTCGATGAGCACCTCCTGGATGGTCTCGCGCATGACCGCGACGGGCTGCAACAGCTCGGCCGGCACACCGTCGACGGTCTCCGAACCAGCGGTCCCAGATCCGTCGAGCAGCCCGACCGCCAGCTCCGCGGCCGTGCGGGCCTGCTCGGCGATCGGCTTGTAGACGGTCATGTGCTGGTCCCCCGAGACGATCCGCTGCACCGCCATGAGCTCTGCGTCCTGACCGGTCACCGGCACGCTACCGAGCCCTGCCGCCCGCATGGCCGCGACCGCGCCGCCCGCTGTGCCGTCGTTCGCCGCGTACACGGCGTCGACCTCCGCGCCATACAGGGCCAGCTGTCCGGACACCCAGTCCTGGGCCTTGTCGGGGCTCCAGTCGGGGGTGTCGTACTCGGCGAGCACCCGCACACCGCTGCCGGCGAGGGCGTCGTCCAGACCTTCGCGCAGTGCTGCGGCGTTCGTGTCGGTCACTGCTCCGTTGACGACGAGGATCCCACCCTCGGGCTCCCCCGCGGCCTCGAGCGCGGCGAGGAGCGCCTCACCCTGGAGCCGTCCGATGCGCGTGCTGTCGAAGGACACGTAGTGGTCCGCACCGGCAAGGAAGCGGTCGTACGCGACAACCGGGACGCCACGGTCCTGGGCCGCGGCGACGATGCTCGCCGCAGCCGCCGCGTCGACGGCGTCGAGGACGAGGACGTCCGCGCCCTGGGTCAGGGCAGACTCGGCCTGCTGCTGCTGCCGTGCGGGGTCCTGGTTCGCGTTGGCGTAGATCACCGCACAGTCCGCGCACCGGTCAGCCACGGCCCCGACGAACACCGGCCTGTCGAGGCTCTCGTACCGGGCCGTCTTGGACTCCGGGAGCAGGAACGCGATGGTTCCTCCTGCGGCACCGGGGGTGGCGCAGGCGACGAGCGGCAGGACGAACGCGGCGAGCAGCGCACCGGTCGCGCTGCGACGTGCCGCGTCCCGCCGTCTCCGGGGCCCGCTGCTCGGGGGCATGGTCGTCATGGTCGTCCTTCGTCCTGCGTCAGCACTGCGGGCAATGGTCCCCCGGCGATCTGTGCGCGGTCCATGGCAAGCAGCAGGGCGCCCCGCACCTCGGCCAGGTTGCCGAGGTCCGACGTGACGACGGGCACCGGCCCCGCCGTGCTCTGCACGGTGTCGCGCGCGAGTGCTGCTCGGAGCGGGTCGAGGACGAGGTCCCCGGCCCGGGCGAGGGGGCCGCCGAGGACGACGACCTCGGGATCGGCGACGGCGCACAGGACGGCGACCGCGTGCCCGATCCGCTCCCCTGCCGCGGCCAGCACCTCACGGCAGGGGTCATCTCCGCTCGCGGCCAGGGTCAGCACCTCGTTGAGGCTGAGGTTCCCGTGACTGTCCTGGAGCGCACCGAGCAGGGCGTCGGTGCCTGCGTAGGTCTCGAGGCATCCGCGCTGCCCGCAGCGACACAGGGGTCCGCCGGCCTCCACCTGGAGGTGGCCGATCTCACCGGCTGCTCCGCTGCGGCCGTGCATGAGCGACCCGCCGACGACGAGGCCCGCGCCGATGCCGTGCGAGGCACGCACGTAGACGGCGTGCTCCCGGCCCCGCGCCGCTCCGGCGCGGACCTCGGCCAGTGCGCCGAGGTTCGCGTCGTTGTCGACGTACACCGGTACGCCGAGCTGCTCCGAGAGGAGGTCGGGCACGCTCACGCTCTGCCACCCGCGCAGCACCCCGACCGTCGACACGCGCCCCGTGCGGGGATCGACCGCGGCGGGCACCCCGACGCCCACCCCGAGCACCTCGGCCATCGTCGCGTCGACCTGGTCGACGAGCTCCGCGAGCAGGATCCCGGCACGGTCGAGTCCGTTGTCTCCTCGATGATCGGGCGGGAGGGGCATCCGCTGCTCAGCGATGATCCGGTGGGCGGTGTCGGCGAGCGCGACGCGCAACGACCGGGTGCCGAAGTGCACCCCCGCGACGAGCCCGAGGTTGCGGGCGAGCGTCACCTGCTGCGCCCGCCGCCCGCTCCGTGACGTCGGAGCCGTGTGCAGGACCCCGATGGAGCTGAGCTCCTTGACGATGTTCGAGACGGTCGCCGGCGACAGCCCAGTGACCCCGGCGAGCTCGACCTGCGTGAGCGAGCCGCGCTGCTGCACCGCGGTGACGATCCGGGCCCGGTTCGCCTCGCGCAGCGAGGTCTGCGAGCCGGGCGTCGTCCGGTCCTGTCTCACGGTCGCCAGCGTACCGTCGGGCGGGCCTCGCGACCTTCGGCGCCCGACGACCTCCCGGCACCGTCGGCGGAAGAGGGGTCGGCACGGGCCGACGGGACATGACGTCGCCGGCTGGGCCGCGCGGTGAAATCTATCGGGCGCCATCCGCCGGGGAGACCCCCCGGCGGCGACCGGTGTACGGACGAAGCCCTCGGGGCGCCTCTCCATGCCGGAGATGAAACGTTTAAGGGGGTGTCGAAAGTTCACGAAACTTGTCGCAACCTCTTGACCGCATCGGGTGAAACGGTGAGTGTGTGACGAGCGCCCCAATCCGGGCGCTCCGGCCGCGCAGCGACGCGTCGACCGGGAGAGTCCAGTGGAGGATCAATGACGAACCCACCCATGTTGACGCGGTTGAGGGGCGGCTCCGCGAGCCGACGCTCACGCGCCAGCCGTACAGTCTTCGGCGCACTGGCCACGGCCTGCGTCGCGGCAGTCACCCTCAGCACGATCCCCGCAGCAGCGGCCGGATCGACGCTCGCGGCGGCAGCTGCCGAGACGGGCCGGTACTTCGGCACGGCGATCGCGGCCAACAAGCTCAACGACTCGGCCTACACGACCATCGCGAACCGCGAGTTCAACATGATCACGGCCGAGAACGAGATGAAGATGGACGCTCTCGAGCCCAACCAGAACCAGTTCAACTACACCAACGGCGACCGCATCGTGAACTGGGCACTGCAGAACGGCAAGCAGGTGCGAGGCCACGCCCTCGCCTGGCACTCCCAGCAGCCCGGCTGGATGCAGAACATGTCCGGCACCGCCCTGCGCAACGCCATGCTCAACCACGTCACCCAGGTCGCCACCCACTACAAGGGCAAGATCTACGCCTGGGACGTCGTCAACGAAGCCTTCGCCGACGGCTCTTCCGGCGCCCGCCGCGACTCCAACCTCCAGCGCACCGGCAACGACTGGATCGAGGCCGCGTTCCGCGCCGCCCGCGCCGCCGACCCCGCCGCCAAGCTCTGCTACAACGACTACAACACCGACAACTGGGCGCACGCCAAGACCCAGGCCGTGTACAACATGGTCAAGGACTTCAAGGCCCGCGGCGTACCGATCGACTGCGTCGGGTTCCAGGCCCACTTCAACAGCGGCAACCCGGTCCCCTCCGACTACCACACGACGCTCAGCAACTTCGCCGCCCTCGGCGTCGACGTCCAGATCACCGAGCTCGACATCGAGGGCTCCGGCTCCTCGCAGGCCCAGCAGTACGACGGCGTCGTCCAGGCGTGCATGGCCGTCGCCCGCTGCACCGGCATCACCGTCTGGGGCGTCCGCGACCCCGACTCATGGCGTGCGAGCGGCACCCCGCTCCTCTTCGACGGCTCCGGGAACAAGAAGGCGGCCTACACGTCCGTCCTCAACCGTCTCAACGGCGGCGGCGGCAGCCCGGCGAACCCGGGCACCGGCAACCCTGGAACAGGCAACCCCGGAACCGGCACCCCCACCGACCCTCCGCCCACGGACCCCGGCACCGGTGCAGCCTGCACCGCGACGTACTCCGAGGGACAGAAGTGGAACGACCGGTTCAACGGGACGGTCACCATCCGCGCCAACCGCGCCATCACCAGCTGGACCTCGACCGTCACGCTGCGCTCACCGCAGCGCATCACCGCCACCTGGAGCGGCACCCCGACCTGGGACTCCTCCGGCAACGTCATGACGATGCGTCCGGCCGGTAACGGCAACCTGGCCGCTGGCCAGACCACGACGTTCGGCTTCACCGTCAACCACGGCGGCCAGTGGGCATGGCCCACGGTCTCCTGCTCCTGAACCTGACCCGGGCCACTCACCCCTGACCAACCCGGGTCACCACACACGACGGCGGTCTGCGCGAGCAGGCCGCCGTCGTCGTGCTCCGGCGTGATGACGCTCGGCCAGCGAAACGTTTCAGACTCGCTGAAATCGCCATGAACAGCACGAAACGCTTGACCTCGCAGGGATCGCCCACGACTCTGAGAACGCGCCGCAGTGCGCGACCTTTCTCGTAGACGCTGGGGTCTGCGGGGCCACTCTCCTGGAGGATCGATGACGAACCCACCCCTCACGCGTGCCCGCAGCGGATCCCGCCGCGCTCCGTCGCGTGGATGCCGCGCTGTGTTCGGTGCCCTGGCCACGGCCTGCGTCGCTGCAGTCACCCTGACCGCCCTCCCCGCCTCGGCGGCCGGCACGACTCTGGCGACCGCGGCAGCCGAGTCCGGTCGGTACTTCGGCACGGCGATCGCGGCCAACAAGCTCAACGACTCGACCTACACGACCATCGCGAACCGCGAGTTCAACATGATCACGGCCGAGAACGAGATGAAGATGGACGCCACCGAGCCCTCTCAGGGCCAGTTCACCTACACCAACGGTGACCGCATCGTGAACTGGGCGCTGCAGAACGGCAAGCAGGTGCGAGGCCACGCCCTCGCCTGGCACTCCCAGCAGCCCGGCTGGATGCAGAACATGTCCGGCACCGCCCTGCGCAACGCCATGCTCAACCACGTCACCCAGGTCGCCACCCACTACAAGGGCAAGATCTACGCCTGGGACGTCGTCAACGAAGCCTTCGCCGACGGCTCTTCCGGCGCCCGCCGGGACTCCAACCTCCAGCGCACCGGCAACGACTGGATCGAGGCCGCGTTCCGCGCCGCCCGCGCCGCCGACCCTGCCGCCAAGCTCTGCTACAACGACTACAACACCGACGACTGGACCCACGCCAAGACCCAGGCCGTGTACGCCATGGTCAAGGACTTCAAGGCCCGCGGCGTACCGATCGACTGCGTCGGGTTCCAGTCCCACTTCAACCCGCAGAGCCCCGTCCCGGCCAACTACCAGACGACCCTGCAGCGGTTCGCCGACCTCGGCGTCGACGTCCAGATCACCGAGCTCGACATCGAGGGCTCCGGTGCATCACAGGCCCAGAACTACGACGCGGTGACCCGGGCGTGCCTCGCCGTCACCCGCTGCACCGGCATCACCGTCTGGGGCGTCCGTGACACCGACTCCTGGCGCGCGAGCGGCACCCCGCTGCTCTTCGACGGCTCCGGGAACACGAAGGCTGCCTACACCTCCACCCTCAACGCCCTCAACTCGGCCTCGAGCACCCCCGTGGACCCCACGGATCCCACGGATCCGACCGACCCCACCGACCCGACCGACCCCACGGACCCGACGGATCCCGTCGAGCCGCCAGCGGGGACATGCTCGGCGACGCTCGCGGTCGCCAACTCGTGGCCCGGTGGGTACCAGGGCACGGTGACCGTGACGGCGGGCTCCGCATCGGTCAACGGCTGGTCCGTGGCGCTGACCCTGCCCGGCGGCTCCTCCGTCTCCAACCTGTGGAACGGAACTGTGTCCGGGTCCGGCCCGTACACGGTGACGAACGCGCAGTACAACGGCTCGCTCGGCGCGAGCCAGTCGACGACGTTCGGCTTCGTCGCGTCCGGTAGCGCACCGAGCGCTGGAGCGGTCACCTGCCGGTGACGACCAGGCTCAGCTCCCGGGGCGCACGGCCCCGACGATGACGAACGGCGTGGCACCGACCCGGTGCCACGCCGTTCGCGCGCCCGACCGTCCGGGCGTCAGAGGAGGCCGAGCTCCCGCACCGCGTCGCGCTCCTCGATGAGCTCCGCCACCGACGCGTCGATGCGCTGCCGGGAGAAGTCGCTGATCTCGAGCCCCTGGACGATCTCCCACGCCCCGCCGCTCGAGGTCACGGGGAACGACGACACCAGGCCCTCGGGCACCCCGTACGACCCGTCGGACACGATCCCGGCCGAGGTCCAGTCACCCTCGCGCGTGCCGGTCACCCAGTCGCGCACATGGTCGATCGCGGCGTTGGCCGCCGAGGCGGCCGAGGAGGCCCCACGTGCCTCGATGATCGCTGCGCCACGCTTGGCCACGACAGGGATGAAGTCGTCGACGAGCCACGCCTCGTCCTCGAGGAGGGCGGTCGCTGGCTCTCCGCCGAGCACCGCGTGCGAGATGTCGGGGTACTGCGTCGCAGAGTGGTTGCCCCAGATCGTCAGACGCCGGACGTCATCGACACCCACCCCCGCCTTCTTCGCCACCTGGGTCAACGCCCGGTTGTGGTCGAGGCGCATCATGGCGCTGAACCGCTCCTTGGGGATGTCCGGCGCGTGCGCCGCGGTGACGAGCGCATTCGTGTTGGCGGGGTTCCCGACGACGAGAACCCGGATGTCGTCCGCTGCCCCCGCGTTGATCGCCTCGCCCTGCGGCTTGAAGATTCCCCCGTTGGCCTCGAGGAGGTCTCCGCGCTCCATGCCCTTCGTCCGGGGCCGGGCTCCGACGAGGAGGGCGATGTTCGCGCCGTCGAACCCGTCGCGCGGGTTGTCATGGATGTCGATGCCGGCGAGCAGCGGGAACGCGCAGTCGTCGAGCTCCATCGCTGTCCCCTCGGCCGCCTTGACCCCCTGCGGGATCTCGAGCAGGCGCAGGCGCACCGGTACGTCCGGGCCGAGCAGCTGACCCGACGCGATCCGGAACAGCAGCGCGTAGCCGATCTGACCGGCGGCGCCGGTCACCGTGACGTTCACTGGCGTGGCACTCATGTCACAACTCCTTTGTCAGTACACCGGGTGGCCGTAACGACGAAGTGCGTGACCGCCGACCGGATCACGAGGGATCTCGGGTCAACGATCACGCACTCCGCGCGGTTGTGCTACCTCAGGCCAGGCGTGCGGCGAGGTTCTCGTCGAGCGCTGCGAGGAACTCTTCCGTGGTGAGCCACGGCTGCTCGGGGCTGATGAGCAGCGCGAGGTCCTTCGTCATCTTGCCGGACTCGACCGTCGTGATGACGACGTCCTCGAGCGTCTGGGCGAACTCGGTGACCTCGGGCGTGCCGTCCAGCTTTCCGCGGTGCATGAGGCCACGGGTCCACGCGAAGATCGACGCGATCGGGTTCGTCGACGTCGGCTTGCCCTGCTGGTGCTGGCGGTAGTGACGCGTCACTGTGCCGTGGGCGGCCTCGGCCTCGACGGTCTTGCCGTCGGGGGTCATGAGGACGGACGTCATGAGGCCGAGCGAGCCGAAGCCCTGGGCCACGGTGTCGGACTGCACGTCACCGTCGTAGTTCTTGCAGGCCCAGACGTAGCCGCCCTCCCACTTCATGGCCGAGGCGACCATGTCGTCGATGAGGCGGTGCTCGTACGTGAGCCCCTTCTCGGCGAACTGCTCGGCGAACTCCGCGTCGAAGACCTCCTGGAAGAGGTCCTTGAACTGACCGTCGTACGCCTTGAGGATCGTGTTCTTCGTCGAGAGGTACACGGGGTAGTTCCGCTGCAGGCCGTACGCGAAGGAGGCCCGAGCGAAGTCCTTGATGGACTCGTTGAAGTTGTACATGCCCATCGCGACGCCGCCCTCCGCGGGCATGGTCACGACGTCGAACTGCATCGGCTCGCCACCGTCGGACGGCTCGAAGGCCATCGTGATCTTGCCGGGGCCCGGGACCTTGAAGTTCGTCGACTTGTACTGGTCACCGTGGGCGTGGCGGCCGATGATGATCGGCTTGTTCCACCCCGGCACCAGACGAGGGATGTTCGAGATGATGATGGGTTCGCGGAAGACGACGCCACCGAGGATGTTGCGGATCGTCCCGTTGGGCGAGACCCACATCTTCTTCAGGCCGAACTCCTTGACGCGGTCCTCGTCGGGCGTGATGGTGGCGCACTTGACGCCGACGTTGTGCTCCTTGATCGCGTTCGCCGCGTCGATCGTCACCTGGTCGTCGGTGGCGTCGCGGTTCTCGATCGACAGGTCGAAGTAGCGCAGGTCGACGTCGAGGTACGGGTGGATGAGGCGGTCCTTGATGAACTGCCAGATGATGCGAGTCATCTCGTCGCCGTCCAGCTCGACGACCGGCCCTACAACCTTGATCTTGCCCATGCGGGAAACACTCCTGTGTGGTTTGGTCCTGTGTGGTGCACTCGGTGCTGCTTCCGAGATTACTCGATTTCTCGACGTCAAGATATCTCGGCCGTGTCCACCGTCGTGGTCGCACCGTGCATCGCGGTGGCCACCGGACTACCGTTTCCTGAATCGCCCCGAACCGGGCGACACGTCTCCACCCTCACACGACAGGACCACCATGCCTCACGACGCCCCTGCGCAGCAGACGGCCCTCGACGGCCCTCAGACCTCCTCCGCGCACGACGCCAAGGACGGCCGTGCGGTCAGCAGCCCCTCGACGCTCGCGATCGTCGGGGCCGAGCTCTTCGGCTCCTTCCTGCTCGTCTTCCTCGGCGTCGGCGTCGCCCTGTACGCCGCGCAGCAAGACGCCGGCTCGCTCGCCGTGGCGCTCGCGTTCGGGGTCGCGCTCCTCGCCGGGATGGCCGCCGTCGGGCACCTCTCCGGCGGGCACTTCAACCCCGCCGTGACGTTCGGCGCGGCCCTGGCCGGGCGCACACCCTGGAAGCTCGTGCCGGTCTACTGGATCACCCAGGTCGTCGGAGCGACGGCCGCGGCAGCGGCGCTCTTCGCGACGATCCCCGAGCAGCTGTTCCGCGGTGCCGAGGCCACGTTCGACAACGCGCGCGACGCCTTCTCGCAGACGTCCAACGGCTTCGACGAGCACTCGCGCACCTTCATGGAGGGCACGGACGCCTTCTGGGCACAGTTCGCCTCCTACCCCCGGGAGCAGGTCGACGCAGCGATCGCCTCGGGTGAGCTGCCCGTCCCGGAGTTCGCGACGTTCGACCTCGTCGCCGTCGCCATCATCGAGGCCATCGCGACCGCGCTGCTCGTCGGCGTCTACCTCGCCGTGACGGACCGCCGGACCCGCAACCGCTACGCCCCGGTCGTCGTCGGCCTGACCTTCGGCTTCCTCGTCCTTCTTGCGACTCCCATGTCGGGCGGCTCGCTCAACCCCGCGCGCTCGCTCGCGACGGCCATCTTCTCCGAGGGCTGGGCCCTCGAGCAGGTCTGGCTCTTCTGGGCAGCACCCCTCCTGGGTGCCGCGCTGGCGGCACTGTTCTACCGCGGGTTCGCGGTCGCCGAGCCGGTGACCGAGTACGACTACGACACCACGGAGGCGGTCGTCGTCAGCGGCCCTGCCGGGACCACGGCCGCGGTCGTCGCCACGGACACGGACGCGGCAGCGCTGGACGTCGACGCCGTCCTCGAGGCGGAGCGGGACGCCGTCCTCGAGGCCGACGCCATCCCGGCGCTCGAGCGTGAGACCGAGGCTGAGACGGCCGCACGCCTCGACGCCATGGCCGACGCCCGCGCGGAGGTCATCGACGAGGCGATCGTCGAGGCCGAGGCCGTGCAGGAGTCGACCGACGTCGCGTCGCCGACCACCGACGAGGACGACACGGAGCGAGGCACGGACAAGGGCACCCCGCCCGCCTGAGTCCCACGACCGTGCCCCGCGACGGCCCGGTACGGAGCGCTCCCTGAGCGCCCTGTACCGGGCCGTCGTGCCGTGGTGGCGGCGTCGTGCCGTACCGGGCCGTCGTGCCGGCGACTACAGGTTGGGAGCGGTCCGGGCGAGAACAGCGATCGCCAGCGCCAGACCCAGGAACATCGTCACGTCCACCGGACGCGAACGGATCGTGATGCCGATCGGACCGGGGCCGGGGATGATCGCGCGCGCCAACCCTGCCGCGGTGAGCAGGACGACGAGCGCGACGGCCCCCTGGGTCGCGCCGAAGAGCACCGTCGCCGCGACGACACCGGCGAGCCCGGCGCACACGAGCCACACGGCCATCCCGCGCGCAGGTCGGTCCGCGTGCGGGTTCGGGGTCCCAGCACCGTCGGACGGCTCGGGCGCCTCATCCACCATCACGCTGCCTGTCTCCTTCGGCGGCCTTCTCACGTCACCGAGACTACCGTTGCGCGCATGACTCCCACGCACCTTCCCGGCACCCCCATGTCCGTCGTCGTCGTCGGCGCGGGTCTGGCGGGCGCGGGGACGGCCGCTGCGCTGCGGGCTCGCGGGTTCACCGGGACCCTCACCGTCCTCGGCGCCGAGGACGTCCAGCCGTACGACCGCCCCCCGTTGTCCAAACAGCTGTACAGCCGCCCCGAGCCGGCGTGGCTCCTGGACGAGCTCGGCATCGACCTGGACGCCCTCACGGACGAGCTCCTGCTCGGCGACCCCGCCGTCGCGCTCGACCTGCGGGGGCACACGGCGGAGGTCACCACCCGCTCCGGCCGGCTGATCCACGCAGACGCCGTCGTCCTGGCCTGCGGCGCGGACCCGGTCCGCCCCGCGGGGTGGGAGCACGCCGTGACCCTGCACAGCGCACCGGACGCGGGGGTGCTGCGCGCACGCGCGACCCCCGGCGCCCGGCTCGTGTGCGTGGGCGCCGGGTGGATCGGCGCCGAGGTCGCGGGCGCCGCGGCGACGGCGGGCTGCGAGGTCACCGTCGTCGAGGCCGCGACGACTCCGCTGGCCCGGCCGCTCGGGACGGAGGTCGGAGCCCATCTGGTGCCCTGGTACACCGCCGCCGGCATACGCCTCCTCACGTCGACGACCGTGGACGGCATCGACCCCACAGGCATCCACCTTCGGCCGACCGGCAGCCCCGGACCCGGACGTGCAGCGGAGCAGGTCGACGCGGACGAGCCGGGCGGCCCGGGCCACGTGCGTGCCGACGTCGTCCTCGCGGCCGTGGGTGCCCGCCCGGCGACCGCGTGGCTCGCGAGCAGCGGTCTCGCACTCGACAGCCGCGGTGCGCTCCTCACCGACGAGACCGGCCGTGTCATGGCCTCCGTGCAGCCCGGCACACCTGCCGTCTTCGCCGTCGGCGACTGCGCCACCCGGGCGGACGGGCACTGGTCCAGCGTGCCCGGGGGGCACTGGTCCGGCGCGCTCCAGGACCCTGATCTCGTCGCCCGGGCGGTCGTGGGCGCTGCATCGGGGCCCGTCCCGCGACCGCACACGCCCTACGTCTTCTCGAGCCAGCTCGGCCACGACCTGGCTCTCGTCGGGCTTCCCGACCCCGCCCGGGACACGGTGACGTTCCGGGGCGACCCGGGACGCTCGGACGCTGGCTGGGCGGCGTTCTACGCCCGACCGGACGGCGCCGTGACCGGGATCCTCGTCGTCGACTCCCCGCGCGACGTGTCGGCCGCGCGTCGGCTCCTCGCGAGCGGTCCGGCTGTCCTCGACCTCGCGCGCGCGGCCGACCCGTCCGTCCCCCTGCGTAGCGTCGGCATCGTCGGGTGACCCCGCACGACGCTCACTCCCCGTCCACCGGTGCGAGGAGGTCGGAGCTGGTGACGAGGTCGGTCGCGAGCGTCTTGTAGCCCTGCTCGTCGAACATCACGGTGATGCGGTCGTCCTCGACGAGGGTGACGTCGCCCTGGCCCCACTGCGCGTGCTCGACGCGCTCCCCCAGCGCGAAGGGGCCGGACTCTGCCGTGCGGCTCGTGCCCCGCTCGCAGTTGTTGCACGTCCCGCACGGCTCCGGCTGCCCCTCACCGAGGAGCTCGAGCAGCACGCGGCGCCGGCAGTCGAGCGTGTCCGCGTACGTCCGCATCATCTCGACGCGGGAGAGATCGACACGCTGGTGCGTCTCGCGCCGGTCGGTGATCGTCCTCATCGTCGCGGCGATCGTCCCGTCGGCGATCCAGGTCCACGTCCCGTCCGGCGCCTCGGCGACGGCCCCGACCTGGAGGAACGACCCGAGCACGCGGGAGACCGTGCGGGTCGTCAGCGACGTGCTCCCGACAAGGTCCGTGCGCGTTGCGGGCTGCTTGCGCAGCCGCTTCGCCACCGTGCGGAACGTCGAGTCCGCCGGCGCGCCGCCCGACCGGAGGTACCTGCCCAGCGAGAAGTCCTCGGCACGGTGGAAGAGGGTGGCGACCGCTGGCTGCTCGTCCCGGCCGGCACGGCCCACCTCCTGGTAGTACGCGTCGAGCGACGGGGACGGTGCCGCGTGCACGACGAACCGCACGTCCGACCGGTCGACGCCCATGCCGAACGCGCTCGTCGCGACGACGAGGTCGCCGCGACCCGTCATGAACGTGTCCTGGGCCTCGTCCCGCTCCCCCTGCGGCAGCCCCGCGTGGTACCTGAGCGCCGGACGGCCTGCGCCCGTGAGGAGCTCTGCGAGCGCCTCGACGTGCGCGCGGGTCGGCGCATAGACGATCCCTGCGCCCTCGCTGGCGAGGACGAGCTCGACGACGGCGGCGTCCCGCGCACCTTCCTCGGTCGCGTCGCGTGCTGTGAGCCGGATGTTCGGCCGGTCGACGTCGTGCACGACGACCGCAGGGTCGACGAGCCGCAGGCGCTCGACGATGTCCGCGCGGACCGACGCGGAGGCGGTCGCGGTGAGCGCGAGGATCCGCGGCCGCACCCCGTCCCCGAAGCGGGCGGCAGCCGCGGCGACGTGGAGGTAGTCGGGCCGGAAGTCGTGCCCCCACTCGCTCACGCAGTGCGCCTCGTCGACGACGACGAGGCCGACGTCGGCGGACGCCAACGCGTCGACGACCTCGGTCCGGACGAGCTGCTCGGGAGCGAGCAGGAGGATGTCGAGGTCCCCCGACGCGGCCGCGGCGAGGGCGTCGCGCTGCTCGACGACGCCCAGCCCGCTGTTCACCGCCCGGACGCGCAGGCCGACGTCGGACAGCGAGTCCGTGTGGTCGCGCTGGAGCGACAGCGTCGGGGACACGACGATCGCCATCCGGCCGGTGAGCAGCGTCGCGATCGCGTACACGGCGGTCTTCCCGGCGCCGGACCGCGCCACGAGGAGCGTGTCACGCGTCGTGAGCGCCTCGAGCGCCTCCTGCTGGGCGTCGCGCAGCTGCGCGTCCGCGCCCAGGACCTGGTGGACAGCAGCCTCGAGAGCGGTCATCACCGGGCAACGCTATCCACGCAGCCGCGGCGGCGCCCGCCGAGCGGGCGCCGCCGGTCCGTCAGTGGGCGAAGTGCCGGGTACCGGTGAGATAGAGCGTCGCGCCGGCCGCCTGGGCGGCTGCGACCACCTCGTCGTCGCGCACGGACCCACCCGGCTGGACGACGGCGCGGACCCCCGCGTCGAGCAGCACCTGCAGCCCGTCCGCGAAGGGGAAGAACGCGTCCGACGCTGCGACCGCACCGCGGGCACGCTCGACGTCGCCGGAGTTGGCGCGTGCGACGGCCAGCTTGCAGGAGTCGACGCGGTTGACCTGTCCCATGCCGACACCGACGGATGCCCCGTCGGCGGCGAGGAGGATGGCGTTCGACTTCACCGCGCGCACCGCGCGCCACGCGAACGCCAGGTCGGCGAGGGTCTGTGCGTCTGCGGGCTCGCCGGCCGCGAGCACCCACCCTGCGGGGTCGTCGCTCGCGCCGTCGCCGGAGGCGTCGATCCGGTCGACGGCCTGCATGAGCATCCCGCCGCTGATCGGGCGCAGCTCGATGCTCGCCGTCGGGGGGGCGTCGACCTGCAGGAGCCGGATGTTCTTCTTCGCGGTGAGGATCTCGAGCGCCTCCTCCTCGAAGCCGGGCGCCACGACGACCTCGGTGAAGATCGGCGCGATCTGCTCGGCTGCGGCGCGGGTGATGATGCCGTTGGCCGCGATGACGCCACCGAAGGCCGAGAGCGGGTCGCACGCGTGGGCCCGGGCGTGGGCGTCCGCGATGTCGGCGCCGGTCGCGATCCCGCAGGGGTTGGCGTGCTTGATGATCGCCACCGCCGGGCCGCTGTGGTCGTGGGCGGCGCGCCACGCCGCGTCAGCGTCGACGTAGTTGTTGTAGCTCATCGCCTTGCCGTGCAGCTGGGTCGCCTGAGCGAGCCCGGCGGTGCCGTGGCCGTCGGTGTAGAGCGCTGCGGGCTGGTGCGGGTTCTCGCCGTACCGCAGCACGTCGCTGCGCTCCCAGGTGGCACCGACCCAGGCCGGGAAGCCCGTGCTCACGACACCTTCGGTGGTGACGACCTCGTCCGTCGGGGCGACGACACGGCTCATCCAGGACGCCACGGCGACGTCGTACGTGGCGGTGTGCACGAACGCCTCCGCCGCGAGCGCCTTCCGCTGGGCGTAGGTGAATCCGCCGGCCTGCACGGCGTCGATGACCGCGGAGTAGGCGTCCGGGTCGACGACGACGGCCACGCTCGGGTGGTTCTTGGCCGCGGCACGCACCATCGAGGGGCCACCGATGTCGATCTGCTCGACGCACTCGTCAGGCGTCGCACCCGACTCGACCGTCGCCGTGAACGGGTAGAGGTTGACGACGACGAGGTCGAACGCCGCGATGCCCAGCTCGGCGAGCTGCGCGAGGTGGTCGGGCTTGCGGGTGTCCGCGAGGATCCCGGCATGGACGCGGGGGTGCAGCGTCTTCACCCGTCCCTCGAGGCACTCGGGGAAGCCGGTGAGGGTCTCGACACCGATGACGGGGACGCCGGCGGCAGCGATGGTCGCGGCGGTCGAGCCGGTGGAGACGATCTCGACGTCGGCGGCGTGCAGGGCGAGCGCGAGCTCCACGAGCCCGGCCTTGTCGTAGACGCTCACGAGGGCGCGGCGCACGGGGTGCTGCGAGTCGTCGGCCAGGGGTGCGGGAACGGACGTGGGGTGGGAACCGGCGGACATGGGCGTCTCCTGTCGTGGATGTTCCGGACGACGCGCAGATCGGCACGTCGGGAGGTGGAACCCAGGCGCCCAGGCGGGCGGCGCGGCACAGGGACGATCAGCCGCTCCCCGGTGGTGAACCCCACCCTCGCCAGTTGCGACCGGGGTCGATCCTACCGGTTGCGCGCCCGGCGTGGCTGGGCCTCCCCCTCGCACCCACGGGCACGAGAGCACGGGGCCGCACGCCCGCGCGTCGGTTGAGCTACCCGACGACGGCCGAACGCCCCTCCACCCGCAGGCCCTCACGAGCGATCCGCCCGACCCACTCGACGAGCATCGCGCGCTCCTGCGTCTTGATCCGCTCGTGCAGGCCGGCCTCGTCGTCGCCGGGCAGCACGTCGACGGCGACCTGGGCGATGATCGGTCCGGTGTCGACGCCGGCGTCGACGACGTGCAGGGTGCAGCCGGTGACCCGCACGCCGTACGCGAGCGCGTCCCGCACGCCGTGCGCTCCGGGGAACGCGGGCAGGAGCGCCGGGTGCGTGTTCACCGTGCGGCCGCCGAAGCGGTCGAGGAAGGCGGGACCGAGGATGCGCATGAACCCTGCGCTCACGACGAGGTCCGCGCGGAACACGTCGACCGTCTCCGCGAGCGCCGCGTCCCAGTGCCCGCGGCTGTCGAAGTCACGCGGCGAGACGGTCGCGCTGGGGATGCCGGCGTCGGCGGCGATCTCGAGGGCACCGGCAGTGGGGGTGTCGGTGATGACAGCGACGACGCGCGCCCCGTAGGCCGCGTCCGTGTGCGCGGCGAGCAGCGCCGCGAGGTTGCTGCCCCCGCCCGAGGCGAGGACGACCAGGCGTGCGACCCCGCCGTCGCCTCCCGTCACGGGCACCTCGTGGCCGGACGGTGTCGTGGTCCGGTGGCGGCGCGGTCGGGGAGATGCTGCTGCGGTGGGGCCGGTCACGGGGGAACCCTAGCGCGTGCACCCTGCGAGATACGGGAGAATGAACCCATGGGTAACCCGTTCGCGCCGCCGCCCACGGGCGCACGCTCCCCCGTCACGGACCGCCCGACGGACGACGACCGTCCGACGGATCCCGATGCCCGGGCGCCCCGCCCGGCCGACGACGGGTCCGCTGCCGACGGCCCGCCCTCCGGCGCGAAGCGAGCACCGGGCTCCGCTCCACAGACGCCACCGCCGCCTCCCGACGAACCCGTGGACCCAGCCCTCGTCGCCGAGAGCGCTCGGCACGTCCTGCGGTTCGGCGTGGTCATGCTCGTCACGCTGCTCACGAGCACGCTGCCGCTGCCCGCGCGGCTGGTGAGCGTCGCGGCTGCCGTCGTCGCGCTCGTCGTGGGTGTCCAGGCCCTGCGCAGGGTCCGGCGGGCCCGCGTGCGCGGGACTCTCGTCGTCGCGCTGTGCGCAGGGATGGCCATGACGACGCTGGTGGGACTCTCGACGCTCGTCGTCGCGTCCATGTGGGACATCGAGATGGATCGCCAGACGTGCGAGGCCCGTGCGATCACCCACGGCGCTCGTCTGGCGTGCCAGGTGGAGTATGAAGAGAGGCTCGAGGAGCGTCAGGACGAGCTGTCGTCCTGACGCACGGCGCCGTCCGCACGCACAGCCTCGTCGCGGACGGCTGAGGTGTCGTCGTGGTCTCCCACGCGGCGCACACGGTGCCACGCCGTCACCACCGCACGACGCACCTCCGGGCGCAGGACGAGCAGCGCGAGCAGGGCGCCGAGCGCGACGAGCCCGGCGGCACAGAGCCCGACGAACGGTGCCGAGGCGCCGACGAACTCGAGCCGCCCGGGCCCGGCAGAGCCCGTCCCGAGCGCCGCGAGAACGCCCACACCGGTGCCCGCTCCGACCCCGACGAGCGCCGCCACCACGGGGACCTGCCAGAGCGCGACGGAGGTGAGCCTGCGGTGCGTGCACCACCCCCCGACGGCGCCTGCGAGCACGACGACGACCGGGACCCACCGGAGGATCCCGCCGCCGGAGAACGGGAGGGCCCCCAGGAGCGGCAGGCCCGGGAGCGGTGCCGAGGTCACGCCGTCGGGACCGAAGTGCGTGTCGGAACCCACCGCGAAGCCGGGCCCGGTGAGCCACGCCATGGCCCACACGACGAGGTCGGGGAGCAACGCGAGCTGAGAGACCGCGAGCGAGATCCCGCTCACGAGATCGAGCTCGAGCGCATCGATGATCTCCCTGGCCGTCGAGCGTCCCGCGACGAGCCACACGAGCACGAGGACGGAGGCGGCCGCGACGACGAGGCTCGTGGCTGCGGTGGCCCCGCGCAGGGCCACGGAGAGCGGTCGGGGCATCCGGCGGCCGAGGGCGAGGACGCTGCGGCGCAGGTCACCCGCGTCCGGGCGCGAGAGCAGACCGACCATGAAGCCCAGGACCGCGACGACGAGCCCTCCGAGGGCGGCGGACACCAGCTGGTCCGGCGCGACGGCACCCGCCAGGATGGCGATGAAACCGGTCGCAGCCGCGTAGACAGCGCTGCCGACCACGACGGCGGACCACGCCGGACGGACGGACCTGCGCGCGGAGGCGACCACGCTCAGGACTGATGCGGCGCTGATGCCGAGCGGGACGAGCGTCACCGTGGCGGCGGGCGTGACGAACGGCACGCCGTGCGCGAGGAGCCAGAGGTTGGTCGACACGCCCAGGGCCGCTGCCCAGGGAGCAACGGCACCGTCGACCTGCGCGGTGGCAGCGACGCCCATGGCGGTCGCGGGGACGATGACGAGGGCGAGCGAGAGGACGAGCGCCTGGAGCGCACCAAGCACGGCGGTGAGCCACGGAGCCGTGCCGTCGTGCGTGGGCTCAGGGGTGCCGGGGACGCGCTGCTCGAGGATCGTCCGCAGGGCACCGAGCCTCGACGTGCTGCGCAGGGATCCGGATGTCACGTCCCCATCGTCCCCCTGCGAGGTGCCCACCGCCGGGAGGTCGTCCGGCGTGCCCCGCCAGCGGAGCGACGGCATGCGCGTGCCGTGCCCCGTGGAACGCCTGATGCCCGCCCCCACCGAGCGGGACGGGCATCAGGGAGCCGGTGGCGAGCACCGGCTGGGAGGCGGGTCAGGCGGAGAGGATCTCCCGCATGAGCGCAGCGGTCTCGGACGGCGTCTTGCCGACCTTGACCCCGGCGGCCTCGAGGGCCTCCTTCTTGGCCTGCGCGGTGCCCGAGGAGCCGGACACGATGGCGCCGGCGTGGCCCATCGTCTTGCCCTCAGGAGCCGTGAAGCCGGCGACGTAGCCGACGACCGGCTTCGTCACGTGCTCCTTGATGTACGCCGCTGCGCGCTCCTCGGCGTCGCCGCCGATCTCGCCGATCATGACGATCGCCGCGGTGTCAGGGTCTGCCTCGAACGCCTCGAGAGCGTCGATGTGCGTCGTCCCGATGATGGGGTCACCGCCGATGCCGATCGCGGTGGAGAACCCGAAGTCCCGCAGCTCGTACATCATCTGGTACGTCAGCGTGCCGGACTTGGACACGAGGCCCACCTTGCCCGGGCCCGTGATGTTCGACGGGATGATGCCGACGTTCGACAGCCCGGGGCTGATGAGGCCGGGGCAGTTGGGGCCGATGAGCCGGACACCCTTGCGCTGCGCGAGCGTGAAGAACTCTGCGCTGTCCTTGACCGGGACACCCTCGGTGATGATGACGACGAGCGGGATACCGGCCTCGATCGCCTCGACGACCGCGGCCTTGGTGAAGGCCGGGGGCACGAAGATCACGGAGACGTCGGCGCCGGTCGCGGCCATCGCGTCGGCGACGGACCCGAAGACGGGGACGTCGACGGTGGACTCGCCGCTCGGGAACGACACGGACGTGCCCGCCTTGCGGGGGTTGACCCCACCGACGATGTTCGTGCCGGAGGCGAGCATGCGGGTCGTGTGCTTCTGACCCTCGGACCCGGTCATGCCCTGAACGATGACCTTGGAGTCCTCAGTGATGAAGATTGCCATAGTTGTCTGCTTCTACTCTCGTTCGGGTCCGGATCAGGCGTTCGCTGCGGCGTGGGCGAGCTCGGCAGCCTTGTCGGCGCCGCCGTCCATCGTCTCGGCGAGGGTCACGAGCGGGTGGGCGGCCTCGCTGAGGATGCGACGACCCTCCTCGACGTTGTTGCCGTCGAGGCGCACGACGAGCGGCTTGGTCGCTGCGTCGCCGAGCATCTCGAGTGCGCTGACGATGCCGTTCGCGACCGCGTCGCACGCGGTGATGCCACCGAAGACGTTGACGAAGACCGACTTCACCTGCTCGTCCCCGAGGATGACGTCGAGGCCTGCGGCCATGACCTCGGCCGAGGCGCCGCCGCCGATGTCGAGGAAGTTGGCGGGCTTGACCCCGCCGTGCGCCTCACCGGCGTATGCGACGACGTCGAGCGTGCTCATGACGAGTCCCGCGCCGTTGCCGATGATGCCGACCTCGCCGTCGAGCTTGACGTAGTTGAGGTCGTTCTCCTTCGCCTTCGCCTCGAGCGGGTCAGCGGCTTCCTTGTCCTCGAGAGCGGCGTGGTCCGCGTGGCGGAACCCGGCGTTCTCGTCGAGGGAGACCTTGCCGTCGAGCGCGACGATGGAGCCGTCCTCGGTGCGCACGAGGGGGTTGACCTCGACGAGCGTCGCGTCCTCCTCCTTGTACACGTTCCACAGCGTGATGAACGCAGCGGCGACCTCAGCCCTGATGTCGTCGGCGAAGCCCGCTGCGGCCACGATCTCGTCGGCCTTGGCCTGATCGATCCCGACGAGCGGGTCGACGGCGACCTTCGCGAGCGCCTCGGGGCGCTCGACCGCGAGCTGCTCGATCTCCATGCCACCCTCGACGCTCGCCATGGCGAGGTAGGAGCGGTTGGACCGGTCGAGGAGCACGGAGAAGTAGAACTCCTCGGCGATCTTCGCACCCGCAGCGATCATGACGCGGTGGACCGTGTGGCCCTTGATGTCCATGCCGAGGATCTCACCGGCCTTCTCGGCGGCCTCGTCGGGCGAGTGGGCGAGCTTGACGCCGCCCGCCTTCCCGCGGCCTCCGGTCTTGACCTGCGCCTTGACGACGACAGTTCCTCCGCCGAGCTCTTCCGCGCCTGAGCGAGCCTCTTCAGGGGTGGTGGCGACCACTCCCCCCAGCACGGGAACGCCGTGCTTCTCGAAGATGTCGCGCGCCTGGTATTCGAACAGGTCCACCCTGCTGCGTCCTTCCGTCGACCGGTAAGCAAATGTCTCGACGTCGAGACATTTTCCTCAAGAGTAGACCGGGACGGCCTGTCAGCGTCACCCCCGGCCCTGAGTCCTGGGCCACACTGCTCGATCACCGGCGCTGACGGTGCTCGGCTGCGTCCCGCGGTGGCGGGCACCGCCTGTCCCTCGGACGGCTGGCCGCCAAGCGTCGCGGGGACGTAGGACCCGGTCCCGGCGACGGCGCGCCTGCCTACCATGGTGGCCCGCCCGGCCGCCACGAGGAGACGCCCATGAGCCGCTACCTGTCGCTCCTCGGTGTCCTCGCGCTGCTCCTGGCGGGATGTGCGGTCCCGGACCAGGACGCCCCCGGGGCGCCGACCCCCGCGGCCAGCAGCACCCTTCTCGCGGAGCACGGGCTGGACGGGATGGAGACGACCGCGCTCGTCGACCATCTCGACCGGTTGGCGGGCGGGGACCGGCCCGAGGACCTCGTCGCGTCCGTCCGTCCGGACGAGGTCCTCGTCTCCGACGGCGAGCAGGAGGTGTCGCTCAGCCTGCCCGAGGACCTGTTCTACCTGTCGGTCGCCCCGTACGCGGACGAGACGCACGAGTGCTTCTACCACAGCCTGACGACGTGCCAGGGAGAGCTCGGTGGGCAGGAGATCACGGTCCGCATCGTCGACGGGACGAGCGGCGAGGTGCTCGTCGACGAGGCGGTGACGACGTTCGACAACGGCTTCGTCGGGTTCTGGCTGCCTCGTGACATCCAGGGCACCATCGAGGTCGAGCACGAGGGCCGGGCGGGCTCGGCCGACTTCTCCACGGCGGACGATGCCGCCACGTGCCTGACCACGCTCCGGGTGCTGCCCGCCTGACGGCGGCCCCTACAGCTTCGTGACGGGAGCGAAGCGCAGCAGCAGGCGCTTCTGGCCGTCGGCGCCGAAGTCGATCTTGGCGACCGCCTTGGCCCCGACGCCCTCGACCATGACGACCGTGCCGAGCCCGAACGAGTCGTGCGTGACCCGGTCCCCCACGGCGAGGGACGGGATGTCCGCCTCTGCCTTGCCGCCTCCGGAGCCGAAGGTCGGGCTCGCCGGCTCGGCCTGCTTCTTCCACGCCGGGATGCCGGGTGACGCCGCGCGGTTCCCGCGGTAGCCGCCGCCACCGATGGGCGCGCCGAAGTCGTCGTCGTCCGACGATCGGCGCCGGGCTCCGGACCCGTACCCACCCGAGCCGTAGCCACCGGTGAAACCGCCGGGACCGCGGAGTGCGGCCATGCTCGACTCGCGCCGCCGCCAGTCCCACAGCTCTTCGGGGATCTCGTCGAGGAACCGCGACGGCGGGAACTCGTTCGCCATGCCCCACGCCGAGCGCACGGCGGAGCGCGAGATGTACAGACGCTCGCGCGCGCGGGTGATGCCCACGTACGCGAGGCGTCGCTCCTCCGCGAGCTCGACCTCGTCGTGCAGGGACCGCATGTGCGGGAACGTGCCGTCCTCCATGCCGGTGAGGAACACGACGGGGAACTCCAGGCCCTTGGCGGTGTGCAGCGTCATGAGCGTCACCACACCGGGGTCGACCTTCGGGGTGCCCTCGTGGCCCGCGTCGTCGGAGCTGGGGATCTGGTCCGCATCGGCGACGAGCGACACGCGCTCGAGGAAGTCGGCGAGCGTCCCCTCCGGCTCGGACTCCTCGAACTCAGCTGCCACGGCGTGCAGCTCGGCGAGGTTCTCCACCCGGGTGCCGTCCTGCGGGTCGTCGCTCGCCCGCAGCTCGGCGAGGTAGCCGGTGCGGTCGAGCACCTCACCGAGCACCTCGGCCGGCCCGGCGCCTGTCTCGGCGAGCTCGCGCAGGCCGTACATGAGCTCGCGGAACGCCAGCAGCGGTTTGAGCGACCGGGACGTGAGACCCGGGATGTCCTCGACGTGGTCGAGGGCCTCACCGAACGACGAGCGCTGCCGCTCGGCCTGGGCGACGACCATCGACTCGGCACGGTCCCCGAGGCCGCGCTTGGGGACGTTGAGGATGCGCCGCAGGTTGACGTCGTCGTCCGGGTTGGCGACCGCGCGGAGGTAGGCGATGGCGTCCTTGACCTCGCGCCGCTCGTAGAAGCGGGTACCGCCGACCACCTTGTACGGCAGGCCGACCCGGATGAGCACCTCCTCGAGGGCGCGCGACTGGGCGTTGGTGCGGTAGAAGATCGCGACGTCGCCGGGCCGGACGCTCTCGGCGTCGCCGAGGCGGTCGATCTCCTGGGCGATGAACCGCGCCTCCTCGTGCTCGTTGTCCGCGACGTACCCGACGATGGGCGCGCCGGCTCCGGCATCCGTCCACAGCCGCTTGGCCTTGCGGTCAGGGTTGCGGGAGATGACGGCGTTGGCTGCCGAGAGGATGTTCTGCGTGGACCGGTAGTTCTGCTCGAGGAGGATGGTGCGCGCGTCCGGGTAGTCGGCCTCGAACTCGAGGATGTTCCGGATCGTCGCGCCACGGAACGCGTAGATCGACTGGTCGGCGTCGCCGACGACGGTGAGCTCCCCGGGACCGAGCGGAGCGGGCTGCCCGGGCTCCGGCTCCTCTGCGCGCGACCCGACCCCGGCGAGCTCCCGCACGAGGGTGTACTGCGCATGGTTGGTGTCCTGGTACTCGTCGACGAGGACGTGCCGGAACCGCCGCCGGTAGTGCTCCGCCACGGCCGGGTGCTCCTGGAGCAGCCGGACCGTCGTCATGATGAGGTCGTCGAAGTCGAAGGCGTGCGCCTGACGCAGCCGCGCCTGGTAACGCGTGTAGACGTCGGAGAGCACCTGGTCGAACTCGTTCGCGGTCGAGCCCGCAGCGTCGGACGCACCCGACTCGCGGGCGTACTGCTCCGGCCCCACGAGCTCGTCCTTGAGCGACGAGATCTTGTGGCTCAGCTGCTTGGCGGGGTACTTCTTGGGGTCGAGGTCGAGCTCCCGCAGGATCATCGTCAGCAGGCGCTGGGAGTCCGCGGCGTCGTAGATGGAGAAGCTCTGACGCAGCCCGAGAGCAGACGCCTCCTTGCGCAGGATGCGCACGCACGCGGAGTGGAACGTCGAGACCCACATGCGGCCCGCGGCGGGCCCGACGAGCGCCTCGACGCGCTCGCGCATCTCCGCGGCCGCCTTGTTCGTGAACGTGATGGCGAGGATCTCGCTCGGCCGTGCCCGTCCCGTCGCGAGGAGGTGCGCGATGCGGTGGGTGAGCACGCGCGTCTTTCCCGACCCCGCGCCGGCGACGATGAGGAGCGGGCCGCCGCCGTGCACGACAGCCTCGCGCTGCTGCGGGTTGAGGCCCTCGAGGAGGGCGTCAGACCTGCGGGAGGCCGACTCCTGCAGCTCGCGTGCACGGCCCTCCCACTCCGCGGTGCGCTCGGCGGAGGCGCGCGACCACGCCGTCCCCTCCGGGCCGGTCCCCGGTCCGGTGCCCAGCCCGGCGACCGCCGCGCGGCCGCCCGGCCCCCCGGGCTCGCCGTCGGACGGCTCCGCCGCCGACGCGTCCTGGCCCGAGGGCTCGGCGCGCGGGAGTCGGACGCGGGGGGCTTCGGGGACCGGACCGTCGAAGCCTGGGAGGTGATCGAAGAGCGATGTCATAGCCCGACAAGCCTATGCGTGCCCACGGACACCGCACACCGCGTCAGCGGGCGAAGGCGCTCACCGCGAGCTGCAGCAGCCGTGACGTCTCGCCGAGCTCCGCAGCAGCGCCGCGGACCGTGTCGATCTCGAGCGACGTCGAACGCGACGCCGACTCGATGCCCTGCAGGGTCACCGCGATGTCCCGCCCGCTGTCGGCGACCGCCACCATCGTCGTCGCCATCGCGGTGGTCGTCGCCGTCTGCTCCTCGACCGCGCCGGCGATGGTCACCTGGTAGTCGTTGATGCGCGCGATGATCTGGGAGATCTGCGTGATCTCTCCCGCTGCCCGCTCGACGGCGGCCTGGATCGCCACGACCCGCTCGGAGATGCCGCCCGTCGCCCGCGCGGTCTCCTGAGCGAGGTCCTTGACCTCGCTCGCGACGACCGCGAAGCCCTTGCCCGCATCGCCGGCCCGGGCCGCCTCGATCGTCGCGTTGAGCGCGAGCAGGTTCGTCTGCTCAGCGATCGACGTGATGACCTTCACGACGCTGCTGATCTCCGCGGACGACGAGCCGAGGGTGCACACCGTCTGGTTGGTCGCCTCCGCCGCCTGCACCGCCTCGGCGGCGATCCTCGCGACTGCGTGGACGTTCTGGGCGATCTCGCTGATCGACGCGCCCATCTGGTGCGCGCCGGACGCGACGGTGTCGATCCCCTCGCTCACCGCGACGGCAGCGCCGGAGACGGCGACGGTCTGCGACGTGGCGTCGGCGGACGCCGTGGCGATCCCGTTCCCGGTCTCGATGAGGCGCGCGGCAGAGGCATCGAGCGTCGCCGCGATCCTGCTGACCTCGGCCGCGACGGACGACGAGCGGTCGAGCATCGCGTTGAGCGACACCGCGAGGTGCTCGAGCTCCGTACGCTGGCGCCCCTCGTCGAGACGGGAGGCGAGGTCGCCGGAGGCCAGGACGTCGGCGGCCCGGCGGATCGGCCGGACGATGGATCGCGCGATGAGGATGGAGCTCCCGGCGATGAACGCGAGGACCGCAGCTGCGGCGAGCAGCAGCTTCCCCGCGTCGGCGAGCGCCGCGGACCGGACGTCGTCCACATAGACACCGGAGCCGATGATCCAGTCCCACGGCTCGTAGCCCGTCACGTAGGACACCTTCGGCTGCGGGTCCTCGTGGCCCGGCTTGGGCCACTGGTACTCGACCAGTCCTGAGCCGTCGGCCTCCACGACATCGACCATCTCGACGAAGAGGTGCTTGCCGTCAGGGTCGGTGTTCTCGGTGAGGTCGGTGCCGTCGAGCTCGGGCTTCATCGGGTGCATGATCATCGTCGGATACATGTCGTTGATCCAGAAGTACTCCTCGCCGGAGTACCGGAGCTGGGCGACCGCCTGGACCGCTGCGGCCTGGGCGTCGTCCCGGCTCATCGCACCGGAGGCAGCCAGCTCGCCGTACTGCTCGAGCACGCCCGCTGCTGTCTCGACGACGGCCCGTGTGGCGGCCTGGCGCTCGGCCATGATCCGTTCGCGGACGATGGCCGACGCGGCGAGGCAGACCACAGCCATCCCGAGAGCGGACAGGACGACCATGACCACGAGACGGGTCCGGATCGAGGTCGAGGAGAGTCGTGGCAGCATGTGCGCTCGCAGGCTCGCAGGGGTGGGTCCCCGCTCTCATCGGCCGCGGAGCTGCGGATATGACCAGGGCCGTGCCACCCGAACGCGGGGCGGACGCCTGCGAGGGGGCGTGTCAGGACAAGCCTGACGAACCGCGTCGCGATCAGGTGACGAGCAGCCCGACGATCCACGCCCCCGCTGCGACGAGCGCGCCAGCGAGCTCGATGAGGATCGTGATCCCCGTGGCCGTGAGCGCCGCGCGCGTCGACGTCCAGGCCAGGCGCTGGTCTCTGCGGCGGAGGTACTCCGCGAGGTAGACGCCGCCGACGAAGCCGATGGGCAGGCCCACGACCGGGATGACGAAGAACCCGACGATCCCCAGCGCGCCGCCCACGAGGAGCGTCCGGTTGGGGACCTCGGCGCGCTTGAGGTGGCGCCCGGCCAGCACGTACTTGACGACCGCCGCGGCGGCGATGGCGACGAAGCCGACGGCGAACACGGTCCACGCTGCGGCGCCCCCGGTCACGCCGGCCCAGACGCCGACGGCGACGAGGATGATGATGCTCCCCGGGATGATCTGGGTCAGCGCACCGAAGATCCCGACGCCGATCGCGAGCCCGACGAGAAGCTCGCCGGCTCCGTTCACCAGAAGACCGCGAGGCAGATGTTCACGATGACGAGTGCGCCGATCGTGTGCTTGATCCCGACCGGGGCGTCGTCACCCTTGCGCTTGGCGACGAACGCGAGCACGGTGACGACGAGCGCGACGAGGAGCTTGACCGCGATCTTCGTGTTGTTCGGGTCGTGGACGGCGTCGGACGAGCTGGCGATCCCCACCATGGCGATGCCGGTGACGAGGGCCGTGAGGGCCGCGTGCAGGGTGCCGCGGTAGACGCCGGGCTGGCGGATGGTCGCGATCCAGCCACCGAGGACGATGGCCCAGGCGACGAGGTGGAGGACGAGGAGGAGATCGTAGAGCGTCTGCATGCCTCCGATCATAGGGAAGGCGCCGACGCCGTCACACGCCCGACCGGGGCGGTCGGCACATTCTCGGAGCACCCGGGCATCGCGCCGCCCGGTTCGCGCACCGTCTCGCATGGTGGAAAAGTGTTTCGCATGGTGGACGCGCTCGACACTGCCGCACGCCGACCCGTAGCGTCGACGCCATGACCACGGCCCGCAGCACCCAGCAGACGACGCTCTGCTGCGCCCTGCGTCGCGCGTCCAGCACCTCGTGTTGCTGTTGTTGACCCGCGCCTGACCTGACCGCGCCCACGGGCGCCGATCGACCAGACCAGGGCGCGCGAGACGACCGCTCGGTCCGGAGATCATGCTGAGCCCTCCTCCTCGCGCTGCCACGCACCACCACACCGCGAGGAACCCCCACCATGACGTCATCCGCCGAGGTCGCAGCCGCTCGCCCCGCCCGCGCGGCCCGCACCCCGAAGCCGAACGGCCAGTGGAAGATCGACGGCACCACCCCCCTCAACGGCAACGAGAGGTGGAAGCAGGAGGACGGCGGCCTCAGCGTCCGTGAGCGCATCGAGACGATCTACTCCAAGGAGGGATTCGACTCGATCACCGGCGACGACCTCCACGGGCGATTCCGCTGGTGGGGCCTCTACACGCAGCGCAAACCGGGGATCGACGGCGGGCGCACCGCCACCCTCGAGCCGCACGAGCTCGAAGACCGCTACTTCATGCTCCGCGTCCGCATCGACGGAGGCGGGCTGACCACCGAGCAGCTGCGCGTCATCGCCGAGATCTCCACCGAGTTCGGCCGGGACACGGCCGACATCACCGACCGGCAGAACATCCAGCTCCACTGGATCGAGGTCGAGGCCGTCCCGGAGATCTGGCGCCGGCTCGAGGCCGTCGGCCTGCAGACCACCGAGGCGTGCGGCGACGTCCCGCGCGTCGTGCTCGGCAGCCCCGTGGCCGGCATCGCCAAGGACGAGCTCATCGACCCCCGCCCCGTCATCGACGAGATCACCCGGCGGTACATCGGCATCCCCGAGCTCGCGAACCTCCCCCGCAAGTTCAAGACGGCGATCACCGGCCACCCCAGCCAGGACGTCGTCCACGAGATCAACGACGTCGCATTCGTCGCCCTCGAGCATCCTGAGCTCGGGATCGGGTACGACCTGTGGGTCGCGGGAGGACTCTCCGCGAACCCGCGTCTCGGCGAGCGCCTCGGCGCGTTCGTCACCGCTGAGCAAGCCCCCGACGTCTGGCACGGGGTCGCCCAGATCTTCCGCGACTACGGCTTCCGCCGTCTGCGCAACAAGGCTCGCCTGAAGTTCCTGCTCGCGGAGTGGGGCACCGCGAAGTTCCGGCAGATCCTCGAGGACGAGTACCTCGGGTACACGCTGCCCGACGGCCCGCCGGCGCCACGTCCGACGAGCCCCGGTGACCACGTCGGCATCCACGAGCAGAAGGACGGCAAGTTCTACGTCGGCGCTGCGCCGTACGTCGGTCGGGTGTCCGGGACCATCCTCAGCGGTGTCGCCGACCTCGCCGAGTCGATCGGCTCGCAGCGGGTCCGCCTGACACCGCACCAGAAGCTGCTCGTCCTCGACGTGCCGCCCGCGGACGTCCGCACGGTCGTCGACGGGCTGCGCGCGCTGAGCCTCGAGGCCGAGCCCAGCGCGTTCCGCCGCAACACGATCGCCTGCACCGGGATCGAGTTCTGCAAGCTCGCGATCGTCGACACCAAGGACACGGCCACGGCCGTCATCGACGACCTCGAGAAGCGGCTCGGCGACACCTCGCACCTCAAGCCGATCACGCTGCACGTCAACGGGTGCCCCAACTCCTGCGCGCGCATCCAGACCGCGGACATCGGCCTCAAGGGCCAGATCGTCATGAACGACGCCGGCGAGCAGGTCCCCGGGTTCCAGGTGCACCTCGGCGGGGGGCTGGCCAACCAGGACCGCGACCTCGCCGGACTGGGCCGCACCGTGCGTGGCCTCAAGGTCACCGCGGACGACCTCTCGGAATACGTCGAGCGGGTGGTGCGTCGTTACGAGGCGGACAAGGACACGACGGAGACCTTCGCCGAGTGGTCGCACCGCGCCGACGAGGAGGCCTTGCTATGACCGTCGAGGACGCCCTGAGTCCGCTGGCCGCGATGCGCGCGGCCGCGCAGGCCCGGACCGAGCACCGCGAGGCGAGCAAGGCGGCCCACGCCGAGCGCCGCGCACGCACCCAGCGCCCCAAGCGCTCCGATGCCGAGCTCCAGGAGATCGTCGCCCGCGGTCAGCTCGAGCTCGCGGGCTCAGGCGTCGGCTCCGCCGACGAGGCCGATGCCGCGGCCGTCGTCGCCTGGGCCGTCCGGGAGTTCGGCGACTCGATCGCCGTCGCCTGCTCGATGGCCGACGCCGTGCTCCCGCACGTCGTCGCCGCCCAGTCCCCCTGGGTCGACGTCCTCTTCCTCGACACCGGCTACCACTTCGCGGAGACGCGCGGGACGCGGGACGCCGTCGAGCAGCAGATGGACGTGACGATCGTCGACGTCCTGCCGCAGCTCACCGTGCTGGAGCAGGACGAGACCTACGGCAAGAACCTCTTCGCGCGGGACCCTGGCGCGTGCTGCGCCATGCGCAAGGTCGAGCCCCTGCACCGCACCCTCCAGGGCTACGAGCTGTGGGTCACCGGCGTGCGCCGCGACGAGGCCCCGACGCGGGCGACCACGCCGCTCGTGACCTGGGACGACAAGAACGGGCTCGTGAAGATCAACCCGTTCGCTGCCTGGTCCTTCGACGACCTGCTCGATTACGCGAGCGAGCACCAGGTCATCCTCAACCCGCTGCTCAACGACGGCTACCCGTCGATCGGGTGCGCCCCCTGCACCAACCGCGTCGCCCCCGGCGAAGACCCCCGCTCCGGCCGCTGGGCCGGACTCGACAAGACCGAATGTGGGCTCCACGTATGACGATCACCGATGCCGACGACACGGCACTCGACCACGCCACGAGCGCCGCGTCCGTCGCCGCCGCGCCGACCGACGGGACCCCGGTCCCGGCGGCAGCGCTGCGGGCCGAGCGTCGCCTGAGCCAGCTGGACTCGCTCGAGAGCGAGGCGATCCACATCATCCGTGAGGTCGTCGCCGAGTTCGAGCGTCCCGTGCTGCTGTTCAGCGGGGGCAAGGACTCCGTCGTCATGCTGCACCTCGCCGCCAAGGCGTTCTGGCCCGCGCCGGTGCCGTTCCCGGTCATGCACGTCGACACGGGGCACAACTTCCCCGAGGTGCTCGCCTACCGGGACGCCACCGTCGAGCGGCTCGGCCTGCGCCTCGTCGTCGCGAGCGTCCAGGACTACCTCGACGACGGGCGCCTGTCCGAGCGCGCCGACGGCACCCGCAACCCGCTGCAGACGCAGCCGCTGCTCGACGGCATCACGGCCCACAGGTTCGACGCCGTGTTCGGTGGCGGCCGGCGCGACGAGGAGAAGGCCCGCGCCAAGGAGCGCGTCATCTCCCTGCGCGACGAGTTCGGGCAGTGGGACCCGCGCAACCAGCGCCCCGAGCTGTGGAACCTCTACAACGGCCGCCACCGCCCGGGCGAGCACGTGCGCGCCTTCCCGCTGTCCAACTTCACGGAGCTGGACATCTGGCGGTACATCGAGCGCGAGAACATCGAGCTCCCGCCCCTGTACTACGCGCACGACCGCGAGGTCTTCGAGCGCGACGGCATGCTGCTCGCCGTCGGGCCGTACTCCCGACCCCGGGAGGACGAGCCCGTGAGCACCGTCCAGGTGCGCTACCGCACCGTCGGCGACATGTCCTGCACCGGAGCCGTCGAGTCCGACGCGACCGATGTCGCGGCCGTCATCACCGAGGTCGCCGCGACCCGCATCACCGAGCGCGGCGCGACCCGCGCCGACGACCGCATGTCCGAGGCCGCGATGGAAGACCGGAAAAAAGAGGGCTACTTCTGATGACCACCCAGGGAACGCTCCTGCGGCTCGCCACGGCCGGCTCCGTCGACGACGGCAAGTCCACCCTCGTCGGCCGCCTGCTGTTCGACTCCAAGTCCGTGCTCGCCGACCAGCTCGACGCCGTCGAGCGCGTCAGCCGCGACCGGGGCCTCGAGACCACCGACCTCGCGCTGCTCACCGACGGCCTGCGCGCCGAGCGTGAGCAGGGCATCACGATCGACGTCGCCTACCGGTACTTCGCGACCGCCCGCCGCTCGTTCATCCTCGCCGACTGCCCCGGGCACGTGCAGTACACGCGCAACACCGTGACGGGCGCCTCGACAGCAGATGTCGTCGTGCTGCTCATCGATGCCCGCAAGGGCTTGCTCGAGCAGACGCGGCGCCACCTCGCCGTCGCCTCCCTGCTCCGCGTGGCGCACGTCATCGTCGCCGTGAACAAGATCGACCTCGTCGGCTACTCCCAGGAGCGGTACGACGAGCTCGCCGCACAGATCACCGCGACCGGTGAGGACCTCGGCGTCGCCGACCTGCGGACGATCCCCGTCTCCGCGCTCGAGGGCGCGAACGTCGTCGACCGCTCGGACAGGACCCCGTGGTACGGCGGCCCCAGCCTCCTCGAGCTCCTCGAGGAGCTCCCGCCCGCCGACGAGCCGAGCGACGAGTCCTTCCGGTTCCCCGTGCAGACCGTCATCCGTCCGCAGGGCGCGGCGCGCGACCCGGAGCACCGTGACTACCGCGGGTACGCGGGCCAGATCGCTGCGGGCGTCGTGCGCGTCGGTGACCCCGTCGTCGTGCTGCCGTCCGGGCGCCCGACCGTCGTGGAGGGTATCGACACCGCGGACGGGACCCTCACGGAAGCCTTCGCGCCACAGTCCGTGACCCTGCGCCTGGCCGACCAGATCGACATCACCCGCGGCGACCTCATCGCGTCGGCACAGGACGTCCCTGACGTCACCCAGGACGTCGAGGGCACGGTGGCGTGGCTCGCCGAGCGGCCGCTCCTGCCCGGCTCGCGCGTCCTGCTCAAGCACACGACGCGCACCGTCCAGGCGGTCGTCCGGGACATCGTGGGCAAGCTCGACCTCGACACCACGGAGCTCGAGCCCGCGGAGCGCCTCGACCTCAACGACATCGGCCGGGTCACCCTGCGTCTCGCGAGCCCCATCGCGGCGGAGGAGTACGTCGTCTCCCGCCGGACCGGCGCCTTCCTCCTCATCGACGCCGCCTCCGGTGGAACGCTCGCCGCGGGCATGGTGGGCGACGCGCTCGCCGCGGCCCGCTCCCCCGAGGACCGCCCCGTCCAGTACGCCATCTGAGCGCGAGCCATGACACGCCCTCGACGGTCGAGCCGGCGCGGCCCGGCGGCGGCCGTGCTCGCCCTCGCGCTCGGTGTCCTGGCGCTCACCGGGTGCGCCACCACGGGCCGCCCGGCCAACGCGACCGAGTACACCGATCGCGGTGCGGCTGACGAGGTGCGCATCGGGTACTTTGCCAACGTCACGCACGCCCCCGCCCTCGTGGCGGACGTCGAGGGCTACTTCGCCGAGGCCCTCGGCCCGGACGTCGACATCACGGTGTCGACGTTCAACGCCGGGCCCGCAGCGGTCGAGGCCCTCCGGGGTGGCTCCATCGACATCGCCTACCTCGGACCGAACCCGGCTCTCACGGGGTACGTGACGACGAACGGCGCGCTGCTGCGGATCATCGCCGGCGCGGCCTCGGGTGGCGCACAGCTCGTCGTCGACCCCACGATCACGAGCATCGCGGACCTCGCGGGCACGAACCTCGCGACACCCCAACGGGGTGGCACCCAGGACGTCGCCGCACGCGCGTACCTTGCGGAGAACGGCTTGACCACCGACCTCAACGGCGGCGGCGACGTCGCTCTCATGCCGACCGCCAACGCCCAGGCGCTGCAGCTGTTCACGAGCGGTGAGATCGACGGCGCGTGGGTGCCCGAGCCCTGGGCGTCGCGCCTCGTCATCGAGGCCGGCGCCAGCGTCCTCGTCGACGAGAAGGACCTGTGGCCCGGCGGACAGTTCGTCACGACGAACGTCGTCGCCACCCAGCAGTTCCTCGGCGAGCACCCCGAGACCGTCGAGGCCGTCCTCGACGCGCACGTGCGCGCCGTCGACTGGATCGGTGCGCACCCGCAGGAGGCCGCCGCGGTCGTCAACGACGCCCTCGAGGAGACGGCCGGCAAAGCCCTGTCCGACGACGTCCTGACCCGGGCCTTCTCGAACCTCACCTTCACCCCGGACCCGCTCGCGGGGACGCTCGACACCCTCTTCACGGACGGGCTCGACGCGGGCACCACCCAGCTCCCGCTCGGCATCGACCCCGAGGGCGCCCTCGACGGGATCTACGACCTGCGGATCCTCAACCGGGTGCTCGGTGCCCACGGACACCCGGCCGTCAGCGCCGCCCACCTCGGCAAGGAATGAGCCGCATGACCACCTCCACCACCCTGCCCACGCCGCTGCGCAGCGACGCCGCCGTGCAGATCACCGGCGTCCACAAGCGGTTCGCCCCCGACGGACCCGCCGTGCTCGAGGGCATCGACCTGACGATCCGCCCCGGGGAGTTCGTCTGCCTGCTCGGCGCCTCCGGGTGCGGCAAGTCGACGCTGCTCAACATCATGGCCGGTCTCGAGAGGGCCACGAGCGGCACGGTCGAGGTGGCCGGTGACGGCGCCGCCCTCATGTTCCAGGAGGCCGCGCTCTTCCCGTGGCTCACCGCCGGCCAGAACGTCGACCTCGCACTCAAGCTCCGGGGCGTCGGCAAGAGCGAGCGGCGCCAGCGCGTCGGCGAGCTCCTCGGCATGGTCCACCTCGCCGGCGCGGCCGACAAGCGGGTCCACGAGCTCTCCGGTGGCATGCGCTCGCGCGTCGCGCTCGCTCGGGCGCTCGCCCAGGAGCGCGACGTGCTGCTCATGGACGAACCCTTCGCCGCGCTCGACGCGATCACGCGTGACCTCCTGCACGACGAGCTCGAGCGGGTGTGGAAGGCCACCGGTCGCACCGTCGTGTTCATCACCCACAACGTGCGTGAGGCCGTCCGCCTGGGCCAGCGCGTCCTGCTCATGTCGAGCCGGCCCGGGCGCATCGTCCAGGAGTGGGACGTCGAGGTCACCGGCGAGCGCAGCATCTCTGCACCCCAGGTCGCGAGGCTCGCGCACGAGATCACCAACGAGCTGCGCGAGGAGATCCGCCGCCATGCCCTCTGAGACCCTCACGAGCCCGGGGACCGGCAGCGGGCGCCCGGACGACACCCTCAGCTCCCTCGAGGCAGGGCTGGACGCGCTCCAGACGTCCTCCACGGCTCGGCCGAGCCGGTCCCGCAAGACCCTGCGTGCCGTCCTGCCGCTCGCGATCTCCGTGAGCGTCCTGCTCCTCGCGTGGGAGATCGCCTTCCGGCTCGGTCCGCAGGACGTCACGCAGTTCCCCCCACCCGCCCTCGTCGGGATGACGTTCCTGCGGCTCTGGGACGACGACACGGTCCTGGCTGCACTCACCACGAGCGTGGAACGCGGGGTCCTCGGGTTCCTCCTCGCCGCCATCATCGGCACACCGCTCGGGATCGTCGTCGCCCGCGTGGGCTGGATCCGTGCGTCGTTCGGTCCGCTCATCACGGGCCTGCAGGTGCTGCCGTCGGTCGCCTGGGTGCCCGCGGCAGTCATCTGGTTCGGACTCAGCGACGTGACGATCTACTCCGTCATCCTCCTCGGGGCGGTCCCGTCGATCATCAACGGGATCGTCGCGGGTGTGGACCAGGTGCCGCCGCTGTACCGCCGCGTCGGCCTCGTGCTCGGGGCCAACCCCGTCGAGCTCGTGCGGTACGTCATCCTCCCCGCCGCGCTCCCCGGGTACCTGGCCGGCCTCAAGCAGGGCTGGGCGTTCTCGTGGCGGTCCCTCATGGCCGCCGAGCTCATCGCCGTGGGTGGCGACATCGGGTTCGGGCTCGGGCAGCTGCTGCAGCAGGGGCGCGACCTCGGGGACATGTCCCGCATCTTCGTCGGGATCATCCTCATCCTCGTCGTCGGGATCGCAGTGGAGCTCCTCGTCTTCGCCCCCGTCGAGCGCGCCGTCATGCGCCGCCGCGGCCTCGTCGCGGACGGTGGACGCTGAACGCTGCCCTGCGGAGGGCGCCCGGCGGGATCGTCCTGCGGACCGTGCCGGACGCCCGGGCGGCGGGGCCGTAGTGTTCGGTGCCATGACGGACGCCGACCACACACCGGAGATCTTCCCCCTCGGCCTGCGACTGGCCGGACGCCGTGTCGTCCTCGTCGGCGGAGGGCTCGTCGCCGCTCGTCGCGCACGCTCGCTCGCGGACGCCGGTGCGTCCGTCGTGGTCGTCTCCCCCGCGCTCTGCGCACCGCTCGCCGAGCTCGTGGCGTCCGGCGCGGCCACCTGGGAGCACCAGCGGGAGTACCTCCCGGGGGACCTTGCCGGCGCATGGCTCGCCCACGCCGCGACCGGTGACCCCGAGGTCGACGCGCAGGTCGCGACGGACGCGGACGCCGGACAGGTGTTCTGCGTCGTGGCCGGGGACGCGGTGCGCGGCACCGCATGGGTGCCCGCGATCGCGCACGTCGACGACGTCGTGGTCGCCGTGACGTCCTCCTCCGCGAGCGAACGCAACCCGCGACGGTCCATCCGCGTCCGGGACGCCGTCGAGCGCGGGCTGCGGGACGGGACGCTGCCTGTGCGGCACGCGCCTGCCCGCCCTTCCGCCGCGCAGGCGCACTCCGCAGGCGCAGCCGACGCCGCCGCTCCCGCCCCCACCGGCTGGGTCGCGCTCGTCGGCGGGGGCCCCGGGCGGCTCGACCTGCTCACCGTCCGTGCCCGGGCGCTGCTCACCGCCGCGGACGTCGTCGTCATCGACCGGCTCGCACCGCGTGCCATCCTCGACGAGCTCCCGCCCGACGTCGACGTCATCGACGTCGGCAAGACCTCCGGGCTGCACCCGATCCCCCAGGAGCGGATCAACGAGCTGCTCGTGGAGCACGCGCTCGCCGGGCGCGGCGTGGTGCGCCTGAAAGGTGGCGACCCCTACGTGTTCGGGCGGGGCGGCGAGGAGCTCGACGCCTGCGAGGCCGCGGGCATCCCCACCGAGGTGGTCCCCGGGGTCACGAGCGCCATCTCCGTCCCCACCGCGGCCGGGATCCCCGTGACGCACCGCGGGCTCTCCCGCGGCTTCACCGTCCTCACCGGCCACGAGGACGTCGGCCGGGTGCCCGCAGCGCCCGACCACACGGTCATCCTCCTCATGGGCGTCGCGCACCTGCCTCTGACGACGGCCGGTCTCATCGCCAACGGGCGCGACCCGCAGACGCCTGCCGCGGTCGTCGAGGACGGGTACGGAGCGCGCCAGCGCACCACCGTCGGAACGCTCGGCACCATCGCCGAGATCGCGGTGGCGGCGGGGGTGCGACCGCCGGCGATCACCGTCGTGGGCGACGTCGTGCGCCGGTCACCGGCCTGGTGCGACCGCTAGCCCGCGCGCTTCTCCGGTCGTGGCGGGCACTCAGCCCTCGCCACGGCGGTGGTCTGCCGAGCGACCGGCCTTCGTCGCGGACCGCGACCGCTTCGCGACGAGCCGGCGCTCCACGGAGCCGCGGGTCGGGCGCGTCGCCCGCCGTGCACGAGGGGGCGGCGCGAGCGCCTCGCGGACGAGCTGCGCCAGCCGCTCTCTGGCCGCCATCCGGTTGCGCAGCTGGGCACGGTGCTCCGAGGCGGTGATCGTCACGCGCGCCCCGGCCCACCGTGCCGTGAGTCGGATGAGCACCCTCTCCCGCACCGCGTCGGGCAGTGCCGCGACCGTCGGGGAGGCGGCAGCGTCCCACACGAGCTCGACGCGGCTGTCCGCGGTGTTCACGCCCTGGCCGCCCGGGCCGGACGCGCGGGAGAACCGCCACGCGAGCTCCCTCGCCGGGATGCTCACACCTGCGGTGACGACCACCGGCGCGTCGACGCCACGACCGGCTGCGTCGGACGCGCGCGTCACGGGACGACCGGCTCCCCCGTCAGTGTCGCGGCAGCGGTGCGGTACCGGTCGACGACGACGTCCGCGAGGAAGGGGTGCGCGCCCAGGGGCGCCGTGACGATCTCAGCGCCCGCGCCTGCCAGCCTGTCGTGGAAGAACCCGGGCGCCAGGAGGTACGAGGCGATGACGACCCGACCGTGGTCACCGCCACCGCGCCCGGCACGCGCGAGATCCGCAGCGACCGCCACCCGGGGGGCAGCCGCCGAGCAGTACCCGACGCTCACCGGCCCGTCCCACCCCTCGGCGACGCCTGCGACGACCTCCTCGACGTCAGCCGCGGCGCGCGCGTCGGAGGATCCGGCTGCGGCGACGACGACGGCGTCCCCCGCCCGGGCGCCCGCCCCGACGAGGCGCTCGAGGAGGATCGCGGCGAGCCTGGGGTCAGGGCCGAGCGCGTTCGCCGCGACGGTGGGCGAACCCGCCGCCGCGCGCGCCGCCACCGCCTCGGCGATGTCGACGTGCACGTGGAACCCGCCGGAGAGCAGCACCGGGACGACGACGGCCGGTCGCCCGGGAGCCACCGACCCGAGCACCTCCTCGACCTGCGGATGCTGCACGTCCACGAAGGTCTGCAGCACCTCGACGCCCGGCAGCGACGCACGGACGTCCGCGACGATCTGGTCGACGACAGCGCGTCCCTGAGGATTGTCGGTGCCGTGCGAGCACGCGACGAGGACGGGCGCGCTCAGCGCGGCCGTGGGTGCAGCGGTCGGAGCCGCGACGGGTGCAGCGTTCTCGGAGGTCATCGCACCATCCTGCCGGATCACACGATGCGCCGGGCCGCGGCCCACCGCGTGAGCTCGTGCCGCGACGACAGCTGGAGCTTGCGCAGCACCGCGGAGACGTGCGTCTCGACCGTCTTGACGGAGATGAACAGCTCACCGGCGACCTCCCGGTAGGAATAGCCGCGGGCGATGAGACGCATGACCTCCTGCTCCCGTGCCGAGAGCCGGTCGAGCTCGTCGTCCGCGACCGCGAGGTCGGTCGACCCCGTACCGAAGGCGTCGAGCACGAAGCCCGCGAGCCGCGGCGAGAACACTGCGTCACCACTCCAGACGCTCTCGATCGCCGCGCTGAGCTCCGGCCCCGAGATCGCCTTCGTCACGTAGCCGCGTGCACCCGCCCGGATGACCGCGACGACGTCCTCCGCAGCGTCCGACACCGACAGCGCGAGGAACCGCGTCCCGGCGAGGAGGTCCGCCGAGCGGGTGAGGACCTCCGCGCCGCCGCCGCCCGCGCCCCCCGGGAGGTGGACGTCGAGCAGGACGACGGTGGGCAGGGTCGCGCGGATCGTCGCGACCGCGGTGTCCACGTCCGCGGCCTCCCCGACGACCTCGACCCGCGGGTCGAGGCTGGCTCGGACACCGGCCCGGAACATGTCGTGGTCGTCCACGAGCACCACCCGGATGCGCTCTGCGTCGGTCATGTGCTGCTCTCCTCGCGTACGTCGGGCTGCTCGTCCCCGGGTTGTCCGCCCGCCGCTCCCGACGGGACCTGGGCATCGGGGCCATTCTTCCCTGTGGCACCGCGTGCCCCGTCTCCCGGGTCGGCCAGCGGCATGCACAGCCGCACCTCGGTCCCCCGCTCGGGGGTGCATCGCACGCTCGCCTCGCCCCCCCGGCGCTGGACGCGCCCGATGATGGACTCCCGCACGCCGAACCGGTCCCGCGGGACGGCGGAGATGTCGAAACCGTCGCCCCGGTCGCGGATGAACACCTCGGCCCGCTCGGCGCTCACCTCGAGGTAGAGCGACACGGGAGGGCGTCCGTGCACCACGGCGTTGACGAGGCCCTCGCGCGTGGCCTGCAACAACGCGCTGGTCGCCTCGGAGGGAGCGCAGTCGCCGACCACCACCGTGTCGAGCGAGACCGGCTCGTCGCCGCCCGCGCGTTCGGTCAGGGTGTTCTCGACCTCGGCGACGAGCGCCCTGAGCTCCTCCGCGAGCGAGGTGCCCGCTGCCGGGCGGTCCCGGTAGAGCCACTCCCTCAGCTCACGCTCCTGGTTGCGTGCGAGCCGTGTCACCTCGCCGGGCCGGTCCGCGCTGCGCTGGATGAGCGCGAGGGTCTGGAGCACCGAGTCGTGCAGGTGGGCCGCGATGTCAGCCCGCTCGTTCGCCCGCTCCCGGGCCGCGCGTTCCTCGCCGAGCTCCCGCACGAGGCGCAGCCACCACGGAGCGAGGACCAGCCCCGTGCCCGCGAGCACCGCGAGCGCCGCGACCACTGCGGGCATGATCGCGGTCCCGGGCATGTCGTCGCTCACGAGGAGCAGCACACCGATGAGGACGAGCACGAGACCACCCGCCAGACGCAGCACCCCGTTGGGCGTCCGGCCGCCGGCCATCGTCAACCAGCGGCCTCGTTGGCGCTCGTCGAGCTGGCTCCAGGCGATCCCGGTGCCGATGAGGGCGACGACGACGGGCATGACCCAGGACCACTCGATCTGGACACCGGCCCGGTTGGCGACGAGAGCCGCCGCGGCGACGAGGAAGAGGGCGCCGACGAGGATGTCCCGGATCGGGAGCTGCGCCCACGCGCTCACCGGGCGCTCTTCGTGCGGGACCGGGGCCCGGGGCGCCAGACGCGCCCGCTCGGGCGACGGTTCCGGCGGTGCGTACGGGTCCCCGGTCGGGATCGTGAACCACAGGAAGCCGTACGCGAGGAAGCCGACCCCGCCAGCGACGCACAGGACGGCGGTCGCCAGGCGGACCGTGTGCACCGGGACACGCAGGTGCGCGGCGATGGCCAGGCAGACGCCACCGAGCAGCCTGCCGTTGGCAGGTCGCAGGAGCGGTGGTCGGGCGGGTGGGCCCGCGACAGGTGTGGTCACCGGACGATCGTCACACGAACCTCGTCGGGCCGTGGGCCTCCGCCCGCGATCTCAGGGCAGGCTCCGGGCTGTGCGCGTGAGGTCTCAGGGTCGTTTCAGGGTGACACCCGATGGTCACCGCGCCAGGAGCAGGCAAGGATCGGGACATGGACAGCACAGGAACACCCGCACCAGGATCGGGGGCCGACACGCCCCCTCCGCCAGCAGGCCACGACAGGTTCGACGACTTCTTCGACTCCATCCGACGCACAGGGATCACCCGCGGTGACGACCGGTGGATCGGGGGCGTCGCGTCAGGGGTGGCCGCACGTCTCGGCGTCGACCCGCTCCTCGTGCGGGCGCTGCTCGGCGTCCTCGGCATCGCTACCGGCGTCGGGCTCATCCTCTACGCCGCGGGGTGGGCGCTGCTCCCCGAGCGTTCGGACGGTCGCATCCACCTGCAGGAGGCCGTCCACGGTCGCTTCGACGCAGCCCTCGCCGGCTCGGCGATCATGCTCATCCTCGGGTTCAGCGACCGGCCGGGTGCGTGGGGGAACTCCGGGAACGGGTGGTTCGACGCGGTCTTCTGGGTGGCGCTCTCCGGGTTCACGATCTACCTCGTCGTCGCGTACGTGCAGAACCGCTCCGCCAACGGTGCACGTCCGCGCGGGTCGGCAGGCACGACCGGCGCGGAGACGGGCTCCGGCGGCTGGACCGTCACCGGATGGACGAGCGGGCAGGGCTGGTCGAACGGTCAGACCTGGTCCGACGACGAGCTCCACGGGCACGGCGCCGGTGCACCCGCACCCGGTGGCACCGGACAGCAGCCACCGGTCAACCTGTCGAAGTCGACCCCGGCGAGTGCGAGCGCGGTCGAGCAGGCACCCGCCCGCCACGGCGCCGGCGCGGCGGCGGTGTCGCTCGTCCTCGGACTGGGCACCCTCACCTACGTGGGGTTGCGCCTCGCCGAACGGGCGGGCCGCCTCGACGTCGACGGTGGGCTCATCACGATCTCGCTCATCGCCGTCGCCGTGACGCTCGTGCTCGCGGGCCTCGCGATCATCGTCGCCGGGGTGCTCGGCCGCACGAGCGGCGGCCTCGGCGTCCTCGCGGTCCTCGGGATCCTGCTGGCCGTCGGCGTCGGCTCCTGGTCGACGGAGCTCGACCTGCGCACGGCCACCCGCTCGGGGGTCGGTGACGAGCGGTTCGCCCCCACGACCACGGGTGAGGCGCAGGACGGGTACGCGATGGGCATCGGCGACATGGTCCTCGACCTCACCGACCTCGACCTCGACCCGGGCGACGCGGTCCGCATCCCGGTCCAGATGGCGGTCGGCCAGCTCACCGTCATCCTTCCCGAGGACCCGTCGGCGTCGGCCGAGGTGGCTGTCCGCGCGGGCCAGGTCGAGTGGGTGATCGGCGACGAGGACCACCGACAGGAGCGCAGCGTCGGGGGCCTCGGGATCAGCTCGGCAACCTTCGAGACGCGGGACGTCGCCGACGGCGAGGACGCGCAGATCCACCTGGAGATCAGCCACGGCGTGGGCAACGTCATCATCAAGGAGGACTCATGAGCGGCACGAGCAGCACGCGACCGGCGACGTCCCGTCCCGGGGTCGCCGTACCGACCCTCATCTGGGGCGTGTTCGTCGCCCTCGTCGGGGCAGGTTTCCTGGCGCGCCTCCTCGGCGCGGAGTTCGACGAGGAGCTGGCGCTCATCATCGCGCTCGCCGCGGCCGGCGCCGCGCTCGTGGGAGTGTCGGTCGCGAAGGCGGTCCGGCGACGCTGACGCGCAGGGCGCGACGCTGATGCGCAGGGCGCGACGCTGACGCGCAGCCCGCGACGCCGCACGTCGCGCGAGCACCGGCAGGAACGAGGACGGGCACCGGGGGTCTCCCCCGGTGCCCGTCCTCGTCGTCGGGCGTCCCTCAGCTGCCGGACGAGCCTCGCGCGTCGTCGGCCGGCGGGACGCGGTCGGCGGGCGACGCCCATCCGGCCGGGCGCCCGTCCGTCTCCGGCCGTCCCACACCATCGGGCCGGGAGCCCTCGGCGGACGAGTCCTCCGCGGAGACCGCGGGCTGGACGGCGGTCGCGTCGGACGCCGACGCGGCAGTGGCCGGCCGCAGGCCCGCCGGTGCGGGAGATGAACCGATGCGGTCGGTGCGGCTCAGCCGGACCGGGTCCTCGCGCGGGGCGACGGGAGTCGCACCCGTGGCGGGGGCGGCGTCGTGCTGGGACGCGGCCCGGCCCGAGGCCGGGACGATCGGCGTGGCGGTCGTGGACGGTGCCGCGTCGGAGCGCTGTGCGGCCGGCGTCGTCACAGACGACGCGATGGGTCCGCTGCGCCGCGTCCCGGGCTCCTTGCTCGCCTCGGCCGGCAGGCCGGCCTCGTGGCGCGTGCTGTCCGCACGCGACGTGTCGGTGCGTGCCGAGCGGCCGCCGCGGTCACCGCCGTCACGGTCGTCCGAGGTCTCGACGACGACCGGCGGTCCACCGGCCATACGGCGCAGCGCCCACCCGTTGATGATGAAGAGGATCCCGAGGCCCATGACGAGGGCCGCCACGCCGAACGACACGACCGACGTGAAGAGCGACGCTCGCAGGAACGACGCGTTCATCACCGTCTCGCGCCGCTCGTCGCCCTGCCCGAGCTCCGCGTACGTGTTGCCGTCGGACGCCTCGAGAGCGTGCTTGTTGATGACGTCAGCCTGGGCGAAGGCCGAGAACGGGTCGTTGACCTTCTTCCCCGCGAGGAAGGACGCGTCCTCGGAGACGGTGATCTCCTCGTCCGCCAGCTTGTCCGCGACCGCCCACCACGTGATGCCACCCGCGATGAGGAGGACCACTCCCGCGATGAGCGTCAGCAGCCCGACGACCCCCACACCCTTGCTCTGCCTGATCGTGACCTTGCTCGCCATCGTGCACTCCTTCGTTGGTCGTGCCTGCATGCTCTCTGTCCCACCGTAGCGAGAGGGCTACGGATGCGGGCGGTGAGTCACTCCCACTCGATGGTGCCCGGTGGCTTGCTCGTGACGTCCAGGACGACACGGTTGACGTCCTTGACCTCGTTGGTGATGCGCGTGGAGATGGTCGCCAGCACGTCGTACGGCAGGCGGGTCCAGTCGGCTGTCATCGCGTCCTCGGAGGACACGGGACGCAGGACGATGGGGTGCCCGTAGGTGCGCCCGTCGCCCTGCACGCCGACGGACCGCACGTCGCCGAGCAGCACGACGGGGCACTGCCAGATCTCCCGGTCGAGGCCGGCGCGCGTGAGCTCCTCGCGGGCGATCGCGTCCGCGGCACGGAGGATCTCCAGCCGCTCGCCGGTGACCTCTCCGACGATCCGGATCCCGAGGCCGGGCCCCGGGAACGGCTGGCGCCAGACGATGCCCTCGGGCACGCCGAGCTCGAGGCCGACGGCCCGCACCTCATCCTTGAACAGGGTGCGCAGCGGCTCCACGAGGGAGAACTGCAGGTCGTCAGGGAGCCCGCCGACGTTGTGGTGGCTCTTGATGTTCGCAGCACCCTCACCACCGCCGGACTCGACGACGTCCGGGTAGAGCGTGCCTTGCACGAGGAACTTCACCTCGTCACCGTGCGCGCCCGCGTCGGCGACGACCTCGCGTGCGGCGTCCTCGAACACCCGGATGAACTCACGGCCGATGATCTTGCGCTTCGTCTCGGGGTCGCTCACCCCGGCGAGCGCCTGGAGGAAACGCTGCTGGGCGTTGACGACCTTGAGCTGCACGCCGGTGGCGTCGACGAAGTCCTTCTCGACCTGCTCGGCCTCACCGGCCCGCAGCAGACCGTGGTCGACGAACACGCAGGTGAGCTGGTCTCCGACGGCCTTCTGCACGAGCGCGGCAGCCACGGAGGAGTCGACCCCGCCGGAGAGGCCACAGATGACCCGGGCGTCGCCCACCTGCGCGCGGATGATCTCGACCTGGTCGGCGATGACGTTGCCGGGCGTCCAGTCGGGTGCGAGCCCGGCGCCGCGGTAGAGGAAGTTCTCGATCGCCTTCTGGCCGAGGGGCGAGTGCCTGACCTCGGGGTGCCACTGCACGCCGTAGAGGTGACGCTCCGTGTCCTCGAACGCGGCCACGGGCGAGCCGGCCGACGTCGCGAGGACCTCGAAGCCCTCGGGGGCGGAGTGCACGGCGTCGCCGTGGCTCATCCACGTCGTCTGCTGCTCGGGCGATCCCTCGAGGAGGGAACCGGGGTGGTTGATCTCGACGAACGTCCCGCCGTACTCGGACAGGCCGGTCTGGGCGACGGATCCGCCGAGCGCCTTGGCCATCGCCTGGAAGCCGTAGCAGATGCCCAGGACAGGGACGCCGGCGGTGAACAGCTCAGGGTCGACGAACGGGGCGCCCGTGGCGTAGACGGACGACGGGCCGCCCGAGAGGATGATCGCCGCCGGGTCCTTCGCGAGCATCTGCTCGACCGTGAAGGTGCTGGGGACGATCTCGGAGTACACGTTGGCCTCGCGGACACGGCGCGCGATGAGCTGGGCGTACTGGGCACCGAAGTCCACGACGAGGACGGGGCGCGGCAAGGAGGTTGGGGTCTGCGTCACGACCCCAGGATAGTCGGCGCACGTCGGGCGGGGTTCAAGCGCCCACGACGGCGGCCCGGATCCTCCTCGTCGCGTCCGCGGGGTCGCTCGCGTCCGTGATCGCCCGGACCACGACGACGCGGCGCGCACCGGCGTCGAGGACGGGTCGCAGCGTCGTGAGGTCGATCCCGCCGATCGCGAACCAGGGCGTCGTCGGGGCGAGGCGTGCGACGTCCCGCACGGCGTCCACGCCGACGGCGGACCGGCCAGGCTTCGTCGGAGTGGCATGGACCGGGCCGACGCAGAAGTAGTCGACGTCCGGGTCGGCGTCCGCTGCTACGGCCTGCTCCCCGCCGCGTGTGGAGCGTCCGATGCCGACGGACGGGCCGACGAGGCCGCGCGCGACGGTGACCGGCAGGTCGCGCTGGCCGGTGTGCAGGATCTGCGCTCCTGCCGCTGTCGCCACGTCGGCGCGGTCGTTGACGGCGAGCAGCGCGCCCTCCTCCTCGGTGAGGGCGGCCATGAGCGCGAGCAGCTCGAGCTCCTCGACGACGTCCAGGGACCGGTCCCGCAGCTGGATGACGTCGACACCGGCCCGCAGCACGGTGCGGACGAACGCCGCGAAGTCCGCCCGGTCGCCGCGGTCCGCGCGCGCGTCGGTGCACAGGTACAGCCGGGCGTCGGCCAGGCGGCGGCGCACGGACGCGCGGGCCGCGAGAGAGCCCGTGGCGCTGTCGTCGGGCAGGGGGGCCGCGCCGTGCTCCGTGAGCGTCATGGGGCGTGAGTGTACTGTGGCTGACGCACGGGAGCCCCGCACACGGCGGGGCTGAGAGGGCGTCACGCCGACCGTCGAACCTGCTCTGGGTCATGCCAGCGAAGGGAGCACAGCGCATGCGCGCACCTGTCGATCGGTCCACGCCCGCTCGCGCCACGACGAGCGACGTCCTCGTCGTGGGGCTCGGCATCATCGGTGCCACGGCCGCATGGCGCGCCCTGCGCGCAGGCCTCACCGTCACCTGCCTCGATCCGGCGCCCGGCACCGGCGCCACCCACGCTGCGGCCGGGATGCTCGCACCGGTCACCGAGGCGAGCTTCGGTGAGGAGTCGCTCACCGAGCTCTGTGTCGCGTCCGCCCGGCGGTGGCCGGCCTTCGCGGCGGAGCTCGAGGACGCGACGGGCAGCCCCACCGGACTGCAGGCGTGCGGCACGCTGTCCGTGGCGTACGACCAGGCCGACGCCGCGCAGGGCAGGCGGCTCGCGGAGCTCCACCGGGCGCTCGGCCTGACCTCCGAGGAGCTCACCGTCTCCCAGGCACGGGAGGAGGAGCCGTTCCTCGGCGGCCGCCTCTCCGGCGCGTACCGGGTGGCCGGCGACCACCAGGTCGACCCCCGTGCGACCCACGCCGCGTTGCTCACGGCTCTCACGGGCTCTGGTGCGGGCAGGCGGACCGCGACCATCGTGCGGCACGAGGCCGCGCGCCTCCTGCGCTCACCGTCCGGCGCCGTCGTCGGCGCCGAGGACCGCGCAGGCGGGACCCACCACGCCGGCGTCGTCGTGCTCGCCGCAGGTGCGGCGTCGGGCGGGCTGCTGGGCGACGTCCCCGAGGTCGTGCTGCCGACCCGGCCGGTCATGGGCGAGGCGCTCCGGCTCGACGCGCGCGGGACGGGCTTCGGGCTGCGCCACGTCGTGCGCGGGACGGTCCAGCTGCGCCCGGTCTACGTCGTGCCACGGCCCGGCGGGGAGGTGGTCGTGGGTGCGACGAGCGAGGAACGCGACGTGCCCACCGCCACGGCCGGTGGGGTCCACGCGCTCCTGCGGGACGCGCGGGCACTCGTCCCGGGCATCGACGAGCTCACGTTCGTCGAGGTCACCGCGCGGGCCCGTCCCGGGACGCCGGACAACCTGCCCCTCATCGGCCGGACGTCCGTGCCCGGCCTCGTCGCCGCGACCGGCCACCACCGCAACGGCGTCCTGCTCACCCCGCTCACCGCAGACCTCCTCGACGACCTGTTCGCGGGCCGACACGGCAGTCCTCCCCCCGCGGTCGATCCCCTCCGCTTCGCGCTCACCGGAGCGGACCGATGACCCGCGGATCGATCATCGTCAACGGTGAGGAGCGGGCGCTCGCCGGGCTCACCGACCTCCGGTCCCTCGTCGCGCTCTACGCGCCGGCCTGCGCGTCGGACGGTGCACCGAGCGGCGTCGCGGTCGCCATCAACGACCACGTCGTCCCCCGGGGACGGTGGGCGGGCACCGGGCTCACCGTCGGGGACCGCGTCGAGATCGTCACGGCGGTGCAGGGCGGATGACCGAGGAGCCTGACGCGTTCGTCGTCGCGGGAGTCACGTTCACGTCCCGCCTCGTCATGGGCACCGGCGGGGCACCGAACCTCCTGCACCTCGAGGAGGCGCTCGTCGCCTCCGGGACCGAGCTCACGACGGTCGCGATGCGCCGCGTGAGCACGCCGCAGCCGGGTGCTGCGGGCGGCGGCACGGTGTGGGACCTGCTCGCTCGCCACGGCATCCGACCCCTGCCCAACACCGCGGGATGCTTCAACGCCCGCGAAGCCGTGCTCACCGCCGAGCTCGCCCGCGAGGCGTGCGGGACACCGTGGGTCAAGCTCGAGGTCCTCGCGGACGACGTCACGCTCCTGCCGGACCCCATCGAGCTCGTCCGGGCCGCGGACGAGCTCGTCCGGGCGGGCTTCGTCGTCCTGCCGTACACCAACGACGACCCGGTGCTCGCACGCAAGCTCCAGGACGTGGGCTGCGCTGCCGTCATGCCGCTGGGCGCCCCGATCGGGTCGGGCCTCGGGATCCTCAACCCGCGCAACATCGCCGCGATCGCCGACTGGTCCTCCGTGCCCGTCATCCTCGACGCCGGGATCGGCACCGCCTCCGACGCGGCGCTGGCGATGGAGCTCGGGTGCGACGCGGTCCTGCTCGCGTCCGCCGTGACCCGGGCCGCGGACCCGGTGCGCATGGCCCGCGCGATGCGGCTGGCCGTGGACGCCGGGCGGCTCGCAGCCGGAGCCGGCCGGATCCCGCGCAGGGAGCAGGCGCTCGCGTCCTCCCCCACGACCGGGCTGCTCGACCTCGCGCTGTAGCGGCCCGCCGCCCACCGGGCCTGGTCAGTACACGGGCAGCCCGGGGTCGACCTCGTGCACCCACGCGAGGACGCCACCGGTGACGCTGCGCGCGTCCAGACCGCGCTCGCGCGCCGCCTCGGTCACCGCGAGCGAACGACCGCCCATCTTGCAGTAGAACGCCACCGGCCGGTCTCTCGGGAGAGCATCGAGCCCTCCGCCCGCGAGCAGCTCGTCCATGGAGACGTGGACGGACCCGGGGATCGCGACGATCTGACGCTCGTAGGCCTCCCGGACGTCGACGACGAGGACGTCGTCGCCCGTCGCGAGCATCGTGGCGAGCCGGGCGGCGCTCAGCTCGATGCCGTCGTCGGCCCTCGCGTCGTCCGTCGTCGCGGCCGGCGGGAGCCCGCAGAGCACCTCGTAGTCGACCAGCGCGACAACGGGCACGAGGTCGGGGTCCGGGTGGACGGTGAGCTGGCGCCACGTGAGCTCGAGCGCGTCGTAGACGGCCAGTCTGCCCAGGAGCGGGCGACCCGCGCCCGTGATGAGCTTGACCGCCTCGGTGACCATGACCGAGCCGACGGTCGCGCACAGCGCACCGAGCACCCCACCCTCCGCGCAGCTGGGGACGGAACCAGCCGGGGGCGGCGTCGGGAAGAGGTCTCGGTAGGTCACCGGCTCGACGCCTTCGGGCGGAGCAGCCCAGAACACGCTCGTCTGACCGTGGAACTGGAAGATCGAACCCCACACGTACGGGATCCCGAGCAGCGCGCACGCGTCGTTGACGAGATAACGGGTCGCGAAGTTGTCGGCGCCGTCGAGCACGAGGTCGTACTCCCGGAAGATCTCGAGCGCGTTCCCGGCATCGAGGCGCACCGGGTGCGTCCGCACGTCGACGTGGGGGTTGAGCGAGCGGATCCTGTCCCGGGCCGAGTCCACCTTGGGCCGGCCGACGTCGGCGACGGTGTGGATGACCTGGCGCTGGAGGTTCGAGGTGTCGACGACGTCGTCGTCGACGATCCCGAGCGTCCCCACGCCGGCCGCAGCGAGGTAGAGCAGGGCGGGACTGCCCAGGCCCCCGGCTCCCACGACGAGGACACGCGCGTTCTTCAACCGGCGCTGCCCGCTCGTGCCGAGGTGGGGCAGGCTCAGGTGCCGCGCATACCGGGCGAGCTCGGCGGGCTCGAGAGGGGCGGACTCGGCGACGAGCGGCGGGAGGGCGGCCGTCGGGCCGTCGGTCGCGCGACGGGCTGCGCTGCCTGGCGTGGTGTCGGTCATCGAGGCCCCAATCGGCAGGGAGGAGTCCTGCGACTCTACCGAGCGGGGCGCGTCACAGACCGCGCCGTGACCGCGGTCACGCGCACGTGTAGTCGCCCTCCTCGAGCCCTGCGGCCTCCTCGAAGTAGTTGCCGCACGGGTCCACACCGGCGGTGACGTAGAGGAGGGCGAACGTCGGACCGAAGAGCTGCCACTGGTGCACGTGCTCGCGCTCGTGCGCGATGAGGTCGCGGCCGAGGTCCTCGCGGGACCGCCTGGTGAGGTAGGTGTCCCCGTACGTCGTCCCACCGCGCAGGACGAAAGGGACGTCCACGTCGAAGCAGACCCACAGGGCCTGCTGGATCTCGCACGTGCCCCCGTTGAGGACGGCCGCGACCCGCTGATGGAGGCCCGCCACCGCGGCGAGCCCCGTGCGGGACACGCGACAAGCCCACGCACCCGCCTCCGCCGGACCGTCCGGGCAGAGATAGCCCGCGTACGGCCCCGACCGGTAGTCAGGCGGGTCGTGCGAGGTCGCAGCGTCGTCCGGAGGCGGGTCCGCCCGGGCGGACCCGTCGACCGACCACCCAGGGGCGAGGGCCGGTCCGCCTTCCTGCACGGGCCCGTCCGCCGCGATCCCGGCAGCGAGCAGCGCGGGAAGGACGCCGACGAGGCGTCGGGCACGCCCGCCCCCAGCGCACGCGCTCCCCCCGCGCCGATGCACGAGCGGTCACCCGTTGCGAGCGGCGGCGATCCTCGCCTCGGCGTCCCGGTGCACGCGCCGCTCGACGACGAAGGACAGGACGGGCACGACACCACCGAGCACGAGCACCGCGAGCCGTGACACGGGCCAGCGCATCTTGCTCCACAGGTCGACGACGGTGACGAGGTAGACGACGTAGATCCACCCGTGGGCGAACGGGATCCACGCGATCCATCTGGCCGAGTCGTCGCTGATCTGCACGAGGTAGACGAGCACCATCTCGACGACGAGGAGCAGCAGCATGACACCGGTGACGTACGCCATGACCCGGTAGCGCGTGAGGGCGCCCTCCGCGGCGCGGATGATCTTTGCGCGCGGATCGACCGCAGGTGCTGACGTCATGAGGACCTCCCCGAATATTCCGTCGCTCCGTGTCGGAGCCACGACGTAATGTTACTGACCGTGCTTTCGCTCCCCCGCCCGGACCCCGGGACACCGCCGTCCTCGTCCCCCACCCGCTTCCTGCTCTGGCTCGCGCGCCAGCAGCGGGGGATCCTCGCTGGCTCCATCGCCCTCGGGATCCTCACCTTCCTCGCCTCCGCCGTCTCACCGTTCGTCCTCGGCCGCGCCCTCGACGAAGGGCTCGAGAAGGGCGTCGGCCCCGAGCTCCTGCGCTGGGCCGCCCTCATGCTCGCAGCCGGCCTCACCCAGGTGGTCGCCGGCGCCGTCGGGCACCGGCTCGACGTGCAGAACTGGCTGCGCGCAGCGTTCGCGACCACCCAGCTCGTCACGCAGACCGTGGGACGCAGCGGCGACGCCGTCACCGCCACGATCCCCACGGGCGAGGTCGTGGCGACCGTCGCGACCGACACCAAGCGGCTCGGCGAGTTCTTCTTCAACTGCGCCCGCCTCATCGGTTCCCTCGTGGCGTACGCCGCCGTCGCCGTCCTCATGCTCGTCACGTCACCCGTGCTCGGCGTCGTCGTCGTCGTCGGGCTGCCGCTCGTCGCCGGGATCCTCGGCCTGCTCGTCAAGCCCCTGCACCGCCGCCAGTCGGTGCACCGCGAAGCCTCCGGCGCGCTGACCACCCTCGGAGCGGACACCGTCTCCGGGCTGCGGATCCTGCGCGGCATCGGCGGTGAGAGCGTCTTCACCGACCGGTACCGCGAGCGCTCGCAGGAGGTCCGGCGAGCCGGGGTCCGGGTCGCGCAGACGCAGTCCTACCTCGATGCGCTCCAGGTGCTGCTCCCGGGGCTCTTCGTCGCCCTCGTGCTGTGGCTCGGCGCGCACCAGGCCCTCGAGGGCACCATCACGGGCGGTCAGCTGGTGACCTTCTACGGGTACGCCGCATTCCTCACGTGGCCCCTGCAGAACCTCACGCAGTCGCTGCAGATCACGACGCGCGCCGTGGTCGCCGTCCGCAAGATCTCGGCGGTGCTCGCCGTCGTGCCGTCGACCGGCGCCCAGCCGGGCACGGCCACCGCGCCGCCCCCCGGCGCGCCGCTCCTCGACACGGTGACGGGCATCGAGCTGCGCCCGGGGCGCCTCGTCGCGCTCGTGAGCGTGGACCCGGACGAGTCCGCCGCGGTCGCGACCCGGATGGGCCGGTTCGACGACACCGCCGAGGCCGCGACGCCCGTCCTCCTGGGAGGCGTGCTCCTGCGCGACCTCGACAAGGCCGTCGTCCGTGAGCGGATCGTCGTCGCGGAGGCCACGACCCAGCTGTTCTCCGGCGTGCTGCGCGACGAGCTCGACGTGCGTGACCGCGCGAGCGACGAGGAGATCCTCGCCGCTCTGCACGTCGCCGACGCCCAGGACGTGCTCGACTCGACGCCGGGCGGGCTCGCCGGTGAGCTCCCCGAGAAGGGCCGGTCGTTGTCCGGGGGCCAACGACAGCGCGTCGCCCTGGCGCGCGCTCTGCTGACGCGGGCCGAGCACCTGCTCCTCATCGAACCCACGAGCGCCGTCGACGCCCACACCGAGGCGCGGATCGCCGACCGGCTCGCCGCGGCACGGCAGGGGTTGTCGACTCTTGTCGTCACCGCGAGCCCCCTCGTCCTCGACCACGTGGACGAGGTCCTCGTCCTGCGGGACGGCGCCGTCGTCGCCAGGGGGACGCACCGCGAGCTGCTGACCGGCACGGAGCCGTCCCACGCCTACTACCGCGGCGTCGTCGGGCGTGGCCTCGACGAGGACACCGAACCTGTCTCCGCCGTTCGTATCGACAAGGAGCTCTCATGAGCAGCGTGCTGCTTCCCGTGGCCGACAGCGCCACCGTCCGGCGCCACACCGCCGGACTCCTGCGGCAGCACGGCAGCCGGCTCGCGCGCGTCGTCGTCCTGCACACGTGCGCGGCGGTGGCGGGCCTGGCCGGCCCGTTCCTGCTCGGCAGGCTCGTCGACGCCGTGACACAGGGCACGACGGCGACGTACGTCAACCGCACGGTGCTCGTGCTCGTGCTCGCCGTCGTCGCGCAGTCGGTGCTCATCCGGTTCGCGCAGCGGGGCGCGATGGTCTTCGGAGAGACCGTGTTCGCGGGCCTGCGCGAGGACTTCCTCGTCACCGTCACCGAGCTCCCGCTGTCCACGGTGGAGAAGTCCGGCACCGGTGACCTGCTCGGCCGGACGACGAACGACGTCGACCTCATCCAGCACGCGGTGCGGTTCGGTGTCCCCCGCATCCTCGTCTCGATCGTCACCGTGCTGCTGACGATCGTGGCAGCGTTCTTCGCCGCTCCGCACGTCGCCGTCGCGCTCCTCGTCGGGACGCCCATCTTCGTTCTCGTCGGACGGTGGTACCTGCCCCGCGCCGCGCCGGCCTACCGGCGCGAGTCGGCCGCCTACGCGACGATCAACGGCACCGTGTCCGAGTCCGTCGAGGGTGCGCGCACCGTCGACGCGCTCAACCTCGCCGACCGCCGCCGGCGGCGCGTCCGTTCCGACCTGTCCGAGGCGTTCGAGGCCGAGCGCCAGACCCTCAAGCTCCGCACCGTGCTCATCCCCGGGATGGACAGCGCGTTCATGATCGCACCGGTGGCCGTGCTCCTGTGGGGCGCGTACATGATCTCCACGGGCAACGCGAGCGTCGGAGCGGTCACCACCGTCGTGCTCTACGCCTCACAGCTCATCGGCCCGATCTGGGAGCTCATCTTCTGGCTCGACGAGACGCAGGTCGCCGCGACCTCGCTCTCCCGGATCATCGGCGTGGGCCTCGTCGAGCGCGACCGGGAAGCCGGGGACGCCGTTCCGCAGGACGAGCACATCGTCGCCACCGGCGTGCGGTACGCCTACCGGGAGGGGCACGACGTCCTGCACGGGATCGACCTCGACCTCGCTGTCGGGGAGCGCCTCGCGGTCGTCGGGCCGTCCGGTGCGGGCAAGTCCACGCTGGGTCGGATGCTCGCGGGGATCCACCCGCCCACCGGTGGTGCGGTGACCGTCGGCGGCGTCCCCCTCGTCGAGCTGCCCCTCGAGGACCTGCGCCGTCACGTCGCTCTCGTCACCCAGGAGCACCACGTGTTCGTCGGCACGCTCGCGGCGAACCTGCGCCTGGCGGACGTCACGGCCGACGACGCCGCACTGCTCGAGGCGCTCGACGCGGTCGACGCGCTCGGCTGGGTCACCGCACTCCCGGACGGCCTCGGCACGGAGGTCGGCTCCGGCGGGCACGTGCTCACCCCGGCGCAGGCCCAGCAGGTGGCGCTCGCGCGCCTCGTCCTGCTCGACCCGCACACCCTCGTCCTCGACGAGGCCACGTCGCTGCTCGACCCGCGAGCGGCCCGGCACCTGGAGCGCTCGCTCAACGCCGTGCTCACGGGCCGGACCGTCGTGGCGATCGCGCACCGGCTGCACACCGCGCACGACGCCGACCGCGTGGCCGTCGTCGACGCCGGCCGGATTTCCGAGATCGGTTCGCACGACGAGCTCGTCGCGGCGGACGGCGAGTACGCGCGGCTGTGGCACAGCTGGCAGCAGGCGTGAGCATGCACGGCCGCCGGGCCCCGGACCGGCGGCCGTGCCACGCTGTGTGCGGTGGGTCTCAGCGAAGTCCCAGTTCCACATGCCGTACTAGTGGCTCAACCGTCTCGCGCCCTGGAGCCTGCTCGTGAACAGAAAGCTCGTCATCGTCCTCGTGGCCGCGGTGCTCGCCGTCCTCGCCGTCGTGGCGGGCACGGCTCTGTACGCGCAGATCCAGAACGACAAGGCGCCGGACGAGCTGAGCCTGTCCCCGACCGACGACGCGTCGGCGGACCCGGACGCCCCCAGCACCCCGCCCCTGTCCGCCGAGAGCCTCGCGGGCGACTGGACCGTCGCGGCCACGTCACGGGCCGGGTACCGGGTCGACGAGGTGCTCAACGGCCAGGACGTCACGGTCGTCGGGCGGACGGACGACGTCTCGGGCACGCTCACGGTCGAGGGCACCGAGCTCACCGCCGCGGAGGTCACGGTGGACATGACGACCGTGACGACCGACTCGGACTCCCGCGACGGGCAGTTCCTCGAGATCCTCCGGACGGACGACTTCCCGACGGCGACGTTCACCCTCACCGAGCCCGTGGACGTCGCCGGGATCACCGAGGGCATGGTGACCGGCGAGGCCCGCGGCGCCCTGACGATCGCCGGCCAGACGCAGTCGGTCACGGTCTCCCTCGAGGCGCAGACCACGGCGGAGGGCACGGTGGAGGTCTCGGGCCAGATCCCCGTGACGTTCTCGGACTACGGCATCGAGGCGCCCGACCTCGGCTTCGTCAAGGTCGAGGACTCCGGCGCCGTGGAGATGCTGCTCGTCCTCACGCGCTGACGCGGTGCTACCGAGACCAGAAGGACGATGGCATCCGGGCAATCGTCTGCTGGTACAGCTCCGCGTTCTTGCAGGTCAGCAGCACCTCGGACGCTCCGGACTCGATGTTCACGCCCAACACGGCGAACGTTCTCCCCTTCTGCGTGAGTGTGAGAACCCGGTCGTCCTCGATGAAGCCCTGCAAGCGGACCGACTTCTCGAAGGGGACGGCCAGGTTCGACCCCGGAAGGAACGGCAGCGGATGGAGCTCGTCCGTCGTGATGTCGAAGGTCCACGCGACGCCGTCCCGGTCGACGACGAGCAGCTGGGCGCTGTCGGGCGTCCACGCGAGCGAGCCGACGAGCGAGAGGCCGTCCCTGCAGACGACAACCTCGCCAGATTCCGGATCGAACACCAGGACAGAGGTGACTTCCGTCGTGTGCCCTTCCCGGAGATGACGCACGGAGAACGCGATGAAGCGGCCGTCGGGTGACCACTGCACCGCCAGGTCGTCGGGTCCCGCGCTTCTGACCCCGGCCAGGGTCAGCAGCTCTCTCGGCTGCGCGTCCGAGAAGAAGCAGACGGAGAGCGTCACCCGAGAGATGGAGCGACCAGCAGCGACACTCGCGGACGGCGCAAACCAGTCGGCAGCCACCGCGACGCGCTCCCCCTGGGGGTCCGGAGAGAACGCTCTCGAGTTCCTATAGTCACCTGGAGCGTCATATCGCGCTCGCCTTACCGCGCCGGTCGTGAAATCCAACCGGTAGATGCCGAGGCTCCGACGTTGCCTCGCTGGGACTGCTCCATCCGGGTGCTCGCGTTCGAAGATCAGGGCTCGGCCGCCTGGCACGAGCACATCTCGGGAGTTCGGATGTGTCCTGTCCAAGTCTGGAAGCGGAACCAGCGCTCCAGACGTACGCAGCCACACGTGGTCGCCCCCCGACACTCCGTCGACATTACCGACCAGAGCGATCGCTTCCCCTGTAGGACCGAGCGGTTCTTCTTGGCGCGTGCACAGTCGACGATCGAAAGGGGCGCGATGACTGAGCCATTGCGACATGCGCTGATGATATGCGTCGCACGCTGCGGCTTGCCATCCCTGCCCGCTCTGCTAGATCGATCAATCCGTCCCGCTGCGCCGCGATTATTCGTTGGCTACCGCGTTTACCCCTTGGCCCCACCTCGAACTACGCTCTTTCCAGGCAGAACCGTTTGTGACTAGCCTCGCGCTCGGCGACCCGCCGGGGGACGCCGACAGGAAGGGACTGCGCAAATAGTCCGACGACCGCCGTCGGCGTAGCGCTGCCACTGCGCGCCAATGGGCAGCAGATCCGCGCACGCGATTCCATCAAGGACTCCTGTTTCGAGCAAGCCCAGGATGCGGTCATTTCACGAGGCGCCTGCTCCGACTCGAGGATCCGACAAGCGGAACGGATCGCACAAACAAGGTTCGCCCAGGCGTTGAGCACCAAAGATCAGTACCCCGAAAAAGACATGATCAGCCCTAGCACTCAGTGGGAAGTCCGCATCCCGCGCCCTTGGAATTCTTCAAATAATGGCTACGCGGGCGTCATCAAGTACGACTTCACAGACGGTCGCGATCCAGCGAACGTCGTTGTCGAAGTCTGGGAAGTGCTCCTGCACCTACAACCTCAGCCTCCTGCTCGTCCTGTAGAAGTAGCCGGTGCGACCTAGGCTCTTTACGACGGTGCCGTCGAAGTCTCGGGTCAGATCCCGTGACGTTCTCGGATCACGGCGCCGGACCTCAGCTTCGTCGACGTCGAGGAAGCAGGCACCGGCACCGGCACCGGCACCGTGGGGATGCTGCTCGTTCTCCCCCGCTGACGCGGAGTCTCACGCGCCGCGCGCCGCCTGCTCCGCGAACGGGTCGAGCTTCGCCCCACCGTTGCGCAGGCGCGTCTCGTCGCGGACGAGCCGGAGCCACAGCGCGACGGCGAAGCCTCCGAAGATCCACCACTGGAGCGCGTAGAAGAGGTTCTGGAGATCGAGGCCGTCCCCACCCTCGATGCTCGGACGCGGCAGGAGCTCGACGACGTCCGACTGCCCCGGGTCCGAGCTCGACTCGACGAGGTACCCGGAGTAGATCGGACCACCCCAGACGTTCGCGAGCGCAGCCGAGCTCACGGCGTCCGTCCGACCGTCCGCGATCCCGGTCTGCCCGGTGGCTTCAGAGGCCTGCAGGTAGCCGGTGAGGCGGACAGGCCCGGCGGGCGGCGCGAGCTCGTTCACCGATGCGTCGGTCGGTCCCGCCGAAAGAGCGGAGTCGCCCAGCGCCTGGGGAATCCAGCCGCGGACCACGGGGAGCACCGGTGCGCCGGACAGCTCGGCCCACGAGGCGCCCTCGCTGCCGTCGTCCGCCACCCGCAGAGGGGTGAGCACGAGGTAACCGGTCTCGCCGTCGAGGGCTCGGCCGGTGACGAGCAGCTGCTCCGCGGCGTCGTACTCGCCCTCCACCCAGACCTGCTGTCCGACGATCTCGCCCGGGAACGTCGTCTGGGGCGTCAGGACGTCGGCGAGGGGTGCGACATCGGTGGCCGCGGCCTCGGCAGCAGCGTGCTCGTCCGCCAGCTGCCCGCGTTCCTGGGCCCGGTCGAGCCAGAACGACCGCGCGCCGCAGGAGCTCGGGCTCTCGAGCACGCCCCCGGCCGAGGCCGACGCCGACGTCTCGCCGCCGGCCTCCGTCGAGGACCTCGTCGGAGAATGGACGGTGACAGCGCCGTCGGAGGCCGGGTACCGGGTCGACGAGGTGCTCAATGGCCAGGACGTCACCGTCGTCGGACGTCACCGGCATCGCCACCGTCGAGGGCGACGAGCTCACCGCGGCGGACGTCGCGGTCGACATGACGACGGTGACCACCGACTCGGGTTCCCGGGACAACCAGTTCCTCGACATCCTCCGCACGGACGACTTCCCGACGGCGCAGTTCACGCTCACGACCCCCGTCGACGTCTCGGGGCTCAGGGAGGGCGTCGTCGAAGGGCAGGCCGAGGGTGCGCTGACGATCGCCGGCGAGACGCAGACGGTGATCGTCGACCTCGAGGCGCAGTTCACGGCGGCCGGCACCGTCGAGGTGTCAGGACAGATCCCCGTGACGTTCTCGGACTACGGGATCGACGCACCCGACCTCGGGTTCGTCAACGTCGAGGACTCGGGCACCGTGGAGATGCTCCTCGTCCTCACACGCTGACGCGGTGCTACCGAGACCAGAAGGACGATGGCATCCGGGCAATCGTCTGCTGATACAGCTCCGCGTTCGTGCATCTGAGCAGCAGCTCCGATTCTCCAGTGTTGATGTTGACGCCCGACAAGGTGAACGTCCTCCCTCTCTCGGAGAGGGTCAGGACGCGGTCGCGCTCGATAAGTCCCTGCATCCGCACAGTCTTCTCGAAGGGGATGGCGCTGCTCGAGCCGGGCAGGAACGGCAGCGGATGAAACTCGTTCGTCGTGATGTCGAGAAGCCCCGCGACCTCGTCTCCGTCGATGACGAGCAGCCCGGTGCCGTCGGGCGTCCACGAGAGCGACCCGCGGAGCGCAAAGTCGTCGCGGGAGTACACCAACGCGCCCGTCGCGGCGTCGCACACCAGAACGGCATCGCAGGCTCGGCGGTGACTCTCTCCCTCTCGGCGCGCCGACAACGCGATGAGGCGACCGTCAGGCGACCACTGCACTGCTAGGTCGTCGGGCCCCGCCTGATGCCAGCCGACAAGGGTCAACAGTTCTTTCGGTGGCGCGTCAGAGAAGGAGCAGATCGAGAGCATCATGCGCGGAACCCAACCTCCACCGGGAAGGCTCGTGGACGGCACATACCACCCCGCAGCGACCGCGACCCGCTGGCCCTGAGGGTCGGGCGCGAACGCCCTCGCACCGCGATAGTCACCGGGCGCGTCGAACCGCGCTCGAGTCACCGCGCCGGTGGGCAGATCTAGCCGGTAGATGCCAAGGCTGATGCCGGTCTGGTGTCCGACCTCGTCGTCCTTCTGCTCGCGCTCGAAGACCAAGGCTCGGCCACCTGCCACGAGCACGTCCCGGGAGTTCGGGTGCCACCTGTCGAGGTCTGGCAGAGGAGCCAGCACCCCAGACTCACGCAGCCACGCATAGTCCCTCCCGGCGGATCCGTCGACGTTACCCACCAGAGCAATCGGCTCATCGGTGAGGCCGAGCGGTTCTTCCACACGCTCGCACCGCCAACGAACGGGTGGTCGACGTGGACTCAGCGGTCGGGCCATGCGCCGATGGTAGTTGCCACACGTTGCCAGTGCCCCTCCATTGCTGATCTCCGGCTGACCAACTCTCTTCCGCGCCTGACGACGCCGCGATTACCAAACTAGTTTCACACTACTTTGTTAAGAGGCTTCTCGAACGTCGATTTCGAGGGACCTCTCCCGAACAACTTCATGGCCGTCCGCGTGGGCGAGGACGAGCGGCTTTCTTCGTTCGCAGGGCCCTTCCGAGGCGATGAACAGTACAGGTTCTACGTACCGCAGCTCCCGGGCCATAAATCGGCGAGCATCGAGTTCGACCTCATCAGGTTCGGTGTTCCAGCGCCTGGCCTTGAGGAGGTCCGCTTCAGCGTCGACGACAAACCGATGCTTCTGCAGATCGATTGGTCCGAAGCAGATTTCGGGACTTCCGACAGTGGAGCCTTTTTCCGTAAGCAGCACGTGTCGGTCGAGATCGACCATCACCTTTCACAAATTGCTGGCACCTTCTCCTCTAACTCTGAGAGCGGAGCATCAGACGCCTTCGGCGTCGACAACCTCTCGGTGGAACTCGACCTAGTCCCGGCAGAGCGTTTCCCGGTCACCCTCACACAGGGGGCGCCCGTGGGGCTCGACAGTCGGTTGCGCCTCGACGGTGCCGGCGTCCTCGAGAACCGCGGGGCGAACGATCAGTACCTTTTCGAACTGCCTAGCGAATCTGACTTGATGCTCGACTGGAACTCGGCATCGGCGAGTGTGAGTTGGGACTTGTCTACTGCCGACGGAACATCAGTGGGTGCTGGTTCGAGCCGCGATGGCGACGTGCGTCTACGCAAACTCTCCGGGGCGTACGTTCTGAGCATTCGTAGTGCGGGCGCGATGCCACCTGCAGTGCAGTCCTACTCGCTTGATGCACTCTGGATTCCGGAGGCTGATTCGTTTGAGGTGACGATGCCCGGACCGGTGAACATCTCCGACGGCAAGCCCGGTGCTGGCGCCCGGAACCTCGAGACGAAGGCCTCGGTCGATGAGTACGTGTTCACCGTCGCGGAGGGGGGCTCTCGGACCCTGATCGACTTCACCTATCCCACCTGGGGCGCCTACGGCACATGGGAGGTTCTCGACTCCGAGGGTGTAGTGGTCGGTCAGGGGCTCACTTCCAAGAGCGAGCGGACCTTCGATCAGATCCTGCCCGGCGGCCAGTACCGATTGCGGTACAGCGGCGAGTACGAAGGCTCAGGGACCTACACTCTGCGCATCTACCAGCCCCCCGCGGCCCAGCAGTTCGCGGTCCTGGTCAACACCACCACGCCCGTGACCCCGTCCCCCAACACCCCTGCCGCCGGAGCCGGGTCCCTGGAGACACGCCTGTCCTCAGACGTGTACTCCTTCACCGCCGGACCAGACCAGGAACTGTTCGTCGACCTCAACGGCACCAACTCCCACCTGCGCTGGCAGCTCAAGGACACCACCGGAACACTCGTCGCGGAGAACACCTTCAGCGCCGACCAACGCATCCCCCACCTCACCGCCGGCAACTACACCTTCACCACCTTCATCGACCCCACCAAGACCACCACCTACGACGCCACCTACAACCTCAGCCTCCTGCTCGTCCTGTAGAAGTAGCCGGTGCGACCTAGGCTCTTTACGACGGCACCGTCGAAGTCTCGGGTCAGATCCCGTGACGTTCTCGGATCACGGCGTCGAGGCGCCGGACCTCAGCTTCGTCGACGTCGAGGAAGCAGGCACCGGCACCGGCACCGTGGGGATGCTGCTCGTTCTCCCCCGCTGACGCGGAGTCTCAGGCGCCGCGCGCCGCCTGCTCCGCGAACGGGTCGAGCTGCGCCCCACCGTTGCGCAGGCGCGTCTCGTCGCGGACGAGCCTGAGCCACAGCGCGACGGCGAAGCCGCCGAAGATCCACCACTGCAAGGCGTAGAAGAGGTTCTGCAGGTTGATGCCGTCCCCGCCCTCGATGCTGGGGCGCGGCAGGAGCTGGAGCGCCTCGGGCTGCTCCGGGGCCGAGCTCGCCTCGACGAGGTACCCGGAGTAGATGGGACCGCCCCACACGTTGGCCAGGGCGGCCGAGCTCACGGCGTCCGTGCGACCGTTCGCGATCCCGCTCTGCGCGGTGGCTTCCGAGGCCTGCAGGTAGCCCGTGAGGCGCACAGTGCCAGCGGGCGGGACGAGCTCACTCACGGCCGCGTCGGCCGAGCCCGCCGCGAGCGCCTCGTCGCCGAGCTCCTGGGGCACCCACCCACGGACCACTGGCAGCACGGGTGCGCCCGACAGCTCAGCCCACGAGGCGCCGTCGCGGCCGTCCTGGCTCACCCGCAGGGGGGTGAGCACGAGGTAGCCGACCTCGCCGTCGAGGGCTCGGCCGGTGACGAGCAGCTGCTGCGAGGCGTCGTACGTGCCCGCCACCCAGACCTGGCGTCCGACGACCTCGCCCGGGAAGGTCGTCTGGGGCGTGAGGACGTCGGCGAGGGGTGCGACGGCGGTGGCCGCGGCCTCGGCGGCGGCGTGATCGTCCGCCAACCGGCCGCGCTCCTGGGCCCGGTCGAGCTGCCACACACCGAGCCGGGCGCAGACGGCTGCGGCGGCGAGGAAGAGAACGAGGAGCGCGATCATCCGGGGTTGGCGGGCTACCGCGAGCATCGACGGGCCCCGCTGCGCTGGCGCGTGGTCGAGGTCGGACACCTTGCCAGGCTACCGCCGGGTCACGCCTCTCCCGGCCCACTCACCCCCTCACGGGGACCGTGTGACAAGTCTCACGGGCGCACCGTCGCACTGTCGACCTCCTCGCCGCAATCGGCCCGAAGCGCTACCACGGACCGCGGGGGACCCGCGGCACCAAGGACCTAGTGCACCCCGGCCCCGCATGGGGTTGTATGAGTGGACAACCTTTCACAGGTAGGAGATCACCATGAGCATCGCTGCTGAGCCCCGCACGCCAGACCCGGATGCACCCGTGAGCACGGCGACCGCGTGGCAGCGCGGCTCCGGTGCACCGGTGAGCGACGAGACGCTCCATCGCGTCGACGCCTGGTGGCGGGCGGCGAACTACCTGTCTGTCGGGCAGATCTACCTGCTCGCCAACCCGCTGCTGCGTACCGACCTCAGCCGGGAGGACGTCAAGCCTCGCCTCCTCGGCCACTGGGGCACGACCCCCGGTCTCAACTTCCTCTACGCGCACCTCAACCGCGCGATTCGGGAGCGGGCACAGTCGACGATCTACATCACCGGTCCGGGTCACGGTGGACCGGGGCTCGTCGCCAACTCCTACCTCGAGGGCACCTACACCGAGACGTACTCGGACATCACCCAGGACGAGGAGGGCATGCGCCGCCTCTTCCGCCAGTTCTCGTTCCCCGGCGGGATCCCCAGCCACGTCGCCCCCGAGACGCCGGGGTCGATCCACGAGGGCGGTGAGCTGGGCTACGCCCTGTCGCACGCCTACGGAGCAGCCTTCGACAACCCCGACCTCCTCGTCGCCGCCGTCGTCGGTGACGGTGAGGCCGAGACGGGCCCGCTCGCCACGAGCTGGCACTCGAACAAGTTCGTCAACCCGGCGAAGGACGGCGTCGTCCTGCCGATCCTCCACCTCAACGGGTACAAGATCGCCAACCCCACCGTCCTCGCGCGCATCAGCGACGAGGAGCTCACCTCCCTCATGGTCGGCTACGGCCACAAGCCCTTCGTGTTCGAGGGCGGGTTCGACGGCGAGGACCACCTCACGGTGCACGCCCGCTTCGCGGCACTCCTCGACGAGGTCCTCGACGAGATCGCGGCGATCAAGGAGCGCGCTGCAGCCGGCGACGAGTCCCGCCCGATGTGGCCGATGATCGTCTTCCGCACCCCGAAGGGTTGGACCTGCCCGCCGGTCATCGACGGCAAGAAGACCGAGGACTCCTGGCGGGCGCACCAGGTGCCGCTCGCCAGCGCCCGGGACACCCCGGAGCACCTCGAGGTGCTCAAGGACTGGATGAAGTCGTACAAGGCCGACGAGCTCTTCGACGCCACGGGCCGCCTGCGGCCCGAGATCGCGGAGCTCGCCCCCGCCGGCGACCTGCGGATGAGCGCCAACCCGCACACGAACGGCGGACTCCTCACGAAGGACCTGCGCCTGCCCGACTTCCGGGACTACGCCGTCGACGTACCGACGCCGGCGGGGTCGATCAGCGAGGCGACGCGCGTCCTGGGGACGTGGCTCACCGACGTCATCCGGCTCAACCCGGACAACTTCCGGATCTTCGGTCCTGACGAGACGGCATCGAACCGGCTGCAGGCGGTGTTCGAGGTCACGGACAAGGTGTGGAACGCCGAGTACCTCCCCGGCGACATCGACGACCACCTGGCGCGCGCGGGCCGCGTCGTCGAGATGCTCTCGGAGCACCAGTGCCAGGGATGGCTGGAGGGGTACCTGCTCACCGGCCGCCACGGGATGTTCAACTGCTACGAGGCGTTCATCCACATCATCGACTCGATGTTCAACCAGCACGCCAAGTGGCTCAAGGTCACCAGGGAGATCCCGTGGCGTCGCCCCATCCCGTCCCTCAACTACCTCCTCTCCAGCCACGTGTGGCGCCAGGACCACAACGGGTTCTCGCACCAGGACCCCGGGTTCATCGACCACGTGGTGAACAAGAAGGCCGAGGTCGTGCGGGTGTACCTGCCGCCGGACGCCAACACCCTGCTGAGCACGTACGACCACTGCCTGCGCAGCAAGGACTACGTCAACGTCGTCGTGTCCGGCAAGCAGCCCGCCCCGAACTTCCTCACGATGGACCAGGCGGTGGCGCACTGCACCCGTGGTCTCGGGATCTGGGAGTGGGCCGGGACCGAGGTGCCGGGCGAGGACCCCGACGTCGTGCTCGGCTGCGCCGGTGACGTCCCGACCCTCGAGGTGCTGGCCGCCGCAGACATCCTGCGCCGGGAGCTCCCGGAGCTCAAGGTCCGCGTCGTCAACGTCGTCGACCTCATGCGCCTGCAGCACGTGAGCGAGCACCCGCACGGGCTCGCCGACCGTGACTTCGACACCCTGTTCACGACGGACAAGCCCGTCGTGTTCGCCTACCACGGCTACCCGTGGCTCATCCACCGCCTCACCTACCGCCGCAAGGGCCACGCGAACATCCACGTCCGCGGGTACAAGGAGGAGGGCACGACGACGACGCCGTTCGATATGGTCATGCTCAACGACCTCGACCGGTACCACCTGGTCATCGACGTCATCGACCGGGTGCCTCACCTGGGCAGCCGCGCGGCTATCCTGCGGCAGGAGATGGTCGACGCCCGGCTCCGCGCCCGGCAGTACACCCGTGACCACGGGATCGACATCCCCGAGGTGCAGGACTGGGTGTGGCCCGACGCCGGCGAGACCGGCACCGAGGCAGCAGGACCCCAGCTGAGCACCAGCGATACCGGAGGCGACAACGAGTGAGCTCGACCGCACGCAGCATCTACATCACGTCCCCCGAGGGTGAGACCGGCAAGTCCATCATCGCCCTCGGGGTCGTGGACCTCCTCACCCGTCGGGTGCAGAAGGTCGGCGTCTTCCGCCCCGTCACGCGCAGCGGTCACACGCAGCGCGCGTCGGGCGGGGACGTGGCTGACACCCCGGACTACGTCGTGGAGCTCCTCCTCGCCCACGACGGCGTGGATCTCACGTACGAGCAGTGCGTGGGTGTGACCTACGACGACGTCCATGCCGACCCCGAGGCCGCCCTCTCGAGGATCGTCACCCGCTACCACGAGGTCGAGAAGCAGTGCGACGTCGTGGTCGTCGTCGGCACGGACTACACGGACGTCGCGGGCCCCACGGAGCTCGCGTTCAACGCCCGTATCGCCGCCAACCTGGGCGCGCCGGTGCTGCTCGTCCTGTCGGGCAACCGGCGTTCCCCGGAGGGCGTGCGGCAGATGAGCGACGTGTCCGTCGCCGAGCTCGAGGCGAACCACGCCCAGGTCATCGGTGTCGTCGCGAACCGGTGCCTGCCGGCGGACCTCGAGGCGATCCAGTCGGAGTTCGCCCGCAGCGACGCCCTCCCCGTGTGGACCGTCCCCGACGACCCGTTCCTCATGGCCCCGACCGTCAATCAGCTCATGCAGGCGGTGGAGGGCGAGCTCGAGCTCGGCGACCCGGCACTGCTCGGCCGCGAGGTGCTCGACGTGCTCGTGGGAGCCATGAGCTTCGAGCACCTGCTCGACCGTCTGTCCGACGGTGCCGTCGTCATCACCCCGGGCGACCGCACCGACGTGCTTCTCGGGCTGCTCACCGCGCAGACCGCGAAGAACTTCCCGTCCCTCGCCGGGATCATCCTCAACGGAGGCTTCTACCCGCCGCCGTCCGTGGCCCGGCTCATCCACGACCTCGCGCCCAGCGTGCCGATCATCCGGACCGAGCTCGGGACGTTCCGGTCCGCGAGCGCTGCCGCGTCGGCGCGGGGCCGGGTGACGAAGGAGTCCCAGCGCAAGGTCGACACGGCGCTCGCACTGTTCGAGCAGAACGTCGACGGCGCGGCGCTGCTCGCGAGCCTCGACGTCGAGCGCCCCGAGGTCGTGACCCCGCTGATGTTCGAGTACGACCTGCTCAGCCGGGCGCGGGAGGACCGCAAGCGGATCGTGCTGCCCGAGGGCGGGGACGACCGCATCCTGCGGGCGGCCTCGACGCTCCTGCAACGTCAGGTCGCAGACCTGACGATCCTCGGTGACGAGGAGGCGATCCGCGCACGGGCCGTCGAGCTGGGTCTCGACATCTCCGAGGCGCAGGTGGTCAATCCCCGCAGCGGGGAGCTGCACGAGCGCTTCGCCGAGGAGTACACGGCGCTGCGTGCCCACAAGGGCATGACCCTCGACCTCGCCCGCGAGATCGTCAGCTCGGTCTCGTACTTCGGCACGATGATGGTCCACCTCGGCCTCGCCGACGGCATGGTCTCCGGGGCCGCGCACACGACGGCTCACACGATCAAGCCGTCGTTCGAGATCATCAAGACGCTCCCCGGTGTCTCCGTCGTCTCCTCGGTGTTCCTCATGTGCCTCGAGGACCGGGTGCTCGTCTACGGCGACTGTGCCGTCAACCCCGACCCCACCGCGGAGCAGCTCGCCGACATCGCGATCTCCTCGGCGGCAACGGCCGCCCAGTTCGGCGTCGAGCCCCGCATCGCGATGCTCTCCTACTCCACAGGAGAGTCCGGGACGGGAGCCGACGTCGAGAAGGTCCGCACCGCCACCGAGCTCGTCCGGTCGCGGCGCCCCGACCTCTCTGTCGAGGGACCCATCCAGTACGACGCAGCGGTCGACGCATCCGTGGCGGCCTCGAAGATGCCCGACTCCGCCGTTGCCGGTCGGGCGACCGTGTTCATCTTCCCGGACCTAAACACCGGGAACAACACCTACAAGGCCGTGCAGCGCTCCGCCGGTGCGGTGGCCGTCGGCCCCGTGCTGCAGGGCCTGCGCAAGCCGGTGAACGACCTGTCGCGCGGCGCGCTCGTGCAGGACATCGTCAACACCGTGGCCATCACCGCCATCCAGGCCCAGGCGCTCGCCAGCACTGCTGACGCCGCGCCCGGCGCTGCCGCCCCGACCGACTCAGGAGCACCCACCGCATGAACCCGTCCGCCGTCGGCGACCGACTCAGCTCCTACAGCGCCCACGGCGCGCACGGCAGCGTCCTCGTCATCAACTCCGGGTCGTCGTCCGTGAAGTATCAGCTCGTCAACCCGGTGGGGGGTGAGGCGATCGCCTCGGGTCTCGTCGAGCGCATCGGGGAGAGCACGGGCCGCATCTCCCACAGCTTCGGGGGGAACACCGTGCGGCGGGAGGGTGCCGACGCGGTCGTCCCGGACCACGGGACGGCTCTGCGCACGGTGCTCGACCTCTTCGCCGAGTACGGTCCCGACCTCTCCGAGGCGGACGTGTTCGCTGTCGGGCACCGCGTCGTCCAGGGCGGGAGCACCTTCTCGGGGCCCGTCGTCATCGACGACGACGTGGTCGAAGAGATCAGGGACCTCATCCCGCTGGCCCCGCTGCACAACCCGGGCCACGTCCGGGGTATCGAGGTGGCCCGGGAGCTGCTGCCGGACGTGCCGCACGTCGCGGTCTTCGACACCGCGTTCTTCCAGACGCTTCCCCCGGCCGCGCACACGTACGCGATCGACACGGAGGTCGCACAGAAGTACGGCGTGCGCCGGTACGGGTTCCACGGCACGAGCCACCAGTACGTCTCCGGCAAGGTCGCCCGGGTTCTCGGACGTCGCCTGGAGGAGCTCAACCAGATCGTGCTGCACCTGGGCAACGGCGCGTCGGCGTCTGCCGTCCAGGGCGGCGTGGCTGTCGAGACGTCGATGGGTATGACACCCCTCGAGGGCCTGGTCATGGGGACGCGGTCGGGCGACATCGACCCCGCGGTGATCTTCCACCTGTACCGCAACGCAGGGATGTCCATCGACGAGATCGACGACCTGCTCAACAAGCGGTCCGGGCTCAAGGGGATCGCTGGCGACAACGACTTCCGCGGCCTGCACGACCTCATCGCCGCCGGGAACGAGGCGGCGCAGCTGGCGCTCGACGTCTACATCCACCGGCTGCGCAAGTACATCGGTTCGTACCACGCTGTGCTCGGCCGGCTCGACGTGCTCACGTTCACCGCAGGCGCCGGTGAGAACGACGCCCGGGTTCGCGAGCTCGCCGTCGCCGGTATGGAGAGCATGGGGATCGCGATCGACCCGGTGCGCAACTACGACACGAACCGCGGCCCGCGCATCATCTCCCCCGACTGGACCTCGACCCTCGTCATGGTCGTCCCGACCAACGAGGAGCTCGCCATCGCACGCCAGTGCGCCGCTGTCCTCGACGAGCAGGGCGAGCTGCTCCAGGACTGACCGGCCCCGCACGAGCACCCCCGCGTTTCCGTGCGGGGGTGCTCGTCGTCGGTTCAGGCGATGCGCAGACGACGCATGAGGGCGAGCGCATGCGTGAGCCGCTCCTGCGCGGCGCCGTCCGGGAGCGGGTCGCCGCTCGTGGCACCCCCGGGATCCGCCAGGCCGAACGCGGCGCTGATCCGTCCAGCAGCGGAACCTGCCGTGCCCGCTGCCGCCACCGTCTGGGCGCGCGTGTAGCCGAGGATCCCCTCGCGCCCGTGCCGACGCCCCAGCCCCGACGCCTTCGTGCCACCCGCTGGCGCCGCCGGCGAGCCCCATGCCGAGGCGTAGCCGTCGTTGATGTTCACGAGGCCCGCGTCGATCTGCGCGGCGAGCCGCCGTCCTCGCGGGACGTCCCGGGTCCAGATGCTCGCGTTGAGCCCGTACCCGGTCTCGTTCATCACGCGGACTGCCGACGCGTCGTCCGGAACCCGGACGACCGAGACGACCGGCCCGAAGGTCTCCTCCTGCGCGCACAGGGCGTCCGCCGGCACCGCCTCGAGGACGGTGGGGGCATAGAAGTAGGGTCCGACGTCCGCACGGTGCACGCCGCCGGTGAGGATCCGTGCCCCGCGGGCGAGCGCGTCATGGACGTGCTCCTCGACGCGCTCGAGCTGACGTGGCCCGGCGAGCGACCCCATGCCGCCGGAGTAGTCCAGGGCTGCTGACAACCGCAGAGCCCGGACCCGTGCGAGGAACCGGTCGAGGAATGCCTCGGCGACGTCCTCGTGGAGGACGAGCCTCTCGACGGACAGGCACAGCTGCCCGGCGCTCGTGAAGCAGGCGCGCACGGCGCCCGCCGCAGCGGCATCGAGGTCGGCGTCGGCGGCGACGTAGAGGGGGTTCTTCCCACCGAGCTCGAGCGTGGCCGGTACGAGCCGCTCCCCTGCCTGTGCAGCGACCCGGCGTCCCGTGGGCGTCCCGCCGGTGAAGGTCACCTGGTCGACCTCCCCGACCAGCGCCGCCCCCACCTCGGCCCCTCCGACGACGACCTGCACCACGCCCTCCGGCACACCGGCGTCGGCGAGCGCGGTGACTGCCCACAGGGCCGTGAGGGTCGCGCCTGTGTCCGGCTTGAGCACGACGGCGTTCCCTGCCAGCAGTGCAGGCAGGACGTCGCCGAGCGTCAGGGCGAGGGGGTAGTTCCAGGGCTCGATGACCCCGACGACTCCGAGCGGCCGCCGGTGGACCGTGGTGCGGGTGATGCCGGGAAGCGCACCGCGCACCCGGCGCGGACGCAGGTAGGACGCACCTCGCAGGCCGTAGTGCCGGGCGACCTGCGCTACGTCAGCGACCTCCTCGAAGGCGTCGCGCCGCGTCTTTCCGCACTCCATCTGAAGAAGGTCGAGCACCTCGGACTGCCGGGACAGCACGAGGTCGTGCGCCCGCAGGAGGACCCGCGCGCGGTCCCTGACCGGGCGCGCCGCCCACTCGGGCTGCGCACCGCGGGCACGGGCGACGGCCCGGGCCACGTCGGAGGCGCTCGACAGCGGGAGCTCGACGAGCGGGGCGCCGGTGAAGGGTGCCACCGCTCGGTGCGTCCCTGCCTCGTGCGTGGTGGTGACGCACGTCAGGAGCGGGGCAAGGACGTCGGGGTCGAGGAGACCGGTCGCCCGGGGGTGCGTCTCAGGGTCGATGGCGCCCGCCGGGTGCGGGACGGCGTGTCGGGGGTGGTCTGCCATGCGGCGAGGATACGTCGGGCGTCAGACAAGCCGACGGCCGAGGACCACGCACTGTGCGTCCTCGTAGCCCAGTGCCGTGTAGAACCCCACGACGTCGGTGTTCGACGTGCGCACCATGAGCTGGACCTTCTCGGCCCCCTGGGCGGCCAACCACGCCTCGGCCGCGACGACGAGGTCCCGGCCCAGACCGCGTCCCCGCCACGCGGGGTCGACGGCGAGGTAGTACACCCATCCGCGGTGCCCGTCGAAGCCGGCCATGACCGATCCGACGAGGGGCCCCGTCGCGGAGCCGTCCGCCGGGGTCCCGCCGTGCGTGACGAGGACGGTGGCGGAGTCCGTGGCGCGAGCGTTCGCGATGTCACGTTCCGGGTCGTTCCACGGCCTCGTGAGGTCGCACGCCTCCCACAGGGCGATGACGTCCGCGACGTCGGCGTCAGTGATCTCGGTGACGGTGGCGCCGTTCGTCTCCCGCACCCCGTTCACCGGGGCTGGTAGGGCGAGACCACGACCTCGACGCGCTGGAACTCCTTGAGGTCGGAGTAGCCGGTCGTCGCCATCGCGCGCTTGAGCGCACCGACGAGGTTGAGAGTGCCGTCAGCCTGCCGGCCCGGGCCGAAGAGGATCTCGGCGAGTGTCCCGGCCGTTCCGACGTGCACCCGCTCACCTCGCGGCAGCTGCGGGTGGTGGGCCTCAGAACCCCAGTGCCAGCCGTGCCCAGGAGCCTCGGCCGCCCGCGCGAGGGCCGCACCGACCATGACGGCGTCCGCTCCGCACGCCACGGCCTTGACGAGGTCGCCAGCGCGACCGACGCCGCCGTCGGCGATGACGTGCACGTACCGGCCGCCGGACTCGTCGAGGTAGTCACGACGCGCCGCGGCGACGTCGGCGACCGCGGTCGCCATGGGAGCGTGGATGCCCAGGGAGATGCGTGTCGTGTGCGCCGCTCCCCCGCCGAAGCCCACGAGCACACCAGCGGCGCCGGTGCGCATGAGGTGCAGGGCCGCCGTGTACGTGGACGCCCCGCCGACGACGACGGGGACGTCGAGCTCGTAGATGAACCGCTTGAGGTTGAGGGGTTCCGCGTTGCCCGAGACGTGCTCGGCGGAGACCGTCGTGCCGCGGATGACGAAGAGGTCGACCCCGGCGTCGACGACGGTGCGGTAGAACTCCTGGGTCCGCTGCGGGGACAGGGCGCCCGCGACCGTGACGCCCGCAGCACGGATCTCCTGGAGACGCTGCGTGATGAGCTCGGGGCGGATCGGCGCCGAGTAGATCTCCTGCATCCGACGCGTCGCGACCTCGGGAGCGAGGGACGCGACCTCCGCGAGCAACGGCGTGGGGTCGTCGTAGCGCGTCCACAGGCCCTCGAGGTCGAGCACACCGAGGCCGCCGTGACGACCGAGCGCGACGGCGGTGGCCGGGCTCATGACCGAGTCCATCGGAGCGGCGAGGATCGGGAGACCGAACTGGTACGCGTCGATCTGCCAGGTGACGGACACGTCCTCCGGGTCACGGGTGCGCCGCGACGGCACCACCGCGATGTCGTCGAAAGAATATGCGCGCCGTCCGCGCTTGCCCCGGCCGATCTCGATCTCGTTGCTCACCGGACTAGGCTACCGTCCCCGACGCAGCCCGGGAGCGGACCCGGTCGGCGTTCGGCAGCGACATCGAGCGCACCGCGCGCCCTCCGCCCGGTGTCGGTGCCCCCTGGCACCCTGAGAGCCGTATCCAGGACAGAGGTCAGGAGAGCAACCATGACGTGGACAGCGGGTCCCCTGCTCGGGTTCGACACCGAGACGACCGGGGTCGACGTGCACACCGACCGGATCGTCACGGCCGCGCTCGTGCGGCGCGACGCGACGACGACGGACGTGCGGACGTGGATCATCGATCCGGGCGTGCCGATCCCCGACGAGGCAGCCGCGATCCACGGCGTGACGACAGAGATGGCGCGCGAGCGCGGTGAGCGCCCGGCTCCCGCGCTCGACGCGATCGCCGCGGCGCTCGCCCAGGCGCTCGTCGACGGGGTGCCCATCGTCGCCTTCAACGCGACCTTCGACCTGTGCATCCTCGACGCCGAGCTCGCCCGGCACGGGCTGCCGTCCTTGCAGGACCGCATCGGCCGCGAGGTGAGCCCCGTCATCGACCCGCTGGTCCTCGACCGCGCGGTCGACCGCTACCGACGCGGCAAGCGCAAGCTCGTGGACCTCTGCGGCGTGTACGGCGTCGCGGACGAGGGGAACCTCCACACCGCGGACGTCGACGTCGTCGCCACCCTCGACGTCCTGCACGCGATGGCTGCGCGGCACCCGGACCTCGCGGAGCTCGAGCTCACCGCACTGCACGCCTACCAGCACGCAGAGCACCGCAAGTGGGCGGAGAACTTCAACGCGTGGCGGGCGCGCGAAGGGCTCACCGGGCCGGGAGCGAGCCTGGCGTGGTTGGCGGAGCACCGTCAGACCACGCGGCCAGCTGCCGCTCGCTGACGAACGAGCGTCGGAGCCCTGTGAGCGGGTCGGTGAACTCGACCGACCGGGCCAGGAGCTGCAGCGGCGCCGAGTAGTCGTCCGCCGCGACCTCGACGACATCCGGGTAGAGCGTGTCGTTGAGGATGGGGATGCCCAGCGCCGCCATGTGGACGCGCAGCTGATGCGTCTTGCCGGTCGCCGGAGTCAACCGGTACCGACCCAGCCCCGCCGCCTCGCGCGCGTCGACGAGCTCCACCCGACTCTCGCTGTTCGGCTCTCCGTCGGCCTCCCACGCCGCGAGGATCCCGTGCTGCTTGACGACCCGGCTGCGCACCGTCCGCGGCAGGTCGAGCTCCGGCCGGAGACCGGCGACGGCCTCGTACGTCTTGTGCACCCGTCGCTCGGCGAAGAGCTGCTGGTACGTCCCGCGCAGCTCGCGTCTCGTCGTGAGCACGAGCACACCGGCTGTCACGCGGTCGAGCCGGTGGGCGGGACTGATCTCGGGCAGCCCGAGCTCGCGCCTCAACCGGACGACGACCGACTCGGCGACGTAAGCGCCCTTGGGCGTGCTCGCGAGGAAGTGCGGCTTGTCCACGACGAGGAGGCTGTCGTCGTGGTGCAGCACCTCGATCTCGAACGGCACGCGTGCCTCCACCGGCGCGTCCCGGTAGAGGTAGACGAGCGCGCCCGGGACGAACGGTGACGACTCGTCGAAGGGGCGCCCGATCTCGTCGACGACCTCACGGGCACGGACCTTCTCCCGCAGGCGCGCCTCGTCGTGCGGGAAGCGCGCGACGAGGTACTCGAGCACCGTCGGCCGCGCTGCCAGGGGCTCGTGCGGCATCTGGAGCCGCACCGGGTTGAGCCCGTCGCGGACCGGCAGCGGCGCAGTGCGCGCCATGCCCTACCGCCCGGTGTAGTTGGGCGCCTCCACCGTCATCTGGATGTCGTGCGGGTGCGACTCCTTGAGACCGGCAGGGGTGATCCGGACGAACTTCCCGCGCTCCTGCAGCTGGGGGATCGTGTGCGCCCCGACGTAGAACATCGACTGGTGCAGCCCCCCGACGAGCTGGTGGGCGACGGCACCGAGCGGGCCCCGGTACGGGACCTGACCCTCGATACCCTCGGGGACGATCTTGTCGTCGCTCGCGACGTCCGCCTGGAAGTACCGGTCCTTGGAGTAGGACGCCTTCTTCCCCCGGCTCGCCATCGCCCCGATGGAGCCCATACCGCGGTAGTGCTTGAACTGCTTGCCGTTGACGAAGACGAGGTCGCCGGGGCTCTCGTCGCACCCCGCGAGGAGCGAGCCGAGCATGACGGTGTCGGCTCCGGCCACGAGGGCCTTCGCGATGTCGCCGGAGTACTGCAGCCCGCCGTCGCCGATCACCGGCACGCCGGCCGGCTTGCAGGCGAGGGACGCCTCGTAGATGGCGGTCACCTGGGGCACCCCGACGCCTGCGACGACCCGGGTCGTGCAGATGGACCCGGGACCGACCCCGACCTTCACGGCGTCCGCCCCTGCGTCGACGAGCGCCTGGGCGCCGGCCCGCGTCGCGATGTTGCCGCCGATGACCTGGACGTTGCGGAAGAACGGGTCCGCCTTGAGCTTGCGGATCATGTCGAGGAGCAGGCGGGCATGGCCGTTGGCCGTGTCGGCGACGAGCACGTCGACCCCCGCCTCGGCGAGCGCCGTCGCCCGGTCCCACGCGTCCCCGAAGAACCCGATCGCCGCGCCGACGACGAGGCGGCCCTCGGCGTCCTTCGTCGCGTCGGGGTACTGCTCGGTCTTGACGAAGTCCTTGACGGTGATGAGACCGCTGAGTCGGCCGGCGTCGTCGACGAGCGGGAGCTTCTCGATCTTGTTCTTGCCGAGCAGCGCTGCGGCGTCCTCGCGGGAGATCCCGACGGGGCCCGTGACGAGCGGCATGGGCGTCATGACGTCGCGGACGCGCCGCGTCGTGAACTCGCCCGGAGCGACGAAGCGCAGGTCGCGGTTGGTGATGATGCCGAGCAGCGTGCCCCGGTCGTCGACGACCGGCAGGCCGGACACCCGGTACTGGCCGCACAACGCGTCGAGCTCGGCGAGGGTCGCGTCGGGGCTCACGGTGACGGGGTCGGTGATCATCCCCGACTCGGAGCGCTTGACGAGGTCGACCTGCTGGGCCTGCGCCTCGATCGACAGGTTGCGGTGGAGGATGCCGATCCCACCCTGGCGGGCCATCGCCACGGCCATGCGGGACTCGGTGACGGTGTCCATCGCGGCGGACAGCAGCGGGACCGCGACGCTGATCTCGCGAGTGAGCCGCGCGGTGGTGTCCACCTGGCTCGGGATGACGTCCGTCTCGTTGGGCAGGAGGAGGACGTCGTCGTACGTGAGGCCGGTGAAACCGAAGGGGTCGTGGGGCTGCGTGGTGCTCGGCGCGCTCATGAATGAAGTCTACGCATCGGGCACGCAGCAGTCGGCTGTCGCGCTCGTCAGCCTCGCCCGTTCACCGAGGCAGCTCCCGGCGCTCAGCGCGCGACGGCGAGGACCTCGTGGAGCAACCCCTGGAACGTCCGCACGCGGCTGACGTTCGCGGACAGCGGGAGGTCCGCGGCCGCGTCGTCGCTGCTGAGCCCGACGAAGATGGGCAGCTGCGGCTGGGCTTCGTGGAGCGCATGGACGATCCCCAGCTCCGGCCGTGTGAGCGAGGTCACGAGCACGGTGGCCACTGGGCGGACCATCGTCACGAGCTCCATCGCCCGGTGGGCGTTGGCCGGGCCCGTGACGATCCTCGCGGTCACGCCCTGAGCGACGAGCGCTGCCGCGAGCGCGTGCATCGCGAGCGGCTGGGTGTCGTCGACCGCGGAGAAGAGCAGGACGATCTTGCGCATCTGGCTCGGGTGGGGCGAGCCGCCGCCGCTCTCCTGGGCGGCGCGCTCCTCACGTGCCCGGATGAAGTCACCGAGCACCTTGAGCGTCGCGCTCGCGAGCATGGCCTCCGGAGCCTCGCCCGGCTTCGCCAGGACCGTGCGCGCGGCCAGCTTGCGCACGGTCGGCTCGACGAGCGACGTCCACCACGTCCCCGGGTCCTCGTCGGGCTCGAGCGCGAGCAGGCGCTCGCACGCGGCGATGTTGCCTCGCAGGAGCGCGTCGACGATGTCGGAGGAGGTGATCTGCGTGACGGTCGCCGCAGACGCGAGCCGGAGCGGTGGCCGCTGGTCGTCCTGCGTCTCTGCAGCCCCCTGGCGAGGAGCCCGCAGGGACGTGACGGAGCCGAGCGTGCCCGCGCCGCGCGGGCCGGGCTGGTCCCCGGCACCCTCGACGCTCGCCGCCGAGGGCTCGTCGTCGTCGGACGCCACATCAGCGTGCGCGAGCGACGCTTGCAGCTCCGCCTCGAGCTGCTCGCGGGTCGTCGAGCCGAGGTCGAGCGCGATCGCCGCCTTGGCCGCGTCGACGGGTGCCACACCCTCGAGCGCGAGTCGCCGCATGACCATGAGACGAGCGACGTCGTCGTCGGAGTAGCGGCGGTGCGCGCCAGCACTGTGCTCCGAGGGCCCAAGTCCGTACCGGCGGTCCCAGGTGCGCAGGGTGGCCGGCGCGACGCCCAGCCGACGCGCCACGACAGCGACCGCCAGCCCGGGAGACGTCGATCCCTGGTCCGAATCAGCGGCCGGCTCATCACGTGGTCGCTCGTTCGTCATGGCTCGATTGTGCCCAGCCTGCGCGACCGATGCCACTTGGTCTCACTGCTCCCGCTGCCACACATTGTTCATAAGTTGTTCGTCGCCGGTACCTCCGCCCGCCCCGCATTCCGCGTATTCCTGCCGGTCTGACGGCTGCCGACCGCAGGCACGAGTAGGCAGACGCGCCCCAGTTCGCGGCGATTCGTCCGCTTTCAGAATCGCATCGAGCCCATGTGTCCGCAAGGGAGGCTTGAACAACCTGTGAATCGGTTGTACGTTGTGCAGACCGAAGGCGCGGTTCGACCACCAGCCGCCCACGGATCGACTTCCGCACAACTTCTGACCGAAGGATGTACCGCGATGACTGAGCTCTCCCGCCTCCCCGGCCCCGTGATGGAACTGTGGGAGTGGCAGTACCAGGGTGCCTGCCGCGACGTCGACGACACGCTGTTCTTCCACCCGGAGGGCGAGCGCGGCGCTGCGCGGCGTCGCCGGGCGGAAGCCGCGAAGGCCATCTGCCACAGCTGCCCCGTCATGATGGAGTGCCGCGAGCAGTCCCTCGCCGTCCGTGAGCCCTACGGGGTGTGGGGTGGCCTCAGCGAGGACGAGCGCACCGCAGCGCTCGCCGGCACCACCTCCACGACCGCCCGTCGGATCGGCTGATCCGAGAGTCACACACTCCAGCGCGCCCGTACCGGGTCTCGCCTCCTTCACGCAGCAACGACGAAGCCCCCACACCGATGAGGTTGTGGGGGCTTCGTCGTTGCTGCTTGCGAGGGGCTGTATCAGCCGATCACGGCGAGGACGTCGCGGGCCGAGAGGATGAGGAACTCCTGGCCGTCGTACTTGACCTCGGTGCCGCCGTACTTGCTGTAGATGACCTTGTCACCCACGGCGACGTCGACGGGGACGCGGTTGCCGTTGTCGTCGATGCGACCGGGCCCGACAGCCAGGACCTCGCCCTCCTGGGGCTTCTCCTTGGCGGTGTCAGGGATAACAAGACCGGAGGGCGTGGTCAGCTCTACATCGAGAGTCTTGACGACGATCCGGTCCTCGAGCGGCTTGATGGAGACCGACACGCGGACCTCCCCTTTCGCAGAGAATGAAGGACAGTTCAGTTGGTCACGCCCGCCGACGATCGCCGTCGCGGGGGTCGATCACGTGCGGTGCGGAACCGAGCCAAATCTACGTCGGCGTTAGCACTCGGTCAAGGTGAGTGCCAAAGAGAAGCGGCGACACCCTCGATTCGAGGGTATCGCCGCAGGTCAGAGGCTATCTGGGGTACTCACTGAGCACGTTGTTCATGCTGGCGTGTCCCCCCGGTGTCCCCCGCCCCCAGCTTCGCGTTCATGAGCGCCAGGCCGTAGGCACCCTCGGACATTGGAAGGTAATGGGCGTAGCGGTCCATCGTCATCGCGGCCGTCGAGTGCCCCAGCCATGCTTGGACGGTCTTCGGCGGGATGCCCGATGACAGCCACAGTGTGGCTGCGGTGTGCCTGAGGTCGTGGACACGGCGCCCGCGGGCGTGGACGTCCCACTTCACCCTGCACTTCCACGCCCAGCCGCCCCAGATGCGTCCCTTGCCGTTCGTGAAGAGCAGCGCGTCCGGGACGGTCTTACCGGCCATCGCGTCCGCGATGACCGGCCACACCTCATCGACGAGCGGCACCACGCGCGCGTGACCACCCTTCGTCGTCTCGCGGATGGCGTGCCCGGTTGGAGCAGACCGTGCGACCCGGACGGCCGAGGAGCTCCATCTGCTGCACGAGCAGCTGGACCGACTGCTCGCGATCGTCGTCGACGAATATCCGGAGGTGCAGCTGCGGAGCTTCCCGAAAGGCCGCCGCCTCGACGCGCTCTTCGATGGTGTGCTGCTCGGGGATGTCCTGATGGTGATCACGGCACTGGTGCGCGTCAGCGATGACGGCTTGGCCGAGACGATCGAGGACGCCGTGGAGAAGGTCGCCCGAGCGGAGGTCCGCTGGGTGGAGGCCTACCTCAACGACGTCGAGCTCGTCCGTCTGGCAGTCGAGGCGCACACCCCGCGCGACCCTCCATCCCCCTGGCGCTGGGCGACGACGTCCGGGCGGGCCAGCCGGGTGGCGATGACGACGAGGACACGACAGCCATCGCGATTAGGGTCGCGACGACGCGTGACCTGCCCGACGATGGGATCGACTGCCTAGTGCTCTACCCCGGAGCGGTACCCGGGGTGATCCCCCTCCGGCCGTGGGGCGCGATCTTCCAGACGACCGGCGACGTCACGGCGTGCCTCGAACTGGCGGACGCCGTCCTCGCGGCGCCCGCAGTGGGTGACGCCTTTCGCGAAGATGGGCAACTCGCCACGACTTAGGGAATCAGACTTCTGCGGTGAGCGGTTAGCGCAGCCCGAACAACCTGGGAACCAGCTGCACAAAAGCTGGGTCGGCCCCGCCTCGGTGCGGAGCCGACCCAGCGTTGTCGTCGCTTGCCGTACTCGGCCGGGCGATCGTTCTATGGTCAGTACGGAATTCGCTCAGTGCTACCGCGACTAACTGACCACCTTGACGAAGAAGGAATCCTCCGTCAGTATTCGGTTGGCGAGGTAGAAGTTGTTGAGCTGCGTGCCCCCCTTGCCGTTCTCGACTGCGTTGATTCGGCACCTGCTCACCGGCGCTGGGTATCGCGGCGCAGTCTGCACGGCCCAACCGCAGTTGGGCGGGACAATTATCGGACGAAGCGTTGTGTTATTGCGAATCGTTGTGCCTCCCTCGACCGTAGACGCGAACGGATATTCGTCGCATTCTGTGGTTGTGGTCCTCGGCAAGGCTATCGAGTTCGGGCAAACTTGCTTTCTGTTCTCATCCCGGTCGGCCGGAGTAGTTCGCCTCAGCCAGGTCGTCGCACCGAGCTTCTGCGCCGCTTCGATGTGGACCGCAACGCCCTTGGCAGGGCCAGTCTTCGAGTATGAGATGGTCGGGTAGTGCGTGTAATAAACGCACCCCTTACCCATGCTCTTGATGAAGTTGTTGTCACAGCGGGCCGGCATACCAGGGAGCTCGTACGACTGCCCACCCATGAGGGGGAGCGATGAGAAAGTGTAGGTCGCCCTCACCTTGTGTCCATATGTCGATTTGCCGTCGTCCGGAATGGGATATTCGAGGAGTTCTGTCACCGTGTTCCACGTCGTAGTGACGGTGTACTGACCGCCTGCCTTCAGCACCTCCCGGTTCGTTGGCGGGTCATAACGCCAGGTGGCAACTACCATCCGAAACGTCCGTCCAACCAGTGTCCCCTTCAGGCTCGAGGCCCTTACCCGAGTCTCAACCTTGACGATGCCCGATTTGGGATCCGTGCGAACTCCCGTCTCGACATTCATCATTCCAGTGCCCGTAATAGCGTTGTTGACACGCAGGGTGATAGGTGCGTTCCGCACCGCGCAAGACAGGAAACGAGTGGGGGTCAGCATCTGATCCGGCTCTAGATTCACCGAACACTCATTCGCAGGGCTAGCGGCGGCCGCGAGGGCGCGCGGCTGAACCTGTCCGAGGGCCGAGGACACAGGAGTCACTTCCGCTGGCACCGGCTGCGCAGGGCTTGGGTCCGGCACAGGCTGCGGCTGCACAGCATTCGGGTCCGGCACAGGCTGCGGCTGCACAGCATTCGGGTCCGGCACAGGCTGCAGCTGCACAGCATTCGGGTCCGGCACAGGCTGCAGCTGCACAGCA
>NZ_JBXUFV010000002.1:0-742572 GCF_057180625.1 Sanguibacter sp. Z6_81 | reverse complement strand
GGAGACTGTGTGGGAGAGTAGGACGCCGCCGGACAACCATTGTCGAAGGCCCACCCCTCAAGGGGTGGGCCTTCGTCGTACCCAGACAGTTTTCAGCGCCAGGGACTGCACAGGGAACGGCTCGACTGCACGAACGAGGCCTCACGGACGGCCGTGGCGCAGGCTCTAGACTGGGACCATGTCCACACTTTCTCGCGATGAGGTCGCGCGCGTAGCAGCGCTCGCCCGCATCGATCTGCGCCCAGAAGAGCTCGACCGTCTCGCCGGCGAGCTCGTCGTCATCGTCGATGCCATCGCCGAGGTCGGGAGCATCGTCACCCCCGACGTCCCCGCGACGAGCCACCCGCTGCCGTTGACGAACGTCTTCCGCGAGGACGTGCCGGTCGCGCCGCTCGACGTCGACGAGATCATGGCCGCGGCGCCGTCGAGCATCGACGGCCGCTTCGCTGTCCCGCAGATCCTCGGGGAGGACTCATGACCGACCTCATCCGCTCGTCGGCCGCCGACCTCGCTGCGGCGATGGAGTCGGGCGAGCTCACGAGCACCGAGATCACGCGCGCCCACCTCGAGCGCATCTCCGCGGTCGAGCCGTCCGTGCACGCCTTCCTCCACGTCGACGCCGACGCCGCGATGGCGACGGCGGGTGACGTCGACGCACGCCGGGCCGCGGGGGAGAAGCTCCACCCGCTCGCCGGGGTGCCGATCGCCGTCAAGGACGTCGTCGTCACCCGTGGCGTGCCGACGACCGCCGGCTCGAAGATCCTCGAAGGGTGGCTGCCGCCCTACGACGCGACGCTCGTCGAGCGCATCAAGGCGGCAGGGCTGCCGATCCTTGGCAAGACGAACATGGACGAGTTCGCGATGGGCTCGAGCACCGAGCACTCCGCGTACGGCAACACGTCCAACCCCTGGGACCTCGACCGCATCCCCGGCGGTTCTGGCGGTGGGTCCGCGGCGGCCGTCGCGGCGTTCGAGGCGCCTCTCGCGATCGGCACGGACACAGGTGGCTCCATCCGGCAGCCCGGTGCGGTGACCGGCACTGTCGGCGTGAAGCCGACGTACGGTGGGGTGTCCCGGTACGGCCTCATCGCGATGGCCTCCTCGCTCGACCAGGCCGGTCCCGTCAGCCGCACGGTGCTCGACTCCGCGCTGCTCCACGAGCTTATCGGGGGACACGACCCCCGGGACTCCACGTCCCTGGACGAGCCCGTTCCCGCCGTCGTGGACGCCGCGCGCCGTGGCGCCCTCGGCGATCTCACGGGCGTGCGGGTCGGTGTCGTGACGGAGCTGAGCGGCGAGGGGTACCAGGCCGGCGTGTCCGCGCGCTTCGAGGAGTCGCTCGAGCTGCTGCGCCGCGCAGGTGCCGAGATCGTCGAGGTCTCCTGCCCGAGCTTCCGGTACGCACTGTCCGCGTACTACCTCATCATGCCGTCCGAGGCGTCGAGCAACCTCGCGAAGTTCGACGGGATGCGGTTCGGTCTGCGTGTGGAGCCGACGGACGGGCCGGTCACCGCCGAGCGCGTCATGTCCGCCACCCGGGGCGCCGGGTTCGGCGACGAGGTCAAGCGCCGTGTCATCCTCGGCACCTACGCACTCTCCGCCGGGTACTACGACGCCTACTACGGCAGCGCGCAGAAGGTCCGCACACTCATCCAGCGTGACTTCGACGCGGCGTTCGCCGTCGCCGACGTCCTCGTCTCGCCCACGGCGCCGACGACGGCGTTCCGCTTCGGGGAGAAGATGGACGACCCGCTGGCCATGTACCTCAACGACGTCGCGACGATCCCCGCGAACCTCGCGGGCGTGCCCGGCATGTCGGTGCCCAACGGGCTCTCCGACGACGGCCTCCCGGTCGGGTTCCAGATCCTCGCCCCGGCCCGCAAGGACGACCGGCTCTACCACGTGGGGGCTGCGTTGGAGTCCCTCCTCGAGAACACCTGGGGCGGCCCGCTGCTCGCCCGAGCACCAGAACTGGAGATCGCCCGATGAGCACCTCGAGCACCGTCGACCTCGTCGACTACGACGACGCCGTCTCGCGGTACGACCCCGTGATCGGCATCGAGGTCCATGTCGAGCTGGGCACCGTCACGAAGATGTTCTGCGCGGCCGAGGTCGCGTTCGGAGGAGCGCCGAACACCCAGGTGACCCCGGTGTCGCTCGGTCTCCCCGGCGCTCTCCCCGTGGTCAACGGCAAGGCCGTCGAGTACGCCATCCGCATCGGGCTCGCGCTCAACTGTGAGATCGCCGAGTCGTGCCGCTTCGCACGGAAGAACTACTTCTACCCCGACGTCCCGAAGAACTTCCAGACGTCCCAGTACGACGAGCCCATCGCGTTCGACGGGTACCTCGACGTGGAGCTCGACGACGGTTCCGTGTTCCGCGTCGAGATCGAGCGTGCGCACATGGAGGAGGACGCCGGGAAGAACACGCACGTCGGTGGCAGCACGGGGCGCATCCACGGGGCGGAGTACTCCCTCGTCGACTACAACCGCGCGGGCATCCCGCTCGTGGAGATCGTCACGCGTCCGATCACGGGCGCGGGGGACCGTGCTCCCGAGGTCGCGCGCGCGTATGTCCAGACGCTGCGAGACATCTTCCGGGCGCTCGACGTCTCCGAGGCCCGCATGGAGCGGGGCAACGTCCGTGCGGACGTCAACCTCTCGCTGCGCCCGACGCCCGAGTCGCCGCTGGGTACCCGCACCGAGACGAAGAACGTCAACTCGTTCCGGTCCATCGAGCGTGCGGTGCGGTACGAGGTGAGCCGCCAGGCCGCCGTGCTCGACGCTGGCGGGACGATCATCCAGGAGACCCGGCACTGGCACGAGGACACCTCGACGACGACGTCGGGACGCGTGAAGTCCGACGCCGAGGACTACCGGTACTTCCCGGAGCCCGACCTCGTGCCGGTCGCGCCGTCCCGCGAGTGGGTCGAGGAGATCCGCGCGACGCTCCCGGAGATGCCCGTCGCGAGGCGCCGACGCCTGCAGACCGAGTGGGGCTACTCGGACCCCGAGATGCGCGACGTCGTCAATGCCGGTGCTGTCGAGATCATCGAGACGACGATCGCGGCCGGCGCGAGCGCCGCCGCGGCACGCAAGTGGTGGATGGGTGAGCTCGCCCGGGCCGCGAAGACCGCGGACGTCGAGCTCACCGATCTCCCGGTCACTCCCGAGCAGGTCGGTGAGCTCCAGGCTCTCGTGGACTCAGGTCGCATCAACGACAAGCTGGCGCGGCAGGTGCTCGAGGGAGTGCTCGCGGGAGAGGGCTCCCCCGAGGAGGTCGTCGTGACCCGTGGCCTCGAGATCGTCTCCGACGACGGCCCGCTGCTCGAGGCGATCGATGCGGCTCTCGCCGCGCAGCCCGACATCGCCGAGAAGATCCGCTCGGGAAACCTCGGTCCGGTCGGGGCCGTCATCGGAGCAGTCATGAAGGCGACGAGAGGGCAGGCGGACGCCGGACGGGTCCGCGAGCTCATCCTCGAACGCATCGGCTGAGACCAGGGGCGCTCCCGACCGTGCGAACCACGCGCGGTCGGGAGCGAACGAGCTCCGGGTCGCGCGCACGCCGACCGGTCGCCTCGGCGTGCGTCCTCGCGACGGGCGCCGAGGCGCGCCCATAGACTCGGGTGCATGACCACAACCAGCCAGCACGCCGGCTCTCCCGGGTCCACCTCGGGGATCGACATCAAGCCCCGGTCCCGGACCGTCACCGACGGGATCGAGGCGACCGCCTCCCGGGGGATGCTCCGGGCCGTGGGGCTCGGCGACGACGACTTCGCGAAGCCGCAGATCGGCGTCGCGAGCTCGTGGAACGAGATCACGCCGTGCAACCTCTCGCTCGACCGCCTGGCGAAGGCCGTGAAGAACGGCGTCCATGCCGGTGGCGGCTTCCCGCTCGAGTTCGGCACCATCTCCGTGTCCGACGGGATCTCGATGGGGCACGAGGGCATGCACTTCTCCCTCGTCTCGCGGGACATCATCGCCGACTCCGTCGAGACCGTCATGCAGGCGGAGCGTCTCGACGGGTCCGTGCTCCTCGCCGGGTGCGACAAGTCCCTGCCGGGGATGCTCATGGCCGCGGCGCGACTCGACCTTGCGTCCGTGTTCCTGTACGCAGGGACGATCATGCCCGGGTGGGTCAAGCTCGAGGACGGTACCGAGAAGGACGTCACGCTCATCGACGCCTTCGAGGCCGTGGGCGCGTGCTCGCGTGGCCTCATGAGCCAGGGAGACCTCGAGCGGATCGAGCGCGCGATCTGCCCGGGAGAGGGCGCCTGCGGCGGGATGTACACGGCGAACACCATGGCCTCGGTCGCCGAGGCGATGGGGATGTCCCTCCCGGGTTCTGCCGCACCGCCGTCCGCTGACCGCCGTCGCGACGCGTTCGCGTTCAAGTCAGGTGAGGCGGTCGTGGAGATGCTCCGCAAGGGGATCACCGCGCGGCAGATCATGACCAAGGAGGCGTTCGAGAACGCGATCGCCGTGGTCATGGCTTTCGGCGGATCGACGAACGCCGTCCTGCACCTGCTCGCCATCGCCCACGAGGCCGAGGTCGAGCTCACGCTCGCGGACTTCACCCGTGTCGCGGCGCGCGTGCCGCACCTCGGTGACCTCAAGCCGTTCGGACGCTACGTCATGGCCGACGTCGACCGGATCGGTGGGGTGCCCGTCGTCATGAAGGCACTGCTCGACGCGGGGTTGCTGCACGGCGACTGCCTCACGGTCACCGGCAAGACCGTCGCCGAGAACCTCGCCGACATCGCACCTCCCGACCCGGACGGGAAGATCCTCCGGGCGCTCGACAACCCGATCCACCGCACGGGCGGCATCACGATCCTGCACGGTTCCCTCGCGCCCGAGGGTGCCGTCGTGAAGTCCGCGGGGTTCGACAAGGACGTGTTCGAGGGGACGGCGCGGGTGTTCGACCGGGAGCGTGCTGCGATGGACGCCCTCGAGGACGGCACCATCCAGGCGGGGGACGTCGTGGTGATCCGGTACGAGGGGCCCAAGGGCGGCCCCGGGATGCGGGAGATGCTCGCGATCACCGGCGCGATCAAGGGGGCGGGCCTCGGCAAGGACGTGCTGCTCCTCACGGACGGTCGGTTCTCGGGTGGGACCACCGGACTGTGCGTCGGGCACGTCGCCCCCGAGGCCGTCGACGCTGGTCCTGTCGCGTTCGTCCGGGACGGTGACCGGATCCGGCTCGACGTCGCGAACGCGACGCTCGACCTGCTCGTGGACGACGCAGAGCTGGAATCACGCCGCGCCGGGTGGGCGCCGCTCGCGCCGACCTATACGCGCGGGGTGCTCGCGAAGTACGCGAAGCTCGTCCACTCCGCGTCGCAGGGTGCGGTGCTGTACTGATCGGCCCCGGGGGGCCGCACGAGGAGGGTCAGTCCAGGGGGAGGGAGACGCTGAACTCTGCGTCCCCTTCGCCCGGCTCGGCGGCTGTCCGCGTCCGGACGAGGACGAGCTCGGCGGACTCGAGGGTGGGGGTGTCCCACTCCATCGGAAAGGCGACCCAGCCTCGTTGCGTACGGCCGGCCGACTGCGAACCGAGGGGCCACAGCGTCGAGTCCGTGAGCGCTGCCGGCACCGTCGCGAGCGCACGCAGCGGATCGCCGGCATCCGACCGGAGCTCGAAGCTGTTCGGGCCGACCTCCCGGGGGTGCGTGGTGCCCGTGGTGACGGTGAGGTCGACGAGAAGCAGCGTGTCGACGCCGTCAGGCACGTCGGCGGAGTCCGGGGCCGGGTAGTTCGTCACGACCCCGTGCACGAGAACCTTGTGGTTGGCCACCCGGTCGTCGATGGAGCCGGTGAGCTCGACATAGGCGAGGTCGGCCGGACTGCTCGAGTCTGCGGGGGCGAGCGGGTCGCTCCCGCAGGCAGCGAGCGCGGGGAGCAACGCAGCGACGAGCGCGATCCTCGGCCATGCCCCGGCGGACCGACGAGCGGCTCCGGCCAGGGACGTGTGACGCGCTACGGGCTCGCGGACCGCGGTGTCCTGCTCCATCGTGGGTGTCGTCCTCCTCGTCGGCGCCTGCCCGCGTGCTCGTGGCGCGGCTCCTCACTCTAGAGGGCCGCGGGTGGGCTGCAAGGGCCCCGGTCCCACCGGCTGAGACATGGCCGGAGACATGTGACATCGATGAGGACGAGGCGTACTGTGCTGGGTGTGCAGATGATCCTTCTCGTAGTACTTCCTGAGCGCGTCGGCTGAGGCCCACCACTGAGGTCTCGTCCGCGCGCTTACCCCTCGAAGAGCCCTACCCGGGTGCGAGGGGTTTTTTCATGTCACCACCAGTGAACCCCGCTCGGCGCCCATCCGGCGCAGGAGGGGTCGCATCCGGGACCGAGCGTCCCGGGACCGAGCAGCTCGACCAGCCTGACCGGTAGCACCTCCCACCCAGCATGAGCACACAGGAGAACCTGATGGTCCAGGGACCCACGCCGGCACCGCCCCGCGGTACCGCCAAGACAAGCGACACCGCGGCGCCCGGCGCCGCGAAGCCGGCTCCCGCACGTGGAGCTGCGACGGCTGCGTCGTCCGTCGTCGCGCCGTACGAGCTCAACGGCGCGGAGTCGATCGTCCGGTCGCTCGAGGCCGCCGGGGTCGAGGTCGTCTTCGGCATCCCGGGCGGGGCGATCCTCCCGACGTACGACCCGCTCATGGACTCGAAGAAGCTCCGGCACATCCTCGTGCGGCACGAGCAGGGTGGTGGGCACGCGGCCTCCGGGTACGCGCACGCGACCGGACGTGTCGGCGTGACCATGGCGACGTCGGGCCCCGGGGCGACGAACCTCGTCACGCCGATCGCGGACGCCAACATGGACTCCATCCCCATGGTCGCGATCACCGGCCAGGTCGGCGCCTCCCTCATCGGGACGGACGCCTTCCAGGAGGCGGACATCGTCGGCATCACCCTGCCTGTCACGAAGCACAACTTCCTCGTGACGAACCCGGATGACATCCCGCGCACGATCGCCGAGGCGTTCCACATCGCCTCGACGGGGCGGCCCGGACCTGTGCTCGTCGACATCGCGAAGTCGGCCATGCAGTCCCGGACGACCTTCTCCTGGCCCCAGGAGCTCAACCTGCCCGGGTACCACCCGGTGACGAAGCCCCACAGCAAGCAGATCCGCGAGGCGGCCCGGCTCCTGGCGTCCGCACGTCGCCCCGTGCTCTACATCGGTGGCGGTGCGATCCGTTCGGGTGCGGCCGCCCAGCTGCGCAAGCTCGTCGACCTGTCCGGCGCTGCCGCGGTGACGACCCTCATGGCCCGCGGCGCACTGCCGGACTCCCACCCGCAGAACCTCGGGATGCCCGGGATGCACGGCACGGTGCCCGCGGTCGCGGCCCTGCAGAAGGCGGACCTCGTCTTTGCCCTCGGCGCTCGCTTCGACGACCGTGTGACGGGCAAGCTCTCGAGCTTCGCGCCGCACGCGACGATCATCCACGCGGACATCGACCCTGCGGAGATCGGCAAGAACCGCACCCCGGACGTGCCGATCGTCGGTGACCTCAAAGAGGTCATCGCCGACCTGCTGCCCGAGCTCGCGCGCGAGCACGAGCAGCACGGCAAGCCGGACCTCGAGGCGTGGTGGCGCCAGATCGACGGGTGGCGCGAGACGTACCCGCTCGGCTTCACCGAGCCCGACGACGGCCACCTCGCCCCGCAGCACATCATCAGCAGGCTCGGCGCGATCTCCGGGCCGGACTCCATCTACGTCGCCGGTGTCGGGCAGCACCAGATGTGGGCGTCGCAGTTCATCCGCTACGAGCGCCCGAACACGTGGCTCAACTCCGGCGGACTGGGGACGATGGGGTACTCGATCCCCGCAGCGATGGGCGCGAAGGTCGGCCAGCCCGACCGCACGGTCTGGGCGATCGACGGCGACGGGTGCTTCCAGATGACCAACCAGGAGCTGGCCACCTGCACCATCAACGACATCCCCATCAAGGTCGCGCTCATCAACAACTCGTCGCTCGGCATGGTGCGCCAGTGGCAGACCCTGTTCTACGAGTCGCGGTACTCCAACACCGACCTGCACACGGGGCACGGGACGCGTCGCGTCCCCGACTTCGTCAAGCTGGCCGACGCCTACGGCTGCGTCGGCATTCGCGTCGAGCACGCGAACGAGGTCGATGCGGCGATCAAGCGGGCCGAGTCGATCAACGACCAGCCCGTCGTCATCGACTTCAATGTCTCCAGGGACGCGATGGTGTGGCCGATGGTCGCCGCCGGAGTGAGCAACGACGACATCCAGTACGCACGCGGGATCTCACCCGCGTGGGACCGCGAAGACTGACACCGGAAGGCTGGTAGGAACATGACGCGTCACACCCTCTCGGTGCTCGTGGAGAACAAGCCGGGCGTGCTCACCAGGATCGCAGGGCTGTTCGCCCGCAGGTCCTTCAACATCCACTCGCTCGCGGTCGGTCCCACCGAGCACGACGACCTCTCGCGCGTGACGGTCGTCGTCGACGTCGACTCGCTGCCGCTCGAGCAGGTGACGAAGCAGCTGAACAAGCTCATCAACGTCATCAAGATCGTCGAGCTCGATCCCTCGGCCGCCGTCCAGCGCGAGCTCATGCTCGTCAAGGTGCGCGCCGACCTCACGAGCCGCACCCATGTGCTCGAGGTCGTCCAGCTCTTCCGTGCCCACGTCGTGGACGTCGTCCCCGACGCGGTGACGATCGAGGCGACCGGGAATCCCGAGAAGCTCTCGGCGCTGCTCACGGCGCTCGAGCCCTTCGGGATCCGTGAGATCGTCAAGTCCGGCACCGTCGGCATCGGTCGCGGCGCCCGCTCCATCACGGACCGCGCGCTCGAGCGCGTCCGTAGCGCCTGACCCCTTTCGCTTCCAACACACATACGAGAACCAAGGAGATCCACGGTGGCTGAGCTGTTCTACGACGACGACGCTGATCTGTCCATCATCGCTGCCCGCAAGGTCGCGGTCATCGGCTACGGCAGCCAGGGGCACGCCCACGCGCTCAACCTGCGGGACTCGGGCGTCGACGTGCGCGTCGGGCTCCGCGAGGGCAGCTCCTCGCGTGCCAAGGCCGAGAACGAAGGACTGCGCGTCCTGAGCGTCGCCGAGGCGGTCAAGGAGGCTGACGTGGTCGTCATCCTCGCGCCCGACCAGGTCCAGCGCCACGTGTACGCGCAGGAGATCGCACCCAACCTCAACGAGGGCACCGCGCTCGTCTTCGGGCACGGCTTCAACATCCGCTTCGGGTACATCAAGCCCGAGCCGGGCTTCGACGTCATCATGGTCGCGCCCAAGGGACCGGGGCACCTCGTGCGCCGCGAGTACCTCGACGGACGCGGCGTGCCGGTCATCGTCGCGGTCGAGCAGGACGCGTCCGGTCACGCGTGGGAGCTCGCGCTGTCCTACGGCAAGGCCATCGGAGGCCTGCGTGCCGCCGGGATCAAGACGACGTTCACCGAGGAGACCGAGACGGACCTCTTCGGCGAGCAGGCCGTCCTGTGCGGTGGCGCCTCGCAGCTCGTCCAGTACGGCTTCGAGGTCCTCACCGAGGCGGGCTACCAGCCCGAGGTCGCCTACTTCGAGGTGCTCCACGAGCTCAAGCTCATCGTCGACCTCATGTGGGAGGGCGGCATCGCGAAGCAGCGCTGGTCCGTCTCCGACACCGCGGAGTACGGCGACTACGTCTCCGGCCCGCGCGTCATCACGCCCGAGGTGAAGGAGAACATGAAGGCTGTCCTCGCCGACATCCAGAACGGTGCGTTCGCCGAGCGGTTCATCAACGACCAGGAGAACGGCGGCCAGGAGTTCAAGGAGCTGCGCGCCAAGGGTGAGCAGCACCCGATCGAGGCCACCGGCCGCGAGCTGCGCAAGCTCTTCGCGTGGGTCAAGCCGTCCGACTCGGACTACGTCGAGGGCTCCGCGGGGCGCTGACGCCTCGTCCGTCCCGCCGGGGCGGGTACCCCACTGACGTGGCGGTGCCCGCCCCGGCGTGCGTCCGGACCCGCCGGGCGCCACGTCCGGTGCGCGTCGCGCCGTGCGCGCGCCTCGAGCACGATGGTTGACTAGGCACATGCCACTCGACGGAGTCTACGAACCCAGCCCCGACACCCGGACGCGCGAGCAGGTGGAGCTCTACGAGAGCTCCGGCGGCACGCAGGGCACGACCTGGGAGGGTCGGCCGGTCATCATCCTCACCTCGCTCGGTGCCCGTTCCGGCAAGGTGCGCAAGGTGCCGCTCATGCGCGTCGAGCACGGCGGCCGGTACGCGGTCGTCGCGAGCATGGGCGGAGCCCCGCAGCACCCGACCTGGTACCACAACCTGCGGGCGCACCCGCTCGTCACGCTCCAGGACGGGGCGCAGGTGCGGGACTACGTCGCCCGCGAGGTGACGGGTGACGAGCGCGAGGAGTGGTGGCAGCGGTCGGTCGCGGCATACCCCGACTATGCGGACTACGCGACGAAGACCGACCGTGTCATCCCTGTCCTCGTCCTCGAGCCGGTGGGCGACGCGACGGGTGAGGACGTGGTCGCATGACTGGCGCCACCGCTGGTCCCCAGGTGCCTGACGCCAGCCCTGGGACAGGTGCGGGCGACGAGGAGATCGTCGAGTTCTGGGAGAGTGCACGGACACGAGCCGGTCTCGGACGCATCGCCGTCGTCGGCGGGGTGTCGGTCGCCGCAGGCGTGCCGCCGATGGCCTGGTCGTTCGGAGACGACGCGACTCTCGCGGACGAGCTCCTCGGCCTCGTGCTCGAGGGGACCAAGACAGCGACGTCGTCATTGCTCGTGGAGTACGGCGACGAGACCGCTCCGCTCCCTGCGGTCGGCGACCTCTCGATCATCCTCGACGGCGCCCGGCACCCGAGGGCGCTCATCCGCACGACCGAGGTCGAGGTCCTGCCGTTCATGGACGTCACTGAGGACTTCGCGGCCGCCGAGGGGGAGGACGACCGGTCGCTCGCGGCCTGGCGCGAGGGCCACTCGAGGTACTTCGCGCGGCAGCTCGGCGTCGATGAGCTGCCCGCGGACCTCGAGGTCGTCGCTGAACGCTTCGAGCTGCTCTACCCGCAGTAGGCGCGCTGGTCTCCCGTCCGACCCCAGGGCCGGCCGGGAGACCCGCGGTGCTATCCCCGCTCGGCGGAGGCGTCCTCGACGAGCTCGAACTCCAGGAGCGACGCGCCGGTGGCGACGGGCGCCGGGCGTCCTTCTCCGCTCGGGCCGGCATGGGCCGCCCGAGCGCCGTTCGCGGCCCAGGCCTGGTAGTCCTCCTCCGTCGCCCAGCGGGTGTAGACGAAGTACCGGCTCTCACCGGCGACGGGGCGCAAGAGCTCGAACCCGAGGAAGCCCGGACTCCCCTCGACGGCTCGTCGACGCGCGGCGAACCGAGCCTCGAGCTCGGCTCCGGCGCCCTCGGGAACCTCGATGGCATTGATCTTCACGACAGTCATGCGGTCCAGCATGCCACCGCCCGCTGGGAACGTGATCGGATCGTGGGACACGCGTTCCGGTTCATGGACGGCGGCGTACCCTCACCGTCATGACGAGGAACATCGAGCTGGCAGTGGTGGCAGGCGACGGCATCGGGATCGAGGTCGTGGAGCAGGGGCTCGCCGTGCTCGACGCGGTGCTCGCCGGCTCGGGGACGACCGTCACCACGACGAAGTTCAACCTCGGTGCGCAGCGCTGGCACGCGACGGGTGAGACGCTCACCGACGCGGACCTGGACGCGATCCGCACCCACGACGCGATCCTCCTCGGCGCCATCGGAGACCCGTCGGTCCCGTCCGGCGTGCTCGAGCGCGGGCTGCTGCTCAAGCTGCGCTTCGCCCTCGACCACTACGTCAACCTGCGCCCCGGAAAGCTGTACCCCGGCGTGCGCTCCCCGCTCGCCGAGCCGGGCGAGATCGACTTCGTCGTCGTGCGCGAGGGCACCGAGGGACCGTACGTCGGCAACGGCGGCGCGATCCGCGTCGGCACCCCGCACGAGGTGGCCAACGAGGTGAGCGTCAACACCGCGTTCGGTGTCGAGCGCGTCGTACGCGACGCGTTCGCCCGCGCGCAGGCGCGTCCGCGCAAGCACCTCACGCTCGTCCACAAGCACAACGTCCTCGTCCACGCCGGCCACCTCTGGCGCCGCACGGTCGAGGCCGTCAACGCTGACTTCCCCGACGTCACGACGGACTACCTGCACGTCGACGCCGCGACGATCTTCCTCACGACCAACCCGTCGCGGTTCGACGTCATCGTCACCGACAACCTCTTCGGCGACATCCTCACCGACCAGGCGGCCGCGATCACCGGCGGCATCGGTCTCGCCGCCTCCGCGAACATCAACCCGGACCGCACCGCACCGTCGATGTTCGAGCCGGTGCACGGATCGGCGCCCGACATCGCCGGGCAGGGCAAGGCGGACCCCACCGCGACGGTGCTGTCCGTCGCCATGCTGCTGGATCACCTCGGGCTGTCCGAGGAGTCTGCACGGGTGGAGTCGGCGGTCGCAGCCGACCTCGTCGAGCGCGACGGCCGAGTACGCTCGACGGCCGAGGTGGGAACTGCGCTCGCGGACCGCGTGCGCGGCTGATCCCCGACCCCGGTCGTCTTCACCGCTCCCTCCCGAGAAGGACCCCCTCCCACAGCGTGCAGCCATTCGGTCCGCGGCGTGGAAAAATGCAGGGGTCGCCAGGTGAAAGGCACTGACCATGAGCACCACGCTTGCACGCTCCACGATGAGCATCGATGAGGCTGCCGCCCGTTTTGACGTCCGACGCAGCGAGTCCCCGCTGCCCACCGCCGAGCGGGAGGCCGTCACCGCGGCACCCCAGTTCGGCACCGTCTTCACCGACCACATGGCACGGGCCACGTGGTCCTCGACGAGCGGCTGGGGGCAGCGTCGGGTCGAGAAGTACGGCCCGCTGCTCATGGACCCCGCGAGCGCCGTCCTGCACTACGGCCAGGAGGTGTTCGAGGGCCTCAAGGCGTACCGGCACGCCGACGGCTCCGTGTGGACGTTCCGCCCGGAGGCGAACGCCGAGCGGTTCGCGAGGTCGGCGCGCCGGTTGGCGCTCCCCGAGCTCTCCACGGAGGACTTCCTCGGCGCGGTCGCTGCGCTCGTGCGCACGGACGTCGAGTGGATCCCCTCCGGAGACGAGGCGAGCCTCTACCTCCGACCGTTCATGTACGCCTCGGAGGTCTTCCTCGGCGTCCGCCCGTCGCTCGAGGCAGAGTTCCTCGTCATCGCCTCGCCCGTCGGCCCGTACTTCGCCGGCGGGGTCAAGCCCGTGTCCATCTGGGTCGCGCAGGACTACCACCGCGCCGGTGAGGGCGGGACGGGGGCCGCGAAGTGCGGCGGGAACTATGCCGCGAGCCTGCTCCCGCAGATGTACGCGCAGGGCAAGGGGTGCGAGCAGGTCTGCTTCCTCGACGCCGCGACGAACTCGGTGATCGAAGAGCTCGGCGGCATGAACGTCTTCTTCGTGCGTGCGGACGGCTCGGTCGAGACTCCCGAGCTCTCGGGGTCGATCCTCGAGGGCGTGACTCGCTCGTCGATCATCCAGCTGCTCGGCGACCGTGGCCTCGAGGTGCGCGAGCGCCGGATCCCGCTGGCGCAGGTCCTGGCCGACCTGGCCGACGGCTCGATCACCGAGGCCTTCGCGTGCGGGACCGCCGCGGTCGTCACACCCATCGGACGGCTCGCGGGGGAGGACTTCGACCTGACGATCGGCGACGGGCACGCAGGTGACCTGACGATGTCGGTGCGCGCCGAGCTCACGGACATCCAGAACGGGCGGGCGACCGACCGGCACGGGTGGATGACCCGACTCGTGTGACGTGCGTCCGCCGGCCGGCGGGGCAGTCGATGACCGACACGGGAGGTGTGTGCCATGATGTGTCTCGTGGCACACACCTCCGCCTGCATGGCGCTCATTCGCACCTAGCGCGTCCCGGACGACCCGGACGCGCGAACCTCCCGTACCCCGGGAGGTTTTTTTGTTGCTGGACGACGGCGCCACCCCTGCCGCGGATCCAGCACAATGCTTCTGGACGTCGGGACCGTCCATCTCCTCACCCAGCACGGAAAAGAGCTCACGCGTGAACTTCCACGTCTACGACACGACCTTGCGCGACGGAGCGCAGCAGGAGGGCATGAACCTGTCCGTCTCGGACAAGCTCGCGATCGCGCCCCTCCTCGACGAGCTGGGTGTCGGGTTCATCGAGGGTGGATGGCCCGGTGCGGTGCCCAAGGACACGGACTTCTTCTCCCGCGCGGCCACCGAGCTCCAGCTGAAGAACGCGGTGCTCGCCGCGTTCGGCGCCACCCGGAAGGTCGGGCTGCGCGCTGCCGAGGACCCCCAGGTCCTCGCACTGCTGCGGTCGCAGGCGCCGGTGGTCACCCTCGTGTCGAAGTTCGACATCCGACACGTCGAGCGGGCACTACGCACCGACGGCGCCGAGAACCTCTCGATGATCCGCGACACCGTCGCGTTCCTCGTCGCCGAGGGACGGCGGGTCGTCGTCGACGCGGAGCACTTCTTCGACGGGTTCCGGTACGACGCCTCGTACGCCCGGGAGGCGCTGCTCGCGGCGTTCGAGGCCGGTGCGGAGGTCGTGGCACTCTGTGACACCAACGGCGGGATGCTGCCGCAGTGGATCACCGAGGTCGTCGGCGACGTCCGGAGCCTGGTGGGCGAGGACGCCGTCCTCGGCATCCACGCGCACAACGACTCCGGCTGTGCCGTCGCGAACTCCCTCGCCGCGATCGACGCCGGCTGCTCGCACGTGCAGGGCACGGTCAACGGCTACGGCGAACGGACCGGCAACGCGGACCTCGTCACGGTCATGGCCAACCTCGAGCTCAAGCACGGCAGGTCGCTGCTCGCCGGTGCAGGCCTCGAGGAGTCGACCCGGATCGCGCACGCGATCAGCGAGATCACGAACATCTCCCCGTACGCCCGCCAGCCGTACGTCGGGGCGAGCGCGTTCGCCCACAAGGCCGGGATCCACGCCAGCGCGATCAAGGTGGACGCGGACCTCTACCAGCACATCGACCCCACGCGGGTGGGCAACGACATGCGGATGCTCATCTCCGACATGGCCGGGCGCGCGTCGATCGAGCTCAAGGGCAAGGAGCTCGGATTCGACCTGTCCGGGCAGGCCGAGGTCCTCACGAGGATCACGGCGCGCGTCAAGGCCGACGAGGCCGACGGGTACACCTACGACGCCGCGGACGCCTCGTTCGAGCTGCTGCTCGTCGAGGAGATGATCGGTGAGCGACCCCGGTACTTCGATGTCGAGAGCTGGCGGACCATCGTCGAGCGCAGCGGGCACCGGGGGACGGAGGCCACCGCCGAGGCGACGGTCAAGCTCAACGCGGGTGGCGCGCGCATCGTGTCGACGGGCGAGGGGAACGGGCCGGTCAACGCGCTCGATGCCGCACTGCGTCTCGCGCTGACCCGGGTCTACCCCGAGATCGAGGCGTTCGAGCTCATCGACTTCAAGGTGCGCATCCTCGACCAGATGCACGGGACCGGTGCCATCACGCGGGTGCTCATCGAGACGACGGACGGGCAGTCGAGCTGGTCGACCGTGGGTGTGGGCCCGAACCTCCTCGAGGCCTCCTGGGAGGCGCTCACCGACTCGGCGATCTACGGGCTCATCCACGCCGGGGTCAACCCGCGCTGACGCCGGGGGCAAGCCGGTCGTGCTCGCTCGGACCGTGTGTCGGCGCTGGCGTGGCACGTCGCCCGGCGGGCATAGGCTGAACCGGTGAGAGGCGAATACAAGGTTCCTGGTGGCAAGCTCGTGGCGATCGACCTCGAGGTCGAGGAGGGCCGGCTCGCGCACGTCGCGGTGAGCGGTGACTTCTTCCTCGAGCCGGACACGGCGCTCGCGGACATCGACGGGGCGCTCGAGGGGATGCCGGCGGACTCCTCGGTCGCTGTGCTCGCGGCGGCGATCGCGCGGTCCCTCGACCCGTCCGCGGTCCTCGTGGGGTTCACCCCCGAGGCGGTGGCGATCGCTGCGCGGCGCGCGCTCGGCCGGGCGACGGGCTGGCACGACCACACCTTCGAGATCGTCCACGAGGGCCCTCAGGCGCCCGAGATGCACATGGCGCTCGACCAGGCCATGGCCGAGTCGGTGGACGCGGGCCTGCGTCCGCCCACCCTGCGGATCTGGGAGTGGGGCGCGCCCGCTGTCGTCATCGGCTCGTTCCAGTCGTTGAAGAACGAGGTCGACCCCGTCGGTGCGGAGAAGCACGGCATCACCGTGGTGCGACGCGTGTCCGGCGGCGGCGCGATGTTCATCGAGCCCGGCAACACCATCACCTACTCGCTCACCGTCCCGGGCTCGCTCGTCGAGGGACTGAGCTTCGAGCGGTCCTACGCCTTCCTCGACGACTGGGTCCTCGGGGCGCTCGCCGACCTCGGCGTGCAGGCCACGTACCAGCCGCTCAACGACATCGCGTCGCCCGCGGGCAAGATCGCCGGCGCGGCGCAGAAGCGCTTCGTCGGTGGCGCGGTGCTGCACCACGTGACGATGGCGTACGACATCGACGCGGACAAGATGCTCGAGGTGCTGCGGATCGGCCGGGAGAAGATGAGCGACAAGGGAACCAAGAGCGCCAACAAGCGGGTCGACCCCGTGCGGTCGCAGACGGGGATGGCCCGTGCAGAGGTCATCGAGGCGTTCAAGTCCCACTTCCGCAGCCGCTACGACACGGTCGACGGTGCGGTGACGGACGCGGAGCGCGCACGCGCCGAGGAACTCGTGGCGACGAAGTTCTCGAGTCCTGAGTGGACCGCGCGGGTGCCATGACGAGGGTTCAGGTGCGGCGGTCGACGACGACGAACGTCACGCCGCCTGTCGCGAGGAGCACGTAGGGCAGGGACCGCAGCGCGGCGTCGGCGTCGAGCCCGAGGTTCACGGCCGCGGGCAGGAGCGACGCGGTGACGAACGCGACGAGTCCGACGACGGTCATGGTCGTGAGGTACACGCGCACGTCGCGTTCGTCGCCCCGGCCCGAGAAGACCCGTTCCGCGGTGGCTGCGTCCGCCCCCCGGCGCGCGGCACGGCGTCCGGCGACCGAGAGCAGGGCGAGCGCGAGACCGCCCCCGCAGAGCACCCCGGATGCCGTCGCCCAGTCGCCGAAGGCGGCGTAGGTCCCGGCGATGGCGAGCACCGATCCACCGGCCGTGAGTGCGAGGGCTCGCTGGCCGCCGGCAGTGCGACGGGGAGACGGGCCGCGGGGCGGAGCAGGGTCAGGGGTCGACATGGAAGATCTCCTCGACGGTCGTGGTGAAGAAGCGGGCGATGGCGAGCGCGAGCGGCAACGACGGGTCGTACTTGCCCGTCTCGATCGAGTTGATGGTCTGCCGGGACACGCCCAGGGCAGTGCCGAGTGCACCCTGGGAGAGACCGGCGGCCTCGCGGAGGCGGCGGACGTCGTTGCGCACGAGGACTCCTCTCGTCAGGCGGAGGGATGGTGCGCCGGGCCGGCTCCCTGGGGGGTCGGCGCGGCGGGGTCGTCGGTCGCGAGGGCCGAGGTGGGCAGCAGCAGCACCCGCAGGTCCACGAGGGTGTGCAGCACCACGGGCAGCAGCAGGCTGCCGGTGGCGAGGTAGAGGGCAGCGAGGACGCCTCCGACGAGCCCGGTGGCGAGGATCCCGGTCGAGCCCTGGTAGGCGTGCGCGATGCCGAACAGCGCTGCAGCGGTGACGACGAGCGTGAGCTGCGAGGTGCCCGCCGGCAGGAGCACGGCGAGAGTGAGCAGGAGAAGCCCTCGGTAGGTGATCTCCTCGGTCACCCCGGCGCTCAGCGAGAGCATGGCCCACCCGCGCCGGCCGGCGGGCGTGCGGGGCAGCATGGGCAGGACGGCTGCCATCTGCCCCCGGGCGGCCTGGGGTGCTGCCGCGCCTGTCTCGCCGTCCGGCGTCGTGCGGGCCCGGCGCCGGGAGACGACGAGGCCGGCGACGATGGTGCCGACGACGGCGAGCAGAGCACCGGTGATCATCCCGGCGACGGTGGAGGACGTGATCGTGCCGTCCGTGAGCCCGAACCGGTCTGCCCCGGCGAGGTCGGGGAGCCGGAAGCCGATCTCGGAGAGCCCGACGCCGGGCAGCGCGAGCACGAGCGCGAGGGCGAGCGCTGCGGTGACGCACCCCTGACGGGTCCAGGAGCGGTAGAACCGCACGCGCGCCGGCTCGCCCTCGACGGCTTCCTCCGCCCGGAAGCGGGCGTAGGAGCGGCGTCCGGACAGGGGCTCGTGGATGACGAGCGCGAGGACGGCGACGACGAGTACGACGGACGTCGACGTCGGCGGGGAGAGGGACTGGAGGTGATCGAGCAACGACATGCGGGCTCCCGGCGGTGTCAAAGATCCTTGACTAGATATGTCAAGGATGCTTGACCTCCGACAGTCCTGTCAAGCGTCTTTGACACCGCCGCGGCGGGGGCGCGGTCAGCGGGCGGCGAGCATCTCCTCGACCGTCGCGCGCGGCTCCGTCATGGCCACGAAGTCGACGCGGGTGTCCTCGAACTGGGCCTCCCCGGCCTCGAACAGCTTCTCGGTCAACGGACCGACGGCATCGTCGTTGACGACGACCGTGAGCCAGACCGGGTAGTCGGCCGGCGCCGTCGCCGGGACGAGACCACGGGTGGTTGGTGCCCCCAGGGCCGCGATCGTCAGCTCCACGAGGGCGCGGACGTCCGCCGCGGTCTGGGCGTCGTCGCCTGCCGCGCCGAGGTGGACGATCTCGGCCCGGAGCCGGTCGTTCTCCTCGTCCCACATGTACGGTGCGGCGACGAGCCCGGGGGAGGGCTCGGTGGCGAGGGGGGCCGGCCCTGCTGGAACGGCCGTCGTCGTGACTGCCGGAGCTTCGACCGGCTCGTCCTCCGAAACCGTGGGCGGGTCCTGGGTCACCACGCTCAGCGGGATGGACACACCGAGCCGCTCCTGGAGGATCTCGACGTGCCGCGCGGCCAGGGGGCCGAGCGGCACGGAGCCCGTGTCGACGACGATCCGCACGCCGGCATCACGGGTGCCCTCGGGGATCGAGTGCCCGAACTCGCCGGCCTGCACGGCGGCGACCGTCGCGACGACGGCAGCGGACAGCCGGTCGGCCGTCGCGGCGTCGTCGCGGGGGTCCGGGACGAACGTCAGGCGCACGAGGACAGCGTTGTCGTCCGCCGACCACTCCTCGGCGGCGCCGTCGGGGAGGTCGTTGGAGGCGGAGCGGCGGGAGAACGGCATCTTCATGGTCCGACCATCCCGCATCGCTGCCCCCGGAGCAAAACGAGCCCGTCCGTGCGTGAGCCGGACGGGCTAGCCGCCGAGCGCGGGGCGGGCGCCGAAGACCGCAGTACCCACCCGGACCGTCGTCGCGCCGTGGCGGATCGCGAGCTCGAGGTCCCGGCTCATGCCCATCGACAACCCGGCCGCGCTCACGCACCCGGGAGCGCCGGAGCCCACCACCTCGTCGCGGATCGCCGCGAGCAGCGCGTACCCGGCACCCACCTCGTCCTCGTCGGACGTGTTCGCGCCCACCGTCATGAATCCCGTGAGCCGGATCCCCGCCGTCACGGCGACCTGCGCGGCGAGCGCAGCCGCGTCCTGGGGCCGCGCACCGGCCTTCGTCGGCTCGCCCGAGACGTTCACCTGGATCATCACGTCAAGGGGCGTGTCGTGCTCGGCGGACCACCGCGAGCCCACCCGCTCCGCCAGTGCCAGCGAGTCGATGCTCTCGATGCACGCCGACGGGTACTGTCCGAGGGCCCGCAGCGCAGCGTTGACCTTGTTCGACTGGAGCGGCCCGATGAGGTGGGCGGTGAGGCCGGGCCCGGCGAGGTCTGCAGCCTTCGCCGCGAGCTCCTGGACGCGGTTCTCCCCGAGCAGGACGGGGCGGTCCGGATCGGCGGCCAGCGCCCTGGCGGCAGCTGCTGCGGCTCGCACGACCTCGACGGGCTGCGTCTTGGTCGCGAGGAGCACGTCGACGTCGCTCACCGGGCGGTCTGCCGCCGCGCACGCCGCCGCGACGCGCTCGCGCACCCGCCGCAGAGCGGGTGTGAGGTCGGGGATCGGCACGCGGACAATCGTAGCGATCGCACGGCCGGCTCCGGTGGTCGTGAGCGGCGCCGTACTCCCCGTGTACGGAAGACTGTGCAGGTGACCACCGCGCGCGTGACGATCCCGGAGGAGCCGCCAGGCCCTGCGGACCCGAGCGTCCGCGGGTCGACGGGCGAGCCGCGGTCCCGTCCGGAGGGACGGGCCCCCGGCAGCATCGTCGTCGACGACGGCCCAGCGGTCTGGCCGGTGGCCGTCCTGACCGTCCTCGCGTTCGTCGCCTACCTCGCGCTGTCCCTCGCGCGCTGGTACCGGTGGGACAACCCGTCGTGGGACCTCGCGATCTTCGAGCAGGCCGTGCGCGGCTGGGCGCACCTCGGCGCGCCGGTCGTCGACATCAAGGGCCCGGGGTTCCATCAGCTCGGTGACCACTTCTCGCCGCTGCTGGCCGTGCTGGCACCGTTCTACCGACTCTTCCCGACCCCCGTGACCCTTCTCGTCGCGCAGTGCGTCCTCGTCGCGGTGTCCGTCGTCCCGATCACGCTCGCCGCCCGCCGGATCCTCGGACCCGTGCGCGGGCTCTGTCTCGGCGCCGCCTACGCGTTCTCGTGGGGCATCCAGTCGGCGGTCGACGTCCAGTTCCACGAGTACGCGCTCGCGGTGCCGCTGCTCGCGTTCGGCCTCGTGGCCCACCTCGAGGGGCGGTGGCGGGCGAGCGCGGTCTGGATCGTGCTGCTCCTCGGGGTCAAGGAGGACCTCGGGCTCACCGTCGCAGCGTTCGGGCTCGTGCTGTGGATGCGCGGGCAGCGGCGGCTCGGTGCGCTCGTCGCGGGCGCGGGAGCACTCGGGATGGCGCTCGTCGTCGGCGTCATCGTGCCGGCGTTCAACCCGGCAGGCCGGTACGACTACTGGGGGAAGCTCACCGACGAGGGCGCGTCCGGGACGGGCGACGGGCTTCTCGGCACCGTCCTGCAGATGGCCGCCGACCTCGTCACCCCGGCCGTCAAGGTCGAGACGGTCGTGCTCCTGCTCGCGACGACGGCGTTCGTCGCACTGCGCTCCCCGCTCGTGCTGCTCGTCGTCCCCACGCTCGCGTGGCGGTTCCTGGGCTCGACGGAGTTCTACTGGGGCACGACCTGGCACTACTCGGTCATCCTCATGCCGATCGTCTTCGTCGCCGCGATCGAGGGGCTGCGAGCCCTCGGCACGAGCCCGAGGGCGATCGTGCGGAGGTACGCCCTTGTCGCCCCCGCGATCATGCTGGCGCTCGCGCTGCTCCTCGTCCCGCGGTACCCGCTCGCGGACCTCGCGGACGCGGCGTCGTACGAGCGCAGCCCCCGGCATGCCGCGGCGGAGCGTGCCGTCGCGGCCGTGCCACCGGGCGCGTCGGTCGCGACCGACCGCGGACTCATCGTGCAGCTCGCGGGGCAGCGTCGGGTGTTCTGGATCGGTGCCGACCCGACGGCCCGCCCGGACTACGTCGTCGTCGACCGCGCGACGTGGGGAGCGGGCCCGCCGCGTGACGTGGCGGAGTACGCCGAGCGCGCGTATCCCGGAGCGCGGTATGCCGAGGTGCTCGACGACTCGGGCTACGTCGTCGTGCAGCGCGTCGAGTGAGTGAGCAGGACCTGCGCGACGAGCGCTCGGGAGCCGTGGCCTGACCTCGCTGGGTTCGTGCTCCGCGGGTGCGGCGCTCAGGTGCGGGAGATCGGTGCGGCCGTGCCCTGCGTCAGCCGCAGCAGGTCTGTGGGCGCCAGGCCCACGTCCAGCCCGCGGCGCCCCCCGGAGACGTACACGGCGTCGTACGCGAGAGCCGACTCGTCGAGGATCGTCGGGTGCGCCTGGCGCTGGCCCAGCGGCGAGATGCCACCCACGACGTACCCCGTCGCCCGCTCAGCGGCTGCCTGGTCCGCCATCGCGGCCCTCTTGCCGCCCGCGGCGTGCGCGAGGGCCTTGAGGTCGAGCTTGCGGTCCACAGGTATGACCGCGACGACGAGCGAGCCGTCCACCTGCGTCATGAGCGTCTTGAGCACCCGTGCTGGTTCGACACCGATCGCGGCGGCAGCCTCGAGGCCGTAGCCCAGCTCGCTCGTCGGGTCGTGGGTGTACGGGTGGACCGTGTGCGCGACGCCGGCGCGCTCGAGCGCGACGAGGGCTGGCGTCCCCGACGTCCCGGACCGAGCGACCTTCTTCGCCATGACCCCACGCTAGCCGCTGGGGGGCCGCGAGGGAGAGGAAAGTGCTCGACGTGCGGCGCGTGCAGGTGCTGAGATGCCCCATGCCTCTCAGCGCGCCGCTCCAGTTCCCCGACGCCGTCCCCACCCTCGTCAGCGGGGATGTGACGCTGCGTGCCCACCGCCCTGCGGACATCGCAGGCGTGGTCGAGCAGTGCACGGACCCGCTCTCCGTGCACTGGACGATGGTCCCTGTCACGTACGACGCGACGTTGGCGTCCGACTGGGTCACGACGGCGGCTCCCGCTGGCTGGAGCGACGGGTCCGTGCACCTCTTCGCCATCGAGTCGACCCACCCCGACGGGAGTCGGGGATTCTCCGGCAGCCTCTCCCTGCGTGACCGGGGGAACCGGCGGGCCGAGATCGGCTTCGGCGCCCACCCGGCCGTCCGGGGCCGGGGCGTCATGACGTCCGCGGTCACCCTGCTGCTCGACCACGGCTTCCACGACCTCGGGCTCGAGACCGTGCTCTGGCTCGCAGCGGTCGGCAACGTCGGCTCGCGACGGGTGGCCTGGAAGACGGGCTTCACGTTCGGCGGGACGCTCCGCGGCTGGCTCGACCTCCGCGGCGCCCCGACCGACGCGTGGGCGGGCACCCGCCACCCTGACGACGGGCCGGGCCCGGTCGGCGAGTGGACGGTGCCGACCGGCCTGAGCCCGGTTCGTCCCGACCAGCGCGTGGGAGAGGCGCACCTCACATGGGCGCGACTCCGGTGATGCGCACGACGGCCTGCCCCTCGGTGTCCGAGGCATCGAGGTCGACGACTGCGGTGATCCCCCAGTCGTGGTCGCCGTCAGGGTCGTTGAGCACCTGACGGACCGCCCACAGGCGAGGGTTTCCCTCGACCTGCTCGGTGATGCTCAGGAGCTTGGGGGAGCGGGCCTGAGGACCGACCCCGATCGCGTCGTCACCGTAGTCCTCGAACATCGGGTCGAGCGCGTCACGCCAGGCGTGCGCGTCCCAGCCGGACGCCCCGTCGAGGTCTCCGAGCACGGAGTACGCCTCGCGGGAGGCGAGCTCCACCCGGCGGAACATCGCGTTGCGGACGAGGACGCGGAACGACCGCACGTTGCCCGTGATCGGCCGCACCGGAGCCTGGTCCGCGGCGCTCCCGTCGGAACCGGCCACGACGACGCCCGCCTCGTCGACGGGGTGGGACAGCCGCTCCCACTCGTCGAGCAGGCTCGAGTCGACCCCACGGACGAGCTCCCCGAGCCACTCCGTGATCTCCTCGACCTCCTCCGTACGGTGCTCGGCGGCGACGGTCTGCCGGAGCGTCCGGTACGCGTCGGCGAGGTACCGCAGCACGACCCCCTCGGTCCGGTCCAGCTGGTAGCGGGAGACGAACTCGGCGAAGGTCATGGCCCGCTCGACCATGTCCCGGACGATCGACTTCGGGGAGAGCTCCTGGTCGGCCACCCACGGGTTCGCGCGCTTGTAGGTCGCGAACGCGGCGTCGAGCAGCTCCGCGAGCGGCTTGGGCCACGACACGTCCTCGAGCGCCGCCATGCGCTCGTCGTAGTCGTAGCCCTCGGCCTTGAGCGCGCCGATCGCCTCGCCGCGTGCGGCGCGCTGCTGACCGTAGAGCACCTGGCGCGGGTCGCTGAGCGTCGCCTCGATGACCGAGACGACGTCGAGCGCATGGGTGGGGGACTCCTGGTCGAGCAGCTCCTGGGCGGCGAGCGCGAACGGCGAGAGCGGCTGGTTGAGCGCGAAGTCCCGCGGCAGGTCCACCGTGAGGCGGACGGTGTAGCCGCGCGGTCCGGCGTCGGCCACCTTCTCGACGATGCCCGCCTGGCGCAGCGAGCGGTAGATGCGGAAGACCTGCCGCACGTGGGCAGCCTTCTGGCCCTCCGAGTCGTGGTTCGCGGTGAGCAGGTGACGCATCGCGGCGATCGGGTCCTTGTCGCCGTTCGCCCCGCGGGCGAGGACGTTGAGGACCATCGCGTGGTTGACGGTGAAGTGGCTGGTGAGGAGCTCGGGCTCGGAGTCGCGCAACCGCTCGAACGTCTTGTCCGTCCAGTTGACCGCGCCCGCCGGCGCCTTCTTGCGGACGATCTTCTTGAGCTTCTTCGGGTCGTCGCCCGCACGCTCGAGGAGCTTGCGGTTCTCGATGACGTGCTCGGGTGCCATGACGAGCACGTCACCCGCCGTGTCGTAGCCGGCGCGTCCGGCGCGGCCCGCGATCTGGTGGAACTCCCGCGCGGAGAGGTGGCGCATGCGCTCGCCGTCGAACTTCACGAGGCTCGTGAGGAGCACCGTGCGGATCGGCACGTTGATCCCGACCCCGAGGGTGTCCGTCCCGCAGACGATCTTCAGCAGGCCCTTCTGCGTGAGCCGCTCGACGACCCGGCGGTACTTGGGCAGCATCCCCGCGTGGTGCACCCCGATGCCGTGCCGCAGGAACTTGCTCAGCGACCTGCCGAAGCCCGAGCTGAACCGGAAGTCCGCGAGCTCGGCGACGATCGCGTCCTTCTCCGCCCTCGAGGCGACATTCATGCTCAGCAGCGACTGTGCGCGGTCGACCGCGTCCTTCTGCGTGAAGTGCACGACGTACACCGGCGCGCGGTGGGTGTGCACGAGCTCGTCGAGCACCTCGGTGAGCGGCTCCACCACATAGCTGAAGTTCAGGGGCACGGGCCGGTCGGCGCTCGTCACCTCGGCCACCGGGCGGCCGGTGCGCTGCTCGAGCTCCGCAGCGAAGCCGCTCGTGTCGCCGAGGGTCGCCGACATGAGCAGGAACTGCGCCCGGGGCAGCTCGAGCAGTGGCACCTGCCACGCCCACCCGCGCTGGGGGTCGGCGTAGAAGTGGAACTCGTCCATGACGACCTGGTCGACGTCGGCGTCCGCGCCGTCGCGCAGGGCGATGTTCGCGAGGATCTCCGCCGTGCAGCAGATGATCGGTGCGGTGGGGTTGACGGACGAGTCCCCGGTCATCATGCCGACGTTCGCCGACCCGAACGCCTCGACCAGTGCGAAGAACTTCTCGCTCACGAGCGCCTTGAGGGGCGCGGTGTAGAACGTGCGCTTGTTCGCGGCCAGGGCGGCGAAGTGCGCGCCCATCGCGACGAGCGACTTGCCGGAGCCGGTCGGCGTGCTGAGGATGACGTGCGAGCCGGAGACGAGCTCGATGAGCGCCTCGGACTGCGCCGGGTAGAGGTCCAGCCCGCGGTCCTGCGCCCAGGACGTGAAGCCCTCGTAGAGCTCGTCCGGGTCCGGTTCGCCGGACGCGCCGGCGGGCGGGATGTGGTCGAGGAGGCTGATCTGGACGGGCGCGGGGGTGGACACCCTGCCCATTCTCCCAGGTCCGTCGCCCGGCGGTCGTGGGCAGCCGTCCTGGGCGCCGGGCTCGTTGTGCTGCACCTCATGCCCGGAGGCCTCCGCACCCCCACCGGCCGTCCGCGGGTGCCCGCGTCCGCGACGACGGGAGGCTCGTCCGGGACGTGTGGCGCGAGGGCTGAGGATCAGCAGGTCCGGAAGACGTACGCGGGGTCACCGGGAACGGTGAGGTCGCGGTCGCGCCCGACGACCGGCACCTCGTCACCCCGGGCGGCGCACGCGGTCGCCATGATGTCCTCGAAGTCCGGGCTGTCGGAGTACTCGATCTCGAGGACGTGCGCCCCGTACACCTCGCGGACGTCGTCGCACTCGTCGTACGCCTCGCACTCCTCGACGACCGCGAGGTCGAAACCCGCCTCACGTCCCCGCTCGCCCAGCTCGGTGGTGTTCTTCTGCGCCACCGCGAGTCCACGAGCGTGCGCGTGCGCCACGAGGGGCGCCGCGAGCGCGAGGTTGTCCTGTGCCGTCAGCGCTCCGTCGGACCGCGTGAAGGAGTCGAGGTTGTCGAGCTCGACGGCGTCGAACCCCGCGTCCGCGCAGCGGTCGAGAACCTCCGTGACGGCAGCCTGCACGACGAGCCGGGCCTCGGGCCGCGAGGTGTCGAACAGGACCTCGTCGGGCCACCCGGGGTCGACGACCGGGGCACCGTCCGGGGTGCGCAGGACCGCCTCCGGCTGTGCTGCGAGCCACCCGTCGGTCTCATCGGGCTGGCTCTGGAAGGCGTTGACGTAGCAGACGGAGTAGACGCCGGCCGCGGGCTCTGCCTGCGCGTCGCGCACGACGACCCCGACCCCGTCGGGAACGGGGTACGGCGCCGAGAGCTGGTAGTCGAGGCCCGTCGCGACCGGCGGCAGGGCGACCCCTGACACGTCGGTGGCGAGCGGCGGCGGCGCAGCGGGTCCAGGCACCGGCTCGGCCGACGGATCGGCGGCTGACCCGCCCGCGCACCCGACGACGAGGGCGACCGTGCCCGCGACGAGCGCCCCTCGGAGGAACGCGCTGCGGGAGGAGTCCATGGGGCAAGTGAACACCCGCCTGCGTTCGAGGGGAGATGCGCGGTGAACTGGCCTAGTGTCCGAAGTCACGGCACATACCCGCAGCGGCCGCGGGGGGTGCGAGCAGGGGGGCCACATGGACGAGCTCAGGACCGCGGTCATCGACCCGGTGAGCAACGCGCTCTACAGCTACCTGCTCATCTACCTGCTCGTCGGGGCGGGCATCTACTTCACGATCCGCAGCCGTGCCGTCCAGCTCCGCCACGTGCGCGAGATGTGGCGTGTCATCGCGCGCTCGACGCACGGCTCGGAGGGTGGGATCTCCTCGTTCCAGGCCTTCTGCGTGGGGCTCGCGTCGCGCGTGGGTACGGGCAACATCGTCGGCGTGGCGATCGCGCTCACGCTCGGTGGCCCCGGTGCGATCTTCTGGATGTGGGCCGTGGCCGTCGTCGGCATGGCCACCGCCTTCGTCGAGGCGACGCTCGCGCAGCTGTTCAAGGTGCGCAACCCCGACGGCAGCTTCCGCGGGGGACCGGCGTACTACATCCAGCGCGGCCTGGGGTCCCGCCCCTACGCCGTCCTCTTCGCCGTGCTGCTCATCTTCACGTTCGGCTTCGCCTTCAACATGGTCCAGGCGAACACGATCAGCGACGCCCTGTCCTCCGGGCACGGCGTGGGCACCGCCTGGAGCGCCGTCGGGCTCGTCATCCTCGCTGCCCCCGTGCTCTTCGGTGGCGTGCGGCGCGTCGCGACCGTCGCGGGGATCGTCCTGCCGATCATGGCAGGCGCCTATGTCCTGCTCGCTCTCGTCATCGTCGTCCTCAACGTCGATGCCCTGCCCGGTGTCCTGCGGCAGATCTTCGAGGGCGCCTTCGGGCTGGACCAGGCGGTCGCCGGGACCGGCGGCGGTCTCCTCGCCGCCGTGCTCAACGGCGTCAAGCGCGGCCTGTTCTCGAACGAGGCAGGGATGGGCAGCGCACCCAACACCGCCGCGACGGCAACCGTGAGCCACCCGGTGAAGCAGGGGCTGGTCCAGTGCCTCGGCGTGTTCGTCGACACGATGGTCGTGTGCTCCGCGACGGCCTTCATGATCCTCGTGGCCGGGCCGTCGGTGTACGACCCGGGGTCGACCACCGAGGCAGCGGGGGCCGCCCTGACGACCGACGCCGTCGCCAGCTCCCTCGGCGCCTGGACGACGCCGCTCATGACCGTCCTCGTCTTCGTCTTCGCGTTCTCCTCCGTGCTGGGCAACTACTCCTACGCCGAGGTGAACCTCACGTTCCTCGGCGTGCAGGGCGGCGCGCTCACCGCACTGCGGATGCTCGTCCTGGCGGCGATCGGCAGCGGGGCCCTGCTGAGCCTCGAGGTCGTGTGGGCGCTCGCGGACGTCGCGATGGGACTCATGACGATCGTCAACCTCACGGCCATCACCCTGCTCGGGGGGTGGGCCTTCGGCGCGTTGCGCGACTACGAGCACCTGCGTCGCACGGGCGCCGACGACAGGTTCGTCGCGCCCGGGAACCCCTACCTGCCCGCCGAGCTTCCCGGCGACATCTGGGCCGCGCCCGCCACGTCCCCGCCGACGAGCCCGCCGTAGGTGTCCGCACCGAGGAGGCTGTCGCAGACCGCGACGACCGCGGCGCGCAGGGGAGCGGCGCGGTCGGCGAAGGCGCGCTGGCGGCGTGCGTACTGCGCCTTGCCCTCAGGAGTCTCGATACGGACCGCGTCCGCACCGAGCCCCGTGACGTCGTAGGGCGAGGCCTCCATGTCGAGCTGACGCACGTCGCGGGACAGCTCGAAGCAGTCGAGCACGAGCTCTCCCGGGGCCGCCGGTCCGAGCTTCGACACCCACTTGTAGAGGTCCATCGTCGCGTGCAGGCACCCGGGCTGGTCGTCCGCGGCCTGTGACTCCCGGGTCGGCTGCAACCGGTTGAGCGGGCGCGCCTCGGGTGTGAAGAAGCGGAACGCGTCGAAGTGCGAGCACCGGATCTGGTGCGCCTCGACGACCGCGTCCGTCCCGGCCGGGCCGAGCCGGAGCGGCAGACCGTGGCGGGCGTCGCCACCGCGCCGGTAGACCATCGCCCACTCGTGGAGCCCGAAGCACGCGGTGTTCGCCGGACGGCTCGCGGTGGCCGCGAGCAGGTCCCGGACGTACGTCACCGTGCTGCCACGGTCGGCGAGGAAGGCCGCGACGTCGAGGGTCACCCCACCTCGGGGACCGGCCGTGTGCCAACGCCACGTGAGGCGCTCGGCCACGCTCGCGACCGCGCTGCTGTCCGGTGTGCTGGGTCCCCGTGCGCCCGACCGGTCGTCCGGGGCGGGCGGGAGGTGGGTGGCCGCTGCGTCGTCGAGCAGCACGACGCCGGCGCCCGGGTGCCACCGGCGCAGCTGCGCCGGACGGGTCTTGTAGTAGGTGAAGAGGAAGTCGTCGATCTCGTGCTGCTCACCGGTGGCCCGGCGCTCGCGCCACCCCGCGGTGAGCGCGTCCGCCCGCGCGGCGTGCCCGACGGCGCGGGAGTGCCAGTCGGACGCCGGGAGGGTGCGCCCGGGGACGGTGGAGACCATGCTCCCGAGTCTACGGAAGGCGCCTGGCCGACCTCACCGCCGGGCGGCCGCGACGATCAGGGACACAGTGCCCGCGATGAGACCGGCGACGTCGATCAGAAGAGAGCGACGGCGTCCGGTGCCGGGAAGATCTCGTCGAGCGCGGCGAGGTCGTCCGCAGAGAGCGGGTGCACCGCTGCGGCGTTCTGCTGCACCTGCTCCGGGCGGGTCGCTCCCGCGATGACGCTCGCGACCGTGGGTCGGGCCGCCAGCCAGGAGAAGGCCACCTCGACCTCGGTGAGCCCGCGTTCTGCGGCGAACGCGGAGTAGGCCTCGAGCGCGTCCCACGGCGCCGACTCCAGGAGGCCGGGCTTGGAGTGGGTGAGGCGTCCGTCGGCAGGCCGGTCCGCCCTGCTGTACTTCCCGGTGAGCAGGCCGTTGGCCAGCGGGAAGTAGGGGAGGATCCCGAGCTCGTACGCGCTCGCAGCCGGGACGATCTCGAGCTCGGCCCTGCGGTCCAGCAGGTTGTAGTGGTTCTGGCTGGAGACGAACCGTTCGGTGCCCAGCGCGCGCGCCAGGTGCTCGGCGTCGGCCACCTGCCACCCGGCCATGTTCGAGTGCCCGACGTACCGGACCTTGCCGGCCTGGACGAGCCCGTCCAGTGCGGTGAGCGTCTCCTCGAGCGGAGTCGCCGGGTCCGGGGTGTGGAGCTGGTAGAGGTCGATCCAGTCCGTGCCCAGGCGGCGCAGCGACGCCTCGACGGCGCGCACGACGTAGTGGCGTGACCCGCGTGCGCCGTGGTCCGGCCCGTTCGCTCCGCGGACGTCCATGCCGAACTTCGTGGCGACGACGACGCCGTCGCGCCGCGGGCCGAGCGCAGCGCCCAGCAGCTCCTCGGACAGGCCTGGCCGCGCGCCGTACACGTCGGCGACGTCGAACAGGGTGATCCCCGCGTCGATCGCGGCGTGCACGACCGCCCGGCTGCCCTCGAGCGACTCCGTCGCCGTCCGTGGCCGACCGAGGTTGTTGCACCCCAGGCCCACCGAGGAGACGGTGAGACCGGAACGTCCGACGTGGCGCAGCGCGGGGGAGGTCATGAGAATGAACGTACGCGCAGGTGGCGCGCCGGACCAACGACGACAGCCCGGTGACCACGATCTGAGAACCCTGCCTCGCGTGCCTCCCACGGGCATACGGTCGTGACTATGAACCAGTCCGCGCCCGAGCGCACCGCCGCTCAGTCCGACTCCCTCCGGCACGCCCCGACGGGCGCGCTCGGGAGCGAGCAGTCGCAGGAGTCCGAGTCGTACACGCACGGGCACCACGAGTCGGTCCTGCGCTCGCACCGGTCACGGACGGCTGCCAACTCCGCGGCGCACCTCGTGCCGCTCCTGCGTGAGGGGATGACGATCCTCGACGTCGGCTGCGGCCCCGGCACGCTCACCGTCGACCTGGGGCGGATCGTCTCTCCGGGACGCGTCGTGGGGGTCGACGCCTCGGGTGCGATCCTCGACAGCGCGCGCGACCTCGCGCAGACGTCGGGCGCCTCGAACGTCACCTTCGAGCAGGCGAACGCCTACGAGCTCCCCTTCGAGGACGACTCCTTCGACGTCGTGCACGCCCACCAGCTCCTCCAGCACCTGTCCGACCCGCTCGCCGCGATCCGCGAGATGCGACGGGTCGCCCGCCCCGGCGGCATCGTCGCGGCACGCGACGCGGACTACGCGGCCATGACGTGGTTCCCCGAGTCGGCGGGTCTCACCGAGTGGAACACGCTCTACCACGAGGTCACCGCGGCCTACGGCTACCAGGCGGACGCCGGGCGACGCCTGCTGTCCTGGTTCGAGGAGGCCGGCTTCGACGCCGAGCAGCTCACCGCCTCCGCGGGCGTCTGGTGCTACGCGACCCCCGAGGCCCGCACGTGGTGGGGCGGGCTGTGGGCCGAGCGGTGCATCGCGTCCAACTTCGCCGTCCAGGCCAAGGAAGCCGGGCTCGCGGACGACGTCGCGCTCGAGGAGCTCGCGCACGAGTGGCAGCGCTGGGCGGAGCAGCCCGACGGGTGGTTCAGCGTGCTCAACGGCGAGATCCTCGCCCGCGTCTGACGTCGTAGGCTGGGCCCGTGCGCATCGCGAGATTCACCACTGGAGACGACCCCCGATTCGGCCTCGTGCAGACCGAGAACGGCAAGGACTACCTCGCCGTCCTCACCGGGGACCCCCTCTACATGCCCGTGACTCCCACGGGTGAACGGATCGAGATCGGCGACGGCGTCCGGCTCCTCGCCCCCGTCATCCCGCGGTCCAAGGTCGTGGGCGTCGGCCGCAACTACGCGGACCACGCTGCCGAGATGGGCAACGAGCTCCCCGCGGCACCCCTGCTGTTCCTCAAGCCCAACACGGCCATCATCGGACCGGACGACCCCATCGTGCTGCCCGACTTCACGAGCGACGTGAGCTACGAGTCCGAGCTCGCCGTCGTCATCGGGCGCGTGACGAAGAACGTCACTCCCGAGAGCGCGCTCAAGCACGTCCTCGGGTACACCGTCGCGAACGACGTCACCGCGCGCGACGCCCAGCGGTCGGACGGGCAGTGGGCACGCGCCAAGGGCTTCGACACCTCGTGCCCCATCGGTCCCTGGATCGTCACCGACCTCGAGACCGACGAGCTCGGGGTGCGCTCGCGCGTCAACGGTGAGCCCCGCCAGGACGGCAACACCCGGGACCTCGTCTTCGACGTCGCCTTCCTCGTCTCGTACATCTCCGAGGCGTTCACGCTGCTGCCCGGGGACATCATCCTCACCGGCACCCCCGCCGGGGTCGGCCCGATCGTCGCCGGCGACCGGGTCGAGTGCGAGGTCGAGGGCATCGGCGTGCTGAGCAACCCCGTGGTGCGCCGCAGCTACGACGACTGAGCGCCGCGCGACCGGTCGTGCGGCTCGCGGCGCCCACCGGTCGCGGCTCGGGGCCTGTGCGAGTCGCTAGGCTGGTGTGGGCCGCCGGGACCGGCGGTGCCGACCCCGATGCGAAAACCAGGTGTGTCCGTGAGTGCGCTGTCCCCCCTCCCCGTGACCGACGCAGACCCCGCCGTGAGCGGCGTCCGCGTCCGCTTCTGCCCGTCCCCGACGGGCACGCCGCACGTCGGGCTCATCCGGACGGCGCTGTTCAACTGGGCGTACGCACGCCACACGGGCGGCACGTTCGTGTTCCGCATCGAGGACACCGACACCGAGCGGGACTCGCAGGAGAGCTACCTGCAGCTGCTCGAGGCGATGCGCTGGCTCGGGCTCGACTGGGACGAGGGCGTCGAGGTCGGGGGGCCGCACGAGCCGTACCGGCAGTCGCAGCGCTCCGACCTGTACCGCGACGTCGTCGCGAAGCTCGTCGAGGGCGGGTACGCGTACGAGTCCTTCTCGACCCCCGAGGAGATCGAGGCCCGCAACGTCGCTGCCGGCCGCCCCAAGGCCATGGGCTACGACGGTTACGACCGGCACCTCACGGACGAGCAGAAGGCCGCGCTGCGCGCCGAGGGGCGCGAGCCGGTGCTCCGCCTGCGCATGCCGGACGAGGACGTGACCTTCACGGACCTCGTCCGTGGCGAGGTGACGTTCAAGGCCGGGACCGTCCCCGACTTCGTCATCGTCCGCGCCAACGGGCAGCCGCTCTACACGCTCGTCAACCCGGTGGACGACGCGCTCATGGAGATCACCCACGTGCTCCGTGGGGAGGACCTCCTGTCCTCCACCCCGCGTCAGGTCGTGCTCTACCGCGCCCTGCTCGACCTCGGCATCGCGACGACGATGCCGAAGTTCGGTCACCTGCCGTACGTCATGGGGGAGGGCAACAAGAAGCTCTCCAAGCGTGACCCCGAGTCCAACCTCTTCCTGCACAAGGAGCGCGGTTTCACCCCGGAGGGTCTGCTCAACTACCTCGCCCTCCTCGGGTGGAGCATCTCGGCGGACAACGACATCTTCAGCGTGGACGAGCTCGTCGCCGCGTTCGACATCTCGGACGTCCTGGCCAACCCGGCACGGTTCGACCTCAAGAAGGCCGAGGCGATCAACGCCACCCATCTGCGGATGCTTGCCCCGGAGGACTTCCGGGACCGGCTCGTGCCGTACCTGCACGACGCGGGCGTGCTGCCCGCGGGCACCTACGCGGAGCTCAGCCCCGCCCAGCAGCGGTTGCTCGACGCCGGTGCGCCGCTCGTGCAGGAGCGCATGACGCTCCTCGGCGAGGCCCCCGGGATGCTCGGCTTCCTCTTCGTCGCGGACGACGCGGTCGCCCTCGAGCCCGAGGCGGTCGCGGCGCTCAAGCCGGAGGCGCCCGCGATCCTCGAGCGGGCCATCGACGTGCTCGCCGGTCTCGAGGACTTCAGCCCCGCGTCCCAGCAGGAGGCCCTCAAGGCGGCGCTCGTCGAGGACATGGGCGTCAAGCCGAAGTTCGCGTTCGCGCCGCTGCGTGTCGCGATCACGGGGCGCCGGGTGTCGCCGCCGCTGTTCGAGTCGATGGAGATCCTCGGCAAGGAGTCGTCGCTCACCCGGCTGCGCGCGCTCCGCTCCACGGTGTGAGCGCACGCAGCGTCCGGGACGACGAGGCCCAGCCGGCCCCGGCTGGGTCCCCGCGGGCCCCGGTCGCCCGGACGCTCGCCGGCGCGCCCTGCGACGGCGTGCTGTTCGACGTCGACGACACCCTCGTCGACACGCGGGGTGCCTTCGTCCGGGCGATGGAGGCGATCGCCCGGACGTACCTGCCGCACCTCGACGCGACGCGGTACCCGGAGGTCGTCGGCGTCTGGCGCACGGACTCAGGTGGTCGCTACCGGGCGTACACCCGGGGCGAGCTGACGTTCGCCGAGCAGCGGCTCCTGCGTGCCGAGGAGCTCCAACGAGTGTTCGCAGGAGCGCCCGTCACACGCGAGGGTTTCCCCGCGTGGGATGCCGTCTTCGAAGCGGCCTTCCAGGCCGGGTGGCGGGCGCACGACGACGCTGCGCCGGTGGTGAGTGCTCTGCGAGCGCTCGGGGTGCGGGTCGGTGCGCTGTCGAACGCGGCTGCCGCGTACCAGGAGCGCAAGCTCGACCACGTCGGTCTCGGGTCCGTGCCGCTGCTCGTCGGCGTCGACACCCTCGGGGTGGGGAAGCCCGACCCCAGGGTGTTCCTCGAGGCGTGCGCACGGCTCGGGACCGATCCGGCGCGGACGATGTACGTGGGCGACGAGCTCGACGTGGACGCTCTCGCTGCGCGTGCGGCCGGCCTCGTCGGGGTGTGGCTCGACCGGCCCGGTGGGCGCCGCGGGGGGCCGCACGTCGAGGACCCGGAGCTCGCCCGCGAGGCCGGCATCCCCGTCGTCGCGACGCTCTCGGAGGTCGAGAACCTCGCCCGTCGGTGAGCGGCGCGGACCTCCGGTTTGGCGGTAGGCCCGGACTCCGGTAATGTTCCACGTCGGTAGCGCCCCTCGGGGAGCGTCGCTCGGACAGAGATCCGGGTGGGCTCACCGTCGAGGTGGTACCCCCATGGGGTATGGTGTAATTGGCAACACAACGGTTTCTGGTACCGTCATTCTAGGTTCGAGTCCTGGTACCCCAGCGCAGAGTTCTTCCGTTTCGCAGGTGGTCAGCCCACCGGAAATGATGCGGTAGAGTTCTCACTCGGAAGTCGAGAAGCACTGCGAAAGCAAGGCTGCTCGGTCCACAGGCCCCCATCGTCTAGCGGCCTAGGACGCCGCCCTCTCACGGCGGTAACACGGGTTCAAATCCCGTTGGGGGTACAGCGAAAGGCCCGGTCATCTGACCGGGCCTTTGTTGCGTCCGGCGGACGCTGCCGCCCGTTCCGCCCCGAGGAACGTGGCGAACCGGGTGGACCCCTGGAGGTCCACCCGGCGTCGGGGGAGCACGCGGCGTCAGCCGGGGGTCACGTCACTCGCCGGAGCGGCGCAGGACCTCGGTCAGTCGGTTCGCCGCAGCGACGACGGACCCGGCGTGCAGGCGTCCGGGCTGGCGGCTCAGGCGCTCGACCGGTCCCGAGATGGACACGGCGGCCACGATGCGACCCGAGGGCCCGCGCACGGGGGCCGACACGGACGCGACGCCCACCTCGCGCTCGGAGACCGACTGGGCCCAGCCGCGGCGACGGACCCCCGAGAGGATCGTCGCGGTGAACTTCGCGCCCTGCAGGCCGCGGTGGAGGCGGTCGGGCTCCTCCCAGGCGAGCAGGATCTGCGCCGCCGACCCGGCGTGCATGGTGAGCGTCGCGCCCACGGGGATCGAGTCGCGCAGTCCCACCGGTCGCTCGGCCGCCGCGACGCAGATGCGCTGGTCGCCCTGGCGCCGGTACAGCTGCGCGCTCTCGCCCGTGTGGTCGCGCAGCGCGGTGAGCACGGGGTTCGCCGCGGCGAGCAGGCGATCCTCGCCGGCCGCGGTCGCGAGCTCGTTGAGGCGCGGTCCGAGGACGAACCTGCCCTGCATGTCCCGGGTCACGAGCCTGTGGTGCTCGAGCGCGACCGCGAGGCGGTGGGCCGTCGGGCGAGCCAGGTGGGTAGCTGCGACGAGCTGTGCCAAGGTGGCGGGGCCGGCCTCGAGAGCGCCCAAAACGGAGGCTGCCTTGTCCAGCACTCCGACTCCGCTAGAATTGTCCATAGGTCGATATTGCAGTCTCGAAGGCTGAGACGCAAGTAGGCTCTCCGGAAGTAACCCGAGAAGCGCCCGTGCATCGGTGGGCGAACGTGTACGCGTACGAGAGGAACAGTGATGGCCGGCACGCTGGCAGAGAAGGTTTGGGACGCGCACCTCGTGCGCAGGGGTAGTGACGGCTCGCCCGATCTTCTCTACATCGACCTCCACCTCGTCCACGAGGTCACGAGCCCGCAGGCGTTCGAGGGACTCCGCCTCGCGGGCCGTGGCGTCCGTCGTCCGGACCTGACGATCGCGACGGAGGACCACAACACCCCGACGCTCGACATCGACCGGCCGATCGCGGACCTCACGAGCCGCACGCAGATCCAGACCCTGCGCAACAACGCCGCGGAGTTCGGCGTGCGCCTCCACTCGCTCGGCGACGCCGACCAGGGGATCGTGCACGTCGTCGGCCCGCAGCTCGGCCTGACGATGCCCGGCCTCACGGTCGTGTGCGGCGACTCCCACACCTCGACCCACGGCGCCTTCGGTGCGCTCGCGTTCGGTATCGGGACGAGCGAGGTCGAGCACGTGCTCGCCACCCAGACGCTCCCGCTCCAGCCGTTCAAGACCATGGCGATCACCGTCAACGGCGCGCTGCCCGAGGGCAGCACCGCGAAGGACATCATCCTCGCGGTCATCGCCAAGATCGGGACGGGCGGCGGGCAGGGCTACGTGCTCGAGTACCGCGGCGAGGCGATCCGCCGGCTCTCCATGGAGGGCCGCATGACGATCTGCAACATGTCCATCGAGGCTGGCGCGCGCGCTGGCATGATCGCACCGGACGAGACGACGTTCGAGTACCTCAAGGGCCGCCCGCACGCGCCCGAGGGGGCGGACTGGGACGCTGCCGTCGAGTACTGGCGCACGCTGCGCTCCGACGACGACGCGGTGTTCGACGCCGAGGTCGTGCTCGAGGCGGACGACCTCGAGCCGTTCGTCACCTGGGGCACCAACCCGGGGCAGGGGCTGCCGCTCTCCGCGAACGTCCCCGTCCCCGCCGAGATCGCCGACGAGAACGAGCGTGTCACGGCTGAGCGTGCGATCGAGTACATGGGCCTCAACCCCGGCACCCCCCTGCGCGACATCGCGATCGACACCGTCTTCATCGGCTCGTGCACCAACGGTCGCATCGAGGACCTGCGCGCGGTCGCCGAGATCGTCGAGGGCCGCAAGAAGGCCGACTCGCTGCGCGTGCTCGTCGTCCCGGGCTCGGCCCGCGTGCGCCTGCAGGCCGAGGCCGAAGGGCTCGACAAGGTCTTCCTCGACTTCGGTGCGGAGTGGCGCAACGCCGGCTGCTCCATGTGTCTGGGCATGAACCCCGACCAGCTCGCTCCCGGCGAGCGGAGCGCCTCGACGTCGAACCGCAACTTCGAGGGCCGTCAGGGCAAGGGCGGACGGACCCACCTCGTCTCGCCGCTCGTCGCGGCGGCCACCGCCATCCGCGGCACGCTCTCGTCGCCCGCCGACCTCGCGCAGGACGCGGCAGACGCCGACGCGCTGCAGACCGCCTGACCGTCCACCGCCACCGCTTCCTGGAGTAGTCACACATCATGGAGAAGTTCACAACGCACACCGGCGTGGGCGTCCCGCTGCGGCGCAGCAACGTCGACACCGACCAGATCATCCCGGCGGTCTACCTCAAGCGCGTCACGCGCACGGGATTCGAGGACGCACTGTTCGCGGCCTGGCGCGGTGACGAGTCGTTCGTCCTCAACCAGCCCGCCTACACGCGCGGCTCGGTGCTCGTCGCCGGTCCCGACTTCGGCACCGGCTCGTCGCGCGAGCACGCTGTCTGGGCGCTCAAGGACTACGGGTTCAAGGCCGTCCTGTCCGCGCGCTTCGCCGACATCTTCCGGGGGAACTCGGGCAAGCAGGGGCTCCTGGCCGCTCAGGTCGCGCAGGAGGACATCGAGCTGCTGCTCAAGATCCTCGAGACGAGGCCGGGCACCGAGATCACCGTGAACCTCGTCGACCGCACCGCGACCGCCGACGACGTCGTCGTGCCGTTCCAGGTCGACGACTACACGCGCTGGCGCCTCATGGAGGGTCTGGACGACATCGGCCTGACCCTTCAGCACGAAGAAGAGATCACCGAGTTCGAGGCCACGCGGGCGTCCTGGCGCCCGAAGACGTTGCCGGCGAAGCACCTCCCGCCCGTCGAGATCGAGGCTGCACGGCCCGTCTCCTGACGGCTCGGACACCTGAGGACGCGAGGTCACCTGGGAACAGGTGGCCTCGCGTTCGTGTTGGGACGTGAAGACTCCGTGCACGTGCACGCGGGGAATAGGTCCGCACGCGATGGATAGGCGACGATAGCCCCATGAATGATCTGCTCTATGTCAACGGCGGCAACCCGTTGAACGGAACCATCACGGTCCGCGGCGCCAAGAACTTCGTCTCCAAGGCGATGGTCGCCTCGCTGCTCGGCGACGGCCCGAGCGAGCTGCGGAACGTCCCGGAGATCCGCGACGTCGCCGTCGTGTCCGGGCTCCTCGAGCTGCACGGGGTGACGGTCGACTACGACGTCCCCGCCGGGGTGCTGCGGCTCGACCCGAGCAACGTCGAGGCCGCCCACGTGGCAGACATCGACGCGCACGCGGGATCGAGCCGGATCCCCATCCTCTTCTGCGGGCCGCTCCTGCACCGCCTGGGTGAGGCGTTCATCCCGGACCTGGGCGGCTGCCGCATCGGCGACCGGCCGATCAACTATCACCTCGACATCCTGCGTCAGTTCGGTGCGACCGTGGAGAAGCGTGCTCAGGGGATCTACCTGGCGGCCCCCAACGGGCTGCGCGGCACGAAGATCACCCTGCCGTACCCGAGCGTCGGTGCGACGGAGCAGCTGCTGCTCACCGCGGTCCGCGCGGAGGGCATCACCGAGCTGTCCAACGCGGCGACCGAGCCCGAGATCATGGACCTCATCAACGTCCTGCAGAAGATGGGCGCGATCATCTCGGTCGACACAGACCGCGTCATCCGGATCGAGGGCGTCGAGCGGCTGTCGGGGTACCGGCACACCGCCCTCGGCGACCGCATCGAGGCGGCCTCCTGGGCCTCGGCGGCGCTCGCCACCCAGGGCGACATCTTCGTCAAGGGCGCCACCCAGCCCGAGATGACGGCGTTCCTCAACACCTTCCGCAAGGTCGGAGGAGAGTTCGAGGTGGAGGACGAGGGCATCCGCTTCTTCCACCCCGGCGGTGAGCTGCGTTCCATCGTCCTGGAGACGGACGTGCACCCGGGCTTCATGACGGACTGGCAGCAGCCGCTCGTCGTCGCGCTCACGCAGGCCACCGGGCTGTCGATCGTCCACGAGACGGTCTACGAGAACCGCTTCGGGTTCACCGACGCGCTGCGCGGGATGGGCGCGAACATCCAGGTGTACAAGGAGTGCCTGGGAGGCCGGCCCTGCCGGTTCGGACAGCGCAACTTCTACCACTCCGCCGTCGTGTCCGGCCCGACCCCGCTCGCCGCAGCGGAGATCGAGGTCCCCGACCTGCGCGGTGGCTTCAGCCACCTCATCGCAGCGCTCACCGCCAAGGGCACCTCGACGGTCCGTGGGATCCAGCTCATCGACCGTGGGTACGAGAGCTTCATGGACAAGCTCGGGGCCCTCGGCGCAGAGTTCAGCCGGAGCTGAGGCTTCTCCCGCCGGGCGCGCCCGTCCTCCGGCCCGCCGGAGGACGTCGGGGATGCGCCCGGCTCGCGGTAGCCTGTCCCGGTGACAACTCAGGGAACCTCACCTGTCGGGGGAGCGAAGCCGGCGGGCGACGGCAAGAACGTCACCTACCGCCTCGTCGCCGGGCTCCTCAAACCGTTCCTGTTCGCCGTGAGCACGCGGGACTGGCGCGGCACCGAGAATCTGCCGCGCACAGGTGGCTTCATCGCCGCCAGCAACCACATGACGAACATCGATCCGCTGACGTTCGCGCACTTCCTCTACGACGAGGCCCGTGCGCCGCGCATCCTCGCCAAGGCGTCCTTGTGGAAGATCCCCGTGCTGCGCACGGTGCTCGACAAGACGGGCATGATCCCCGTGCACCGCAACACGACGGGAGCGGCCTCGTCGCTCTCCGCGGCGGTCGAGCAGCTGCGTGCGGGGGAGTGCGTCGCAGTGTTCCCCGAGGGGACGCTCACACGTGACCCCGACCTGTGGCCGATGACGGGCAAGACCGGTGCTGCGCGCCTCGCCCTGAGCAGCCGGGCGCCGGTCATCCCCATCGCGCAGTGGGGCCCCCAGGAGATCCTCGGCCAGTACTCCAAGCGTCTGCGCCCCTTCCCCCGCAAGCGGGTGCACATCGTCGCCGGCCCGCCGGTGGACCTCGACGACCTCTACGACCGGCCGATGGACTCCGCCGTCCTGCGTGAGGCCACCGAACGCATCATGGACGCCATCACCCGCCTGCTCGAGGACCTGCGTGGCGAGCGCGCGCCCGCGGTCCGGTACGACATGCGAAAGACCCCCGGGGCTGCCGGCCTGACGGGTGGCACGAGCGCGGCTCCCGACCCGGGCGACACGCTCGCTGGGGACGTCCGGTGATCGCAGCGGTCCTGGGCGCCGGCGCATGGGGCACGACCTTCGCGCAGGTGCTCGCCGACGCAGGGTGCACGGTGCGCGTCTGGGGTCGGGACGCCGCAGTCGCCGAGGCCATCACGACGCGCCACGTCAACGTGCGCTACCTCCCGGACGTGGTCCTGCCGGACGGGGTGTCCGCGACGACCGACGTGCGGGCGGCGCTCGCCGGCGTCGACCTCGTCGTCGTCGCGATCCCCTCGCAGAGTGCACGGGCGATCCTCGAGCCGCTCCGTGACCTCGTCCCCGCCGGTGCGGTGGCGGTGTCGCTCATGAAGGGTGTCGAGCTGAGCACGGACCGTCGGATGAGCGAGGTCGTGGCCGACGCGCTCGCCATCGACCCGGGGCGCGTCGCGGTCGTGTCGGGACCGAACCTGGCCGGCGAGATCTCGCAGCGCCAGCCGACGGCGACGGTGGTGTCGTCCACCGACCCGAGGACCGCGGCGCTCGTCGCTCGGGCCTGCTCCTCCGGGTACTTCCGTCCCTACACCAACGCGGACGTCGTGGGCGTCGAGCTGTGCGGTGCCGTGAAGAATGTCATCGCTCTGGCCGTGGGCATGGCCCAGGGGCGGGGATTCGGGTTCAACACGACCGCGACGGTCATCACCCGCGGCCTCGCGGAGATCGCGAGGCTCGGGGCGGAGCTGGGAGCCGATGCCGAGACCTTCCCCGGCCTCGCGGGGATGGGCGACCTCATGGCCACGTGCGCCTCACCGTCGTCGCGCAACCACACCCTCGGCAAGCACATCGGCCAGGGCATGTCGCTCGACGACGCGATCATCGCGACCGGCGGAACCGCCGAGGGCGTGAAGTCGTGCCGGTCCGTCCTGGCTCTGGCTCGCTCCGTGGGCGTCGAGATGCCCATCACCGAGGCAGTCGTCGCGGTCCTCCACGAGGGCCTGCCCGTGGAACGCATGGCCCGGGGTCTGCTCGCCCGGCCGCAGAAGGCCGAGGGCGTCTGACACCCGGACCTGCCGCGGTCAGAGGGTGCTGTGGGCGACGTCCACGACCACGCGTACGGGGTTCTCGAGCATCTGGACGCGGAACGGGTGCCCGGCTGTCGTCAGGCCGATGTTCGAGTCCGTGACGCCCTCGTACACCGCCCAGCCGTGGACCTCGGTGACGACCTGCGTGTCTGCCGCGGACACCGGGCCGCTCGCCTCGAACGGCTCCGCACCGCTGTCCATGGGGTAGGCACTGCCGGTGATGAGCACGCTGAGGGTGCCGTCACCCGGGATGTCGAGGACGGTCCCGCTACCCGCCTGGACCGCCTCGTCGGCGTACTCGACGGTCCATCCGGGCAGGCCGGTGCCGGCCATCTCGTAGACGACACGGTCGAAGCCGTCGTGGCCCGCGGTCCGGACGTCGACGACGGTGAGCAGCGCGCCCGGGGTGGCCTCAGCCGTGTCCGCGCTGGTGTCGGCAGGGAAGGGGAGGCCGTCCAGCTGGTCCTCGCCGTCCTGCGGGGACGGCTCCGGTGCGGAGGGTTCCGCAGGGGGCGGGTCGGCCGTGGGCGAGGGGGAGGCCGACGGCGTCCCGGACGGGCTCTGCGTGGCGGGAGACGGAGGGGTGTCGCTCGTGCAGCCGGCGAGGGCGAGCCCGGCCACGAGCGCCAGAGCGGCCGCGCGCGCTGGCACGGGCCGTCCGCCCGGTCCCGGGCGACCTGCTCGGCGGCGTGCGTCGCTGCTTGTGCTCATCGTCATCCTCGTGCGCTCCTCGTGGTCGTCGTCGGGGTCATCTGCTCAGCGCCTGCTCGAGATCGGCCCAGAGGTCGTCGACGTCCTCGATGCCGACGCTCATGCGCAGGAGGTCCTCGGGGACGGTGGGCGACTCGGTGGCGAACCTGCGGCGTCGCTCGATCGTGGACTCGACCCCGCCGAGGCTCGTGGCGGGGACCCACAACCGTAGAGCCTCGACGACCCCGTCGGCCGCCGCGATCCCGCCCTGCGGCCGGAGGCCGATGATCGCCCCGAATCCGTCCATGACGCGTCGGGCGGTCTCGTGGCCGGGGTCGTGCGGCAGGCTCGGGTGGCGCACCTCGGCAACGGCCGGATGCGCGGCGAGCCTGCGCGCCAGCTCGGCAGCATTGGCCTGGGCACGCTCCACCCGGAGCGCGAGGGTCCGCAGTCCACGCAGGGCCAACCACACCTCCCACGGACCGGCGATGGCACCGTGCAGCGTGCGGTGGGCGCGCAGGAGTCCAGCGAGGTGCGCGGAGCTCGTCACGGCGATCCCGAGGACGACGTCCGAGTGGCCGGCGAGATACTTCGTCACCGAGTGCACGACGACGTCCGCACCGTGGGTGAGCGGGCGCTGGACGAGGGGCGTGGCGAAGGTGTTGTCGACCGCGACGAGAGCGCCGGCCCGGTGCGCCGCGTCGACGAGCACCGGCAGGTCAGCGACCTCGAGCATGGGGTTGGTCGGCGACTCGATCCACAGCAGGTCGGTAGCGTCGAGCTGGGCGATCACCGCGGCGGTGTCTGCGATGTCCACGCGGACGACGGTCACGCCGTGCCGGGCTGCCATGTCGTCGACGAAGCCGAGCGTGACCTGGTACGAGTGCCGTGGGAGCACCACGCGGCCCCCGTCGGGCACGAGGGCCAGCACAGCGGCGATCGCCGCCATGCCCGACGCGAACACGATGCCTGGCTCGGTCGCGCGCTCCAGCGCGGCGACGGCCGTCTCGAACGGGCCCCACGTCTCGGTGTCCATCCGCGCGTAGAGCCTCTCGCCGGGCGCGGGTACGCCGGCCGAGACGTAGGTGGAGGACAGCACGACAGGAGGGTTCACCGGTGCCCCCTGCGTGCGCGCCGGCCGGCCCGCCGTGACGGCGAGAGTCGCGGGTGCCGGCTCGTGCTGCGAGAGGGAGGTGTCTGCGCGCGGAGGAACGTCGGTCATGCGTCTGACCCTATGCCCCGCCTGTACCAGGGCATGTCCGGCGCCGGTAGAGTCGCCCCTGATGTCTACCGAGCCCCAGCCCCAGCCCCCGCACACGCCCGAGTCCCCGACGACCGGACCGGACGCAGCCGTCGCACCCGCCGTGCCCCGCGAGCCGCGTCGCACCCGGGTCGTCCTGCTCTTCGGAGGGCGCTCCGGGGAGCACGTCATCTCCTGCGCGACAGCAGCCGGGGTCATGCGCGCGATCGACCGGGAGAGGTACGACGTCGTGCCCGTGGGCATCACGCCCGACGGGCAGTGGGTCCTCGTCCCGGACGACCCCGACCAGTGGGAGATCCGCGACGGACGCCTCCCCGAGGTCGCGACCGGTCCCCAGGAGGCCCTGCTCCCGCTCGCCGTCGGGCAGCGCGGTCTGCGGGTGCTCGTGCCCGGCGAGCCGCCTCGCGTCGTGGGCGACGTCGACGTCGTGTTCCCGCTGCTGCACGGACCGTTCGGAGAGGACGGCACGCTCCAGGGGATGCTCGAGCTCGCGGACCTGCCGTACGTGGGTGCAGGCGTGCTCGCCTCGGCCGTGAGCATGGACAAGCACTACATGAAGCTCGTGCTCGCTGGCCACTCGCTGCCGATCGCACCGTTCACGGTGGTGCCGGCAGAGCAGTGGGAGGGCAACGAGCAGGCGTGGACGCAGTCGATCGAGCACCTCGGTCTGCCGGTGTTCGTCAAGCCCGCACGCGCCGGCTCGAGCCTCGGCATCTCGAAGGTCAGTCGTCTCGAGGACCTGCCGGCGGCCATGCGTGAGGCGCAGCGGCACGACCCCAAGGTCGTCGTCGAGGCCGCCGTCGTCGGGCGGGAGATCGAGTGCGCCGTGCTCGGTGGCCGCCCCGGCGAGCGTGCCCGCGCCTCACTCCCCGGCGAGATCCAGGTGACGGGCGCCGACCGTGACTTCTACGACTTCGAGGCGAAGTACCTCGACGAGGCGAGCGTCAACCTCGTCTGCCCCGCCGACCTGCCCGCAGACGTCGTGGCGCAGGTGCGCGACATCGCGGTCCGGACGTTCGAGGCCGTCGGTGCTGAGGGGCTGTCGCGCGTCGACGTCTTCGTCACGGACGACGGAACGGTCGTCGTCAACGAGATCAACACCATGCCTGGCTTCACGCCGTTCTCGATGTACCCGCGGATGTGGCAGGAGTCCGGGCTCGCCTACGCGGACCTCATCACCGAGCTCCTCGAGCTCGCGCTCGCGCGTCCGACGGGCCTGCGCTGACGCAGGACCTGTGCGGCTGCCACGAGGGGCGGCACGGGTGCTCCCAGGGCGCGCGGATCAGCGGCAGCGCTGCGTGGCCTCGACCTCGGTGACCGCCGCGGCGAGGTCGACGAGAGCAGCGGTGGGCTGGCTCCCGGAGAGTGCCGCGGGCACCTGCACCGCGATCGCGGGGTCGCGTCCGTAGGTGACGAACGTCCATCCCTTCTCGTCCTGCGTGGTGATCCAGTCGACCGCGGTGGCGGCGTCCGACGCATCGAGGGAGATCGACTGGCAGTCCGAGCTCGTCGGGGAGGGCTGCTGCACCCCGCACGTCAGCGTGATCGCCCGGCCCGGCTCACCCCAGGCCGCCGTCGCCTGCCCGGAGGCCCGCACCTTCGGCTGGCCACCGACCTCGGCCGGTGCGGCGAGCACCACCCGCGCGCACAGCGGGTCGGCAGCATCCTGTCCTGCGGGCACGGTGATCGTCGGGGTGCACCCGGAGAGGACCGTCACCGCCAGGGCGGCGAACGCCGCCGTGCGTCTCCGGAGGGCCCGTACGGGAGGCCCGGACAGCTGCGCCGGGGGCCGGCGGACGCCGCCGGCGGGACGTGAGGGCATGACGTCATCCTAGTGCTCCCCGGTACTGTGGCGCCGTGGCCCCCGAACACGTCCGACAGCTCTCCGAGGAGCAGCTGCTGGCGCGCATCCTCCCGCACTTCCCTCCCGTGCCGTCGACGCTCGTGGGTCCCGGCGACGACGCAGCCGTGGTCAGCGCGCCGGACGGCCGCTTCGTCGTCTCGACGGACGTCCTCGTCGAGGACCGGCACTTCAGGCGCGCCTGGTCCACCGGGTACGACGTCGGGTGGCGCGCGGCGGTGCAGAACCTCGCTGACGTCGCCGCGATGGGGGCGCGAGCGTCCTCCCTCGTGGTGTCGCTCGTCGTCCCCGGTGACCTCGAGGTCGAGTGGGTCGTCGGACTGGCACGCGGCCTCGCTGCTGCGTGCCAGCAGCACGGAGCGTCCGTGGTGGGCGGTGATCTGTCGGGTGGTGCCTCGGTCGTCGTCGCGGTGACCGTGCACGGCGACCTCGACGGCCGCGCTCCGGTCCTCCGGTCCGGAGCGAGAGACGGGGACGTGCTGGCGCACTGCGGGGTGCTCGGTCGCTCTGCCGCGGGCCTCGCGCTGCTCGCCGCTGGGCGTCCGGAGGTGGACGCCGGGCTCGTCGCGGCCTTCCTCCGCCCGGATCCGCCCGTCGGCGCCGGGGTCGATGCCGCGGTGTGCGGCGCGACCGCGATGCTCGACGTCTCGGACGGACTCCTCCGGGACGCCGGACGGATCGCTCGAAGCAGCGATGTGGCGATCGACCTGCACGGACCCCAGGGGGCGCTGTCGACGGACGTCGCTGCTGTCTCCGCGGCTGCTCGGGCGCTCGCCGTCGACCCGTGGCACCTCGTCCTCAGCGGCGGTGAGGACCACGGGCTGCTCGCGACGTTCCCTCCGGGGAACGCCCTGCCCGCGGGGTTCCGGGTGATCGGTCGGGTCACCGAGCGCTCGGGCCCGACCAGCGCAGGAGGCGTGACCGTGGCGGGCCAGGAGGTGACCGCGAGCCCCGGGTGGGACCACTTCGGCGGGTAGGGCCGCCGTCCGGCTGGCAGGCGACCGCTCAGCTGCGGCGGTAGCGCACCTCGGTGAGCTTCTCCCCGGCGTACTCCTCGAGCTTCTCGACGCCGTCGGGCGCGAAGCCGTGGCGGCGGTAGAAGTGCCGCGCGCGTTCGTTGTCCGCGATCACCCACAGGGACAGGGGAGTGTGGTCCGGCACACCGGCGAGCGCCTCGCGCATGAGATGCCGTGCGACACCCCGGCCCCAGGCCTCGGGCTCGAGGTAGATGTAGCGGAGCTCGAGGTCGCCGTGCTCGGCGTCCTCGTCACGGGCGGGTCCGATGCTCGCGAAGCCCACCGTCCGCCCACTGAGCTGTGCGAGCCACGTGAGGTTCTCGCGGGCGGAGAGGATGTCTGTCCAGAGGTTCGTGCGCGTCTGCACGGAGATCGATCCGAGGTACTCGTCGGGGATGATCCCGGTGTACGCCTGCCGCCACGAGGAGGTGTGGATCTGCGCGACGACCTCGGCGTCGGCGGGGGTGGCCCTGCGGATCGTCACGTCGTCGGTGTGGTCGTCCATAGGGTTAGCCTGCCACGAGGAGCGTGGACGACCAAGGCGCAGCGGACAAAAACGTCGGAGCCCGCCGGACGAGGTCCGACGGGCTCCTGAAGAGCTGTGCTGCTGGTGCTCAGACGTTGCGCGTGACCTTGCCTGCCTTGAGGCAGGAGGTGCACACGTTGAGGCGCTTGGGTGCACCGTTGACGATTGCGCGAACGCGCTGGATGTTCGGGTTCCAGCGGCGCTTCGTGCGCACGTGCGAGTGCGAGATGCTGTGCCCGAAGCTCGGGCCCTTTGCGCAGACTTCGCAGTTGGCAGCCACGGTCTCTCCTGATCGTCGTGCACGCCGCGAGGCGGCGAATTCAATGGTCTGTGGATAGCGGAAAACGCTGGCCCAGCCATGGATGAGCCATGACGACGGGTAGCAGAGCGGTCCGCGACTGCCCCGATACGAATCCGGGCAACCTCGATAGGGTAACGGATCCGGCGCTCCAGACTCAAGTTGCCTCGTGGGTGCCGGCCAGGACACTGTCCCGGGTCATCATTATGACGTCACGACCACGGACCGGGTGAGGAGGATGAGACGTGGACCAGCGCACCACCCAGGACCTCGGACGGGCCGCCCGGCTCGACGCGCAGGTCGTGCGGGAGTGGGCGCGCAGGAGCCTCGAGCTCGTCACGTCCGCACGCACGGTGATCGACAGCGCGAACGTCTTCCCGGTCGCCGACCGCGACACAGGGACCAACATGTCGCTCACCCTCGGCGAGGGTGCCCGGGCCGTCGAGAGGCTGCCGGCCGGGGCGACCGTCGTTGCGGTGCTGCACGCCTGGGCGAGCGGCGCACTGCTGGGGGCTCGGGGCAACTCAGGTGTGATCCTCAGCGAGTACCTGCGGGGGTTTGCCAGGGGCATCGGCGAGGCTGGCGCGCCCGGAGGCGGCGCGGCCCCCGAGCCGGGGGTGCAGGACGTCGCTCGAGCGTTGGACCTGGCGGCACGCAAGGCGTACGACGCCGTCGGCCAGCCGCGGCAGGGCACCATCCTGTCGGCCGCGGACGGCGCGTCACGTGGCGCCGCGAACGTCCTGGCCGCCGCGCCCGCAGGTGCACCGCTCGAGGACCTGGTCGCGGGTGCGACGGAGGGAGCCCGCGCCGCGCTGGGACGCAGCGTGCAGGACCTCGACGTGCTGCGCGCGGCCGGGGTGCTCGACGCCGGGGCCTACGGGCTCGTGCTCGTGCTCGATGCGCTCTCCGTCTCGCTGCGCACCGGGGCGCCCCACCTGCGGGAGGACCCGCAGGGGGACGGGGTGTCGGTGGCCGCGGGCACGATCGCCGTCATGGAGACACTGCAGGTCGCACCCGCGGGCGCGCTGACGCCGGCCGACGACCCGGATCGCGACGACCCGGATCGCCCCGACGGCGAGGACGGGTCCGGGCGGTCCGTCCCCGAGCGCCACGACCACACAGGGGTCGACGGAGAGTTCGAGGTCATGCTCGTCGTCGAGGATCCCGCATCCGAGCGGACGGGGCCTCCGACGGTGCCCGACGGGTCGGGTGCGTGCGGCTCGACGCGCGACGTCGCCGAACGCCTGCGCTGCGAGCTCCAGGAGATCGGTGACTCCGTCGTCGTCGTCGGCGGTGACGGGTCCTGGCAGGTTCACGTGCACACGGACGACCCGCACGCGGTGCTGCGACGCACACAGCGATGGAGCCAGCGCCAGATCGTCGTCCGCAGCCTGCCGCACCAGGTGGCGCAGCGGGCGGAGGGTGAGCGTGCGCCGACGGGCGTCGTGGCGTGCACCGCGTCGCCGGGACTGGTCGCGGACCTCGCCCGGGCAGGTGCGGTCGTCGTGCTGCGCGGGTCCGTCCCGGTGTCCGCCGACGACCTCGTCCGGGGTGCCACCGAGACGGGGGCGGTGCGGGTGGTCCTGCTGCCGGCCGACGCGGCGACCCTGGACGCCGCGCGACAGCTCGCCCGGGCGGGCGCGCCCCTCGCGGACAGTGCCACTGGGGCGCTGCCGCCGGACGTCGCCGCGCTGGGTCACCTCGACGGCGTCATGGTCGCGCCCACGACGAGCGACCTCCATGTCGTCGCGGCGATGGCCGCCTGGGCGGGGATGGAGAGCACCGAGGACGCACCGGCGGTGCTGGCGGCGCTCGAGGGGGCAGCGGCCGCCGTCCGGGCCGTGCGCGTCCCGAGCGACGACGTCGTCGCCGTCCGGGCATCGCTCGACGACCTGCTGGCAGCCGCCGCGGCCGACGAGGACCCGGTCCTCACGGTGCTCGCGAGCGAGCTGGTCCCCGCGCGCGTCGTGACCGACGTCACGGCGCACGCACAGGGGGCACGCCCCGGGATGGACGTCGTCGTCCTCGCCTCAGGCCGACGGTCCGCATCGCTCGTCATGGGGATCGACTGACGATGGACCTCGCCGCCGTGCCGCCATCGGTCGCCGATCCTGCCCCGTCAGCGCCCCTGCTCGACGAGCCGCTCACCAAGGTGCTCGGAGCCCGGACGGCCGGGCCCCTCGCCAAGCTGGGACTGACGACGACGGGGGAGCTGCTGCGGCACTACCCCCGTCGCTACGGCGAGCCCGGGCGGATGACCGACATGTCCGGCCTCGTCGTCGGCGAGCATGTCACGGTGGTCGCGCGGGTGATGACCGCCACCGTCCGCCAGATGCAGTCCCGGGGCGGCGCCATGCTCCAGGCCGTCGTCTCCGACGGCACCCATCGCCTCGCCCTGACGTTCTTCGCGAAGCGCGCTGGTGTCCTGCGCGTGCACGAGGACCGCATCCGCCCCGGCCGGACAGGACTCTTCACGGGCGTCGTCTCCGACTACCGGGGCGAGCGGCAGCTCGCCCACCCGGACTACCTCATCGTCGGTGTCGACGCTGACGACGAGGCGTCGGCGCTCGTCGAGGCGAGCCGCCCGATCCCGCTCTACCCCGCGAGCTCGGCCGCGCCCACCTGGCGGATCGAACGCTGCGTCCGCACCGTCCTCGACCCGTTGGTGCCCGCTGACGTCCCCGATCCGGTCCCGCACGACGTCCTGGCCCGGCGTGGGCTCGTCGGTCTGCACCAGGCGCTCCTCGACGTCCACCTCCCGCAGGACGAGGCGCAGTGGCAGCGCGGGCGGGAGCGGCTCCGGTACGAGGAAGCCTTCGTGCTCCAGGCGGCGCTCGCCCGGCGGCGCTCCCGGGCCGCCCGGCTCGAGGCGGTACCACGCCCGGTGCAGCCCTCCGAGGGTGCCAGCGGGGCCGCCCCGAGCATCCTGCGCGACTTCGATGCGCGGCTGCCGTTCGACCTCACCGAGGGGCAGCGTGCGGTGGGGGCCGAGATCGCGGGCGAGCTGGGTCGCTCACAGCCCATGCAGCGCCTCCTGCAGGGCGAGGTCGGCTCGGGCAAGACCGTCGTCGCGCTGCGGGCGATGCTGCAGGTGGTCGATGCCGGCGGACAGGCCGCGCTCCTCGCGCCGACCGAGGTCCTCGCCGCTCAGCACGCCAGGACGCTGCGGTCGCTCCTGGGGGACCTCGCGCAGGGCGGGCTCCTCGGTGGCGCGGGGCACGGGACACGCGTGGCGCTGCTCACCGGCTCGCAGGGCGCGCGGGCTCGCAAGGAGAACCTCCTCGACGCCGCGAGCGGTGCCGCGGGGATCGTCGTGGGGACGCACGCACTGCTGAGCGCGACCGTGCAGTTCGCCGACCTCGGGCTCGTCGTGGTGGACGAGCAGCACCGGTTCGGCGTCGAGCAGCGCGACGCCCTGCGCGCGAAGGCGCAGCACGTCCCGCACCTGCTCGTGATGACCGCCACACCTATTCCCAGGACGGTCGCCATGACGGTGTTCGGCGACCTCGAGACGTCCGTCCTGCGGGAGATCCCGGCCGGTCGTGCCGGGATCACCACCCACGTCGTCCCCGCGGGCAACGAGGCGTGGGTGGACCGCACCTGGGCGCGGGTGCGCGAGGAGGTCGACGCGGGCCGCCGGGCGTACGTCGTCTGTGCGCGCATCTCACCGGACGACGCGGACCCGGACCCGGACGAGGGCCCTGAGGGAGAGCTCGACCTCGACGACGACACCCGTGCGCCGCTCCGTGCGGTGCTCGAGGTCGCAGAGGAGCTCCGGGCGAAGCCGGTGCTCGCCGGCGTCCGGATCGGTGTGCTGCACGGGCGGCTGCCTCCGGCCGAGAAGGACGCGGTGATGGCGGCCTTCACCACGGGCGAGCTCGATGTCCTCGTCTCGACGACGGTCATCGAGGTGGGCGTCGACGTCCCGAGCGCGACCGCGATGGTCGTCCTCGACGCCGACAGGTTCGGCATCTCCCAGCTGCACCAGTTGCGGGGTCGGGTGGGCCGGGGCGCGGACGCGGGCATCTGCCTGCTCGTGACCCATGCGCCGCCGGGGTCGCCCGCGGGAGCACGGTTGGCGGTCCTCGCGGGCTCGACCGACGGGTTCGAGCTCGCTGCGGCCGACCTCGAGCTCCGGAGCGAGGGGGACGTGCTCGGCGCCGCCCAGTCGGGCCGGTCCAGCTCGTTGCGGTTCCTGCGGGTCGTCAAGGACGCGGACGTCATCGCCCAGGCCCGCGAGGATGCCGCGAGGGTCGTCACGAGCGACCCGGACCTCGCCGAGCACCCGGCGCTGCGCGCGGCCATCGCCGTGCGGCTCGACGACGGGCGTGAGGAGTTCCTGGACCGGACCTGACCGGGCCGTCCCTGCGCGGGCGCGAGACGGCGGCGCGGTGCTGAGTAGGCTGTGCGACGTGACGAGGATCGTGGCGGGGACGGTCGGTGGCAGGACGTTGGCTGTGCCGGCGAAGGGCACACGGCCGACGAGCGAGCGCGTCCGGGAGGCGATCTTCTCGCGGCTCGAGCACTACGGGGTCCTGCAGGGTTCCCGGGTCCTCGACCTCTACGCGGGATCCGGCGCGCTCGGCCTCGAGGCGGCGAGCAGGGGAGCGAGCGCGGTGGTGCTCGTGGAGGCTGCCCGGTCTGCGGCGCAGGTGTGCGCGCGCAACGTGGCTGCGCTCGGCCTGGACGGGGTGGAGGTCGTCACGGAGCGCGCCGAGCGGTTCGTCCTCGACGAGGCCGTCGGACCGTGGGACGTCGTCTTCCTCGACCCGCCGTACGACGTCACGGACGCCGCGGTCGCGCAGGTGCTCCTGGCCCTCGAGGACGCCGTGGCGCCGGACGCCGTCGTCGTCGTCGAGAGGGCAGCACGCGGGCCGGCGCCGGTGCTCCCACCGACATGGCACCTCATCACCTCGAAGGCCTACGGGGACACCGCGGTCTACTACGCAGAGCCGTGACCCCAGGCCGGTGTACTACCGTGAACGCGTGACCATCGCCGTCTGCCCCGGCTCCTTCGATCCCATCACGCTCGGCCACGTCGACGTCGTCCGACGTGCCGCCAGCCTCTTCGACGAGGTCGTCGTGGGGGTCGCGCGCAACTCGAGCAAGGCTCCGCTCCTCGACGTCGACCGGCGCGTGGAGCTGGCGCGTGCGGCGGTGTCCGGCCTGCCCGGTGTGCGCGTCGAGGTCGTGCCCGGGCTCCTCGTCGACTTCTGCGCCCAGATCGGGGCGACGGTGGTCGTCAAGGGGCTGAGAGGTGGTGGCGACTTCGAGGCCGAGCTGCCGATGGCGCTCATGAACCAGCACATCGGGGGTGTCGAGACCGTGTTCGTGCTCGGGCGTCCGGACCTCGCGCACGTCGCCTCGTCGTTGGTCAAGGACGTCGCGCGGTACGGCGGTGACGTGAGTGCGATGGTGCCGGACGGCGTCGCCTCCGCGCTGCAGGCGGCACTCGGTGGCACCGTGGACCGCGGCGACACCTCAGCGAGCAAGGAGTGACATGAACATGCAGGACGAGAACGAGACGTACGTCGAGGGTGAGCAGCGACCCGGGGTGCCGGGACTGCTCGACGCCCTGACCGACCTCGTCGAGCGCGCACGAGCCATGCCGATGTCCGCATCGGTGCTCGTCAACCGCAACGAGGCCCTCGACCTGCTCGACGAGCTCCGGGAAGCCCTGCCGTCACAGCTCACGCGCGCTGACGAGGTCCTCTCCGACGCCGACAACGTCCTCGAGGACGCGCAGGCCGATGCCGAGGAGATCATCGCCACCGCCCGGGTTCGAGCTGCCGAGCTCGTCAGCTCGGAGCAGGTCGTCGTGCAGGCCGGCGCGCGCGCACGGGCGATCCTCGAGGAGGCGCACACCACCGCGCAGACGCTGCGCCGGGAGGCTGACGACTACTGCGACCGTCGACTCGCGGAGTTCGAGATCGACCTGGGCAAGATCCTCGCCCAGGTGCACGCCGGACGGGACAAGCTCGCCGAGCGGCTCGCCGGGAGCGACGCTGCCGGCGCTGGAGCAGATCGGTAGCAGCACCGCTCGCGGACGGACGACGTCGGGGACCGGTGTTGGGCGCCGCGCAGCCATGACGTAGTATTGCCTGTTGGTCCTGCCACTCACGGCTCCGACCGAGATCACACCTGTTTGGATATCCTGTGCAGCGTCCCATCAAGCTTGACCACCGTTCGCCTCTCGTCCTCGACACCGTCGAGCTGGGCAGGCGGCCGGGATCGATGCGGACCGAGCACCGGAAGGTGTCCGCTCCCGCGGATCTCGGCACGATCGTGATCGGCATCCCCGAAGGCAGTGAGCTCGACCTCGACCTGAGGCTCGAAGCCGTGATGGAGGGGGTTCTCGTCTCCGGTTCCGTCTCCGGCCGTGCGGTCGGAGAGTGTGTCCGGTGCCTGGAGGAAGTTGTCGAGGACGTCGACATCTCGATCCAGGAGCTGTTCGTCTATCCGGAGCGCGCGGAAGCCGCTGTGGAGGCGGGCGACGACGAGGACGAGGTGCGGGAGGTCCAGGACGATCTGATCGACCTGGAACCGGCGCTTAGGGATTCGGTCGTCACTGCACTACCATTCCAACCGTTGTGCTCACCGGACTGCCCGGGTCTGTGCTCCGAGTGCGGGGTGCGACTGGCAGACGAGGTCGATCACAGGCATGACATCGTCGATCCCCGGTGGTCGACACTGAAGAGCATGTTCAACGAAACGAAAGAGAGCTAGCCGTGGCTGTTCCGAAGCGCAAGATGTCGCGCAGCAACACCCGTGCGCGTCGTTCGCAGTGGAAGACGACTGCCGCGAACCTGACGACGTGCCCCCAGTGCAAGGGCGACAAGCTCTCGCACGCTGCGTGCCCCACGTGCGGCACCTACAAGGGTCGCCAGTACGCCGAAGCAGTGCGTACCGAGCACGCCAACTGATTCTCTGACGCCTGTGGCGTCATCCAGCTGGGTTTGAAGGGTCTGTCCGTGGCGAGCAAGGTTCGACGTCAGGTCTCGCCCGCGAACCAGCTGCTCGAGAAGCTCGGGGTCCACCTGGACCCCGAGCTTCTCGTGCTTTCCCTCACCCACCGGTCCTTCGCGCACGAGGCCGGTGGGATCCCCACGAACGAGCGGCTCGAGTTCCTCGGTGACGCGGTGCTCGGTCTCGTGTCCGCCGAGGCGCTCTACCGTCGGCACCCCGACCGCCCGGAGGGCGAGCTCGCGAAGATGCGCGCGGCGACCGTGTCGCAGCGTGCGCTCGCTGCCGTGGCACGGGAGCTCGGGCTCGGGGACTACATCCTCCTCGGCAAGGGCGAGTCGGGGACCGGCGGGTTCGACAAGGACTCGATCCTCTCCGACACGGTCGAGGCGCTCATCGGTGCCGTGTACCTCAGCCATGGTCTCGACGTGGCGCGCGAGTTCGTGCACCGTCTCATCGACGCGACCCTCGCGGCCGCGTCCACCCTCGGCGCCGGGCTGGACTGGAAGACCTCGCTCCAGGAGGCCGCTGCCGAGCGTGGCGTGGGTGTGCCCGAGTATGCGAGCGAGGCCGAGGGGCCCGACCACGCGCGCGTGTTCACCTCGCGCGTGATGCTCGGCGGTGAGGTCGTCGGTACCGGCCGCGGGACGTCCAAGAAGCTCTCGGAGCAGGTCGCCGCCCAGGCGGCGTACGAGACCGTGCTCCGGGGCTCTGCGTCCGGCGGGTCCGGCCCCGGCGGTGCCTGAGCTTCCCGAGGTCGAGACCGTCCGTTCCGGGTTGGAGCGGCACGTGCTCGGCGCACGGGTCGAGCACGTGGAGGTCTTCCGCGACTACAGCGTCCGCCGGCACGCACCGGGCCCGGCGGACTTCGCCGCGCAGCTCGTCGGACGACGGTTCACCGCCGCAGCGCGACGTGGCAAGTATCTGTGGTTGCTCCTCGACGCACCGGGATCCGCGCTCCTCGCTCATCTGGGGATGAGCGGACAGCTCCTCGTGCGGTCGAGCGAGAGACGTGCCGTGACGTCCCCCCACCTGCGCGTGCGGCTCACGCTCAGCGGGCCTCGGGACGAGGAGCTCACTCTCGACTTCGTGGACCAACGGACCTTCGGGCACCTGAGCGTGTGCGACCTCGCACCGACCGCGGACGGTCTCCCCGGCGGTTCCGGCACCGACCGTGCGGTCGTGCCTGGTCCGGTCGCGCACATCGCGCGCGACCTGCTGGACCCGGCCGTCGGGTCGGGCACCGCGGGTCGCGCCGCGCTCGTCGATGCGTTCCGGCGGCGCAGGACCGGGATCAAGCGCGCGCTCCTCGACCAGTCGCTCGTCTCGGGCATCGGGAACATCTATGCCGACGAGGCGCTCTGGCGTGCGCGGATGCACTTCGCGCGCAGCACCGCGACGATGCCGCGCGCCGACGTCGCGCGCGTCCTCGCGGCCGCGGAGGACGTCATGCGCAGCGCCCTCGTCCAGGGCGGGACGAGCTTCGACGCCCTGTACGTCAACGTCAACGGGCAGTCCGGGTACTTCGACCGGTCGCTCGAGGCCTACGGACGCGCCGGCCAGCCGTGCCGGCGCTGCGGGACGCCGATCCGCCGGGACGAGTTCATGAACCGTTCGTCGTTCACCTGCCCGACGTGCCAGCGCCGCCCTCGCGCGGCGGGCCGATGAGGACGGTACGCGTCCGTCCCGGTCGACGACTCAGCCCCGGTCGACGACGTTCCGCAGCGGCGCGCCGCTGAGGAACGCCGCAAGGTTCTCCTCGATGAGGGCCTCCGCGCCCTGGGGCCGGCCGCCCGCGGCGTGCGGGGTGGCGATGAGGTTCGGTGCCGACCACAGCGGGGAGGCGGCGGGCAGCGGCTCGCGGGCGAACACGTCCAGCGCTGCGCCACCGAGCGTCCCGGACCGCAGGGCCGTGTCGAGGGCATCTTCGTCGACAGTGGTCCCGCGGCCGACGTTGACGAGCCAGGCATGGTCCGGCAGCTGGGCCAGGCGTCGGGCGTCGATGACGCGGTCGGTCGCACTGCCGGCTGGCAGCACCGCGACGAGCAGGTCGGTGACCGGCAGGCGCTCGTCGAGGTCGTCGTCGGTGATCACCGGGAAGCCGGCACGCGTACCCGCGCTGGTCGCCACACCGACGACGTGGGCGCCGAGCGCCGCCAGGAGCGGAGCAAGCCTCTGTCCGATCGACCCGAAGCCCCAGATCGTCACCTCGCGGCCGTCGAGCGTGCCCAGGCCCGGGACGTGCGCCTGGTCCCCGGTCTGGACGCCGCCGAGCCCGCCCGCCCACCGTCCGGCGCGCTGGGCGTCGAGCATGAGGTCGAGCCTGCGGACCGCCATGAGCGACATGGCCAGGGCGTGCTCCGCGACCGGCCCGTCGTGCAGCGACCTGCCCGACGTGATGACGACGTCCGGGCCGAATCCTGCCTCGACCACGGTGTCGGGCCCGGCGGGGAGGGCCTGGACCCATCGCAGAGCCGACAGGCGCTGGGCGCTGTCCGCGAGCTGCTTGCGGTTGTTGCCCCAGACGACGAGCACCTCGGCGTCGGTGTGCTCGTCGGGCACGGGCAGCGTGACGTCGTAGTCGACGAGGTCGACGTCGTGGTCCGCGGGGGCGGTGACCGTGAGGGGCAGGGACGTGGGGAGGAGGACCTTCATGCCCCTACAGTGCCAGGTGCGGCGGGGCGCCACGGGTCGTGGGACCGAGGCCGGGCCAGCCCGTCCTAGGATGGTCGGGTGGACACCGCCGAGGACACCCAGGGCCAGGACTCCCGCATCACCGTCATGATCGTCGACGACCACGAGGTCGTACGCCGCGGGATCGCGGAGGTGATCGACCGGTCGGAGGGCATGCACGTGGTCGCCGAGGCGGGCAGCGTCGCCGAGGGCGTGCGTCGAGCGAAGCTCGTGCGACCCCAGGTCATGCTCGTCGACCTCCAGCTGCCCGACGGAACTGGGATCGACCTCATGCGCGCCGTCCGTGAGGCGCAGCCTGAGATCTACGCGATCGTCCTCACGTCGTTCGACGACGACGCGGCACTCGCGGCCGCGCTCGAGGTCGGCGCGGCGGCGTACGTGCTCAAGAGCGTGCGGGGCGCCGAGATCGCTGACGTCGTGCGCGCGGTCGCGGCGGGCCGGGTGCTCCTCGACCAGCGCACGGTGACGCGCCGTCGCCGGGAGCACGACGACCCCACGGAAGACCTGACCCCGAGCGAGGTGCGCGTCGTCGCGCTCATCGGCGAGGGCCTGTCCAACCGGGAGATCGCGGAGCGACTGGGCTGTGCCGAGAAGACCGTGAAGAACCACATCACGTCGCTGCTCGCGAAGATGGGACTCCAGCGTCGCACTCAGGTGGCGGCCTGGGCGGCCTCGCGGCGCAACCAGGCGTGGGCGCCCGACGCCCTGCGCTGAGTCCAGCCGGCCGTGACGGGCCGAGCTGCGCAGGCGGCCCGCTGCGCCAGCCGCCGCCTGCGCTACCCGGCCCCGCTGTCACCAGGTGCCGCTGCTACCAGTCTCCGCTCGACCGGGCGTTGAGCGGAGCGCTCCAGGTGAGCACGGTTCCACGTCCACCGGGGGCGTTCTCGATCGACGACGTGCCGCCGTGCTGGCGTGCCCGGGCGGCGACGTTCCACGTGCCGGAGCTCCGTCCGCTCGCCCCGCTCAGCCCGACGCCGTCGTCCTCCACCTCGACCCGCACCTCGCCCGGGCCGCCTGTCCCGAGGGCAGCGGGGGTGAGGACCGCGATCCGGACGGACACGGACGAGGCCTGGGCGTGGCGGGCTGCGTTGGCAAGTCCTTCGCGGACGACCGCGAGGATGTCGTCCGCCAGGGGCTGCGAGACGAGGGTGTCGATCGTCGCCTCGTCGTCGTCGAGCGCTCCGAGACTCCGGTCGTCGACGGAGATGACGAGCGACGGGGCGAACCCGAGACCGGTCCTGGCCAACGCCGCCTCCCGCCGCAGGCGCTCGACGAGCCCCGTCGCGGCGTCCGGGTCCCGCAGGGAGTGCACGATCGATCGGATCTCCCGGACGGAGTTGTCCACGTTGTCGAGCGCCTCGTCGAGGATCGCGATGAGCCCGGCCTTGTCGAGCCCTCGCGCCGCGCGGCGCCGGACGGTCTCGAGCTGCAGGCCGGTCGCGAAGAGCTGCTGGATCGCCAGGTCGTGGAGGTCCCGGGCGATGCGCTCCCGCTCCTCCACGAGCTTGCCGACGTCCTGCGCCTGGCGCGCCTCAGCGAGGACGAGCGCGAGGGCAGCCTGGTCCGCGAACGTCGACGCCCGCTCGAGGTCCTTGGAGATGAACGCCTCCTTGCCGTCCTTGCGCAGCAGGACCAGCACGCCCACGGGCTTGTCGGCCGTGCCCATCGGGGCATAGAGGGCAGGGCCGTACTGACGCATCGGCGGGAGCACGAGGTTGCGGGCACGCTTGAGCGAGGGGACGAGGTGGCCCTTGCCCGTCTGCAGCGCCGTCCAGGAGAGCCCGGAGCGTGGCATGACGAGGCCGAGGAGGTCCTTCGCGCCCCACCCGTGGACGATCTCCATGACGAGCTCGCCGCCGAGCCCGGGAAGGACGAGGCACGCGGCGTCGGCCTCGGCGATGTTGCGGGCGACGGTGACGATGTGCTCGAGGACCTCTTCCTCGGGTGCCCCGGAGAGGAGCATCGTGGTGATCTCCGCCCCTGCGCTGAGCCAGCGCTCGCGTTCGATCGCGTCTGCCTCGGTGGGAATCACTCAGCTCTCCTTGCGTGCGGTCTCTGTGTCGACACCGCCACGGTACGCCGGGCGGCGGGCGAGGAGCTCCTCGTGGCGTCCGCGGTCGACGACCTGGCCGCCGTCGAGGAGGAGGACCTCGTCGGCGGCAGCGAGCGGGGTGAGGCGGTGGGTCGCGACGACCACCGTGCGCGGGTGGTGCGGGTCGGTCCCGAGGCGCAGGAGGTCGGTGAGCAGGGCGTCCGCGGTGGCGGGGTCGAGGTGCTCGGCGGGTTCGTCCACGAGGAGGACCTGCGCGGGGGAGCACAGGGCGCGTGCGAGGAGGAGCCGGCGCCGCTCCCCGCCGGAGACCGTCGTGGCGTCGGCCCCGAGCCGCGTGCCGAGCCCGTCGGGGAGGGCGTCGAGCCACCCGCCCAGCCCGGCTCGCCGGATGGCGTCGCACGCTTCGGCCTCCGAGAGGTCGCCTCGCGCGACCCGCAGGTTCTCGAGCAGCGTGGTGTCGAAGACGTGGGCGTCCTCCGCGGTGAAGGTGACCACCTCGGCTGCGGCCTCCCGAGACAGGTGCTCGGCGGGTCGCCCTCCGAGGAGGAGCGTGCCGGAGACGGGCGGGAGGAGACCGGCGAGGGTGAGCAGGATCGTCGTCTTGCCCGCACCGCTGTGCCCGACGATCGCGAGGGAGCGTCCAGGTGCCAGCTCGAGGTCGAGGTCACGGACGACAGGCTGGCGGGCGGGCCATCCGCAGGCCAGGTCCCGGGCGACCAGCGGAGCCCCGGACGTCTCGCCGTCGGGAGGCAGGGGAGCCGTCACGTCCTCGCGCGGCGCCGCCGCGTCCAGGAGCGCCATGATGCGGGCAGCAGCCTGTCGCGAGCGGTGCAGCTGGATCGCGGCCGCCGGGAGGACCTGAACGGCCTCGAACGCCGCGAGCGGGGTGAGCACGACGACCGCGAGCGCCACCGGGTCGAGGGCGCCGGCGTGCGTCGCCGGGATCGCGAGCACGAGCGCGCCGAGCACGGCGAGGCCGACGGCGAGGGTGCCGACGGCGCTCGCCGCCCCGGACGTGCGGGCTCCCGCGTCCGTCGCGGCCGTGGTGCGCCGGTCCGCCGCCCGCACGGCGTGCATCCGCTCGTCGAGCCGTCCCGACACGGTGAGCGGTCCGGCGTCGTCGAGGATCTCGAGCGCGAGCGCGGCCGTGTCTGCGCGTGCTGCGCTCGTGCGTTCCTCGCTCGTGCGAGCACCGCGGGCGGCGAGCGCCGGAGCGACGACGCCGGCGAGGACGAGGCACAGGGCGAGGACGAGCGCCGAGGGCACGTGGAGGGTCGCGAGGAGCCCGACGGACCCGACAGACAGGGCGAGGCCGACGGCGGCAGGGAGCAGGGCGCGTACGACGACGTCCCCCACGGCGTCGACGTCGGCGCCGACACGTGCGAGGAGGTCACCGCGTCGGACCGAGGCGACGGCCTCGGGGCGGCCGGACGCGAGAGTCGTGTAGAGCCGGGTCCGCAGCGCGACCATCCCGTCGAGCGCCACCTTGTGGGACGCGAGGCGTTCGAGGTAGCGGAAGACTCCACGTGTGATGCCGAAGGTGCGCACCGCGACGGTCGCGACGGACAGGGTGAGCACCGGGGGCATCTGGGACGCTCGCGCGATGAGCCAGGCGGACACGGCGGCGAGCGCCACGGCGCTCCCGAGGGCGAGCGTGCCGAGCGCGACAGCACCGAGGGCGGGGCGCCACCGGACGTCGAGCATCCGGACGGCCCGCCAGAGCGGGTCGCGAGCGGCGGCAGGAGCAGCCTGCGAGGAGGTGTGCTGGTCGGGGGCCCGGACCGTCATGCGAGGGCTCCGACCGGTGCGTCGGAGCGGACCTCGACGACATCGTCTGCGAGCGCGACGAGCGAGGGCCGGTGGGCGACGAGAAGGACGGTGCGACCGGCGTCGCGCAGCGCGCGGACGCATGCCAGGACGTGCTCCTCCGAGACGGCGTCGAGGTGAGCGCTGGGCTCGTCGAGGACGACGAGCTGTTGCGATCCGAGCAGGGCGGCGGTGAGTGCCACCCGCTGGCGCTGGCCGACGCTCAGGCCGAGACCGCCCCTGCCGACGACGGTGTCGAGGCCGTCGTCGAGCGTCACCAGGACCTCGTCGAGGCCGGTCAGGGCGCAGGCCTGCACCAGGCGTCGGGTGTCAGGATCTCCGAGGGCGGAGCGGAGCGTGCCGGGGGGCAGGACGCTGCGCTGGGGGAGCCAGGCGATCTGCGACCACCACGATGCGGGGTCGAGGTCGGTGAGGTCGAGGCCGTCCACGAGCACGCGCCCGTCGTCCGGTCGGACGAGACCGAGCAGGGCGAGGACCGCGGTGGTCTTCCCTGCTCCGCTGGGCCCGACGAGCGCCACCACCCGTCCGGGGCGGATGACGACCGACAGTCCTGCAGGTGCCCGGACACCCCGTCCCGGCGCGTCGACGCCGAGTCCTTCGACGCAGACGACGGCGGTCCTGAGGTCGGGGGCCCCGAGGGTGCCGGGCGTCGGCACGGGCGTCTCCAGGACGGCGAACGCTGCGTCGGCGGCGGCCACGCCGTCGGCCGCCGCATGGAAGCGGGCGCCCACCTGACGCAGCGGGAGGTAGACCTCGGGCGCGAGGACGAGGACCGCGAGGGCCGTCTCCAGCTCGATCCCGCCGTGCACGAGCCGCAGGCCCACCCCGACGGCGATGAGCGCGACCGAGAGGGTCGTGAGCAGCTCGAGGACCATCCCGGAGAGGAAGGCGACCCGCAGGGTGCCCATGGTCGAGCGGGTGTATGCCTCTCCGAGGGCGCGCACCCGCGCCGCGGGACCGCGCTCGCGGCCCAGCGCCTGCAGGGTCGGGAGGCCGGCGAGCAGGTCGAGCACCTGCGCGCCGAGGCGCTGCATGGCGACGAGGCGGCGACGGGACGTCGTCTGGGTGAGGTGCCCGACGAGGATCATGAAGACGGGAACGAGAGGGATGGTCACCGTGGCGACGAGCGCGGACACCCAGTCGAGGTCGGCGACGACGAGCAGGACCGCCGGGGTGACGGTGGCGGCGAGGAGCAGCTGCGGCAGGTATCCGACGAGGTAGGGCTCCAGGTCGTCGAGCCCCCGCGTGACGAGTGTCGCGACGTCCGTCCCGTTGCCCGTTGCCCTCCAGCGGGGTCCGAGCGCGGCGGCACGTGCGACGACGCCCGCGCGCAGGTCCCCGACGACGCGCGTCGCCGCACGCTGGGCGAACCGCTCCTGCACGCCGACGGTGACGGCGCGCGCGACGACGACGCCCGCGAGCCAGGCGACGTGCCCACGCAGGTCCACGAGCGGCGCACGCTCGCTGATCGCCGGCGCGAGGATCGCGGCGACGAGGAGGGCCTGGGCGACGACGAGCCCTGCGGAGACGAGCCCCAGCGCGGCCGTCAGCAGGAGGTAGGCGCGCGCGGGGGCGGCGAACCGCAGCAGCCGGGGGTCGAGGGGCTTCACTCGGACGCGCCGCCCTCCGCGCTGGCGGCGTCCTCGCGCTCCCGCAGGGTCCGAGCGGCGAGGTCGCGCCGGGCGGACAGACTTGGCAGGCCGATCGGTGCGGGGATGTCCGTGAGGCTGATGCGCTTGCGGAACACCCAGTACGTCCAGCCCTGGTAGAGCAGCACGACGGGCGTGAGGAACAGCGCCACCCAGGACATCACGGTGAGCGTGTACTCGGTGGACGAGGCGTTGCGGATGGTGAGCGAGTTCTCCGTGAGGTGCGCCGGCATGACGTCGGGGTACATGGAGCCGAAGATGAGGACGACGGCGGCGACGATGGCCACGGCGGACAGGAGGAAGGCCCACCCTTCCCGGGCGCGGGCGTTCGCGACGACGACCCCGACGAGCGCCGCTGCGGCGACGACGACGGCCGCCCACGTCCAGGTGACGGAGTACGCGACCTGCGCCCACACCGCCCATGTTCCCGCCGCAGCGACGGTGAGGACGGAGAGCACCCCGGCGAGCGTCCGGGCTCGGGTGCGGATCTCACCGTCGGTCTTGAGCGCGAGGAACACGGCCCCGTGGGTGAGGAACAGCAGGAGGGTGACGACACCGCCGAGGAGGGCGAACGGCGAGAGCAGCGACCAGAAGCCGCCGACGAACTCGTGGTCCGCGTCGAGGTGCACGCCGCGCACGAGGTTCGCGAACGCCACACCCCAGAGGATCGCGGGGAGCCACGAGCCGATGATGATTCCCTGGTCGCACCGGCGCTTCCAGGTCGGGTCGTCGATCTTGCCCCGGTACTCGAACGAGATCCCGCGCAGGATGAGGGCGATGAGGATGAGGAACAGCGGGACGTAGAACCCTGAGAAGAGGGTGGCGTACCACTCGGGGAAGGCGGCGAACGTCGCACCGCCCGCCGTGAGCAGCCATACCTCGTTCCCGTCCCAGACCGGCCCGATGGTGTTGATGACGAGGCGCCGTTCCTTCTCGTCGCGCCCGAGCACGGGCAGGAGCATGCCGACGCCGAAGTCGAAGCCCTCGAGCACGAGGTACCCCGTCCACAGGACGGCGATGAGGAGGAACCACAGGAGCTGGAGGTCCATGTCGGTGTGTCTTTCTCGCGGGCCGGGTCAGTAGGCGAAGGACAGCGGGCGGTCGGTGTCGTCGTCCGTGCGTGCCTCGGGGGAGTCGTCGTGCACGGTCTCCGGCGCACCTTCGGCCATGTAGCGCCAGATGAGCCGGCCCCAGACGACCGTCAGCGCCGTGTAGACGAGCGTGAAGATCACCATCGAGGCGAGCACGACGGCAGGGCCCTGCGCGGTGGAGACCCCGCGCTCGGTGAGCATCCGGATCGCGTCGATGCCCGTGGGGTTCGGTGCGACGACCCACGGCTGGCGGCCGGTCTCGGTGAAGATCCATCCGAACGAGGACGCGAGGAACGGCGTGGGGATCGCGAGGAGGCCGAGACGTGCGAGCCACTGCTTGTCGCTCACCCGCCCGCGCCGGGTGAGCCACAGTGCGGCGACGGCCAGGGCGGCCGAGCCTGCCCCGAGGCCGATCATCAGACGGAAGCTCCAGTAGGTGAGCGCGAGGTTGGGGGAGTAGTCGACGGGGTTGCCGGCCGAGTCGGTGTCCCCGTACTTCTCGCTGTACATCTCCTGCAGCTCGGCGATGCCCGGCAGGTAGGAGTCGAACCGGCCGTCGGCGAGGAAGCTCGTCACCCCGGGCAGCTCGAGCACGTGCAGCACGCCCTCGCACGAGTTCGACAGGTCTCCGAGCGTGAGGATCGAGAAGCTCGCGCCGTCCTCGCCCTCGCACAGGGCCTCCGCCGCGGCCATCTTCATGGGCTGCTGGTCGAACATGAGCTTGGCCTGCGCGTCGCCCGAGACGGCAAGGCCGACACCGGACGCGATCATGGCGACGAGGCCGAGCACGACGGCGGGGCGGTAGACGTCGCGGGCGACGTCCGGACGGCCGCGGCGCACCTCGCGGACCATCCACCACGCGGCGATCCCGGCGACGAAGGTGCCGGCCGTGAGCCACGCGGCGGTGATCGTGTGCGGGAACGCGGCGAGGAGCGTCGAGTTCGTCAGCACGGCCCAGACGTCGGTCATCTCGGCGCGTCCCGTCTCCGGGTTGAAGATCGCGCCGACGGGGTGCTGCATCCAGGAGTTCGCCGCGAGGATGAAGTAGGCCGAGAGGTTGGTCGCGACGGCGACCGCCCAGATGCACGCCACATGGATCTTCTTCGGCAGCTTGTCCCAGCCGAAGATCCACAGCCCGAGGAAGGTGGACTCGACGAAGAACGCGGCGAGCGCCTCCATGGCCAGCGGTGCGCCGAACACGTCACCGACGAACCGCGAGTACTCGCTCCAGTTCATGCCGAACTGGAACTCCTGCACGATTCCCGTGACGATGCCGATCGCGAAGTTGATGAGCAGCAGCTTGCCGAAGAACTTCGTGAGCTTGAGCCAGCGCTCGTCGCCGGTGCGGACCCACGCGGTCTGCATGATCGCGACGAGCGGCGCGAGGCCGATCGTCAGCGGGACGTAGAAGAAGTGGTAGACGGTGGTGATGGCGAACTGCCACCGTGCGAGGTCGAGGACGTCCACGATGCTCCAGAGGTGCGGGTCGGGTACGGGGCGCGCCGGGGCGTTCGCCGGTCCTGTCCTCGGGCCCGCAGCACGCATCGTGCGTCGGAACGACACTAGGGATTGCACCGTCGGGGGGCCGGGACCAAGGTCCCGGTGGCGGCGCGGGCACTCGCCTGCGACGTGTGACCTTGGTCTCGACACGCCTTGTCAGCGCCCCGCAGTCCTCGATGACGCCCCTGTGCGATACTGAGGACGGCTCAGGGGCCACACTCCCTGAGGCCGACACAGCTCGCAGCAACGCGAATCGCAGATCGTGGTGGCGCCGCAGTCGGGGTACGTACCCGGCAGCTTGGCGCACCCGCTCGCTCGCCCGTGCAGCGGACTGACACCGACGACTTCCGTCGTGGGCGCTCCTGCGTCTGCGACGACCGAACCGCCTGAGGGCGCCGCACGTGTGGGGCGAGACCCTCCGGGCATTGGAGCACCTTCGTGACTCTCGACAACACTCCCACCAGCACGAGCGGCAACGACGTCCCGGCGAAGAAGCCGGCGCGACGACGAGTCACCCGCCAGACTGCGGCGCCGCAGCCCGTGGACCTCACCGCCCTCGCCGCACCGGTTCCCGCGAGCGCACCTCCCGCTCCGGCCACGAGCACCAGCGGCGCCGCGGTGAGCGAGACGCCCGCCGCCGAGGAGTCGGCCCAGCCCCCGAAGCGCCGTCGCGCCACGGCGTCCGGTCGTGCGACGAGGTCGCGCGCCACCAGCGAGCCTGTCGCCAGCACCGAGCCGGTCGCAGACACCAGCTCCCCGAGCGTCGTGGCTGCTCCGACGACCGACGGGCCCGCGGCCGGGACGGAGGGCGCCCAGACGTCCGACGACGCGCCGAGCGTGAGTGCTCCGCGAGCCCGACGCAGCCGCTCACGGGCCGGCGCCCGGACAGCCGACGCGCCCGACGTCGCACCCGCTGCCGCCGCACCTGCCGACGACACACCGGTCAGCGCCGCTGCGGACACGACCCCCGCCGCGGGCGAGCCGCAGCTCGACGTGATCGCCGAGCTCGCGCGGACCGCGGAGCCTGCCACGAGGAGCCGACGCTCCCGTTCGTCGGCCAAGGCCGCGGCCCAGGACGCACCTGCGAGTGCGCCCGCCGAGGCCGCTCCGGAGGGCGCCGGGACGAGCGCTGCGGACGAGGTCGACGTGCCGGCTGCGCCCAAGCGTGCTGCACGTACCCGCGGCGGCCGCCGCGCAGCGAGCCGCCCCGAGTCGTCATCGCAGCCCGAGTCCTCGTCCGAGTCCTCGTCCTCGTCCGAGTCGTCGTCCTCGCCGGAGGCGGCGCCGGAGGAGAGCCCCGTGCGGACGAGCCGTCGCTCGCGGTCGGGCGCGTCCAAGGCGCCGGTCACGGATCCCACCCCGGCGCTCGAGACCACCGCGCAGGAGCCCGTCCGCGAGACCACCGCGCCGGAGCCCGCCAGCAGAACCGCTGCACCGCAGCCTGCCCCGGAGGCCGCGCCGGCGCCGACGACCAGCGAGCAGGCGCCGCGTCGCGCGTCGACCGCGTTGCTCTTCCAGGCGCCGGACACGGCGGTGACCCGCACCGGTCGTCGCCGGGTCCAGTCGCCGGCCGGTCCGCCGCGGACGAGCGCGGCGCCGTCCGTCGCCGACGTGCAGCCGGCCTCGAGCGGCGTCGACGAGGACGAGCTCCTCGTCGACGAGGACATGGTCGACGGTCTGGCCGCTGCTGACGAGACCGCGGGTGCGCAGAGCGCCAGCGGCACGGTGGCGGAGGACGACGACCGGGCCGACGACGACTCGCAGGACACGGACGACTCCGAGGACACCGACGCTTCCGAGGACACCGACGCTTCCGAGGACGGCTCGGGTGGGTCGCGCCGTCGCCGTCGCCGTGGCGGCCGTGGTCGGCGTAGCCGTGGCGGTTCTGACACCCCGAACGAGGGCAGCACCGAGGACCACTCCGACGACGACGCGTCGACGGACGAGGACGAGCCCGCCCGCGCACCCGAGGACGAGAGGGGCGAGGGGCACGCTGAGACCGGTCGCGGTCGCTCGCGCCGCCGCCGCGGTGCCGTGGCCGAGACTGAAGCGGCGGACGACGCGGCAGACGCGTCGTCCGACGAGGATTCCGAGGACGACGGAGAGAGCGGCTCGAGCCGCCGTCGCCGCCGCCGTCGCCGGGGGGGCGCACGCGGCAGCGAGGCCGAGCCCGATGCAGCTCCCGCCCGGACCCCCCGCACACGCGGCGGGTCGGAGGGACGGACCGCATCGGACGAGGTCACCGCGCTCAAGGGCTCGACGCGCCTCGAGGCGAAGCGCCAGCGTCGTCGGGACGGCCGCGACGCCGGCCGGCGTCGGTCCATCATCACCGAGGCGGAGTTCCTCGCCCGTCGGGAGAGCGTCGACCGTTCGATGATCGTGCGTGAGCGCGACGGCCGGACGCAGATCGCCGTCCTCGAGGACGGGGTGCTCGTCGAGCACTACGTCTCCCAGCAGTCGCAGGCCTCCATGGCCGGCAACGTCTACCTCGGCCGGGTGCAGAACGTGCTGCCGAGCATGGAGGCGGCCTTCGTCGACGTCGGCAAGGGGCGCAACGCCGTGCTCTACGCCGGTGAGGTCAACTGGGACGCTGCGGGCCTCGAGGGCCAGCCACGGCGCATCGAGCAGGCGCTGAAGTCTGGCGACCCCGTGCTCGTGCAGGTGACGAAGGACCCGATCGGCCAGAAGGGTGCTCGGCTCACGTCGCAGATCACGCTCGCGGGTCGGTACCTCGTCTACGTCCCGAGCGGCGGCATGACCGGGATCTCCCGCAAGCTCCCCGACACGGAACGTGCTCGTCTGAAGAAGATCCTCCGCGAGGTCGTTCCCGAGTCCGCGGGTGTCATCGTCCGTACCGCTGCCGAGGGTGCGAGCGAAGAGGAGCTGCGCGCCGACATCGCCAGGCTGCAGGCCCAGTGGGAGGCCATCGAGAAGAAGTCGAAGAGCGCGTCCGCGCCGGCACTGCTCCAGGGCGAGCCGGATCTCGCGATCCGCGTCGTGCGGGACATCTTCAACGACGACTTCAAGGAGCTCACCATCTCGGGTGGGACCGCCTGGTCGGAGATCTCCGAGTACGTCAACGAGCTCGCGCCGGACCTCGCCGAGCGTGTCCACCGCTGGACGAGCGAGAAGGACGTGTTCTCGGAGGCGCGGATCGACGAGCAGCTCGCCAAGGGCCTCGATCGGAAGGTGTTCCTGCCGTCCGGAGGGTCCCTCGTCATCGACCGCACCGAGGCGATGACCGTCGTCGACGTCAACACCGGCAAGTTCATCGGATCGGGCGGCACCCTCGAGGAGACGGTCACCCGCAACAACCTCGAGGCGGCTGAGGAGATCGTCCGACAGCTGAGGCTGCGGGACATCGGCGGCATCATCGTCATCGACTTCATCGACATGGTGCTCGAGTCGAACCGTGACCTCGTCCTGCGTCGGCTCGTGGAGTGCCTGGGCCGGGACCGGACGAAGCACCAGGTCGCCGAGGTGACCTCGCTCGGCCTCGTCCAGATGACGCGCAAGCGCGTCGGGCAGGGCCTCGTCGAGGCGTTCAGCGAGACGTGCGAGCACTGCAACGGTCGCGGGTTCGTCGTGCACGACGAACCGAACGAGAAGCACGCCGATGCCGGGCACGGTGCGACGGCCGCAGCGGCCGGCGACTCGTTCGACAAGCGTGCGCGCCGCAAGCGGGGCGCGGGCCGTGACGAGGGTGCTGCGATCACGACGGTCCCGGTGCTGCCCGAGGAACGCGAGTCCGTGAAGGCGACGCTCGCGACGATCGCCGCGGCTGCGGCCCACGCGCACGAGCACGAGCACGACAAGGACGCGGCGGTCAGCGTCGAGACGGACGAGCTCGAGAACCTCGAACCGCTCGCGGATGCTCAGCAGGTGGACACGCAGTCGGACGCAGGGGCGCAGGTCACGGACGGGGCGACGGTCGTCTCGGACGAGGCGGCACCGACCACCCCGCCGTCGGCGCGCGCCGAGAGCCCGGTCTTCGACGTCGTGGCCGAGCTCGCGGCATCCGGGCACGGGGCCGCCCCACGTTCCGACGAGGCCGACGCCGAAGGTCGGGCGTCCACCGGGCCGGACGTCGCCCTCTGACGCGTCACCGGTGAACCTCACCTGATGCCACCGCTCCCTCCGGAGCGGTGGCATCAGGCGTTCCCGCGGCCTTCTGTCGGGCCAGCGGCCGCGCGTCAGCCGCGCGTCAGCCGTGGTCAGCGTGGAGGCACGGGCCGCGATGGCGCCGAGCAGTCCGACGACGTCGTAGGATAGGAGCCGGAGCGTTCCGTTCCGCGCGTGCCCGGGAGCGCAACTTGACCCAGGGTGCCGTATTCCGTAATCTTGACCGTCGGCGCGATGTGATTCGCGCTGGTCCCGTGTGCTCCCGAGGTGTTCGACTGCCCCGGTGATGAGCACGCCGCTGAGACTAAGAGAGATGAGCAGCAACGTGGTGTACGCGATCGTCAAGGCCGGTGGCCGCCAGGAGAAGGTTTCCGTCGGCGACGTCGTCGTCGTCGACCGACTTTCGGGCGACGCCGGCGAGTCCATCGAACTTCCCGCGCTGCTTCTGGTCGACGGGGAGAAGGTGACCACCGACGCAGCCAAGCTGGCGAAGGTCAAGGTCACCGCAGAGATCGTTCGGGACGAGAAGGGTCCGAAGATCACGATCCTCAAGTTCAAGAACAAGACGGGTTACCGTGTGCGCAAGGGGCACCGTCAGCAGCTGACGCGCCTCAAGGTCACCGAGATCAAGTAGTTCCTCCGCGCGGCGGGCGACGCCCGGCGCGCTCGTCTTCCACACACTCTTCAGCAGGAAAGCAGGTTCCGCCATGGCACACAAAAAGGGTGCGAGTTCCTCGCGCAACGGTCGCGACTCGAACGCACAGCGCCTCGGTGTCAAGCGCTTCGGTGGCCAGGTCGTCAGCGCGGGCGAGATCATCGTCCGCCAGCGGGGCACGCACTTCCACCCCGGCAACAACGTCGGCCGTGGCGGCGACGACACGCTCTTCGCGCTGACCGCTGGTGCCGTCCAGTTCGGGACGCGCCGTGGCCGCAAGGTCATCGACATCGTCGAGGCTGGCGTCTGAGGTCCTCGACCACAGCTGAACCACCGCGAAGAGGGACGCACCGCATGGTGCGTCCCTCTTCGATGTTTCGTCCGCGTGCACCTCTGCGTGCCCGTGTTGATCGCTCCTTGCTGACGGCGCGAGACTGTAGACGGACGGGCTCCGCCCCGTCCGGACCCGTCAGCGCTACATGATTGGTTGAACCATGGCTTCCTTCGTTGACCGAGTCGTCCTGCATGCCACGGGCGGGAGCGGCGGCAACGGTTGCGCCTCCATCCACCGGGAGAAGTTCAAGCCCCTCGCGGGTCCCGACGGAGGCAACGGGGGCAACGGCGGGAGCGTCATCATCCGTGTCGACGCCCAGGTGACCACCCTGCTCGAGTTCCACCACTCCCCGCACCGCGTCGCGCAGTCCGGCACCCAGGGCATGGGCGACTACCGGCAGGGCTCCAACGGTGAGGACCTCATCCTCTCGGTCCCGACGGGCACCGTCGTCAAGGACCGCGAGGGCAACATCCTCGCCGACCTCGTCGGCGACGGAGCCGAGTTCGTCGCCGCACCCGGCGGCCACGGTGGGCTCGGCAACGCGGGCCTCGCGTCGAAGCGCCGCAAGGCGCCCGGATTCGCGCTGCTCGGCGAGCCGGGCGAGGAGCTCGATCTCGTCCTCGAGCTCAAGACCATCGCCGACGTCGCGCTCGTGGGCTACCCGAGCGCCGGCAAGTCGAGCCTCATCGCCGCGATCTCGAAGGCGCGTCCCAAGATCGCCGACTACCCCTTCACCACCCTCGTGCCCAACCTCGGTGTCGTCCAGGCCGGCGGGTCCCGGTACACCGTCGCCGACGTCCCCGGCCTCATCCCGGGCGCGAGCGAGGGCAAGGGCCTCGGGCTCGAGTTCCTCCGGCACGTCGAGCGGTGCGCGGTCATGGTCCACGTCCTCGACTGCGCGACGCTCGAGCCGGGCCGCGACCCGATGTCCGACCTCGACACGATCGAGCAGGAGCTCGCCGCGTACGCAGGTGACCTCGACATCGACGGAGGACGCGTCCCGCTCACGGAGCGACCGCGCCTCGTGGTCCTCAACAAGATCGACGTCCCGGAGGCACGCGAGCTCGCCGAGCTCGTGCGGCCCGACCTCGAGGCCCGCGGCGTCAAGGTCTTCGAGGTGTCTGCCGTGAGCCACGAGGGTCTCAAGGCCCTCGCGTACGCCCTGGGCGAGTACGTCGAGCGTGCCCGGGCCGTGGCGCCCGCGCCCGCACCCGCACGCACGGTCCTGCGGCCGCGCGCGGTCGACGATGCCGGCTTCACCGTGCAGCGCAAGGAGTCCGGCGGTCGCCCGTACTACGAGGTGCGAGGAGTCAAGCCCGAGCGCTGGGTCCGCCAGACCGACTTCTCCAACGACGAGGCCGTCGGCTACCTCGCGGACCGGCTCGCGACCCTCGGCGTCGAGAAGCAGCTGTTCAAGATCGGCGCCGTCGCGGGCGACGAGGTCCGGATCGGCCCGGAGCACAACTCGGTGATCTTCGACTGGGAGCCCACGCTCATGACGGGCTCCGAGCTGCTCGGCGGGCCGCGCGGCTCGGACGTGCGCCTCGAGGAGTCCCTGCGCCCGTCGCGGTCGGACAAGCGCCGCGAGCACACCGAGCGCATGGACGCCAAGGCCGAGGCCCGCGCAGAGCTGTGGACGGAGCGCGAGGCAGGCATCTGGACGGACCCGATCGCGGACGACGAGGCTGCCGGGGTCTGACCTGGTGCACGATGTACGTGTGACAGACCTGCCTCCTGCACCGCACCCGCGCGCCATGATCCGGGACGCGCACCGCGTCGTGGTGAAGATCGGCTCGTCCTCCCTGACGGGGGCCGACGGACACCTCGACGTCGCTGCGCTCCGCAGGCTCGTCGACGTGCTCGCCGCGCGCCACGCCGAGGGCAAGCAGGTCGTGCTCATCACGTCAGGTGCCATCGCGGCCGGGCTCGCCCCCCTCGGCCTGCCCGCGCGGCCGCGCGACCTCGCGACCGCCCAGGCGACGGCCTCGGTGGGCCAGGGCATCCTCGTCGCCAGGTACACCGAGGCGTTCGCGGCGCACGGCCTGCGGGTGGGGCAGGTGCTCCTCACCGCCGAGGACACCGTGCGGCGTGGCCACTACCGCAACGCTCAGCGCAACCTCGAGCGGCTCCTCGACCTCGGTGTCGTGCCCGTCGTCAACGAGAACGATGCGGTGGCCACGAACGAGATCCGGTTCGGCGACAACGACCGCTTGGCCGCGCTCGTCTCCCACCTCGTACGCGCGGACGCCCTCATCCTGCTCACGGACGTCGACGGGCTCTACGACGGCCCCCCGTCGCGTCCGGGATCCACCCGTATCCGCGAGGTGCACAGCCTCGCTGACATTGCCGACGTCGAGATCTCGGGCAGCGGCAGCGCGGTGGGGACGGGCGGGATGGTCACCAAGCTCGAGGCCGTGTCGATGGCATCGGGCTCAGGCATCCCCGTGGTCCTCACGCGCGCCGACAACGTCGCCGACGCCCTCGCCGGGAGGGAGGCCGGCACGTGGTTCGCGGCAACCGGCAAACGCACGTCGCGGCGCCGTCTGTGGCTGCGGTACGCCGCCAAGGCGCGTGGCCGGCTCGTGCTCGACGACGGAGCGGTCCGGGCAGTCACCGGTGGCACGGCATCGCTGCTCCCCGCCGGCATCACGGCAGTCGAGGGCGACTTCCGGTCGGCGGACCCCGTCGAGCTCGTGGACTCCACCGGGAAGGTCGTCGCGCTCGGGCTCGTCTCCTACGACGCACGTGAGGTCCCCGCGCTGCTGGGATTCTCCACGGGTGAGCTGCGCGACTCGCTCGGCGAGGGCTACGACCGCGCCGTGGTGCACCGTGACGACCTCGTCCTCGTGCCGCGCCCCCGCAAGTCATGAGCCCGGGCGCCGGCAGGGACCTCGCGACGGACGTCGTCGTGCGGCGCGCCGAGCCCCGCGAGCACGCCGAGGTGGGCCGCGTCACCCAGCACGGCTTCGACACCGGTCCCTATGGCGCGACGAGCGACGCCGACCGGCTCGCGCTGCTCCACGATGCAGCCGGTCGTGACCGTGACGGTGCTCTGCTCGTCGCGGTCCGCGTCCACGACGGCACGATCCTCGGGACGGCGAGCCTGTTGCGGTCGGGTACCCGCTACGTGCGCAACGCACGGCCGGACGAGGCCGAGCTGCGCCTGCTCACGACGCTCCCCGAAGGGCGGGGGCAGGGCCTGGGTCGGCTGCTCGTCGAGGCTGCGGTCGCCGAGGCGCGGACCTGGGGGGTGCGCGCGATCGTGCTCGACACCGGGCCGGACAACCCCGCAGTGGCGCTCTACGAACGCCTCGGGTTCGTGCGCGATCCCGCACGGGAGTCGACGGTGGTGCGCGGCATCGGGACGCTGCGCTTCTACTCCTTCCCGCTCGGTGACGACGCACCTCCGGACGCGCGTGACGACGCCCGCGAGGGGTGACTAACCTGGTCACATGACCCAGGTAGCAGAGCACGGACCGGACGCCCTCGCCGACGACGTGAGCGCGGCGGTGCTGGGCGTCGCCCGGCGTGCCAAGACGGCGTCGTTGGCGCTGGCCACGGCGACCCGCAGCACCAAGGACGCCGCGCTGCACGCGTTGGCCGACGCCCTCGTCGCCGCGACGGCGCAGATCGTCGAGGCGAATGCGGACGACCTCGCCCGGGGCCGCGAGAACGGGACCTCCCCGGGGCTCCTCGACCGCCTCGCGCTGACGGAGGACCGGGTGGCCTCGATCGCCGACGCGCTCCGCGAGCTCGCTGCCCTGCCGGACCCCGTCGGTGAGGTCGTCCGGGGAGCGACGCTGCCGAACGGGCTCCGGATGCGGCAGGTCCGGGTCCCCATGGGTGTCGTGGGGATGATCTACGAGGCGCGTCCCAACGTGACCGTCGACGCGGCCGGCCTCGCCCTCAAGAGCGGGAACGCCGTGATCCTGCGTGGCGGGAGCGCAGCGGCCCGCTCCAACGAGGTCATCGTCGAGGTGCTCGGTCGGGCGCTCGAGCGCCAGGGTCTCCCCGCAGACCTCGTCCAGTCGATCGATGCCTACGGACGGCCCGGAGCCGTGGCACTCATGCATGCGCGCGGTCTCGTCGACGTGCTCGTCCCGCGGGGCGGGGCGGACCTCATCCAGACGGTGGTGCGCGAGTCCACCGTGCCCGTCATCGAGACGGGGGTGGGCAACTGCCACGTCTTCCTCGACGCGAGCGCCGACCCAGCCATGGCCGTGGAGATCGTCCTCAACTCCAAGACCCACCGGGTGGGGGTGTGCAACGCCGCCGAGACGCTCCTCGTCCACCAGGACGCGGCACCGACGCTCCTGCCCGCGGTCCTCGCTGCCCTCGGCGCGGCGGACGTGGTGGTGCACGGAGATGCGAGCACGCTCGCTCTCGCGCCCGACGCCGTGCGGGCCGTGCCGGCCACCGACGAGGACTGGGCCACGGAGTACCTCTCGCTCGACCTCGCCGTGCGCGTCGTGCCCGACCTCGACGCGGCGATCGAGCACATCCGGACCTGGTCCTCGGGGCACACCGAGGCCATCGTCACGGCGGACCTCGTGTCGTCCGAGCGGTTCGTCGCGGAGCTCGACTCGGCGGCCATCATGGTCAACGCCTCCACCCGCTTCACCGACGGCGGTCAGTTCGGGCTCGGAGCCGAGATCGGGATCTCCACGCAGAAGCTGCACGCGCGGGGTCCGATGGGGCTGGGTGAGCTCACGACGACCAAGTGGGTCGTGCACGGCGACGGTCACGTGCGACGCTGACGTTCCGCGTACGCCGCCGTTCGAGCACTCGTCGGGATCGTCCGCGCCAGGACGCGTGAGAGACTAGACGTTCACTCAGGACCAACGTCCTGCGTCCGGTCCCGACCGGGCGTGCGGACGAGCGAAACAGGAGGATGACATGTTCGCAGCAGTGCTCGCCGCGGAGGAGACCGAAGCCGTGAACCACCTCGCGATCTCGCCGATCGCCTTCGGCCTCACCGCCTTCGCCGTCCTCCTCGGTCTCCTCGCCGTGACGTACGCGTTCCGCAGCGTGTGGACGCGTCACTGATCGCGACGGATCCGTCGATGTCGACGCAGCGCCGCCGTGTGGGCGTGATGGGTGGGACGTTCGATCCCATCCACCACGGTCACCTGGTCGCCGCGAGCGAGGTCGCTGCCCGGTTCGAGCTCGACGAGGTCGTGTTCGTCCCGACCGGTCAGCCGAGCTTCAAGCAGCACCAACCGGTCAGCCCGGCAGAGCACCGCTACCTCATGACGGTGATCGCCACAGCGTCGAACCCGCGGTTCACGACGAGCCGGGTGGACATCGACCGTCCCGGGCTCACGTTCACCGTGGACACCTTGCGTGACCTGCGCCAGGAGCGCCCCGACGTGGACCTCTACTTCATCTCGGGTGCGGATGCGATCGAGCAGATCCTCACCTGGAAGGACGCCGAGGAGCTCTGGAGCATGGCGCACTTCGTCGCAGTCACGCGCCCCGGGCACCGGCTGTCGATCGATGGTCTGCCGCGGCACGTGGTGAGCGAGCTCGAGGTCCCGGCCCTGGCCATCTCGTCCACCGACTGCCGCGCGCGCGCCGCTGCCGGTGAACCGGTGTGGTACCTCGTGCCGGACGGGGTGGTGCAGTACATCGCGAAGCACGGTCTGTACGTCGAGTCGGCTGTGAGGGTTGCATCATGACAGAGCAGGGCGGGGACACTCCCGCGGTCCCGCTGACGCGCCGCCAGATCCGCGAGCAGGCCGCACGTGCGGCGGCCGCCGCCGCCGCCGCGGCGTCGGCGCCGCCAGCCTCCCAGGCACAGGGTGCCCCGCCCGTGTCGTCGCCACGCGGTGCGGCTCCCGCGACACGGTCCGGTGCGCCGGGCGCGCGCCCGTCGCAGCAGGCTGACGGTGGCTCGCGGTCTGCGACCGGCCTGCCTCAGCGGACCCCGCAGCCGAGCGGGCCCGGCTCGCAGTTCAGCCGGGTCGGGCGACCCCGGTCCCAGCCGCCGGGGCAGCCACACCCGCAGGTCCAGGCGCAGCCCGCGCGCTCGGAGAGCACGCCGGACGTGTCCCGACGGAACCTGCGGGAACGGGCGGACTCCTCGCGGCCTGTGGTGGTTCCTCCGACGCAGACGAACGCGATCCGCACGGTCGATGAGACCGGCGAGCTGTCCGTCGTGCGTGACGTCCCGCGCACCGAGGTCCCGCGCAGCGGCGCGCGCCCGTCGTCGGCATCGGCCCCGCGACCCGCCCCGACGCCGCAGCAGTTCCACCAGGCGGCACGACCGCAGCCCGCCATCGAGGCTCCCTCCGCCGCTCCGAAGCTCCTCGGTGACGGCACCCCCCGGCGGCCGTGGCCGCCCGTCACGTCCGCCGCTGGACCGCGTACCGCGGAACAGGGCGGGCGCGGCGCGCCCCCCGTGAGCGAGTTCCACCAGCGCGTCTCCGCGCCGACCGCGCCGAGGACAGCGCCGGACCCGGCGACGGCGCCAGCCACGAGCCCGGAGCCGGTGACGGAGATGCTCCCGCGCTGGGACGCCGTGTCTGCGACGCGCGCCGAGCGCCCGTCGCAACCGAGCGGGGCTGTGCCGGCGGCTGACGCGGCCCCGGAGGAGCGCGACGGACATGGTCCTGCCCAGGCACCGCGGACCCCGCCGCGGTCGCTCCCGGCCGACAGCGCAGCAGACGACGTCGACGACGAGGACGACGAGGACGAGGACGACGACGACGGGGACCACAAGTACACGTGGTTGCACTATCTGATCCTCGTCGCGGTAGCGTTCGTTCTCGGGCTGATCATCTGGAAGGTCGGCCTGGAGGGCAGCGGCGCCGCCGCTGCCGAGGGCACCGCCGCGAGCATGTCCGCCGCGTCCCATGCATCGTCCTACGCATCACCCCATCCATCTCATGTGTGATCTCTGAGGAGCATCTGTGCCTGCAACTGACCGTGCCATCGAGCTGACGATCGCGGCGGCCCGCGCGGCGTCCGAGCGCAAGGCCGCCGAGATCATCGCGCTGGACGTCAGCGAGCAGCTCGTGCTCACCGACGTCTTCCTCATCGCCTCCGGCAACAACGAGCGCCAGGTCTCTGCGATCGTCGACGCCGTGGAGGAAGCCCTCCACAAGCTCGGCTCGAAGCCGATCCGGCGTGAGGGCAAGGCGGAGGGCCGCTGGGTCCTCATCGACTTCGGTGACATCGTCGTCCACGTCCAGCACGCCGAGGACCGCGTGTACTACGCGCTCGAGCGTCTGTGGAAGGACTGCCCGCTCATCGAGCTCCCCGAGGACGCCCGTGGAGGCGACGGGACGGTCGCGCCCGAGTACGAGCCCGACGACTTCGGCTACCCGTTGCGCGGGGTGGGTGCGGACGTCGACGAGTGAGCGTCGGCACCCTCGTCTTCCTGCGGCATGGCCGGACCGCGTACAACCTGCAGGGCCGGCTCCAGGGTCAGGTGGACATCCCGCTCGACGACGTCGGTGAGTGGCAGGCGGAGCATGGTGCGGCAGCGCTCGCGCGTGCCCACCGGCCGACCCTCGTCGTCTCCTCCGACCTCGTCCGCGCCCGGGCCACCGCGGAGGCGTACGGCAGTGCTGTGGGCGTGGAGGTCGTCGTCGACCCCAGGACCCGCGAGCGTGGCTTCGGGGAGTGGGAAGGCCTGTCGAGGCCTGAGCTCGAGGAACGATGGCCGGTCGAGTTCGCTCAGTGGCGCCGCGGGGAGGAGCCGCCCCGGTCCGGCGCGGAGAGCCGCGCCGCAGTGGTCGCACGGATGCTCGAGGCGATCGCGGAGCACGGGGAGGCGTTGGACACGCAGGACACGCTCGTCGTCGTCTCGCACGGCGCCGCGATCACGATCGCGCTCACGGCGCTGCTCGGCCTCGACCCGACGGTGTGGCGTGGGCTTGCGGGGCTCAACAACGTCCACTGGTCGCAGCTCAACCGCTCCGGACCGTCCGCGCACCCCGGTTGGCGTCTCATGGCCCACAATGTCGGGGCCGGTTACCCGCTGGATCACTGGAACGCGGGGCCCGATTGGAACTTCGAGGCAACTTCGTCCTAAGATTGCGACGCTTCGGAAACGGGGCACCGGATCCCTCGGGGTCACGGGGCTGTGGCGCAGCTGGTAGCGCACCTGCATGGCATGCAGGGGGTCAGGGGTTCGAGTCCCCTCAGCTCCACCGAACGAAGGGCGTCTGACCACCAGGTCAGGCGCCCTTCGGTGTTCTCCGGGTCGGACGCCCGGTCGCGTGCGCCACGTCGTCGAAACGGACACACTGGGGTACTTTCCATGATGACGACAGACTGGACGGCGTGACGACGTCACGCGCCGTCGCGGGCAACGCGCGCGGCCGCGTGCCCGACCGCGCCCGTTGCCCGGCGGTGACGAGCCTCACCGGGCGGGCGAGGAGAGCGCGATGACATCGGTCGGCGAGACGACAGGCCCCGTCGCCCGGTCCCGGCTGCGCAGAGACCTGTCCGTCTCGGCGGTCGTCGCCGGGCTCGTGGCCGTCCTCGTCTCGTACTCGGGGCCGTTCGCCGTCGTCACCCAGGCCGCGGACGCGGGCGGACTGAGCGTCGACGAGACCACGTCGTGGGTGTGGGCCATCTCCGTCGGCAGCGGTCTGACCTGCGTCGTGCTCAGCCTGTGGACGCGGATGCCCGTCATCACCGCCTGGAGCACGCCCGGTGCTGCGCTGCTCATCACGTCGCTCGGAGATCACGCGTTCTCCGCAGCGGTGGGTGCGTATCTCGTCGCGGGTCTCGCGATGACGATCATCGCGACGACCGGGGCCCTCGGGTGGGTGATGGACCGGGTCCCGCACGGCATCGTCTCCGCGCTCCTCGCGGGGATACTGCTGCAGTTCGTCATCGCCGCCTTCCAGGCGGTACCCGGTGCGCCGCTCCTGACGATCACGGTGGTCGCGGCCTTCGTCGTCACGAAGCGGCTCGTGCCGCGGTACGCCGTCCTCGTCGCCCTCGTCCTGGGGGCACTCGTCGCAGGCGTCCAGGGGAGGCTCGATGGCCTCGGCAAGGTGACGGGGGAGGTGACCGTCCCGCACCTGACGGCTCCGTCCTTCTCCCTCGCGGCGATCGTGAGCATCGGGATCCCGTTGCTGCTCGTGACGCTCGCGTCGCAGAACGCGCCGGGGATCGCCGTGCTGCGCACCGCCGGCTACTCGCCGGACGACCGCCGGCTCGTCGGGGCCACGGGTCTCGTCTCGACCGTCCTCGCTCCCTTCGGCAGCCACGCGATCAACCTCGCCGCGATCACGGCAGCGATCTGCACGGGGGAGGAGGCGCACCGCGACCCGGCGCGACGGTATGTCGCCGGGGTGGCGACGGGCGTGCTCTACCTCGTCGTCGGTGTGTTCAGTGTCGGCCTCGTCCAGCTGTTCCACGCGCTCCCGGGCGCGCTCGTCGCGGTGGTCGCCGGCGTCGCGCTGCTGGGCGCGGTGCTCAACGGGCTCGTCGGGGCCGTGGAGGACACCCGCTCGCGCGAGGCGGCGCTCATCACGCTGGCGGTGACGGCGTCGGGCCTGACGCTCGGAGGCGTCGGGTCCGCCTTCTGGGGGCTTGTGGCGGGCCTGCTCGTGCACGCGGTGCTCACCTTCCGGACGCGTGCACCGGGAGCAGGTGCGTGACCAGCAGGTGCGTGACGGCGTGCGTCACGCAGCGGTAGGGGAGATGTTCACCATCCACTGCACGCCGAAGGGGTCGATGCACATGCCGAAGAGGTCACCCCAGGGCGCGGCCACGAGCGGCTCGATGACGGTCCCACCCTCGATGAGGCCCTCCCAGCAGCGCCGGAGCTCGACCTCGTCGTCGCCGCTCAGCGAGACCTGGATGCTCGTGCCGGGCGTGTACTCCATGCTGCTCGGCGTGTCGCCCGCCATGAGGACGAGGCCGCTCGGTGTCATGAGCTGGGCGTGCATGACCTTCTCGGCGTCTGTCGGGTCGTCGCTCCCGAAGGACGGTCCGAAGGTGTCGATGGCCAGCTCGCCCCCGAACACGGACTGGTAGAACTCCATCGCGGGCCGGGCGGTGTCCCGGAAACCCAGGTGGGGATTGAGGATGATGCTCATGGTCGGACCTCCGTGCGTCGTCGGCGGGTGACCCTCCCAGCATGGCACCGGGGAAATGTCAGGGGATAGGGCAAAGCAGGGTCTTTTTGTAGTAGGTCGCGGAGCCCGTGTACCCGAGCGCCTCGTAGAAGGTGCCGGCGCGTCGGGTCGCGAGCGAGACGACGGACGCGCCCACGTCTGTCGCCCACGCTTCTGCCGCGTGCATGAGGGCCGCGCCCGTCCCCGCGCGGCGCACCGCCTCCGCCACGACGATCTCGTCGACCCAGGCCACGAGCCCGTCGGCGTGGAACGTGGCCCGTGTCGACGCGGAGAGGTATCCGACGACCGCACCCCCCGGGTTCGCCTCAGCGACGAGGAGCAGGCATCGGGGGTCGGCGAGGATCGTCCGGTACATCTCCGCGAACCCGCCGGGCGTCGGGCGCCCGGAGGTGGCGAGCGCGATGGCCAGGGGCCACACCGCGTCGGCGTCCTGCGCCGTCGCCGGTCGGACCGTCGTCGTCATCTCGTCTCCCGGTGTCACGTGCGCGTGCAGAGCTCGGACCGCTGGTCAGACTAGCGTCCAGACGGGGCCGCTCTCGGGCCGCTCCCGGGGCCCGTGGGCACGGGGCACAGGACCGGCTTCAGCGCGGCGTGCGCTGCCGCCACAGGAGCCAGACGAAGTACGGCGCGCCGATGAGCGCCGTGGTCAGTCCCGCCGGAATCTGTGCTGGCGCGATCACGGTGCGGCCGACGGTGTCCGCGACGCTCACGAGGAGTGCTCCGAGGAGCATCGCGACAGGCAGGACGCGTCCGTTGCGGGATCCGACGAGAGCGCGCGCGGCGTGCGGGGCGACGAGCCCGACGAACCCGACGACGCCGACCGCGGAGACGGCCGCAGCGGTGACGAGCACCGTCCCGGCGAGCAGCAGCAGCCGGGTCCGCTCGACGTCGACGCCGAGCGTGAGCGGAGTGTCCTCGTCGAGGCTGAGCACGTCCATCTCGCGACGGTACGAGGCGGCGAGGGGCGTGACGACGAGCAGGGCGACGGTGACGGGGACGATGTGCCCGAGGGTGCGCCCGTAGGTGGAGCCGGAGAGCCACGTGAGGGCGAGGTTGACGTTCCACGGCGCGGTGACGACGATGAGGAGCGTCGTCACGGCGGTGACTCCGGCGCTCGTGCCGATACCGATGAGCACGAGCCGGTCGGAGCTCAGACCGCCCCGTCGGGCGAGGAGGTACACGAGCGCGAACGTCGTGCAGGCGCCCGCCGTCCCTGTCGCGGTCATCATCCACACCGGGGCTCCGGGGACGAGCAGGATGACGCTCACCGCACCGAGACCCGCTCCGGCGGTGACGCCGAGGAGCCCGGGGTCGGCGAGCGGGTTGCGGCACACCGACTGCACGAGCGTCCCAGCGAGTCCCAGCGCCGCACCGGCGAGCAGAGCGGCCAGGACGCGTGGACTGCGCTGGTCGAGGACGAAGTCGACCTGTCGTCCGGCCTGCCCGCCGAGCCAGTTCGCGACGTCTCCGAGCAGGACGAGTCGGTCGCCGAGCAGGACCGCCACGATCGCCGCCGCTGCGAGGAGCGTGACGAGGACCGTGACGACGACCGCGGCGCGCCGGACGCTCCGGGGCCGGACGTGTGCCCGGCTGCCCCGTGCGGCGGGACCGGAGTCCCGCAGTCGGCGGGCCAGGGCCACGAGGACGACGGCACCGAACACCGTGGTGACGATGCCCGTGGGCACAGCCGCGCCGTACCGGCCCGGCAGCACGGCCCGCAGGAGCACGTCGGCTGCGAGGACCACGACGACGCCGACGAGGGCGGCCAGCGGGAGGAGCGTGGCGTGGCGGCTGAGTCCGGGGACCCGGCGAGCGACCAGCCGGGCGAGCACCGGCGCGCACAGTCCGACGAACCCGATGGGGCCGGCCACGGTGACTGCTGCCGCGGAGAGGACGACCGCGCCTCCGACGGCGAGCACTCGCGTGCCGCGCACGTCCACCCCGAGCACCCGGGCGGTGTCGTCGCCGAGCGCGAGGAGGTCGAGGCGTCGCGCGAGGAGACCGAGGCCGACGAGGCCCGCGGCGACGACCGGTGCGGCGAGGGTGACCGTCCGCGTCCCGGACTGGACGATGGAGCCGCTGCCCCACGCGAAGAGACCGAGGGTCTCCTGCTGGAAGAGGACGAGCAGGAGGCTCGTCACGGCGCTCAGCGCCAACGTCGTCGCTGCTCCAGCGAGGATGAGACGCGTGGGCCCGGCGCCCCCTCCGCTGGACAGTGCGAGGACGAGACCGGCGGCCGCGAGCCCGCCGACGAGGGCGAGCAGACCCGAGACGTAGAACGGGAGCGTCACACCGACGACAGCGACGACGACGACCGCGAGGTACCCGCCGGCGTTGACGGCGAGGGTGTCGGGGGACGCCAGGGGGTTGCGGGCCACGGACTGCAGTGCCGCACCCGCCGCGCCGAGCGCAGCGCCCACGAGGACTCCGGCCAGGAGCCGTGGGAGCCGTGAGGCGACGAGGACGGCGGAGGCCGTCGAGCCGTCGTCGAGGCCCAGGGCCGCGCGCGCGACCTCACCGACCCCCAGGCCGGCGGTGCCCTGCGTGAGGTGCAGGAGGGCGAGGACAAGGCCGAGGAGGGTGGTGACGGCGAACACGCCGCTGGTGCGCAGGAGCGGGCGGCGAGCGGCGAGGGGCGCCTGCGCGAGGACCTCGGCCGCGCCCACGGGTGGGACCGGGACCGCCCGCTCCTGCGCGGTGCTCACGCGGTGAGTGCGGCGATGACCGCGTCGACGTACGCCTCGGCCGAGGCGGGTCCGCCGAACATCCAGATCCCGTCCGGGAGGCGGTGCACGTCACCGGCGGCGACGAAGGGCAGCTGCTCCCAGATCGCGTTGCCGGCGAGGCCTTCGGCGAACGGGTCGGCGGTGGAGTCGCTGGCCATGTAGAGGAACTGCAGCGCGTCGGCGTCGGCGAGAGCCGTGAGGCCTTCGACGTCCGTGGTGGACAGGCCGTAGTCGGGGTCGCCCTCGCCCTCCCAGCCGTTGACCAGGCCGAGCTCGGCGGCGATCGCGCCGAAGAAGGACCCGGGCGTGTACATCCGGACGCTCACCGTGCCGTTGGTGTCCCAGCCGTCCGCCATGGTGAACGTCGCGCCGGTGAGGCCCGCGGCCTCGAGCGCGGCCTTGCCCTCGAGCACCTTCTCGTCGAAGGACGCGAGCAGCTCCTCCGCCGTCTCGGCGGTTCCCGTCGCGGCAGCGAGCGTCTCCACCGTGCTCTCCATGTACCCGATGGGGTCGGTGCCGTCGGAACCGCGGAGCACGACGACCGGTGCGATCTCCTCGAGCTGGTCGACGACGGTGTCGGCGGTGTCGGTCGTCACGGCGATGAGGTCCGGCTCGAGGGCGGAGATCGCGTCGAGGCTCGCCTCGCCCCGCATCCCGACGTCGGGGGTCGTCTCGTCGAGCGGCAGAGCGGTTGCCCACGTGTTGTAACCGGCGACGTCGGCCTGGCCGACGACGTCGACACCGAGGGCGAGGAGGTTCTCGGTGAGGCCCCACTCGAGGGACACGACCTCGTCGGCGGCCTCGTCGAGGGTGTGCTCGCCGCGTTCGTCGGTGTACGTGACAGGGTCGCCGGACGCTCCGGCCTTCTCGGTCTGGGTCGTGGACGCTGGCGCCTCGGTGGTGCCGCACGCGGTGAGTGTGAGCGCGGCCGCGAGCAGCGTGGCGGGGAGCAGGGGAGACGTGCGCATGGGTGTCCTTCGGTCTTGGGTGAGGGTGGAGAGGTTGAGGGGCGTGCGCGGTGAGGTCAGGCGGGGACCGCGCGGCGCCCCGTGTGGCGACCGACCGGCTCCGTCCGGACGGTGCCGGTGCGCGCGTCGACGCTCACGTCGATCCGGATCTGGTAGGTCGCGCTGAGCGCTTCGGCAGTGAGGACCTCCACGGGCGTCCCGGCGGCCTGCACGACACCGTCCTGCAGCAGGACGACGTGGTCGGCGACGGCGGCGGCCTGGTTGAGGTCGTGCAGCACGACGCCGACGGCGACGCCGTGGTCGTCCGCGAGGTCGCGGACGAGGTCGAGGATCTCCACCTGGTAGCGCAGGTCGAGGTAGGTCGTCGGCTCGTCCAGGAGCAGCACGCCGGTGTCCTGCGCGAGGCAGGTCGCGAGCCAGACGCGCTGGAGCTCTCCGCCCGAGAGCTCGTCGACCCCGCGCTCGGCCATCGCGCTGACGCCCGTGACCTCCATGGCGTGCGCGACCGCCCGCGGTCCGTCAGGGTCCGTGCGACGGTACCGGGCCTCGTAGGGGTGGCGGCCGTATCCGACGATGTCGCGGACCGTGACGCCGTTCGGGGTGGGCCGGCTCTGGGACAGGAGGGTGACCTGCCGGGCGAAGTCCTTGGGTCGTAGTGCGAGGGCGTCGGGCACGTCGGGCAGGCTGACGGTGCCTGAGGTCGGCCGGTGCAGGCGGGCGAGCGAGCGGAGGAGCGTGGACTTGCCGGACCCGTTGGGGCCGATGAGCGCGGTGACGCGTCCCGCGCTCAGGTGCAGCGAGGCGCCGTGCACGACGGTGGCACGGTCGTATCCGAGCACGAGGTCCTGGCCCGTCAGTGACGGGGAGCCCAGGGCGCGGTCGGTGACTAAGGATTGCCTCACATAGGCAAGGTAACCCTCACTAGCGGCACCGGGTCAAGCATCTCGCGATGCGGTCGTCAGGAGTCGCGCACGATCTCCGCGAGGCGCAGCGCATCGAAGGGGGCGTGCACCTTCGCGTCGTTGTCGAAGTACACGTAGACGTCGCGCCCGACCCCGTCCGCGGTGGACGTTCCGTCGACCCAGCCCCGGATCCGCTCGGCCCACGTCCGGAGCTCTCCGTCGTCGTATCCGCTCACGTACAGCTCGGACGAGCCGTGCAGCCGCACGTAGACGAAGTCGGCGGTCACGTCGAGAACCAGGGGCCACTTCCCGGCCGTGTCGGCGACGACGACGGCGACGTCCTGTGCTCGGAGAAGGTCGAGAGCCTCCGGCGTGACGAACGACGGGTGTCGCACCTCGAGCGCATGACGCAGCGGGCGGTCCTCGTCGGTCGTCAGCCAGTCCCGCCCATCCAGGCGCTCGTCGCGGCGCGTGGCCAGCTCCGCGGCTGCGGCCGTCGTGCGGGGGAGCGACGCGAGGAACCGCCCGACGACGTCGGCGTCGAAGACGTGCCGCTCGGGCAGCTGCCAGAGGATCGGGCCGAGCGTCGGACCCAGTGCGAGGACACCGGACGCGAAGAAGTTCGCGAGCGCCGCCTCGGTCTCGACGAGTCGCAGCATGTGGGTGATGTAACGGCCACCCTTGACCGCGAACACGAAGTCGTCCGGCACCTGGGAGCGCCACCGCTGATAGCTCGCGGGCGTCTGGAGGGAGTAGAAGGAGCCGTTGATCTCCACGCTGGGCATACGCTCCGCCACGTACTCCAGCTCGCGCCGCTGCACCAGGCCCGGCGGGTAGAACGTCGTGCGCCACGGAGGGTACCGCCACCCGGAGATGCCCACCCGGGCGGTGGGTGCGTGCGTCAAGACTCGTGGATCTTCGTCGGGAAGGGCGTCCCGTCGCCGTGACCGGCCGCCGCGATGAGATCGAGGAGCGCGGTGGCGTAGGCATCCGAGGCGCTGCCGGCCGGGAACAGGACCGGCTCGCCGTGCAGCAGGATCTCCGCGACGAACCGCTCGTCGCCGTCGTGGCGCAACGACCGGAAGGAGGGTCCGAGCAGGACCCGCAGCTGCTCCTCCGTGGGGTGCCACAACGTCTGGTCGAGGTCCACGGAGTCGAGCGCCCACTCGGTGGTGCCGTTGAAGCCGAGCACCTTGCCCGTGTCGAACTCGTGCACCTCGACGGTCATGTCGCTCACGGTGAACACCGCGTCGGAGAGGTCCTGCGACTCGATCGTGAACCGGTCTCCGGCTGCTGGCTGCCACCGGAGACCGGCGAGGGCGAGAGCGCGTGCGAGGTCCGAGGAGATCATCGCCCCAGTCTCTCCGGACGCGGCGCCCCCCGCACCCCGGCACTCGCCCTGCGCCCGCCCGGGGCGGTGGGTAGGGTCGCCGGAGAACGGGGGTGCCGCGAACCCGTCGGCTACCGCCCGTCGTTGCACGGAGGGCCACCATGACCAGCGTCACCGTCGCCGAAGGCGTCCACCGCATCGAGCACGCGTACGTCAACTGCTACCTCGTCGAGGGCGACGACGGCGCGCTCACGCTCGTCGACGCCGGGCTCCCGGCCGTCTGGCCGGTGCTCGCGGACGCCCTGCGGACCATCGGGAAGCGCCCGCACGACATCTCTGCCCTCGTGCTCACGCACGCGCACTTCGACCACGTGGGCGTCGCCCGCAAGCTCGTCGAACACCTCGAGGTGCCGGTGTGGGCCCACGAGGACGAGCAGTTCCTCGCCGCGCACCCCTACCGTTACGCGCACGAGAACCTCCGCGGGATCTACCCGGTGCGGTACCCGCGCAGCATCGGCATCCTGGCCGCCATGACGCGAGCCGGGGCACTCAAGGTCCGCGGTGTGCGCGGGACCCGTGCCATGACGCCCGGGTCCGTGCTCGACGTCCCGGGTCGGCCAGAGATCCTCTTCACCCCGGGCCACACCTTCGGGCACTGCGCGCTGCACCTGCCTGAGCGGGGGGTCCTCATCAGCGGCGACGCGCTCGTGACCCTCGACCCGTACACAGCACACACGGGGCCCCGGATCGTGGCGGGAGCGGCCACGGCGGACATCGACGAGGCTCTGAGGTCCTTGGACGTCCTCGCGGCCACCGGAGCCCGGACGGTGCTGCCGGGGCACGGGGAGCCATGGTTCGAGGGCGTGGAGTCCGCGGTGGAGCTCGCGCACGCGGCAGGCGGCGTCTGAGGGGCTCGCGCCCGGCACCGGGCGCGAGATCGCCGTCGGGCTGCCGTCGCTCGCGACGCGCCACAGGCCCCCGTACACGCGACGAAGGCCCCCACCGTGAGGTGGGGGCCTTCGTGTGAGTCGTCCGCGAGCGATCAGGCGCGGGCGTCCTGGATGTTCGCCTGCGAGTCCTGAGCCTGGTCGCGCACGTCCTGGGTGGCGTGCTTCGCCTCGGACTTGAGGTCGGCTGCCCCGCTGGCCGCGGTGTCCCGGACCTGCTGGGCGCCCTCGGTCGCCGTCGCCCTCACCTGGTCCACAGCCTGCATGGCGGGCTCGCGGAGGGTGTCGGCGAGCTCTGCGGCGCTGCTCTTGACGCCCTCGGTGGCAGTCTGGACCGCGTCGCTCTCCTTGACGGAGTGCACGGCGTCGCGCTCACGGCGGCTCGACGGGATGAGCGAGGCGGTGAGAAGTCCGACGCCGAAGGCGATGATGCCGGCGGCGAGCGGGTTGCCCTGCGCCTTGGCCCTCGCAGCGCTCGGCGCGCCCTTCACGGAGCCCATGGCGCCGCTCGCGGCGCCGGAGAGCCCGTCCTTCGTGCTGCTCGCCGTACCGCGGATGCTGTCGGACACACCGCTCGCGGTGCTGTGCAGGCTGTCGTTCGCGCCGCTGGCAGCGCCGAACACCTTCTCCTTGGCGCTCGAGACGGCGTCCTTGACCTTGTCGGCCTGCCGGTGAGCGACGGCACTGGGGCTCACCTTCTCGGTGAGTGCGTCGACGTCCTGGCTGAGGTTGGCGCGGGTCGCTTCGATGTCTGCGCGGATCTGGTCCGGGTCGTTCGTGGTCATGGCGTCTCCTGTCCCTTGAGAGCATCTGGAATCTGCTTGACGGTGGCGGCGGTCTGCGGGAGGCCCTTCGTGCGCGCCATCTCCTTCTTGCCCTTCGCGGCGAGCACCGCGGCGACGACTCCCCAGATGATCGCGACGATGAGGCCGGACCAACCGAGTGCGGGGTCCTCGCCGCCGTCTCCGATGAGACGTGCGAGGCCCCACCAGAGCGTGAGCGAGAGGAAGAGGAGGACGAAGTGCCCGGCGACGGCAGCGCCGCCGAACATCCCGGCGCCCTTGCCGGCCTGCTTGGCCGACTCCGTGGCCTCGGCCTTGGCGAGGGCGATCTCCTGCCGGATGAGCTCGGAGAAGTCCTTCGTCACCTCACCGAAGAGCTGCCCCACCGAGGCGTTCGTCGGATCGGCCCCGGGGGCTCCCGGTGCGCCTGTGGGTACCGTCATCGAAGCCCACCGAGACCCTGGTCGTACGTCGTGTCGCCGGTGCGGCCGTAGCCGTCGGCGGCCGTCGTCGGGGTCGCGTAGGTGCCGAGCGGGTCGGTCGCCGCTCCGGTGTCAGCGCCGGGTGCCGTGTCGGCGAGGGTGCCGGGTGCGTAGCTGGCGGGCACGTATCCGGCCGGCGTGTGACCGGACAACGAGCTGGGCGCGTGCTGGGACCCGGCCGTGTCCGCGGCCTTCTCCTGCGCGGCGTCGTCCTTGAGACCCCGGGCGACGCGGCCGACGACGAGGCCGACGCCTGCCGCGATCGCGAGGAAGGTCCCCGGGTTGCGACGGGCGTAGCTGGAGACGTCGGTGAGGAGGTCGGACGGCTCACGGCTCTCGAGCCAGTCGCTCGCGTCGGCGAGGTAGGAGGACGCCTGACGCGCGAGGTCGCGGGCGAGGCCCTGTCCCTCCGTGCCGTCAGCCATCGACGTGAGGTCGTCGGAGAACGTGCGGACCGTCCCGGCGAGGCGCTGCACCTGCTGGCTGGCCCCGCTCGCGAGCTCCGTCCGCCCCTGGTCGAGAAGGTCCTTCGCAGCGACCTTCGCCTCGGCGACGGTGTCCTTCGCGGCGGTCTTGGCCTCGGCGGCCGTGTCCTTGACCATGGTCTTCTCGGACTCGACGACGCGGCTCGCGCCGTCGCGTGCGGTCGAGGCGACGTTCGCTGCCTCGTCCTTCGCCGTGTCCTTGAGACCGGAGTCCTGGGAGTCGGAGCCCGTCGTCGAGTAGGAGCTGGTCGACCCTGCGCTGTGCGCGGGGTACGTGGGGACGGGCTCGCCCGCGGACGACCCGAGGGGTTCGATCGGGTTCGTCGGACCGCTGTATGCGTCTGTCATGGTCGTTCCCTTCGTTCGGAGACTTCTTCCACGCCACTTCTTGACGTCTGCGTCCATGGTGTGCTGCATATGCCGCCTCCGCCTCCCGAAATCACATGTCGTGCGAAGGTCGTTCTGCTCGTCTAGAGTTCCCGGCTGCCTGTGTTCGCAGGCGCGCTCGCGGACTGGCGACGCGTTTCGACCGCACGGGCGACGTCGTCGTCGACGAGGTAGGCGTTCATGGAGATCGCGGCACGGGAACCGGCAGCTGCCGCCGCGATCACCTGCGCAGCGGGGTCGCTCACGTTGCCCGCGGCCCACAGTCCCTGCACCGTCGTGGCCTGCTCGTCGTCGACAGCGAGCCACTGCGCGAAGTCGTTGCGCTCCGTGCGCGCCCCGAGCACGACTGCCAGCCGGTCGCGGGCGAGGAAGCGCGGGCCGATGAAGAGCGCCGTACGCGGTTCCACCTCTCCGGACTCCATCCGCACGCCGACGAGACGGTCGCCCGAGGTGACGAGGGCGTCGACGGTGCCGTCGACGACGCGCACGCCCCGCGCGGCGAACTGTTCCTCGTCGTCGGGGCTGAGGCTCGCCGTCGAGTGCGTGAAGAGGACGACGTCGTCGGACCACTGCCGGACGGTCAGAGCCTGGTGCAGCGACATCGGGTTGGACGCGATCACACCGATCGGCTGGCCTCGCACCTCGAACCCGTGACAGTACGGACAGTGCGAGACGCCGGTGCCCCACTGCTCCCGGACCCCCTCGATGTCGGGGAGCTCGTCGACGAGGCCGGTCGCGATGAGCACCGTACGTGCGTGGAGCACCGATCCCGAGGAGAGCGAGGCGCGGAAGCCCGAGCAGTCCCGCTCGAGTGCCTCGACGGAGTCGTCGACGAACCGGCCGCCGTACCGTTCGACCTCGGTCCGACCGTCCCTCATGAGGTCGCCGGGCGAGACTCCCTCCCGAGCGAGGTATCCGTGCACGTGCCCTGCGGGGGAGTTGCGCGGAGATCCGCCGTCCACGACGACGACGTCCCGCAGCGCCCCGGCGAGCACGAGCGCGGCACTGAGCCCGGCCGCGCCACCGCCGACGACGAGTGCGTCGAGCATCGTCGTCGGCCCACCTCGCCCGCCGGGACAGGGTCGGCTGCCACCGCCCTCGTGCTCGCACCCGTCGACGTGAGCCGCTCCGGTACCACGTGCGGCCCCGGTCTCCTGGGTCATGACAGACCACCTCCGCGCCCCACTGTCGGTTCTCCGGGCCGCTCTCGCCACCGGACGTCGGCGGTGCGGGCACCGCGTCGCGGGCAGGGGCCCGCGCAGGTCCCTCGGGAGGACCCGGTCGGCTCGGTCCAGCTGGTGGTACCGTGACATGAGGACAGCCCTCAGAAGGAGGCCAGGACCGATGAGCGACTGCGGTTTTGGCGACTTCGAGTTCGAGCGCCGCTTCCTCGTGGACGACCTTCCCACCGCGGCCCTCACCGAGCCTGATCCCGTCCTCATCGTCCAGAGCTATGTCCTGGCCGCCGAGGGCTATGCGATGCGGGTCCGCGTCCAGTCCGGCTCCGTCCTCCTCGACCTCGACGGCACCGAGGACGAGCTCGGTGTGCTCCGTGACTTTGCGGGAGAGTTCGAGTTCTGTGCCGTGACCGTCAAGGGCCCGATGGTCGGTGGCACGCGCTACGAGGCCGAGCGCGAGATCGACGTCGGGGTCGGGCTCGAGCTGATCCGGCTCGGCGGCAAGCGCATCATCAAGAACCGCTACGCGATGTGGCTGGGCGGCGACGGGTGGGTCATCGACGTGTTCGGCGGAGCGAACCGGCCGCTCATCATCGCGGAGTGCGAACGCGGCGGTCCGGTCACCGATCTGACGATCCCGCGCTTCTGCGTCACGGAGGTGACGGACGACCGGCGATTCTCGAACGAGACCCTGTCCCACGCACCGTACTCGGCGTGGGCGCCGGCCTATGCGCAGGAGCTCGCGACCCGGGGGCCGCGGTTCCTCCAGGAGTTCGGGCGCAACACGCTCGAGACCGACCTGCCCTGAACCGCGCGTTCCTGACCCGTACGGCTCAGGGGAGCAGCGGGGGGTCCACGTCCGGCACGTGAGTGCTGAGGAACTGAGCGACTGCCGCAATCTCGGGTCCGCTGATCCCGTGGGCGAGCCCGGGGTAGACGACGTCCGTGAGGGTGGTGTGCTGGGCGAGCCAGCGCCGTGCCCGCTCGAACGCGTCGCTGCTGATGATCTGGTCCCGGTCGCCCCGGCCGAAGAACACGGGAGGCGCGAGGCGTGCCAGCTCGATGTCCGAGTCCAGTGCTGCCTCGGTGACGAAACCGGACAGCACCACGCCTGCGACGAAGCGGGCGGGTGCCTGACGCATGAGCTGGGTGACCATGAGGCCGCCCTGGGAGAAGCCGAGGAGGGCGATCTGCGTCGTCGGGGGGACATGCTCGTCGATCCACGCGAGGACGGCGTCGGCAGCGGCGCTCGCAGCCGCGGGGTCGGGACGACCGGGGTCGACGATGGGCACCCACGCGTACCCCGACGGCAGGGGGAGCGGGGCGCGTACCGAGGCCGTGGCGAGATGCCGGGGGAGGTGCGGGACGAGTCCGGCGAGGTCGTGCTCGTCGGCTCCGTATCCATGCATGAGCAGCAGGAGCGGCGAGTCCGGGCGGGGACCGGGGGACAGCACGGTCGCCCCGGTCGAGATGCTCAGCGTCATCCGGGAACCCTATCCGGTGGAGGGGTTGGTCGTCGGTGGTGTGCCAGGTCGGCGCGGGGGCTGGTCGCGAAGGTGGTCCGCCATCGACGTGAGGAACGTGACGACTGCGTCGCGGCAGCCCTCCGGGACCTCGTCGGCGATGGCGAGCATCGCGTCGTGCATCTCCCGCAGGCGACCGCGGATGTCCTCGTGCGCGTGCGCCGTGGCACGGATCTCGAGTGTTCTGCGGTCGGTCGGGTGCGGGTGCCGTTCGAGGTGGCCCGAGGCGGTGAGGCGGTCGAGGAGCTTCGTCGTGGAGGCCGTGGAGAACCCGAGGGTCACGGACAGGCCGCGCGGTGTGGCGATGGCGCCCTTCGTCTGGGCGCTGACGACGTACTGGAGGGCGAGCAGGTCGCTCTCGTTCATCGCCATGTCGGCGCTCACTCGTCGGCGCATGGACTGGTCCTCGCGCCGGAAACGCCTCAGGGCGTGCAAGATGTGGATGGCCGATTCATCGTTGTCGTACCAGTATGTCCCTGTGCCGGTCGCGTCGTTCGTACTCATCATGTGATCATAGTTGACTATTAACTAGCCTGGCTAGCAAAATCGTTCGCTCACACCGTCCCACCACTGCATCGGAGGTCCTCGTGACGATCCAGGTCACCACCCACGAGGACCATGTGATCCTCCTCGACGAGACCGGACGCAGGACCGGGACGGCGCCCCGAGCAACCGTGCACGGCACCGACACGCCGCTCCACCTCGCCTTCTCCTGCTACGTGCTGCGCAGCGACGGAGCGGTCCTGCTCACCCGCCGGGCGCTGCACAAGCGCACCTGGCCCGGGGTGTGGACGAACTCCTTCTGCGGGCACCCCCGCGAGGACGAGTCGATGCTCGACGCGATCACCCGCCATGCGACCCACGAGCTCGGCCTCGTGGTCCGGGACGTGTCCGTCGTGCTGCCCGACTTCCGGTACCGCGCTGTCGACGCCTCGGGCGTCGTCGAGAACGAGATGTGCCCCGTCTATGTCGCAACGACCGAGCTCGAGCCCGTCCCGAACCCGGACGAGGTCATGGACCTGCGCTGGGTCGACACCGAGGATCTCGGACGCTCGATCACCGCGACGCCCTGGGCGTTCAGCGAGTGGATGGTCGCGCAGCTCAACGAGATCGCGCTGGTCGACCTCTCGGTGCCCGCATGACGGCGCCGCCTGTGCCCGCGGGGACGCGAGCGCGGACCGGGCGCTCGGCCGCGAGCGCGGAGCAGACCCGCACGGAGCCGCCGAGCACGGAGCCGCCGAGCACGGAGCCGACGAGCACGGGGCCGACGAGCACGGACCCCGCCCGCGTGATGCCCGCGGAGCAGCTCCCCGGTCTCCGCTCCTCGCGCGAGGCCGTGGCGCAGGTGCTGGACGAGTACTTCGGCACGCGCATCGACCGGGCGGCGCAGCACGGCGACGAGTACCACCGGCTGTGGCTCGGTCTGCGTGAGTCGGCAGACGGAGGCAAACGGTTCCGTCCTGCGCTCGTGACAGGCATGTACGAGGTGCTCGGTGGCACCGACGTCCGCCTCGCCGCCACGATCGGCGCGGCCGTCGAGCTCCTGCACACGGCGTTCGTCATCCACGACGACGTCATCGACCACGACGACGTCCGCCGCGGCCGCCGCAACGTCCCGGGAACCTTCTACGACCGGGCGCGGCTGGCGGGCGCCGACGACCGCATGGCCCGGAGCCTCGGGGCGGCGGCCGGCATCCTCGCCGGGGACCTCGCGCTCTCCGGAGCCGCACACATGATCGCGGTGAGCAGCGCCTGTCCCGAGGTGCGTGGCGAGCTGCTCGAGCTGTTCGACCACGCCATCTACCTCACGGCGGCGGGCGAGCTCTCCGACGTGGCGTTCAGCGTCGTTCCCGGCGGGGTCGGGCTCTCCGACATCCTGTCGATGGAGACCCACAAGACCGCCGCGTACTCGTTCCAGCTCCCGCTGCGAGCCGGGGCGGTCCTCGCCGGCGCTGATGCGTCGACCGTCGAGTGGCTCGACGGATTCGGTAGGCTCGTCGGTCTCGCGTTCCAGCTCTACGACGACGTCCAGGGCGTCTTCGGCAGCACGGGCCGGACGGGCAAGAGCGTTCTCACCGACCTGCGGGAGGGAAAGATGACACCCCTCATCGCGCATGCCCGGACCACGGACCAGTGGGACGGCATCTGGGCGGTGCTCGGAGACGACCGGGTCACCGAGGAGCAGCTCCACGCGGTCCGCGCGTCCTTGGAAGCGGCAGGCTCGCGTCGCTTCATCGAGGACCTCGCCGCTGACTGCCTCGCGTCGGCCCACGCCCGTCTGACCGAGGTCGACCTCCCCGACCGCTTCACCCGATGGATCGAGACGATGACGGCATCCTTGATCGTGCGACCCGCATGAGCCCAACCGCAGGCCTCCGCCGCGCGCGGCCGGACGAGGCCCAGCTGTACGACCTCGTCGCGCAGCGCAGTGCAGCGACCGTCATCGCCGGGTACTCGACGTCGTTCGGATGGGCGTGCCGGTTGCTGCACCCCTCGACGCGCACCGACGTCCGCAACGTCTATGCGCTCGTCCGCCTCGCCGACGAGATCGTCGACGGGCCGTACAGCGCCGTGGACACGACGCGGAGCGCTGCGCTGCTCGACGCGCTCGAGCGGGACACGCTCGACGTCCTCGTCGCCGCGCACTCGACGAACCTCGTCGTGCACGCCTTCGGTCTCACCGCGCGCCGGTACGGGATCGGTCCAGACCTCGTCGTTCCGTTCTTCGCGTCCATGCGCGCCGACCTCGAGGTGCGCACCCACACACCGCAGTCGCTCGCCGCGTACATCTACGGCTCCGCCGAGGTCGTCGGACTCATGTGCCTGCGCGTGTTCCTCGGTGCGGCGGGTCGCGCCGACTACGACGAGCTGGCGCCGGGAGCCTGCCGCCTCGGAGCGGCGTTCCAGAAGATCAACTTCCTGCGCGACCTCGCGACCGACCGCGAGGTCCTGGGCCGGGTGTACTTCCCCGACCTCGATCTCGACGCGTTCTCCGACGAGCAGCGCGACGTGCTCGTGGCGGACATCGACGCCGACCTCGCGGTCGCGGCCGAGGCGATCCGAGCCCTGCCCGCGAACAGCCGGACGGCCGTCGCCGCCGCCCACGGGCTCTTCGAGGAGCTCAGTGCCCGCCTCGCGGCCGCTCCGGCGAGCGACCTGTTGCGCGAACGCGTGCGCGTCCCGGGGCACGTCAAGGCCCAGATCCTCGGCCGCGCGATCGCGAACGGTCGCCGCTCGTGAGCACGGCGATCGTCGTCGGGGGAGGGATCGCAGGTCTGGCCACGGCGGCCCTCCTGGCACGTGACGGCTACGACGTGGAGCTCCTCGAGCAGCGCGACGAGCTCGGTGGGCGGGCCGGCTCGTGGGAGTCGGGAGGGTTCAGGTTCGACACCGGACCCTCGTGGTACCTCATGCCGGAGGTGTTCGACCACTTCTTCCGGCTCCTGGGTACCACCGCCGCGCGCGAGCTGGACCTCGTGCGGCTCGACCCCGGCTACCGGGTCTTCTTCGAGGGGCACGCTGACCCCGTCGACGTCACCGCCGACGTCGAGACGACGAAGGCGACGTTCGAGGCGATCGAGCCCGGCGCGGCCGCGAGCCTCGACCGCTACCTCGCCTCCGCACGCGACACGTACGAGATGGCGCAGCAACGGTTCCTCTACTCGAGCTTCCAGTCGAAGCTCTCGCTCGTGCGGGCCGACGTGCTGCGCCGCGGTGGTCGGCTCGTCCAGCTGCTCGCCCGACCGCTCGACCGCTTCGTCGCGGGCTACTTCCGGGACGACCGGATCCGCAAGATCCTCGGCTACCCCGCCGTGTTCCTCGGGTCCTCCCCGGACCGGGCTCCGAGCATGTACCACCTCATGAGCCACCTCGACCTCGTCGACGGGGTCCTGTACCCGCGGGGCGGTTTCAGCACCGTGATCGAGGCTGTCGAGCGTCTCGCCCGGGCGGAGGGCGTGCGTATCCGCACGGGCGCGACGGTCACTGCCATCCGCACGCGCGACGTCGGGGGTGCGCGTCGCGCCCGGCGTCCACGGGCCGCCGTCACCGGTGTGACGTACGAGTGCGACGCGGGCACGCGCGAGCTCGACGCGGACGTCGTCGTCAGCGCCGCGGACCTGCACCACACGGAGACGACCCTGCTTCCGCCAGCCCTGCAGACCTACCCGCAGGAGTGGTGGGACTCCCGGCAGTCGGGGCCGGGAGCCGTCCTCGTCTACCTCGGGGTGACCGGCGAGCTCCCGCAGCTGGCGCACCACTCGCTGTTCTTCACCGACGACTGGCAACGCAACTTCGACGACATCTTCGGTCCGGACGCGCACATCCCGCAGCCAGCCTCGGCGTACGTGTGCAAGCCGTCCGCGACGGATCCCACCGTCGCGCCCCCGGGGACGGAGAACGTCTTCATCCTCGTCCCCGTGCCGCCGGACCCGTCGACCGGTACGGGAGGCATCGACGGAGCGGGCTCCCCGGCGATCGAGAAGGCGGCGGACGCGGCCATCGAGCAGGTCGCCCGGTGGGCCGGGATCCCCGACCTCACCGACCGCATCGTCGTCCGCCGCACCGTCGGCCCCGCCGACTTCGCAGAGTCCTACAACTCCTGGTCAGGAGGAGCCCTCGGCCCCGCGCACACCTGGCGGCAGAGCGCCTTCCTCCGCGGGTCCAACAGCTCCGCACGGGTCGACGGCCTCCTCTACGCCGGCGGGACGACGATCCCCGGCATCGGGTTGCCGATGTGCCTCATCAGCGCGGAGATCGCGCTCAAGCGGCTACGCTCCGACCGGTCGACGACACCACTGGAGGAACCGCTGTGACCGGTTGGGAGTACCTGGGTGCCCTCCTCGTCTCGTTCGCGTGCATGCTCGTCGTCGACCGTCGGTGGCGGGTCTTCCTCTGGGCCGACGCACGTCGCGCGGGCCTGGTCATGGCCGTCGGCATCGTCTTCTTCCTCCTGTGGGACGCAGCCGGCATCTCCTTCGGGATCTTCGAGAGGGGCCAGAGCGCCGCGATGACAGGGATCGAGCTCGCCCCCGACTTCCCGCTCGAGGAGCTCGTGTTCATCACCTTCCTGTGCCACCTGACGATGGTCCTGCACGGCCTCGCCACCCGGTACCTCGTCCCCGCCCTCGTCCGCGCGCGAGCCGACGGAGGGCAGGCGTGACGTACCTCCAGCTCAACGCGGTGTTCGTCCTCGTCGCGGCGGCCGTCGCTCTCGTCGCGCTGCGGCGTGGAGCGGGTCGGACGCCGGTCGACCGCCGTGTCCCGGCACCGGGCGCGCGGCGCTGGTGGGCGGCGACGGCCGTCGTCGGCCTCGTCCTCGTGGTGCTCACGGTCGTGTTCGACAGCATCATGATCTGGGCGGACCTCTTCCGGTTCGACGACCAGCACATGAGCGGGGTCACCGTCTGGCTCGCTCCGCTCGAGGACCTCGCCTGGCCGGTCGCCGCAGCGATCCTGCTGCCCGCGGTCTGGGCCGGCGTAGGCCACAAGGACGGTCGATGAAGCAGGTCATCGCGTCCTCACGGCCCATCAGCTGGATCAACACCGCGTACCCGTTCGCCGCCGCGTACATCATGGCCGGCGGCGGCATCACGTGGCCTCTCGTCCTGGGCACCCTCTACTTCCTCGTGCCGTACAACATCCTCATGTACGGGATCAACGACGTCTTCGACTACGAGTCCGACCTGCGCAACCCGCGCAAGGGCGGGGTCGAGGGGATCGTGCTCGACCGCGGTGTGCACCGGCTCACGTTGTGGACCGCCGTGCTGAGCAACGTCCCCTTCCTCGTGTACCTCGTCGCTGTGGGGAACTTCTCGTCGACCGTGGCACTCACCGTGTCCGTCGCCGCCGTCGTCGCGTACTCCGCGCCCGTGCTGCGGTTCAAGGAGAGGCCGCTGCTCGACTCGCTCACCTCGAGCACCCACTTCGTCAGCCCCGCCGTGGTCGGGCTGCTGCTCGCCGCCCCCGGGACCGTCTCCGTCCCCGTGTACGCCGCGCTCGGGGCCTTCTTCCTCTGGGGTGTGGGCTCCCACGCGTTCGGCGCCGTCCAGGACATCGAGGCCGACCGTGCCGCCGGGATCGGGTCCGTCGCCACGGCCTTCGGTGCCGCGCGGACGGTGCGGTTCGCCATGGCCTGCTACGCCGGAGCTGCCCTCGCGCTCCTCGCCACCGGGTGGCCCGGGGTGCTCGCGGCCGTGATCCCGCTCGGGTACCTCGTCAACGTCGCACCCTTCCGCTCGCTGCGTGACGAGGACTGCGAGACGGCCAACGCGGGCTGGCGCCGGTTCCTGTGGCACAACCTCGTCGCAGGCTTCCTCGTCACACAGCTCCTCATCTGGATCGCGCTCACCTGACGCCCTGCGTGTGGTGGGATGGTCGCCGACACGACGAGGAGAACGACGCGATGGCGAAGCTGTACTTCCGGTACGGGGCGATGAACAGCGGCAAGAGCACGGCGTTGCTGCAGGCGGCGCACAACTACGAGGAGCGGGGCCACGAGGTCCTCCTCGCCAAGCCGGGGGTCGACACGAAGGCGGGCCGGGCGATCCGGTCACGGCTGGGCGTGGACCGGGAGGTCGACTTCGTGGTCGGCGCCGAGGAGGACGTGCTCGGCGCGTTCCAGGCTCAGCGGGAGCAGCTCCAGCGCCGCACCGGGCGGGACGTCAGCTGCTTGCTGTTCGACGAGTCGCAGTTCCTCACGGCGCACCAGGTCGACGATCTCCTGCGTGTGGCGACGCTCGACGGTGTTCCCGTCATCTGCTACGGCATCCGCACCGACTTCCAGACGGTGGCGTTCCCTGGCAGCCGACGGCTGCTCGAGGTCGCACACTCTCTGGAGGAGCTCAAGACGATCTGCCGCTGCGGCCGCAAGGCGGTCTTCAATGCCCGCACTGTCGACGGCGCGTTCACCTTCGACGGTGCCCAGGTCGCGATCGACGGGGTCGAGGTGGGCTACGAGTCGCTCTGCGCCGCGTGCTACCTCCGGGAGAGCGGCGGCCGGTTGGCGTCCTGACGCGCACGCCGTCCCGAGGTGCTGCTGCAGCTCGGGACGGCGCTGCCAGGACGACGCACCTGTTACCAGCGGTCGTGGACGTGCGGGCGGATCTTCTCGTCGTAGATGCGCTCGAGCGCGGCGGACTGCTCCGGGGTGAGCGGCGGGAGGTCCGCCGCGGCCGCGTTCCCGCGTGCCTGCTCGGCGTTGCGAGCGCCCGGGATGACCGTCGTGACGCCGTCCTGGTCGAGGATCCACCGCAGCGCGAGCTGCGCGGTCGTCATGCCGGATCCCTCGGGGACGAGCGCGGACACCTCGTTCGCGGCGGCGACACCGACGTCGAACGGCACACCGGCGAACGTCTCGCCGACGTCGAACGCGGCGCCCGAGCGGTTGTAGCTGCGGTGGTCGTTGTCGGCGAACGTCGTGCTCGCGTCGTACTTGCCCGAGAGCAGGCCGCTCGCGAGGGGGACGCGCGCGATGATCGCGACGCCCGCCTCCCGGGCTGCCGGGAGGACCTCCTCGAGCGGCTTGCGGCGAAACGCGTTGAGGATGATCTGGACGCTCGTGACGCCGGGGCGCGCGATCGCCGTGAGGGCCTCGGCGCAGGTCTCGACGGAGACGCCGTACGCGGCGACGCGCTTCTCGGCGACGAGCGTGTCGAGAGCGTCGTACGTGGCGTCAGCGGAGAACACCGGGGTGGGCGGGCAGTGCAGCTGGATGAGGTCGAGGGTGTCGACGCCGAGGTTCTCCCGGCTCCGGTCCGTCCAGGCCCGGAAGGCGTCGAGCGTGTACGCCTCGGGGGTGTGCGCGTCGGCGCGCCGGCCCATCTTCGTGGCGACCGTGATGCCGTGGCGGCCACGCTGGTCGAGGAACGACCCGATGATGCGTTCGCTCCGACCGTCGCCATACACGTCTGCCGTGTCGAGGAACGTCACGCCGGAGTCGAGGGCCGCGGCGAGCACGGCGTGGGCCGACTCCTCCGAGACGTCACCCCAGTCGCTGCCGAGCTGCCAGCAGCCGAGGCTGATGGCGCTGAGGTCGGGGGAGAGGCGGGATGTGGTTCTGGTGTCCATGCGCCCCACCCTAGGCGGCGTCACCGCCAGCCGCTGGACGCACCCCGCCCCTCGCCCGCGATCAGGCGCTGGGCTGTGCCTCGGACTCGCTGTCCCGCAGGCTGGCGAGCTCGGCGTCAGAGTCCCACGTGCTGATGTGGAGGCTCGGAAGCATCGTGGCGAGCTCGGGACGCCAGGCGTCGATGCGCTCGGGGAAGCACCGCTCGAGGAGGTTGACCATCGCGGTCACGGCGGTCGACGCACCGGGCGAGGCGCCGAGAAGGCCAGCGATGGACCCGTCGGCGGCGGTGACGAGCTCCGTGCCGAACTCGAGGACCCCACCGAAGGCGCCGTCCTTCTTCTTCATCACCTGGACGCGCTGCCCGGCGGTGATGAACTCCCAGTCCTTGGGGTCAGCCGTCGGCATGAAGTCACGCAGCGTGCGGAACTTCGACCACTTCGACTTCGTCACCTCGCGGACGAGGTACATGGTGAGGTCCATGTTGTCCTTGGCGACCGTGAGCATCGTGACGATGTTCGACGGCCGGACGGAGCGGAAGAGGTCGAGGAGCGACCCGCGCTTGAGGAACTTCGTGCTGAAGCCCGCGTACGGACCGAACAGCAGCGAGGTCTCGCCGTCGACGACGCGGGTGTCGAGGTGGGGGACGGACATGGGCGGCGAGCCGACGTCGGCCTTGCCGTAGACCTTGGCCTGGTGCTGGGCGACGAGCTCCGGGTTGCGCGTGCGCAGGAACACCCCGCTGATGGGGAAGCCGCCGTAGCCCTTGATCTCCGGGATGCCCGCCTTCTGCAGCAGCGGCAGCGCGCCGCCGCCGGCCCCGATGAAGACGAAGCGGGCGTCGACCGTGCGACGTGCCTCCTGGGCGTTCCAGCTGCGGTCGGCGACGGACAGGCGCCACGTCCCGTCGTTGCGCTTGGTGAGCGAACGCACCTCGTGCTCGAGGTGCAGCTCGGCGCCGCTGGCGACGAGGTAGTCGGTCATGCGGCGGGTGAGGGCGCCGAAGTCGACGTCGGTCCCGTCCGATGCGCGCGTCGCGGCGATCGGCTCGTCGTCGCGGCGCTCAGCGAGCAGGAGCGGGGCCCACGAGCCGATGACGGCCGGGTCGTCGGAGAACTCGAGGTCCGAGAAGAGGGGGTGCGCGGACAGCGCCGCGTGCCGCCGGCGCAGGTACTCGACGTTCTCCGCGCCGCGGACGAAGGTCATGTGCGGCGTCGAGCTGATGAAGCCCTCGGTGTCGGGCAGGAGCTCGGCGGAGACGAGGTGCTGCCAGAACTCGCGGGACACCTGGAACTGCTCGTTGATCGTCACGGCCTTGCGGATGTCGACGGTGCCGTCGGCGCGCTGCGGCGTGTAGTTGAGCTCGCACAGGGCTGCGTGCCCGGTGCCGGCGTTGTTCCACGCGTTCGAGCTCTCCTGAGCGACGGCGTCGAGACGCTCGTAGATCTGGATGGTCCACGTGGGCTCGAGGAGGCGGAGGAGGGAACCGAGCGTCGCGCTCATGATCCCGCCCCCCACGAGGACGACGTCGACGGGTGCGCTGGGGGTGTTCTTGGAGGCTGCCACCTGGCGATGCTATGACTCGTCAGCCGCAGGATTGGGCCGAAGTGACCAATATCACGGGTCATGCGTTGTGGGGTGGGACCAAGGTCACGGATCGAGGCGGACGTCCGCGACCGACCGGTCGGGCCGCCATCCCCGCCACACAGGGTGCCGGAGCCTGCCGCTGCCCGTCCACTCCGCGAAGGTCACCTCCGCGACGCGGTCGGGCTCCACCCATCGGGCGTCCCGCGCGTCCGCACCTGGCACACCCTCCACGGCCGGTGCTGACCGCTCAGCCCTGCCGAGCTCCTCGGTGAGCTGACGCACGAGCCGTTCCGAGAACCCGGAGCCCACGCGGCCCGCGTAGTGCAGCACCCCGTCGTCGTCGGGGACCGCCACGAGGAGGGATCCGACGAGGCCCGCCCGCCCGTCACGGCCGGGGCGCCATCCGACGACGACGACGTCCTGGGTGCGCTGGTGCTTGATCTTCACCCACGTGCGCGCGCGCCGACCCGGTTGGTAGACGCTGTCGCGGCGCTTGGCGACGACGCCCTCGAGCCCGAGCGTCCTGCTCGCCTCGAAGGCCTGCCGGGCGAGCCCGGGCACGTCGCCCCCCGACGCCGTCTCGAAGGCCGGGGGCAGGTGGATCCCGTCGCGTTCCGTCAGCACCTCCGCGAGCTGCGCGCGCCGGTCGTCGTAGGTGTGCCGGGTCAGACGTCGGCCGTCCCGCTCGAGGAGGTCGAACACCATGAGGTCGACCGGCTGCGCCTGCGCTGCGCGCTCGACGTCGCGGTCCTCGGTGAGGTTCATCCGGGGCTGCAGGCGGCCGAAGTCGGGGCGTCCGGCACGGTCGAGCGCGACGACCTCCCCGTCGAGGACCGCGTCGCCGTCCACGGCGTCGGCGAGCGCGGCGAGCTCCGGGTACGTCGCGGTGAGGTCGATGCCGTTGCGGCTGCGTGCGGTGACGTGACCGTCGGCGACGGTGAGGATCGCGCGGACCCCGTCCCACTTCATCTCGAACGCCCAGTCCTCGGTGCGGTCGAGGTCGTCGATCGATCCCGGCGTCGCGAGCATCGGTGCGATGTCCGATGCCGGAGCACTGCGCGTGGGCCGCTCGGTGACCGGGGCAGGTCCCACCGCCGGTCGGGTTCGCGACGACGGCGTGTCCGGCGACATGAGGTGGATGAGCCAGGTCGACTCCTCGCCGGACCCGGTGTGGATGAGAGCGAGCTTCCGTGTCCCGCGGTCCACGGGGCGCCCGGCGCTGTGCAGGGTGACGATGACCTCCTTGCCCTCCCGCCACTTGTGCAGCTCATACGTCCCGGCGTCCCAGATCGTCACCTCCCCGGCGCCGTACTCGCCCTTGGGGATCGACCCCTCGAACGTCCCGTACTCGAGGGGGTGGTCCTCCGTCTGCACGGCGAGGTGGTTGCGGGCCGGGTCGTCGGGCTCGCCCTTGGGCAGGGCCCAGCTGACGAGGACGCCGTCGTGCTCGAGCCGGAAGTCGAAGTGCAGGCGACGCGCATGGTGCTCCTGGATGACGAACGTCGGTGCGGCGTCCTCGGCGCCAGGGTCCCGCCGAGGCGTTGCGCTCGTGCGCGCGGGCACCGGTTCTGGGGTCTTCGCGCCGTCGCGCTTGGAGCGGTACACCGCGAGCCGGTCGGTCACCGCGGGCGCGGGTGCCGGTCCGGTGTCCTGCGGGCGCCGCAGCCCGGCGAGCAGGTCGCCGTGCTCCGCGAGCCGGGCCACGACGTCGTCCATCTCGAGATGGTCGAGGTCGGGGGAGTCGAGCTCGTCCCAGGTCCGTGGTGCCGCGACCGTCGGGCGTTCGCGTCCCCGCAGCGAGTAGGGCGCGATCGTCGTCTTGTTCGGGTTGTTCTGGGACCAGTCGACGAGCACCTTGCCCTCACGGAGCGACTTCTTCATGTCGCTCACGACGAGATCCGGGTGGTCCGCCTCGAGCGCCCGTGCGAGCTCGTGCGCGACGGCTCCGATCGCGGTCGCGTCGTTCGTGCCGTCGAGCGCGGCGTAGAGGTGGATCCCCTTGGAACCGCTCGTGACGGGGAACGGCTCGAGGCCCATGTCGAGAAGGATCGCGCGCGCCCACCGAGCGACGTCGGCGCACTCCGCGAGGCCCGTGCCGGGGCCCGGGTCGAGGTCGAGGACGAGCCGGTCGGGGTTGCTCCGACCGGCGTCGTCGGGGTCGCCGGTGAACCGCCACTGGGGCACGTGCACCTCGAGGGCGGCGATCTGACCGAGCCACGTGAGCGTCGCCAGGTCGTTGACCACCGGGTAGGTGTTCACGTGGTCGGAGTGCTGCAGGCGGCGGCGCGGGACCCACGTGGGTGTCGCGTCGTCGAGGTTCTTCTGGAAGAACACCGGGCCGTCGGTGCCGTGCACCCAGCGCTTGCGCGTCGCAGGACGGTCGTACGCGTGGGCGATGAACGGGTCAGCGACGGCGGCGAGGTAGGCGAGCACCTCCGCCTTCGTCGTGCCGGTGCGCGGGTAGAGGACCTTGTCGAGGTTGGTCAGCGACAGGCGACGCCCGCCGATCTCCACGGCCTGCGCGCCACCCGGGCGCGACGAGCGCGCACCGCCGCCGGACCGTGCCGCCATGCCAGGCTCCCGTCGTCGTGCCGACCTGTGTCCCGCCCCATCATGGCGACGGGTGCACGCTGCGGCACCTCGGGCCATGATGGGGCGATGCGAGCGATCTGGAAGGGCGCCATCACGTTCGGGCTCGTCAACGTGCCGGTCAAGCTGTACAGCGCGACCGAGGACCACGACATCGGGCTGCACCAGGTGCACGACGCCGACGGCGGGCGCATCCGGTACAAGCGCACGTGCGAGGTCTGCGGCAAGGTCATCGACTACGGGCACATCGCCAAGGCGTACGACGACGGGGACCGCACCGTGGTCCTCACCTCTGACGACCTCGAGTCCCTGCCGGTCGAGCGCAGCCGGGAGATCGACGTCGTCGAGTTCGTGCCCGCCGACCAGATCGACCCGATCATGTACGAGCACGCCTACTACCTCGAGCCGGACTCGAAGTCGATCAAGTCCTACGCGCTGCTCGTGCGCACCCTCGAGGCGAGCGAGCGCGTCGCCGTCGTGAACTTCTCGTTGCGTCAGCGCTCGCGGCTGGGCGCGCTGCGGGTCCGCGAGGGCGTGCTCACGCTGCAGATCCTGCGGTGGGACGACGAGGTCCGCGAGGCGTCCTTCCCGTCCCTCGACGAGAAGGTCCGCATCAGCCAGAAGGAGCTCGACATGGCGGCCACGCTCGTCGAGAGCTTCGAGAGCGACTTCACCCCCGAGAAGTTCACCGACGAGTACACCGAGCAGCTGCAGATGCTCATCGACGCCAAGCTCGAGCAGGGGGACGCGGTCGACACGGCAGCGACGTTCGGCGAGCAGCCCGAGGACGAGGACGGCGAGGACGCGCAGGTCGTCGACCTCATGGAGGTGCTGCGACGCAGCGTCGAGAAGTCACGGGGGACCGGGAAGAGCACCAAGGCGTCAGGGAGCACCGGGACGTCGGGTGGCACCTCGGGCTCTGACGACTCCGCTGGTGTGTCCCGGACGACGAAGAAGGCGACCGCCAAGCGTGCGACGGACGCGGCTCCGTCCTCGTCGACGACGTCCGGGTCGAAGGCGCCAGCGAAGAAGCCTGCCGCGACGAAGGCCCCCGCGAAGAAGGCTGCCGCGAAGAAGGGCGGGGCGGAGAAGGGCGGGGCGGAGAAGGGCGGGGCGGAGAAGAAGGAGAGCGCCTGACAGGCGGCTCGCCCCTCGGCGTCACGCGAGGCGCGCGGGGAACCCACCCTTGGCGAGCGGGCCCCAGCGCGTGATGGTCACGCGCAGGAGCGACTTGTCCTGGGCGCGCATGGCGTCCCGGTACTCGTCCCAGTCGGGGTGCTCGCCGGCGATGACCCGGAAGTACTCGACGAGGGGTTCGAGGGCCTCGGGCATGTCGAGGACCTCGGCCGTGCCGTCGATCTGCACGTACTCGCCGTCGAAGTCGTCGGAGAGGATGCACATCGACACGCGGGGGTCCCGGCGCAGGTTCACCGCCTTGGCGCGGTCGGGGTACGTCGAGACGACCACTCGCCCCTGCGCGTCGACGCCGCAGGACACGGGAGAGGTCTGCAGGCTGCCGTCCTTGCGGAACGTCGTGAGGACGGCGTGGTGGCGTGGGCGCACGAACTCGAGGAGCTCGTCGCGGGTGACTGTCGTGGCGGAGGCGATGGATCGGACCATGTCCTGACAGTAGCGAGCGGGCGCCGGTGCACCGCCGGGCCGCCTCCCGGGTGCGTGGTCAGGTGCCCGCGTCGTTCAGGACAGCGCGTTACGATCAGGGCGTTTGTGGCCGCGTGCCGATCGACCGGAGGTGATGTGGCGGTGCACCTGTCGCCCCCACCCCGCTGGTTGCGGATCGCCTTCGTCGTGCTCGTCGTGGTCCTCGGGTCCCTCGTCTACGGGGTGACGACGGCGTCGACCGACGCGAGCCTCGGTCCGCACAACGCGCACTACGCGGTGACGGTCGACTCCGAGGTGCGGGTGGACCTCGGCCCGCTCGGGACGGTCGCGCTCGACTCGCCGCTGCCGGGCGGCCTCGGCGTGACCGTGACGATCGAGGAGATCCCGAACGACCTCACGTCGGTGGACTCCGGTGCGACGCTCGACGCGCTCGCCACCGACGTGCAGGGGTACCTCCAGTTCTTCGCCGGGCCGCAGGAGACGATCTCCTACGTCGCCGGGGCGCTCGTCGAGGATGCGATCAGCCGCGCGGTCGCCATGATGCTCGTCGTGCTCGCCGTCGGTGTCGGGGGGTACTTCCTGCTCGGTGCCGAGCGCCGCTCGGAGCTCGGTGCAGCGGCTACCCGGCACTCCTGGTCCATCGCGGCTCTCGTGACCGTCTCTGCGGTCGTGGGCGGGGTCGTCGTGACCGACGGGGCGCAGGGCTCGTCGGACGTCGAGGGCGAGCGGGCGTCGGCGGTCTTCGCCGGCACGCCGCTCGAGGGGGCGCGCATCACCGGGCGACTCTCCGGCGTGGTGGACGCGTACGGCGGTCAGCTCTTGAGCGTCTACCGCGAGAACGAGGACTTCTACGCCGGGGCGGACCGCAACCTCGCGGCCGCGTGGGCGGCACGGACCGAGCGTACGGACCTCGCGACGGCCCGGCTGCAGGAGAGCGTCGGTCAGGCAGGCAGCTCCGACGACACCGGTGCGGGTCCTGGTGCCGGTGGGGGCGAGGACGAGACGCGCGAGGACGAGCCGGGTCGGGAGGAGAGCGGCGCCGCGGAAGCGGGCGACGAGGATGCGCCGGAGGCCGACCTCGTCACGCTGCTGCTCGTCTCGGACCTGCACTGCAACACGGGGATGTCCCCGCTCATCACGACGGCCGCCCGGCTCTCGGGGGCGGATCTCGTCCTCAACGGCGGTGACACGACGATCAACGGGACGTCCGTCGAACGGTTCTGCATGGACTCCTTCGCGAGCGCGCTCCCGGACGGCGTCCGGATGGTGCAGGCGGACGGCAACCATGACAGCACCGAGACGTCCCAGCAGGCGCGGGACGCGGGCGTCGTCGTGCTCGACGGGTCGATCGTCGAGGTCGCCGGAGTGCGGATCCTCGGTGACCGGGACCCTCACGAGACGCGGATCGGGCAGGGATCAGCCTCGGTCTCGGGCGAGAGCTACGCGGAAGCCGGGAAGCGCCTGGCTGAGGTGGCGTGCGAGGCCGACGAGCCCGTGGACCTCATGCTCATCCATACCCCGGCCGTCGGTACGCCGGCGCTCGCCTCGGGATGCGTGCCGGTGCAGATGTCGGGCCACACCCACACCCGGCTCGGCCCGGTGCGCTCCGGCGGTGGGGTGCTCTACGTGAGCGGGTCCACCGCGGGGTCGGTCAGCGGCCAGGCGACGGTGGGACCGCTCAACGGCGATGCCGAGATGACGGTCTTCCGGTTCGATCGGGCGACGCGCACGATGCAGGACTACCAGGTCGTGCGTGTGCGCCCGGACGGCAGCGCGCAGGTGGGTGCGCGGCTCGCGTTCCCGCGGCCGGCGCCGGTCGCTGACGAGCGGGTCGGGGAGGGGACGTCCGGCCTGGTGACCGTCCCGGACACCGGGGGCGAGGCAGCGACCGACGGCTGAGCGGACCCGGTGCTGGCGGCGGCTCTGGATGGCACGTGTCCCGGTAGACAGGGCACATGCCGTGTGTAAAAGTTCGGTATGCCGAACTTTCAATTGTGGGAGCCCTTCGGCGATCGTCGTGGCCGCCCGCGCCGAGCGGGGGCCGCCACCGCGCTGGCGGTCGCAGCGAGCCTGCTCGCGCTGCCCGCCTGCGCGCCGTCAGGCAGCACCGACGTCCGCGAGCGCGCGGGTGACGCGTTGCTCGTGCTCACGACCTTCACCGTGACGGCCGACATGGTCCGGCAGGTGGGCGGGAGCCACGTGCACGTGGAGTCCGTGACGAAGCAGGGCGCGGAGATCCACGGGTACGAGCCCACGCCCGACGACCTGCGGCGCGCCGCGGAAGCCGACCTCGTCATCGAGAACGGACTCGGCCTCGAGGCGTGGTTCGCGGACTTCACGGCGGGCGTCGACGCTCCCCGCGTCACGCTCGGGGACGTCGTCGAGCCCCTCCCGGTACGCCGGTCGGGGTCAGCGGGCGAGCCGGACGTGCCCAACCCCCACGCATGGATGTCGCCGACGGTGGGAGCGCAGTACGCCCTCAGCATCGGCGAGGCCCTGTCCGACGCGGACCCCGAGCACGCCGCCGACTACCGGGCCAACGCGCAGCGGTACTCCGCCGAGCTCGCCGGGCTCGCCGACTCGCTCACGGAGGCGGTCGCGGCGCTGCCGGAGTCCCGCCGGGTGCTCGTCACCTGCGAGGGCGCATTCTCCTACCTTGCCCGCGACACGGGACTCGACGAGGCCTACCTCTGGGCGGTGAACTCCGAGCAGCAGGCGACCCCCCGGAACATGGGCGCCCTCGTCGACACCGTCCGGGCCCGCGACGTGCCTGCGGTGTTCTGCGAGTCGACGGTGCCCACGGGCGCCCAGCGGCAGGTCGCGGCAGAGACCGGCTCGACCTACGCCGGCGAGCTCTACGTCGACTCCCTCTCCGCTGCCGACGGACCCGTCCCCACCTATCTCGACCTCCTGACGTACGACGTCGGGCTCATCATCGACGGCCTCACAGCCGGCACCCCCACGGAGGAGTCATGACCGTGCACCGCTGGGTCACCGGCGTCCCGGCCGCGATCGTCGTCGACGACGTGAGCTACACCTACCCGTCGTCAGGGCGCCGGGGGACCGAGACCCGTCCCGCGCTCGACCGCGCGTCCCTCACGGTGGCGAACGGCGGGATCACCGGCCTCATCGGGGTGAACGGAGCAGGCAAGTCGACCATCTTCAAGGCACTCATGGGTATCGTCGCGCCCGCCGCAGGGTCCATGGAGATCCTCGGTCTCCCGCCCGCCCGGGCGCGGCGGACCGGGCTCGTCGGGTACGTACCCCAGGCAGAGGCCGTCGACGCGGACTTCCCGCTCACGGTCCGGGACGTCGTCGCGATGGGCCGCTACGGCCGTCTCGGCCCGATGCGCCGGCTCGGACGCTCGGACCGTGCCGCCGTCGACGACGCCCTCGGGCGCGTCGCGCTGTCCGACCTCGCCGACCGGCAGATCGGGCGACTCTCCGGCGGACAGCGGCGACGCGCGTTCGTCGCACGCGGACTCGCCCAGGACGCCCAGGTGCTGCTCCTCGACGAGCCGTTCGCCGGTGTCGACCGCGTGTCCGAGCAGCTCGTCGTCGGAGTGCTCCGGGAGCTGACAGCACGCGGAGGTGCCGTGCTCGTCTCGACGCACGACCTCGCTGCGCTGCCGGCGCTCGCCGACCACGTCGTGCTCATCCACCACCGGGTGCTGGCTGCGGGACCGCCCGAGGTCGTCCTCACCGACGCCAACCTCGCCCTCGCGTTCGGTGCGGGGGCGTCAGCATGAGCGCGGTGCTCGACGTCCTGTCTGCGGTGGGCGGGTGGCTCAGCGAGCCCTTCGCCTACGAGTTCATGCTGCGTTCGCTGCTCGTCACCGTCGTCGCGAGCGCGGTGTGCGCGCTGCTCAGCTGCTGGCTCGTGCTCATCGGATGGTCGCTGCTCGGTGACGCCGTGTCGCACGCCGTCCTGCCGGGCGTGGTGCTCTCCTACATCGTCGGAGCACCGTTCGCCGTCGGAGCCCTCGTCTTCGGGCTCGGGGCGGTCGCCCTCATCGGGACCGTCCGGGACACCACGCGCCTCAAGGAGGACGCCGTCATCGGTGTGGTGTTCACCTCCCTCTTCGCCATCGGGCTCGTGCTCGTCTCCCTCACACCGAGCCACATCGACCTCTCGCACATCCTCTTCGGCAACCTCCTGGGCGTGAGCGACCTCGACATCGGTCAGGTCGTCGTGCTCGGTGTGCTCACGGCAGCGGTCCTGCTCGTCAAGCAGCGCGACCTCACCCTGTTCGCGTTCGACCCCGTGCACGCCCACGCCATCGGTCTGTCGCCCCGGCGGCTGAGCGCCCTCCTCCTCGGCGCGCTGGCCCTGACGGTCGTCGTCGCGCTGCAGGCCGTCGGGGTCATCCTCGTCGTCGCCATGGTCATCATCCCGGGGGCGACGGCGTTCCTGCTCACCGACCGCATCGCGAGGATGCTCGTCATCGCACCGACGATCGCCGTCGGGTGCGCCGTCGCGGGCATGTACGCCAGCTACTACCTCGACGCCTCGAGCGCGGGACTCATCGTCCTCGCCCAGGGGGTCACGTTCGGTGTCGCCTACCTCGCGACCCTGCGACAACGGTCGAGGGTGTGAGCTCCCGGGCTGGCGGCGTCTGCGGGCGTCGGGCCGTGCCGTGCTGCCTCGTGCACGGACTGTCCTAGGCTTGGCACCGTGACCGATGCGCCTGAACTGACCTCCGTGTCCCAGGACTACCTCAAGGTCGTGTGGAGCGCGCAGGAGTGGTCGGCCGAGCCGGTGACGACCAAGCTGCTCGCCGAGCGACTGGGTGTCGGCATGTCCACGGTCTCCGAGACCGTGCGCCGCCTCACGGGCCTGGGGCTCCTCGAGCACCAGCGGTACGGGGCTGTGGAGCTCACCCCCGCAGGCCGCGCCCAGGCACTGCGGGTGGTCCGACGCCACCGGCTGCTCGAGACGTTCCTCGTCCAGGAGCTCGGGTACACGTGGGACGAGGTGCACGACGAGGCCGAGGTGCTCGAGCACGCGATCTCCGACACCCTCGTCGAGCGGATCGACGCCCGGCTCGGACACCCCGTCCGCGACCCCCACGGTGATCCCATCCCCACCGCGGACGGCACCGTTCCCCGGCCCGCCGCCCGGACCCTCGCCGGCCTCGACGCCGGCACCCGCGGTGTCGTCGCGCGCATCTCCGACGCCGACCCTGAGGTGCTGCGGTACTTCGCCGAGCTCGGGTTCGGTCTCGACACCCACCTGACGGTCGTCGACCGCCGCGACTTCGCCGGGACGATCAGCGTGGAGTGGGACGACGGCACCGCGACCAGCCGACTCGACCTCGGCCTGCTCGCCGCCGACGCCGTGTGGGTCGTGCCCGTGTGAAGACCGCCCGTGCGAAGAGCCCGGCTCCGGCTCCAGCCGCCCGCGCCGCGGTGCGCCCCGTCGCCGCCCTCGCCGCCCTCGCGCTCGGCGGGTTCACCATCGGCACGACCGAGTTCGCCACGATGGGCATCCTCACGAACATCGCGGACGGGCTGCGGACCTCCATCCCCGCCGCCGGTCACGCCATCACCGCCTACGCGCTCGGCGTGGTCGTCGGCGCGCCGCTCATCACGGTCCTCGCCGCCCGCGTCCCCCGCAAGACCCTCGCGGTCTGGCTCATGGTCGGCTACTCGGTCGGCAACCTCCTCTCCGCATGGGCGCCCAACCTCGAGCTCCTGCTCGTGGGGCGCTTCGTGTCCGCGCTCCCGCACGGCGTCTTCTTCGGTGTCGGAGCCGTCCTGGGCACCGCCGTCGTCGGCGTGGCGCGCCGGGGGTTCGCCGTCGCGATGCTCATGGCCGGGCTCACGGTGGCGAACATCGTGGGGGTCCCCCTGTCGGCCTGGCTCGGACAGCACCTGGGCTGGCGTGCCACCTTCGTCGCCGTGGGCCTGCTCGGGCTCGTCACCGTCGTCTTCCTCGTGTCGTTCCTGCCCGCGATCCCGCGACCGAGGGAAGCGAGCGTGCGCGGTGAGCTGGCGGCACTGCGCAACGGACCGCTGTGGATCCTCTTCGTCGCGTCCGCCGTCGGCTTCGGCGGGCTCTTCGCCGTCTACTCCTACGTCAAGCCCACGCTGCTCGAGGTCACGGGCCTGTCCGAGGGATCCGTCCCCGCCGTCCTCGCGCTCTTCGGTGTGGGGATGACCCTCGGCGTGATCGTCGGCGGCCGGCTCGTGGACCTGCACGTCATGCGCGCCGTGTACGTCGGGTACACGAGCACCGCGGTGAGCCTCGCGGCGTTCGCGCTCGTCGGGGCGCACCCGGTCGCAGCGGTCCTCGCGCTCGTGGCCCTGGGGACGACGTCGCAGGTGCTCAGCGTCGCGCTCCAGGCCCGGCTCATGGACCTCTCGCCGGCGGCACCCTCCCTGGGCGCGGCGCTGTGCCACTCTGCGCTCAACGCCGCCAACGCGAACGGCGCGTTCGTCGGGGGCCTCGTCATCGCCGCCGGCTGGGGGTACCTCTCCCTCGCATGGGTGGGCGTCGTCATGACTGTCGTGGGGCTCGCGCTCGTCCTCGCCGTGGGCCGGCAGAGGCTCCCGCGGGTCGCACCGGATATCCTCGATCCAGCACGCTGACCGAAGGAGACGCTCGTGACCGGCAGTGACCTGGACCGTGGCACGGCCTCGGACGGCGACGGCGCCCTCCTCGTCGACGACGACCACGGAGACGACGAGGCCCTCGACGGTGACGCGCTCGCGCGCCTGACCGAGATCTCCCCGCGGCGCATGGGGTGGCTGCTCGTCGTCCTCGGGCTCGTCGGGTTCGCCGCATCGCTCGCCCTCGCGGTGGAGAAGTACCTCAAGCTCCTCGACCCCGACCACGTCGCGAGCTGCTCGCTCAACATCTTCCTCGACTGCAGCGCTGCCATGGGTTCCTGGCAGGGGGGCCTGCTGGGCTTCCCGAACCCGCTCATCGGCGTGGGCGCGTTCCCGGTCGTGGTCACCACGGGCGTCGTGCTGCTCACGGGCGCCCGGCTCCCACGGTGGTACTGGCTGTCGCTCCTCACGGGCACCCTCGCGGCCCTCGGTCTCGTCGTCTTCCTCATCCACACGTCCGTCGCCGTGCTCGGCAAGCTCTGCCCGTACTGCATGGTCGTCTGGGCGGTCGTGATCCCGTTGGCCTGGTACACCTTCACCTACGCGGTCCAGGAGCGGCACGTCCGCGTCTCCGAGCGCACGCGGTCGACTCTCGTGAAGAACCGCTCGGTCGTCCTCGTCGTCCTCTACCTCGCCGTCGTGGCATGGGTGTGCATCGGGCTCTACCCGGCGATCGCGGACCACATCCAGCGCGGCTGACCGGGTGCTCGGGGCGGTAAACTCCGACGGGTGACCACGCAGGATTCCCCCAGCACAGACGCTCGCACCACTCCCGACGACGCGCGCAGCGCGGCCCCCGGGCCGGGCGAGCCAGCCTTCCGCTACACGGCCGCTCTCGCCGCCGAGATCGAGCAGCGCTGGCAGCAGCACTGGGAGGACCGCGGCACGTTCTACGCAGCCGACCCTGTCGGTCTCACCGACGGCGAGGGTGCGCACGCGGACCCAGCCACGCCGAGCTTCTTCGTCATGGACATGTTCCCGTACCCCTCCGGTGCGGGCCTGCACGTCGGGCACCCGCTGGGGTACATCGCGACCGACGTCGTCGGACGCTTCCGGCGGATGAGCGGAGACAACGTCCTGCACACCCTCGGGTTCGACGCGTTCGGTCTGCCCGCCGAGCAGTTCGCCGTCCAGACGGGCCAGCACCCGCGGATCACGACGGACCAGAACATCGCCAACATGCAGCGCCAGCTGCGCCGCCTGGGTCTCGGTCACGACCCACGCCGGTCGTTCGCGACGACCGACTCCGACTACGTCCGCTGGACGCAGTGGATCTTCCTGCGCATCTTCAACTCCTGGTACGACGAGACGGCGCAGCGCGCGGACGGTGGTCTGGGACGCGCCCGGCCGATCGCCGAGCTCGAGGCCGAGTACGCGGCCGGGACGCGTGCGACGCCTGACGGACGAGCATGGTCCGACCTCACGCCGGCGGAGCAGCGCGAGGTCATCAACGACCAACGTCTGGCGTACGTGTCGAACGCTCCGGTGAACTGGTGCCCCGGGCTCGGCACGGTGCTCGCGAACGAGGAGGTCACCTCCGACGGTCGGTCCGAGCGCGGCAACTACCCCGTCTTCCAGCGGAACCTGCGTCAGTGGAACATGCGGATCACGGCCTACGCCGACCGCCTCGCGGACGACCTCGAGCTCATCGACTGGCCGGACAAGGTCAAGGCGATGCAGCGCAACTGGATCGGTCGCTCCGAGGGCGCGCACGTGACGTTCCCGGTGCCCGGCGGTGGGGAGGGCGCCTCCGTGGAGGTCTTCACGACCCGCCCGGACACGCTCTTCGGTGCGACGTTCATGGTCGTCGCCCCCGAGCACCCCCTGCTCGAGACGTCCGTCCCCGACCAGTGGCCGGCCGGGACGAAGGACGCGTGGACCGGTGGGCACGCCACGCCGGTCGAGGCGGTGGCCGCGTACCGCCGGGCCGCCGCGGCCAAGACGGCCGTGGAGCGGCAGATCGACGCGAAGCAGAAGACGGGCGTGTTCACCGGCGTGCTCGCGCAGAACCCGGTGACCGGCGGGCTCATCCCCGTCTTCACGGCCGACTACGTGCTCATGGGGTACGGCACCGGGGCGATCATGGCCGTCCCCGGTGGTGACGAGCGTGACCACGCGTTCGCCGAGGCGTTCGAGCTCCCCGTCGTGCACACGGTCGCTGCCGCCGCTGGAGCGGACCCCGATGCCCCGGGTGCCCGCACCGGCGACGGTGAGATCATCAACTCCTCCAACGACGAGCTCAGCCTCGACGGGCTGACGGTCGCTGAGGCCAAGCACCGCATGATCGAGTGGCTCGAGTCGACCGGTGCAGGCGCCGGGACCGTGACCTACCGCCTGCGGGACTGGCTGTTCAGCCGCCAGCGCTACTGGGGCGAGCCGTTCCCGATCGTCTACGGCGACGACGACCAGCCGATCGCCCTGCCGGACTCCGCCCTGCCCGTCGACCTGCCCGAGGTGCCTGACTTCTCGCCGCGGACGTACGAGCCCGAGGACTCCCAGTCGTCCCCGGAGCCGCCGCTCGGGCGCAACGAGGCCTGGGTCGAGGTCACCCTCGACCTCGGTGACGGACCGCGCGTCTACCGGCGCGACACGAACACCATGCCCAACTGGGCGGGGTCGTGCTGGTACTACCTGCGCTATCTCGATCCGACGAACAACGCGCCCGACGCGACGGCTCCGGTCGACCCGGCGCTCGACGCCTACTGGCTCGGACCGAACCACAACCCCACTGTCGGGGTCGCTGGCGGCGTCGACCTCTACGTCGGTGGCGTCGAGCACGCCGTGCTGCACCTTCTCTACGCGCGGTTCTGGCACAAGGTGCTCTTCGACCTCGGGTTCGTCTCGAGCGTCGAGCCGTTCCACAAGCTCTTCAACCAGGGGTACGTCCAGGCGTACGCCTACACGGACGCGCGTGGCCAGTACGTCACGGCGTCCGAGGTCGAGGAGACGCTGGGCGAGGACGGAAGCCCGGTCTACACGTGGCGTGGCCAGCCCGTGCAGCGTGAGTACGGGAAGATGGGCAAGTCCCTGAAGAACGTCGTGACGCCCGACGAGATGTACGAGGCCTACGGCGCGGACACGTTCCGTGTGTACGAGATGTCGATGGGTCCGCTGGACGTCTCGCGCCCCTGGGACACCCGGGCCGTCGTCGGGTCCCAGCGGTTCCTGCAGCGCTTGTGGCGCAACATCGTCTCCGAGGAGACCGGCGAGCTCGTCGTGTCCGACGAGGAGCCGTCGACCGCGACCCTGCGCCTCGTGCACCGCACGATCGCCGACGTGCGCGTCGAGATGGAGAACATGCGGTCGAACACCGCGATCGCGAAGCTCATCACGCTCAACAACCACCTCACGTCGTTGGCGTCGGTGCCGCGCGCGGCGGCCGAGGCGATCGTCCTCATGACCGCTCCCGTGGCTCCGCACATCGCGGAGGAGCTGTGGGCTCGCCTCGGCCACACCGGCTCGATCGCCCATGTGGCGTTCCCGGTGGCCGACGAGCAGTACCTCGTCGAGGACACGGTGACGTGCGTGTTCCAGGTCCAGGGCAAGGTCCGTGGGCGTGCCGACGTGGCCCCGAGCATCTCCGACGACGACCTGCGCGCGCTGGCTCTCGCCGACGCCGGTGTGCAGCGGAGCCTCGACGGGCGCGACGTGCGGACCGTCATCGTGCGGGCACCCAAGCTGGTGAACGTCGTCCCCGCGTGACCACCCGGAGGCGGACCGACCGGGGGGAGGGGCCGTGATGTCGAGCGCCCCTCCTCCGCGGACCGTCCACGTCGTGACCGACTCCACCGCGTCCCTGCCCGCGGACCTCGTGGAGCGGTGGCGGGTGCGTGTCGTCCCGCTCCAGGTCACCGTCGACGGGGTCCCGCACCTCGAGGGAGTGGACCTCACGCCCGACGACCTCGACCGGGCGATCGCGGCGCGGTCGACGCTCTCGACGTCGCAGCCGTCGCCGCGCGCGTTCTCCGAGGCGTACGAGGCTGCGGCGGACGACGGCGCCGAGCACGTCGTGTCCATCCACCTCTCGGGTGAGCTGTCCGGCACCGTCCACGGGGCCGCGTTGGCGGCACGGAGCAGCCCCGTCCCCGTGGAGGTCATCGATTCCCGCACCGTCGCGATGGGTCTGGGCTTCGCCGTGCTCGCCGCTGCCCGGGAGGCGGCGCAGGGGGCGGAGCCCCACGCCGTGTCCCGCCTCGCGCTGCGGACGGCGAGCTCCGGGCGTGCGATGTTCGTCGTGGACTCGCTCGACCATCTCCGGCGTGGTGGCCGGTTGAGTGCTACCGCGGCCGCCGTGGGCACGGCGCTGGGCCTGCGGCCCGTGCTGGGCCTGCGCGACGGCCGGATCGAGGTGGTGCAGAAGATCAGGTCCCGGGCGGCCGTCGTCGAGCGCCTCGTGACTGCGGGGATCGAGGCAGCGCAAGGGCACCCGGACGTGCGGCTCGCGATGCACCACCTCGGTGACCCGACCGCGGTGCGGGCGTGCGCCGACCGGATCACGGAGGCGACGGGGCGTGAGGTCCTCGTCTCACCGGTGAGTGCCGTGCTCGGTGCGCACGTCGGTCCGGGCCTGCTCGCGCTCATCACGTCGCAGGAGCCCGCCCACAGCGACGACCGGGCGTAGCGCGGTCCACAGGTTGAGCGGCGCGCGAAGCCGACGCTGACCGGCGGCACCTAGCGTGCCGGGATGATCAGCGAGCCTGAGGTACGACGTCGCCCGGAGCCGGACAGCGAGACCGGCCCGCCCGCGCGGCTGCGGTCCGTCTCCGGGCTCGTCGAGTCGGTCTCGACGGCCTACACCGCCGCGCACGGGCACCCCATGGAGCACGACGGCCTCGTCGCGCGCGAGGCGACCCGGCGTCGCTGGGCGCTGGGTGCCCGGGTGGGCCTCGTCGTCGCGGTGGTCCTCATCGCCCTGACCGGTGTGCTCGTCGTCCTGGACGTCGTGAGGTCCAGCGGGGATGCTGTCTCGCTGACAGAGGTCGACCCGGAGGCGGCCGCGTCGCAGGACACGACGGACGTCGCCGCGGGGCCCGTCCTCGAAGGCGACGACGTGGCCGGGGTCGGAGCGGCCGCACCGGGGGACGCTCTGCCAGGAGCCGGGGTTCCGGGCGCTGCTGACGCACCGGCCGTGCTCGTGCACGTCGTCGGGCAGGTCCACGCGCCGGGGGTCGTCGAGGTCCCGGCGGGCGCACGCGTCGCTGACGCCCTCGATGCGGCAGGTGGCGTGACGGACGCGGCCGACACGGGCGCCGTGAACCTCGCCCGGGTCGTCGTGGACGGCGAGCAGATCCACGTCCCGCTGCCCGGGGAGGTGGTTCCTGCCGCTCCAGGGGGCGGCGCCCCGCCTGGCGGGGGCACGAGCGGTGGGGGCGCGACCGGGGGAGCGGGCGGCGCAGGCGGTGGGCTCGTGGACATCAACGTCGCGAGCGCAGAGGAGCTCGACACACTGCCTGGCATCGGCCCGGCCCTGGCCGAGCGGATCATCGCCTGGCGCACGGAGAACGGCGGCTTCCGCACGGTCGACGACCTCGGCGAGGTCTCGGGCATCGGCCCGTCGGTCCTCGGTGCTGTCCGGGACCTCGTGACGGTCTGAGGCGGTGCGTTCCCTCGATCTACGGCTCGTGCCGGGTGCTCTCGCCGGGTGGTTCGCGGCCCTCGTGCTCGTCGCCCGCGGGCCGGGGACGGCCGCCGCCGTGGGAGTGGTGGCCGCAGCGGTGTCGGTCAGCGCGTGCGCCGTGGCAGGACGGCACGATCCCCGCCGCGCGCCTCGTCCCGCCGTCGTGCCCCGCGCCCTCGTCGTGCACCTCGCGGTCACTGCCTGCGTCGTCGCGTGCGTGTCCGCCGCCGTCGTCGGGCAGTGGCACGGACGGGCACCGATCACGGCTCACGTGAGCGGCGACGGAGCGCCCAGCCGCACGCTCGTCCTCGAGGGTGTCGTGGCCTCCGGGGCGTCACCGATGGCGTCCGGCTTCGGCGGGCAGGCGCGCTACTGGCTCGACCTCGACGTGCGGGCCGTCGAGGTCGGGGCCGGTGCGCAGCGGGAGCGGTCGCGGGCAGCCGCACCGGTACGGGTGATGGGCGGGGAGGAGCTGCTCGAGGCCGAGTACGGGTCCACCGTCGCGGTGCGGGGGACCGTGCGCGCCGCCAGTCCCGGGGACGCGTCTGCCGCGATCCTCGGTGTCCGGGCAACCGGCGACGGCAGCGAGCTCCGCGACGTCGCGCCACCTGGTCCGGTCACCCGTGGGACGAACGACATGCGCGCGGCCTTCATGGATGCGACGCAGGGCCTGAGCCCACAAGGGCGGGGACTCGTGCCGGGCGTCGCTGTCGGCGACACGACGATGCTCCCGCCGGCGCTCGACGACGCACTCGTCGTCACGTCCCTCACCCACATCACGGCCGTGTCCGGCTCGCACTTCGCGATCATCGCGGCGGCGGTGTTCGGTCTCTGCGCGGTGCTCCGTGTCCCACGTGGCGCCCGGGTGGTCGTGGCGGGGACCGTCATGACAGGTTTCGTGCTCCTCGTGCACCCGGAGCCGAGCGTGCTGCGAGCCGCGGTCATGGGTGCGGTCGCCCTGCTCGCGATCGTGCTCGGCCGCCCCGGGCAGGCCGTGCCCGCGCTCGCCGTGACCGTCGTCGTGCTGCTGCTCGTCGACCCGTGGCTCGCCCGGTCCTACGGCTTCGCACTCTCCGTGCTCGCGACGGCCGGCCTCGTGCTCGGCACGCCGCCCGTCGCGAGGGTGCTCGCACGCGTCCTGCCCCGGTGGCTGGCTCTTGCCGTCGCAGTCCCGTTCGCCGCTCAGCTCGCGTGCGCGCCGGTCGTCGTCCTGCTCGACCCGTCCGTCTCGCTCTACGCGGTCCCCGCGAACCTGCTCGCCGCCCCGGCGCTCGTCCCGGCGACCGTGCTCGGCGTCGTCGGCGCGCTGCTCGCCCCCGTCTGGCCGTCCGCAGCCACGGCGCTGGCCCACGTGGCGAGCTGGTCGACGTGGTGGATCGCTGAGGTCGCCGAGCTCTTCGCCGCCGCGCCGCTGGCCCGGGTGCCGTGGGTCGGGGGAGTCCCCGGTGTCGCCCTGCTCGCGGGAGCGACCGTCGCCGGGCTGCTCGTCGCGGCGCGCTGGCAGCACTGGTGGTGGTCGGTGCGGACAGGTCTCTTCGTCGTGGGACTCGCGAGCTCACCCACCCGTCCCAGGTCCGCGGGGTGGCTGAGCAGCCAGCGGTCAGCATCCACCGGCGGGCCGGTCCGGGCTGCGTTGCGACCGCTCGGTCCCGCCCTCGTCGTGCTCGCCGCGGTGTCCGCACTCGTCCTCGGTGCCGCGCTCCTGCGGCCACCGTGGCTCGCTGACGTCGTCGGACGGACGACCGGTGCCCCGCTTGCCTGGTCGGACGAGGCCGAGGTCGTCGTGTGCGACGTCGGGCAGGGTGACGCGATGGTCGTCCCGACCTCCCCGGGCCACGCCCTCGTCGTGGACGTGGGTCCGCAGGACGGTGGAGTCGGACGGTGCCTGGACGAGCTGGGCATCACCCACCTCGACCTGCTCGTCCTCACGCACTTCCACGAGGACCACGTGGGCGGGATCGAGGACGCTCTCGCCGGACGCGGGGTGAGTGCCGTGCTCGTCAGCCCTGTCGAGGAACCCGCGGACCAGACGGCGCGGACCCTCCGGGCACTCGACGCCGCGGGAGCGCCGGTGACGACGGCAGCGGCCGGGCTCGGCGGTGACGTGGGCGGCGTCCGCTGGCAGGTCGTGGCGCCGGCCTCGCCCACCGCCCCGGCCGCGGGCACTGTCGTCCCGACGGCGGACGGCCGCTCCGAGGAGGAGGACGGGGGAGCGAACGACGGCAGCGTCGTCGTCGCACTGCGCACGGAGCACCTGAGCGTCCTCGCGCTGGGCGACCTCGAGGACCGTGGTCAGCGAGCACTTCTCGCCACCCTCCGGGCGGCGGGCCACGGGCAGGTCGACGTCGTCAAGGTCGCCCACCACGGGTCGCGCACCCAGGACGCCGACCTCGCCCGGCTGCTGTCCCCGCGGGTCGCGCTCGTGAGCTCCGGCGAGGACAACACGTACGGGCACCCGCACGCGGACACGCTCGCGCTCTACCGGGGGACGGGCGCCGCCGTGGTGCGGACGGACACCTGCGGGACGTTCGGTCTCGTCGTCCGGGGCGCCGACACCTTGGTCGCGGGCTCGTGCTCGTGACACGATCGAGGCATGGCTTCCCCCTCCCGCCGTCCCGGTGCCCGAACGTCCTCCGCCAAGCCCGCCGGGCTCCCGTGGGACGAGGCCCGGCTCGCGCCCGTCGTGCTCGTGCACGGCACGGAGGGGCTCCTCGTCGACCGCGCCGTCGAGCGGCTCACGCAGCTCGCCCGCGAGGCGGACGCCGGCACCGAGCGCACCCGCGTGCCTGCCGCCGGCTACCAGGCGGGCATGCTCTCGGTGCTCACGAGCCCCTCGCTGTTCGGCGAGCCACGCATCGTCGTGCTCGAGGGCTGCGAGACGGCGAGCGACGCGTTGCTCACCGACGTCGCCGCGTACGTCGACGCCCCGGCGCCGGACGTCTGGCTCGTCGTCGAGCACCGCGGAGGGGTGCGGGGCAAGAAGATGCTCGACGCCGTGCGGGCCTCGGGTGCGCCGGTCGTCTCGTGCGACCCGGTGAAGAAGGACACGGACAAGATCGCGTTCGTCTCTGCGGAGTTCCGGCGCGCGGGTCGGCGGGCCTCCGCCGGTGCGGTCCGGGCGCTCGTCGAGGCGCTCGGCAACGACCTGCGGGAGCTCGCTGCGGCCTGCGGGCAGCTCGTCTCCGACTCCGAGCGAGCCATCGACGAGGCCGCGGTCGAGAAGTACTACGGCGGGCGGGTCGAGGCGACGGGCTTCCGGGTCGCCGACGCGGCCGTGGCCGGTGACGCGGGTCAGGCCGTCGCGCTGCTGCGGCATGCGCTGGCGACCGGAGCGGACCCCGTGCCGCTCGTGGCAGCCCTCGCGATGAAGCTCCGCACGCTCGCGAAGGTCGCGGGGCTCCGCGGGCGGGGGACGAGCGCCGCCGACCTCGGCCTCGCGCCCTGGCAGGTGGACCGGGCCCGACGGGACCTCGCGTCGTGGACACCGGAAGGGCTCGCGACCGCGATCAGTGCCACCGCTCAGGCTGACGCCGAGGTCAAGGGCGCGGGCCGCGACCCGGTGTTCGCGGTCGAGCGGGCGGTCCTCAGGGTGGCGCGCAGCGCCGGACGCTGAGCCCGGAACCGCTGAGCCCGGACACGACGAAGGCGCCACCCCGACACGGGAAGTAGCGCCTTCGTTGTGTTCCGACGACCGCGAGGGATCACCGGGACGGGAGACTCACAGGCCGTTGACGGCCTTCGAGAGAGCCGACTTGCGGTTAGCGGCCTGGTTGGAGTGGATGACTCCCTTGGACACCGCCTTGTCGAGCTTCTTCGATGCAGTGATCAGAGCAGCGGCAGCAGCTTCCTTGTCGCCACTGGCGACCGCCGCGCGAACGCGACGGACGTGCGTCTTGAGCTCGGACTTGACGGCCTTGTTACGCAGGCGCGCCTTCTCGTTGGTACCGATGCGCTTGATCTGAGACTTGATGTTAGCCACGTGAGGACTCTCTTGTGTGTTCGCCGAAGCGATCTGACAGGTCGTAGAAGGCGTTTCCAGCACCGGGACTGGGGTGGGGAACCCGTGGAGAGGTACTGGAATGCTGCCCGCCGACCCGGGCGGACACGCGATCGGTAAGTTTACCAGACGAGTCGGTGCCAGCGGCAACGCCCTCTATCTGCTGCGGATCCCTGCGACGACCCTGTCGAACAGGCGGCGCTCCATGATCGCTCCTTCTCGCCTCACCTGGTCGGCGTCGACCCGCAGGACCCGGTCCAGACGGACCTCGCTCTCCCGCCCCGAGCGGTCCCACGGCCCCGATCCGACGTCCATCCAGCGTCGGCCCCACCGGGCCTCGTCTGCGGCGTCCCGGTCGTGGTCGACGCTCGTGAGCATGAGGCCGAGCAGCCACGGACCGTCCCTGCCGACGAGGAGCACGGGTCGGTCCTTGCCCCGGGAGTGGTCCTCCTCGTACGGCACCCACGTCCACACGACCTCGCCAGGGTCCGGGGCGCCGTCGAGCTCGGGGGAGTACTCGACGGTCACCGGCCCTGAGTGGTCGCCCGGATAGGTGCCCGATGCGGGGCGGCCGGCCGGCGTGGTGGTGCGGCGGTCGCGGTCGGCGGGAGCGCTCGTCCCGGCGGGTCCTGCCGCCTGCGGGGCGGGAGCGGGCCGGAGCGCCGTGCGGCGGCGGAGCAGGGCGCGGAGGCCACGACGGATCATGTCCGCACTGTACGACGGCCGTTGCGACGACCGCCGGGACGCGGGCCGGGCTGAGAGGGCTTGCCATGAACAGTGACGTACGACACATTGTGTACGTCGCGTGAAGTAAAGGTGCTTTGCGCACGAGGCAAGGGAGGCGCGATGTCCGAATCACCCCCGACCGCTCCTGATGACGCGGGTCCCCAGGGACAGCACCGGGCAACGGTCGACAGCGACCGGCCGATGACCCAGACCGACTATCAACGCGTCCAGGAGAGCCCGGAGTTCCAGGACCTGCGCCGGCGGTTCCGATCGTTCGTGTTCCCGATGACCGCGTTCTTCCTCGGCTGGTACTTCCTGTACGTGCTCCTCGCCGACTACGCGCACGACTTCATGAGCACCCCGGTATGGGGCAACGTCAACGTCGGGCTGCTCATGGGCCTCGGCCAGTTCGTCACGACGTTCGCCATCACCATGATCTACGCGAACTGGGCCAACAAGCGTCAGGACAAGATCGCCGACGAGCTCCGCCAGACCATCGAAGGACGGGACGCCGCATGACCCCCACCACCGTGCTGGCTGCGTCCGAGGACATCGGCAACCCGGCAGTGAACATCGCCATCTTCCTCGCGTTCGTCGCCGTGACCCTCGTCGTCGTCGTCCGTGCCTCGAAGACCAACAAGACAGCCGCCGACTACTACGCCGGGGGTCGGAACTTCACCGGACCCCAGAACGGCACCGCGATCGCGGGGGACTACCTGTCCGCCGCGAGCTTCCTCGGCATCTGCGGGGCCATCGCCATCAACGGGTACGACGGCTTCCTCTACTCCATCGGCTTCCTCGTCGCCTGGCTCGTGGCGCTGCTGCTCGTCGCAGAGCTGCTGCGCAACACGGGCAAGTTCACGATGGCGGACGTGCTGTCCTTCCGCCTCAAGCAGCGCCCGGTCCGGATGGCCGCCGCGATCTCGACGCTCGCGGTGGTCTTCTTCTACCTGCTCGCCCAGATGGCTGGCGCTGGCGGCCTCGTCGCGCTCCTGCTCGGCATCGACGGGGCACTCGGCCAGGGCGTGGTCATCGCCGTCGTCGGGGCGCTCATGATCCTCTACGTCCTCGTCGGCGGGATGAAGGGCACCACGTGGGTGCAGATCATCAAGGCGATCCTCCTCATCGCCGGTGCCGGCATCATGACGGTCTGGGTCCTGTGGAACTTCGACTTCAACCTCTCGAGCCTCATCCAGGGCGCCATCGACACCGCCGGGAACCCCGCCCTCGCCGAGCCCGGCAACCAGTACGGCGGGAGCGAGACCTCCAAGCTGAACTTCCTGTCCCTCGCGCTCGCCCTCGTCCTCGGGACCGCAGGCCTGCCGCACGTGCTCATGCGCTTCTACACGGTCCCGACGGCGAAGGAGGCCCGGCGGTCCGTCGTCTGGGCGATCTGGCTCATCGGGATCTTCTACCTCTTCACCCTCGTCCTGGGATACGGGGCGGGCGCACTGGTCGGACCGGACGTGATCGCGAACGCACCCGGCGGCGTGAACTCCGCGGCGCCGCTCCTGGCGTTCGAGCTCGGTGGTGAGATCCTCCTGGGTGTCATCTCTGCGGTGGCGTTCGCCACGATCCTCGCCGTCGTCGCGGGGCTGACCATCACCGCCGCGGCCAGCTTCGCGCACGACATCTACGCGTCGGTCATCAAGAAGGGCGAGGTGAGTCCTGACGCAGAGGTGCGTGTCGCACGCATGACCGTGCTGGTCATCGGCCTCCTCGCGATCATCGGCGGGATCTTCGCCAACGGGCAGAACGTCGCGTTCCTCGTCGCGCTCGCCTTCGCGGTCGCCGCGAGCGCCAACCTGCCGACCATCATCTACTCGCTGTTCTGGAAGAGGTTCAACACCCGCGGCGCCCTGTGGAGCATGTACGGAGGACTGGCCTCGTGCCTCATCCTCATCGCCTTCTCGCCCGTCGTCTCCGGCAAGCTCAACCCGGACGGCACGAGCGCGTCGATGATCAAGGACGTCGCGGTGGACTTCCACTGGTTCCCGCTCGACAACCCGGGCCTCGTCACCATCCCGCTCGCGTTCCTGCTCGGGATCATCGGGACCCTCACGAGCAAGGAGCGCCCCGACCTCGAGAAGTACGCCGAGATGGAGGTCCGCTCCCTCACGGGCGCCGGCTCCGAGAAGGCGGTGACCAACCACTGACACCACGCGGGACCCGTCGCACCGTCGTCGGCGAGGTCGTCGCAGAGGTCGCCGGGGCGTGCTCGAAGTCGGAGCGCGCCCCGGCGTCGTGGGAGAATGGGGCCCGTGACCTCCATCTCCTCAGCAGCCGATCTCGCGCAGATCCAGCCCGCGGCCACCGCGCCCGAGCTGCTGCGCAACTTCTGCATCATCGCGCACATCGACCATGGCAAGTCGACGCTCGCGGACCGCATGCTGCAGCTGACCGGCGTCGTCAGCTCCCGCGACATGCGTGCGCAGTACCTCGACAAGATGGACATCGAGCGCGAGCGCGGGATCACCATCAAGTCCCAGGCCGTGCGCATGCCGTGGCAGGTCGACGGGCCGTCCGGTCCGACGGCCTACGCGCTCAACATGATCGACACCCCCGGGCACGTCGACTTCACCTACGAGGTGTCGCGGTCCCTCGCGGCGTGCGAGGGTGCGGTCCTCCTCGTCGACGCCGCCCAGGGCATCGAGGCGCAGACGCTCGCGAACCTCTACCTCGCGATGGAGAACGACCTCCAGATCATCCCGGTCCTCAACAAGATCGACCTCCCGGCGGCGCAGCCCGAGAAGTACGCCGAGGAGATCGCCGGTCTCGTCGGCGGCGACCCGGACGACGTCCTGCGGGTCTCGGGCAAGACGGGCGTGGGCGTCACCGAGCTGCTCGACCGCATCGTGGAGCTCGTCCCGCACCCGGTCGGCGACCCCGACGCACCGGCGCGCGCCATGATCTTCGACTCCGTCTACGACACCTACCGCGGGGTCGTCACCTACGTCCGCGTCATCGACGGCAACCTCAGCCCGCGCGAGCGCATCGTCATGATGTCGACGCGCGCGACCCACGACCTGCTCGAGATCGGCGTGACGTCCCCCGAGTCGATCCCCACGAAGGGACTCGGCGTCGGGGAGGTCGGGTACCTCATCACGGGCGTCAAGGACGTCCGCCAGTCCAAGGTCGGCGACACGGTGACGAACGCCGCGAAGCCTGCCGCCGAGGCTCTGGGCGGATACAGCGACCCCAAGCCGATGGTGTTCTCCGGCCTCTACCCGGTCGACGGCACCGACTACCCGGTGCTGCGGGACGCCCTCGACCGCCTCAAGCTCAACGACGCCGCGCTCGTCTACGAGCCCGAGACGTCTGTGGCGCTCGGGTTCGGGTTCCGCGTCGGGTACCTGGGCCTCCTGCACCTCGAGATCGTCCGCGAGCGCCTCGAGCGCGAGTTCGACCTCGACCTCATCTCCACGGCGCCCAACGTCATCTACGAGGTGACGATGGACGACAAGTCGGTCGTCACGGTGACGAACCCGAGCGAGTTCCCGGGCGGCAAGATCGGTGAGGTGCGGGAGCCGATCGTCAAGGCGACGATCCTCGCCCCGTCGGAGTTCATCGGGTCCGTCATGGAGCTGTGCCAGTCCCGGCGCGGCGAGCTGCAGGGCATGGACTACCTGTCGACCGACCGTGTCGAGATGCGGTACGTGCTGCCGCTCGCCGAGATCGTCTTCGACTTCTTCGACAACCTCAAGTCGAAGACGAAGGGCTATGCGTCGCTCGACTACGACGTCATCGGAGAGCAGGCTGCGGCGCTCGTCAAGGTCGACATCCTCCTCCAGGGCGAGCAGGTGGACGCCTTCAGCGCGATCGTGCACAAGGACAACGCCTACGCGTACGGCGTGATGATGGTGGGCAAGCTCAAGGCGCTCATCCCACGGCAGCAGTTCGAGGTGCCGATCCAGGCGGCCATCGGGGCGCGCATCATCGCGCGTGAGTCGATCCGCGCGATGCGCAAGGACGTCCTGGCCAAGTGCTACGGCGGTGACATCTCCCGCAAGCGCAAGCTCCTCGAGAAGCAGAAGGAGGGCAAGAAGCGCATGAAGACCATCGGCACGGTCGAGGTCCCGAAGGACGCCTTCATCGCTGCCCTGACGTCCGAGCAGACGGAGAGCCGAGACAAGAAGAAGTGAGCCCCGCACTCCCCGACGGGGACCCGGTCCCTGACGACGGCGCACTCCCCGGGTGGGTCGCGCAGGGCGCGGACCACCGGCGGTTCGGTGTGTACGTGCACGTCCCGTTCTGCACCGTGCGGTGCGGGTACTGCGACTTCAACACCTACACGGCGAGCGAGCTGGGCGGGGGCGCGAGCCAGCACGCCTATGCGAGCACCGTGCTCCAGGAGATCGACCTCGCGACGCGCGTCATGGACGCCGCGGGACTCCCCGCACGTGAGGTCTCCACGGTGTTCGTGGGCGGGGGGACCCCCACGCTGCTGCCCGCGGGCGATCTCGTCCGGATGCTCGACGGTGTGCGCCGGGCGTGGGGACTCGCACCGGGCGCCGAGGTGACCACCGAGGCGAACCCCGACTCGGTGACGCCCGAGTCGCTCGCGGCCCTGGCCGACGCAGGCTTCACCCGGGTCTCGTTCGGCATGCAGTCCGCCGTCCCGCACGTCCTGGCCACGCTGGAGCGCACGCACGACCCGCGCCGGATCCCCGACGTCGTGCGTTGGGCGCGCGAGGCCGGGCTCGACGTCTCGCTCGACCTCATCTACGGGACGCCGGGGGAGTCCCTCGAGGACTGGCGCACGAGCGTGCAGGCCGCGCTCGCCACGGGCGTCGACCATGTCTCGGCGTACGCGCTCGTCGTCGAGCCCGGCACGAAGATGGCCGCGCAGGTGCGCCGCGGGCAGCTGGCGCTGCCGAGCGAGGACGACCAGGCGGCGAAGTACGAGATGGCGGACGAGCTGCTCACGGCGTCTGGTCTCGAGTGGTACGAGGTGTCGAACTGGGCGCGCACGGTCGACGGCCGGGTCGCGGCGTGCGAGCACAATCTTGCCTACTGGCGCGGTGAGGACTGGTGGGGGCTGGGCCCGGGGGCGCACTCCTACCTCGGTTCCGACGCGCCGGGGACCCGGGGTCTGCGGTGGTGGAACGCCAAGCACCCGCTGCGCTATGCCACCCGCCTGGACGCCGGCCTCAGCCCGGCCGCGGGCCAGGAGGTGCTCGACGACGAGGCCGCCCAGCTCGAGAAGGTCATGCTCGCCGTCCGGTTGCGCGACGGGCTGGACCTGTCCGTGCTCTCGGCGCGGGCCCGCCGCGCGGTCGCGGGACACGTGGCGAGCGGTCTGCTCGACGGAGCGAGCGCGATCCGCGGCCGCGCGGTCCTCACGCTGCGTGGCCGGCTCCTCGCGGACACCGTCGTGCGGGACCTCACGGACTGAGCCACCGGGCGGGTGAGGCCGGCGGCACCGGCGGTCGGGTCAGGCCGCCGGCTCGGTGACGAAGTCGATGAGCTCCTCGACGCGCCCGAGCAGGGACGGCTCGAGGTCGGCGTAGCTGCGGACGGTCCCGAGGATCCGCTTCCAGCCCTGTGCGACGTCTGCCTGGTCGTGCGCGGGCCATCCGAGCTCGCGGAGCATCCCGTACTTCCACTCCGTGCCGCGCTCGATGACGGGCCACGCGGCCAGCCCGACCCGCTCCGGTCGCACGGCCTGCCACACGTCGACGTACGGGTGGCCGAGGATGAGGACGTTCCCGCCGCGGAACCTCTTCATCACGTCGTCGGCGATGCGCTGCTCCTTGCTCCCCGGGACGAGGTGGTCGACGAGCACCCCGACGCGGCGCTCTCGCGTCGGCCCGAACTCGGCGAGCGCCTCGGCAAGGTTGTCGACGCCGTCGAGACCCTCGACGACGACGCCCTCCACGCGCAGGTCGTCGCCCCAGACGCGCTCGACGAGCTCGGCGTCGTGGCGGCCCTCGACCCAGATGCGGCTGCCCCGCGCGACGCGTGCGCGGGCGTTCGCCACGGCGCGGGAGCCGGACGCGGTGCGTGCTGGTGCGGCGGGGGCGGCAACGGATCGTGCGGGGGTGAGCTCCACCGGGGCACCGTCGACCCAGAACCCCGGGCCGAGCGGGAACGTCCTGGTCCGGCCCGCCCGGTCCTCCAGCACGACGACGTGCATACCTCCGGACTTCTCGGTCCGCGTGATGGCCCCGACCCACCCCGTCGTCACCTCCTCGACGACGAGCCCGACGTCTGCCGGGACCGGACGCGAGGTGGGGCGACGACGGTGGTGGGTGGCCGGGGAGGACAGGACGTCGTCGGAGTAGCGGTCGTTGCTCACGCGAGGAAGGTTAGCCGCTGACGTGGGTGTGGCCTCGGCAACACGGCCCGGGCCACGGCGGACGGCGGCGTAGAATTAGCACTCGAGAAGTCCGAGTGCTTACCGTCGGTGCACGGCGGCCGGTGTCGTGCGCACGAGACTGCCGCCGGTCCGTGCCCATCGAGGCGGACGCGGCGTGGCGGGCGAGGCCGGACGCGTTCGAGAGCGAAGGAGGTGGTGGGATGGCGTCGAGCGACGAGCGCAGGCTCGAGGTCCTGCGTGCCATCGTGGAGGACTACGTCCAGACACGGGAGCCCGTCGGCTCCAAGCTCCTCGCCGAGCGGCACGGGCTGGGCGTGTCACCCGCGACGATCCGCAACGACATGGCGGCCCTCGAGGAGGGCGGCTTCATCGCGCAGCCCCACACCTCCGCCGGGCGCGTGCCCACCGACAAGGGATACCGCCTGTTCGTCGACCGTCTCGCGAGCGTGCGGGCACTGTCGCCCGCCGAGAAGAACGCCATCGAGACGTTCCTCAACGGCGCCGTCGACCTCGACGACGTCGTCTCTCGCGCGGGGCGCCTGCTCGCGCAGCTCACCGGTCAGGTCGCGGTCGTCCAGTACCCCTCGCTGCGCCGCTCCGGTCTGCGTCACCTCGAGCTCGTCGTCCTCGGCGACCGACGCCTCCTCGTCGTGATCATCACCGACACCGGACGCGTCGAGCAGCGCACGCTCGAGCTCGCGTCCGCACCGCAGGAAGGTGTGCTCGTCGAGCTCCGCACGCGGCTCAACGCCGCAGCTGCCGGCCGCCGGCTCGCCGAGCTCCGGACGGCCCTCGCCGAGCTCGCGCAGTCCTACCACCCGTCCGAGCGCGAGCTCGTCACGCGCGTCGGCGAGGTCATCACCGAGACGCTCGCGCAGGAGAGCGAGGAACGGTTCGTGCTCGCGGGCACCGCGAACCTCGCCCAGGCGGGCATGCGCTTCGAGCACGCCCTGCGGCCCGTCCTCGAAGCGCTGGAGGAGCAGGTCGTGCTGCTCAACCTCCTCACCGAGATGGCGGAGGACTCCGCCACCGTCAACGTCCGCATCGGCCGGGAGACCCAGCTCGCCAACCTGTTCGAGACCTCGGTCGTGACGACCGGGTACGGCTCGGACGGAGGCTCCGTCGCGACGATCGGGTCGATCGGTCCCACCCGGATGGACTATCCCGGCACCATCGCGGCCGTGCGGGCCGTGGCACGCTACCTGTCCCGGATCCTCAGCACGTGAGATCCGTCCCCGACATCCGCCAGACCACAGAAACCCGATCGGCAGAGAGCAGCCAGTGAGCGACTATTACGAGACCCTCGGCGTCCCGCGTGACGCCAGCCAGGACCAGATCAAGAAGGCGTACCGCAAGCTCGCGCGCGAGCTCCACCCGGACGTCGCCGGGCCTGACGCCGAAGACCGGTTCAAGGACGTCTCGCGCGCCTACGAGGTGCTGAGCAACGCGGAGAAGCGTCAGTCGTACGACATGGGCAACGACCCCTCCGCCCCCGGGGGCGGCATGGGTGGGGGCTTCGGCTTCCAGGACATCTTCGAGACGTTCTTCGGTGGCGGACAGGCGCAGCGCGGGCCCATCCCGCGCGCGCGACGCGGGCAGGATGCACTCATCCGCCTCGACATCGACCTGTCCGAGGCGGCGTTCGGCGTCCGCAGGGAGATCCAGGTCGACACCGCCGTCGTGTGCGGGACGTGCAGCGGGTCCTGCTGCCGCCCCGGCACCTCCCCGCGCACCTGCGACGTGTGCGGCGGCCGCGGCTCCGTGCAGCGCGTCGCCCGGTCCTTCCTCGGTCAGGTCATGACGACCGCGCCGTGCGCGGCGTGCCAGGGGTTCGGCACGACGATCCCCGAGCCCTGCGCCGAGTGCTCCGGTGAGGGCCGTGTGCGCAGCCGGCGCACCGTGGCGGTCGAGGTGCCCGCGGGCGTTGAGACGGGAACCCGCATCAAGCTCACGTCCCAGGGTGAGGTGGGACCGGCTGGCGGTCCCCCCGGCGACCTCTACTTCGAGATTCGTGAGCGCAAGCACGAGACGCTGCTGCGGCGCGGTGACGACCTGCACTGCACCCTCGAGGTGCCGATGACCGCCGCGGTGCTCGGCACCGTGATGGAGCTCGAGACCCTCGACGGGGTGGAGGAGATCGACCTGCAGCCCGGCACGCAGCCCGGCCAGGTCATCACTCTGAAGAACCTCGGCATCGGGCACCTGCAGGCGCCCGGGCGTGGGGACCTCAACGTCCACATCGAGGTCCAGATCCCCACCTCGCTCACGGAGGAGCAGGCGGACCTCCTGCGGCAGCTGGCCACGCTCCGCGGGGAGGAGCGTCCGGAGGGACGCGTCTCGGCCGCCCACTCCGGTGTGTTCAGCAGGCTGCGCGACAAGCTCGCCGGGCGCTGGTGAGCGCGCCGGTCTTCCTCGCCGACGCGGGCACTCTCGACTCGGTGGCCGTGGGGGACCGGTATGTGCTCGACGGGCCGGAGGGTCGCCACGCCGGCGTCGTGCAGCGACGCGGCCCGGGTGAGGTGCTCGACGTCGTCGACGGTGCCGGGGTGCGGCTGCGCGGAGACGTGGTGGCCGTCGACGGCCCCCGGGTCGAGCTCCTCGTCCGCGCCGTCCGGCGCGAGCCGGACGACGGCATCGAGATCGTGCTCGTGCAGGCGCTCGCCAAGGGCGACCGTGACGAGCTCGCGATCGAGGCCGCGACGGAGGTCGGGGTCGACGCCGTGCTCCCGTGGCAGGCCGAGCGGTCCGTCGTCGTGTGGCGTGGCGAGCGGGCCGAGAAGTCCCGGTCCCGCTGGGTGTCCACCGTCCGGGCGGCGGCGAAGCAGGCACGTCGGGCGACCGTGCCCGACGTGGGACGCGCGGTCGACCTCAAGGCTCTCGGCGCGCTCGTCCGACAGGTCCGTGACGCCGGAGGGACCACGGTCGTGCTCCACGAGGACGCCGAGGTCGCGCTCGCGAGCGTCCCGCTCCCGCCCGCGGACGCCGGCGCGGTCGCGGAACGGCGCCGGGTGCTGCTCGTCGTCGGACCGGAGGGCGGCATCAGCGACCGCGAGGTCGCGGAGCTGCGGACGGCGGGCGCCGTCACCGCGCGCCTGGGCCCGCACGTGCTGCGGACGTCGACCGCGGGACCGGTGGCCGTGGCGCTGCTCTCGCAGCGCCTGGGCCGGTGGGACAGCGAGCCCGCGAGCGCCCTCTCCGGCTAGGCTCGGCGGATGGACATCGTCGACTACGGCACCGAGACGCTCACCCCTGAGACCGACTGCATCTTCTGCAAGATCGTCGCAGGGGAGATCCCCGCGACGATCGTCGCCACCCGCGAGCGCGTCATCGCGTTCCAGGACACCGACCCGCAGGCGCCGATGCACCTGCTCGTCGTACCGCGCACGCACTACGGTGACATCGCCCAGCTCGCCGCCGCCGACGCGGAGCTCCTCGCGGAGATGGTGTCCCTCGCCGACGAGGTGGCCGGCGAGAACGCCGACGGACAGTTCCGCCTCATCTTCAACTCCGGGCCGCACGCGGGCCAGAGCGTCTTCCACGTCCACGGGCACGTCCTCGGCGGCGCACGCCTGGGATGGTCACCCGCCTGAGCGCGCGCTGCTCGCGGGCCCGCGGTCGATAGACTGGGCTCGCGGCGGCCCAGGAACCGGACGTCATCACCGAGCACGGACGAGGAGCGAGCACCCCGCCACATGGCATCTCCAGAGAACGACGACGCAGCAGCGGGCCTGCGTGTCGAGCACAGGATCACCGTCCCGGGCGACGTGTCCATCGCCGCACTCCTCGGCCCGGTGGACTCCGTGCTGCGAGCCGTCGAGGAGGGCTTCACCACGGTCGACGTCTCGATCCGTGAGGACGAGATCGTCCTGCGCGGACCGGTCGCGGACGTCGCGCTCGCGGGGCGCCTCGTCGACGAGCTCATCGAGGTCGTCGCGGCCGGCACGGATGTGACCGCCGAGATCGTCACCCGGTCGATCGCCATGCTCGCCGCGGCGACCGCAGCCACCCGCCCTGCTGAGGTGTTCACCCAGAACATCCTCTCCAGCAAGGGCCGCACCATCGCGCCGAAGACGGCCGGCCAGAAGCACTACGTCGACGCCATCGACGCGAACACCGTGACATTCGGGATCGGGCCGGCCGGGACGGGGAAGACGTACCTCGCGATGGCGAAGGCCGTCCAGGCGCTGCAGGCCAAGCAGATCCACCGCATCGTGCTCACGCGGCCGGCGGTCGAGGCAGGGGAGCGCCTCGGGTTCCTGCCGGGCGGCCTCTCGGAGAAGATCGACCCGTACCTGCGGCCCCTGTACGACGCGCTGCACGACATGATCGACCCCCAGTCGATCCCGCGTCTCATCGAGGCCGGCACCATCGAGGTCGCTCCCCTCGCGTACATGCGTGGCCGCACGCTCAACGACGCGTTCATCATCCTCGACGAGGCGCAGAACACCTCCGCGGAGCAGATGAAGATGTTCCTCACCCGGCTTGGCTTCGGGTCGAGGATGGTCATCACCGGCGACGTCACCCAGGTCGACCTGCCCGGCGGCACCCCGTCGGGCCTGCGCGTCATCGAGGACATCCTCACCGGTGTCGACGACATCGAGTTCTGCCGGCTGCGCTCCACCGACGTCGTCCGCCACCGCCTCGTGGGGGACATCATCGACGCCTACGCCCGGTGGGACCTCGCCGGGGCGGCGGGAACGGCGCGGCGCAGCTCGCGCGACCTCAGCCACGAGAAGGGGCAGCACAGGTGAGCATCGAAGTGAACAACGAGTCCGGCGTCGAGATCGCCGAGGCCGAGTTCGCAGCACTGGGCCGGTTCGTGCTCGAAGAGATGCGCGTGCACCCCATGACCGAGCTGTCGATCCTCTTCGTCGACACGGACGTCATGAGCGAGCTGCACGTGCAGTGGATGGACGAGCCCGGACCCACGGACGTCCTGTCCTTCCCGATGGACGAGCTGCGGCCCGGACGCGACGGGGAGATCACCCCGGCGGGTCTGCTCGGAGACGTCGTCGTGTGTCCCGAGGTCGCTGCCCGCCAGGCCGCGGAGGCGGGGCACTCCTCCGCGGAGGAGATGCTCCTGCTCACGACGCACGGGATCCTTCACCTCCTCGGCTACGACCACGCCGAGCCGGACGAGGAGAAGGAGATGTTCGCGTTGCAGCGGCGGTTGTTGCTCACCTTCCTCGCGAGCCGGCGCCCCGAGTGAGCACCGTCCGTCCCGTCGCCCGCACCAGCCAGCAGGAGAGCACACGCATGAGCACCACCGAGCCCACCCCGGAGCGGACCCGCGCCCACAAGTCGGGTTTCGCGTCCCTCGTGGGGCGCCCCAACGCCGGAAAGTCCACACTCACCAACGCCCTCGTCGGCCAGAAGGTCGCCATCACCTCGGGACGCCCGCAGACCACGCGGCACACGATCCGCGGGATCGTGCACCGCGAGGACGCGCAGCTCATCCTCGTCGACACCCCGGGGCTGCACCGGCCCCGCACCCTCCTGGGCGAACGCCTCAACGACCTCGTCCGAGAGACCTTGACCGAGGTGGACGTCATCGCGTTCTGCCTCCCAGCCGACCAGAAGGTCGGTCCCGGTGACAAGTTCATCGCGAACCAGCTCACCGACCTGGCCCGCGGACGGCGGCGCACCCCGGTCGTCGCCGTCGTCACGAAGGCCGACCTCGTCTCGCGCGAGGACCTCGCCAAGCACCTCCTCGCCGTGAACGAGCTGGGCGACTGGGACGACATCGTGCCGGTCTCCGCGGTGGGCGGGTACCAGGTGGGTGCCCTGGCCGACGTCCTCGTGAGCCACCTGCCCGAGGGGGGCGTGCTGTACCCCGACGGAGAGCTCACCGACGAGCCGGAGGCCGTCATGGTCGCGGAGCTCGTCCGCGAGGCCGCCCTCGAGGGGGTCCGCGACGAGCTGCCGCACTCGTTGGCCGTCGTCGTCGACGAGATCAGCCCGCGGCCCGGGTCGGGCTCCAACCCGCTCCTCGACGTGCGGGTCGACCTCTACGTGGAGCGGGACAGCCAGAAGGCGATCATCATCGGCCGCGGCGGGTCCCGTCTGCGCGAGGTCGGGACCGAGGCGCGTCGGGGCATCGAGGCTCTCCTGGGCACCCGGGTCTACCTTGACCTGCACGTCAAGGTCGCCAAGGACTGGCAGCGCGACCCGAAGCAGCTGCGCAAGCTCGGTTTCTGACCCGCCCGGCCCGTCGATGCCGGCCGCGGCGTCCGGGGCTGCGGCCGGCAGCGTGGTGCTGTCCGTCCGATCGCCCCCCTCGACGGTGGTCAGCGGTGGACGCGGCGCGCGGTGAACTGCCGCTGACCCACGCGGACGCTGCCGTCCGCGGGTACGTGGACCCGCATGCCGGGGAGGACCTCGAGGGGCTCACCGTGCGACGTGAGGACAGCGCTGCCGTTCGTCGAACCCCGGTCGCCCACCCAGAAGCCCTGGTCGTCGACACCGAACTCGAGGTGCGTCTTGGACACCGAGCGGTCGTCGTCGGCGACCGGGATGAGGTCGTCGTGGTGCTCGCCGTCCTGCGACTGCGGCTTGCGACCGATGAGGCCGCTCCCGCGCACCATGAACGACTGCCCGTTGTCGAACGACAGCAGGTACTGGGGCACGGAGGCTGACGGTGCGCCGGGGACCTGGCTGATGGGCGGAACGGGACGTGTCTGCGGCGTCATGGCTGTCGGAGGAGCGCCGGCCGGTGCCGGCGGGCCGGAGTGTCCGAACGGACCCGCGGGAGCGGGCACCCCGACCGGCGCGGGCGGGTTGGTCGGCGGGTTGACCGGTGGGGCGGACATCGATGCCCGCCGTTGTTCACCCCCGGCGGGCCGGTACGGCCCCGCGGGCTCGGTGCTCGGCTGGCCGGAGATCTCCGAGCGGCCCGTCGAACCGGGCGGACTGGCGACCCGCGGCGCCTGGAACACCGGCGCCGCCGCACGCCGGTCCGGACCGCTCGCCGTCGTCGCGACGGCGCCTGACGAGCGACGTGCGCGCCGGCGCCGGGAGACATCGACGACGGTGGTGCCGGCGACGGCATCGTGCCAGCCCTGTCTCAGCTGCCCGCGGTCCCACGCGGACGAGGCGACGACGATCCACTGACCGACGACCGCGACGAGCGCACCAGCAGCGACGACGAGGGACCGGACGACGACCCGGCGGATCCCCGGTGCGTGGCGGCCATCGGTACGCGCGGTGCGCACGGCGCACACCGCGTTGCCGACCGTGGTGCCCGACCGGGCCTCCCAGACGCACAGGGCGATGACGAGCTCACCGAAGGCCAGAGCAGCGTAGAGGGGCTCGTCCGTGAGGACGAGGACGAGGACGCTGACGCCGACGACGACGAAGGTGTCCACCGTGTATGCGGCAACGCGGCGCCCCACCGGTGCAAGCCGGGGGACACCGGGTGTGGCGGTCATGGTCGTCCTCGTCGGGTGGGGCCGGGTGCGGGCGGTGGCGATGCTACCAGCGGCCCGGGAACGTCGGTCGTCCGGCGTGGCCGTCATCCTGAGAACGCGCTGCGCACGAGCTCGATGGTCCCGATCGCCACGAGAGCTGCGGGGACGCTGAAGGTCACGGCCAACCCTTCGAGCGCGTCACCGAGCCGCGAGAGGCGCACCCACCTGCGTCCGCGCGACATCGCGACGCTCACGAGCACGACGACCAGGCCCGTGGCCGCCAGCAGACCGGCGAGCGTGATCGCGCGGCCACCGTCGACCGGAGGCGCGAGCGCGACGAGCTCGAGCAGGACGATGCCCGCCGCCGCACGGGGGGCCGTCCGGGACGCCGCGCTCCGTGCCGTCCGCGGCACGAGCACGAGCGCGAGGGCTGTGAGCACGACGAGCACCACCGACGCCACCCGCTCGACCGCACCCGTCACGGGGAGCAGGGCGACGGGGACGAACGCCACGGCGGCGACGCTGGCCGTGAGCGTGCCCGCCGTGAGCAGCCGGTCGCCCCGCGCCACCGCGGCGCGCACGGCTCGCGGCCGTACCGGCGGCGACGGCCGCGGCGGCCCGCCACGCACGGAGAGCGCTGCGCGTGTGACGTGCTGCGCATCCACGAGGTACTCGACAGGGACCCGCAGGGCCGCGGAGGGCAGGATGCGCAGCACCGGGGGGACGAGGCCCAGGCTGACGACCGCGAACGTCCACGGCGCGAGATCGAGGAAGAGCACGGAACCAGCGACGAGCGCGACCACGGAGAACGCGGTGGCAAGAGCCGTGGCAGCCTGGGCACCGTCACCGCCAGCCTGCTTCGCGACGACCCCGCCGAGAGCCGACACCGCGGCGGCCGTGACGAACCCGGCGAGGACCGCGAGCTGGAACCCGTCCGCGAACGTCGTCGCCGTCACGGCCGTCGTCCCGGCACCACAGGCGAGGAGGGCCGCAGCGACGATGCACACGTCGTTGCGACCGGACTGGTACACCGCGGGCCGCAGGGCCAGTGCGAGCGCCGCGAGCAGCAGGAGGCTGACGACCGCGAGGCGCTGCCCCCCCGACAACGCTCCCGTCGCGGCGATCGCCGGAAGGCCGGCAGCGAGGGTCGCCACCACCCCGCACACGCAGGCGAGGACGAGCAGCACCGCCTGGGGAACGACGGTGGGCCGGGACTGCGTGCCCGGTCCCTCACGTCGGCGCGCGGCACCGCGGGGGACGGCACTGACGTGCAGCACCGCGCCGTCGCTCACGACCTGGCCGGCCGTCCGGGTGAGATCCAGCGCTGCGCCGTCCGACGTGACGACGACGATCGCCGGGTCCTGCGGGTCGACGCCGACCGAGCGCAGGGCGTCAGCAACGCGCAGCTGGTCGGGGAGGAGGACGTCGACGCGGGCGGACGAGAACTGCAGGGCGACGCGCTTCGTCGGTGCGAGCGTGTGCGGCACGCAGATCCTCCTCGCCTCGGGCGGGTGTACGACCACGCGCGCCGGACTCCATATTATGGTGTGCCTGACCGCCCTCGGTCCTGCATCGCTCAGCGATGGTAGATGTCCACATGTGGTGCACGCCCAGGAGAGGGCCCCATGACCAGCCCGACGATGTCCACACCGCTCTACCGCGACACACGGATGGCACCGCCGCCCCTCCCGTCAGGTCGGGTCGTCATGCAGGCCCCGCCCGAGCTCGTCCCCTCGGACGGCATCAGCGGTCTCATCTCCTCGCTCGTGCCGATGCTCGGCAGCGTCGGCTCCATCGTCTTCGTCGCCATGGCGTCGCCCGGTGTCCGCGGGATGATCGGCGGTGCGATGTTTCTCGTCGCCTCGCTGGGGTTCGTCGTCGTCAACGGCTGGCGGCAGAGGTCGCAGCACCAGGCGCAGGTGCTCGGCAGCCGCCGCGAGTACCTCGCGTACCTCACGGACCTGCGCGGCACGGTGCGCGAGGCAGCCCGCCAGCAACGTCGGCACGCCCTCTGGAACAACCCCGACCCGGGCGCACTGGCGGCCGTCGCCGAGGAGGGGCAGCGCGTCTGGGAACGAGCGCCCGGCCAACCGGACCACCTGCGCGCCCGCGTCGGCGTCGCGACCGTGCCGCTGTGCCTCGCGCTCGAGGCTCCCGAGACGCCGCCGCTCGCCCAGCTCGACCCGGTCGCGGCCTCGGCCGCCCACCGGTTCCTCGTCACCCACCAGCTGCAACCGGACGTGCCGGTCGACGTCGACGTCGCCGCGTACTCACGCATCGAGATCACGGGTCCTGAGGAGCAGGCGCGCGGTCTCGCTCGTTCCATCGTCGCGCAGCTCGCGACGTTCCACTCGCCCGAGCACCTGCAGATCGCTGTCGTCGCGTCGCCCAGCGCCCTCGCGGACTGGGAGTGGATCAAGTGGCTCCCGCACGCGCACAGCACGCGTGTGAAGGACAGCGTCGGGCCGGCGCGGATGATCGGGACCTCGCTCGAGGACCTCGAGGACCTGCTGCCCGCCGGCCTCAGTGAGCGCCCGCGGTTCTCCCCGGGCGGCGAGCCCGCGGTGCCGCACGTGCTCGTCGTCGTCGACGGCGGGAACGTCAGCCCGCTCAGCGCCATCGCTCCGAGCGACGGGGTGATGGGTGTGAGCGTCCTCGAGCTGCCGGAGGTCTGGGACGACCTCAGCGACCCGCTCCGGCTCCGGCTCGCTGTCGGAGCGCCCGTGCGGACCGCGCGGGGCAGCCGCCCCCGTTCGCCGCTGCAGGTGCTCAGCCTGCGCGACGAACCCGTCGTCGCGACCGCGGACGATGCGTCCGTGCCGGACGTCGAGGCGCTCGCGCGCCGGCTCATGCCGCGCTCGGCCGGTTCGGGCGAGTCCCAGGCGGACACGACCGCGGTCTCGGCCGAGCTCGTGGACCTCCTCGGCATCGGCGACATCCGTGACCTCGACCTCGACGTCTCGTGGCGTCCTCGTCTGCAGCGCGACCGGTTGCGGGTCCCGATCGGCCTGACCGACCAGGGCCAACCGATCGCTCTCGACATCAAGGAGTCCGCCCACCAGGGGATGGGACCGCACGGCCTCGTCATCGGTGCGACGGGTTCCGGGAAGTCCGAGGTCCTGCGCACCCTCGTGCTCGCGCTGGCGCTCACGCACTCGCCGGAGGACCTCAACTTCGTGCTCGTCGACTTCAAGGGCGGCGCCACCTTCGCCGGCATGGCGGACATGCCGCACGTCTCGGCGATCATCACGAACCTCGGCGAGGAGCTCACGCTCGTCGACCGCATGCAGGACGCCCTCCAGGGTGAGATGACCCGACGGCAGGAGCTCCTGAGGGCCTCGGGGAACTTCTCCAACGTCACGGAGTACGAGAAGGCACGCCGTGGGGGCCGCACCGATCTCGCGCCGCTGCCGGCCCTGCTCATCGTCGCCGACGAGTTCTCCGAGCTGCTCGCCGCACGCCCCGACTTCGTCGACCTCTTCGTCGCGATCGGACGGCTCGGCCGCTCGCTGCAGATGCACCTGCTGCTCTCCTCCCAGCGGCTCGAGGAGGGGAGGCTCCGCGGGCTCGAGTCCCACCTGTCGTACCGGATCGGTCTGCGCACCTTCTCCGCCGCGGAGTCGCGGACCGTGCTCGGGGTGCCCGACGCGTACAACCTTCCCCCCGTCCCGGGGATCGGTTACCTCAAGCCCGACACGACGACGATGATCCGGTTCCGGGCGTCCTACGTCTCCGGGCCCCCGAAGGCGCGCACGTCCCCCCGCCGCGCGCTCGAGCAGAGCGGCGGCGCAGGGCTCGAGCCGTTCACCGCGGCGCGGGTCGACTCCACGGACCTCGTCCGGTCCGAGCTGCCGGCGCCGTCCGCACCCGAACCAGCCGAGGAGCGCGCGACGTTCGACATCGCTGTGCGCGCGATGGCCGGGCGCGGACCGGAGGCGCACCGTGTGTGGTTGCCCCCGCTCGTCACGCCCCAGACCTTCGACGAGCTCATGCCCGACCTCGCCGTCGACCCGAACCTCGGGCTCGTCTCGGCGCGGTGGCGCGCCCTCGGTGACCTCGTCGTCCCGCTCGGCATCGTCGACCGGCCGCTCGAGCAGCGCCGGGAGGACCTCGTCGTGTCGCTCGGCGGCGCGGCGGGCCACATGGCAGTCGTCGGTGGTCCGCGCACGGGAAAGAGCACCGTCGCGCGGTCGGTCGTCACGGCGCTGTCCCTCACGCACACGCCGCTCGAGGTGCAGTTCTACGTCCTCGACTTCGGTGGTGGCACGTTCAGCCCGCTCGCGTCCCTGGCACACGTGGCGGGTGTGGCGAGCCGCAGCGAACCAGAGGTGGTCCGGCGTGTCCTCGCCGAGGTCAAGGGCATCGTCGACCGTCGCGAGAGCTACTTCAGGACGCACGGCATCGACTCGATCGAGACGTACCGGCAGCGGCGCCGCGAGGGCCGGGTCGACGACGGGTACGGCGACGTCTTCCTCGTCGTGGACGGCTGGCCGACCATCCGCGCGGAGTTCGACGAGCTCGAGCCCCAGATCCAGGCGCTCGCCGGCCGGGGCCTGACGTTCGGTCTGCACCTGCTGGCCACGTCGACGCGATGGATGGACTTCCGCAGCCAGGTCAAGGACGTGTTCGGGACGAAGATCGAGCTGCGTCTGGGTGACCCCATGGACTCGGACATCGATCGCAAGGTCGCCGTCAACGTGCCCAAGGACCGGCCCGGCCGTGGTCTCGTGGCTTCCAAGCATCACGTCCTGTGCGCCCTGCCGCGCATCGACAGCGACCCCCAGGCGGGCACGCTCGGCGCAGGTGTCGAGCACCTCGTCGACACGGTCAACCGTGCGTGGACAGGCCCTGCCGGGCCGAAGCTCCGACTCCTGCCCGACGACGTCACGCTCGAGGCGGTACGGGCGCAGGCACCGGCGGACAGCCGGCTCGTGTGGCTGGGCATCGACGAGTCCAACCTCGCACCCGTGGGACTCGACCCGCTCACCGAGCCGCACCTCTACCTGTTCGGTGACGGCGGCTCGGGGAAGTCCGGTCTGCTGCGGGGGTACGCCCGGGAGATCATGCGTCTCTACACGCCGAAGCAGGCGCAGTTCTTCGTGGTCGACTACCGGCGTTCGCTGCTGGGGGAGATCCCCGAGGAGTTCCTCGCGGGGTACCTCACCACCCACGAGGCAGCTTCCGAGGAGCTCGGTGGCCTCGCGGCGTACCTGCGCGGGCGGCTGCCCGGCCCGGACGTCACCGCGGATCAGCTGCGGTCCCGCTCATGGTGGTCCGGTGCTGAGGTGTTCGTCCTCGTCGACGACTACGACCTCGTGGCCACGTCGCTCGGCAACCCGGTCGCGAGCCTCGCGACGCTCGTGGCGCAGGCAGGCGACGTCGGGCTCCATCTCGTCGTGGCCCGGCGTTCCGGTGGCGCGGGCCGGGTGCTCTACGAGCCCGTCCTCCAAGCACTGCGCGACACCGCGGCACCCGGGATCCTCCTGTCGGGCAGCCCGGACGAGGGCCAGCTCATCGGTTCCGCACGCCCCATCCCGTCCGTGCCCGGCCGTGCCCAGCTCGTCACGCGCGAGCGCGGTCGCGAGGTCGTGCAGATCGCCTCCACGGCCCCGACGCACTGACCGTCTGCCCTGACGGCGCGCGCCGTCAGGGTCGGCGTGCCTGGGGCCGTGAACGCTGGGCGAGCCGGCCGAGGAGGACGGTGGCGAGGACGGCCCCGACGCCGCCGAGCGTCCACCACCGCGCGGCATCCTGGGTGCGCGTCCGAGGGTCCTCGACGGCGGCGAGGTCGAGGACCTGCGGTGCGTTCTCGGGCGGCGCTGGTGGCTCGTGCACGGGGCTCGGTGGTCCGGGCGCGCTGCCGTCGTCGACGAACGCCAGGGCCTCCGTCGGCCGGATGACGCCCCATCCGACGAGGTCGTCGCGGGCGCTCGCGGTCGCACGCGCGGCGGTGACCTCGAGCCGGAACGCCCACTGGGCCGGGCTCTCGTCCGGGTGCGCCTCCGCGAGCAGCGCGACGGCAGCACTGACGTACGCCGTCGCGTAGCTCGTCGAGGGGACGCCGTCCCCGAGCACGCAGTCGCCGGCTGCGAGGAACGTCGTGAGCACGTCGGTGCCGGGCGCGGCGACGTCGATGTGGGGGCCATGGATCGCGTCCTGGCTCGGCAGCCCTGCTGCGTCGACGGAGGTGACGGACAGGACCTCGGGGTACGCGGCGGGATACCGGGGGGAGTCGCTGGTGTCCTCGGTGGTGTTCCGGTTGCCGGCGCTCGCCACGACGAGTGCTCCCGCTGCGGTGGCGTGCGCGACGGCCTCTCGCAGCTCCGGCGCGTCGGTGACGGTGCTCATGGACACGTTGATGACGCGCGCACCCGCGTCGGCTGCTGCCCGGATGCCTGCGGCCATGCGGTCCACCCGCGGGCCGTTGCCCGACTCGACGATCTGCTGCTCCTCGTTGACGTACACGCGGACGGCGAGGATGGTGCTGTCCGGCGCGAGCCCTACGACGCCGGAGCCGTCCACCGGGCGGGCCGCGATCTGGCCCGCCACCGCTGTGCCGTGCGCCATGACGTCGGTCGTGGACGCGTTGTCCGCCTCCGGGACGGCGACGAGGCTCGGCCCGGCGACGACCGCGCCGGTGAGGTGGGCGTTGCCGGCCTCGACGCCCGAGTCGACGACGGCGACCGTCACGCCGCGGCCGGTCGCGGTACGCCACGCCAGCTCGCTGTTGAGCGCCTCGAGAGCGGGCGGCGTGTCGGGGGTGTACGACACGACGTCGGGTTCGCACGCCGCCATGGGGAGCAGCACCCCGTGGGGCGCGGCCGGCGGGTGGGAGGCTGCGACAGCGCAGGTCCCGAGGAGCACCTGCGCGGTGACGAGCGGCACGACGAGGAGCGAGGGCCTCACGGCACGGCCAGGGGAGTGGCGCTGGCCGCTTCTGCGGTGAGCTCCGGCCCTGCGGGCAGCAGCGCCGTCCACGCCTGCGGGATCGGGGCGACGTCGGACTCCGTGTACCCGAGCCGGGCGAGGACCTCGGTGTCCGCTCCGGGGATGGCGAAGACCGTGCCCGACTGGTCGACGAGCTGGACAGGTCCGCGGTCGACGACCCGGTCACCGGTCGCGCGCAGCAGCGCGCCGTGCCCCGGGGAGACGACGGCCTCGGGGCTGCTCCCCTCGGGGAGCGCGTCGAGCGGCGCCGTGGCCAGGTGGGCGACGGGCTGCTCACCGCCCTCGTCGGCGAGGACTGCGCACAGCGGAGCGGTCTCCCCGAGCGAGGCCGTCGGCTCGGTGGGCCAGTCGGCGGGGCTGGCGGCGGGCGCGCTGTCCAGCGCGGCGATGTCCGCGCTCGACACGCGGATCGGTTCACCGAGCTCGGCCCCGCTGCCCAGCTGGTACAGGCGGTGGGCCACCTCGCTGACGGGAGCGAGCCGTCCGTCGGAGGACACGAGGTACCTGTCCGGTGGGGTTCCGCTCCCGGTGACCTCGACGACCGACCCGACGACCGTGTCGGCCGGCAGGGCGTCGATCGTCACCGGGGAGCCTGCGTCCGCGACGACGAGCGGCGCGAGGTCCTCACCGGCCCGGAACAGGTTGAGCCATGTCGCCGGCGCCGACCGCACGGGTGCGGTCTCCAGGTCGAGTGCTCGGAGGACGGCCGGGACAACCCCGTCGGGGACGAGGTGGCGCGTGGTGTTGTGCACGACGTACGTCTCGTCGGCCACCCGGACGACCGCACTCTCCGTGACGAGCTCACCGCCGGAGCTGCCGGGTCCGATCGTCGTCCGCGTGCCGCCCTCGGTGCCCACGCACGTGAGCCAGCCCTCGCCCCGCAGGTTCGCCGGAGCGGGCAGCTCGTCGGGTGCTCCCGTGATGCCGATCCGCTGGCCGCGCGGCACCTGTGCGATCTTGTCCTGCGGGACCTCGACCACCTTGAAGGTGGACGAGGGGACGAGCAGGCGGGCGCTCGTCGTGTTCGCGACCGGGTAGAGGGTCCCCTTGATCGCGACGAAGCGCGTCCCGCTGTCCTTGGTGAGCACGAGAGAACCGTCGTCCCAGCCGTTGGGCAGTCCGGGCTTGATGAGCCCGAACCCGATGCTCCCGAGGATGAGCAGGATGGACAGGGCGACCCCGGCGACGACGGCGCGCATGGGCTTGCTGGGCTCGAGCTCCCGGCCGCCGGGGGTGCCGCTGACGAATGCGGTGAGCAGGCGGCGTCGGCTGAACGCCTGCGCTGCGACAAGGTCCTTCTTCGTCGCCATGCTGACCCGCTACAAGAGCCCCGCGGCGGTGACGCCGAGGGGCAGCAGAAGGGCGAGGCTCACGAGCTCCATGGAGTCGGCGATGCGACCGAACGCGGCGCGGGGTCGGGGCGCGATGAGGCAGGCCCCGACGACGACGGCTGCGACGACGGCGAGGGAGCCCATGAGCGCCCCACGCCACTCGGGGTGTGCCACAGCGGCGGCGAGGACCGTGAGCGTGAGTCCGACGACTCCCGTCGCCATGACGACGAGGACGTCGCTGCGCGAGTAGGTCTGCCGGACGCTGAGGAGCATCCCCGTGTACGCGAGAACCATGAGGAGTGTCCCGGCCAGGCCGAGCCCGACGACCTCCGGTGTGGCGAGGAGCGCGACCAGGCTCACGGCGGACCGGAGCGCGAGCTGGACGAGGTGTCCGCGGTCGGCGTCCCGGCGGACCTCCGCCTCGTCCACCGGCTCCGGTGACAGCGTGATCTCCTCGTCGGACTGGGGGGAGACGACACGCAGCGTCGTCGAGGAGATCGCCGCCCACGGGATGCCGTTGCCCACCGTGACGACGATCGCCACGGTGAGTGCCAGGGCCTGGCCGGCATCGACGTCGAGCAGGGCGACGGCGCAGCCGGCCGCGGCGAGGACCACGCCCAGCGCGACGTGCAGCACGCTGATCTCGCGTTGGGCCGGGAGCACGGCCAGCCCGCACACACCGGCGAGCAGCGCACCGGCGCCGGCCGCCGCGAGCGGCCACCCCCACCCTCCGGCGGGCCCGGGGTCGGTGATGAACAGGTCTCCGGCGACGAGCCAGTAGGCGCCCGCACACAGGACCATCGCCTGCGCCCCGACGACATGGCCCTCGCGTCGGCCGATGACCGCTGCGCTCACGAGCACGAGGGCTCCGACGACCGCGGCGATGACGGGAGCGAGGAGGTCGCCGCGCTCCGAGCCCAGCAGCAGGACCGCACCTGCGAGGAGGAACGCCGAGGCGGCACCCACGGCGGCCCGCGCGCTGTCCTGCGGGGTCCACGGTTGGTGGTCGCGTGCGACCGCGTCCGCGACAGCCTCGACGACGTCGTCGTACACGCGTTCGCCGGGCCGCGACGAGCCGGCCTCGAGCGTGAGGACCTCTCCGTCCATGACCCCCTGGGCCAGCAGCGACACGCTCGTGTCGAGCTCGCGGCCGTCAGCGTGGAGCAGGTGATACCCGCCGTACACCGAGGCGGCGTCGAGAAGCCGCAGCGTCCGTGCGAAACCGGGCAGCAGCTCGGCCACGGGGATGCTTCCCGGCGCGCCCACGTCGAGGCGCCGGTCACCGGCGACGACGGAGATGCGCACGAGGGTGCCCAGGACGCTCGGAGGCGCCGAGACCTCGGTCATTCGGGTCCTCCTGGGAGCAGCGGGACGGTGCGACGACGACAGCATAGTGAGTCCCGCCCGGGGCCGGGGCCGCGCTCGGCACCGGCGCGGCTGGCCGGAAGGGGCGGTCCGTCCGTTCCGCAACCATGTGGGGAGTTCTCCCCACCGGTGCCCGCGCCCCTGCCCGCAGGCCGTTCCTGCGGGTGAAAACCGCAGAGACCCGCGCTCGATGGGTACCTCTCCCCGTGCGGGAGGGGTGCCCGCCAGCTGCCGGAGCCGTAATGTCCGAGGGGACGGCGGGGCCATCCACCCCGCGCCGCATCGACCATCCGGTCGACGCGTCGTTCCGGCCCGCGGGCCCGTGGAAGGAGTTCTCATGGCAGGTGAAGTCTCTGCTGTTGAAGGTGCGCTGAAGCAGGGCGCGCAGGCGGTCGCGCAGTCGCGCACCGAGCTGAAGTCGGAGCTGAGCAGCCTCGAGGGAAAGCTGTCCTCGATCGGCATGGCATGGAAGGGGCAGGGCGCAGTCGCCTTCACCCAGCTCATGGCGCGGTGGCGTGACGACGCCTCGAAGATGGTCGGCGCCCTCGACGAGTTCGAGCAGAACCTCAACTCCTCGGGCACGGCCTACGACACCGCGGACGAGTCGCAGTCGACCGCGATGAGCAAGCTCACCCAGCGCCTCGGCTGACCCCACCACGTAGACGACCAGGAAGGACTGACGACGATGAGCGACCTCAAGGTCAATTTCGGAGCCCTGTCGACCGCAGCGGCCGACATCCAGGGCAGTGCCACGAACCTCGAGCGGATCCTTGACGAGATGGACCGCACCCTCCAGCCGCTCCGCGCGAACTGGGACGGTGAGGCGTCGGGTGCCTACACGACCGCCAAGACGAAGTGGACGCAGGCGATCGGCGACATGAAGCTGCTCCTCGCGGACGTCGGCAAGGCGGTCTCGGCGAGCAACGACGACTACCAGACCACCGAGAAGTCGAACGCGCAGCGCTGGTAGCAGCGACGGTCGTATCGAGGCTCGCAGCCCCACGGGCGACGTGTCGCGATGCGTGCCGTCGGTGCTCCCGGTGCGGAGAGGAAGAGGAATGACATGACGGACGACCTGAGCGTCGAGGAGACGGTGCTGTCGCAGCGCATCGCGACAGTCACCGAGCTGTTGGACACCATCCAGTCGACCTATCTCACGCTGCAGCCCGTCGGTGCGCGGTCCGCTGAGTCCGCGTGGACGGTCGTGCCGTCGTGCCAGGGGTTCGCAGGGTCGTACCTCGGCGTCGTCAACGCGACGCTCGGGGTGCTCCAGCAGGCGCACGACAAGGTCACCGGCCTGGTCGACGGGTTGCGAGAGTTCGCCGACGAGATCGACCTGGCCGACGGCGACGCGAAGGACGCGATGGAGGCGCTCGAGCGCTCCGCCGCGCTCGACCTGCCCACACCTGGCGTGCCCCTGTCGCCGCGGCTCCCGGCCTCGCCCCGCAACCACACCGCCACCTGAGGAAAGGACGACCGATGGCCTCCCAGACACCGTACGAGGACGCGCTCGTCAAGGTGAACACTCCTCTCCTCAAGGCGTGGAGCCGGGACGAGACGACGCTCACGGGCGCGGCAGCCGACCTCGCCGACGTCGGCGCGATGCTCAAGACGATCGCCTCCGACCCGGGATGGTCCGGGTACTCCGCGGACGTGGCGAGCGAGACGTTCTCGGGCCTCGGGTCCAAGATCCTCGTCCACGCGGACAACATGACGGCCCTCTCGGAGCTCACGGTCCGGGGCGACGGTGCCATCGACACGGCGCGTTCGGCGCTCGCGGCCGTGCGCGGCCTGCCGACGACCGCAACCCTTCCACCCGTCCCGGGTTCCCTGCCCGAGGATGAGGCAGCGCAGCAGGCGACCGCCGACGCGAACCTGCGCGGGGCGCGCGAGGGCCAGGCCAAGGTCGCGCTCGACGCACTCGATACCGCGATGCGGACTCTCAAGGACGAGGCGGACGCGCTCTACGAGGTGACGGAGAGCAACCAGATCACCCCACGTGGTCCTGGCGGACCAGGTGGTCCGTCGGGTCCGGGGGGACCCGGTTGGCCCGGCGGTGGCCCGGGGTCGGGTCCCGGCGTGGGTCCTGGTGGGTACGAGATCGCCCGCCGCCCGCCGCGGTTCGAGGTCCACGAGTTCGAGCCGCCGAGGCTCGACCCGAACGACCCCCGCGACCCGAACGACCCGCGCGACCCGCGCGACCCACGCGACCCACGCGACCCGCGCGACCCGCGCGACCCGCGCGACCCGCGCGACCCCGGTGGACCCGATGGCGGCGGACGAGGTCCGGGTGGCGATCTGGGTCCGTGGGGGCCCGGCGGCGCGCGGGGTGAGACGTCGGTCGACGGTGGTGTCGGCGGATCGACGACCATGGCCCCCACGGGTGCTGCTGGGGCGTTCGGGCCTGGTGGGCCCGGTGGGCTCGGGGCGTCCGGAGGCGGAGGTTACGGTCCTGGCGGCGGCTTCGGGCCCGGCGCGGGCGGCCTCGGGGGTCCGGGCATCCTCGCCGGTCCGGGCGGCGCCAGCGGTGCGCTCGGAGCCGCGGGCTCCCGCGGTCTCGGTGCGTTCGGGGGAGCAGGCGCGACGGAGTCCGCCGCCGCCGGTGGTCGCGGAGCTGCAGGTGGATCGGCGCCCATGGCGATGATGGGCGGCGCCGGCGGCCGAGGGGGATCGACCACGTCCCGGAGGCGCACGTCCGGGGACTACATCGCTCCGACGCTCGACGAGCACGGGCGACCCGTGGAGCCTGACCTCGGAGCAGCAGCACGGGCAGGCTCGCGCGGTGAGCCCGCCCGCGCGCTCGACACACCTGAGCCGGAGCCCGACGACGAGTCGTGGTGAGGTGCCGCGCCCCCCGGCCGAGCATCGGTCGGGCGGGCGCCGCACGGATGTGGTCTTGTGGGTAGGTTATGGACGACGGTGGTGACCCGTGACAACGGAGCGCCGCAGCAGGACAGGACATCTGTGGTGCCGCCGCGTAGCGGGCGGCAACGACGAAGGGAAGAACATGAGCAACGAAGGTCAGGCGCCGCCCCCCGGCGGCAACCCGTCCGGGGGTGGGCAGTACCAGCAGGCGCCGCAGCCGGGCTCGTACTCCCAGCCTCCCGCAGGACAGGGCGCACCTTCGCCGCAGCCCGGCCAGTACGCACCCCAGCCGGGTCAGTACCAGGGCCAGCCCGGACCGTACGCTCCGCAGCCCGGCCAGTACGCGCCCCAGCCGGGCCAGTACCAGGGCCAGCCCGGGCAGTACGCCCAGCAGGCGTCGACACCGCGGACGAACCCGTTCCAGGGCATCCCCGTCTCGGACTTCGTCCGCGACGGCGTGGCCGCGCTTCTCCTGTTCGTCTCGCTCGCGCTCCCGGTGACGGTGGACCGGGGCCTCGAGGGCATCGGTGACGGTTTCAACTACATCGTCACGATCGCGGCCCTGCTGTCCATCGTGTCCCTCGCGCTGCCCTACCTCGCACGCGCCAGCATCTTCCCGCCGTCGTGGACGGTGCACACCACCCGCCTCGTGCGGCTCGTGGCGAACGCGCCGTACGTCGTCGTCGTCCTCGTCTACGTCGTCCTCGACGCGATCACCAACGACGACCACCAGGGAGTCGGTACGTCCCTGGCCCTCGGCCTCGCCGGAGCGATCCTGGCGGCCCAGCCCCGTCAGTGCGAGCTCGGCCCGGAGGACCAGGACCGCGCGGTGAACGCGCTGTGGTGGAAGATCACCGCGGGCATCGGGGGGCTCATCGCCCTGACGCACCTTGTCGCGCTCATCATGTTCTTCACCAAGGTCGGCGACCTCATGGACGCCGGAGCGATCTACGTCGTCGGGATGATCGTCGCGTGGCTGTTCTCGGCCGCGTTCTGCCTCTGGGCGATCTACGGGACGGTCGTGCAGCGGTCGCAGAGCTGGCGCCTCACCCTCATCGGGCTCGGCGTCATCCTCGTGTGCGCCTTCGTCTTCGGAGCCAGCGAGGAGGCGTCCCTCCTGAAGATCCAGTCGATGCAGCTGCTGGACGACTCCGTGCTCGAGTTCGCCCCCGAGATCCTCAGCATCTACTTCGTCGTCCCACTCTCCCTCGCTCCGCTCGGCGCGATCTTCCTGCCGGCCGCAGCTGCGGCTGCCGCTGCACCGGCGACGAAGCGTGCGCTCGGCCGCGAGCAGCGCGAGCACACGTGGATCGGCACCGCCGTCCACGGCCTCGACTACGCAGCGCTCGTCGCCGCGTCGGCTGTCGTCGGTGCGGTCCTGTGGTTCTTCGTCGACGGGGACACCCCCACCGGCTCGGTCGTCACGACGCTCGTCCTCGGCCTGCTCGCGATCGGCGCAGCCGTGTACGCGCGCATGGAGCTGAAGAAGAACCCGGCGAACGGCCGCATGATCGCGCTCATCGTGGCCGGCGCGCTGTTCGTCATCGGTCTGGTGATCTTCATCGTGGTCCCCGGAGACTCGTACGGGCCTGACCTGAAGAACATCACCGTCGGCCACCTGCTCCTGGCCTTCGGTCTTCCCGCGCTCATCGCCGTCGCGCTCACCGTCCCGAAGGAGGTTCGGGAGTACTTCGCTGCCAACCGACCTGCGCCCCGTGCCGTCAACAGTGCGGCATACCAGTGGAGTGCGCCGGCAGCCCCGAGCTACCAGTACCCCGGGCAGCAGGGCGCGCAGCAGGCGCACCCGACCAGCCAGGGGAGCCCGGCAGGTCACGCTCCGCAGTCAGGCGCCTGGCAGACGCACGTCGCCCAGGCTCCCGCTCAGCAGGCTCCGACCGAGCAGGCTCCGACCCAGCAGGCTCCCGCAGAGCAGTTCGTCAAGCAGGACCCGGCTCAGCAGGCGCCAGCCCCTGGCGCGGCCACCGCGTCGCAGGGGCACGGGTACACGGCTGCGCAGGCGGCCGACCCGTCGACCGCCCCGGCGGTGCTCGCCGAGATCGTGCAGCACGCGCCGGAGCTGCGCCAGCACGTCGCTCGCAACCCCTCGACGTACCCGGCGCTCGTCGAGTGGCTCGGGCAGCTCGGTGACCCGGAGGTCGATGCAGCCCTGCGCTCGCGCCAGGGCTGACCGAACGGCGTGACGCAGAAGGGCCCGGGCATCCATGCCCGGGCCCTTCTGCATGCCCCGCTCGCTGTTCACCCGGTGGGCGATAGTTCTCCCCATTGGTGCGACTCCCGAGTCCCGATAGGGTCCCAGCACATTCCGTTGACGTAAGGCAGGTCATGACTTCCCCCCACGACTTCACTGCCGCCCAGGCAGCCGACCCATCGACGCCCCCAGCCCTGCTCGGGGAGATCGCGACCCACCGTCCGGACCTGCGGCCCGCCATCGCCCGCAACCCGACCGCGTACCCCGAGCTTCTCGCATGGATGCGCACGCTCGGGGATCCTGCCGTCGACCGCGCGCTCGACGCGCGCGCAGCGGGCCCCGGAGTCCAGCACGCGGGGTTCATGCCCGCGCAGGTCCAGCCCGGCGCTGCGACGCAGGCCCCCGGCGCCCCCGGCCACGGTGAGCAGGGCGCGTGGGCCGCGGCTCAGCCGAGCCAGGGAGCATCTGGCCAGGGCTACGGTCTGCCCGGGCAGAACCAGGCGTACGGCGCGACGCCCGGCGGCTACGGTTCGGCGTCCGGTGCGTATGGTTCGACGCCCGGTGGTTACGGGGGAGTGCCTGGAGACGGCCAGTGGGGTGCGCAGGCACCAAGGAAGTCGTCACGACGGGGTCTGTTGATCGGCGCCGGGGTCGCCGGGGTCCTCCTCGTCGGGGGCGGGGCGTTCGCAGCGAACGAGCTGTGGTTCTCCAAGGTCGGCGGAGCAGGCTCGCCAGAGGACGCCGCGACGAAGCTCATCGAGGGAGCGGCGGACAAGGACCTCGTCGCCGTCTACGGCATGCTCTCCCCGAGCGAGCTGCAGCAGATCTCGACCGGCTTCGAGCTCTTCCGGGACCGGATGCCCGATGCCATGGGAGAGGACGACGCGAAGGACACCTTCGAGGACTATCTCGATGCGTTCGAGTTCGAGCTCACCGGGCTCGAGGTCGACGTCGAGGAGATCGAGGCGGGCCTCGCCAAGGTGAGCATCGTCGGAGGGGAGCTCGAGGTCGACGCGGACGCGGAGAAGCTCGGCGATGCGACTGTCGCGGTCTTCGACCGGCTCGAGGCCTCGAGCCTCTGGGAGACCTTCGAGCTCGGGGAAGAGGCCGGGCTGCCTGACGAGCAGGAGCTCCGTGACAGCATGACCGAGGGCGTGGAGGAGACCTTCCCCACGACCATCACGGCAGAGGACCTTGTCGTCGACTCAGCCGATCTCGCGGGGGCCCTGGGCGGCGGCGACGAGTCGGAGTCCATCGACCCCTTCCTCATGGTCGTCGAGGAGGACGGTGACTGGTACGTGAGCCCGTACCTGACGATGATGGAGTACGCAGCCATGTCCGAGGGCATCGAACGTGGCTCGATGCCGTCGGACGACCTCGCTGGGAAGTACGACTCGCCGGAGGCTGCCGCCGAGGGCGCGGTGGCAGGGATCCTCGAGTTCTACTCCACCGGTGACATCAACCCCATGCTCGAGTCGTACCCGCTCGCGGACCGACGCCTCATGTCCCTGTACAGCTCACAGGAGGCGCTCGACTCGGACGCTCTCGAGGAGATCAACGAGGTGCTCGAGTCGCTCGACATCTCTGCCACGTTCACCGAGCGGGACAGCGAGGACGGTGTCGCCTGGCTCAAGCTCGACACGCTGTCGGTCGAGGGCGAGGTCGAGGGCGTTCCGATCTCCATGACGATGACCGCCGAGTGCGTCGACCTGACGGCCGAGGGGGAGACGCTCTCCGGGTGCCTCGAGGACATCCCCGCCCTGGAGGAGCTCGGGCTCGGCGACCTCTCGCTCGTGGCGGTGGAGGAGGACGGCGGCTGGTACATCAGCACGGTGGGGACGTTCGGCGACGCGACAGGCATCCTCGGGTCCAACGCCGTGCGGCTGTACGACGAGGGCAAGCTCACGGACGAGCAGTGGTGGGAGGACAACCTCGGCGTCCTCGCCGACGAGCTGTTCTGACCCGGCGCGGCACAGGAGGGGTACAGTGGTCGCTGTGCGAACTGCTCAGCAGGTCATCCTGCTCCTTCTGTGCCGCGACGAGGCCTCGTAGGCCGGTTCCTCGTCGCGGTGGTCGGTGTGCCGGCTCGTCAGTCAACAGCCACCGAGCGTCCCAGGACGCGCAGACGAAGGATCAGCGATGAACGTTCAGCACGCCCCCCAGCAGCCGTCTCCGATGCCCACGCACAAGTACCGGTCCTACAGCGACCAGTTCTCGGTGTCGCTCCCCGACCGGACGTGGCCCGACCGTGTGATCTCCCAGGCGCCGCGCTGGTGCGCCGTCGACCTGCGTGACGGCAACCAGGCGCTCATCGAGCCCATGAACGCGGAGCGCAAGCTCCGGATGTTCGAGCTGCTCGTCGCGATGGGCTACAAGGAGATCGAGGTGGGCTTCCCGTCCGCGTCGCAGACGGACTTCGACTTCGTCCGGCTCCTCATCGAGGACGGCCTCATCCCGGACGACGTCGTCATCCAGGTGCTCACGCAGTCCCGGGAGCACCTCATCGCCCGGACGTACGAGGCGATCAGCGGCGCCAAGCAGGCGATCGTCCACCTCTACAACTCGACGTCGGTGCTGCAGCGCGAGGTCGTGTTCCGTGCGGACGAGGACGGGATCGTCGACATCGCCCTCGAGGGCGCGAAGCTGTGCCGCAAGTTCGAGGAGACCATCCCCGGCACGACCGTCTACTACGAGTACTCCCCGGAGTCCTACACGGGCACCGAGCTCGAGTTCGCGGCGCGGATCTGCAACGAGGTCATCGAGGTCTTCGAGCCGACGCCCGAGCGCAAGGTGATCATCAACCTGCCCGCGACGGTCGAGATGGCGACCCCGAACGTGTACGCCGACTCGATCGAATGGATGAGCCGGCACCTCAACCACCGGGAGAACGTCGTGCTGTCGCTGCACCCGCACAACGACCGCGGCACGGCCGTGGCCGCCGCGGAGCTGGGGTACCAGGCAGGTGCCGACCGGATCGAGGGATGCCTGTTCGGCAACGGGGAGCGGACCGGGAACGTCGACCTCGTCACGCTCGGCATGAACCTCTTCAGCCAGGGGATCGACCCCGAGATCGACTTCTCGGACATCGACCACGTGCGGCGCACCGCCGAGTACTGCAACCAGCTCTCCGTCCCGGAGCGGCACCCGTATGCGGGCGACCTCGTCTTCACGGCCTTCTCGGGGTCGCACCAGGACGCGATCAAGAAGGGCCTCGACGCGATGCAGGCGCGGGCCGACGAGGCCGGCGTGGGCATCGACGACCTCGAGTGGGGCGTGCCGTACCTGCCGATCGACCCGCGCGACGTGGGTCGCAGCTACGAGGCGGTCATCCGGGTGAACTCGCAGTCGGGCAAGGGCGGCATCGCGTACCTGCTCAAGACCGAGCGCAGCCTCGACCTGCCGCGACGGCTGCAGATCGAGTTCTCCCGGGTCGTCCAGCACGTCACGGACGCGGCCGGACGTGAGGTCACGGGTGCGGACATCTGGTCCATCTTCACGAACGAGTACCTGCCTGCGCCGGCCGACGGCGCGCACGAGCCCTGGGGTCGGTTCTCCCTGCGCGGGACGCGCGCGTCGAGCAGCGGGGACGGGCCGGACACGCTTTCGGTCGACCTCGTCGACGACGGTGTGCCGGTGACCCTCGAGGGCACGGGCAACGGGCCCATCGCGGCGTTCGTCGACGCCCTCGCCAGCGTGGGCGTCGACGTCCGCGTCCTCGACTACGCGGAGCACGCCCTCGCCGAGGGTGGTGACGCGGTCGCTGCGGCCTACGTGGAGTGCGCTGTGGGCGACGACGTGCTGTGGGGGGTCGGGATCGACCCGTCCATCACCACGGCCTCGCTGCACGCGATCATCTCGGCGGTCAACCGGCAGCGGCGGCCCCAGGCGTGAACCCGCGGGTGCGGACGACGTCGGTCGTTCGCACCTGTGTCTGTCACCTGCATGACGGACAATGGTGGCGTGGTCCTCTACCGTGACGAAGCGCTCGTCCTCCGCACCCAGAAGCTCGGTGAGGCAGACCGCATCATCACGCTCCTCAGCCGCGAGCACGGCAAGGTGCGCGCCGTCGCGAAGGGTGTCCGCCGGACCTCGTCGAAGTTCGGTGCCCGGCTCGAGCCCTTCATGTTCGTCGAGCTGCAGCTCCACGAGGGGCGCAACCTCGACATCGTCACGCAGGTGGAGACCGTCGGCGCGTACGCCCGGCCGATCAGCGAGGACTACGGGCTCTACACGGCGGGCTCCGCGATGCTCGAGACGGCTGACCGGCTCGTCGAGGCTGAGCGTGAGCCGGCCGTGCAGCAGTTCTGGCTCCTCGCCGGTGCCGTCCGAGCGTTGGCCAGCAGGGCCCACGCACCTGGTCTGATCCTCGACTCCTACCTGCTGCGTGCCCTCGCGGTCGCCGGGTGGTCCCCGACGTTCTCGGACTGCGCGCGCTGCGGCGAGACGGGTCCGCACCGGGCGTTCTCCGTCGCGCAGGGCGGTACGGTGTGCCGTCGCTGCCGGCCGCCGGGCGCGACCGAGCCGGCACCACAGACCGTCGAGCTGCTCGCGGCGCTCCTCAGCGGCGACTGGGCCGTCGCCGACGCCTCGGACGACCGCAACCGGCGCGAGGGCAACGGCATCGTCGCGGCGTACAGCCAGTACCATCTCGAACGGACCCTGCGGTCGTTGCGCCTGGTGGACCGCGAGCCGGGCACCCAGACGACGCGGCCCGGTGCCGTGCCGGACCGTGCTCAGGTGTCCAGGACCCAGGAGAGGGACGTCACCTGATGGCACGAGCACGCAAGGAGGCTGCGGCACCCCCGGCGCCCGCGCCCGTCCGTCCTCCGGCGCACCCGTCCGGCGCCGTCGCGCCGCAGATCCCCCTCGAGTTCGTCCCGCGGCACGTGGCGGTGGTCATGGACGGCAACGGGCGGTGGGCCAACGCCCGTGGGCTGCCGCGGACCGCCGGGCACGAGGCCGGGGAGGCTGCGCTGCTCGACGTCGTCGCCGGTGCCATCGAGATCGGCGTCACGCACGTGTCTGCCTACGCCTTCTCGACGGAGAACTGGAAGCGGTCGCCGGAGGAGGTGCGCTTCCTCATGGGCTTCAACCGCGACGTCCTGCGCCGTCAGCGCGACACGATGAACTCGTGGGGCGTGCGTGTCCGCTGGGCTGGCCGTCGGCCGCGCCTGTGGCGCTCGGTGATCGCCGAGCTCGAGACCGCGGAGCAGGTGACGGCGCAGAACACGACGTGCACGTTGACGATGTGCGTCAACTACGGCGGTCGCGCGGAGATCGCCGACGCCGCCCGGTCGATCGCCCGCGAGGTCGCTGCCGGCCGCCTCGACCCGGAGAAGGTGTCGGAGCGGACGGTCGCACGGTTCCTCGACGAACCCGACCTGCCCGACGTCGACCTCTTCCTGCGGACCTCCGGCGAGCAGCGGACCTCGAACTTCATGCTCTGGCAGTCGGCGTACGCGGAGCTCGTCTTCCTGCCCGAGCCCTGGCCGGACGTCGACCGGCGCAGCCTGTGGCGCGCGGTGGAGGAGTACGCCCGACGGGACCGGCGTTACGGCGGCGCCGTCGACCGGGCTGCGGAGCAGGGGCCGCGGGACGTCGTCGACCCCCCGGCCGGTGACTGACCGCCCGACCGGCTCAGCTCTCGCTCGTGCCCGGCGTGCACGCGGCGCACAGGCCGAACAGCTCGATGGTGTGCTCGATGTCGGTGAACCCGTGCTGCGTGCCGACCTGCGTCGCCCACGCCTCGACGGTGGGTCCGTCGATCTCGATCGTCGCCCCGCAGGACCGGCAGACGAGGTGGTGGTGGTGCTCGCGCCGCTCGCACCTCCGGTAGAGGCTCTCGCCGTCCGCCGTGCGCAGGACGTCGACCTGGCCGGCATCGGCGAGTCCCTGGAGCGTGCGGTAGACCGTGGCAAGCCCCGTCGTGTGGCCGTGCGCCCGCAACAGCTCGTGGAGCTGTTGCGCGCTGCGGAAGTCGTCCGTCGAGTCGAGGATCTCCGCGATGGCGGTCCGCTGGCGGGTCACGCGCTGCATGTGTCGGCTCCGTCCGTGAGGGCGACGTCGTCGGGCACGTCGGGGTGGGGATCTGTGGCGGCGCGTCGGCGGACGACGACGGGCCGCAGCGCAGCGACGAGGACGTAGCACGCCACGGCGAGGACGACGATGGTCGCACCCGGGGACTGGGGCTGCCAGTAGGTGATGGAGAGACCCACCACGCACACCATGACGCCGATGCACACGGCGACCGTCATGGTCCGTCGGAACGATGTCGTGAGGAGCTGGGCGACGGCGACGGGGACGATCATGAGCGCGCTGACGAGCAGCAGCCCGACGACGCGCATCGAGACGGTGACGGTGAGCGCCGCGGTGACCGCGATCGCGATGTTCAACGCCCGGACCGGGAGCCCGGACGCCTGGGCGAACTCCTCGTCGTGCGACACCGCGAACAGCGCTGCCCGCAGACCGACGCCCACCGCGAGCACGACGGCGCCGAGCACGAGGGTGAGGACGAGGTCGCTGCCGGTGACGGTGGAGATGGACCCGAAGAGGTAGGACATGAGGTTCGCGTTGGTCCCGCCGGCGATCCCGATGAGGAGCACGCCTCCGGCGATGCCGCTGTAGAAGAGCAGCGCGAGGGCGACGTCACCGCTCGTCCGACCGCGCTCGCGCACGATCTCGATGGCGACCGACCCGACGACGGCGGCCACGACGGCGCCGGGCACGGCGAGCGCGTCCCGCTCGACGAGGCCCATCGCGGACCCGATGAGCCACCCGAGTGCGACGCCGGTGAGTGCGACGTGCCCGATCCCGTCCCCGAGGAGGGACAGCCGGCGCTGCACGAGGTAGGTGCCCATGACGGGCGCGGTGAGGCCCACGACGAGCGCGGCGAGCAGCGAACGCTGCATGAGCGGGTCGCCGAGCATGCCGACGAGCTCGTCGAGGAGCGTCATGAGGTGAGTCCTGTGTCCTGGATGAGCGGTGGCGGACGGTGGTCGACGTCGTCACCGTGGGGGTGGATGTGGTCGTGCGACGCGTCGGCGTGGTCGGCGGTCGGGGGGACGGCGACGCCGTCGTGCACCTTGCGACCGTGCCGGAGCACGACGGTCCGGCTGATGAGCGGAGCGAGGGAACCGAGCTCGTGGAGCACCACGAGGATGGTCGTGCCTCCCGCGACGAGCCGCCCGAGAGTGGTGGCGAACATCTGCTGGCTCGGCTGGTCCACGCCAGCCACGGGCTCGTCGAGGACGAGCAGGTCGGGCTCGCGGACGAGGGCGCGGGCGATGAGCACGCGTTGCTGCTGGCCGCCGGAGAGCTCGTTGACGGACCGGTCGGCGCGGTCCGCGAGGCCGACCTGGTCGAGCGCCTGCGTCGCTCGCGACCGCCAGTCCCGCGGTGGGCGGATGTGTCGCCCGTGCAGCAGACCTGCGGAGACGACCTCGGCGGCGGTCGAGGGCACGCCGGTCGCCCCGCTCACGCGCTGGGGGACGTACCCGATCCGGTGCCAGGGGGTGGCCCGTCCGAGCGGCGTGCCGTAGAGGCTCACGGTTCCTCGGGTCGCGGGCAGGATCCCGACGAGGGTCCGCACGAGCGTGGACTTGCCAGAGCCGTTGGCACCGAGGAGCGCGACGACCTCGCCGTCGGCGACCGTGAGGTCGATGCCGCGCAGGATGCGGCTCGTGCCGAGCGTGACGTGGAGGTCGCGGGCCTCGACGGCGGGGACTGCCGGACGTGCGCGTGGGCCGTCGCTCATGCGCAGCCGAGACCGGTGCGCAGGGCGTCGAGGTTGGCGAGCATGACGGAACGATAGTCCTCGGAAGGGTCGGCGAGGTTCTCGAGCGGGTCGAGCACCGCCGTGGACACTCCGAGGTCGCTCGCGAGGACGTCGGCGACCTTCGAGCTCGCCTGGTTCTCGAAGAAGATCGTCGTGACCCCGGTCTCGCGGACGACGTCCGCCACCTCGCGCAGGCGTGCGGGCGGGGGCTCGGCCTCCGGGTCGATGCCCGAGATGGAGACCTCCTCGAGGCCGTAGCGGTCCGTGAGGTAGCCGAACGCGGAGTGGGAGGTCACGACCGTGCGGCCGGCGCAGCCGGCGAGCCCGGTGGCGAGCTCGTCGTCGAGCTCCTCGAGCGACGCGACGAGCTCGGCGCTGCGCTCGGTGTAGGTCTGGGCGTTCTCCGGGTCGACCTCGGCGAGCTCCGTGGCGACGGACTCTGCCACTGCCGCGAGCCGGGTGGGGTCGAGCCAGAAGTGGGGGTCGAGGTCGCCGTGGGAGTGCGCGTCGTGGTCGTCGTCCGCGTGCTCGTCGTCTGCGTGCTCGTCGTGCTCGGCGCTCGTGAGCGACGCGACGTCGGCAGCGTCGACGACGTGCTGCGGGTCGCGGGCGTCGATGGCGTCGTCGACGGCGGGCTGGAACCCGGACAGGTAGACGACGAGGTCGGCGTCGCCGACCGAGCGCGAGTGGGCGGGGGAGAGCTCGAGGTCGTGCGGTTCCGCTCCGGCCGGGGTGAGCGAGGTGACGTCGACGAGGTCGCCGCCGAGCTGCTCGACGACGTACTGCAGGGGGTAGAACGAGGCGAGCACCTGGAGGCGTCCGTCGTCCTCCTCGGCTGGGGTGCACGCTGTCGTGGCAGCGAGCGCGAGGAGCGCGCCGGTCGCTGCGGCGGAGCGTCGACGCTGGTGGGTGGAGGACGAGCGGAACGCGAACATGAGGATCATTCTCAGGTTTACGCCGGGTCCCTGTCAATCCGGCCCGGCGCACCCGGGCAGGGCCGAGGTGCCCGACGAGTAACCTTGGGGTGGGCGCGCACCTCGCGCTCACCCCCTCGCCTGCCCCACGAGCCACGTGCGGGCACTGATGCACCTGGAGTGATCACCGTGGCCACAGCGCCCTCTCGCCTCGATTCCGCCGTCTCCCTCGCGAAGCGTCGGGGCTTCGTCTTCCAGTCCGGGGAGATCTACGGAGGATCGCGCTCCGCCTGGGACTACGGGCCCCTCGGCGTGGAGCTCAAGGAGAACATCAAGCGCCAGTGGTGGCGCACGATGGTCACGAGCCGCGACGACGTCGTCGGCCTCGACTCGGCCGTGATCCTGCCGCGCAAGGTCTGGGAGGCGTCCGGCCACGTCGGCGTGTTCACCGACCCCCTCACCGAGTGCCTCTCCTGCCACAAGCGGTTCCGTGAGGACCAGATGCTCGAGGAGTTCGAGGAGAAGAAGGGCCGCGTCCCCGAGGGCGGGCTCGCGGAGATCGCCTGCCCGAACTGCGGCACCCGCGGACAGTGGACCGAGCCGCGCGACTTCAACATGATGCTCAAGACGTACCTCGGCCCCGTCGAGGACGAGTCCGGCCTGCACTACCTGCGCCCGGAGACCGCGCAGGGCATCTTCGTGAACTTCGCCAACGTGCTCGGCGCCAGCCGCAAGAAGCCGCCGTTCGGCATCGGGCAGATCGGCAAGTCGTTCCGCAACGAGATCACCCCGGGGAACTTCATCTTCCGCACCCGGGAGTTCGAGCAGATGGAGATGGAGTTCTTCGTCGAGCCCGGCACGGACGCCGAGTGGCACCAGTACTGGATCGACACCCGCACCGCCTGGTACACCGACCTCGGTATCTCCGCGGAGAACCTGCGCCACTACGAGCACCCCCAGGAGAAGCTCTCCCACTACTCCACGCGCACGGTGGACATCGAGTACCGCTTCGGGTTCAGCGGCAGCGAGTGGGGCGAGCTCGAGGGCATCGCGAACCGCACGGACTTCGACCTCAAGACCCACTCCGAGCACTCCGGCAAGGACCTCTCGTACTTCGACCAGGGCAAGAACGAGCGGTGGGTGCCGTACGTCATCGAGCCCGCTGCGGGGCTGACCCGCTCCCTCATGGCGTTCCTCGTCGAGGCGTACACCGAGGACGAGGCGCCCAACGCCAAGGGCGGTGTCGACGTACGGACCGTGCTCCGGCTCGACCCGAGGCTCGCACCCGTCAAGGCCGCTGTGCTGCCGCTCTCCCGCAACGAGCAGCTCTCGCCCAAGGCGCGTGACCTCGCCGCCGAGCTGCGCCGGAACTGGAACGTCGACTTCGACGACGCCGGGGCCATCGGGCGCCGGTACCGCCGCCAGGACGAGATCGGTACGCCCTTCTGCATCACCGTCGACTTCGACACGCTCGACGACCAGGCCGTGACGATCCGCCACCGGGACGACATGTCCCAGGAGCGCGTCGCGCTCGACCAGGTCACCGCGTACCTCGGCGCCCGCCTCCTGGGCTGCTGACCCCGACGTCCCACCGCGCCCGGCCACGGCCGCCGGGCGCGGTGGGACAATGGACCCCATGACTCTCTCTACCGTCTCTGCCGGAGCCGGTGCGCCCACGGCCGGGGGGCAGCCCCCGGCGGCGGGCGCGCCGCTGCTCCCGCCGCTGCGCATCGGACGGCACACCGTGACCACCCCGGTCGTCCTCGCTCCCATGGCCGGCGTGACGAACGCCGCTTTCCGTCGGTTGTGCCGCGAGCAGGGGCCCGACGGGTTGTACGTCGCGGAGATGGTGACATCTCGCGCGATCGTCGAGCGCAACGCCGAGTCCATGCGGATCGTCAGCTTCGACGAGGACGAGTCGCCCCGTTCGGCGCAGGTGTACGGGGTCGACCCCGCGACCGTGGCCGCAGCCGTGCGGATCATCGCGGGCGAAGACCGCGCCGACCATGTCGACCTCAACTTCGGTTGCCCCGTGCCCAAGGTGACGAAGAAGGGCGGCGGGGCGGTCCTGCCGTGGAAGCGCGAGCTGTTCACGCGGATCGTCGAGGCGGCCGTGGAGGCGGCCGCACCGTACGACGTCCCGGTCACCGTCAAGATGCGCAAGGGCATCGACGACGAGCACCTGACGTACCTCGACGCCGGTCTCATCGCCGAGCAGGCGGGGGTCGCGGCCGTCGCGCTGCACGCCCGCACCGCGGCGGACTACTACTCGGGCACCGCGGACTGGTCGGCGATCCGCCAGCTCAAGGAGACCGTGACGAGCATCCCCGTGCTCGGCAACGGCGACATCTGGTCGGCCGAGGACGCGCTGGAGATGGTGCGTCAGACCGGGTGCGACGGGGTCGTCGTCGGACGCGGCTGCCAGGGCCGGCCATGGCTCTTCGCCGACCTCGCCGCCGCGTTCGCGGGTTCCGACGAGCGCGTCCGACCGGGCCTGCGGCAGGTCGCCGAGACGCTCTACCGGCACGGCGAGCTCATGGCCGAGTTCTTCGAGGACGAAGGTCGTGGGCTGCGTGACCTGCGCAAGCACATGGCGTGGTACCTCAAGGGGTACGCCGTCGGCGGGGACGCCCGGTCCGGGCTCGCGCTCGTCTCGACCCTCGCGGAGCTGCGTGAGCGCCTCGACGCGCTCGACCTCGACCAGCCCTACCCGGGCAAGGACGCGGAGGGTCAGCGAGGTCGGCAGGGGTCGCCGAAGAAGCCGCACGTGCCGTACGGGTGGCTCGACTCGCGCGAGCTGAGCGACGAGCTCCGCGCGAAGCTCCTCGAGGCCGAGCTGAGCGTCTCCGGAGGCTGAGGCACGGTTCCGCGGGTACCGGGTCGCACCCGCCGTCCGAGCATCCAGGAAACACTGCAGCCGCCGTGCCCCCGTGGGCACGGCGGCTGCCGTGTTCTCCGGTCAGCGGCGCCAGGTCAGCGCTGGATCCAGACCGTCGTGTCCTGCGCGACATGGGTGACGGCGTCGAGGGCGCCGTCGACCTCCGGGTCGCTCGAGACGAGAACCCGGGCGCCGACCGGCAGCTGCACCGGGGTGTCGCCGAAGTTCGTCACGACGAGCACGTCGTTGTTGAGGAACGCGAGGACGGCGGGTGACGCGGTGAGCTCGTCGACCCAGCCCAGGGAGCCCAGTCCGAGGTCGTGCTCGCGGCGCAGCTCGAGCGCGCGGGCGTACATCCCGTACGTCGATCCGCGCGTCGTGCGCTGCACGTCCGCCGCGCACGCCCGGTACGTCTCCGGCTGCGGGAGCCACGACTCGCCGGTCGCGCTGAAGCCGTACGCGGGCTTGTCCGCCTCCCACGGGATCGGCACACGGCAGCCGTCGCGGCCGGCCTCGGTGTACCCGTTGCGCCACCAGGCCGGGTCCTGCCGGAGGTCGTCGTCGAGATCCGTGTGCTCGGGGAGGCCGAGCTCCTCGCCCTGGTAGAGGTACGCGGAGCCCGGCAGGCCGAGCATCTGCAGCGACGCCGCGCGGGCACGGCGCAGACCGAGCTCGGCGTCGGGCTGCGGGTCGGTGCGGCCGATGCCGTTGGGGCGCACCGCCGCGCCGGTGAGGCCCATGCGCGAGGCGTGGCGCACGACGTCGTGGTTGGACAGCACCCAGGTGGTGGGGGCACCCACCTCGTCGGAGGCCTGCAGCGAGGCCGTGACGACGGCGCGCAGCGCGGGGGCGCTCCATGCGGTCGTGAGATAGGAGAAGTTGAAGGCCTGGTGCATCTCGTCGCTGCGGACGTACCGCGCGAGCCGGGTGAGGGGCTCGACCCACGCCTCGGCGACGAGGGCGCGGTCTCCGTCGTAGTCCGCGAGGACCTTGTGCCACGCACGGTAGATGTCGTGCACGCCCTCCTGGTCGAACATGGGGCCGCTGTTGCCCGCCCCGGTGGATCCGTCAGCCTCGGTCGTGCCCTCGACCATCGCGACCTCGCCGTCCCAGTCGGGCAGACCTTCGGCCTTGACCATCCCGTGCGCGACGTCGATGCGGAACCCGTCGACGCCCTTGTCCAGCCAGAAGCGCAGGACGGACTCGAACTCTGACCGGACCTCCGGGTGCTCCCAGTCGAGGTCGGGCTGGCGGGTGTCGAACAGGTGCAGGTACCACTCGCCGTCGGTGATCCCGTCGGTCGCCGCGGCCTCGCGGTCGCTCACCCGGGTCCAGGCGGGGCCGCCGAAGATCGACTTCCAGTTGTTGGGGGGGAGCTCGCCGTTGTCACCCTTGCCCTCGCGGAAGATGTACCGCGCGCGCTCGGGGCTGCCGGGCCCGGCTGCGAGCGCCGCCGTGAACCAGGCGTGCTCGTCCGAGGTGTGGTTGGGAACGAGGTCGACGATGACCCGCAGGCCGAGGTCGTGCGCACGCTCGAGCAGCGTCTCGAAGTCCTCGAGGGTGCCGAACAGCGGGTCGACCTCGCGGTAGTCCGCGACGTCGTACCCCGCGTCGGCCTGGGGCGAGCGGTAGAACGGCGAGAGCCACAGGGCGTCGACACCGAGCGCACGCAGGTGGTCGAGCCTCGACGTGATGCCGGGGAGGTCACCGATTCCGTCGCCGTTGCCGTCGGCGAAGGACCGGGGGTAGACCTGGTAGATGACGGCGCTGCGCCACCACTCACGAGCGGTGTCGTTGGCGGGGTGGATGACGGTGACACCTGGGGAGGTCGTGGTGAGCGCTACGGGCGGCGCGTCCACAGGTGGCGAATCGATACGAGTCACGTCGACGAGTTCCTTGTCCTCTGGGATTGGGGGAGCGATCGGGGAGAGAAGGTCTAGGTCGCGCGCTGCGCCGAGTGCAGTCGCATCTCGGGCGAGGCGCCGGTCGAGTTGCGCACGATGAGCTCGGGGTGGAAGAGGAGCTCCGAACGTGGCGCGGGCGAGCCGTCGATGACCGAGATGAGCGCGCTGATGGCCGCATGGCTCATCGCGGACACGGGCTGACGGACGGTCGTGAGCGGCGGGTCCGTGAACGCGATGAGCGGCGAGTCGTCGTAGCCGATGACCGAGAGGTCGTCCGGGACGGAGAGGCGGCGCTGGTGCGCGGCCCGGACGGCGCCGAGCGCCATCATGTCGGAGCCGCAGACGATCGCGGTGTGCCCGCTGTCGATGAGGTCGCCGCCGGCGGCCTGGCCTCCCTCGACGGTGAAGAGCGAGGTGGCGATGTGCTCGCTCGCGTCGTCGATGCCGAGGTGCCGGGAGAGCGCGTCACGGAAGCCCTCGAGCTTGCGGCGGGCGGTGATGAAGCGGTCCGGGCCGATCGCCAGCCCGATCCGCTGGTGCCCGAGCGAGGCGAGATGGCGTACGGCGAGCTCCATCGCGGCGACGTCGTCGGCAGAGACGAAGGGCGCGTCCACCTCGGGCGCGAAGCCGTTGATGAAGACGAGGGGGACGCCCCGGCTGCGCAGCTGGTCGTAGCGGGTGCGGCTCGCGTGGATGTCGGCGTGCAGGCCGGAGACGAAGAGGATGCCGTCGATCGAGTGGTCGAGCAGCATCTCGATGTACTCGTCCTCGGTGGTGCCACCCGGGGACTGGGTGCACAGGAGCGGGGTGTACCCGCGCTGGGAGAGCATGCTCTCGATGGTCTGGGCGAAGGCAGGGAAGACGGGGTTGGTGAGCTCGGGGACGATGAGCCCGACGAGTCCCGCCGACCGGTTCCGCAACTTCTCGGGGCGCTCGTAGCCCAGGACGTCGAGGGCCGCGAGGACCGCTTGCCGCGTCTCGGAGGCGACGCCGACCTTGCCGTTGAGCACCCGCGAGACGGTCGCGGTGCTCACGCCGGCCTGCTTCGCGAGGTCGGTGAGACGGGTCTTGGGTCCAGGGCCGTCGGATGGGATCGCAGACACGCCAGACCTCCTTGTCGTCGAGCGGGACGGATCCCCGGGTCGATGGGTACGTGCGCTTGCAACAACTTACAGTAAGCCAATCGCGCGGCAACGGCGGTCGAGATCCGCAGAGATCCGCCGTCAATCTGCAACGAACAGGACGAAATTTCGATGCGAACCTGATTGTTGCCTGAAAGTTGCTGCAAGACCTTGCAGGTTGTGCCAAGCAGCGGTTAGCGTCCTGAGGACAGGGCCGACGACGGTGGATGACACCGGCCGCGGCCGGAACACCCTCACCACTTGGAGACTCACGATGCGACGGAGCATCCTACTGACCGGCCTCGTGGCCACGAGCCTCACCCTTGCCGCGTGCGGCACGAACGACGAGGCCACCGACAGCACCGCCTCGGACGCCCCTGCGGCGGAGAGCTCGGACAACGCCCTGACGATCTGGGTCGACGACACCCGCGAGGCACCCGTCGCGGCGGCTGCCGAGGCCTTCACCGAGGAGACCGGCGTCGAGGTCGAGCTCGTCCAGAAGAACTTCGACGACATCCGGCCCGACTTCCTCGCGCAGGTCCCGACCGGCGAGGGCCCCGACATCACCGTCGGTGCCCACGACTGGCTCGGCGAGTTCGTCAACAACGGCGTCGTCGCCCCGCTGGAGATCGGCGAGAAGGCCGCGGAGTTCGACGAGGTCGCGCTCCAGGTCTACACGCTCGACGGACAGCTCTACGGCCTGCCGTACGCGGTCGAGAACGTCGCGCTCATCCGCAACACGGCCCTCGCACCCGAGGCCCCCGCGACGTGGGACGACATGGTCGCAGCAGGTCAGGCGGCCGGTACCCCGTTCCCCGTGCTCATCCAGAGCAACGGTGAGGCCGGCGACCCGTACACGCACTACCCGATGCAGACGTCGTTCGGCTCGACGGTCTTCGCGCAGGACGCGGAAGGCATGTACACGAGCGAGCTGACCCTCGGCGGTGAGGCCGGCCAGGCCTACGCCGCGTGGCTCGCCGAGCAGGGTGCCGCGGGCATCCTCGACATCGACACGACGTACGACATCGTCGTCGAGGAGTTCAAGAACGGGAACTCGCCGTTCATCATCGGCGGCCCGTGGATGGTCGCGTCGTTCGAGGGCCTCGACCTCGCGATCGACCCCGTCCCGTCCGCAGGCGGACAGCCGTCGCAGCCGTTCATGGGGGCCCCCGGGTTCTTCGTCAACGGTGAGAGCGACAACCAGCTCCTCGCGAACGAGTTCCTCACCGACTACATGTCCACGACCGAGGCACAGGTCGCGCTGTACGAGGTCGGTGACCGTCTCCCGGCGCTCACCGCCGCGGCCGAGGAGGTCGCCGCGAGCGACCCGATCGTCGCCGGCTTCCGCGACGCCGCGGCCGACGCCGTCCCCGCACCGTCCATCCCCGAGATGGCATCGGTGTGGACGTTCTGGGGCAACACCGAGGCAGCGATCGTCTCTGGCAAGGCCACCCCGGCCGAGGCCTGGGACAAGATGGTCGTCGACATCCAGAGCGCGATCGACGCGGCATCCTGACCCTCGGATGACCCACGTATGACCGGCGTGGCCCGCCCCGACCTGGGGCGGGCCACGCCGCAGGCCGTCGGCTCCGGGCCGGCCGCCTGCACCCCGATCTTTCTGCTGGAGCCCCGCCAGGGCGAGACGGCCCGGCACGTCGCACGGAGGAACACATGAGCGCCCCCCATCAGCTGGACGAGGCCGAGGTGCAGCGTCCCTCGACACCGGGGTCGTCCTCGGTCTCCCACGCGCGAGACTTCCGTCGCGGGTTCTTCGTCAAGCTCGCGATCGTCGCGATCCTCGATGCCCTCGGCGTGTACGTCGTCATCTCCGCCTTCGCGGTCGACTCGCTGGTCATCGCGTGGAGCATGATCGCGCTGCTCGTGCTGCTCAACCTCGTGTACTTCACGAAGCGCGCGCTGCCGATGAAGTACCTGCTGCCGGGTGTCGCCTTCCTCTTCATCTACCAGATCTTCACGATCGGGTACACGGGCTACGTCGCGTTCACCAACTACGGCGACGGTCACAACGGCACGAAGGAGCAGGCCGTCGCGGCGCTCCTCGCGCAGAACGAGAAGCGGGTCGAGGGCACCGAGAGCTACCCGCTCGTCGTGCTCAGCGACGGCGACTCGCTGGGATTCGCGATCGTCGACGGCGACGACGTCCGCGCGGGCACGGCGCAGGAGCCGCTCTCCGTCGTCGACGCCGAGGTGACCGACGGGACCATCACCGAGGTCTCCGGCTTCGACATCCTTGACCGCCAGGAGGTGCTCGCAGAGCAGCGGGCCGTCGCCGACCTGCGCGTCGCGTTCTCGGACGACCCGGAGAGCGGCTCGATCCGCACGCAGGACGGGCGCAACGGCTACGTCTACGAGTCGGTCCTCGAGTACGACGAGGCCGCCGACACGATGACCAACACCGAGACGGGTGTGGTCTACACGGCGAACGACGAGGGGCAGTTCGAGGCGGCCGACGGCCAGAAGCTCAACGTCGGCTGGCGGGTGTTCACCGGTCTCGACAACCTCAAGACCGCCTTCGGCGACGAGCGCTACTCGGTGCCGTTCGTCAAGGTGCTCATCTGGACCTTCGTCTTCGCGATCGTCTCGGTCGCCGGGACGTTCTTCATCGGGCTGTTCTTCGCCATCGTGCTCAACGACCCCCGGCTGCGGTTCCGGCGCCTCATGCGGGCGCTGCTCATCCTCCCGTACGCGTTCCCGGCCTTCATGTCCTTCCTGCTCTGGCGGGGGATGCTCAACACGAAGTACGGCTTCATCAACGAGACGTTCCTCGGTGGGATGGACGTCAACTGGCTCGGCGACCCGGTCCTCGCGCGGCTCGCCGTCCTCGGGGTCCAGATGTGGGTGGGATTCCCCTACATGTTCCTCATCGCGACCGGAGCGCTCCAGTCGATCCCGGCCGAGACCATCGAGGCAGCGAAGATCGACGGCGCCGGCCCGCTGCGGATCTGGAGATCGGTGACGATGCCGCTGCTGCTCATCGCCGTGACTCCGCTGCTCATCTCGTCGTTCGCCTTCAACTTCAACAACTTCAACATCATCGAGATGCTCACCGGGGGAGGGCCGATGTTCCGGGACGCCTCCGTGCCGATCGGCTCGACCGACATCCTCATCACGATGGTGTACTCCATCTCCGGGCTCGACGGTGGTGCGCCCAAGAACTACGGGCTCGCCAGCGCCCTGTCGATCATCATCTTCCTGATCGTCGCGACGATCTCGGTGATCAGCTTCAAGAAGTCGCGCGCACTCGAGGAGATCAACTGACATGTCGACCGCCACCGTCCCCCAGCAGGACCTCCCGAGCGACCGCCGCACGTCCGCACGCCGCCGCTGGTGGCGCGAGGTGGGCTGGCGCTACGTCGTCGGCGTCCTCGCGATCGCCTACGCGGGCTTCCCGATCCTCTACATCCTCTCGGCGTCGGTCTCCGACGGCGGGACGCTGACAGGATCGACGAGGCTGTTCAGCTCCTTCACCTGGGACAACTTCGTCGCACTCGGCGACACGAAGTTCTGGACATGGGTGGTGAACACCCTCGTCATCGGGACGGTCACCTCGATCGGTACCGTCCTCATGGGTGCGGCGGCCGCGTACGCCTTCTCCCGGTTCCGCTTCCAGGGACGTCGCCTGGGGCTCACGAGCCTCCTCGTCGTGCAGATGTTCCCGCAGGTGCTCGCCTTCGTCGCGGTGTTCCTCCTGCTGCTCAGCCTGGGCGAGGTCATCCCGATCCTCGGGCTGAACTCCCGGCTCGCGCTCATCATGGTCTACCTCGGTGGCGCACTCGGGGTGAACACGTTCCTCATGTACGGGTTCTTCAACACGATCCCGATGGAGCTCGACGAGGCCGCGAAGATCGACGGTGCGTCCCACGCACAGATCTTCTGGACCATCATCCTGCGGCTCGTGGCGCCGATCCTCGCGGTGGTCGCGCTCCTGTCCTTCGTCGGCACCTTCTCCGACTTCCTGCTCGCCAAGCTGATCCTCCAGTCCGAGGGGAACTGGACGCTCGCGGTCGGGCTCTACCAGTGGGTCTCCGACCAGCTGTCCGCGAACTGGGGCATCTTCGCGGCCGGGGCCGTCATCAGCGCGATCCCCGTCGTCGCGCTGTTCATCTTCTTGCAGAAGTACATCGTCTCGGGCCTGACGGCGGGGGCGGTCAAGGGATGAGCGACGCCGGTCACCTGCTCGGCGAGCCGCACCACGACGGATCGGCCCTGTACGTCTCGACGACGACGCCCGAGCTCGGGGAGCGCGTCACGGTCCGCCTGCGCGTCCCGGTCGCACGGCAGGAGCGCGCCGTGCACCTGCGGATGGTCCGCGACGGTGAGCCCCGCTTCGCGCCGATGCGGCTCGCGGAGCGGACGGCGACGGACCGGTGGTACGAGGGCGAGGTGCTCGTCCACAACCCCGTGACGTCCTACCGCTTCCTCCTCGACGAGCCCGGCGGCTACCAGTGGCTCAACGGCCGCGGGCTGTTCGCGCGGGAGGTCCCGGACGCGGCGGACTTCCGGCTCACCGTGCACGCCCCGGCACCGCGCTGGATGGCCGAGACGGTCGTCTACCAGATCTTCCCGGACCGCTTCGCACGCAGCGGTGCCGAGCGCGAGGTGCCGGACTGGGCGGTGCCTGCCGACTGGGACGACGAGCCGATCGCGGCGGGGCCGGGCGTCGGCGAGCAGTTCTACGGGGGTGACCTGCGAGGCGTCGAGGAGCACCTCGACCACCTCAGCGACCTGGGCGTGGGCGCGGTCTACCTCACCCCGATCTTCCCGGGGCGCTCCAACCACCGGTACGACGCGAGCACCTTCTCGCACGTGGACCCCGTGCTCGGCGGTGACGAGGCGCTCGTCTCGCTGTCCGCTGCGGTGCACGCGCGCGGCATGCGGATCCTCGGGGACATCACGACGAACCACACGGGCGTGTCCCACGAATGGTTCGCCACCGCGACCGACGACCCGAGCAGCGAGGAGGCGTCCTTCTACTACTGGACGCAGGACGAGCCCGGCTACGTCAGCTGGCTCGAGCACGCGTCCCTGCCGAAGCTCGACCACTCCGCACCCGCGCTCGCGGACCGGATGACGTCGGGGCCGGGCTCCGTCATCGGCAGGTGGCTCGCGGAGCCGTTCGCGCTCGACGGATGGCGGGTCGATGTCGCGAACATGACCGGGCGCTATGCGGACCAGGACGTCACCCACGAGGTCGCGCGCGCGATCAGGGCGACGATGGACGAGGTCAACCCGGAGTCGGTGCTCGTCGCGGAGCACTTCCACGACGCGGGTGCCGACGTCGTGGGCGACGGCTGGCACGGCACCATGAACTACTCCGCGTTCACCCGACCGGTGTGGTCGTGGGTCGTGGACCCGGGCGCCGAGCTGCCCGCGACGGGGATGCCCGTCCCGCTCCCGCGCCGCTCCGGCGGAGCCATGGTCGACACGATGCGAGATTTCGACTCCGCGGTGCCCTGGAAGGTCCTGGCGACGCAGTGGAACATGCTCGGGTCGCACGACACCCCGCGCCTGCGGACCCTTGCCGGGAGCCTGGCGATGGTCGAGGTGGCAGCTGGTCTGCTCTTCACCTACCCCGGGACACCGGTGATGTTCGCGGGGGACGAGATCGGTGCCACCGGCACCACCGGTGAGCACGGCCGCGTCACCATGCCCTGGGACGCTCCGGCGCGCTGGGACGACGACACCCTCGCGGTGTACCGCCGTCTCATCGCGCTGCGCCGCGACGTGGCGGCGCTGCGCGAGGGTGGTCTGCGGTGGGCCGTCGTGGAGGACGACGCCGTCGCCTTCCTGCGGGAGACGCCGGACGAGAGCGTCCTCGTGCTCGTCGCCCGCGGGCCGTGGTCGGGCGCAGCCCTGCCTGCGGGCGTGTGCGACGGCACACCCGAGACGTTGTACGGCACGCGCGGGCTCGACCGGTCCGAGCGGGGCTGGGAGCTGCCCGGCGACGGCCCGGCCGTCGGCGTGTGGCGCGTGGGGTAGTGGCGACGCCGCGGACCTGTGCGCGCACGCTCCTGCGCCGCACAGGGTGTGGCTAGGGTTGGACCGTGCCCACACCACACACGACCGTCGACCCGCTCGGCACCGGCTACTCCAGCGCCGACCGGCAACGCTGGGTCAGCGAGGCCCCGAAGAGCAAAGCCAGGACGCCCTTCGAGCGTGACCGCGCGAGGATCGTGCACTCGTCCGCGCTGCGCCGGCTCGGCGCGAAGACCCAGGTGCTCGGTCCGGAGTCCGACGACTTCATCCGGACGCGGCTGACCCATACCCTCGAGGTCGCCCAGGTGGGCCGCGAGCTCGGCAAGGCACTGGGGTGCGACCCGGACGTCGTCGACACCGCGTGCCTCGCGCACGACCTCGGGCACCCGCCGTTCGGGCACAACGGCGAGCGTGCGCTCGCGTACCTCGCCAGCTCGATCGGGGGGTTCGAGGGCAACGCGCAGACGTTGCGCCTGCTCACCCGGCTCGAGGGCAAGGTCTTCGCCCCCGACGGGTCAGCAGCCGGCCTCAACCTCACCCGGGCCAGTCTCGATGCGTCCGTGAAGTACCCGTGGGCGTACCAGCAGGGACCGGTCGGTCTCGACGGCCGGCCCACGCACAAGTTCGGGGTGTACACCGACGACCTCCCGGTGTTCGAGTGGCTGCGCGAGGGCGCACCCGCCGGTGTGAAGTGCCTCGAGGCCCAGGTCATGGACCTCGCGGACGACATCTCCTACTCCGTGCACGACGTCGAGGACGGCATCGTCGGCGGCCGGTTCGACCTCGCGGTGCTCGCGGCCGACGAGGAGCGGGCGAGGGTGATCGACGCGGTCGAGGCCTGGTACGGACACCTCGTCTCGCCCGACGGTCTGCGGGCGGCCATCGACCGCCTCGATGCCGCCGGGCTGCTCCTCCACGGGTTCGACGGGTCCCGGCGGGCGCTCGCGGTCCTCAAGGACACGACGAGCCAGCTCATCGGGCGGTTCGCGAAGGCCGCGGAGGAGGCCACCCGCGCGGAGTACGGCGACGGCCCCCTCACGCGGTACGCCGCCACCCTCATCGTGCCGGCCCACACCCTCGCTGAGATCCTCGTGCTCAAGGGCCTCGCGGTCGCCTACATCATGGCGCCGCGCGAGGGCGAGCCCCTGTACATCAGGCAGCGCGAGCTCATCGCGGACCTCGTGACGACCATCGCCGAGCGGGCACCCGTGGCGCTCGAGCCGGCGTTCGCCGTCGACTGGAAGGAGGCCGCGGACGACGCGGCGCGCCTGCGGGTCGTCATCGACCAAGTGGCCTCGCTCACGGACGTCAGTGCCGCGCACTGGCACGCGCGCCTCGTCCAGCCGGGACGGTCGACGACGTACGTGTGACCGCACGTCCCGGACCTCGCCGGAGCGGGCGTCGGGCGCCGTCGGCCCCCGGTGGCCGCGGAGCCTAGACTCGACGGTGTGGCAGGGCTCATCAAGCGCGAAGACGTGGACGCGGTCCGGGAGAAGGCGCGCATCGAGGAGATCGTCGGCGAGCAGGTGACGCTGCGGTCCGCGGGTGTCGGCTCGATGAAGGGTCTGTGTCCCTTCCACGACGAGCGCTCCCCGTCGTTCCACGTGCGCCCCCAGGTGGGTCGCTGGCACTGCTTCGGGTGCAACGAGGGCGGCGACGTCATCTCCTTCGTGCAGAAGATCGACGGTCTCGGCTTCACCGAGGCGGTCGAGCACCTCGCCAGCCGTGTCGGGCTCCAGCTGCGGTACGAGGAGGGCAACGGTCCGCGGCGGACCGAGGAGCCCGGAAAGCGGCAGCGGCTCATCGAGGCTCACCGCATCGCCGGTGCCTACTTCATGGAGCAGCTCCTGACCCCCGAGGCGGCGGTCGGCCGGACGTTCCTCGCCGAGCGCAGCTTCGACCGCGCGGACGCCGAGCACTTCGGTGTGGGGTACGCCCCCAACGGGTGGGACAACCTCATGCGACACCTCCGGGGTCGCGGGTTCACGGAGCCGGAGCTCATGGCCTCGGGCCTCGTCAGCCAGGGGAGCCGTGGCGTCTACGACCGCTTCCGCGGTCGCCTCATGTGGCCGATCCGCGACGTCACCGGTGAGACGATCGGCTTCGGCGCGCGCAAGCTCTACGACGAGGACCAGGGGCCCAAGTACCTCAACACCCCCGAGACCGCCCTGTACAAGAAGTCGCAGGTGCTCTACGGCATCGACCTCGCGAAGCGGGACATCGCCAAGAACAAGCAGGTCGTCGTCGTCGAGGGCTACACGGACGTCATGGCGGCGCACCTGTCGGGCGTGACGACAGCGGTCGCGACCTGCGGTACCGCGTTCGGCCCTGACCACGTGCGCTTCGTGCGCAGGCTCGTGGGGGACACGAGCGCGGGCGGTGGGGTACGCCTCGCCGGTGGCGGTTCCTCCGGCGGGGAGATCATCTTCACCTTCGACGGTGACGCGGCGGGCCAGAAGGCCGCGCTGCGGGCGTTCGGCGAGGACCAGAAGTTCTACGCCCAGACGTTCGTGGCCGTCGAGCCGAGCGGCATGGACCCGTGCGAGCTGCGCCAGGCGCGCGGGCCGCAGGCCGTCCAGGCGCTCGTCGAGGGCCGCCAGCCGCTCTTCGAGTTCGTCATCCGCACGACGCTCGCCGCCCACGACCTCGAGACCGCCGAGGGGCGCGTGGCCGCCCTGCGATCGGCCGCGCCGATCGTTGCCGGCATCCGGGACACCGCGCTGCGCCCGGAGTACGCGCGGATGCTCGCGGGCTGGCTCGGGATGGATGGCGAGACCGTGCGTCGCGCCGTCAACGACGCAGGTCGGGGCGGTGCCCAGGGCGCCGCAGGGGCACCAGGGCGGCAGGGTTCCGGGTCACCGTCCGGCGACCGTGGTCAGGTGCCGGCGCGCTCCGCAGCCGGGAGTGCGAACACCCGGGCGAGCCAGGACGACCCGATCGCGCGGCTCGAGCGCCAGACCCTCGAGGTGCTGCTCCAGTACCCGCACCTCGTACCCGCCGACAAGGTCGACCAGCTCCCCGGGGACGCGTTCACCGTCCCGGCCTGGCGCGCGGTCCATGAGGCTGTCCGTGCCGCCGGCGGCCTGGGCGCCGCCAGCTCGCTCCCCGACTCCGGATGGGTGGGGCTCGTCACCGAGGCCGCCTCGGAGCCCGTCGTCGCGCTCGTCAACGAGCTGGCGGTGGCGCCCCTGCCCGAGGATCGGCCGAGCGCCATCGAGGACTACGCCCGCGGTGTCGTGCGAGCGTTCCTCGAGCTCGGCATGACCCGGCGGATCGGCGACGCGAAGAGCCGTCTCCAGCGGATCGACCCGGTCGCCGACGCCGAGGCGTACCAGCAGGCGTTCGCCGATCTCCTGCACCTCGAGACGGAGCGACGAGAGCTGCGTGACGGCGCCGGATAGCGGAGGTCGTCCCAGGACGCCAGAAAAACGGATACGCAGGACGGGAATCGCGGTACGGTCACGTCCGTGACCCGGACCTGGATCGACACCGCCCTGCTTCCCCGCCTGCGCATCGCCCGGCTCCTGCCCACCGGCGGGCTGTGGCTCGTGGCCCTTCTCCTCGTCCTCAACGTCCTCCTCGGCCTGGCGCCCGTAGCCTTCATCGTCGGGACGAGCGTCGTCGTCGGGAAGGTCCCTGGCGCCGTCGCCGAGGGCGTCGGCGGCGCGGCGTGGGACGAGCTCGTGTGGGTGTTCGTCCTCACCGCTGCCGTCTTCTGCCTCCAGCAGGTCCTCGCACCGCTGCAGACAGCGGTGGGCGCGGCCCTCGAACGGCGGGTCGACGGTCGTCTGCGCGATCGCTTCGTCGCGGGCGCACTGTCCTCCACCGGCATCGGCCCGATGGAGGACCAGCGCACGCTCGACGCCCTGAGTGAGGCGAGCCGCCAGATGGACTCGAGCTTCCAGACCCCCGGTGCCGCGTGCTCGGGCGTCCTCGCGCTCGTCGCGCGGTACGTGCGGCTCCTGGGGTACGCCGTCATCGTTGCGCTCGTCGCCTCCGGCTGGGCTGCGCTGGCGCTCGTCGGAGCCACGATGGTGTTCCGGTACGGGCAGCGCGGCGGGCTGCGGAAGTACTTCAGCGTGTGGGCGACGGTCGTCGGGCACCGACGCAGGTCCTTCTACCTGCGCGAGGTCGCGATGGGGCCGGCCGCCGCCAAGGAGCTGCGCGTCTTCGGGCTCACCGGGTGGTTCGGGGACCGGTACGACGAGGCGAGCCGGGCGATGCTCGCTCCCGTGACCGCACGCCGGCGCACCGTGTACCTGTGGCCCTACTTCCTCTACACGGTCATCGGGCTCGGGGTGGGTGCGTTCGTCATCGTCACGCTCGCCCGCGGCGCCGCTGCCGGGGACATCAGCCTCACCGGGCTGACGCTCGGCCTGCAGGCCGTGGTGGCTGCGCTCCTCCTGGGGGAGTACTACCCCGAGGCGGACGTCGCGACCCAGTACGGGATGCTGTCGATGACCGCACTGACGACGTTCGAGGAGCGGCTGGGCGAGGCAGCCGCTCTGGGACGTGCGCCCGGGACGGCCCCCGTCCCACCACGCAGCCCGGAGTCGTCCCTCCGGTTCGAGGGCGTCGACTTCCAGTACCCCGGGTCGGGCAGACCTGTCCTCGACGGTCTGGACCTCGAGCTGCCGGCCGGACGCTGCACGGCCGTGGTCGGTGTCAACGGTGCCGGGAAGACGACGCTCGTCAAGCTCCTCACGCGGCTCTACGAGCCCACGTCAGGACGCATCACCTCGGACGGGACGGACATCGCGGAGCTCGACGTCGACGCGTGGCGCCGGCAGGTGAGCGTGATCTTCCAGGACTTCGTCCGCTACGAGCTCTCGGCCGCCGACAACATCGCGCTCGGCGCCGCGTATGCGCCCCGGAGCACCGAGCGCATCCGTGCCAGTGCTGACGCAGCAGGGATCCTCGACGTCCTCGACGGCCTGCCCCGGGGCATCGACTCGCCGCTCGCGCGGGCCTACGAGGACGGCGCCGACCTGTCCGGCGGCCAGTGGCAGCGGGTCGCCATCGCCCGGTCGCTCTACGCCCTCGCGAGCGGAGCGCGGGTCCTCGTGCTCGACGAGCCGACCTCCGCGCTCGACGTGCGTGCGGAGGCAGCGTTCTTCGACCAGTTCGTCGACCTCACGCGGGGGGTGACGTCCCTGCTCATCTCGCACCGCTTCTCCAGCGTCCGGCGCGCCGACCACATCGTCGTCGTCGACGAGGGACGGCTCGTCGAGCAGGGCAGCCACGACGAGCTCATGGCGCTCGACGGGCACTATGCCGGACTCTTCCGGCTCCAGGCCGAGCAGTTCGGCGACACCGAGCCGCTCGACCCCGACGACGACCTCGTCGCCAGCGCCGCGCCGACCGACGGAGGAGCATCATGATCGACACCCTCAAGGGCGTGGGCGCCCTGATGCGCCTGGCGTACCGCACGGACCCGCGACGGTTCGTCGTCGCGCTCGTCCTCATGCTGCTGCAGTCCGTGGCACTGCCCCTCGCTGCGCCCGCGCTCGGAGGGCTCACCGACGCCGCCGTCTCGGGCGACGCCAGCAGTGCGACGGCCTACGCCGTCGCGGTGGCGGCGCTCGTCATCGCGGCCCTGACCGCCGGCCACTTCGCGCACATCTTCTACTTCGAGCTCGGGGACCTGGCCGTGCTGCGGCTCGAGCGGGACCTCATCGACGTGACGAACGGCTCGCCCGGGCTCGAGCACCACGAGCGCCCGGACTACGCCGACAAGCTCCAGGTCCTGCGCACGGAGCTGCACCGCTCGGGCTGGGGATCGATGCAGGCCCTGCTGTCGAGCATCGGCCTCGCCATCGCAGTGGTCATCACGGCCGTGCTCCTCGCAGGGCTCAACCCCTGGCTCCTCGCGCTCCCGCTGGCAGCGGTTCCGCCCCTCCTGCTCGGCAAGCGGGCGGAGTCCGTCGCGGCGGCGGCGCGAGAGGCGGCGGCCCTCGAGAACCGACGAGCACGGCACCTCTTCGGGCTCGCGACCGACCCTGGCCCGGCGAAGGAGCTGCGGGTCTGCGGTCTCGGCCCCGAGGTGCGGGAACGTCAGAAGCTCTCCTGGGAGACCGCCACGGCCCTGCTCTGGCGGGGGGAGATGCGCGCGAGCGGACTGCGGGTCATGGGCCAGCTCGTGTTCGCCGTCGCGTACGTCGCTGCGACCATCCTCGTGGTGCGCGACGCCGTCGCCGGTGAGCACACGGTGGGGGACGTCGTCCTCGTGATCACGCTCGCCGCCCAGGTCAACGCCCAGGTGACGTCGGCCGTGACCATCCTCCAGCAGCTCCAGCGCAGTGCCCGGTCGCTCGTGACGCTCGACTGGCTCCGCGCCCTCGTCGCGCCCCGCGCGCCAAAGGACGGCACGACGCCGACGAGCGCACCGACCCGCCTGGAGCAGGGCATCACCTTCGCCGACGTGTCGTTCACGTACCCGGGGACGGACCGCCCGGTGCTCACGCGGGCGAACCTCCACCTGCCCGCCGGGTCGACCGTCGCGATCGTGGGGGAGAACGGCGCGGGCAAGACGACCCTCGTCAAGCTCCTGTGCCGCTTCTACGACGTGACGTCCGGTGCCGTGCTCGTCGACGGCACCGACCTGCGGTCCATCGACACCGAGTCCTGGCGGGAGCGGATCGCGGCGGGCTTCCAGGACTTCTCCCGGTTCGAGCTCGTCGCACGTCAGAACGTGGGCCTCGGCGACCTCCCGCACGTCGACTCGGACGACGCCGTGCTCGGGGCCCTCGACCGGGCGAGTGCCACGAGCATCCTCGAACGACTCGACGACGGCCTCGACACACCGCTCGGGAACAGTCACTCGGAGGGCACACAGCTCTCGGGCGGGCAGTGGCAGAAGCTGGCCCTCGGCCGGGCGATGATGCGTGAGCGCCCGTTGCTGCTCGTCCTCGACGAGCCGACGTCCGCACTCGACGCGGAGGCGGAGCACGACCTCTTCACGCGGTATGCGGAGAGCTCGCGCCGGGTGGCCGAGGTGACAGGAGCGGTGACGCTGCTCGTCTCGCACCGCTTCTCCACCGTGCGGATGGCAGACCTCATCATCGTCGTCGACGAGGGTGGGATCGCGGAGACGGGAACCCACGCCGAGCTGCTCGCGCGCGGCGGCATCTACTCGGAGCTGTTCACCCTGCAGGCGTCCGCCTACCGCTGAGGCACGGAAACAGAAGGCCCCTGACCTGCATCTCTGCAGGTCAGGGGCCTTCTGTGTGGGCTCCCGCGACTGGACTCGAACCAGTGACCGTCCGATTAACAGTCGGATGCTCTGCCAACTGAGCTACGCGGGATCGACCGAAGAAAACTCTAGCAGGCTCCCGCCGGTGCTCCGGACGCAGCTGCCAGCCGGGCGACGACGCGTCGGACGAGGGCTGCCGAGTCGGGCGAGCCGAGGTCCGCTCCTTCGTCCGCGACCACCTGGACGAACAGCTCGTCGTCGGGGGTGCGGCGTACCGCGACGCGTGCCGTGGAGCCGCGGGGGAGGGACACCGTCTCCGTGAGAAGGATGGACGCCTGCACGCGCTCGCGGAACGCCCGCAGGAACGCGGTGCGCTTCGTCGCGACGGACAGCGCCGTCGGGCGGGCCCCGTCGACCCAGTGCACCGTGAGCGTCGTGGAGTCCGGGTCCCACCGTGCCCGGTCGACGTCGTACCAGGCGCGGTCGAGGCCCGTCGTGCCTGCGGCGCTCGACACGAGGAGGCGCTGACGCGTCGCGACGGCCCACTGGCCGTCGACGAGCGGCGCCTGCCCGAGGACAGCGTCGCCGTGCGCGAGGTTCAGCGACCCGCGGACGGAGGTGGGCAGCACGTCCTTGCGTGTGAACAGAGCCATCCGCCCACCGTAGCCCGCGAGCGCGGGTGAAGCGGTGCGTGGTGCCCCGTGCCGGGCTTGAACCGGCGACCAGCCGATTATGAGTCGGGTGCTCTGACCAACTGAGCTAACGGGGCGCGGTGAGGATCCTAGCCCGGATCGCAACGACGGCCCTGATGCCGACCCGCTCCTCGAGCGGGAGGATGGCCCGTGTCGTGGCATCTGTGCCGCGGCAGACCGGAGGTAGTGATGACTGCGCGGATCGTCCTGCTGGGCGCCACCGGATACACGGGCGGGCGCACGGCGCGCGCTCTCGTCGACCGTGGGGGCCGACCGTTGCTCGCTGGTCGCGATCCCGGCCGGCTCGCCCGCCTCGCAGCAGAGCTCGGCGGACTCGAGACCGCACAGGTGGACGTCACCGACGAGGCCTCGTTGGCGCGCCTCATCCGTCCGGGCGACGTCGTGGTCAGCACCGTGGGCCCGTTCCAGCAGCTCGGCGCTCCCGTGGTCGCCGCCGCCGTGCGGGCAGGTGCCACCTACCTCGACTCGACCGGCGAGGCGCCCTTCATCCGCGAGGTCTTCACGAGGTTCGGCCCCCAGGCCGAAGGCACCGGCGCGGCACTGCTCACAGCGTTCGGCAGCGACTGGGTGCCGGGGAACCTGGCCGGCGTGCTCGCCCTGCGGGCCGCCGCCGACGCGCCTCGGCCCGTGACCCGTCTGCGGGTCGGGTACTTCATGACCGGAGCGAACCGCCACGCCATGAGCCGGGGGACGGCGCGATCGATGCTCGGCGCCGGACGGGAACCGGCCTACCGGTTCCACGACGGGCAGCTCGTCCCGGAGCGCACCGCGACACGGCTGCGCCGGTTCATGGTCGACGGCAGAGCCCGGCCCGCCCTCAACGTGGGCGGCACCGAACAGCTGACCCTCCCGCGGTCGTGCCCCACGCTCAAGGATGTCGACGTCTACCTCGGGTGGTTCGGTCCGATGTCCGTCGCGGTGCAGAGGCTGGCGCCCGTGACCGGCCTGCTCGCGAGGCTTCCTGGCACCCCGGGCGGCGTCTCCCGTCTCGGAGCCGCCCTCGTCGACCGGCTCCCGGCCGGTCCGACGCCTGAGCAGGTGGCGCACGTGCGTACCCAGGTCGTCGCCGAGGCGTTCGACGACTACGGCACGCTCCTGGGGACGGCACGGCTCGACGGCCCCGAGGCGTACGGTCTCACCGCTGACCTCCTCGCCTGGGGAGCGCTGCGAGCCGCGGATCAGGGCGTGCAGGGCACCGGTGCCCTGGGGCCCGTGGAGGCGTTCGGCCTCGATGCCCTCCTCGACGGCGCAGCAGGCGCAGGCATCTACCCCCAGTGACGCGATGTGCTGCCGCGGTGGCACGTCCACCCGGGCCGTGCCACGGTATAGCCCGTCCCCACACCGAGCAGAAGGAGCCCGACCGTGGCTGAGCTCTCCGGCAAGCGTGCCCTGATCATCGTCACCAACGCGGGCGTCGAGCGTGACGAGCTGCTCACCCCCCTCACGGCGCTGCGGGACGCCGGTGCCGCCGTGACCGTCGCCGCAGCCGAGAAGGCGCCCGTCCGGACGCTCGTGAACGACGACGAGGACGGCCCCACCGTTGACCCGGACGTCGCCCTCGGCGACGTGTCGGCAGCGGACTACGACGTGCTCGTCGTGCCCGGCGGGACCATCAACGCCGACACGCTCCGCACCCACCCGACGGCTCTCACGCTCGTGCGAGAGTTCACGCGTTCGGGGCGACCGGTTGCCGCCGTCTGCCACGCACCGTGGCTGCTCGTCGAGGCGGACCTTGTCCGCGGCAAGACCCTCACCTCGTTCCCCAGCCTCCGCACGGATGTGCAGAACGCCGGGGGCAGCTGGCTCGACGAGGAGGTCGTGCGTGACGACTCCGACGGCTGGCTGCTCATCACCTCACGGACCCCCGACGACCTGCCCGCCTTCGTCGGGGCCATCACCGCTGCGCTCACCGGGGACGCCGCGTGAGCGCACGGGGCGGAGCGAGGTCCGCGACGGCCGGTGCGACGCACTCGCCCCACCTGCGGACCCTCGCCCGCGGGGGCTACGTCGCGAGCGGCGCGCTCCACCTGGTCATCGGATGGATCGCCGTGCGGATCGCACTCACGTCCTCCGACGCGGGCGGGAGCGCGGACCAGACCGGAGCTCTCGCCGAGATCAACGAGACGTCCTGGGGGCCCGCGTTCCTGTGGTTCACGGTCGTGGCCCTCGTCGCGCTGGCGATCGTGCAGATCACCGGAGCCGTGGCGGGTCCGGCGGCGCGGCGCGACGCCTCGGACACCGCCGAGCGGGCGAAGTCGGCGGGCAAGGCCGTGGCCTATCTCGCGTTGGCCGGTCTCACGGTCTCGGTCGTCACAGGATCGGGCGGGGGCGGTGGCAGCGGCGCTCTGACCGCCGAGCTCCTCACGTCCACCGGCGGCAAGATGCTCGTGGCGGCAGTGGGGCTCGGGATCGCGGCCGTCGGCGGCTACCACGTGTACAAGGGCGTGACGAAGAAGTTCGAGGAGGATCTCGGCGCCGGACCCGGCGGGCAGCTGGGCCGTGGCGTCGTCCTCGCGGGCACCATCGGCTACGCCGCCAAGGGCGCTGCTCTGCTCATCATGGGCGCCCTGTTCGTCGTCGGCGCCGTGACCGCCGACCCCGAGAAGGCATCGGGCCTCGACGCGGCGCTGCGGTCCCTCGCCGAGGCGCCGTTCGGCAAGATCCTCCTGACCGTCGTCGGTCTCGGGTTCGTCGCGTACGGCGTCTACTCGTTCGCGCGCGCCCGCTACGCACGCATGTGAGCGGTGCGTCGCAGCCCTGGCGGCTGCGACGCACGCCACCCGGCGCGAGCGCACGCGGGTGCCGGTCTGCGCTCGCCCTCGTGGAAGAATGACGGCATGGCTATGAGAGAGATCCGCGTCATCCCCGACCCCGTCCTGCGCACCCCGTGCGACGAGATCACGGTGATCGACGACCGGGTCCGGGGTCTCGTCACGGACCTGCTCGAGACCGTCGACCACGACGGCCGCGCCGGCCTCGCCGCTAACCAGATCGGCGTCAGCCTGCGAGCGTTCTCGTGGAACATCGACGACGAGATCGGGTACGTCCTCAACCCGCGGATCGTCGAGCTCTCGGAGGACGAGTACCAAGACGGCGACGAGGGGTGCCTCTCCGTGCCCGGCCTGTGGTACCCGACGAAACGTGCCTGGTACGCGCGCGTCGAGGGGACCGACCTCGACGGCAAGAAGGTCGTGGTCGAGGGGACGGAGCTCATGGCGCGGTGCCTCCAGCACGAGGTGGACCACCTCGACGGGCACCTCTACCTCGACCGGCTCGAGCGGGCGGTCCGCAAGAAGGCCATGCGCGAGCTGCGCGAGTCGCTCTGAGCCGTTCGCCATCCGGACGATCGTCCGGCATGATGTGACCCACGGAAGCACCCGTGCGCTGTACTGACATGCTCGTCCCGGTCCAGAGGTTCGTTGGGGAAGACGAATCTCAACCCTGGGAGGGACACCATGGCTGGTACGAGCACACGCGGCGTACTTTTTGTGCACTCGGTTCCACGAGCGCTCTGCCCACATCTGGAGTGGGCTGCCGGCAACGTCCTGGGCGGGCCGGTGACGTTCGAGTGGTCCGAGCAGCCTGCCGCGCCCGGACTCCTGCGGGCTGAGCTCTCGTGGCTCGGCCCCCAGGGCACCGGCGCGCGCCTCGCGTCCTCCCTGCGCGGGTGGAGCCACCTGCGCTACGAGGTGACAGAGGAGGCGAGCCACGGCACCGACGGCTCACGCTGGAGCCACACGCCACACCTCGGCCTCTTCCACGCAGCCACCGACGTGCACGGCAACATCGTCGTGCCGGAGGACCGCATCCGTGCCGCGCTCGAGCACGCCCAGGACCCACGTCGCATGCGTCAGGAGCTCGACCTGGCCCTCGGTCAGGCCTGGGACGACGAGCTCGAGCCGTTCCGCTACGCCGGCGCTGGCGCTCCCGTGCGGTGGCTCCACCGCGTGGGCTAGGTGCATCGAGACCCGCCAGCGGCCGACAACTCCCTCCCATGACTACGGGGCGGACCTCATCGAGGTCCGCCCCGTCGTCATGCCCCGCGTGGTGCGGCAGGCACCGTGCTGGAGCTGCGTGGATCCGAGCCGTCAGGCGCTGGCGACCACGAGAGCGACGTTGTGCCCACCGAACCCGAACGAGTTGTTGATCGCGACGATGTCACCCGCAGGCAGGGCACGCGGGGTCTCGCGGACGAGGTCGAGCGTGAGCTCCGGGTCGGGCGTCTCGACGTTGATCGTCGGAGGTGCCTGACGGTCGCGCACGGCCAGGACGGAGAAGATCGTCTCAAGAGCCCCCGCGCCGCCCAGGAGGTGGCCGGTCATGGACTTCGTGGCAGAGAGCGCGACGCGGTCGGCATCGCTGCCCAGGACGGCACTGACCGAGCGGGCCTCGATGAGGTCACCGACGATGGTCGACGTCGCGTGGGCGTTGACGTGCACGACGTCGGCCGTCGTGGTGCCGGAGTCTTCGAGAGCGGCGCGCATCGCGCGCACCTGGCCCGCGCCGGACGGCTCGGGCGACGTGATGTGGTAGCCGTCGGCGGTGAGCCCGATGCCGGCGATACGGCCGTGCACCCGGGCGCCGCGCGCGGCGGCGTGGTCGGCAGCCTCGAGGACGACCACGGCCGCCCCCTCGCCGATGACGAAGCCGTCACGGTCGACGTCGTAGGGCCGGGAGGCTCCCGCGGGGTCGTCGTTGCGCAGGGACAGCGTCCGTGAGGCAGCAAATGCCGAGATCGGCATCGGGTGGATCGTGGCCTCGGTACCGCCGGCGATGACCACGTCGGCCCGTCCCGATCGGATCATCTCGACGCCGTACGCGATGGCCTCGGCCCCGGACGCGCATGCCGAGACGAGAGCGTGCGCCCCGGCGCGTGCTCCGAACTCGAGCGACACGTAGGCCGTGGGCGAGTTGGGCATGAGCATGGGGACGGTCATGGGGAGGATGCGGCGGGCGCCCTTCTCCTTGAGGGTGTCCCACGCTTCGAGCGTGGTCCAGATGCCCCCGATGCCCGACGAGACGACCGTACCGAGGCGGTCGCCGTCCATCTCGGGCGAACCGGCGTCGGCCCATGCCTCGCGCGCAGCGATGACGGCGTACTGCGCGGAGGGGTCCATCCGCTTGGTCTCGGGTCGGGTGAGCACCTCGGACGGCGCGACCTTGATGGACGCGGCGAAGTTCACGGCGATGCCGTACTGCTCAGCCCAGTCGTTGTCGAGGGTGCGTGCGCCCGACTCGCCGGCCAGGGCAGCGTTCCATGTGGAGGCCACGTCCCCGCCGAGCGGAGTGGTGGCGCCGAGGCCGGTGACGACGACGTCGCGATGGGTGCTCATGCAGGTCTCCTGGGGCGTGTCGGGTGAGGTGCGGGGCGGCGGGGGTGACCTGCGGCCCGGTGCCGGCCGACGCCCGTACGGGACGGGCGTCGGCCGTGGCGGCGTCAGGCGAGGATCAGGCCTGCGCGCCCGTGATGAACGTGACGGCGTCGCCCACGGTCGTGAGGTTCTTGACCTCGTCGTCGGGGATGGTGACGCCGAACTTGTCCTCGGCGTGCGTGACGATCGTCATCATCGACAGCGAGTCGATGTCGAGGTCGTCGGTGAACGACTTCTCCGACGTGACGGAGTCGGCCGGGAGGCCGGTCTCCTCGGCGACGATCTCGGCGAGACCTGCGAGGACGTCTTCGGTGGTGTGAGCCATGGGGTTCTCCTTGTGTGGGTGAGCTGATGTGACGAGTGGAACGAGAGGAAAGGTTAGGGGAGGACGACGACCTGGGCCGCGTAGACGAGCCCTGCGCCGAAGCCGATCTGCAGAGCGATGTCACCGGACTTCGCGGCGCCCTCGCGGAGCAGACGCTCCGCGGCGAGCGGGATCGACGCGGCGGACGTGTTGCCCGTGTCAGCGATGTCGCGTCCGACGACGACGCTCTCCGGCAGCTTGAGCTGCTTGATGAACTGGTCGATGATGCGCATGTTCGCCTGGTGCGGGATGAACACCTGGAGCTCGTCGGCGGTGACCCCGGCGGCATCGAGCGCTGCCTGGGCGACGACAGGCATCTGGAAGCTCGCCCACTTGAACACCGGCTGGCCCTCCTGACGCAGCGTCGGCCACCCGAGCTCCGGGTTCTGCCGCAGGTCGCTCCAGGAATGCGTCTGGCGGATCGTCTGCGCCTTCGAACCGTCCGAGCCCCAGACGGTGGGGCCGATGCCGGGGAAGTCGGACGGGCCGACGACCGCTGCGCCGGCGCCGTCGCCGAGGAGGAAGGAGATGGACCGGTCGGTCGGATCGATGAAGTCGCTCATCTTCTCGGCGCCGATGACGAGCACGTGCCGGGCGGTCCCGGAACGCACGAGGGCGTCCGCCTGACCGATCCCGTACGTGTAGCCGGCGCACGCCGCTGAGATGTCGAAGGCCGCAGCAGGGGATGCCCCGATGCGGTCGGCGACGATGGCCGCGGCGGACGGCGTCTGGTGGAAGTACGTGACGGTCGAGAGGATGACCGCGTCGATGTCCGCGCCCGTGAGGCCAGCTGCTGCGAGCGCGCGCTCCGCGGCGGCGACCGACAGGTCGAGGACGTCGGTGTCGGCACCGGCGCGCCGGCGCGTGATGATGCCGGTGCGCTGGCGGATCCACTCGTCCGACGAGTCGATGGGGCCCGCGATGTCGTCGTTCGTCACGACGTTCGCACCGCGCTCCGCACCGATGCCGAGGATCCGCGAGAACTGGGGGCCGGTGGACTGCTTGAGCTGAACGGTCACTGGGGGGTCGATCCCGACGTCGTCGCGGCCTGGGCCTGGGTGGATGTGCTGTGCCTGGCGACGAGATCCTGGGCCGCGGCGATGTCTGCCGGGGTCTTCACCGCCAGGGTCTCGACCCCGGGCAACGAACGCCGGGCCAGACCGGTGAGGACACCACCCGGCGCGAGCTCGAGGAGGCCGGTGACGCCGAGCGCGAGAAGCTGCTCCTGGCACAGGTCCCAGCGCACGGGAGCGACGATCTGCTCGGTGAGGCGCTCGAGGACGCTGGCCGCTGTCCCGTGGGTCGATCCGTCCCCCGTGATGGTCGCGTACGTCTGTCCGTCGGCGTTGGACAGGAACGTCGTGCGCGGGTCCTGGGCGGACCAGTCCGCGGCGACGGGGCCGAACGCCTCGACGGCCGCCTCCATGAACGGGGTGTGGAACGCACCGGCGACCTGCAGCGGGATGACGCGTGCCTTCGCCGGCGGGTTCGCCGCGAGGTTCGCGAGCCCCTCGGGCGAACCTGCGGCGACGACCTGGCCGGCGCTGTTGACGTTCGCGGCGTACAGGCCCGCTGTGTCGATCGCGGCGAGCACCTCTGCCGGGTCTCCGCCGACCACGGCGCTCATCCCCGTCGGGGTCGCGGCCGCCGCCGCAGCCATGAGCTCTGCGCGCACACGGACGAGACCGACGGCGCCGGCGTCGTCGAACACGCCGGCGACAGCTGCCGCGGCGAACTCACCAACGGAGTGCCCCGCGGTGACGTCGACGACGACGGGTGCGTCTCCCGCGCCGAGGATCGCGCGGAGGGACACGAGTGCTGCCGAGACGATGAGGGGCTGCGCCACCGACGTGTCCCGGATCGTGTCGGCGTCGCTCGTCGTGCCATGGGCCGCGAGGTCGATTCCGGCGGCGTCAGAGAAGCTGTCGAGCTGGTCGGCGACGGAGGGCAGCTCGAGCCAGGGCGCGAGCATTCCGGGGGACTGGGAGCCCTGTCCAGGGCATACGACGGCAAGCACGGTATAACTCTGCCCGATCCTGTGGGGGTGAGGGCCGTCACGACGCGCACGGAAATCCGGGCGAGGATTGTGAGCAACCTACAAGGTGGAGTGGCCTAGCGTTCAGCCGGGAGCCGCCCGACGGCGAGCGCGACCTGCAGGACGAACGACTCGCGGGCGTCCATGGGGTCCCAGCCCGTCAGCTCGGCAACCTTCCGTAGACGGTAGCGGACGGTGTTGGGGTGGACGTAGAGGTCGCGCGCCGCTGCCTCGAGCGACCGTCCGGTGCCGAGGTACGCCGAGAGCGTCTCGAGGACCGAGCCGTTCGCCTGCGACAGGGGGAGGTAGGCCTGCTTGACGAGCGTCCGGCGCGCTTCCGCGTCTCCGATGAGCACGCGCTCGGGCAGGAGCTCGTCGGCCAGGACGGGACGCGGGGCGTGGGGCCATGCAGGTGCGGCGGTGAGCCCGGCGAGCGCTGCCGCTGCTGACCGGGATGCGTCGTCGAGGCTCTCCATCGCGGGTCCGATGATCACGGGGCCCGGGCCGAACCGCGGAAGGAGGGCGTTCGCGGCCGCGAAGAGGTCGCCCTCGCCCCCCAGGACGAGGACGATGCGGTCCCCCTGGATGCCGACGAGAGCGTCGTCGACGGCGCGCCGGGTGGCACGCCGCAGGTCGGCGGCACGGACCTCGTCGAGTGCCGTCGGGGTCGTCCCCACCATGACGAGGAGGCTCCCGCGCCCGCTCCAGCCGAGCGCCGAGACCCGTGAGCGCAACGAGTTGTCGTGATCACCACGCACGATCGCGTCCACGACGAGCGCCTCGAGGCGCGCGTCCCACGCGCCGCGGACCTCGGCGGCGCGCGCGTAGACCTCCGCTGCGGAGAACGCCACCTCCCGCGAGTAGCGCAGGACCGCCTCGCGGAGGTCTCGTTCCCCACCCGGCACGGCCAGCTGGTCGCTGTGGCTCTCCACCACCTCGACGACGATGCGCACGAGCTGGAGGGTGTGCTGCAAGGAGATGGATCGCGTGAGGTCCGGTGGTGCGGCGGCGAAGATCTCGCCGACGCCGTGCGGCGGGACGTTCGGGTTCGCGTACCAGGTGGCGAAGGCGGTGATGCCGGACTGTGCGACGAGCCCGACCCAGGACCGGTCGTCTGCGGCGAGCGCGCGGTACCACGGCAGCTCGTCGTCGAGCCGGCGGAGCGCTGCGGCGGTGAGCAGCCCGCTGCCGTCGCGCACGCGCTGGATGTTCGCGGCCGTCCCCGGCACCGGGCCTGTTCCCGCGGACGCCTTCTTCACAGCTGGAACCATCCGCTTAGAGTAGACCGGCGTTTGTCGAGTCCACACAAGAACACGGTGGCATGCGCGAATGTGTCGGAATGCACATCCCGGTCATCGGGGCGGTGCAACCGTGGCAGAACGGCTATCGTCGGCTCATGGCACTCATGCCCAGACTCCGTCAGCTCATGCGCCGATCCACTTCGGCGTCGACCATCGGCGCGCGCCGCCCCACGCGAGGCGACCGCCGCGGCGACACTCTCCACGAGGACGCGCTGCGCGCGATGCTCGTGGACGACCCGAACAACATCCGCGCGTTCCAAGCCCTCTCCGAGGTCGTCCGGCGCCGTGCGTCCGAGGGGTCGCAGGTGGACGACCCGCTCGCAGCGCCGTCCGACGACCACGAGAAGCAGCGCGCCGCCGACCTCGCTGCCTGGGCACTCGGTGAGGAGCTCGCGGGGAATCCGCGCGCGTGGTACCCGCTCATCGAGCTCGCGCGGTTGTCGCTCCACGACGACCAGGATGCCGCGATCCGCCGGCTCGCCACGGCGGCGGACCGTGACCCGTCCGGCCAGGCGCTGACCGAGGGCATCGCCACGCTCCGCGAGGCGGGCCTGCCTGTCGAGGCCCTCGGCCTGGGTGTCGGTCACTGGCGGGCGCGCGAGCACACGCCCGAGGTGGGGGAGCAGGTCGTGCGGGCCGCTCTCGAGGCGGACCGGATCCTCGATGCCCGGCAGCACCTCGACGCGCTGTCGTACCACCCGGACAAGAGTGCCGTCGCGAAGATCCGCGCGGGCCTGGAGCGCGAGATCGCACAGGCCGAGCAGCACCCCGCGGGGACCTGATCCCGGCCCGGACCCTGACGTCCGGAGCACCAACGACCGAGGCCCGGTCCCTGTTGCCAGGGACCGGGCCTCGGTCGTTCGCGTCAGACGGGCGTCAGGAGTCGCCGCCCGCGGTGCCGGACGTCCCGGCGTTGACGTCGTGCAGGCGGTACTGCTCGATGGCGCGGGCCGGAGCGTCCGCGGGGACCTCGCCCCGCTTCGCGAGCTGCTGCAGGGTCCGCACGACGACGGACGGGCCGTCGATCTTGAAGTAGCGGCGAGCGGCCGCGCGCGTGTCGGAGAACCCGAACCCGTCCGCCCCGAGAACCGCGTAGTCGCCCGGCACCCACTGACGCACCTGGTCAGGGACGAGGTGGTCGAAGTCGCTCGTCGCGACGAACGGACCCTGGGCGTCGCGGAGCTTCGTCGTGAGGTACGCCTCGCGGGGCTCGGCCGACGGGTTGAGGAAGTTGTGCTGCTCGGCGGCGAGACCGTCGCGGCGCAGCTCGTTCCAGCTCGTCACGGACCAGACGTCGGCCTGCACGCCCCAGTCGTTGGCGAGCAGCTCCTTGGCCTCGAGCGCCCACGGGACACCGACGCCGGACGCGAGGATCTGGGCGCGGGGCCCGTCGCCCTCAGCGGTGGCGATCTTGTGGATGCCGCGCAGGATCCCGTCGACGTCGACGTCCTCCGGCTCCGCCGGCTGGATCATCGGCTCGTTGTACACCGTGAGGTAGTACATGACGTTCTGGTCGCGGGACTCGTTCTCGCCGTACATGCGCTGCATGCCGTCACGGACGATGTGGCGGATCTCGTACCCGTACGCCGGGTCGTACTGGACGACGGCGGCGTTCGTGCCCGCGAGGAGCGGGGAGTGGCCGTCCGCGTGCTGCAGCCCCTCACCGGTGAGCGTCGTGCGACCTGCGGTCGCGCCGATGATGAACCCGCGGGTGAGCTGGTCACCCGCCGCCCAGAACTGGTCCCCGGTGCGCTGGAAGCCGAACATCGAGTAGAAGATGTAGAACGGGACCATCACCTCGCCCTGCGTGGCGTACGAGGTGCCCACGGACTGGAAGGCTGCGGCCGAGCCGGCCTCGTTGATGCCCGTGTGCATGATCTGCCCGGACTCGGACTCCTTGTAGGAGAGCATGAGCTCACGGTCCACCGCGAGGTAGTTCTGGCCCTGGGTGTTGAAGATCTTCGCGGACGGGAAGATCGAGTCGAGCCCGAAGGTGCGCGCCTCGTCCGGGATGATCGGGACGATGCGCTTGCCGAACTCCTTGTCCTTGATGAGGTCCTTGAGCAGGCGGACGAACGCCATCGTCGTGGCGACCTCCTGCTGCCCGGAGCCCTTCTTGAGGACGTCGTAGATCTTCTCGTCCGGCAGCGTGACCGCCGTCGACGTGGAACGGCGCTCGGGGACGAAGCCACCGAGCTGGCGGCGGCGCTCGAGCATGTACTGGATCTCGGGGGCGTCGGCACCGGGGTGGTAGTACGGCGGCGCGTAGGGGTCGGCCTCGAGCTCGGCGTCCGTGATGGGGATGTTCAGCGCGTCACGCAGACCCTTGAGGTCGTCCGCCTTGAGCTTCTTCATCTGGTGCGTGGAGTTGCGGCCGGCGAAGCCCGAACCGAGACCGTAGCCCTTGATCGTGTGCGCGAGGATGACGGTCGGCTGGCCCGTGTGGGCGACGGCCGAGGCGTATGCCGCGTAGAGCTTGCGGTAGTCGTGGCCGCCACGCTTGAGGGCCCAGATCTCGTCGTCGGTCATCTTCTCGACGAGCTGCTTGGTCCGGGGGTCACGGCCGAAGAAGTGCTCACGGACGAACGCGCCGTCGTTGGCCTTGTACGTCTGGTAGTCGCCGTCGGGCGTGATGTTCATGAGGTTGACCAGGGCGCGGTCCTTGTCGGCGTTGAGCAGGACGTCCCACTCGCGGCCCCAGATGACCTTGATGACGTTCCAGCCCGCACCGCGGAAGAACGCCTCGAGCTCCTGGATGATCTTGCCGTTGCCGCGGACGGGTCCGTCGAGGCGCTGGAGGTTGCAGTTGACCACGAAGTTGAGGTTGTCGAGCTTCTGCTGAGCGGCGAGCTGGAGCATGCCGCGGCTCTCGGGCTCGTCCATCTCGCCGTCACCGAGGAACGCCCAGACGTTCTGCTGGCTCGTGTCCTTGATCCCGTTGTTGTGCAGGTAGCGGTTGGTCCACGCCTGGTAGATCGCGCTCGCCGGGCCGAGGCCCATGGAGACGGTCGGGAACTCCCAGAAGTCCGGCATCTGGCGGGGGTGCGGGTAGGACGGCAGCCCACCGCCGGCGTGGGAGTGCTCCTGGCGGAAGCCGTCGAGCTGGTCCGCGGTGAGGCGGCCCTCGAGGAACGCGCGGGAGTACACCCCGGGGGAGGCGTGGCCCTGGAAGTAGATCTGGTCGCCGCCGCCCGGGTGGTCCTTGCCACGGAAGAAGTGGTTGAGGCCCACCTCGTAGAGGGTCGCGACGGAGGCGTAGGACGAGATGTGCCCGCCGACGCTGATCTCCGGGCGCTGGGCGCGCGTCACCATGACGGCCGCGTTCCACCGGTTCCAGCTGCGGTACCGGCGCTCCATGACCTCGTCGCCCGGGAAGTACGGCTCCTCGTGCACACCGATGGTGTTCACGTACGGGGTGTTGATGGACGTCGGGATCGCGACGTTGCGCTCCCGTGCCCGCTTGAGCAGGTTGAGCAAGATGTAGCGGGCGCGGGGTCCGCCGCGGTCGTCGATCAGGCCGTCGAGGGACTCGACCCACTCACCGGTCTCCGAGGGGTCGATATCAGGGACCTGGCTCAACAGACCATTGATCAGCGGTCGCGTCTCGTCGTGCTTAGCCACCAGCAACCTCACATCGTGTCCAGAGCATTGCGGGGCCGTGTGCCCCATCGCTCGCGTCAACCGGCAGCCCGACCAGTCGTCCGGGCGCTGCGCGCAGCGTCGAGCGGTGGCCTGTCTCTCGGTAGTTCCACACATTCTCGTGGGTCTAGCGAGGGTAAAGCCACTCTGTCCACTGACCCGGGCACGTGACATTCGTGACATCCCAGTGATGGGGCCGATCCTGACGTGCCAGGGACGGGTCCGCGACGGCGAGCCAGCCGCGCCGGGAGCCCGGACACGACGCCCCTGGCGCCCGTTTTCGCCCCGACGTGGCGCTGGGTGGGCTACGTTTGCCACCATTGATCGATCCGCCGCGTCCTGCGTGCGGTGACCCCGACGGGAAGGGAAGACCATCACCGTGGTAGCGACCACTGAGCCCCAGGATGCGGACCGCCTAGGTTTCGCCTCCGGGTTCGTCGTCCAGGAGTTCGGCTGGGCCGACGACGCCGACCAGGACCTCCGGGAGGCGATCGAGGAGATCACCGGTACCGAGCTCGTCGACGAGGACTACGACGACGTCACGGACGGTGTGGTGGTCTGGTGGCGCGAGGATGACGGTGACCTCACGGACACCCTCGTCGACGTGCAGACGGTCCTCGACGACGGCGGCCTCATCTGGATCTTCACGCGCAAGCCCGGCCGGGACGGCCACGTGGGGCACAGTGACATCCAGGAGGCCGCGACGACCGCCGGCCTGCACGCGACGAGCACCTTCTCGATCGCCCAGGACTGGTCCGCGACGAAGCTCGGGACGCGCGGCCGCGGCAAGTGACCGCTGCCGCCGCACGCGCCCCGGAGGTCGGCACGGCCGCGCCGGACTTCACCCTGCAGGACACGCACGGCACTCCCGTGCGCCTGGCGGACCTGCGGGGCGAGCGCGTGCTCATCGTCTTCTTCCCGTTCGCCTTCTCCGGCATCTGCACGAACGAGCTGTGCGAGCTGCGGGACAGCATCGCGGAGTTCCAGACCCAGGGCGTGCGGCTCCTCGCCATCTCTTGCGACCCGGTCTTCTCGCTCAAGGCGTGGGCCGCCCAGGAGGACTTCGGGTTCGACCTGCTCTCGGACTTCTGGCCGCACGGTGAGGTCGCCCGGCGGTACGGAGTGTTCGACGAGACCCTGGGGCTCGCAGTGCGGGGGAGCTTCCTGCTCGACGCCGAGGGGATCGTGCGCTGGTCCGTCGTCAACGGGCGCGGCCAACGCCGGGAGCTCGACGCGTACCGGGGCGCGCTCGCGGCGCTCTGAGAATCGTCACGGCCAGGTGCGGAACCCGGCCGGACACGCGGCTACGCATGCCGCACCGGGTAGGCTGTGTCCGCCCGTTCACCGGGGCCTGTAGCTCAGTTGGTTAGAGCGCCACGTTTACACCGTGGATGTCGGGGGTTCGAGTCCCTCCGGGCCCACCAGAAGATCGTTGTTCACACCAACGGCATCACCGGTCTCGCCGGGCATGCGCTCGAAGCGGGTCCAGCCCTTCCAGCCGCGCTCTTCCAGGAGGGCGAGCAGCCGTTTGGCGGCGGGGGCGGACTCGGCCATCGTGGCGTCCAGCAGGTCGACGAAGGTGTCGTCGAACCCGTCCTCTCGCACGTCGCCGGATTCGACCGCGCGGGTGGTGATGCGGTCCAGGATGTCGGCGGCCTCGACCACGCGAGGATCGTCCACCGTCCAGTCAAGCGCTCCGCTGAGCAGGGTGTACAGCCGCACCATGTCCGGGTCGTCCAGGTCGGCGTGCTTCTGTGCGATGACCGCGTCGATCTGTTCCGGGATCTGGGCTGCGACCATGATCCAGGCATCCCGTTCCCGCTCGATCAATCGCTCCTCGATGCCGAGACCACGGAGCCGGTCGAGGTACCCGACAACGCTCGCCGGGAGTGCCAGCTGTTCACCGGCGGCGAGCTGGGCGAGCCTCTTGCGGGTCTCCTGAACCAGCCGGACCTCGGCTCGCAGCCGCTTGTCGATCTGCCGAACCCCATCGGCGAACTCCTCCGGATCGGCGCCCAGGAGGTCTTCTACCTGCGCCAGTGGCACGCCAGCGCTGGCGAGGATGTGGATACGGATCAGTCGCACGACCGCAGCGGCGTCATAGCTGCGATACCCGGAGCGGTCACGGCCGGGCTCGGGCAGCAGACCGATCCTGTGATAGTGCCGGACGGCCGCCACCGTCACCCCGGCGTAGGCGGCGAGTTGGCTGATGGTGAGCATGACATCCACCCTGCTTCAGGCGATCTTCCGCCGGTAGACGAGCATCGCGGCGACGTAGGCGGCGACGGAGATGCCGACGCACCATGCCAGTGCGACCCAGATCTCCCCGCTGACGGGCTGCTGGGCGAACAGGTCGCGGATCGTGTTCACGATGGAGGTCGCCGGCTGGTGCTCGGCGAACCACCGCACCGGTCCCGGCATCGACCCGGTGGGCACGAACGCGGAGCTGATGAACGGCAGGAAGATCAGCGGCTGCAGCACCGCGCTCGCCCCATCCACCGACTTCGTCGACAGCCCCGACAGCACCGCTACCCAGGTCAAAGCGAAGATGAACAGGAGCACGATGCCCGCGACCGCAAGCCACCCCAGCACTCCGGTACCCGTGCGGAAGCCCATGAGGAGCGCGACTCCCGTCACGAGCACGACGGAGATGACGTTGGCCACGAGCGAGGTCAGCACATGCGCCCACAGAGCGGACGACCGGGCGATGGGCATCGAGTGGAAGCGGTCGAAGATACCGCCCCGCATGTCGATGAAGAATCGATACGCGGTGTAGGAGATGCCCATCGCGACCGTGATCAGCAGAACACCCGGCAGTACGTAGTCGATGTACTCGCCCGAGCCGGTGTCCTGCCCGGTGGTGACGGCGCCGCCGAGCACGTAGACGAACAGCAGCATGATCGCGATCGGCATGACCGCGGTCGTGATGATCGTGTCCGGGCTGCGCAGGACATGCTTCATCGACCGCCCGGTGAGGGTGGCGGTGTCACCGAAGAAATGGGTGGTCATGATGTTCCCTTCTCGCCCGCGCCGCCGTTCACGCCGGCGGCGTCGCTGTCCTCGCCCACCAGGGCGAGGAAGACGTCTTCGAGGGACGGCTGCTTCTCGACGTACTCGACCTTCGCCGGCGGCAGCAGCTTCTTCAGCTCGTCCAGCGTGCCGTTGACGATGATCCGGCCCTTGTGCAGGATCGCGATCTGGTCGGCCAACTCCTCTGCCTCGTCCAGATACTGCGTGGTCAGCAACACCGTCGTCCCACCCGCTGCGAGCTTCTCGACGGCCCTCCACACCTCGATGCGCCGCTCCGGGTCCAGGCCGGTGGTCGGCTCGTCCAGGAACACCACCGGCGGGTTCCCGATCAGGCTCATCGCGATGTCCAGCCGCCTGCGCATGCCGCCGGAGTACTCGCCGACCTTCCGGTTGCCGGCGTCGGTCAGCGCAAACCGATCGAGCAGACCGTCCGCGATCGCGCTGGGGTCCTTCAGATGGCGGAGCTTGGCGACGAGGATCAGGTTCTCCCGACCCGTCAGGATCTCGTCGACGGCGGCGAACTGCCCCGTCAGGCTGATGGACTCCCGCACCTGTGCCGGCTGGGAGGAGACGTCGAAGCCGTTGATGCTGGCGGCTCCCGCGTCTGCCCTCAACAGCGTGGACAGGATGCGCACCGCCGTCGTCTTGCCCGCACCGTTCGAGCCGAGCAGGGCGAAGACGCTTCCCGACGCGACCTTGAAGTCCACCCCGCGCAGCACCGAGAGCTTCCCGTACGACTTCTCCAGACCCTGCACCTGGATCGCCGGAGCGATCGCTGATCCCGCGGTCATGAACGCCCGCTCCCGCTCTCGGCCTCGGCACGGGCGATCGCATCGACCAGACGCTTGCGCTCGGTGTCGATCCACTCGCCCTCGGCGTATTTCGTTCTCGTGATCGCCCCGCGGTACATCAGGCACCGCTTCAACGCCTCGACCGCGTCCGCGTAGCCGGCAGGCAGCGCCTTCGCGTGCCGCTTGTACTCCCGCCACCGCTTCTTGTCGCCGATGTCGCCGACGACCTTCTCGATGAAGCCCGACATCATCCGCCTCCTCTCACGGAGCGTCCCGACCTGTGCGAGGTCTCCTGAAACCCAGGGTGCAGGGTTGATGCAGGATCAATGTCAAGGGCCAAACTCAGAATGACGCGCGACCCTTTCGCGAGGCAATAGACGGATAGGGCGGGGCCTCACCGCCCGGCATCCTTTCGTTTCCGGCAATCGGACGCCTCCGACCGACTCACCGCCGGCTTCGAGACCCATCTGCCATTCCACGAACTCCGGTGCCGGCCGAGGACTGGTGCCCTCTTTCAAGAGGGAAAGGTGCGGGCGCTTCTCGTCCGATGAGGTGTTGCCATCGGGCGATAGCATGGGCGTGGCGTCCCAGCGGTGAAGATGCCCTCGATCAGGGACCACAGCGTCTCCGACCCGTCGTTCTGCTTCGGCGAGCCATTCGGTCCGTGCAGGGCGAGGTCGATGATCTGGTGCGACAGTGCGGTCGTCCCGCGACGGGCCCGCACGTTGTCCAGGGTCTTCCCGCCGCGAGAGGAGTCCGATGCCAACGGGGTTCGGAACAGAGCGGTGGGCGAGGATGAAGATGCGGAACCGCGCAGTGCGGCAGGCACGCGAGGACGAGTTCCCGGACGGCGTGCGGCTGGGGTCGCTCGAGTGGCAGCAGGCGCTCACGACACCGTCGCTGCGCACGAGCACCTCGCTCGCAGGGTTCGCGACCCTCGCGAGAGGGATCGCCCTGGTCGCGCCCCTCGGTGGCGTGCTGGCGCCCTTGGGCGGCTCAGGGGCCGACGTGTTCTCGGGCACCGACACGATGAGCCCGGACCTGGCTCGATCGGTCGCTGCGATCTGCTTCTGGGTCGCCGCGGTCGGTCAGGCGTGGGCGCTCGCGGATTGGTGGCGCCTCGGCCGTCCCAGGGACGGGAACGGACTCGCAGCGGCGTGCCTCGCGATGGCTGCAGCGGCGGGCGCGGCGTGGTGGCACAGCGCGCGACCCGAGCCGGGGGCGTTGTCGTCGCTCGCGGTGCCCATCGTCGCCACCGGCATCATCGGTGCCGTCTCCCTGGTCGCGCGGCTGGTCGGTTCCAGGGACCGCACGGTGCGCGACGTGAGACGGGCCGCGCTCGGCGAACGCCTGCGGTCGCTGCCCGTGGCCGAGCAGGAGGCGCTCCTCGGCGAGCGGCGCGAGATCCTGGATGCTCTGTGCCGACGCGGCCTCCTCGACCGTGACCTCGCCGAACGCGCTGCCTTGGCCCGGCTCGGCGACTGGTGGCTCCTCGACGCCGAGCGGGACGTCCCTGCTCCCCGCTGAGCGCATGCTCGGCTGACTCGCGTCCGGCTCGGCGGGGAACTGCGGATCAGACGGCCAAGCGCTCGGAGCCTCGCCGGTACGCATCGGGGGTGATGCCTGTTGCGGTGCGAAAATCGCGGGTGAGATGAGACTGATCGGTGTAGCCCAGGCGCGCCGCGATGATCGCGAGCTCCTCATGGGGTCGGAGAGTCAGCGCTCGGGCGACCTCTTGGAGGCGGATGCGGCGGCTCAGCCACTTCGGGCCGTGTCCCAGCGTGTCCATGCAGGCACGTTGGATCGTCCGCTCGCTCTGTGGGAAGCGCTCCGCGAGGGCGGGGCCGGTTCTGGTGTGGATGCGCTCGCGCAACTCGGCCATCACGTCGTTGGCGAGCAATCCCGTCGGCGTCGGCGGACGCTCCAGGAGCATCTGTCCGATGGCACGGTCAGCAACCCGTGCACGTGCGGCAGGATCGGGGGAGACCGCAATCGCGCTCATGAGTGTGTGCAGGCGCGGGTCGAGCTTCATGGTGAGTGGCACCGTGGCATCGGCGACCCCCGCAGGGGCGAGGTCGCTGAGCACCGCCAACCCCGCTGGTCGCAGGCGAACCGCGAACACACGTCCCGTGCCGTGAATGACGCGCCGCCAGGCACGACCGTGCACGCCGGTGACCACGAGCGGGGCGGGCACGTCGCCCTCCTCGATCGTGACGTTCACCGCGGGCAGGTCGATGATCGGTTGATCCAGGCGTTCGCCGTCATCCAGTGCCCACGAGACGTGCCAGTAGTGATCGACCACCGTTGAAACGGCAGGGTCGGGTGCGATCCAGCCCGCTGCATACCGTGCGAGACGGTGAGGGTAGAGCACGCCGGATCGCTCTGAGACGGAGATCGGGCGCGCCCGATCCTCACGCGCGATGGTCATGTCTCGCATTCTCTCAACCGTGCCCGTCCCGCTGCCGGTTTTCTCCTATCGCGTCCCTCTCGATCGGGCGAGGATGGGCGTATGGGAAGCACGAACTACACCGGCACGTTCATCCAGGTCGCAGACGACTGCCCGGTCGAGGCGGCCGAACGGCCACCGGTCGGCGACAGGGCTCCGACGGTGGCGGCTCTGCAGTGTGCGCTCGTCTTGGAGCGTCCTTACGAGCTCACCAGCGACGATGTGCTGTTCGAGGTGCATGCGACCCGGCACTCCATCCCGGCCGAGGCTCGGCCGGCGGCGCGCGAGGAGTTCTTCGCTCGAGACCGTGCATGCCTGCGCTCCTCACCTCTGGGCAAGCGGTACGGCTGGGGCATCCATCACGACGACGACGGCCGGGTCGCCCTCGTGCCCCTCGGCTCAGCCGAGTACCGGGCCCTTTCCGCCGACCCCGCAGTGAAGCAGCTCAAGGCGATGCGGTCGAAGCGCGCCTGACAGGACCACAGCGGGCTCCCGCCATCGATGTGTCGTGCTGGCGCAGCACCGGGGTCTACTTCCTGCCCTTCTCGACACGCGTCCGCGAGCCGACCCGTGTGCGGCCTTACCGACAGGTCGGCCAGCTCAGCGAACGTACCTGATTCACATCACCGCGCTCGCGGACACGCTCGTGACCGAGCTCGCGCGGGCATCCGCGACGACCGAGCGAGTCGACCGCGCTACCGTGAGATGACGGCCACAGACGCTCGACGCAAGGAGACACCAGTGGGCAATCCGCAGGACGAGAAGACGACCTTCGCGCAGGTCCCGATCGACACGACGAAGAGCGAGGCCGAGCAGATCGCGGCTGTCATGGAGGAGCTCAGGAGTCGGGGCGTCGAGACGGACCCTGCGGCGATCGCGAAGGTCGTACGGTCACGCACGACGTAGTTCCGTCAGGCACGACGTAGTTCCGACCAGACCGCAGTGAGTGACCCGCCGAGTCGTTGATGCCCGCGATGTCCGGACAACAGCACGTGCGTCCACGTGTGATCGTCGCGTAACGCGCCGGACACTCCGGGGTGGAAGCGTCACGCCGCATGAACACTCACGCCGAGACCGCGACCTCCGGGGTGCACGGGGTCCATCCGTGATGGCTGCCTCGTTCACGCTTGCCTCCGTCCGACTCCTGGACCGCGACGGCCTGTGGGACGTCGTGGTCAGCGACGGACGCATGACGTCCCTCGCGCTCGCTGGCGACGATGTTCCGACGCCGACGCCGACGCCGACGCCGACGCCGACGCCGACGCCGACGCCGACCACCGTCGACGGGAAGGGCCTCCTCCTCGTTCCGGGCTTCGTCGACCTCCACGTCCACCTCGACAAGGCTTTTCAGGCGACCGCCCTCGAGCGTGCGTACGGGAGCGCGCACAGTCTCGAGCAGGCGATCGAGCGCACGGCGCTCCTGCGCAGCTCGCTCGACCTGGCGACCGTCGAGCGCAACGCCGACCGCGTGCTCCGGATGATGGTCAGCGGCGGCACCGTGGCTGCGCGCGGTCACGTCGAGATCAGCGAGACCACGGACCCCGCGATCGTCGCCCTCCACCTCGACCTCGCCGAGCGCCACCCGGAGATCTCGCTCGAGCTCACGGCGTTCGCGCAGCACGGGACCACGCGCGACAGCCGGACGCTGCGAAGCATGGACCGGGCCATGGCTGACGGGTGCCGGGTCGTGGCCGGGTGCCCCTACGCCGACCCGGACCCGTTGCGGCACCTCGACGACCTCATCGACCTCGCACGCGCGTGGGACGCGCCGGTCGACCTGCACCTCGACCTGAGCGACCGTCCCGAGGACCTGCTCCTCGACCAGGTGATCCCGCGCATCGAGGCAGCGGGCCTGCAAGGTCGCGTCGTGGTGGGCCACCTCACGACGCTCACCGCGCTCGGGCCCCGGCAGGTCCGCGAGCTCGTGGCCGCCATGCGTGGTGCCGGTATCGCCGTCGTCGCCATCCCCACCACCGATCTCTTCCTCAGCGGACGGCACCAGGACGTCGCACCGACCCGGGGCGTGACCCGCATCGCCGAGCTTCTCGACGCTGGGGTGCCGGTCGCTCTGGCGAGCAACAACCACGAGAACGCCTTCACCCCGGTCTCGATGCCCTCGCTGACCCACGCCGGGTGGCTCGCGTCGCTCACAAACTACATGAGCACGTCGGACCACCAGCTCGCGCTGCTCGACGCGATCAGCCGCGTCCCGCGGTCCCTCCTCACCGGACCGGCCCCGGGGCTCGAGGTCGGGGGAGTCGTGGGTGGTGCGCTCTTCGATGTTCCTTCACCGGTCGACCTCATCCGCTCGGCGGCGCGCCCGGTGGCCCTGGTGACGGCCCGGGACGGTGTGGTCGCACCCGGAGCAGGGAGGGTGCCCGCGCTGGTCGGGGTCCAGAAGGACGAGCTCGTGGCGCCGTCCCGGTACCCCGCGCGCTGACAGAGACGGAGCCACCAATAAGGCGCACCACGACGACCTAGAGCCCCGGACCCGTATCCTCCCGGACTTCCTCCGCTAGCCTGCGGGAGTGACTTCTGAACCCACCCTGGCCGCCGTCGTCCGACACCTCGACGCGCGCTACCCACCACGCACCGCGGAGGGCTGGGACGCCGTCGGGCTCGTCGCGGGCGACCCGGCCGCACCGGTCCGCAAGGTCCTCTTCGCGGTCGACCCGGTCCTCGACGTCGTCGACGAGGCGCTCGCGTGGGGTGCCGACCTCGTCGTCACCCACCACCCCCTGCTCCTCGACGCGGTGCACTCCGTCGCCGCGACCACGGCCAAGGGAGCGGTCGTCACACGGCTTCTCGCAGCGGGTTGCGGTCTCTACACCGCGCACACCAACGCCGACTCCGCAGAGCGCGGCGTCGCGGACGCGCTCGCGGACCTCCTCGGGCTCGTCGACCGTCGCCCGCTCGTCCCCGCGGCCGACCTGCCGCTCGACAAGCACGTCGTCATGGTGCCCAGCGACGGCGCCGACGCGATCATCGATGCCATGGCCGACGCGGGTGCGGGCGGGATCGGCGAGTACTCCCGGGCAGCGTGGACGACGACGGGCACGGGCACCTTCGTCCCGTCGCGCGACGCCAACCCGACGATCGGCAGCCCGGGCGAGGCCGAGCAGGTCACGGAGACCCGCATCGAGATGGTCGCGCCGCGCGGGGTCCGGCGCGAGGTCGTGGCAGCGATGATCGCGGCGCACCCCTACGAGGAGCCCGCCTACGACGTCCTCGAGCTCGCCGGGCGCGAGGTCGCGACCGGGCTCGGTCGGGTCGGACGCCTCCCCGAGCCGGTGACGCTCCGTGCGCTCGCCGAGCTCCTCGCGGCCGAGCTCCCCGCGACCGCGCAGGGGGTCAGGGCCGCCGGAGACCCGGACGCGACCGTGACGACGGTGGCGGTGCTCGGTGGTTCGGGCGGCTCGCTCATCGGCGCTGCCCGGGACGCTGGCGTCGACGTCTACGTGACGTCCGACCTCAAGCACCACGACACGTCCGAGGCGCGTGAGCGCGCCGCGTTCGAGGCGGCGCACCGCGGCGCGTCCGCGGACGACGGCCGTCCCTTCCTCGTCGACACGGCGCACTTCGCGTCCGAGTGGCCGTGGTTGCGCTACGCGAGCGAGGACCTGGTGCAGGACCTCGCCGCCGACGGCACTACGGTTGAGGTCGCAGTGAGCACCCGGTCCTCCGACCCCTGGACGTTCCGCGTCCCGTCGTCCCAGACCCCGCTGTTCGCACCCCCTACGGAAGGACACCGCTCGTGACCACGGCACCCGTCGAGGACCAGCGCCGACTGCTCGACGTCCAGGCGCTCGACACCCGGACACAGCAGCTCGCGCACAAGCGCACGACCCTGCCCGCGCTCGCCCGGGTCGCTGAGGTCGAGGCACAGCTGGCCGACCTCCATGCGGCGCTCGTCGCGTCGCGGACAGCGGTGAACGACCTGCGTCGCGAGCTCGCCAAGGCCGAGTCCGACGTCGAGCAGGTGCGTGTGCGGGTCACCCGCGACAAGCAGCGCCTCGCGTCCGGTGGGGTGAGCGCCAAGGACGCCCAGGCGCTCACGAACGAGCTGGAGTCCCTGGCCCGCCGGCAGAGCGCGCTCGAAGACATCGAGCTCGAGGTCATGGAGCGGCTCGAGGCGCACCAGGACACGCTCGCGAAGCTCGACGAGGCCAACGAGAAGGTGCTCGAGGCCAAGCGTGAGGTCGAGGCGGAGCGGGACGCTGGATTCGGGGAGATCGACGCGGAGCTCGAGTCCGTGGCTGCGCAGCGCGTGGTCGCGGCCCGCGGGCTCGACGAGGGCCTGCTCGCCCTCTACGACAAGCTCCGCGGGCAGCTCGGGGGCCTGGGCGCCGCCGCCCTCCGTGGCCGCCGGTGCGAGGGGTGCCGGCTCGAGCTCAACCAGACCGACCTCCAGGCGATCCGCGCCGCCAAGCCCGAGGACGTCGTCCGGTGCGAGGAGTGCGGCCGCATCCTCGTGCGCCCGCAGGAGACCGAGCACAAGGCGTAGCCGATGGTCGACGAAGGAACGTCCGACCGCATGACGCCCGACGGGCAGGGTGGGGCCGCCGAGGACGCCGGAGCTCCTGGCGACCCGCGCTCCCGGGTGCACCGGCCGTCAGGATCGACGCTCCGGTTCGACGACGCTGAGCCAGCGACCATCGTGCTCGTCCGGCACGGGGTCACGCCGTACACGCTCGTGGGCGCGTACTCGGGAGGTGGAGTTGCCGGCCCCTCGCTCACAGGCCACGGACGCATCCAGGCGGCGAAGGTCGCGGATCTCGTCAACCGGGTCGGCAGGCAGCTGTGGCAGGACCTGCCGCGGCCCCGCGCCGTCGTCGCCTCCCCGATGGTCCGCACCCAGGAGACCGCGGCGGCAGTCGGGCGGCGTCTTGGCCAGGTCGTGCGCACCGACCCGCGCCTCGCCGAGTGCGACTTCGGTGAGTGGGAAGGCTTCACGCGCGCCGAGATCGAGTCGCGGTGGCCCGGAGACCTCCGGCGCTGGCACGAGTCGGGCGAGGTCCGAGCGCCGGGTGGTGAGTCCATCGCTGACGTCGGCGCACGCGTCGAGGCGTGCCTCGGGTCGCTGGGCGACACCGCGCCGGGCAGGACGACCGTCGTCGTGGCCCACGCCGTCGTCGTCCGGGCGGCCGTCGGCATGGCCGCCGGTGCGCCGGTCGACAGGTGGCAGCGCTTCCGCGTCCCACCGGCATCGATGAGCATCCTCCGGCGCTGGCCCGACGGGACGAGCGAGATCACCGTCGTCGGGATGCCCTCCGAGGCCTGACCGGACCCGAGGGCCGACGCGGGAGCGACGGCTCGCGGAGCGATCCTCTGCGGGATCAGGTGACGACGAGCTCGAGTGTCGAGCGACCGTTCTTCGCCGCCGTCGTGGTGTCCAACGTCACGTCGAGCACGTGCGTCCCGACGAGCTCGCCCGCCGCCTCGAGCAGTTCCGCGCTCGTCCGTGGTGGTGCGCCTGCGCGGACGAGGAGGTGCCGGGTGAGGACCCCGCGTGCGTGCTTGGCGTTGTGGGAGACGACGGACCGGACCCCGTCGAGATCGCGCACCACCCGGACCGTCACCCAGTCCGTCCCGGCTGCCGGGCGCCACGCCGCGGTGTAGGCGGCCGATCGGCAGTCGACGACGACGTCGGAGGCGGCCCGGGGCTGCAGCACCTCGTGCAGGTGCGGGCGCCATGCCGCAGCGAGCGGCCCGATGCCGGGGAGATCCGTGCTCATCGACAACCGGTACGCGGGGATCCGGTCGGCGGGGGAGACGGCACCCCACAGCGCGGAGACGGTCACGACCGACGCCGCAGCGCGAGCCGTCCCACGCTCGTCGAGATCGCCGAGCCCCGCCGCGCCGTAGAGCACGCCCGTGTACACCGATCCGGCGGTAGCAGCGGGGTCCGTGAGGAGCCGGGTGTTGCGGGCCACCTCCGGGGCGAGGCTGGCGCCGACACCGAGCGTCTCGAGAGCATCCCGGCGGGCGCTCGCCCGGGCGAGCGCCCGCAGGACGCGTGTCCGGTGGCGGTTGAGGGCAGGTGCGGAGAAGGTGTCGAGCTGGACCGGCTCGCCCTGCTCCGGAGCGGTCTTTCCCTCGGACGGAGGCAGGAGGATGAGCACCGAAAGATTTTAGTACCTCGCGCACCGGTGACCGGCCTCGCTAGTCTCGGCCCATGGCACAGCTCAAGGTGTACGGCCGACGCTCGGTCTGGGGGCAGCGACGGGCCGCGCTGTCCGACCTCCTCCACGACGCGCTCGTCGCCGCGTGGCAGATGCCCGCGGACAAGCGGTTCCAGCGGTTCCTGTGGCTCGAGGACGACGACCTCGTCGCCCCGCAGCGTGGTGCGGCGTACCTCGTCGTCGAGGTCGTCGCGTTCACCGGCCGCAGCCCGGAGGCCAAGCGGGCGCTCGTTCGCGAGATGTACGACCGCGTGTGCCCGGCGCTCGACCTCGCCGTGGAGGACCTCGAGATCGTCCTGATCGAGAGCGACCGCGCGAACTGGGGCATCCGTGGGATGAGTGGCGACGAGCTCGTGCTCGGCTACACGGTCACCGTCTGAGTGCCACGCCCGGTAGGCTTGCCCCGAGCGGATGAGTTGGCCAGACGGCCGCGTCGGGAGGTCCGCCTCCTGCCGAGGAACGTCCGGGCTCCACAGAGCGAGGTGGTGGGTAACACCCACCCGGGGTGACCCGCGGGACAGTGCCACAGAGAACAGACCGCCGGCAGCGTTCGCGGTGCCGGTAAGGGTGAAACGGTGGTGTAAGAGACCACCAGCGTGCCGGGTGACCGGTGCGGCTCGGTAAACCCCACCTGGAGCAAGGTCAGACAGGATGCGTTCGAGGGCTGCTCGCCCGAGCATCCGGGTAGGCCGCTGGAGGCGTGCGGCAACGCACGTCGTAGATGGATGGTCGTCGCCCGCGCGTGGGTAACCGTGCGCGGGACACAGAACCCGGCGTACGTGCTGACTCATCCGCTCGTTCACCGTCTGCCGTTCGATGAAAACGCAACTACGTATGATATTGGTCAAGCGCTTGCCAAGAAGTCACGCGGCGTCCTAGTCTGTTGAGCGTGTCGTCAGGGCTCATGTGGCACGTGCGTGAGCCGGAGTATTCGTGGCACCGACGCGAAAGTGGTGTGGCATGACGGACATCAAGGCTTCAACAGGTGGTATCCGGCTCAACGAAGAGTCGGCGAAGAGCGTCGTCGAGATGTGGGGCGAGATCGACGTCGCTCTGCGTCCCGAAGCGAGCGCGGCCCTCGCGACCGCCCTCGACCGCAATCTGCCGGTCATCATCGACACCTCGCGGGTGACCTTCATGGACTCGACGGGGATCGCTTTCCTCGTGCAGTTCTACACGATCGGGCACGAAGAGGGCCTGCACGTCACCCTGCGCAACCCGCCCACGGCCGTCAGCGACGTGCTCGCGATGCTCGGCGTCGACGACTTCCTCCGGCGCGAGCCCGCGGACCTCGCGCTCAGCTGAGCGACGAGCCGCGCACGTGGCTCGACCCTACGGAGCAGTGGGGATGCGCGACCATGCAGACGCCCCGGACCAGAGGACTGGTCCGGGGCGTCTGACGTGCGGCGCCTAGGCGCCCTGGCGCTGCTGCGCCGCGAGCGCTGCCGCACCGACGATCCCGGCGGCGTTGCGGAGCTGCGCGGGGATGATCGGCGCGCGCAGGTCGAGGAGTGGCAGGAACTGCTCGTGGTGCTTGCTCACGCCCCCACCGACGACGATGAGGTCGGGGGAGAACAGGTACTCGACCACGGAGAAGTAGCGCTGGAGACGCTTGGCCCACTGCTCCCACGACAGGTTCTCCCGGTCGCGGGCGCTGTCCGCCGCGCGTGACTCGGCGTCGTGGCCGTCGATCTCGAGGTGCCCGAGCTCGGTGTTGGGCAGCAGGTGACCGTCGACGATGAGGGCGCTGCCGATCCCCGTCCCGAGCGTGACGACGAGGATGACCCCCGACTGTCCGCGGGCGGCTCCGTACGTGGCCTCACCGAAGCCCGCGGCGTCGGCGTCGTTCGCCGCGACGACCCGTCGGCCGGTGGCCTCCGCGGCCAGGCCCTCGAGGTCGACCCCTGCCCACGACGCGTCGAGGTTCGCGATGCTCGGGACGACTCCGTGATGGATGGGTGCGGGGAACGCGACCCCCACGGGCGTCGAGTCCGGGAGGTCGAACGACCCGACGAGCTCCTGCATGATCGCCTGCACCGCGGCGGGCGTCGACGCTGCGGGAGTCTTGATGCGTACGCGCTCTGCGGCGAACTCTCCGGTGGCCAGGTCGACGGGGGCGCCCTTGATCCCGCTCCCACCGATGTCGATGCCGAACCCGATGCCTGTGAGTGTGCTCTGTGTGGGGCTCGCGCCCGCTGTGGGTGTGGTGTTCATGGCAGTGTGAGGATCTCCGCTCCGGTATCGGTGACGACGAGGGTGTGCTCGAACTGGGCGGTGCGCCGCCGGTCCTTGGTCACGACGGTCCAGCCGTCGTCCCAGATCTCCCATTCGTGGGTGCCGAGCGTGAGCATGGGCTCGATCGTGAACACCATGCCCGGCTCGATCACCGTGGCGTAGTGGGGCGCGGCGTCGTAGTGGGGGATGATCAACCCCGAGTGGAAGGCCTCCCCGACGCCGTGCCCTGTGTAGTCGCGGACCGTCCCGTACCCGAACCGGTCCGCGTACTTCTCGATGACGCGGCCGATGACGTTGACCTCGCGCCCTGGTTTCACCGCCTTGATCGCGCGGTCGAGCGCCTCGCGTGTGCGCTCCACGAGCAGCCGGGACTCCTCGGGGAGCTCTCCGACACCGAAGGTTGCGTTGTTGTCGCCGTGCACGCCGCCGATGAATGCCGTGATGTCGACGTTGACGATGTCGCCCTCGACGAGCTCGAGGGAGTCAGGGATCCCGTGGCAGATGACCTCGTTGACGGACGTGCACAAGGACTTGGGGAACCCGCGGTACCCAAGGGTCGAGGGGTACGCACCGTGGTCGAGGAGGAACTCGTGCCCGATCCGGTCGAGCGCATCTGTCGTGACCCCGGGCGCGACGTGCCGGCCGACCTCGGCGAGCGCCTGCGCTGCGATGCGGCTGGCGACACGGATCCTCTCGATCGTCTCCGGCGGGACGACGTCCGGACCCGTGTAGGGCGTGGGAGCCGGCTGGCCCACGTACGAGGGACGCGGGATCGAGGCAGGGACGGCGAGCGTCGGGCTGACGGTCCCGGGACTGAGCAGGGGGCGCTGCGCGACTGGCATGGAGGAAGTCTACGGACTCCCGTCTCCCGTGCCCCCCGGGGCCGGCTTCGACCGGCGAGAAGACAGCTCCGTCGGCCATGATGGGGGTGACCGGGGCGCGGAGGCGTCCACCAGGGCGTGCACCCCGAGCGGGTCGCGGAGCGAGGCGAGGAGCGGACCATGACGGCACCCGCGGAGTTCTACTTCAACACCAAGACGCGTGAGGTCGAGGAGGGTAAGCCCTCCTCGTGGCGCCACCGGATGGGTCCGTACCCCACGCGCGAGGCGGCAGCGCGTGCGCTGAGCCTCGCCGAGCAGCGGACGGAGACGTGGGACGCGGCCGACGAGGAGGAGGAGCAGCGGTAGCTGCCCCCGCAGGGAGTGATCCCTCGGGATGCGCTCAGCTCTCGTACTGGTGCTCCGGGCCGGGGAAGGCACCGCCGCGCACGGCATCGACGTAGTCCTGCGCCGCTGTGGTCAGCGCAGCGCCCACCTGGCCGAACTGCCGGGCGAACCGTGGTGACCAGTCACCCATGCCAGCCATGTCGGTCCAGACGAGCACCTGACCGTCGACGTCGGCGCCGGCTCCGATGCCGATCGTCGGGATCCGCAGGGCCTCGGTGACCCTCGCCGCCACCGGCGCGGGCACCATCTCGAGGACGACAGCGACGGCGCCGGCCTCCTGGAGCGCGACCGCGTCCGCGAGGAGCCGGTCGCCGGCACCTTCGGCGCGGCCCTGCACGCGCTTCCCCCCGAGCAGGTTCTCCGACTGCGGCGTGAAGCCGAGGTGACCGAACACCGGGATTCCCGAGGCCGTGAGGAGCTCGACGTGCGGAGCCATCCGCGCTCCACCCTCGAGCTTCACCGCGTGGGCTCCGCCCTCCTTGAGCAGCCGCACCGCGTTCGCGTGCGCATGCTGCGGCGAGGCCTCGTACGCGCCGAACGGGAGGTCGGTGAGCACCATCGCGTACTTCACCGAACGGGAGACGGCGCGGGAGGCGACGATCATCTCCTCCATCGTCACCGGGATGGTCGAGGTGTGGCCGAGGGTGTTGTCGCCGACGGAGTCACCGACGAGCAGCAGGTCGACCTCTGCCGCGTCGAAGATCCGCCCGGTGATCGAGTCGTAGGCGGTGAGCATGGTGAGCTTGCGTCCTGCCGCCTTCGCGTCGAGCAGGTGATGCACGCGGAACCGCTTGCGGGGCGCTGGGGTGCTCGGCTGAGCGGGGGACTGGTCCATGTGTGTGCCTTCGGCCGGAGGATCTGGGAGACGGGGGAGTCAGGTCTGGGGCTCGCGCCACCGCGACGTGATGGGCAGCCGGCGGTCTCGCCCGAACGCCAGGGCTGTCACCTTCGGACCCAGCGGGTACTGCCGTCGCTTCCATTCGGCCCGGTCGACGAGGCTGACCACCTTGTCGACCACCGCGGGGTCGAATCCCCGCTCGAGGAGCTCGGCGCGGCCCTCCGCGTGCTCGATGTACGCGTCCAGCACCTCGTCGAGGAGGTCGTAGGGCGGAAGCGAGTCCTGGTCCACCTGCCCGGGGCGCAGCTCGGCGGAGGGCGGCTTCGTGATCGAGCTCTCGGGGATCGGTGGGATCTCTCCACGGTCGACGGCGAGGTTGTTCCGCCACCGGGCCAACGCCCACACCCGCGACTTGTCGACGTCCTTGAGCGGGGCGTACCCACCGACGGCGTCCCCGTAGATGGTGGAGTACCCGACCGCGAGCTCGGACTTGTTGCCCGTCGCGAGCACGAGGTGCCCCTCGGCGTTGGACAGGGCCATGAGGATCATGCCGCGCACGCGCGCCTGGAGGTTCTCCTCGGCGACGCCCGTCAGGTGCATCTGGCCCTGGAACGCATCGACCATCGGGGCGATGGGCTGGACCCGGTAGTCCGCGCCGATCCGCTGCGCGAGGTCCTGCGCATCGTCCTTGGAGTGCTCGGACGAGTACACCGACGGCATGGAGACGCCGACGACGTTCGCGCCGCCGAGCGCGTCCGCGGCGATGGCTGCGACGAGCGCGGAGTCGATCCCGCCGGACAACCCGAGAGTCACGGAACGGAAGCCGTTCTTCGAGGCGTAGCCGGTGAGCCCCACGACGAGCGCCCGGTAGATCTCCTCGTCCGTGCTCAACGGCGGGGCGACCTCGCCGCGGCGGGGCTCCTCGTCATCCTCGGCGAGGTCCCACACGAGCAGGTGCTCGACGAACTGCGGTGCGCTCGCCAGGACTGTCCCGCCGGCACCGACGACGAACGACCCCCCGTCGAAGACGAGGTCGTCCTGGCCACCGACCATGTTGACGTAGACGACGGGCGCACCGAGCTCGCGCGCGCGCCGGGCAGCGAGGTCCGTCCGCACGTGCCCCTTGCCCTCCTCGAACGGGGAGCCGTTGAGCACGAGCAGCGCCGCGAGCCCCGCACCGGAAAGCGAGGCGACGGGCCCGCTGTCCTGCCAGATGTCCTCGCAGACGACGATCCCGAGCCGGCGACCGCGGACCTCGATGACGCACGTGGCATCGCCGGGCGCGAAGATGCGGTACTCGTCGAAGACGCCGTAGTTCGGCAGGTGGTGCTTGTCGTAGCTGGCCGCCACCGTGCCGTGCTGAAGCACGACGGCCCTGTTGGTCGGGCGGGTCGTCGGATGGTCGGCGCTCGCGCGGGACGCCCCGACGGAACCGACGACGACGCTGAGGTCTCCCAGCCCGAGCTCGTCGAGCCGGCCCGCCAGGACGGTGAGGGCGTCGCGCGCCGCGCGCTGGAAGGACGCCCGCAGGGCGAGGTCCTCGATGGGATACCCCGTGACCGTCATCTCCGGGAAGACCACGACGTCGGCGCCGGCGTCAGCCGCCCGTCGGGACCAGTCGAGGACGGCCTGGGTGTTGTTCTCGATGTCTCCGACGCACGTGTCGATCTGCGCTAGAGCGATCCGGATCTCGGCCATGCACCTCACCCTAGGGCTTTCGTCGCGCATTTTCGGAGCGGCAGCCACCGCCCGGGCTCGGCATCAGGCAGGATGTACTCATGGACAGGCAGCAAGAGTTCGTGCTCCGCACGGTCGAGGAGCGCGACATCCGCTTCATCCGCCTCTGGTTCACCGACGTGCTCGGCATGCTCAAGTCGGTGGCGATCGCCCCGGCGGAGCTCGAGGCCGCCTTCACCGAGGGCATCGGCTTCGACGGGAGCGCGATCGAGGGACTCACGCGGGTCTACGAGGCGGACATGATCGCGCGCCCGGATCCCACGACCTTCCAGGTGCTCCCGTGGCGCGGTGAGCACCACGGCGCGGCCCGCATGTTCTGCGACATCCTCACCCCGGACGGCGAGCCGTCGCTCGCGGACTCCCGCAACGTCCTCAAGCGGGCGCTCGCCAAGGCCAGCGACCAGGGGTTCACCTTCTACACGCACCCCGAGGTCGAGTTCTACCTGTTCGAGCCGCCCACCGCCGACGGCCCCCTCGTGCCGATCGACCACGGCGGGTACTTCGACCACGTCGCACGGACCCAGGGTCACGACTTCCGGCGTGCGGCGATCACGATGCTCGAGTCGATGGGGATCTCGGTCGAGTTCTCCCACCACGAGGCCGGTCCGGGCCAGAACGAGATCGACCTGCGGTACGCGGACGCGCTCACGACCGCCGACAACCTCATGACGTTCCGCACGGTCGTCAAGGAGGTGGCGCTCGAGCAGGGCGTGTTCGCGTCCTTCATGCCGAAGCCGCTCGCCGACCAGCCCGGGTCGGGGATGCACACCCACCTCTCGTTGTTCGAGGGTGACCGCAACGCGTTCCACGAGCCCGGCGCGACCTACGAGCTGTCGAAGACCGCCCGCCACTTCATCGCCGGCCTCCTGCACCACTCCGCGGAGATCACCGCGGTGACGAACCAGTACGTGAACTCCTACAAGCGCCTGTGGGGTGGCGCCGAGGCGCCGAGCTACATCTGCTGGGGACACAACAACCGCTCGGCGCTCGTGCGCGTGCCGATGTACAAGCCGGGCAAGGGCAACTCCAGCCGCATCGAGTACCGGGCGCTCGACACCGCGACGAACCCCTACCTCGCGTTCGCGCTCATGCTCGCCGCCGGCCTCAAGGGGATCGAGGAGCAGTACGAGCTCCCCGAGGCCACCGAGGACGACGTGTGGGAGCTCACGGACGCCGAGCGTCGCGCGATGGGCATCAAGCCCCTCCCGCAGTCGCTCGACGACGCCGTGAACATCATGGAGAAGTCGGAGCTCGTCGCCGAGACGCTCGGCGAGCACGTCTTCAACTTCGTGCTGCGGAACAAGCGCCAGGAGTGGGACGGCTACCGCGCGCAGGTGACGCCGTTCGAGCTCAAGCGCCTGCTCCAGGTCCTCTGAGCAGCCCCGGCCATCGCGGGACGGGCGGGTGGACCCGATGGTGATCTCGACCCGTAGACCGACGCTCCGGGGCCGGTTGACCCGGCTCGGGTTCACCGACGTCGCACGGTCGGTGCAGCTGTGCTCCGACAAGGATCTCGTCGCGGTGGTCGGAGAGGTCACGCCCTCCTCGACGGTGCTCGCCGCGCTCGGCGAGGCCGCTGACCCCGACCTCGCGCTGCTCGCCCTCGTCCGGCTCTGCGCGTCCTCGTCCTGCGACGGGTCCGCAGCCGGAGCCGCGCGCACCGCGCAGCTGGGCCGCCTGTTCCGCGACGACCCCGACGGTTGCCCCAGCGAGGACCCCTCGCAGGAGATGGCCCGGCGTCGCCTCGTCGCAGTCCTCGGCGCGTCCTCCGCGCTCGGCGACGAGCTCGTGCGGCACCCCGACCTCCTCGACGACCTCCTGCCAGCCAGGTCAGCCGTCGGGGTGGACGTCCGGACCGTGCGACGAGAGATGCTCGACGCCGTGGGGGCAGACCCCGAGGCGCGTGCGCCGGTCGCGACGCTCTCCCACACCGAGGCGGTCGACGCGATGCGGCGGGCCTACCGTCGGCGGCTGCTGCTCATCGCCGCGACCGACCTCACGTCGACCGAGCCGCTGTCGATCCTCCCAGCCGTTGCCGCTGCTCTCGCTGACCTTGCCGCGGGCGCCCTCGAGGCCGCGCTGGCCATCGCGCGTGCCGAGCTGCCGGACCACGGCGAGGGCGTGCGCATCGCCGTGCTCGGCATGGGCAAGTGCGGCGGTCGCGAGCTCAACTACGTGAGCGACGTCGACGTCATCTACGTCGTCGAGCCGGAGCCCGGCTACTCCGAGGACCACGCGACGTCCGTGGGTGCACGCCTGGCGACCGGTCTCACGCGCGCGTGCGGAGGCCCGAGCGGCGAGCCCGCGCTGTGGCCCGTCGACGCGGCCCTGCGCCCCGAGGGCAAGAACGGCCCGTTGGTCCGCACCCTCGCGAGCCACGTGTCCTACTACGAACGCTGGGCCAAGACGTGGGAGTTCCAGGCGCTGCTCAAGGCGCGGCTCGCCGCCGGTGACGCGGATCTCGCCCGGGAGTACGTCGCGGCTGTCACGCCCATGGTGTGGAGCGCGGCCGGACGCGAGAACTTCGTCGAGGACTCCCAGAAGATGCGCCGCCGCGTCGAGGACCATGTCCCGGCCGCCGAGGCAGACCGGCAGATCAAGCTCGGCAAGGGTGGGCTCCGGGACGTCGAGTTCACGGTCCAGCTCCTGCAGCTCGTGCACGGCCGCTCCGACCCGACCATCCGTAGCTCGAACACGCTCACCGCGCTCTGCGCGCTGGCGGAGGGTGGGTACGTCGGGCGGGAGCACGCGGCGCAGCTGGCCGTGTGCTACCGGTTCCTGCGTTCGCTCGAGCACCGCGTCCAGCTGTTCAAGCTGCAGCGCACGCACCTCATGCCGACGAGCGAGGACGACCTGCGCAGGCTCGCCCGGTCGCTGGGCATGCGCGCCGAGGGGGCCGAGGGACTGCTCGCCCGGTGGCGCACCACGCGACGACAGGTCCGAGGCCTCCACGAGGAGCTCTTTTACCGCCCGCTCCTGCCGGCGACCGCGCAGCTGTCGGCGGAGGAGGCGAGCCTCGCCCCTGAGGCCGCGCGTGCACGCCTGGCGGCGATCGGTTACCGCGACCCGGGTGGTGCTCTGCGGCACATCGCCGCACTCACCGAGGGGATGAGCCGGCGAGCGTCGATCCAGCGGCAGCTGCTGCCCGTCATGCTCGGCTGGTTCGCGGAGGGGTCCGATCCCGACGGCGGCCTGTTCGCCTTCCGGCGGCTGTCCGAGGAGCTCGGCAGCACCCACTGGTATCTCAAGCTGCTGCGCGACTCCGGCTCGGCGGCGTTCCGCCTGGCGTATCTGCTCTCGACCTCGCGGTACGTCGCGGAGGCACTCGGGCGGTCACCGGAGTCCGTGACCTGGCTCGCGGAGGACGCGCGCCTGCAGCCGTTGCCAGCCGAACGGCTGCACACGGAGCTCGACGCCTTCCTCACGCGTGCGGACGACCCGCAGCAGGCGGTGACGCTCGTCCGCGCTCTGCGGCGCCGCGAGCTCGCGCGTATCGCGTGCGCCGAGCTTCTCGGTGTGATCGACGGCAAGAACGCCGCGCCGGCGATCTCCGATGCCGCCGACGTCGCCCTCGTCGGCGCGCTGCGTGTGGCCTGTGCGGTCGTGAGCGAGGAGCGCGGCACTGCGCACCCGCCCGCACGCTTCGCCGTCATCTCGATGGGACGTCTGGGGGGTCGTGAGCTCGGGTACGGGTCCGACGCGGACGTGATGTTCGTCTACGAGGCTGTCGAGGGAGCGAGCGAGGCGGACGCTCAGGCGTTCGCCCACGCGCTCGCGCTGCGCCTGAGGTCCTTCCTCGGGACCGCCAGCGAGGAACCTTCCCTGCAGGTGGACGCCGACCTTCGCCCGGAAGGGCGGAACGGTCCGCTCGTCCGGTCGTTCGAGTCCTACGTCGAGTACTACGGTCGCTGGTCCTCCCCGTGGGAGAGCCAGGCACTGCTCCGCGCCAGACCGGTGGCCGGTGACGAGGGGCTCGGCGAACGGTTCATCGCGCTCATCGACCCGCTGCGTTACCCGGTCGGCGGACTCGATGCCGCGACCGTGCGGGAGATCCGCCGGATCAAGGCGCGCGTCGAGTCCGAGCGCCTGCCGCGGGGCGTCGACCCCACGCGGCACCTCAAGCTGGGCCGTGGGGCCATCAGCGACGTCGAGTGGACCGTGCAGCTCCTCCAGCTCATGCACGCCCATGAGATCCCCGAGCTGCGGACCACCGGGACGCTCAGCGGCCTGGCGGCTGCTCAGAAGGCCGGCCTCCTCGACGCCCAGGACGTGCAGACGCTCGCGACGGCGTGGCAGTTCGCCTCGGACCTCCGCGACGCCGTCGTGCTCTGGTCCGGGCGCATCGGAGGAGCGACGGCCGATGTGCTGCCCTCGGACCGGGTGGCGCTCGGCGGCATCGCCCGGGCGGTGCACTACCAGTCCGGCAGCGGCGCCGAGATCGAGGAGGACTACCTCCGGGCGGCTCGACGCTCGCGTGCCGTCATGGAGCGCGTCTTCTACGGCCGCGAGGACTGACCTGCCTCGTCCTCCCGGGCCGAGGATCCTGAGGTGGTCGTCGGCGCCTTCTTCTCCGCGGACCCCGGGTCCTGGAACATGGGGGAGTCGACGAGCTCGTGGCGGCGCAGATAGGTCGATGCGACCGCCTGGATCGTGGCGGCGATCGGGAGGCTGAGGAACGCGCCGAGCGCACCGAAGACTGCTCCGAAGGCGAGCACGACGACGAACGAGACCGCGGGGTTCATCTCGAGGGCACGCCCGGAGATCTTCGGGGAGAGCCAGAAGTTCTCGATCTGCTGATAGGCGACGATGAACCCGGCGACGAGCAGCGCCTTCTCCGGTCCGTCCGTCGTGATCGCGAAGATCACGGGCAGCGCCCCGCCGATGTACGTCCCGATCGTGGGGACGAACTGCGACACGACACCCGTGAAGAGCGCGAGCGGGAGCGCGAACGGGATGTCGATGATGGTGAGGAACACGCCCGTCGCCACGCTGGAGAGGGCAGCGAGGGCGACGCGGGAGTTGATGTACCCGGAGATCTTCATCTGGGTGATCTCCCACAGGCGCAGCACCTCCGTCTGGTTCGCGGGGCTCAGCCACGCGCAGATGGACGCACGGAACCGCGGACCAGCAGCTGCGAGGTAGTAGGCGACGAGGAGGATGACCGAGAGGCTGAAGATCCCGGAGACGAGCGAGGACCCGATCTCGATCGCCCGGCTCGCCACCTCTCCGCCCCAGTCGTTGACGACCTGGGTCTGCAGCTCAGCCATCTCCGGGATCTGGACGGCGAACTGCTCCTCTGCCCAGTCCGTCACGTCGTCGTACGTGTCGGGCAGTGTCGTGATGAGCTGCCCGGCCTGGTCGAGGAACAACCCGCCGAAGAGGGCGAGGACGACGCCGACACCAGCGATGAGGCTGAACAGGACGGCGCCGGTGGCGAGGCCGCGCTTCCAGCCGTGACGAACGAGCCACAGGATCATCGGCTCCATGGCGAGCGCGACGAAGAGCGCGATGACGAGGTTGACGATCAGCCCGTTGAGGGACCCGAGCGCCCGCCACACGAAGATCCCGAGGAACACCGCGCCGATGCACATCAGGAGCGCACGCGGCAGCCACCGCGGCGGGCGGGTGCTCTCGATGAGAGCAGGGCGGGTGTCCACGGGGCCTCCACGAGCCGATGACGATGGGTGTGGAACGCGGGCTGTCCGGGCGCCACCGGGAGTGAACCTACCGCAGAGAGGGACAGGCGCCGCCCCTTCTCGCGGCCCACGCCACCGTCTGGTGCGAGCAGCAACGGTGAGCGAAAGGAGACGATGTCACGCTATGTGCCTATTGTGAAGGGTGTTCGAAGCTCGACAGACGATGAGCGTCCACGGTCGGACCGCGGCGGCACGCGGGGCGGACGGGATGTGAGTGGAGGCAGACCGTGGACCAGAAGCCCGCGTCACCGCAGATCGAGCTCGCGCACCGGGAGGCGGAGGAGTCGCTGCCGTTCTCGGACGACCGGGACTTCCGCGATGCGGACCGTGGCTTCCTGGCCGCCCGCGTCCCGGGCACCGTCACCGCCGAGGACGGCCGCGTCGTCTGGGACAACGACAGCTATGCCTTCCTCGCTGGCACCGCGCCCACGACGGTGCATCCGAGCCTCTGGCGGCAGTCCCAGCTGGCCGCGAAGCAGGGCCTGTACGAGGTCGTCGACGGGGTCTACCAGGTGCGGGGGCTCGACCTGTCGAACGTCACCTTCGTGGAGGGCGACACCGGGGTGATCGTCATCGACCCGTTGATCTCCACCGAGACCGCGGCCGCAGCGCGGGAGCTGTACGCGGCGCATCGAGGAATGCGCCCCGTCGTCGCGGTGATCTACACCCACAGCCACGTCGACCACTTCGGCGGCGTCTTCGGTGTCGCGTCCCAGGCGGACGTCGATGACGGGCGCATCGAGATCATCGCCCCCGAGGGCTTCACGGAGCACGCGGTCGCCGAGAACGTCTACGCCGGCGTGGCGATGGCCCGACGCGCCGGATACATGTACGCCGCATCGCTGGATCGAGGTCCGCGGGGGCAGGTGGGTGCCGGCCTCGGCCAGACGACGTCCGGGGGAGAGGTCGGCCTCATCGTGCCGACCATCCACATCACGAGGACCGGGCAGACGCACACCGTCGACGGCATAGAGATCGAGTTCCAGATGGCTCCCGGGTCCGAGGCACCGGCCGAGATGCACCTCTATCTCCCGCGCTACCGGGCGCTGTGCCTCGCTGAGAATGCCACCCACACGTTGCACAACCTCCTCACGCTCCGTGGTGCGCTCGTGCGCGATCCGCATGCCTGGGCGGGATACCTCACCGAAGCGCTGACGCTCTTCGCCGACCGCACCGAGGTCGCGTTCGCCTCGCACCACTGGCCGACATGGGGGAGGGAGGAGATCGTCGAGTTCCTCAGCACGCAACGCGACCTGTACTCGTACCTGCACGACCAGACGCTCCGGCACCTCAACCAGGGCCTCACCGGCACCGAGATCGCCGAGGTCATCGAGCTGCCGCCGGCGCTGCGGAGGGCGTGGAACGCGCGGGGCTACTACGGCTCGGTCAGCCACAACGTCAAGGCGATCTACCAGCGCTACATGGGCTGGTTCGACGGCAACCCCGCCCGGCTCTGGCCGCATCCCCCAGCCCAGCTCGCGGCACGATACGTCGACGCCCTCGGAGGCATCGACAGGACCGTCGACCTCGCGCAGGCGGCGTTCGACGCCGGAGACTTCCGCTGGGCGGCGACGTTGCTCGACCACGCCGTCTTCGCCGACGAGGACCACGCCGCCGCACGCGCGCTCCACGCCGACACGCTGGAGCAGCTCGGCTACGGCGCCGAGAACGGCACCTGGCGCAACTTCTTCCTCGCCGGTGCGGCCGAGCTGCGGGGGAGCAGCCTCGGCACCCCTTCGTCCTCCTCAGCCGCGCCCGCCCTGCTCGCCCAGCTCACGCCCAGGCACCTGTTCGACGCCCTTGCGGTGTCGGTCGACGGTCCTGAGGCGTGGGACCTCGACCTCGCCCTGGTCGTGAGGTTCACGGAGCTCGAGGAGGCCTACCGGCTCACTCTCAAGAATGGCGTGCTCATCAGCGCCCGGTGCGAGGACGACACCACCGAGCGACTGACGGTCAGTGCGACGAAGCGACGGATGATCGCCCTCATGGCCGGCGACCTCACCTCCCCCGGCGTGGAGCTCACCGGCGATGCGGCAGTACTCGATGCACTCCTCGGAGTGCTGGACCGGGGGGACCCCGCCTTCCCGATCGTCACACCGTAGGCGCGGGGGCGAGCAGGGCCACCCGCGGCAGGCCCGGATTCCGGGGTGCAGCGGGTGACGACGAGGTTCGCTACCGACCGCCACGTGCCCCCGGACGCAGAAGAGTCCGCACGTGCCGCCGTGGTTGTCTGGCGGCTCGTGCGGACTCTTTGCGGACTACTGCGGGACCTGGCCAGCGTTCCCGCAGGTCAGGCGACCATCAGAGGTCACATGTCGTAGTACAGCTCGAACTCGTGCGGGTGCGGGCGCAGACGGATCGGGTCGATCTCGTGCGTGCGCTTGTAGTCGATCCACGTCGAGATGAGGTCCGGCGTGAAGACGTCACCGACCGTGAGGAAGTCGTGGTCGGCCTCGAGGGCGTCGAGCGCCTCGCCGAGCGACGCGGGCACCTGCTGGATCGCAGCGTGCTCCTCGGGCGGGAGCTCGTAGAGGTCCTTGTCGACCGGCTCCGGGGGCTCGATGCGGTTCTTGATGCCATCGAGGCCTGCGAGCAGCTGGGCTGCGAACGCGAGGTACGGGTTGGCCGTCGGGTCCGGCACGCGGAACTCGACGCGCTTCGCCTTCGGTGAGTTCCCGGTGACGGGGATACGGATGCACGCGGAGCGGTTGCGCGCCGAGTAGACGAGGTTGACGGGCGCCTCGTAACCCGGGACCAGGCGGTGGTAGGAGTTCACCGACGGGTTCGTGAACGCGAGCAGCGCGGGCGCGTGCTTGAGCAGACCGCCGATGTACCAGCGCGCGATGTCGGAGAGGCCGCCGTAGCCCTTCTCGTCATAGAAGAGCGGCTCGCCGTCCTTCCACAGCGACTGGTGGGAGTGCATGCCCGAGCCGTTGTCGCCGAAGATCGGCTTCGGCATGAAGGTCGCGGACTTGCCGGCCTCCCAGGCGACGTTCTTGATGACGTACTTGAACTTCATGAGGTCGTCGGCAGCGGCCGTCAACGTCGAGAAGCGGTAGTTGATCTCCTGCTGGCCGGCGGTGCCCACCTCGTGGTGCGCGCGCTCGACGTCGAGGCCGACCTCGCCGAGGACTGCGCACATCTCGTCACGCAGGTCAGCCATCTGGTCGTTGGGGGAGACGGGGAAGTAGCCACCCTTGTAGCGGGTCTTGTAACCCAGGTTGCCACCCTCCTCCTCGCGGCCCGTGTTCCAGGCCGCCTCCTTGGAGTCGAGCTTGTAGTAGGACTCGTTCGCGCTCGTCTTGAAGCGGACGTCGTCGAAGATGTAGAACTCGGCCTCGGGCGCGAAGAACGCCGTGTCCGCGATGCCGGTGGAGCGCAGGTAGGCCTCAGCCTTGAAGGCCACGTTGCGCGGGTCGCGCGAGTACGCCTCGTCGGTGAAGGGGTCGACGATCGAGAAGTTCACGATGAGCGTCTTGCGCTTGCGGAACGGGTCGACGTACGCGGTGGTGACGTCGGGGATGAGCTTCATGTCCGACTCGTGGATCGCCTGGAAGCCACGGATCGAGGACCCGTCGAACATCATTCCGTCGGTGAAGGCCGACGCGGCGAACTGCGAGATCGGGATGTTGAAGTGCTGCATCACGCCCGGCAGGTCGCAGAACCGGACGTCGACGAATTCGACACCCTCGTTCTGGGTGAAGGCAATGGCCTCCTCGGCGTTCTTGAACATCCGCTACTCCTTGATCGGGGGCGCCCTCTTACCCGGGCAGTGAAAAACTAGAGGTCAGGGATTTCTCGTGCATGTTCCTCATGTTTCGCGCGTGTTACGAAGACGTCGCCCGTGTATCGGTCGCGTGTCCGGCGCGGTCCGTGAGGGTCAGCGCCCCCGCATCCCCTTGCGGTCGGGTCGCGCACGGTTGGGGTCGACGCCCTTGGGGATCGGCATCCGGATCTTCCCGAGCGCGGTGAGACGCTTGCCCACCTCGCCGACCTCGGCGCGCGTGAGCTTCGGCTTGAGCTTCTGCACGTGACGCGCGAGCTTGGGCAGGGGCACCTGGCCCTCGGCGTTGCCGCACTGCACGACGATGACGGGCACGCTCGACAGGACGCGGTTGAGCTTGCGCTGCTCGGCATCGATGAGCTTCTTCACGCGGTGCGGGGGCCCCTCGGTCACGAGGACGATCCCGGGACGTCCGAGGCCCCGGAACACGAGGTCCTGAGTCTTGGGGTCGACCGCGACGGGCTCCTCGTCGAACGTCCAGCCGCGGCGGATCGTCCCGAGCGCGGCGCGCGACGCGCCTGGCTGACCCTCGATCTCGGCGTACTGCGCCTTCTCAGCCCTGCGCGCCAGGACGAACATGGCAGCCAGGAGGGCGAACGGCAGGCCCACGATGGAGACGTAGATGACCAGGCCCCACCAGAGGCCGAGCAGGACCGCGACCGCCATGACCGCCGCGAACGCCGCGAGCATGAGCCACGGCAGGACGCGGTCGTGCTCGTACGTCATGCGGTAGGCGCGGGCCACCTGGTGATACCAGCGGACCTTCTTGGGCTTCTTCTGCTTCGGTGCGCCCTGCGCACCGGGAGCACCACCGGGGGCGGTTGCGTCACTGTTCTTGCGAGCCATGATCCTCAGTCTAGTGGGGGCGTACGCAGGCCCCGGCGCACGTCAGCGACGTGGACGGGGGCCTGTGCGCGCCGGGCGGACGGGTCAGGAGCGGCGTCAGCGCGACGGGCGCAGCAGGAGGCTCGAGGCCTCCTGCCGGGACGTCGTCGGCTCACCGAGGTGGGCGAGCGCAGCGGGGATGTCCATGCCGCGTCGCTTCATGGCCTGGCCCCACAGGCGGCCGGCACGGTAGGAGGACCGGACGAGCGGCCCGGACATGACGCCGAGGAACCCGATGCGCTCGGCCTCGTCCGACAGCTCGACGAACTCCTCGGGCCTGACCCAGCGGGACACCGGGTGGTGGCGCACGGACGGACGCAGGTACTGCGTGATGGTGATGAGGTCGCACCCGGCGTCGTGGAGGTCCTGGAGAGCCTCCTTCGCCTCGTCCATCGTCTCGCCCATGCCGAGGATGATGTTCGACTTCGTCACGAGGCCGGCCTCGCGCGCCCGGGTGAGGACCGACAGCGAGCGGTCGTACCGGAACCCGGGGCGGATCTCCTTGAAGATCCGGGGGACGGTCTCGAGGTTGTGCGCGAGGACCTCGGGGCGGGACTCGTTGACCGCGTCGAGGAGCTCGGGGATCGCGTTGAAGTCCGGGATGAGCAGCTCCACCCCGGTGCCGGGGTTGAGTGCGTGGATCTGCCGGACGGTCTCGGCATAGAGCCATGCGCCGCCGTCGGGCAGGTCGTCGCGCGCGACGCCGGTGATCGTCGAGTACCGCAGGCCCATCGACAGGACGGACTCCGCGACTCGACGCGGCTCGTCCGCGTCGAAGTCTGCGGGCTTGCCCGTGTCGATCTGGCAGAAGTCGCACCGGCGCGTGCACTGGTCCCCACCGATGAGGAACGTCGCCTCACGGTCCTCCCAGCACTCGAAGATGTTGGGGCACCCGGCTTCTTCGCAGACGGTGTGCAGCCCCTCCTTCTTCACGAGGCCCTTGAGCTCCGTGTACTCCGGACCCATCGTCGCCCGGGTCTTGATCCACTCGGGCTTCTTCTCGATCGGGGTGGCGCTGTTGCGGGCCTCGACCCGGAGCATGCGACGTCCTTCAGGTGCGATTGTCACGCGAGGTCTCCCAGGAGTTGGCGTTCGGGTCAGCCTACGGCAGCACAGGGCTCGGACCCGGGTCTGCTGGAAGCAGCAGATGTGACGTGGGTGACACGTCGGCGAGGGTCCGTTCGAGATGCATCTGCAGCAAGGGTGCGACGTCGGTGACGGTCATCCGACGACCGGCCTCCACGCTGAGAGAGGTGACGTCCGCATCGGTGATGCCACAGGGGACGATGGACCCGTAGCGGTCGAGGTCCGGGTCGCAGTTGAGCGCGAGCCCGTGCATCGTCACGCCGCGTGCGACGCGGACGCCGATGGCGCACACCTTGCGGTCGCGCTGCCACGACGTCGCCGGGAACCAGACGCCGCTGCGTCCCTCGACGCGGACGGTCGTCAGCCCGAGGTCGGCGCAGAGGTCGATGACAGCCTGCTCGAGCCGGCGCACGTACTCCACGACGTCGAGCGGCTCGCGGAGCGCGACGATCGGGTACGCGACGAGCTGCCCGGGGCCGTGCCACGTGATCTTCCCGCCGCGGTCCACGTCGACGACCGGGGTCCCGTCCGTGGGGCGCTCCGCGATCCGGGTGCGCCGCCCCGCGGTGTAGACCGAGGCGTGCTCGACGAGCAGGACGGTGTCCGGCCGCAGACCCTCGACGACCTCCGCGTGCACCTGGCGCTGCAGCGCCCACGTGGTCTCGTAGTCGGCGTGGGCGGTCCCCAGGTCGACCGGTTGGAACTCCATGGGGTCAGGCTAGTCCTCGTGCTCCTGGGACTCCGCGCGGACCATCGCGAGGAGGATCTCCCGGAGCGTGGCCACCTGCTCGGGGGTCAGTCCGCGCGTCGCCATGTCCTCACCGATCTCCCGCCGGGCGGCGTCGAGGACCGCGACGCGTCCGGCGTCGGTGAGCTGGACGAGGCGTCGCCGCGCATCGTCGGGGTCGTCGGCGCGCAGGACGTACCCCAGGCGCTCGAGCCGCGCGACGACGCGGCTCATCGTCTGCTCGGTGACGTTCGAGGCGAGGGCCAGCTCCCGCTGCGAGTGGTCCTGGGCGAGCAGCGCGAGGAGCACGGGGGTGTTCGCGTGGTTGAGGCCCCAGCCGTCCAGGTGGGCGTTCCAGCGACGCTCGAGGTTCCGCGCGACATGGGAGAGCAGGCGTCCGGTCGGCCAGCTGGTGGCGTCCTCGGTCACGTGGTGGTCCTCCCGGTTGCAACGACGTGCGTGATAGCCAATAGTACTCAGCATGCTGAGTAAACGATCCGGCGGCGTGGTCCGCGGCCTCATCATCCTCGTCGCCCTGGCCGTCTGGCTGGGGATCGGCGCCGTCGGCGGCCAGGCGCAGGGCAAGCTCAGCTCCGTGCAGACGAACGACGCAGCCGCGTCGTTGCCCTCGAGCGCCGAGTCGACCAGGGCCGGCGAGCTCGCAGCCGAGTTCGTCGACCAGGAGTCGCTGCCCGGGCTCGTCGTCGTCACCAGCCAGGACGACGAGCCGCTGACGCCCGAACAGCTCGCCGTCCTCGAGCAGTTCGCCCAGTCGCTCGGGGCCGCGCCGATCCCCGGGGCAGGGGAGGGCGACCCGGCGACGGTCGGTGACGTGCTCGCTGCACCACCCGTGGTCATCCCCTCCGAGGACGGTCTCGCCGCGCTCGTCACGGTGAGCATCGACGCGAGCCAGACCCAGAGCCCGCTCGCGGACGGCGAGGCGGTGATCCCCGTCGTCGTCGAGGAGATCCGCGGACTGCTGGCAGAACAGCTCGAGGGAACAGGGCTCAACGCCTGGGTCACCGGGCCCGCCGGGTTCGTCGCGGACCTCGTCACCGCCTTCGGTGGTATCGACACCGTGCTGCTGCTCGTCGCGCTCATCGCCGTGCTCGTCATCCTCGCGGTCGTCTACCGCTCGCCGATCCTGCCGATCATCGTCATCCTCACCGCGGTGTTCGCGCTGTGCCTCGCGGGACTCGTCGTCTACCACCTGGCGGACGCCGACCTGCTCGTGCTCAACGGGCAGGCGCAGGGCATCCTCTCGATCCTCGTCGTCGGTGCGTCCGTGGACTACGCGCTGCTCATCGTCGCCAGGTACCGCGAGGAGCTCCACAGGTACGAGAGCCCCGCCACGGCACTCGCAAAGTCGCTGCGAGCGTCCTTCGAGCCGATCCTCGCGAGCGCTGGCACCGTGATCGCCGGGCTGCTGTGCCTCCTGCTGTCCGACCTCGCGTCGAACCGCAGCCTCGGACCCGTCGCCGCCGTCGGGATCGTCGCCGCGGTCCTCGCCGCGATGACGTTCCTGCCCGCCCTGCTCCTCGTCGGCGGCAAGCGGTCACGTGCGGTCTTCTGGCCCCGCCGCCCCCGGTTCGAGGGTGCCACCGCCGAGAGCGTCGTCGACGAGGGGAGCCGCGGCGGCCTGTGGGCACGGATCGCGACGTTCGTCGCCAAGCACGACCGCCCCGTGTGGATCACCACCGCTCTCGTCCTCGCCGCGTGCGCCGCATTCGTCCCGACCCTCGACGCCCGGGGCACGGGCGAGTCGGACGTCTTCCTCACCCAGGTCGACGCCGTCGACGGCGAGGAGGTGCTCCTGGAGCACTTCTCGGGCGTGAGCACGCAGCCCGTCATCGTCATCGCTCCTGAGGCCCAGGCGGACGAGGTGCTCGACGCCGCCGCGGCGGTCGACGGTGTCGAAGGTGCAGCGCTCGTCACCGAGGGCAGCACGGGTGCGCCGGGCGCCCCCGCGCAGGGGCCGCCCACGGTCGTCGACGGCCGGGTACGCATCGACGTCACGACGACGGCCCCGTCCGACACGCAGGAAGCGGTCGAGACCGTGGGCGCCCTGCGCGACGCCGTGCACGACGTCTCCGACGACGTGGTCGTCGGTGGGGCTGCGGCGGAACGACTGGACACCCAGGACGCGGGAACCCGCGACCTCACGGTGATCGTCCCCGTCGTGCTCGTCGTCATCCTCCTCATCCTCATGCTGCTGCTGCGGTCCGTCGTGTCCGCGCTCATCCTCATGGCGGCGAACGTCCTGTCCTTCGGTGCGGCGCTCGGTGTGTCCGCCATCGTGTTCAACCACGTCTTCGACTTCCCGGGCGCGGACCCGACGGTCCCGCTGTACGCCTTCTGCTTCCTCGTGGCGCTCGGTGTCGACTACACGATCTTCCTCATGACCCGGGTCCGGGAGGAGACCAAGCAGCACGGCACGCGGGACGGCGTCACGCGCGGACTGCGCCTCACCGGCTCGGTCATCACGTCTGCCGGCATCGTGCTCGCCGCGACCTTCGCCGCTCTCGGCATCATCCCGCTGCTCTTCCTGGCCCAGCTGGCGTTCATCGTCTCGTTCGGTGTGCTGCTCGACACCCTCGTCGTGCGCAGCCTCCTCGTGCCTGCCCTTGTCCACGACATCGGCCCGAAGGTCTGGTGGCCCTCGGCACTCGCCCGCCGCGAGGACGACGACGCTGACGACCGGAGGAACGCCACTACCGTGGACGCATGAGCGACCACGTGCACGAGCCCGGCCGCAACCGGACGGCAGACGAGCGCGGCCTGAGAGTCGGTCTCGTGGGCTACGGGGGAGCCGGGCGTGGCATCCACGCCCGGCTCATCCGTGACGCGGGCTACGCGGTGACGGCAGTCGTCGTCCGCTCCCCGGAGCGGGTTCGGCACGCGCGCGAGGACTGGCCGGACGTGGCGGTCCACGAGACCCTCGAGGCTCTGCTCGCCGACCGCGACAGGTACGACCTCGTCGTCCTCGCGAGCCCGAGCGCCCTGCACGAGGCCCACGCCGCTCAGGTCGTGTCGGCGGGTGTGCCGTTGCTCCTCGACAAGCCGATCGCGCTCACAGCAGACGGCGCCGAACGGCTCGTCACGCTCGCGGACGAGACCGGTACGCCCTTCACCGTGTTCCAGAACCGGCGGTGGGACCCGGAGCAGCTGACCCTGCGCGAGGTGCTGACCTCCGGGGCGATCGGCGACGTGCACACGTTCGAACGGCGGTGGGAACGGTGGCGCCCCGTCCCCCAGGACAGGTGGAAGGAGAACGACCCGGTCGGTGGCGGGCTCCTGCTCGACCTCGGGACCCACCTCGTGGACTCGGCGGTGCAGCTCTTCGGTCCGGCGACCAGCGTGTACGCCGAGCTCCGTGGCCTGACGACACCCACCGAGGACGACGTCTTCCTCTCCCTGGAGCATGCGCCCGTGGGGGAGCGGCCCGCAGTGCGCAGCCGCCTGTGGGCCGGGTCCGTCGTCGGGGCACCGGGGCCGCGCACCCGGGTGCTCGGGACCGGCGGGGCATACGTCGTCACGAGCTTCGAGAGCGATGCCTCGCCGTTCGAGGAGATGGACGCGACAGCCGCCGCGAGCTCCGAGGGCTGGATCGCCCGAGGGCGGGAACGGGTGCGCGTTCCTCGGGCGCCCGGGGGGCACGGTGACATCTACCCGGCGGTCGCGCGGTGGCTCCGGGGTGACGGCTCTGCTCCCGTCGACCCGGCGGAGACGGTCGCGACAGCGCGCGTGCTGGACGCTGCGCGGACGAGCGCCAGGACGGGTCGACGCATCCCTGTCTGAGTGAGGCCTGTGGACAACAGCATCTCGCGCACCGGATCCGGTGGGATGGGGGCATGCACTCCGACTCCCGTGCGGCACCGGCGCTCGCCCCCGCCATGCTCGACGCGCTCCGCGCCGCCGGGTACCGTCCCGAGCCGGACGGCGCGTCCGACCCGCCCGCGCTCGCATGCCGGTACGCGGTGCTCGGACCGCAGGACGCCCGGCTCGATCTCACGGTCCTTCCGGCTCCCGACCCGGACACGCGCGGGCAGTCGATGCGACGCCTCGAGACGTGGCACGAGGTCGACGACCCCGCGCTGGAGCGTCTCGTCGACGTCGTCGACCTGGGTCAGACGGCACTGGGCCTCGTCACGCCCCGCAGCACCGGCCCGACGCTCGCGCGGCTCTGCGCCGACGAGGGCGCCCTGTCCGCGGGCCGTGCCAGCACGCTCCTCGTCGTCCTCGGTCGGGCGCTCGCGCTGCTCCATCACGCCGGAGACTCCTACGGGGTGCTTGTCGCCGAGCGGATCCTCATCACGAACGGTCGGCCTGTCCTCACGCTGCCGCTCCCCGACCGGGGTGGCGTGCTCCCACGTTCGGCCAGCGAGGACGCCTACCACCTGGCAGCGCTCGTCGACCCCCTCCTCGTCGCGGCCCATGACGTGGGGAGCTCGCCCGAGGACAGGCGCGTGGTGCGCGCGTTCGGCCGGCTGCTCGTGTCTGCCCTGGGCGACGCCGAGGACAGGCCGGGCGTCGGCACCCTGGCGAGCCGCAGCCACGACCTCGTGCCCTGCCAGCCGTTGCTCGCCGCGTCCCCGCCGGTCGACCCGGACCACGGAGCACCGGACCGGACGATCGCTACTCTCCGCCGATCGTCGGCGCAGGTCAGCACACGGCCGCGGCTGCGGCGTCCCGTCGGTGCTCTCAGCACTCTCGGCGTGGTGGTGCTGGTGGTCGCGGGACTGCTCGTCGTCCCCACGTTGCGGCTCGGCAGCGGTGCGACGCCGGCGCCGACCGGCGGAACCGCCAGCACCGCGTGGGCGGGCACGGGCGCCGACCGTGGGCACGCCCGACAGGGCGCGAGTGCGGCTGGGAGTGCGGGGGCGCCGGAGGACGACCACGCGCAGGACCCGGACGAGCAGGTGGACCCGGCGCGCGCGGCCGCGGACCTCACGGTGGCGCGCTTCGACCTCGTCACCGATCTCGCCGGCGCGGGCGCGACGGGTGACGACGTGGCCTGGTCGGACGTCGTCGTCATCGGTTCCGCTGCCCACACGCAGGCGGACGCCCTCGTCAGCTTGCTCATCACCGACGGCATGACGATCAGCGGACTGAGCGTGACCGTGACGAGCGCGGAGGTCGTCGAGCACGACGCGGGCGCCGCGTCGGTGGCGGTCGGCTACACGGTGAGCGAGCACGCGGTCCGCACGGCGCTCGGCGCCCGCGTCGTCGGTGCCAGCGAGCACCACGCCGTGCTCGGACTCGTCCAGGTGCCGGTCACCGGTGCGACGCAGCCTGCGTGGCGCGTCGCGTCTGTCACCGAGGCGGTCTCCGGTGCAGGCGCGTGAGCCGAGCAGCCGCGGTGGAGCGCGCACGCACCGCCATCACCCAGCCGACCGCACCCAGCGGGCCGCGCTGTCGATGTCCGGGTGATCGAACCGGAAGCCGGCGTCCTGAAGAGCGCGAGGCAGGACACGCTGAGACCCGAGGATCTCCGAGGAGAACTCGCCGAGCGCGAGCCGCAGCGCCCACGCCGGCACGGGGAGCGCGGTCGGCCGGTGGTAGGCCCGGCCCAGAGCCGCGACGATCTCCCGGTTCCGCACGGGCTGGGGTGCCGTGAGGTTCACGGGACCGGCGATCGGCGCGTCGATGAGGAACCGCAACGCCCGCACCTCGTCCTCGAGCGTGATCCAGCTCCAGAACTGCTGTCCTGATCCCAGCCGCCCACCGAGCCCCAGCCGGACGAGGGGCAGGAGGCGCCCGAGCGCGCCGCCGTGCGGTGCGAGGACGATCCCGGTGCGGGCCAGCACCACGCGGACGCCCGCAGCACTCGCGGGAGCCGTGGCCGCCTCCCAGTCACGCACGACGTCTGCGAGGAAGCCGTCCCCCGGAGCTGTCTCCTCGGTGAGCACCTCGTCACCCCGGTCCCCGTACGCGCCGATGGCGGATGCCTGGACGAGGACGGTCGAGCGGCTCCGGCTGTCTGCCAGCCGACGCGCGAGCAGGTCCGTGGTCGCCGTGCGCGACTCGAGGATCGCGGCCTTCTGGCTCGCCGACCACCGACGGTCTCCGACCCCGACGCCCGCGAGGTTGACGACGGCCGACGCGCCATCGAGCGCCGTCGGGGGAAGCGTCCCCCGTGCAGGGTCCCACTGGATCTCCGTGGCGCTGCGGGCGGGGCCGCGCACGAGGGTCCGCACCGTGCTCCCCTCACGGCGCAGGGCAGCCACGAGCGCGGTACCGATGAGGCCGTGCGAGCCCGCGACGACGACTGTGGGGTGGACGCTCGCCTCATGGACCATCTCGCCAGCGTAGGACCCGGCCGCCGGACCGGCTCGGCGGAGCTGTGCGCGAGCACGAGAGGCCCCCGACCGTGCGGTCGGGGGCCTCTCGTGGTGTCAGGTGGTGCCGCGCGTCAGAGTCCGACCTCGGACTCGAACGCACCGTCCTCGATGCGCTTCTTGATCGCCATGAGGTACCGGGAGGCGTCCGCACCGTCGACGAGACGGTGGTCGTAGGACAGGCTCAGGTAGCACATGGAACGGATCGCGATGACCTCCGCGCCGTCCGCATCGGTGATGACGACCGGGCGCTTGACGATCGTGCCGGTACCGAGGATCGCCGACGTCCCGCCGGGGACGATCGGCGTGTCGATGAGGGCGCCGCCGGAGCCGGTGTTCGTGATGGTGAACGTGGCTCCACCGAGCTCGTCCGGCGTGACCTTGTTGGAACGGGTCCGCGTCGCGAGGTCAGCGATCTTGCGGGCGATCCCGCCGAGGTTGAGGTCCCCGGCATCCCGGATGACCGGGACGAGGAGCCCGCGCTCGGTGTCGACCGCGATGCCGATGTTCTCCTGGGCGTGGTAGGTGATCGTGTCACCCTCGAGCACCCCGTTGACCTTCGGGTGAGCCTTGAGGGCCTCGACCGCGGCCAGCGTGAAGAACGGCAGGAAGGTGAGGTTCGCGCCCTCGCGGGCCTTGAAGGTCTCCTTCGCCTTGGCGCGCAGGCGCGCGACCCGGGTGACGTCGACCTCGACGACCGTCGTGAGCTGGGCCTGCGTGTGCAGGGCCTCGACCATGCGCTCCGCGATGATCCGACGCAGTCGGCTCGCCTTCTCCGTCGTCCCGCGCAGCGGGGAGACGTCGGGAACCGCGGCCGACGTGGCGGACGGAGCCGGAGCTGCGGTCGCCTGGGACGACGCAGCGGCCTTCTCGGCCTCTGCCTGCTTGGCGCGCTCCGCGGCGGCGGCCGCCTCGAGGACGTCCTCCTTGCGGATGCGACCGCCGACACCGGTGCCGGTGAGGGACGTCACGTCGACGCCCTTCTCGGCAGCCAGCTTGCGGACGAGCGGCGTGAGGTACACGCCGCCTGCGGGCGACGACGCCGGCTGGCTCTGCTCGGCGGGGGCCGCGGGTGCCTGCTCGGCGGGGGCTGCGGGCTCCTGCTGAACGGGCGCCGGTGCAGCCTCCTGCGCGGGCTCGGGAGCTGACTCCTCGGCTGCCACGGGCAGCGCCTCGCCGGCGGTGGTCTGCGCGGGCTCGGCGGTCGAGGCCGTGCTCGCGGGAGCCTCGTCGGCCGCAGCCGGTGCAGCGCCGGAGCCGACGATGGCCAGGACGGTGCCGACCTCGACGGTCTCGTCCTCCTGGACGAGGATCTGCTGGACCGTGCCTGCCACGGGTGACGGCACCTCGGTGTCGACCTTGTCGGTGGACACCTCGAGAAGGGGCTCGTCGACCTCGACGGTCTCGCCGACCTGCTTGAGCCAACGCGTGACGGTCCCCTCGGTGACGGACTCGCCCAGGGCCGGGAGCTTGATCTCCTCGCCGGCGGCGCTTCCGGCGTCGGCCGGGGCGGGCGCGTCAGCGGGGGCGTCCTGCGCGGCAGGCGCGGACTCCTGCGCCGGGGTGGGCGACTCGTACCCACCACCCGCAGCGGGAGCCTGGCTCTCGGTCGACTCCGCCTGAGCGGGCTCCGGGCGGGACTCCTCGGTCTGCTCCGGCTCAGGCGACGCGGACTCGTCGCTGTCCGAGCCGGACCCGATCACCGCGAGGGGAGCGCCGACCTCGACGGTCTCGTCCTCCTCGACGAGGATCTTCTCGAGCACGCCAGCGAACGGCGAGGGGATCTCGGTGTCGACCTTGTCGGTCGAGACCTCGAGCAAGGGCTCGTCGAGCTCGACGGTGTCGCCGACCTGCTTGAGCCAGCGGGTAACGGTGCCTTCGGTGACTGATTCACCCAGGGCGGGCATCTGCACGTTGTCTGGCATGACCTCTCCGGTCTCCTTCGATCGCTTGGTCAGTTGTGGGCGTGCAGGGGCTTGCCGGCCAGGGCCAGGAAGGCCTCTCCGAGTGCCTCGTTCTGAGTGGGGTGTGCGTGGACGAGCGCTGCGACGTCCTCGGGGTAGGCCTCCCAGTTGACGATGAGCTGCCCCTCCCCGATGAGCTCGCCGACGCGGGCGCCGATCATGTGGACTCCGACGACGGGCCCGTCCTTCTGGCGGACGAGCTTGATGAAGCCCTGGGTGGCGAGGATCTTGCTCTTGCCGTTCCCGGCGAGGTTGTACTCGAGGACCTCGACGGAGTCGGCGCCGTACTGCTCCTTGGCCTTGACCTCGGTGAGGCCCACGGACGCGATCTCCGGGTCCGAGTAGGTGACGCGCGGGATGCCGGACTCGACGATCGGCGCGGGGTTGAGACCGAGGATCTGCTCGGCGACGAAGATGCCCTGGGCGAAGCCGCGGTGGGCGAGCTGCAGGCCGGGGACGATGTCTCCGACAGCCCAGATGTTGCCGACGCCCGTGTGGAGCTTCTCGTCGGTGATGACGAACCCGCGGTCGAGCGTGATGCCCTGCTGCTCGTAGCCGAGGTCGGCGGTGCGCGGTCCACGACCGACGGCGACGAGCAGGAGCTCTGCGTCGAACGTCTTGCCGGACTCCAGGGTGACGTGGACGCCCGAGTCGTCCTGGGTGACGCCGGCGAAGCGGTCGCCGAGGTTGAAGGCGATGCCACGCTTGCGGAACGCACGCTCGAGGCTCTTGCTCAGCGACTCGTCCTCGGCGGGGACGAGGTGCGGGAGGCCCTCGATGATGGTGACGTCGGCGCCGAAGGAGCGCCAGACGCTCGCGAACTCCGAACCGATGACGCCGCCACCGAGGATGATGACGGACTTCGGCACGGTGTCGAGCTTGAGCGCCTGGTCGGACGTCATGACACGGCCGCCGATCTCGAGGCCGGGCAGCGAGCGCGAGTAGGAGCCGGTGGCGAGGACGACGTGCTTGCCGGTGTACCGGGTCCCGTCGACCTCGACCGCGTCCTGTCCGACGAGCTTTCCGTAGCCCTCGACGACGGTGATGGCACGGGACTTGATGAGTCCCTGGAGGCCCTTGTAGAGGCCCGAGACGACGCCGTCCTTGTACTTGTTGACGCCCTCCATGTCGATGCCCTTGAGCTCGGTGTTCACCCCGAAGTGGCTGCCGTCGCGGGCGTTGTCGGCCAGCTCTGCCGCGTGCAGGAGAGCCTTCGTGGGGACGCAGCCGTAGTGGAGGCAGGTCCCACCGAGCTTGTCCGCCTCGATGAGGGCGACCTTCTGGCCCAGCTGGGCGGCCCGGAGCGCGGCCGCGTAGCCTCCGCTCCCTCCGCCCAGGACGACGATGTCAAACTCGGTGCCGGGGGTCTCGGCCACGTGCAGCTCCTTAGGCGCAAAAGGGTTCGGTACGGTCTCCATCTTGTCATCAAGGTAGCCCTGCCCCAAGCGCGGTGCCGGTCTTTCGGGCGTCGCGGGCTGTGACGCTCAAGACACCCCGCACCTGGGGCGGTGAGAGCCGGACGACGATCAGCCCGCCGTTCGGGTGGCGGAGCTGCCGGGGGACCAGGACTCGAGGTAGGAGAGCAGGGTGCGGACAGCCACTCCGGTCCCTCCCTTGGGCGTGTACCCGTGGGGTGCGCTTTCGTTGAAGGCTGGGCCCGCGATGTCGAGGTGCGCCCACGGGGTGTCTCCGACGAACTCCTTGAGGAACAGACCGGCGACGAGCATGCCCCCGAACCGTTCCCCGATGTTCGCGAGGTCCGCGACGGGGGAGTCGAGGCTCGCGCGGAGCTCGGCCGGCAGCGGCATCGGCCAGAACTGTTCACCGGCCGCGCCAGCCGCAGCGACGACGTCGGCGCGGACGTCGTCCGTCCCCATGACCGCAGAGACCCGGTTGCCGAGGGCGACCATCTGCGCGCCGGTGAGCGTGGCGACGTCGAGGATGACGTCGGCACCGTCCTCCCGCGCGGCCACGAGCCCGTCGGCGAGCACGAGGCGGCCCTCGGCGTCGGTGTTGAGCACCTCGACGGTGGTGCCGCCACGGACGGTCAGCACGTCAGAGGGACGCTGGGCGGTGCCTGACGGCATGTTCTCGGCGAGGCAGAGCCACCCTGTGACGGCGACGGGCAGCTCGAGCCGGGCCGCGGCGAGCACCGTGTGGAGCACAGCCGCGGCACCGGCCATGTCGGACTTCATGGCCTCCATGCCCTTCGCAGGCTTGAGCGACAGGCCGCCCGAGTCGAAGGTGATGCCCTTGCCGACGAGCGCGACGCGACCTGTGGCGCGAGCGGGGGAGTAGACGAGCTTGACGAGCCGGGGGCCGCGGACCGATCCCATGCCGACACCGAGCAGCCCGCCGTAGCCGCCGGCGGCGAGTGCCTTCTCGTCGAGGACCGTGACCTTGACCCCGGTGCCGCGGGCCGCGCTGCGTGCGGCCTCCGCGAAGGCACCCGGGTAGAGATCGTTGGGCGCCGTGTTGACGAGGTCGCGCGTGCCATGGACGGCACGCGCGACAATCTCGGCGCGCGCGCCGGCGTCCGTGACGGCGGCGGTCCCCGCGAGCGGCGTGACGATCGTGAGGTCGCTCACCGGCGTGCCTGCGGTGGCTGCCTCACCCGTGCGGTACGTCCGGTAGGCGTAGGCGCCGAGGAGCGCTCCCTCCGCAACCGCTGCCACGTCGGCGACCTCGGCGCCGGGCAGCGCGACGGCGACGCTGCCTCCGCCGGCGAGCGACCGCACGGCCGCCCCCGCAGCGCGGCGCAGGGTCTCCGGCGTCGCCGGGGAGGTGCCGAGACCGGCGAGCACGAGAACGCGTGCCGCCAGGCCGTCGCCCGCCGGGAGCCGCGTGATCGACTCGGCGTCCGAGCGCACCCCGAGCACCCGGAGCTGGTCCGGTGCGAGGGCTGCGAGCACGCGTGCCGGGAGCGGCTGCGCGGAGACGACGGAGAGCGCGTCGCGCGTCCCGGTCACCCCGACGACGAGGGCCTCGGTCGCGATCGTGCTGATGTCTGTGCTGGTGAAGGAGATGTCTGCCACCGCTCGATGGTAACCCTCGGACCTGCCCGCAGGACCGGGCGGCATACGGCCCCGGCAGCGCGAGCGGTAACCTCGTCCTGTGTTCGCACCCCTGACCATCCTCATCGCGGCCGTGGCCCTCGCCCAGGCCGGCTGGGCGACGTGGTTCGTCATCCAGGACCGCGCTGTCGTCCTCAAGCAGCTCTGGGGTGCGGCGGTCGTGGAAGGTCTGCTCGTCGTCCAGGTGATCGTCGCCGCAGGGATCCTGCTCACGGGGTCGTACGACGTCCGGGCGGGCGAGCTGTGGGGCTACCTCCTCACGGTCCTGCTCATCCTCCCGTTCGCCGCTGCCTGGGCGTTCGCGGAGCGCACCCGGTGGAGCTCGGTCGTCATGGTGGTCGCCGCACTCACCGTCGTGTTCCTCGAGTTCCGTCTCACCCAGGTCTGGGCAGCATGAGCGCGCCCCCGTCCGCCCCGCAGCCCCACGGGCCCGCGTCCACGGCCAGCGGCTTCGGGCGCCTGCTCGTCCTCGTCTACGGGATCCTCGCGCTCGCGGCGACCGTCCGCGGCGCCTACCAGCTGATCTCCGACGGGTCCCAGGCGCCGGTGCCGTACTCCCTGTCGCTCGCGGCCGGCATCGTCTACATCGTCGCCACCGTGGCCCTGGCCAAGGGCACAGGGCGCTGGCGCACCGTGGCGTGGGTCGCGTGCGGGACGGAGCTCGTCGGGGTGCTCACCGTGGGTGTGCTCACGCTCGTCGACCAGGCGGACTTCCCCGACAGCACCGTGTGGTCGGCATTCGGCCAGGGGTACGGATACGTCCCGCTGGTCCTGCCGGTGATCGGCCTCGTCTGGCTCCTGCGCACCCGGGAGGGCGCCACCCGGTGACCGACGTGCGGCGCGCGCGCCCGCCCCGTCCTGCCCCACCCGCTCTGCACGACGACCCGACCGAAGGACATCCAGCGGCCATGATCTACCCTCTCCTCTTCAACGCCGTCTTCAGACGGATGGACCCTGAGCGCGCCCACACGGTCGCTTTCCGCCTCATCGCCGGTGTCGGGCGGGTGCCCGTCCTCGCGGGCGTCGTCCAAGGTGCGCTCGCGCCGTACCTGCAGCGGGGCCCCGGGGTCCGCGTGTTCGGGCGCCGCGTCCCGGCGCCCTTCGGGCTGGCCGGTGGGTTCGACAAGAATGCGGAGGCCGTCCGGGGCCTGACGATGCTCGGCTTCGGGTTCGTCGAGATCGGCACCGTCACCGCGCAGCCGCAGCCGGGCAACGAGAAGCCGCGGATGTGGCGGGAGATCGAGCTCGGGGGCGTCCGCAACAGGATGGGCTTCAACAACGGGGGAGCGGCGGAAGCCGCGCAGCGGCTCCGTGACCTGCGCTCGACGAGGTCCGGTCGCGCGATCTTCGTCGGGGCGAACATCGGCAAGACGAAGGTCACCCCGGCTGCGGAGGCCCCCGGTGACTACGCGACGAGTGCGAGCCTGCTCGCCCCGCTCGCCGACTACCTCGTGGTCAACGTCTCCTCCCCGAACACTCCCGGGCTCCGGGACCTGCAGTCCGTCGACGCGCTCCGGCCCATCCTCGTCGCGGTCCGGGCAGCGGCGGACCGGGCGTGCGAGTCCGCGGGCCGCCCCCGCATCCCGCTCCTCGTGAAGATCGCCCCCGACCTTGCGGACACCGACATCGACGCCGTCGCCGACCTCGTCCTCGAGCTCGGCCTCGACGGAGTCGTGGCCGTGAACACGACGATCAACCACGACCTCGGGCCGGGTGGGCTCTCGGGCTCGCCGCTCCTCGAGCGCGGGCTCACGGTCGTGGCCCGACTGCGGGAGAGGCTCGGTCCGGGCACGGTCATCATCGGTGCCGGTGGCATCCGCACCGCTGCAGACGCTCGCGCCTACCTCGACGCGGGCGCTGACCTCACGCAGGGGTACACGGGCTTCGTCTACGAGGGTCCGCTGTGGGCGCGCCGGGTCAACACGGGGCTGCTGCGATGATCCCCCCGCGGTGGGTGTGGCAGATGGTCGCCGCTGACGGTTCCGTGCTCGAGGAGCCGATCAGCCCGGTGTTCACCACCCAGTACGACGCCGAGCAATGGCTCGGAGAGCAGTGGCGTGGGCTGGCGGAGCAGGGTGTTGCGGAGTCTCGCCTGCTGCACGACGGGAGGCAGGCGGCCACGGCCGTGCGCCTGTCGACGCACGTGCCGTGACCGCTGCTCGCTGACCCGTGGGCTACGGGCGCTGCTTCGGGGCTCCCTCTGCGGTCTTGCCGGCGTCGCGCTCGACGACGTCGCCGAGGATCTCGTCGATCCGTGTCATCAGCTCCGCGGGGATCTCGACCCCGGACGCCTTGACGTTCTCGGCGACCTGCTCGGGCCGCGATGCGCCGATGAGCGCGGCGGCGACGTTCTGGTTCTGCAGCACCCAGGCGACCGCGAGCTGCGCAAGAGTGAGGCCCAGCTCGTCCGCGACCGGCCGCAGGTTCTGCACGCGCTCGAGCACGTCGTCGCGCAGGAAGCGCTGGATGAAGCTCGCGCCACCCTTCTCGTCCGTCGCGCGCGACCCGGCAGGAAGCTCGGCGCCCGGCCGGTACTTCCCGGACAGGACACCTTGGGCCACGGGCGACCACACGATCTGGGAGATGCCGAGCTCCTGCGACGCGGGCACGACCTCGTCCTCGATGACGCGCCACAGCATCGAGTACTGGGGCTGGGAGGAGATGAGCTGGAAGCCCAGGTCCGTGGCGAGCGCGTGGCCCGCGCGGAGCTGGTCCGCGGTCCACTCGCTCACGCCGATGTAGAGCGCCTTGCCCTGTCGGACGATGTCGGCGAACGCCTGCATCGTCTCTTCGAGCGGGGTCTCCGTGTCGTAGCGGTGCGCCTGGTAGAGGTCGACGTAGTCGGTGCCGAGGCGCCGCAGGGACCCGTTGATGGACTCGAGGACGTGCTTGCGGGAGAGGCCGGAGTCGTTTGCGCCGCCCGGACCCGTGGGCCAGTAGACCTTCGTGAAGATCTCGAGGCTCTCGCGCCGCTGACCGGCGAGAGCGTCGCCGAGCACCTGCTCAGCAGCCGTGTTGGCGTAGGCGTCGGCGGTGTCGAAGCTCGTGATGCCCGCGTCGAGCGCGGCGTGGACGCATGCGGTGGCGGTGTCGTTCTCGACCTGCGAGCCGTGCGTCAGCCAGTTGCCGTAGGTGATCTCCGTGATCTTGAGACCGGAGTTGCCGAGGTATCGATAGTTGACCATCTCACGACCCTAACCACGCCGTGCGGGTCGTGCTCGCGGGCGCGAGCGGTCAGGACGGGTACTCACCGTGCTTCACCATGGGCTTGGGCAGGCGGGCACGACGGATCTGGAACGCGCGCATGACCGCGTACATCGCCGTCCCGCGGACGAGGTGCTCCTCGCCGAACTTCGCGATGAGCCGCTTCTTGAGCATCCGCCACATGATGAACGCATCGGCGATCGCGAGGAGCACCACGAGGTAGAGCGCGACGATCGCGCCGAGGGCGATGTAGGCGTTCTGCTGCGCGGCGAACGTCACGACGAGGAACAGCGCCGCGAGGAAGAGGAAGATCTCGCCGATGTTCCAGCGGGCGTCGACATAGTCGCGGATGTACCGGCGCACGGCGCCCCGGTCCCGGTAGGGCAGGTTCTTGTCGTCGCCCGTCTTCATCGCCTTGTACTCACGCTCGCGGACCTCGCGCTGCTTGGCGCGCGCCGCCTTCGCGGCCGCCCGACGGTCGTCCGGGACGAGCGGACGCTTGTTGGCGGCCTGGGCCTCGCGCCGGGTGGGGGTGGGGCGACCCTTGCCGACCGACTGCTCGATCTCGGCGGCCGTCGCCGTGGCGTCGTCGGGGGTGGCCGAGGTGTCTGGGGCGTCTGAGGGCTTCTTGCGTGAGAACACCCACCGATCGTAGTCGACGCCACGAGCGCCCAGGTGCCCGCGATACGGTGCTGTGATGAGCGACTTCTCCCACCTCCGTGCCCGCGTGAGCGAGCTCTTCCCCGTCCTGCGTGCTGACCTCGAGGCCCTCGTCCGCATCCCGAGCGTCTCCGCCCCGGCCTTCGACCAGGCGCACGTCGCCGCGAGCGCCGATGCCGTCGCAGAGCTCCTGCGCGCTGCGGGCCTCCCCGACGTGCAGGTGCTCAGCGCCGGTGGGAGCAGGCCCGCGGTCGTCGGGCGCCGGCCGGCGCCCGACGGGGCGCCGACGGTCATGCTGTACGCCCACCATGACGTGCAGCCCCCGGGCGAGCGCGAGCACTGGACGAGCGAGCCGTTCGAGCCGCAGGAGCGCGCGGGCCGTCTGTACGGACGTGGCGCCGCTGACGACAAGGCGGGGATCATTGCGCACCTGGGTGCGTTGCGGGCCCTGGGAGACGATCTCGAGGTCGGGGTGACCGTCTTCGTCGAGGGCGAGGAGGAGATCGGCTCGCCCGCGTTCGGGGCGTTCCTCGCCGAGTACGAGTCGCTCCTGCAGGCCGACGTCATCGTCGTCGCCGACTCCATGAACTGGAAGGTCGGGGTGCCGGCGCTGACGACGTCCCTGCGCGGGCTCGTCGACTGCGAGGTCGAGGTCACCGTGCTCGACCACGCGGTCCACTCGGGCATGTACGGCGGCCCGGTGCTCGACGCCGTGACGCTCCTCTCCCGGCTGATCGCCACCCTGCACGACGACGACGGCTCGGTCGCGGTGGCGGGCCTGGCCAGTGGGCCGGACCCCACGGTCGACTACGACGAGGCCGAGCTCCGCGCCGACAGCGGTCTCGTCGAGGGCGCGACGCTGGCCGGGACCGGTCCGCTCTCCGCTCGGATGTGGACCCGCCCTGCCCTCGCCGTCATCGGTCTGGACGCGCCGGCGGTGGCCACGGCGTCGAACACGCTCGCACCGCGCGCGACGGCCAAGCTCTCGCTGCGCATCGCGGGCGGCCAGGACCCTGAGGAGGCCTTCGCGGCGCTGCAGGCCCACATCACCTCCCACGCACCGTTCGGCGCGCAGGTGGTCATCCGCCCTGGTGAGCTCGGTCGGTCGTTCCAGGCGCCCGCCGACTCCGCGGCGATGCAGACGGCACGCGCGTGCTTCGAGCAGGCATGGGGGACTGCGCCGGTGGACATCGGCATCGGGGGTTCCATCCCGTTCATCGCCGACCTGCTCGACGTCTACCCGGACGCCGCGATCCTCGTGACGGGGGTCGAGGACGCTGACTCTCGCGCGCACGGCGCCGACGAGTCCGTCCATCTCGGGGAGCTCGAGAAGGTCGTGCTCGCCGAGGCGCTGCTGCTCTCCAGGCTCGGGCGTCGGTCCTGACGCGGACGCCCGGGCCCGTTCGTGCCCGGGCGTCGCGACGTCAGGAGCGGTGGGCGATGTCCAGTGCGCGTGCCCAGGCGAGCACGTCGTCGGGCAGCGTGGGCGTCTGCGGCGGTCCGCCGAGCAGCTCGACGACGTCGGGCGCGGGGACCCGGGTCCCGCCCTTGCCGAGGAATCGGGCGGCGACGATCGCCCGCGCGGCGAGCTCTCCGCGGACGGTCACCACCTGTTCGAGGTAGGCCAGCCGTGGGTCCCACCCCAGGACGCGCGTCGTGATGACGACGGGCTGCCAGAGCGTGAGCGAACGCTTGTACAGGATCGTCGATGCGGCAACCACCGGGTACCAGCCGCGAGCGTTGAGGGTCGGCATCGCGCCGCAGTCGGCGATGAGGTTGCTCCGCGCGGCGTCCATCATGTTGAGGTACACCGCGTTGTTCACGTGGAGGTAGATGTCGAGGTCGCCGGGCCGCACGCGGGTCCGGGTGATCGACGGGTCGAGCAGCGTCTGGCCCGGGACGGGGCGGCGTGGACGGAACGTGGCGAGGGCGAGCGCGATCTGGCGGGTCACCATCGCACGGTACTACGAGTAGCAGGTATCCAGGCGTAGGCGGACTCGGACCCGGGGGCCGGGCCCCGGTCGGTCCGGGAGGTCGGGGGACCGGCGTCCGGCGAGGCCGGCTCCGCTCAGAGTCCGGGCAGCGCGAGCATCTGGTCGAGCGCCACCCGCGCCCAGTGCGCGTCGTCAGGGTCGACGACGATCTGGTTGACGAGCCGCCCGGCCACGAGAGACTCCATGACCCACACGAGGTGCGGGAGGTCGATGCGGTTCATCGTCGAGCAGAAGCAGACGGTCGAGTCCAGGTAGTGCACCTGCTTGTCCGGGTGCGCACGCGCGACGCGGCGCACGAGGTTGAGCTCGGTGCCGATCGCCCATGCCGACCCTGGTGCCGCGGCGTCGAGCGTCGAGATGATGAACTCGGTCGATCCGACGAGGTCGGCAGCCTGCACCACCTCGTTCTTGCACTCCGGGTGCACGAGCACGTTGACGCCCGGAACCGCAGCACGGATGTCCGCGACGTTGCGCTCCGAGAACCGCCCGTGCACGGAGCAGTGGCCGCGCCACAGGATCATCCGTGCGTCACGGAGCTGCTCGTACGTGAGCCCGCCGTCCGGCTTGCGGGGGTCGAACACGACACAGTCCTCAGGGCGCAGACCGAGCTTGAGCAGCGCGGTGTTGCGTCCCAGGTGCTGGTCGGGCAGGAACAGCACCTTGCCCGTGCCGTCGACACCGCCGACCTGGTCGAACGCCCACCGCAGCGCGACCTCGGCGTTCGACGAGGTGCACACCGTTCCCGAGTGCCTGCCGGTGAACGCCTTGATGGACGCGGAGGAGTTCATGTACGTCACCGGAACGGTGGCGTCGACGATGCCCGCGTCCGCGAGGACGTCCCAGCACTCCTCGACCTGGTTGATCGCGGCCATGTCCGCCATGGAGCATCCCGCGGCGAGGTCCGGCAAGATCACCCGCTGGTCGTCCGAGGTGAGGATGTCCGCGCTCTCAGCCATGAAGTGCACGCCGCAGAAGATGATGAACTCGGCCTCCGGGCGGGCAGCCGCCTCGCGGGCGAGCTTGAACGAGTCCCCGGTGACGTCCGCGAAGTCGATGACCTCGTCGCGCTGGTAGTGGTGACCCAGGACGAACGCACGGTCTCCGAGTGCCGCGCGGGCAGCCCGTGCGCGGGCGACGAGGTCGGGGTCGCTCGCGGCCGGCAGCTCCCCCGTGCACTCGACACCCCGCTCGGACGCGAGGTCGCGACCCTGGCCGAGGAGGAGAAGCGCGGGCGATGCCTGGGGCTCTGCGAAGGTCGAGTTCACGAGGGTGCTCACGCGCGCCATCATCTCATGGTGCTCCGTGCCCGGAGAGGGCTCTCGTGCGCGAGGATGGCACCATGCACGTCCTCGTCGTCGCCGACTCCTTCCCGCCCGCTCCGACGGGGGACGTCGCGCGTGCGGTTGCGTCCGGGTGGCTGCGTGGTGCTCCGCACGACGTCGTGGCGGGACTCGGGCTGCCCGACGGCGGACGCGGAGTCGTCCCGCTCCTCGCCGAGGCTCTCGGCGTCGGCCTGGACGCCGACGGGCTCCTTGTCGTCCGCGGGACCGGCGGTGACCGCACGGCGTACGTCGAGCGCCGCGACGGTGCCACGTCGCAGTCTCTGGGCGCGCAGGTCGCTCACGCGCTCGACTGCGGTGCGACCCGGGTCGTCGTCGGGCTCGATGCCGGGCCCGCGCCCGGGCAGGTGCCGGACGGCGGGGCAGGCCTGCTCCTGACGCTCGCCGCCCAGCAGGGCTCCCAGGCTGCGGCCTCGATGCTCGCAGGCCTCGAGGAGTCGACGGCGCAGCACGCGCAGGGCCCCGGGCCGACCCGTCCCGGTGCCGCACGAGCGGTCATCGATCTCCTCGGAGCAGACCCGGCCACCTGGCACGAGGTGCTCGTCGCCGCGCACCGACGGCTGGCCGGGGCGGACCTCGTCGGCGCTGTCGCGACCGACATCGCACTGCTCGGTCTGCACGGCACGAGCGCGGGCGCGGCCCGGGCGGGCGTGCTCGACGACGAGACCGCGCAGGAGCTCGAACGTGCGCTCGGTCACTATGCGCACGCCCTGCGGGAGGGTGTGCCAGGCCCGCGCCAGCTCCTGCCGCTCGCAACCGCCCGCAGCGCGTCGGCGGCATCCCGGTCGTCGGCCAGCACGGCCGGCGCCGGAGCCGGCGGCGGAGCGGGGTTCGCGCTCGTCGCGCTCGGGGGCCGGCTGCTCCCAGGACCAGGTGTCGCGGCGTCGGCCGTCGACCTCGACCGACGCGTCGCGTCGGTCGACCTCGTCGTCGCCGTCCGGGGCGAGCTCGATGGCGCGACCTTCGAGCTCACAGCCGTGCGCGAGGCCGCACGAGCAGCTGGCGAGGTGGGGATCCCGTGCCTCGTCGTCGCAGGTTCCTCGCTCATGAGCACGCGGGAGTACTCCGCGCACGGCATCTCCTCGCTCCACACCGTCGTTGGCCGGGGAGCGGTCCCGCTCGTCGAGGAGCCCGGTCCCGGCGAGCTCCTCGACGACCTCGGCAGGTGTGCGGAACGCCTGGCCCGGACCTGGTCCCCGAGCAGGCTCGCCGGCACGACCCGCTGAGGGCTTACGCTGGTGGGAACAAAGCGTGAGGACGCGTGGTTGAACCTCACGCTGGCACCACCCGACGAGAGATGCGCCTGGCGGGGCCGCAACCGGGTTCCCGGGCACCGCCGCACACCCGTCTATTTTCTTCATTGTGGGGAGACACCATGACCGAGACCACCGAGACCGCGACCCACGGGGTCCTGCTGACCGACGTCGCCGGCCAGAAGATCCGCGACCTGCTCGAGCAGGAGGGCCGTGACGACCTGCGTCTGCGCGTCGCTGTCCAGCCGGGCGGCTGCTCGGGCCTCATCTACCAGCTGTACTTCGACGAGCGTGTGCTCGACGGCGACGCGCTGCGCGACTACGACGGCGTCGAGGTCGTCGTGGACAAGATGAGCGTGCCGTATCTCGACGGCGCGACGATCGACTTCGCTGACACGATCGAGAAGCAGGGCTTCACCATCGACAACCCCAACGCGGGCGACGGCTGCGCGTGCGGGGGCTCCTTCAGCTGACCACCCGCTGACGGACGACACCCGCCCGCACGCGGACGACAGGGCCCGGATCGCACGATCCGGGCCCTGTCGCGTTTCCGTGCCCTGTCGCGTTCCGGGACGACGGGCTGGTGATCCGCGAGACGCGCAGCGTGAAGAGAGCAGACGGGTGAGCGCGATCAGCCCCGTGGGGCACCGGCGCCCAGCTCGACGGTCAGCGCGAGGTGCCCGCCGTCGCCGTCGTGCTCACGCGCGGACGCGACGACCGCGTGACCCCGCATGCGAGCCCAGGCCGGGACATCGTGCTCCGCTGCCGGGTCTGTGCTCCACACGACGACCAGTACTCCCGCCGGGAGGTCGCGAGCGGCCGCGGCGAGCCGGATCACCGGCAACGGGCAGCGTAGGCCGCGGGCATCCACGACGTGGGCGTCGCTCACAGGCCCTGCGCACCGAGCATGCTGCGGACGCCGGCGACGACCTCGGGGAGGGCGTCGAGGAAGGCCTCGATGTCGGCGGCGGTCGTCGTCCGGTCGAGCGCCAGACGCACGTTCCCGTGGGTGAGCACACCCATGGCGGCGAGCACGTGGCTCGGATCGAGCGTCGTCGATGCGCACGCGGACCCGCTGCCCACCGCGAAGCCCGCCCGGTCCAGCGCCGAGACGAGCGCCTCGCCGTCGGCATAGAGGCAGGAGAACGTCACGACGTGGGGGAGCCGGTCCACCGGCTCTCCGACGACCTCGACGTCAGGGATGTCGATGACCCGGCTGCGGACGAGGTCGACGAGCTCCCGGCGCCGGACGGCCTGCGCGTCGAGGTCGTCCTGCGCCGCCTCGAGCGCCGCCGCTGCTGCGAAGGCGAGCGGAACGCTCACCCCGCCCGGGAACCACGCGTCGGCATCCTCCGGCCAGTCCGCCGCCCACCGCACGGAGGGACGGACCGCGAGCACGCCGATCCCCGCGAGACCGCCCCAGTCAGCCGGATCTGCCGCGAGGACGTCCCACGCCTGCGGTACCGCGACGTGTCCGATCGCGGCTCCGGCGTCGACGAGGAGCGGGACGCGGGCAGCACGTGCCGCCGCATGGACCGCGTCGAGCGGTTGCAGCGTCCCGACCTCGCCGTTCGAGTGCTGCAGCGCCGCGAGCGCGACACCGGGCACGAGCGCACCGGCGAAGACCTCTGCGTCGACCTGGCCCGTCCGAGTGACGGGGATGCGCACGTGCGCGGGGACGTGCGCGTTCGTCACACCGGATCCGCGCACGTCGACCCGACCGGGCCCGGTGACGAACGAGGCGGCATCGAGCACCGCCGATCGCTCGACCGCTGACGTGACCACCGTCCCGCCTGCACGCCGTCGGCCGCGGACGACACCGCGAACCGCTGCGTGCAGCACCGCCGTGTGCGAGGGACCGAAGTGCACCTCCTGCGTCCGGACCCCGAGGCTGTGCGCGACCGACTCGCGCGCAGCCCCCAGGAGCGCCGACGCGCGCCGCGACTCGGACGACAGCCGGCGCGGGTCGGCCCACCCCTCGCCGAGAGCCTGCTCGAAGGCGAGGCGGGCGCGTTCGTGGGGGTGGGCGCTCCCGCCGGCATCGAGGTGGACGCGCGTGGGGGACGCGCCGAGAGCGGTGCCGTCAGTCACGCGACCACCGTATCGGTTGGGGCGCGAGAGAGGGTGACCGGGCATTCGTCACACCGCAACCGGCGTCGTGCGGGCCTGCGCACGACCGGTTGCGCGATACGCTTGGCGCTGTCGAGGACGAAGGTCCTGCTCGCTGCCCTTTTTCCGGGGGTCGGACGACAGGACGCGAAGTGAAAGGCCCTCCTTTGCGCTCGGAACGCCCCACCCGCAGTCGGCGGACACAAGGCAGGCTCCTCGGAGCCGCCGTGCTCGTCGCGCTCGCAGTATCCGGATGTTCCCCAGAAGCCCAGCGTGGCTTCCTCCCGGGGTTCACCGACGGACCTGTGACGAACCAGACCGACACCTTCACATCGATGTGGGTGGGCTCGTGGATCGCTGCCATGATCGTCGGCATCATCACCTGGGGCTTGATGCTCTGGTGCGTGATCGTGTACCGCAAGCGCAAGAACGACGAGGTGCTGCCGGTCCAGACCCGCTACCACCTGCCGCTCGAGATCATGTACACGGCGGTGCCGCTCGTCATGGTCGGCGTGCTCTTCTTCTTCACCGCCCGCGACCAGGCCGAGATCCGCGACACGTCCGCTGAGCCGGACCTCACCATCCAGGTGATCGGCAAGCAGTGGAGCTGGGACTTCAACTACGTCGACGATGACGTCTACGACTCCGGCGTCCACGCAGAGCGCCCGGGTGAGCTGACCGAGACGCTCGGCGCCCCTGGGACGAGCCCCACGCTGCCGACCCTCTACCTGCCCGTCGGGCAGCGGGTCGAGTTCCAGCTCGAGTCCCGCGACGTCATCCACTCCTTCTGGATCCCGGCGTTCCTCGACAAGCTCGACATGATCCCCTCCCGCACCAACGTGTGGCAGGTGACCCCCATGCGTGAGGGCGTCTACGCCGGCAAGTGCGCCGAGCTCTGCGGAGAGTGGCACGCGGGCATGCTCTTCAACGTCATGGTCGTCTCACCCGAGGAGTACGACGCGCACATGCAGGCGCTGGCCGACAAGGGCCAGACGGGCCAGCTCGGTCTCGACCTGAACCGACAGCACGGGATCCCCTCGGGTCCCCGAGAGAGTGAGAACTGATGGCCGCCGCGGCTACGACCACGGTCCCCGGCCTGGCGCCTGCGCGTCAGACGCTCGGACGGACCGTCATCAAGTGGGTCACGTCGACCGACCACAAGGTGATCGGGTACATGTACCTCATCACGTCGTTCATCTTCTTCTGCATCGGTGGCCTCATGGCGCTGGTGATCCGGGCGGAGCTGTTCGAGCCCGGCATCCAGGTGGTGCAGAGCACCGAGCAGTACAACCAGCTGTTCACGATGCACGGGACGATCATGCTGCTGCTGTTCGCCACGCCGCTCTTCGCGGGTTTCGCGAACGTCATCATGCCGCTGCAGATCGGTGCACCCGACGTGGCCTTCCCGCGTCTGAACATGTTCGCGTACTGGCTCTACCTCTTCGGTGGACTCATCGCCTGCGCCGGGTTCTTCACCCCGCAGGGTGCGGCATCGTTCGGATGGTTCGCCTACGCGCCGCTGTCGAGCACGACCTTCAGCCCCGGGCTCGGCGGTGACCTGTGGGTCTTCGGCCTGGCGATGACCGGGTTCGGGACGATCCTCGGAGCCGTCAACTTCATCACGACGATCATCACCATGCGCGCGCCGGGCATGACGATGTTCCGGATGCCGATCTTCACGTGGAACACGCTCGTGACGAGCCTGCTCGTGCTCATGGCGTTCCCGCCGCTCGCCTCCGCGCTGTTCGCTCTCGGAGCGGACCGCCGCCTCGGTGCGCAGGTCTTCAACCCCGAGAACGGAGGAGCGATCCTCTGGCAGCACCTCTTCTGGTTCTTCGGCCACCCCGAGGTGTACATCATCGCCCTGCCGTTCTTCGGCATCGTCAGCGAGATCTTCCCCGTCTTCAGCCGCAAGCCGATCTTCGGCTACAAGGGGCTCATCTACGCGACCATCGCCATCGCCGCCCTGTCTGTGACCGTGTGGGCGCACCACATGTACGTCACCGGCGCGGTGCTGCTGCCGTTCTTCTCGTTCATGACCATGCTCATCGCGGTGCCCACCGGGGTGAAGTTCTTCAACTGGATCGGCACGATGTGGCGCGGCAAGCTCACGTTCGAGACGCCGATGCTCTGGTCCATCGGCTTCCTCGTGACATTCCTCTTCGGTGGTCTGACGGGCATCATCCTGTCGAGCCCCGTCATGGACTTCCACGTCTCTGACTCCTACTTCGTCGTGGCGCACTTCCACTACGTCGTCTTCGGGACCGTCGTGTTCGCGATGTTCGCCGGGTTCTACTTCTGGTGGCCGAAGTTCACGGGACGCATGCTCAACGAGCGCCTCGGCCGCCTGCACTTCTGGCTGCTGTTCATCGGGTTCCACATGACGTTCCTCATCCAGCACTGGCTGGGCGTCGCCGGAATGCCGCGGCGTTACGCCGACTACATGCCGGAGGAGGGCTTCACCTGGATGAACCAGGTGTCGACCGTCGGTTCGTTCATCCTCGCCGCCTCGACCCTGCCGTTCCTGTGGAACGTCTACATCACGTGGCGCAACGCGCCCAAGGTGACCGTGGACGACCCGTGGGGCTTCGGGTCGTCGCTGGAATGGGCCACGTCGTGCCCGCCGCCGCGCCACAACTTCGTGTCGCTTCCGCGGATCCGCTCCGAGCGTCCCGCCTTCGACCTGCACCACCCCGAGGTCGCGGCGATGGACTACCACCAGCCCAACAAGGGCATGCTGGACGTCATCTACGGTGAAGCGGACCGTCGCGGCGAGCAGGAGGATGCCGCACGGCGCGTGTCGGACTCCTCGACCCCTGACACTCCGACCGACAGCGAGGGCACCCGATGAAGATCGAGAGCAAGTTCTTCACCTACCTGGCTCCGTTCTTCCTTCTCGTCGCGGTCGTCTACGGGCTCTGGAGCCGGTGGGAGCCCGTCGGCACGACGGCGCTGTTCCTCACGACCGGGCTCGTCGCCATGATCGGCTGGTACCTCATGTCGACCGCGCGTCGTATCGACGCGCGGCCGGAGGACGACCCTGAGGGCGAGATCGCTCAGGGGGCGGGGGAGCAGGGCGTCTACGCCCCCTGGAGCTGGTGGCCCCTCGCCATCGGGGCCGGCGCGGCGATCTGCTTCCTGGGACTGGCCGCAGGGTGGTGGATCTTCGGCATCGGCGTGGTCTTCTCCATCATCGCGCTCGTCGGCTGGGTGTTCGAGTACTCGCGTGGGCTCCACGCCCACTGATCGGCGTGACCGGGCCTCAGCCCGGTAGAACGCGGCACCGCGCGCAGCGCATCCAAGAGGCCCTCCCGTCGCGGGAGGGCCTCTTTTCTCATGCGGTGCGCTCCTCGCCCGACGGGACCCGCCGCAGACTGGGAGGCACGCGCTCTCACCCGGGCGCGGGATCTCGACGGCGCGCGCTAAGTGCGGCGGGAGAGTCCCAGCACGCCCCAGGCAGGGGGCCCCGGCAAGGGCGGGGCATACACGGAGGCGCCGGGACGGGTCGGTAGAGGCCCCAGGGGCGAACGCGGTGCTGAGGACGACGAAAGCACCTCCCGGGGGGGAGGTGCGGTGCTGAGGACGACGAGAGGCACCTCCCGGGGGGAGGTGCCTCTCTGGTGTGGTGCAGCGCCGGACGTGAAGACGTCCGTCACGTCATGTGTCAGGCCGGGACGATGAGCCCTGCGGTCTGGCTGCGGGCACGGTCGAAGCGCGCCGCCGCGTCAGCCCAGTTGACGATGTTCCACCACGCGGCGATGTAGTCCGCACGGACGTTCGCGTAGTCGAGGTAGTAGGCGTGCTCCCACACGTCCAGCAGGACGATGGGCACGAGGCCCAGCGGGATGTTTCCCTGCTGGTCGTACAGCTGGACGATGATGAGCTTCTGGCCGAGGGAGTCCCACGCGAGGATGGACCAGCCGGATCCCTGCACGCCCGCGGCGACCGCGGCGAAGTGCTTCTTGAACGCGTCGAAGGAACCGAAGTCCTCGTCGATGGCAGCAGCGAGCTCACCCTGCGGCTCGCCGCCCTCGGGGGAGAGGTTGGTCCAGAACGCGGAGTGGTTGACGTGGCCGCCGAGGTTGAACGCGAGGTTCTTCTCGTGGAGGTTGACCGCTGCGAAGTCGCCCTTCTCACGCGCCTCGGCGAGCTTCTCGAGGGCGGTGTTCGCCCCGGTCACGTACGCCTGGTGGTGCTTGGAGTGGTGGAGCTCCATGATGCGACCTGAGATGTGCGGCTCGAGCGCACCGTAGTCGTAGCCGAGCTCGGGCAAGGTGTAGACAGCCATTGCGAAGTCCTCCTGGTGCGTCTTCCACGGCAGTGCTGCCGTGACTCACTGGAAAATAAAATACGAGTGGCCCGTGAACGTGGCCTCATCCGAGGCGGTTGTTCACGGGCCACTCACCTACTTTGCAGCAAGATCAGTGCTGGTGCCCGGTGCTGTCCGCGGGGTGACCACCCGTGGTGCTGCCGTCCGCGCCGATGACTGCGAGCGAGGACTCCGACTCCGAAGACTCGAGCGCATCGTGGTGCCCGTGTGACTGAGCTGCTGCGAGCTCAGCCGGCGTGACGGGCTCCACCCGGTCCTCGTAGAAGAACCGCGAGAGCTTCTGGAGCATCTGATCCTTGCGGTAGCCCTTGCGGCGCACGCCGCGAGAGTCTTCTCGTGGAGCGATCTCGAGAGGGCGGTGCGCGTCGTAGTTGACCCGGACCCACCGCTCCTCGTCCGACAGCGGGGTGTGCACCTCGATGTACTCGCCGTTGGCGAACCGCACGATCCGACCGCTCTCGTGCCCGTGGAGCACGAGCTCGCGGTCCTTGCGCTGCAGCCCGAGGCAGATGCGCTTCGTGACCCAGAACGCGATCACCGGGGCGACGAAGAAGGCGATCCGGAGCACCCACGTGATGGCGTTGAGCGAGAGATCGAAGTGCGTCGCGATGAGGTCGTTGGACCCGGCGATGGCCAGGATGATGAACGCCGTGAGGAACGCGACGCCCAGGCCGGTGCGCACAGGCACGTTGCGCGGGCGGTCCAGGACGTGGTGCTCCCGCTTGTCGCGCGTCACCGCGGCCTCGAGGAAGGGGTAGACCGCGAGGAACGTGAACAGCAGGCCAGGGATGACCACGGCCGGGATGAGCACGTTGAGGGACAACGTGTACCCACCGATCACGTACTCGGGTTGCCCGGGCATGAGTCTGAGCGATCCCTCGAGGAACAGCATGTACCAGTCGGGTTGTGCACCGGCCGACACGGGGGAGGGGTCGTAGGGACCGTAGTTCCACACGTTGTTGATCGCCATCGTCCCGCCCATGAGAGCGAGGACGCCGAAGACGATGAAGAAGAATCCGCCAGCCTTCGCGACGTACACCGGGAAGAGCGGGAATCCGACGACGTTCTTGTCCGTGCGTCCACCGCCCGGGTACTGGGTGTGCTTGTGCACGACGACGAACAGCAGGTGGAGGCCGATGAGCGCAAGGATCAGAGCGGGTACGACGAGGATGTGCATCGTGAACAGGCGCGGGATGATCGCGTCGCCGGGGAACTCGCCACCGAAGAGGAAGTAGGAGAGGTACGCGCCCACGAACGGGATCGCCTTCACGACTCCGTCGGTGATCCGCAGCCCGTTGCCCGACAGCACGTCGTCGGGGAGCGAGTATCCGGTGAAGCCCGCAGCGAGCGCGAGGATGAGCAGGAGGAACCCGACCATCCAGTTGAGCTCGCGCGGCTTGCGGAAGGCGCCGGTGAAGAACACGCGCATCATGTGCACGACGATCGCAGCGACGAACATGAGCGCGGACCAGTGGTGGATCTGCCGCATGAGCAGACCACCCTGGACGTTGAACGAGATGTCGAGCGTCGATGCGTACGCCTCGGAGACCAGTCGACCGTTCATCGACGCCAAGGGCCCCGAGTACTCGACGAGTCCCATCGAGGGCACGAAGAAGATGGCGAGGAAGACGCCCGAGATGAGCAGCACGACGAACGAGTAGAGCGCGATCTCGCCGAGCAGGAACGACCAGTGGTCAGGGAAGACCTTCCGCGCGAAGCCCTTGACCGCGTGGCCGATCCCGGTGCGCTGGTCGAGGTAGTCAGCGGTACCCGCTGCCGCCCGTGTGGTGGGGGATGTACTCACTTGAGGCGCTCCCAGTAGCTCGGTCCGACGGGCTCGTCGAAGTCGTCCTGCGCGACGAGGTAGCCCTCGTCGTCCACGGTGATCGGCAGCTGAGGCAGCGGGCGGTGCGCGGGTCCGAAGACGACCTTCGCGCCGTCGGCCACGTCGAACGTCGACTGGTGGCAGGGGCACAGCAGGTGGTGGGTCTGCTGTTCGTAGAGTGCGACAGGGCATCCCACGTGCGTGCAGATCTTCGAGTACGCAACGATGCCGTGGTACGACCAGTCCTTGCGGTCCTCGGCCTCCTTGAGGTCCTCAGGAGCGAGACGGACGAGGAGAACGACAGCCTTGGCCTTCTCGGTGATCCAGTGGTGCGTCAGGCGCTCTTCCGCCGGGACGTCAGGGATGACGTGCACGACGGAACCGACGGTGAGGTCGGAGGGCTTGATGAGGCGGCCTGCGGGGTCCGTCGCAAGACGCATCCCCTTCTTCCACATCGTGTGCTTGAACTTGCTGATGTCCCAGTCGCCACCCGCGGAGCTGATGAGCGGCACGGCGATGGTCAGCGGGAACAGACCGAGCGCGGTGACGACGGCACCCTTGAGCACCCCGCGACGGGCGATACCCGAGTCCTTCGCTCCAGCGCTGAGCGCTGCAACAGCGTCCTTGCGGACGTCGTCGGGGCTCCGGATCTCGTGACGCTCGTCGACCTGCTCGTGGTCGGACATGAGGGTCTTCGCCCAGTGCACGGCGGCGAGGCCGATCCCGATGAGCGAGAGGAACAACCCGAAACCGAGCGCGAAGTTCGTGAGGCGCAGGCCTTCGGTGGTTCCGTCGGGTCGCAGCGCGAAGAAGGCGACGATCATGCCGATCGTGCCGATGATGGAGAGCACGAAGAGGATGACGACCTGGAGCTCGGCCCGCTTCGCGGCCTTCGGGTCGCGGTCCGCCATGCGGTCGCGGTGCTCCGGCAGTCCGGGGTCGTCGAACTTCTCGATGTCGGATCCGGCCGCCGTGACGACGTCGCCCGAGTTCTTCTGCACACTCATGAGGACTTCGCTCCGATCCAGATGGAGAACCCGATCAGGGCGCCGATTCCGACGATCCAGACCCACAGGCCTTCGCTGACAGGGCCGAGGGAGCCGAGGCCGAGGCCGCCGGCCGAGCCGTCACGCTGCTCGACGAGGTACGCGATGACGTCGCGCTTCTCCTCGGGCGTGAGCGTCGCCTCGTTGAAGACGGGCATCGATGCGGGCCCGGTGGTCATGGCCTCGTAGATGTGCTCGGGAGTCGTGTCCCACAGGGCGGGGGCGAACTTGCCCTCGGAGAGCGCGCCGCCCGCGCCGACAGCGTTGTGGCACATGGCGCAGTTGGTGCTGAAGATGACCGAGCCGTTGGCGGCGTCTCCCAGCGCGGGGTTGACCTGCTGGGCTGTGGGGATCGACGGTCCAGGACCGAGCGATGCGACATAGGCCGCGAGCTGACGGGTCTGCTCCTCGTCGAGCTGACGAGGCTTCGCGAGCGCCTGCGGGCCGTTGGTCTGCATGGGCATGCGGCCCGTGCCGACCTGGAAGTCGACCGCGGCCGCACCGACGCCGACGAGGGACGGGGCGTTGCCCCGGCCTTCGGCGTTGGTGCCGTGGCACGAGGCGCAGTTCGCCTGGAAGAGCTTCTCGCCGTTCTCGATGTCCTCAGACGTCGTCGTCTCGGCTCTGGCGGGGCTCGGCGACAGGACGGCATAGATGCCGCCGGTGACCAACAGCGCCAGCAGCAGGAGCACGACCGGCGTCAACCGGTGGTGTCGGCGGGCGGCGAGTGCCTTCACGGATGGATCCTCGTCTCGCAGGGGGTGACAGAAAAACAGGGACGGAGCGTGCGCTGGGCACGGGCGCCTGCACGGGCAGACGGGGATGACTTACTGCAGGAAGTAGATGACGCCGAAGAGAGCGATCCACACGACGTCGACGAAGTGCCAGTAGTACGACACGACGATCGCCGTGGTGGCCTCGTGGTGGCCGAACTTCTTCGCGGTGAACGACCGGCCCAGGAGGGCGAGGAAGGCGATGAGTCCGCCGACGACGTGCAGGCCGTGGAAGCCCGTTGCCAGGTAGAAGACGGAACCGTACGGGCTCGACGAGATCGTCAGGCCGTGCTCGACGAGCTCGGCGTACTCGAAGATCTGCCCGGCGACGAAGAAGGACCCCATGATGTACGTCAGGGTGATCCACTCGTTCATGCCCCACTTGGTGAACTGGAGGAGCGAGCCGGTGCGTCGCGGCTGGAACCGCTCGGCGGCCCACACGCCCATCTGGCACGTCACCGAGGACGCGACCAGCACACAGGTGTTGATGAGAGCGAACGTGAGGTTGAGGTGTCCGACGCCCTCGTCCCACTGCTCTGCAGGGATCGTGGCGCGGATCGTGAAGTACATCGCGAACAGGCCGGCGAAGAACATGAGTTCACTCGCGAGCCACACGATGGTTCCGACCGAGACAGGGTTCGGTCGGTTCACGCTCACATGGAGGGGGGCGGAGGGCGCAGCCGTTGCAGTCGACACAGGAACCATTATGGCCGATGACGGCGCATGTTTGGTCCCAAGGGCCCATGCGGGCGCAGCGGCGAATGTCACAATGCCCGTCCGCGTGTCCAACTGCGGCCCGCGTGCGTCCGTGCGCACCCATCGGCGGGGGGTGACCGGCCGTTCGGTTCGACGCGCCGCGCACGGGTCGCGCAATGGTCTGGAGCGTCAGGGCGGGGCCACAGTAGGCTCACCGTGGGCGCCTGTGCCCCTGACGTCGATTGCGAGGATCTCCATGTCGATCACCCCGTCTGCTTCCGCCCCTGCACGCACGGTGCTGCTCTACAGCGACGACCGGGCTGTGCGTGACACGGTGCGCGGCGCTGTTGGCAGCGTCACGGCAGCGGGCGAGCAGCTCGTCTGGGTCGAGGTCGCGTCGTACGACGCTGTCGTCGCGCGTGCGGACGAGGGTGGGATCGACCTCATGGTGCTCGACGGCGAGGCCGACAAGGCGGGCGGGATGGGTGTGTGCCGCCAGCTGAAGAACGAGATCTACGACTGCCCGCCCGTGCTCGTCCTCACCGGGCGGCCGCAGGACGCGTGGCTCGCGTCGTGGTCGTTGGCCGACGGGGTCGTGTCGCGTCCGCTCGACCCCTTCGAGCTGCAGCGGGAGGTCGGCTCGCTGCTCGGGCGTGTGCCTGCGGCGGGGCGTACCACGTGAGCGCGACGAGCTGGAAGGCCCTCACGGCGTCGCTCATCGGCGGGCAGGACCTGACGGCGACGGACACCGCATGGGCCATGGACACAGTGATGTCGGGTCGCGCGAACGCGGTCGAGCTCGCGGGATTCCTCGTGGCTCTGCGGGCGAAGGGTGAGACCGTCGAGGAGCTGTCGGGGTTCGCGGAGTCGATGCTCGCGCACGCGCGAAGGTTCACGGTGGGTGGCCGCACGGTCGACATCGTCGGCACCGGTGGCGACATGCTGCACACGGTGAACATCTCGACGATGGCCGCGATCGTGCTCGGTGCGGCCGGTCTGACGGTCGTCAAGCACGGCAATCGCGCAGCGTCGTCGTCCTCCGGTTCCGCGGACGTGCTCGAGGCCCTCGGCATCCGGTTGGACCACACCCCGGAGCGGGTGGCCGAGCTCGCCGACGAGGTGGGGATCACCTTCTGCTTCGCGAACGTGTTCCACCCGTCGATGCGGCACGCCGGGCAGGTGCGTCGGGAGCTCGGGCTCCCGACGGTCTTCAACTTCCTGGGGCCGCTCACCAACCCGGCCCAGCCGTCGGCGACGGCGGTGGGTGTCGCGGACGCACGCATGGCGGCCCTCATCGCCGGGGTGTTCGCCCGCAGGGGGACGAAGGCGCTCGTGTTCCGGGGCGCGGACGGCCTCGACGAGCTCGCACCGACCGGCCCCGCGCAGGTCTGGGAAGTGGTGGCGGACGAGGTCGTGCTGCACTCCCTCGATCCTGTCGCCGATCTCGGCCTCGCACCGGTGGCGATCGCCGACCTGCGGGGCGGCGACGCCACCGCCAATGCTGCGGTGGCGCGCGACGTCCTGGCAGGTGGCGGGGGACCGGTACGGGAGACGGTCCTGCTCAACGCCGCAGCCGCGCTCGTCGCGGAAGGCTCGCTCGAGGGCACGGCGGAGGGCGATCTGGCGGCGCGCCTGCGGCGGGGCATCGACCATGCGGCCGCTGCCGTCGACTCCGGTGCCGCGACGGCGCTCCTCGGGCGTTGGGTCGCGGCGTCGGGTCGCGCGGACGCGATCCGAGGTTAGTCCTCGCTGATCCGAACTTAGTCCTCGCTGCCCGACGGTCGGCCGCCGGGCAGCGAGCGCCTAGTCCTCGAGCCCGAGGGCGAACGCGGCATCGAGGTCGCTGCTCGAGTACTCGCGGAACGCCAGGTACGTCCGTGTCCTGTGCACGCCCGGGATCTTGCTGATGCGGTCCGCGATGACGTCGGCGAACTCCTCATGGTCGTCCACCTTGACGACGGCGATGAGGTCGACCTCTCCGGTCACCGAATAGACCGCCGACACTCCGCTGACGTCGGCGATCGCGGCAGCGGCTTCCGGGATCCGTGCCTGGTCCGTGTCGATCATGACGATTGCCGTGGGCATCTACGCGCTCCTCGCAGTGGTGGTCGTGCCCGTGGGTGTGGGCATGGTCCGATCATGCCGTGCGAGGCTCGCCGTGACGACCTCGGCGGTCGTGCCGTCGAGGTAGCGTCCCGCGCCCCGCACGGGGCAGGTGAGCGTGCCGGAGGTCTCCACGAGGCGGACGCCCGGCCTGCTGAGCCATCGCACGACGAGGTCGGTCTCCTCCGGGTGGCAGGCTGGCGCGGGCTCGGGGCGAGCGATGACGTGCTCGGCAGCAGCCGTCGCCGCGTGGATGGCGACGTACGGGTCGTGACCTGGCGCGCTCACTGCGGTTGCTGCCAGCCGGCCGTGGCGGACGACGACGATCTCCCACCCGCCCTGCTCGGCCGGTCCGGCGGCGACGATCTCGGAGCATCCGCTCAACGGTCGGATCTGCTGTGCGCGGGCCGCTGCGGCGAGGAACGCCGCCAGCCGGTCCCGCTCGGTGGCGGCGTCCTCGAACCGTTCACTGCGCGCGAGGTCCTGGATCCGTGCGGAGAGCCCCACCACGACCCGGTCGGGGTCACCGTGCAACGACTCTCGCACCTTGCCCACGACGGACGTGTACGGCTCCGACGAGGCTCCGGGTGGACGACTGTCCTCCGCGACGCACGGAGCGCCACAGCGTCCCATCTCAGCGAGAGCGCACGCCCCAGTGGTCGCGCTCGTCACGGCGGGCAGCTTGCGGGTGCACTGACGGATGTCATGAGCCGCCTGCACAGCCTCGAGGGCGAGCTGCGCCCGCGCCCGCGACGCGAACGGGCCGATGTGCGGCTCGTACCGGCCAGGGGCGTCCTGCCGGACATCGCGGACGATGGTCAGGCGAGGGAAGGCCTCGGCCGTGAGCCGGACCCAGTGCATCCGCTCCGGGAACTTCGAGCGCCGGTTGTAGCGCGGCGCGTGCTCGGTGATGAGTCGTAGCTCGCGCACCCGGGCTTCGAGCTGGGTCGCGCACGGCACGGCCCGGACCCGTTCTGCGAGCCGGATCATCTCGATCATCCGCCCACGTTTCTCCGAGGCCGTGAAGTAGCTCCGGACCCTCCGTGCGATCGACGTGGATGTCCCCACGTAGAGCACCTCGTCGCGGGGGCCGACGAACATGTAGACCCCCGGACCCGTGGGCAGCCCGTCAGCGAGGTGTCGCTTGCGCCGGACGTCCGCCGGGACGGGGTCCGTCGCGGTCGCCAGATCCTCGAGGTGCGTGATGCCGAGGGGAGCGAGACGGTCGAAGAGCGCGTGCATGACGTCAACGGTCGCGCGGGCGTCCGAGAGCGCACGGTGGTCCGGGATCACGGTGGCGCGGAAGAGCGCTGCGAGGGTCGAGAGCTTGTGGTTCGGTGCTTCGTCCCGGGTCACGACACGTCGTGCGAGGGGAACGGTGTCGAGGACCTGCGCCGGCGGCCAGGGCAGGTCCATGCGCGCGGCGGCTGCGCGCAGGAACGACATGTCGAACGGTGCGTTGTGCGCGACGAGCACCGCACCGCGCGCGAACTCGAGAAATGCGGGCAGCACGGCTTCGATGCGGGGCGCGCCGACGAGCATCGTCGTGGTGATCCCGGTGAGCCGTGCGATGAAGGCCGGGACGGGGACCCCGGGGTCCACGAGCGTCTGGAACTCGCCGAGGATCTCACCACCGCGGACCTTCACGGCTCCGATCTCGGTGATCCCTGAATCCTTGGCCGAGCCGCCGGTGGTCTCGAGGTCGACGACGACGAATGTGACGTCCCGCAGGGGCGTGCCCATCTCGTCGAGCGTGAGCTGGACGGGCACGCCGGGCTGCGCCCACGTGAGGTCTGGGGTCGGAGTGCCGATCCGTCTCCCGGCCTGGCGGAGGCCTGGGAGCGGACGCGTCTCGTCGGTTGGCTGCGCGAGCATGGGCCGAACGTACGAGGACCCACCGACACCCGGACGCTTCCGGGTGTCGGTGGGTCCCGCCGTGACCTCAGTCGACGTGCTTGACGTCCGCGTAGATCGTCGAGATCTGCTCGGCGAAGTCCACCAGAACCTTCGATCGCTTCACCTTGAGGGACGGCGTCAGGTAGTCGTTGGCGATCGTGAAGTCGGTCGTGAGCACCGAGAACTTCCGGATGGACTCAGCGCGCGAGACCGCACGGTTGGCGCGCTGGACGGCGGCGTCGATCGACGCGAGCACGTCCGTGTCCTCGGTCGCCTCCTCGATCGTCAGAGCGCCCTTGCCGTGCGTCGCCAGCCAGCCGGGGAGCCCGTCGGGGTCCAGGGTCACGAGCGCGCCGATGAATGGCTGGCCGTCGCCCACGACGACGACCTGGCTGATCACGGGATGTGCACGCAGGCGGTCCTCGAGCACGGCCGGCGCAACGTTCTTGCCCCCCGCCGTGACGATGATCTCCTTCTTGCGGCCGGTGATCCGCAGGTAACCGTGCTCGTCGACGGCTCCCAGGTCACCCGACCGGAACCACCCGTCGACGAACGCCTCGGCGGTGGCCTCGGGGTTGTTGTGGTACCCACGGAACACGTGCGGTCCCTGGATGAGGATCTCGCCGTCGGCGTCGACCTTCACGGCGTTGCCCGGCAGCGGGGGGCCGACCGTGCCGATCTTCCCGCCCTCGGGAAGGTTGACGCTCGTCGGCGCCGTCGTCTCGGTGAGGCCGTACCCCTCGAGCACGACGAGACCGACACCCCGGTAGAAGTGCCCGAGCCGTTCACCCAGCGCCGCGCCGCCCGAGACGGCGTAGCGCGCCTGTCCGCCGAGCGCGGCGCGGATCCGCTTGAGCACGAGCGCGTCCGCGACCGCGTGACGGGCCTTGAGCACCAGCGACGGTCCCGACGGGGTGTCGAGGGCGCGCGAGTAGCTGATCGCCGTCGCCGCCGCCCAGTGGAAGATCTTGCCCTTGCCACCTGCGGCAGCCTTCTGCTCGGAGCTGTTGTAGACCTTCTCGAACACACGGGGCACCGACAGGATGTAGGACGGGCGGAACGTGCCCAGGTCCTCGAGGAGAGTCGTGGTGTCTGGCGAGTGGCCCATGACGGAGCCCGCCGGCACGACGAGCACGTGGATGAAACGCGCGAAGACGTGCGCGAGCGGCATGAAGAGCAGCGTGCGGCGCGCGCCGTACTGGAGCACGTCGCTCAGCCGCTGTGCGGCGTTGACCGTGAGCACGTAGAAGTTCTCGTGCGTGAGCTCGGCACCCTTGGGGCGACCTGTCGTGCCCGAGGTGTAGATGATCGTCGCGACGTCGGCAAGGCAGGCGTGCGAGCGGCGTCGGGCGATCTCCTCGTCCGACACGGCGGCCCCGGCAGCCTTGAGTGCGTCGATGCCACCCTCGTCGATCACGTGCACGGTCGACAAGGACGTCGCGACCGGTCGCGCCTCCTCGACCGTCGCGCGGTGCTGGTCGGTCTCGACCACGAGCAGGCGGACGTCCGCGTCGACGAGGACCCACTCGATCTGCTCCGCGCTCGATGTCTCGTACAGCGGCACGGTCACGGCGCCAGCGGCCCAGATCGCCCAGTCGAGCAGGGACCACTCGTAGCGGGTCCGGGACATGATCCCCACGCTCTGGCCCGGCTCGACGCCCGCTGCCACGAGCCCCTTCGCGACGGCGACGACCTCGGCGTCGAACTCTCGTGCCGTGATGGCCGTCCACGTGCTGGCACCCGCGGCCTTGCGCTCCATGAGGGTCGCGTCACCCGACGATGCCACCCGGTCCGCCAACAGATCGTTGAGGTTCTTGTCCGGTGGGACGTCGATGAGGGCAGGTGTGCGGAACTCGTCCATGCTGGCTCCAGTGACAGTTGGTCGATGGGTGGTAAGACCTTACCCATTCGGCAGGCGTGCAACGGTCATGACCGGCCCAGTACGATTCATCCGGAGTCACAGCACGCGCTGTGCACACTACGAGGTGAGCGAGGGAACGGGCATGCATGCCATCGGGGTCGACATCGGCGGGACCAAGATTGCGGCCGGGGTGGTCGACGAGGACGGACAGATCCTCGCTCAGACGCGGGTGAGCACGGAGCCGGACGACGCGTCGAGCATCGACCGGGCGATCGCGGAGGTGTATCGCGAGCTCACCAAGGACTTCGTGGTCGGCGCGGTCGGGCTCGCGGCCGCCGGGTTCGTCAGCCCGGACCGCACGTCCGTCCTGTTCGCGCCGAACATCGCCTGGCGTGACTACCCGATCGGTCAGCGGGTGCGGGCGCTCATCGGCGACGACGTGCGGATCGTCGTCGAGAACGACGCGAACGCGGCCGGGTGGGCGGAGTTCCGCTTCGGCGTCGGGCGGGACGCGACCGACATGCTCATGCTCACGGTGGGGACCGGCCTCGGCGGCGCGCTCGTCGTCAACGACCAGCTCGTGCGTGGCCGGTGGGGCGTCGCGGCAGAGGTCGGGCACATGCGAGTGGTCCCGAGCGGGCACTACTGCGGGTGCGGCCACGAGGGATGCTGGGAGCAGTACGCCTCAGGCTCCGCCCTCGTCCGCGACGCGCGCTCGGCGGCGACCGCGAGGCCGCAGGACGCGGCACGCCTCATCGACCTCGCCCAGGGGCGCATCGAGCTCATCACCGGCCCGCTCGTCACCATGGCCGCGCAGTCCGGCGACCCCCTCGCCATCCGCCTCCTCGCGAACCTCGGCGGGTGGATCGGGACAGGCTCCGCGTCCGTCGCAGCGCTGCTCGACCCCGAGCTCATCGTCATCGGCGGGGGAGTCGGTGCGGCCGGCGACCTGCTCCTGGGCCCGGCACGCCAGGCGTACGGCGAGGCGTTGCCGGCGCGTGGCCACCGCCCGGAGGCGCGCATCGAGCTCGCCGCGCTCGGCAACGAGGCGGGGATCGTCGGAGCAGCGGACCTCGCGCGGATCTGACCTAGACGACCGCGCCCTGGTTGCTCGGCGGTTCCCGGTCGTCCGGGAGCCGCCAGAGCAGCAGCGCGACGCCGACGAGGAACACGCCACCCGCGCTGACGAAGAACCCCGTCGGCGCCGTGTCCCACAGGACCGCGCCGACGACGAGCGCCAGCACCGCTGAGACGAGTGCTGACCACCCGAGGTTGCGGAGCTTGTCCGTGCTCAGCGTGAACCCGGGGTCGGGCGGCACGAACTCGCCCTCGGCATCGTCGAGCGCCTCCACCTCCGGGGTCCGGGGAGAGTCGCGCGGGCCGGTCCCGACGTGGTTCGTGACGCCGGGGCCGACCGGGGCAGCGACCGTCCGCGCGCCGGGTCCGGGCTCCTCCCCGGAGACATCCGTCGTTCGTTGCGACGAGGGATCCGTGGAAAGATCGGAGAGTTCGGCGACGATCTGCGCCCACGCGGCATCGTGACGGCGCTGCTCGTCGGGGTCGTTCGTCCCGCGCTCACGCGGGTCGACGGGCTCGCCCGGGAGATCGTCGGGGGTGTCAGTGGTTCCTGGCATGTACATCACTCTAGAGTCGGACGCGAGTCCCGCGGATGCGGTCACGAGGAGGCGGGTTGTTCTACTGGCTGATGAAGCGGGTCCTGGTCGGCCCCTTCCTACGACTGATGTTCCGCCCGTGGATCCGCGGTATCGAGAACATCCCCGGTGACGGGCCTGCCATCGTCGCGAGCAACCACCTAGCGGTGATCGACTCCTTCATCCTCCCGCTCGTCATCGACCGGGAGATCGTGTTCATCGGCAAGTCCGAGTACTTCACGGGAACAGGCCTCAAGGGTCGGATGACCGCGGGCTTCATGCGCGGTGTCGGCACGATCCCCGTCGATCGCTCGGGCGGCAAGGCCAGCGAGGCCGCGTTGCGCACCGGGCTCAAACGCCTCAACGACGGTGGCCTGTTCGGGATCTACCCCGAGGGGACGCGCAGCCCTGACGGACGCCTCTACCGCGGGAAGACGGGCGTCGCCCGGCTCGCGCTCGAGTCCGGCGCCCCCGTGGTGCCCGTCGTGATGATCGGTACCGACAAGGCGCAGCCGATCGGCCGACGGATCCCGAAGCCCATGCGTATCGGCATCGTCGTCGGTGAGCCGCTCGACTTCAGCCGGTACCGCGGGATGGAGACGGACCGCTTCATCCTGCGGTCCGTCACCGACGAGATCATGTACGCGCTCATGAGCCTGTCCGGCCAGGAGTACGTGGACATCTACGCCGCCACGCAGAAGGCGCGCCTGGCGGCCGGCGTGCGTCCCGCCGCCACCGCGGCGGGCGCCCCCATCGCTCCCGGCGGGCGCCCCGCGCCCGACGTCCAGGTTCCGGAACCACCCCAGGAGCCTCCCGTCGCCTCGGTAGACTGAGCGACGGTCCGCAACATCGAACGAACCCGCCCCGCCGCCGCGCCTGCCGCGCGGCCGGGCCCAATGAGAGGTTGACCCCATGACGGTCCGTCGCGTCGCGCTGCTCACTGCCGGAGGCTTCGCGCCCTGCCTGTCCTCCGCTGTCGGTGGACTCATCGAGCGGTACACGGAGCTCGCCCCCGAGGTCGAGATCATCGCCTACCAGCACGGCTACCACGGTCTGCTCACGGGCAACAAGATCGTCGTCGACGACGAGGTCCGTCAGCGCGCCGGGATCCTCCACCGGTTCGGAGGATCTCCGATCGGCAACAGCCGGGTGAAGCTCACCAACGCGGCGGACTGCGTCAAGCGCGGCCTCGTCAAGGAGGGGGAGAACCCCCTCACCGTCGCCGCGGAGCAGCTCAAGGCCGACGGCGTGGACGTCCTGCACACCATCGGTGGCGACGACACGAACACGACGGCAGCCGACCTCGCCGCCTACCTCGAGGAGAACGGCTACCACCTCACGGTCGTCGGTCTGCCGAAGACGATCGACAACGACGTCATCCCGATCAAGCAGTCGCTCGGCGCGTGGACCGCCGCAGAGGAGGCCGCGGGCTTCGCCGCGAACATCATCGGCGAGCACCGTTCCGGCCCGCGCATGCTCATCGTCCACGAGGTCATGGGACGTCACTGCGGCTGGCTGACCGCCGCCTCGGCCGTCGAGTACCGCAAGTGGCTCGACACCCAGGAGTGGGTGCCCGGCATCGGGCTCTCGCGTGAGCGCTGGGACATCCACGCCGTCTTCGTGCCCGAGCTCAAGCTCGACATCGAGGCGGAGGCCGCGCGCCTGCGGACCGTCATGGACGAGGTCGGGAACGTCAACATCTTCCTGTCCGAGGGGGCCGGGATGCACGAGATCGTGGCGCAGCTCGAGGCCGCTGGCGAGACGGTCGGCCGCGACCCGTTCGGTCACGTCAAGCTCGACACGATCAACCCCGGCGCGTGGTTCGCGAAGCAGTTCGCCGAGCTCCTCGGTGCCGAGAAGACCATGGTGCAGAAGTCGGGCTACTACTCCCGTGCCGCGGCTGCGAACGCCGAGGACCTGCGTCTCATCAAGTCGATGACCGACTTCGCCGTCGAGAGTGCGTTCCGTGGAGAGTCGGGCGTCGTCGGCCACGACGAGGAGGACGGCGACCGCCTCAAGGCGATCGCGTTCCCGCGGATCGCGGGCGGCAAGGCGTTCGACGTGTCGCAGCCGTGGTTCGGCGACCTTCTCGGTGAGATCGGACAGCAGCTGGTGCCTGCGGGCTCATGAGCATCGCTCCCGGTGTCGCCGTAGACCCAGAGGTCGCCGCCGGACTCGACCACTTCCGCACGCTCGTCGCCGGGCAGCAGCCCGTCTGGCCGGACCCTGAGCATCTCCGGTCGGTGAGCGAGCGCCTCGCGGAGGTGCCGCCGCTCGTCGTGCCTTCCCAGCTGGAGACGCTCACCGGCCGGCTCGCCGCTGCGGGCCGTGGTGAGGCCTTCCTCCTCCAGGGGGGTGACTGCGCCGAGACGTTCGCCGAGGCGAACGCCGACCGGATCCGCAACAAGGTGCGCACCATCCTCCAGATGGCCGTGGTGCTCACCCACGGCGCGAGCATGCCTGTCGTGAAGATGGGCCGGATGGCCGGGCAGTACGCGAAGCCGCGCAGCTCCAACGACGAGACGCGCGACGGTGTCACGCTTCCCGCCTACCGCGGTGACATGGTCAACGGGCACGCCTTCACTCCTGAGGCGCGGGTCCCGGACCCGGAGCGTCTGCTCCGGGGGTACACGATCTCCGCGGCGACGCTCAACATCGTCCGTGCCCTGACCACGGGTGGGTTCGCCGACCTGCGGCAGGTCCACGAGTGGAACCGCGGGTTCATGACGAACCCCGCGTACGCACGGTACGAGCGCACCGCGACGGAGATCGACCGTGCTGTGCGGTTCATGGCGGCGTGCGGCGCGGACTTCGACGCGCTCCGCAGCGTCGAGTTCTACGTGAGTCACGAGGCCCTGCTGCTCGACTACGAGCGCGCGATGACCCGAGTCTCGTCGCGGTCCGGCGCACCGTACGACGCGTCCGGACACTTCCTGTGGATCGGAGAGCGGACGAGGCAGCTCGACGGGGCGCACGTGGACTTCCTCTCGAGGATCTCCAACCCGATCGGGGTGAAGCTCGGCCCGACGACGTCGGCCGACGACGCCCTCGCCCTCCAGGAGAAGCTCAACCCGGAGGGGATCCCCGGCCGGCTGACGTTCATCACCCGCATGGGTGCGGGCAAGATCCGCGAGGCACTGCCCCCGCTCGTCGAGAAGGTCGCGGCGGTCGGAGGACCCGTGACCTGGGTGACCGACCCGATGCACGGCAACACGATCACCTCGGACAGCGGGTACAAGACACGACGGCTCGAAGACGTCCTCGACGAGGTCCGGGGCTTCTTCGAGGTGCACCGGAGCCTCGGCACCGTCCCGGGTGGTCTGCACGTCGAGCTCACGGGTGACGACGTCACCGAGGTGCTCGGTGGGAGCGAGGAGATCGACGACGCGGGGCTGGCGCTGCGCTACGAGACGCTCGTCGACCCGCGCCTCAACCACCAGCAGTCGCTCGAGATGGCCTTCCAGGTCGCGGAGATGCTCCAGGGCCGTTGAGGCACCAGCTCAGCGGAGCGACAGCAGGCTCTCACCCCAGGGGTGAGAGCCTGCTGTCGTCTCCGAGCGGCACGCGGCGTGGCACCCGCCCGCCCGCGAGCGTCAGAGGAAGAGCTCGATGGTGCTGCCCTTGCGCAGCTGGCTGCCCGGGGCGGCGCTCTGGGACCGGACCTCGTTGCCGAAGACGCCCAACCAGTACGTCACCTTCACCTCGAAGCCCGCGTCCTCGAGGATCTGCGCCGCCTCGGCGTGCGGTGTGGCCACGACGTCGGGCACGGTGACGAAGGGCTTCCCCAGGGACACGACGACGTCCACGGTGTCGCCGCGGAAGGCGCCGCTGCCCTCTTCGGGGCTCTGCGAGATGATCTTGCCCTCAGCGACGGTGTCGCTGTACTCCTCGGTCGCGACGGGGGTGAGGTCCCAGGGGCTGAGCTGTTCCGTCGCGCTGTCGAGGTCGAGCAGCTCCACCTGGGGCACGGTCACGGGCTCGGGGCCTTTCGAGGCCACGACCGTGATGGGCGTGCTGTGCGGCAGGAGCTGCCCCTCGTCGACGGAGATGCTCATGACGACGTCGGCGGCGGTCGCCGTGTCCCACACACGCTCCTGGGTGACGGCCGTGAAGCCCGCACCTTCGAGCGCTGCCACGACGTCGGACACGTTGGCTCCGACGAGGTCCGCCGGCACGGTGAAATGCTGGATCCCCAGCGAGACCGTGAGCTCGACCGCCCCGTCGCGCAGGATGCGTTCGCCACTGCGCGGATCCGCGTCGATGACGGTCCCCGCCGCGACAGAGTCGCTGAACGCCTCTGCCGTGCGGACCTCGAGCTCCGCTGCCTCGACGACGGCGGTCGCCTCCTCGAGGGTCGTCCCAGACAGCCCTTCCGGGACGGTGGTGTAAGCGCCGGGTCCGACGAGGAACCACCACGCTCCAGCTCCGCCGAGCCCAGCGAGGACGAGGAGCGTCACGAGCGACCACAGGACCGTGCGCCGGCGACGGCGCACGCGATCGGCCGCCGCAGGACCCCCGCGGTCCGAGACGGTGACCGTCTGGTTGAACGTGCGAGCGCTCCCGACGGGCAGCGCGATCGTGGACCCGCTCGACCCCTGGACGAGCAGCTCGGTCGGGTGCGACGGCTCGGGTGGGTGATCGGTGCCCGAGCCATCCTCGTCCGGGGTGTCGCGGTCAGCAGCAGCATGCGGGACGGCCGAGGCGGTCTTCACGGATGCACCGCTCGCCCCGGGCGCCTGCCCGGTCGCCGTCGGACCGTGCCGGTCCGGGGTGTCGCCCACCCCGTCGGTGTCGTGGGCGACCGCGTCGGTCGTGGCGCCGGCAGGGTCGTCGTCGTCCTCGACGGGGGTGCCCTCGGCGAGGGAGACGAGGGGAGGGGGCGGGTCCGCCCTGCGTGCGGCGAGCTCAGGGGGCAGCGCGACGCGCGCGCTCCGGAGGCGCTCGAGCGCCGCCGGTGCGTCGGTCGGCCGGTTCTGCGGGTCCCGCGAGGCCATGGCGCACACGAGCTCGTCGAGCTCGCGGGGCAGCCAGGAGACGAGCTCGGACGGGAGCGGAACGTCGTTGTTGACGTGCTGGAACGCCACCTGGATCGGTGTCTCACCGACGAAGGGCTGCCGTCCCGTGAGCATCTCGTAGAGCATGATGCCGACGGCGTAGATGTCGGTCCGCGTGTCGCACGCGCCGGTGGCGATGAGCTCGGGACCGAGGTACGCCACCGTGCCGAGGATGGTCCCCGTCGTCGTCGACGTCACCTCGGTGACGGCCCTGGCCAGACCGAAGTCGGCGACCTTGACCCGGCCGTCCGTGGCGAGCAGGACGTTCTCGGGCTTGATGTCACGGTGCACGAGCCCCTGGCGGTGTGCCGCGGCGAGCGCGTCGAGGACGTCGTCGATGATGGCGAGCGCCGTGCCCACGGCGAGCGGACCGTCCTGGTGCAGCCGCCGGCGCAGGTTCGTGCCGTCGACGTACTCCATCGTGAGGTAGCTCGTCTCGCCGTCGAGCCCCTGGTCGTAGACCGCGACGAGACCGGGGTGCGTGAGGCGCGCGGCGGCACGGGCCTCGCGGCGGAAGCGCGACACGAAGTCCCCGCCGGTGGCGCCGTCTGCGAGGTGCGGGTGCATGACCTTGAGCGCGACCTCGCGGTCGAGGCGTCGGTCGGTCGCGAGGTAGACGGTGGCCATGCCCCCGCGCGCGATCCTGCGGTCGACCTTGTACCGGCCGTCGACGAGCTGGCCGACGAGGGAGTCCGTCAGGATGGTGGCCACTCGACGATCTTAGGCGGTCGGTGGCCGTCAGCGCGGGATGTCGGGGGCTGCGACGCGTGGCGAAGGTGCGGGGACCTCGCGCCCGCGGTCCTCACTGCTGGGCGGCGAGGGTCTGCACGTTGGCGACGTAGCGACGCGTGTCGTCGAACATGCCGTTGTTCCGCACGGAGGTCTGACCCTGGTAGTACCCGGCGATCGCCGTCTCCAGGGACGGACTCGTCTCGAGGAGGCGGGCGAGGATCGCCACCCCGGCCGTGACGTTGTCTCGCGCCTCGAGGAGGTTGAGGTCCTGGCCGGTCAGCTCTGACGCCCAGTCCCCGGACGAGGGGATCACCTGCATCGCGCCGATCGCGTTGGCGGGGGACACCGCCCGCTGGTCGAACCCGGACTCCTGGAGCGCGACAGCGAGCGCGAGGGAGGGATCGACCCCGTGCGCCCGCGCCGTCTCGCGGACCATCGTGCGGATCTCGTCCTTCGTCGGCACGTCCATGGCGAGGAGGGTCGCCTTGTTCTGGTTCGCGGCCGACACCACGTCGGAGGCGTAGGTCCGCCCGGCAAACGTGTCCCCCACGAGCGCCTTCGACGGGGACGACGTCTGGACCGCTCCCGCTGTGCCGGAAGGAATGGCCAAGGTCTGGCCGATGCGGATCATCGCGTCGGCTCCGAGACCGTTGGCGGCAACGATCTGCGCGGTGGTGGTGCCGTGCCGAGCGGCCAGGGCGGAGACGGAGTCACCGGCGACGACGACGTGCTTCGTCGCGCTCGGCTGGCCTGACGTCGCACCCGTCGTCGGGGCGGAGGAGCCCGCACCCGAGGGGATCGCGAGCTGCTGCCCGGCACGGATGCGGTACTGCGAGTCGAGCGAGTTGACCGCCCGGATCGACTCTGCGGGCACCCCCGTGCGCAGCGCGATGTCACTCACCGTGTCTCCGGCGCGGACCGTGTAGGACTCGTCCGCGGCAGCGGACGACGCGCTGACGGCGATGGATGCTGCGGCGAGCGCAAGCGTGGTTGTCCCGTACCGGACCGCGTACCGGCCGAGGGTCCGGGGGAGCGAGGAGCTGGGGAGGTCCACCGGTTCCGCTGCATCGGTCGTGGCGGGGCGCGTGGTCGGGGGCTCAGTGGGCGCTGCAGGCATCGTCTCTCCTTTGCGGGGGTGCCGCTCTCCCAGCGCCCCACGGTGCGTCTAGCTCGGCCACTGCGCGGCGTCATCGGCGCGGCCTCGTACCACTTGACCGTAAAGGAGATCGGAGACCGTGGGAAGTCGACCCCCCGCAGCGACGTGCGGCACAGCGTCGATCGGGGACGCGATCGTGCTCGGGCGAGACCGTAGGCTTGGTCCGTGACTTCCTCAGAACGCGATGCCGCTGCCGTCCCCGCCGACCCGACCGATCCGACCGCGTCGATCGAGGCGCTCGTCGGGGAGTGGTTGAGCTTCCCGGCGATGGCCGAGCTGCTCGGGACGTCGGTGAGCTCTGTGCGCAGTGCTCTGCGCGACCGTCGCATCGTCGGCATGAAGAGGGGCGAGCGCCAGATCTTCTCCGTACCCGCGGCGTTCCTCGTGCCGATCCATCTGGCCAACCCGGCGAACGTCAAGCCGGTGCGCACCACCGACGGTGAGAGCGAGCAGGTGATCATCCTCCCGTCGCTGCGCGGCACGATCCTCGTTCTCGGAGACGCCGGTCTCAGCGATCCAGAGATCATCGAGTGGCTCTTCACGCCAGAGCCCTCGGTGGGCGGTCGACCGATCGACGCCCTGCTCGAGGGGCGCAAGAGCCCGGTGCGCCGCGCAGCGCAGGGTCTCGCCTGAGGTCCTGCGCCTGACCCGCGCCCGGGTCCCGGTCAGGCGCTGCGCTCGACCGCCGACCGTGCGAGCCGGTGCAGCACGTCGCCCGCGTCCGGCTCGAGCGGGGCGGAGCCGAGCGCCTGGAGCGCTCTCGTCGAGAGGTCGGCGATGAGGTCCTCGACCTGCTCGACCGCGCCCGATGCCCGGATCACGCCCTGCAGCACCCGGATCTCGTCCTCGGACAGGTCCGGCCGGCCGAGCAGCGCCGCGATCTGGTCCCGCGTGGATGCGTCGACCGCCCGCATCGTCCGGATGATGAGGACGGTGCGCTTGCCCTCCCGCAGATCGTCGCCGGCAGGTTTTCCGGTGACGGAGGGGTCCCCGAACACGCCGAGCATGTCGTCGCGGAGCTGGAACGCCTCGCCCAGCGGCAGGCCGAACGCGGAGCATGTCGCGAGGGCGTCCTCGCTCGCCCCGGCGAGCGCGGCTCCCAGGAGGATGGGGCACTCCACGCTGTAGCGTGCCGACTTCGAACGGATGACCTCCCGGGCTCGCGCCTCGTCCGCCTCGAGGTCGGTTCCCCATGGCAGGACCTGGGCGTACATGTCGAGGTACTGCCCGACGGTGACCTCCGTCCGCATCTGCGTGAAGACACGACGGGCGCGACCGACGAGCGGTCGCGCCTCACCGTCCAGCGCGCGGACGAACTCCTCCTCGCTCGCCACGAGGCTGAGGTCCCCGAGCAGGATCGCGCTCGAGACGCCGAACTGTTCGTCGTCGCCCGTCCACCCCGACCGGCGGTGCCGGTCGGCGAACGCCCGGTGCGCGGTCGGCACGCCGCGGCGGGTATCGGACTTGTCCATGACGTCGTCGTGGAAGAGGGCCGCTGCCTGGAACAGCTCGAGAGCTGCTCCCACGCCGATGACGCTCCCGGCGGGCACCGCGGCTGCTGACCCGAGATGAGCGCGCCACGACCAGTAGCAGAACGCAGCCCGCAGGCGTTTTCCGCCGCGCAGCATGCCGCGCCACGCATCGACGAGCGGGGCCGCGTCGCTGCTGATCCCGGAGAGCACGGCGGCTTCGCGCTCGAGGACCCGGTCGAGCGCGTCTTCGACACGGGTGCGGACGTCGTCGAGGTCGACGAGGGCGGGGGAGGAGGCGGGCATGCGACGAGCCTAGGCGTCCGGGGTGCGGCCGTCCGCATCGGCGCGGCCGCAAAGACCTCACCCACAGCATCCGCTCGCGGTCGGTCGTCCCCAACCGGTGATCGCTGGGCGGATCTGGTCGGGCAGTCCCGGCAGGGTGCGGGGATGAGACACACGACCCGGGTTCGCGAACCCCAGGAGCTGCTCGCCCTCATCCCGTACCAGCTCGGCTTCCGGCCACGCGAGAGCCTCGTCGTCGTGAGCCTGCGCGAGCCACGCCAACGGGTCGGGCTCGTGGCGCGCGTCGACCTCGCCGACCTCGCCCCAGCCGCGCCTGCAGGCGGACGGCCGTCCGGAGCGATGCTGGCCCAGACCCTCGTGTCGCACGTCGTCGCCGACGGTGGGCGCAGCGCTGTCCTCGTCGTCTACTCGGACGGGTGCCCCGCGGGAACCGCGACGACGGACGGACGCCGGGACCCTGCGCTGCCGGCCGTCGACCTCGTCCGAGAGGCCGCGGCCCCGTTCATCGATCCCGTGGACGTCTGGATCGTCACGTCCGTCGGGTACTTCGCGCCCGACTGCCGCGATCACGGCTGCTGCCCCCCGGGCGGCAGGCCGTTGTCCGACCTTGAGCAGACGACCGTCGCCGCGAGGATGGTGGTCGAGGGGGCGACGGTCGCCGACGAGCGTGAGGAGCTCGCCTGCATCTCGGTCGCGGGTGACGAGGAACGCGGTCGGACGGCTGCGGCTTCTGACCGGGTGCGCGCCCGGCGCCGTGCCGCGACGTGCGCTGCGGACATCGCGCGGTGGCGACGGGAGGTCCTCCTGGCCTGGCGGACAGCGACGACGGCGGCAGCGCACGACCCGGGTGCGGTCCCGTCACCGTCGCTGCTCGGGGTGATCCTCCCGGGACTGGACGACATCACCGTCCGCGACGCCGTCCTCGTCACGCTCGTCCGCGGGACGGGGGACCTGGCCGAGCGGATGCTTGCGGATGAGCCTGACGCCACCACCGACAGCGAGGTCGGGCGTGCCATCGCCGCGATCGTGGACCCTCGGGAGGGTGTCCGTCCGGACACGGCGACGAGCACGGCCGCGCGGGTCGTGCTCGAGCACGTCGTCGGCCACGGACCGGCGACCGGGCAGGCCCCCGCACTCACCCTTCTCGCGCTCCTCGCCTGGTGGGGTGGGAGCGGTGCTCGCGCCGCGGTCCTCCTCGAGCTCGCGACGAGGGACGACAGCGTGTACCGGCTCGCGCGCCTGGTCGGTCAGGCCCTCGACTCAGGGATGGCTCCGGGATGGGTCGCGGCCAGCCGGCTCGCGGCGGCGCAGCCGGACTGACGCGCGCGCCGAGGTCGGGTAGGTTCAGAGTGCGCCCGGTCGGGCGCGCGCACCGTGAATCTCGGAGGATTGTGATGACCGTCGTCGTCGGGTACCTGGCCACTGCTGAAGGGCGAGAAGGCCTCAGCGCGGCGGTGACCGAGGCGGCACGCAGGGAGACGGACCTCGTCGTGGTCGTCAGCGAGAAGCCTCGTCCGCCGGCCGCTGAGGTCCTCGAGCAACGCGCGGCCGAGTTCGCCGAGCTCCAGTCGTCGGCTGCGGCGCACGGGGTCGCGCTGGACATCCGGGTCCTCGACGAGCGGCACGACGTCTCCGACGACCTCATCGCCGTGGCCGAGGACGTCGCCGCTGACGTCATCGTCATCGGCCTGCGTCGCCGGAGCCCGGTGGGCAAGCTCATCCTCGGCTCGAACGCCCAACGGATCCTTCTCGAGAGCCCGTGCCCGGTCCTCGCGGTCAAGCCGCAGCGTCCTGTCTCTGCCTGACGCACGCCTGCCGAAGCACCGGGAATCTTCTTCCCCACCGCGGCGTTGTGGACGTATGGCACCGGCACCGGTCGGTTGTCGGAGATCAGCGCGGTCCCCGCGATGATCCTCGCGCGACGTCACCCCGAAGGTCCCCTCGAGGCCCTTCTGACCACCCCCCAGGGTAGGTGGCTCGGCGCGAGCAAAGTACAATGATGGTTCACGGCTGCTCCGGGACACTCGCCGAGCGAGCCGGATCCGCCTACCTGAGATGCCGAAAGGTCGTTCGTGGCGCCCATTTCTGCGAATCCCGCACTTCCGCGCGAATTCGAGCACCCCGCTATGCAAGAACTCATCCGTCGCGGAGCGACGCACGGCCGCATCGACGCGGAGAGCTTCCGCGAGGCGTGCGAGTCCGCGTCGGTGGCAGACGCTCGTCGCCTCAAGGTCGTCTACCGAGCGCTCGCTGCCGCTGGCGTCGAGGTCGATCTCCCCACCGTCGCCGCGACGAAGGTCGCCGCCGCCGCCGCACCCCGTGCCACCAGCACGACGGCGCGCGCAGTGAAGCCGCGCGTGACAGCCGCCGCGAAGAAGGCAGCGGCCGAGGCCGCCGCCGGCACCACGATCGTGGACGGCGCGCCCGACACGGTGGATGTGGTCGCCGAGGGCGCCGTCGAGGCGCCTGCCGCCCCGAAGCGTGCGCCTCGCAAGGCCGCTGCCCCGAAGACCGCTGCTGCGAAGGCAGCTCCCGTCAAGCGCGGTCGCCGCAAGGCCGCTGACGACGGCGCCCACGACTCGGACGGCGTCGAGGTTGCGGACGTCGAAGAGGTCGACCCCGAGGTCGCTGGTGCCAAGAAGGCCGCCGAGGAGGGCGACGAGTCCCGCGGATACGTCTACTCCGACGCGGACGACGACGACGCACCCGCCCAGCAGGTCGTCACCGCCGGCGCGACCGCCGACCCCGTCAAGGACTACCTCAAGCAGATCGGCAAGGTCGCGCTCCTCAACGCCGAGCAGGAGGTCGAGCTCGCGAAGCGGATCGAGGCCGGCCTGTTCGCCGAGGAGCGCCTGGCGTCGGGCACGAAGTTCGAGGCGAAGGCCCGCCGCGAGCTCGAGTGGATCGCGGGCGACGGTCGCCGCGCCAAGAACCACCTGCTCGAAGCGAACCTGCGTCTCGTCGTGTCCCTGGCCAAGCGGTACACGGGACGCGGCATGCTCTTCCTCGACCTCATCCAGGAGGGGAACCTCGGCCTCATCCGTGCGGTCGAGAAGTTCGACTACACCAAGGGCTACAAGTTCTCGACCTACGCGACGTGGTGGATCCGTCAGGCCATCACGCGTGCGATGGCCGACCAGGCCCGCACCATCCGTATCCCGGTGCACATGGTGGAGGTCATCAACAAGCTCGCCCGTGTGCAGCGGCAGATGCTCCAGGACCTCGGACGCGAACCCACGCCCGAGGAGCTCGCCAAGGAGCTCGACATGACGCCCGAGAAGGTCGTCGAGGTGCAGAAGTACGGCCGCGAGCCGATCTCCCTGCACACCCCGCTCGGCGAGGACGGCGACAGCGAGTTCGGTGACCTCATCGAGGACTCCGAGGCCGTGGTCCCCGCGGACGCGGTGAGCTTCACCCTGCTGCAGGAGCAGCTGCACCAGGTGCTCGACACGTTGTCGGAGCGTGAGGCTGGCGTGGTCTCGATGCGCTTCGGGCTGACCGACGGCCAGCCGAAGACGCTCGACGAGATCGGCAAGGTCTACGGGGTGACCCGTGAGCGCATCCGGCAGATCGAGAGCAAGACGATGTCGAAGCTGCGTCACCCGAGCCGGTCCCAGGTGCTGCGCGACTACCTCGACTGACGGCCGACAGCCTGCAGCGCACGGTGTGCGCTGCAGGCTTCGGCGCTCGCGGACCAGGTGGACCTCCCGGACCAGGTGGACCACGCGGACCAGGTGGACATCGTCGAGCGACGACGACAGAGGAGCCCGGCCCCCCGCAGGGGGCCGGGCTCCTTCGTCGTGTCGGGTGTCGTCCGGTGAGGACGAGGTGTCGTCGGTGGGACGAGTCGGAGCTGCGTCAGCTCCGCGCGCCGTGCTCCTCGAGGAGCCGGTCGGTCTCGTCCTGGATGTGTGTCGCGATTCCCGTGAAAGCGTCTGAGTGCGCGCGCGCGTGGTGCGCACAGAACAGGAGCTCGCCGGACGGGAGCAGCACACGAACGTAGGCCTGAGCACCGCAGCGGTCGCAGCGGTCGGCCACGGTCAGGGTTTCAGTCGTTGTCGTAGTCACCTGACAATCAAACCACCCTCCGGCCTGTTTCCGGCCATGAGAAGCGGGTGGTTCGCTCCCCGCGTAGTCCGGGGACCTGTGCGCGCTCCCACCGCCGTGTGGGTGGCACCCGTTAGGCTCGACCATCGTGACGACAGCATCCGCAGAATCGAGCTACACCGCACGGCACCTCTCCGTCCTCGAGGGGCTGGAAGCCGTCCGCAAGCGCCCCGGCATGTACATCGGGTCCACGGACTCGCGCGGTCTCATGCACTGTCTGTGGGAGATCATCGACAACTCGGTCGACGAGGCGCTCGGGGGCCACGGTTCTCGCATCGGGATCACGCTCCACGCCGACTCGTCCGTGTCGGTGAGCGACGACGGGCGAGGGATCCCCGTCGACGTCGAGCCCAAGACCGGTCTCAGCGGCGTCGAGGTCGTGTACACCAAGCTCCACGCCGGCGGGAAGTTCGGTGGCGGCTCCTACACGGCCTCGGGTGGTCTCCACGGGGTGGGCGCCTCCGTCGTCAACGCCCTGTCGTCCCGGCTCGACGTCGAGGTCGACCGCGGCGGCAAGGTGCACCGCATGACCTTCCGACGCGGTGAGCCCGGCCGCTTCGACGACTCCGCGGGCCTCGGCCCGGACTCGCCGTTCACGCCGTTCGTCGAGACGTCAGAGCTGGAGATCGTCGGCAAGGTCAAGCGGGGGCAGACCGGTACACGCGTGCGGTACTGGGCGGACCGCCAGGTCTTTCCCACCACCGCCGTCTTCTCCTACGACGAGCTCGTCACACGGGTCCGGCAGACGACCTTCCTCGTACCCGGGCTCCAGGTCACCATCCGGGACGAGCGTGGGCTGCCCGGCACGCCGGGCGAGAACGGGCCGCACGAGGAGACGTTCGTGCACCACGGCGGGACCGTCGACTTCGTCGAGTTCCTCGCTCCCGACGCCCCGGTGACGGCGACGTGGCACCTCACCGGCACCGGAACGTTCAAGGAGACCGTGCCGGTCTTCGACGAGCGGGGCCACCTCACCCCGCAGGAGGTCGTGCGTGACTGCGAGGTGGACCTCGCCATGCGGTGGGGCACCGGGTACGAGACCGAGGTCCGCACGTTCGTCAACATCATCGCCACGCCCAAGGGTGGCGCGCACCTCGCGGGCTTCGAGGCGGGCCTGCTCAAGGTCATGCGCAAGGCGGTCGAGGCGAACGCACGCAAGCTCAAGGTGTCCCTCAAGGACTCGAGCGAGCGGATCGAGAAGGACGACGTCCTCGCCGGTCTCACGGCGGTCCTCACGGTGCGGCTCGCGGAGCCCCAGTTCGAGGGGCAGACGAAGGAGGTCCTGGGGACCGCTCCGGTCCGCGCCATCGTGTCCCGCGTCGTCGAGCAGGAGATCAACGCGCTGTTCTCCTCCCCGAAGCGCGACGACAAGACGCAGGCTGCACTCCTGCTCGACAAGATCGTCGCGGAGATGCGCGCGCGCCTGTCCGCGCGCAAGCAGAAGGAGATCTCGCGTCGCAAGAACGCGCTCGAGACCTCGTCCCTGCCGACCAAGCTCGCCGACTGCCGCAGCGACGACGTGGACCGCAGCGAGCTGTTCATCGTCGAGGGCGACAGTGCTCTGGGGACCGCGAAGCTCGCGCGGAGCTCGGACTTCCAGGCGCTCCTGCCCATCCGCGGGAAGATCCTCAACGTGCAGAAGGCGTCTGTGAGCGACATGCTCCGCAACGCTGAGTGCGCAGCGATCATCCAGGTGCTCGGTGCAGGCTCGGGGAGGTCCTTCGACCTGGAGGCCGCCCGCTACGGCAAGATCGTCCTCATGACCGACGCCGACGTCGACGGCGCCCACATCCGCACCCTGCTCCTCACGCTGTTCTTCCGGTACATGCGGCCGCTCGTCGATGCCGGCCGGGTGTACGCGGCCGTCCCGCCGCTGCACCGGATCGAGGTGATCGGTGCGGGCTCGCGCAAGAACGAGTACATCTACACGTACTCCGAGGCGGAGCTCGCTGCCACGCTGAAGAAGCTCGACAAGGCCAACAAGCGGTACAAGGAGGACATCCAGCGGTACAAGGGCCTCGGGGAGATGGACGCGGACCAGCTGGCCGAGACCACCATGGACCCGCGTCACCGGACGCTGCGACGGGTGACGGCCGACCATGCGGAGGCTGCCGAGCGTGTCTTCGAGCTCCTCATGGGCTCGGATGTCGCTCCTCGCAAGGACTTCATCATCGCTGGTGCGAACGCCCTCGACCGGGCGCGAATCGACGCGTGACGCGCGCGGTCTCCTGGCCGACCTTCGCTGGTGCGCTCCTCGGGCGCCGCAGAGCGTTCCCCTGCAGCCATGCCGCCCCTAGTCTTGGTCTATGGAGCAGACCCCGGACGCCAGCGGTGGAGGAATCGCCGAGCCTGCCTCCGGGGCCACCGCGCCCGTGAGCGCCGACCTGGGGCTGCTGTGGCGGGCCATGACGCCGCAGGACGTGCCTGACCTGTTCGGGCTCGTCTCCGCGATCGAGGAAGCCGACGCGCCGCCCTACCGCACCGCGCTCGACGAGATCGCGGACCTGTTCGCGGGCAGCTGGAAGGACCCGGCGCAGGACACCCTCGTCGGGATCGACGAGCGCGGCGTCTTCCGGGCGTACGGCAGCGTCGAATGCCCGCCCGGTGACGAGAGCGTGCGTCGGGCATTCCTCATGGGGGGCGTGCACCCCGGCGTCCGTGGGGCCGGCGTGGGCCGGGAGGTCCTCGCCTGGATGACCGCGCGCGCGCACGCGAAGCTCGCGGAGCTGGGGAGCGGGACGCCGGGGCGGATCGCCGCGTTCCTCGACGACTCCGCGCCCGACCAGTGGCGACTGTTCGAGGCAGCCGGCTATCGCGCGCAGCGGTTCTACTCGAACCTGCGCCGAGACCTCGCGACGCCGTTGCGCGACGTGCCCGTCGCACCAGGACTCCGCATCGCCGCCTGGGAGGACTCGCTCGACGAGGGTGCGCGTCTGGCGCACAACGACGCGTTCCGCGACCACTGGGGGAGCGAGCCTGCGACCGCGGAGTCCTGGACGCAGGGCAGGAGCATGTTCGCCCCGGCGTGGAGCTTCGTCATGCTCGACGAGACGGTGCCCGACGACCGCAAGCCGTTCGTGGCGGGCTACCTCATGTCCGGGCGGTACGAGCAGGACTGGCCCGTCATGGGGCACTCGAGCGGGTACATCGAGGCGTTGGGCGTACGCCGGGCGTACCGCGGCCGCAAGATCGCCGTGGCGCTCCTCACTCACGCGATGCGGACATACGCCGCTGAGGGGGTCGAGTTCGCGGAGCTCGACGTCGACGCAGACAGCCCGTCCGGTGCCTACGGGCTCTATGCCGGTCTCGGGTTCGAGCGGACGAGCGGTTCACGCATGTACTCCATCGAGCTCTGAGCATGAGACGCCGCCCTCGGGTCGGGGCCCGGAACCTAGACTCTGGGACGTGATCACCCTTCGTCGCCCGCGTCTCGTCTCCGTCTCTCTCGCCGGCCTCGTCGGGGTCAGCATGTGCCTGGCGGGGTGCTCCGAGCGGGCGGCTGACGCGCAGGGTTCCGGTGGCAGCACGACGAGTCCTGCGCCGGGTGGAGGGCAGCCCGCCGCCGCATCGGCGTCCGCGGAGTGGCTGACGTCTGCCGCGGCGGAGGCTGACGCGTTCGACCTCGAGCTCGAGGGCACGGTGTTCACCGACCACGGGCTCCGCGCTGACGCCGTCCTCGCACTGCTCGCCGCGGGCGAGCCGGGAGCAGCGGGGAGCGTGGCGGAGACGCTCACCGACCCTGCCTCGGCTGCCGCGTACGTGGGCGACGGACATACGGCCCTCTATGCCGGGTCAGCGGCAAAGCTCGTCGCCGTCCTCGACGCGGTGGGCCAGGACCCGCGTGCGCTCGACGGCCGGGACCTCGTTGCGGAGCTCGCGGCGCGCGAGTCGCCCTCGGGGCGGTTCACCGATCTCGGTGACGCTGACTACTCGCAGACGGTGTCCCAGTCGTGGGCGGTGCTCGCCCTGGCCACGGTCGGCGAGGCCTCCCCGGCGGCCGTGCAGTACCTGACGGCGCAGCAGTGCGACGACGGCGCGTTCCCCGCGCAGCTCGCCGACGAGCCGACCGCCGCGTGCGAGCCGGACGTCGACGCGACGGCCTTCGCCGTGTCCGCGCTCACGGCCGCGGGTGGGAACGACGCGGCGGTCGACGGCGCCGTGTCCTGGCTCCAGGAGCACAGTGACGGCGGAGCATCATGGGCTGCTGCGGGAGGCGCCGAGCCGAGTGTCAACACGACGGCGGTCGCCGTCTCCGCCCTGGCGGACGCGGCACAGGATGCCGCCCCCGCGCGCGACTGGCTCGCCGGTCAGGCGATCGACGAGGGACCCGACGCCGGAGCCTTCGCGCTCGTCCAGGGCGACGGAGGGACGGCGCCCGAGGGTGACCTGCGCGCGACCGCGCAGGCGACCCTCGCGTTGTCCGGGTCAGGGCTGGCCCAGGTTCTCGGCGCCCGGGAGTGACATGAGGCGCGGTCCGCGCATGCTCGCGGCGATCGGGATCTCGGTGCTCAGCGTGCCGGTCGTGGCCGGCGCGCCGGCCAGCGCCCGACCGGTCGCCTCGCCGACGCCCCTGTGGTCGGCCGAGGCCGGAGGCACGCCGTGCGATGGCATCGCGGTGGTAGCCGACTTCACCACGCTCGGTGGCGCCCGGGTGCCCGAGACGTCGAGCGAGCAGGTGCAGGGGGTCCTCGCGTGCGTCGACGTCGACGTCGACACCACGGCCTCCGACGTCCTGGCGCGCGCCGGGCTCGAGGTGGCGGGCACAGCCCAGTGGGGTGACGCGTTCGTCTGCCGCGTCGCCGGCCGTCCGGCGAGCGACGAGGACGTCATCCTGCCGGAGGGGGGCGTCGTGAGGGAAGCGTGCGCTCGCACACCCTCGCAGGCCGCCTACTGGTCCGTGTGGACCGCGTCGGCGGGCGCGACGCAGGGCTGGGCGTACGCGGCGGTCGGCGTGACCGAGGTCGTCCTGTCGCCCGGTGACGCACTGGCCCTCGCATTCACCGTCGGCCAGGCGCAGGCGGTGCCGCCGGGGGTGTCCGTAGAGGCAGCCACGGCGCGCATCCTGCCGACCGGCTGGTCGGAGCTCGCCGTCGAGGACGACGACCCGGCGGACGGAGCGGCAGCGCCGAGCCAGGAGGACGATGCCCTCCCCGCGGCCGGCAGCGCTGTCACCGAGGGCGGTCGGCCGGGTGCCGTCCCGCTCGTCGCTGTCGCACTGCTCGTGGCGCTGGCCGCCGTCGCCGTCGTCCGTGCGGCCCGACGATGACCGTGCACCCCGGAGCGTGGTGGCTGTGGGCCGCCGCGCTCGCCGTGGCAGCGTCGTCGACGACCAACGTCCTCGTGCTCCTGCTCCTCGTCGCCGTGACCTGCGTCGTCGTCGTGTCGTGGCCGCGATCAGCCACGGGCGCCGGGTTCGGGCTCTACCTCGTCGTCGCCACGGTCGTCGTCGTGCTGCGCATCGCGTTCCGGGTCGTGTTCCCGGCCGCGGGAGGGGGCGACGCCGTCCTCGTCCTGCCGACGGTGTCGCTCGGTCAGCTCGACCTCTTCGGCACCGTGACCGCCGGAGCGCTGCTCAGCGGTCTCACGGGCGGGGCGCAGCTCGCGGTGATGATCCTCGCCGTCGGTGCGGCCCACACGCTCGCCGACCCCCGTGACCTGCTCAAGCACGCCCCGCCCGCGCTCGCGGGCATGTCCACGGCTCTCGTCATCGCCGTCTCGGTGTTCCCGGCCCTCACTCGCAGCGTCCAGGACGTCCGTCGTGCCGCGCGGCTGCGCGGTGGCCGCTCCGGTATCCGGGGCCTCGTCGTGCCCGTCCTCGAGGGTGCGATGGACCGCGCGCTCGCCCTCGGTGCCGCGATGGAGGTCCGCGGGCTGGGTGCGTCCGGCACCGGCACCGGCACCGCCGCCGACGGTGGCGACGGGGCCGCCGCACGTCGCACGGAGCGCCTCCAGACGACGCTCGTGCTCACGTCGGTCCTCGCCGTGGCGCTCGCCGCCTACGCCCTGCTCGACGTCGCGTGGCCCCGGTGGTCCCCGCTCGCGCTCGGCACCCTCGCGGTGCTCGCCGCGACCGGCGCGGCCCTCGTCGACCGGACCCGCCGGCGGACGGTCTACCGTCCGCACGCGTGGGGGTGGCGGTCGACCGCGACCGGTGCGAGCGGTGCATCGAGCCTGGGAGCGCTGCTCGTCGCCGTCCCGCTCGCGGTGCGGCACCCGGCGCCGGGGACGCTGCCCGACCTCACCGCCGTCGGCCTCGTCGCTGCGCTCCTCGCGTGCCTGCCGGTCGCACTCGCACCACGGGGGCACACATGAGCGCGGCCGGACCGCGTGGACCCGTCGAGCCGCCCGTGATCGCCCTGTCCGGCGTGACGTTCGCCCACGAGGGCGCTGCTCCGGTCCTGCGTGACGTCGACCTGGCGATCGGCGCGGGTCAGCTCGCGCTCGTCGTCGGGCTCACGGGCTCAGGGAAGTCGACGCTGCTGCAGACGATCAACGGCCTCGTCCCGCGGTTCACCGGTGGCCGGATGACGGGTGAGGTCCGGGTCGCCGGGATCTCCACACGAGACGTGCCGCCCCGGGAGCTGGCCGGCCTCGTGGGCTACGTGGGACAGAACCCGGCACTCGGGTTCGTCACCGCACACGTCGAGTCCGAGCTCGCGTTCGGCATGGAGCAGCAGGGCGTCGACCCCGCGGTGATGCGGCGCCGGGTCGAGGAGACGCTCGACCTCGTGGGGATCACCGCGCTGCGAGAGCGTCCGCTCGACTCACTGTCTGTCGGCCAGCAGCAACGGGTGGCGATCGGCGCCGTCCTCACGAGCGGACCGCGGGTCCTCGTGCTCGACGAGCCGACGTCGGCCCTCGACCCCGTGGGCGCGGAGGAGGTCCTCGCGACGATCGCCCGCCTCGTCCACGACCTCGGCCTCACGGTCGTCCTCGCCGAGCACCGGCTCGAACGGGTCGTCCAGCTCGCAGACACCGTCGTGCAGCTCGTGGGGGACGGTTCGGTCCGGTGCGGACCGCCCGAGGTCCTCCTGCCCGGCACCGCCGTGGCCCCACCCGTGGTGCGCCTCGCTGCGGCCGCCGGCTGGCACCCCGTCCCGCTGTCGGTCCGCGACGCCCGACGCCGCGTGCCCGAGCTCGGCCCGCTGGCGCCGGTGCCGCCCGAGCCGTCACCCTCGTCCGGCCCCGTGGCGCTGCGCGCCCGTCGCATCTGCGTGCGTCACGGGTCCCACGAGGCAGTGCGTTCGGTCGACCTCGAGCTCCACGCCGGGCAGGTCGTCGCACTCATGGGACGCAACGGCTCCGGCAAGTCCTCGCTCCTGTGGTCCCTGCAGGGCACGGGCCGGCGCGATGCGGGGCGCGTCGACGTCGGTGGGACCGATCCGCGCGACGTCGATGCCCGGCGTGCCCGGCGGGCTGTGGGGCTCGTGCCGCAGGACGTCGCGGACCTCCTCTACCTCGAGACCGTCGCGCAGGAGTGCGCGGCGTCGGACAAGGACGCCGGCGTCCCCCCCGGCACGACCGCCGCGCTCGCCGCCCGGCTCGCCCCGGAGCTCGACCCGGGCACGCATCCCCGCGACCTGTCAGAGGGGGAGCGCCTGTGCCTCGTCCTCGCCATCACGCTCGCCACGCCACCCCCGGTGCTCCTCCTCGACGAACCCACCCGGGGACTCGACCCGGTCGCGAAGGACGGACTCGTCGCCGCCCTGCGTGCCCTCGCACGCGACGGCCACGCGGTGGTCGTCGCGACCCACGACGTCGAGCTCGCGGCCGCCGTCGCCGACCGCGTCGTGCTCATGGCACAGGGAGAGGTGGTCGCCGACGGACCCGCACGGGCCATGCTCACCGGCTCCCCGGCCTTCGCGCCCCAGATCGCGAAGATCCTCGCGCCCGGCCCGTGGATGCTGCTGAGCGATCTCGGCCTCGAAGCGCCACCGGGCGCAGCGAGCGCGCCATGACCGCCGTCGGGGCGCTCAGGGGTGCTGCTCAGGCCGATCGGGCTGGTCGGTCGCCCCGGGCTGCTGCGCTCGTGCTCGCGGCCACGAGCCTCGTCGGGATCGCCGTCTTCTGCTGGCCGCTCGTGGGCAGTGTGCTCCCCGCCGACGGAGCACCGAGCACACCGTGGGTCATGCTCGTCCTGCTCCCCGTCCTCCTTCTCGCCGTGCTGCTCCACCTCGGCCAGGACGGGTTCGACCCACGGACCCTCGCGATGCTCGGCGTGCTGGCCGCCGTCAACGCGGCGCTCCGTCTCGTCGGGGCCGGAATGGGGGGGATCGAGCTCGTCTTCTTCCTCCTCGTCCTCGCCGGTTACTCCTTCGGCCCCGTGTTCGGCTTCCTCCTCGGGACGCTCTCGCTCTTCGCGTCAGCGCTCCTCACGGCTGGCATCGGGCCGTGGCTGCCCTTCCAGATGCTCGCCTGCGGGTGGGTCGGGCTCGGCGCGGGCCTCCTCGGCCAGGCGCTCGCCGGACGCGTCGCGCCCCGCGGCCGCGCGGAGCTCACGGCGCTCGCGGTCTACGCCGCTGTCGCCGCGTACCTCTTCGGCGCCCTGATGAACCTGTGGTTCTGGCCGTTCGCGCTCGGCGGCGACACCGCGATCTCCTACGTGCCCGGGGGAGGGCTCGTCGAGAACCTGCGGCGCTTCGCGGTCTTCACCGCGGCGACGTCGACGTTCACGTGGGACACGGTGCGCGCCGTGACGAACGTCGTCGCCGTCGTGCTGCTCGGCCGGCCCGTGCTCGGGACGTTAGCCCGGGCACGACGGCGGGCGTCGTTCGGCTGAGATGCGCCCGCTCGTCCAACGTGCGGGCAGCGCGGAGGCCGGCGGTGTACCTGTCTCAAGAAGCAGCAGTGAGGTTCCAGCCGCGTCGGCGCGCGAGCCACCCCAACGTCGCGTCGCGGTACCAGCGCTGGTGGCGGCGCAACCAGGGTGAGGTCGGGACGTGGTCCTGCTCGGCGACCCCTGCGTAGTACCCGAGGTGCAGCGCGAGTACGCCATCGATGTGGTCGCCCGGCACCTGGGACGTCGCGTCGTGGGCGGCGAGCAGCGCGTCCGCGTCGAGACCGTCCCCGGCGACCGCGATCATGGCGACCACCGGCATGAACCATGCGGGCGCCGCGATCGGGAGGCTCCAGTCGACGAGCCGGACCCGACCGTCCGCCTCGAGGAGCAGGTTGTCGTCGCGGACGTCGTCGTGGCAGAGCGTCGTGGGGGGTGCCTCGCGGAGCACGCGCAGCGCCAGCTCCCTGGCTGTGGCGCACCGCTCGGGTCCGAGGACAGGGATGAGGACGTCGAACCCGTCCACGCAGGGTGCGAGCTCGGTGGCCCACGACGGTGCTTGGGTCCCGTCAGGAAGGGGGGTGAGCGCACGCGCTGCATCCGCGAGCGCTCCGAGCACAGCGGCTGCCTCGGCCCACTGCCACGGGCGCGCAGGGTGACGGCCCTCGACGTCCTCGTACGCGGCGAGGAACCAGCCGGCGACGTCGACGTTCCAGAGGCCCGGGACGAGCGCGTCGTGCGCGGGCAGGGCAGCGACCTGCCGTGCCTCATGACGGTAGGTCGCGACGAGCCAGGCCTCGGCCGCAGGGCCAGCGCCCTTGAGGAAGAGACGTCGGCCGTCCTCCAGGAGGAGCCGGCTCGCGAATCCGGGCGTGAAACCAGCCTCCTGTGTCGTCGCGGCAACGACGCGGGCCCCGGACCGGGTCTCGACCGCCTCGTGGACCGTGGCGGGCAGATCGGCCCACCGGGGGCGCTGCGCGGTCCGATATCCCGGGGTTCCCGCGGTGCTCCCGACGCCGCCCGTGCTGCCGGTCATACCGAGAAGTACTTCGCCTCGGGGTGGTGGAACACGATCGCGTCCGTCGACTGCTCCGGGTGCAGCTGGAGCTCCTCGGACAGCTCCACGCCGACCCGCGAGGCGCGCAGGAGGTCCATGACCTTGCGGCGGTCCTCCATGTCCGGGCACGCCGGGTACCCGAGGGAGTAGCGCGCACCCCGGTAGGCGACCTTGAACATGCCGTCGAGGTCCGCGGGATCCTCGGCTGCGAAGCCGAGCTCCTCCCGGATGCGGGAGTGCCAGAACTCCGCGAGGGACTCGGTGAGCTGGACGGACAACCCGTGCAGCTCCATGTACTCGCGGTACCTGTTCTCTGCGAAGAGCTTGGCGGTGTGCGCGTCGACGCTCGCGCCGACGGTGACGAGCTGGAACGCGACGACGTCGATCTCGCCGGACTCCTTGGGCTTGACGAAGTCGGCGAGGCACAGGTGCTTGTCACGGCGCTGGCGCGGGAACGTGAAGCGCACGCGCTCCGTGCCGGGCTCCCCGCCGGAGCCGCCGTCGGGCCCGTCGTGGTGGAGCACGATCATGTCGTTGCCCTCGGACACCGCGGGGAAGTACCCGTAGACGACCGACGGGTCGAACATGTCCTCCGTCTTGATGCGGTCGAGCCACTCGCGCAGCCGCGGGCGGCCCTCCGTCTCGACGAGCTCCTCGTAGCTCCGGGCGTCGTCGCCGCGCGACGGCTTGAGGCCCCACTGGCCCATGAAGGTGGCGCGCTCGTCGAGGAACGCGGCGTAGTCGGCGAGCTGGATGCCCTTGACGATGCGCGTGCCCCAGAACGGGGGAGTGGGCACCGGGTTGTCGGTAGCGACCGCGGACCGCACCGGCAGGTCCTCCTCCGCCGTCTGGGTCACGGTCACCGTCGCATGGCGACGCTTCTTCAACGGCGGCAGACCGACGGAACCTGGGTCCTCGCCGCGCGCGATCCGTACGAGCGGCTCCATGAGCCGCAGACCCTCGAACGCGTCCCGGGCGTAACGGACCTCCCCGTCGTAGACGTCCGCGAGGTCGTCCTCGACGTACGTGCGGGTGAGCGCCGCGCCCCCGAGCAGCACGGGCCACCGGCCGGCGAGCCCTCGCGAGTTGAGCTCCTCGAGGTTCTCCTTCATGACGACGGTGGACTTCACGAGCAGCCCGCTCATGCCGATGACGTCCGCGTCGTGCTCCTCTGCGGCCTCGATCATCGCGGCGATCGGCTGCTTGATGCCGATGTTGACGACCGTGTAGCCGTTGTTCGTGAGGATGATGTCGACGAGGTTCTTGCCGATGTCGTGGACGTCACCCCGCACGGTCGCCAGGACGATCGTGCCTTTGCCGGCCTCGTCGGACTTCTCCATGTGCGGCTCGAGGTGCGCCACGGCGGTCTTCATCGCCTCGGCCGACTGGAGCACGAAGGGCAGCTGCATCTCGCCCTTGCCGAACAGCTCCCCGACGACTTTCATGCCCGCGAGCAGGTGGTCGTTGACGATGTCGAGGGCCTTCATGCCCTCGGAGAGCGCCTGGTCGAGGTCGGCGTCGAGACCTTTGAGCTCGCCGTCGACGATGCGGCGCTCGAGGCGCTCACCGAGGGGCAGGGCAGCGAGCTCTGCGGCGCGGACGTCCTTGAGCGCGGCGCTGTCGACGCCGGCGAAGAGGTCGAGCAGGTGCGCGAGGGGGTCGTGCGTCATGTTTCCCTCGGCGTCGAACTCGCGGCGGTCCCAGACGAGGTCGAGGGCGGCCTGGCGCTGCTCGTCGGAGATCTTCGACAGCGGGAGGATCTTCGCGGCGTGCACGATCGCGGAGTCGAGGCCGGCCTGCACGGCCTCGTGGAGGAAGACGGAGTTGAGCACGACGCGTGCCGCCGGGTTGAGCCCGAAGGACACGTTGGACACGCCGAGGGTGGTGTGCACCCCGGGGTACTTCGCCTTGAGCTCACGGATCGCGGTGATCGTCTCGATGGCGTCCCGCCGCGTCTCCTCCTGACCCGTCGCGATGGGGAACGTGAGGGTGTCGACGATGATGTCCTCCACCGCCATGCCCCATCGGCCGACGAGGTCGTCGATGAGCCGGGACGCGATCGCGACCTTGCCCTCCGCGGTCCGGGCCTGCCCGTCCTCGTCGATCGTCAGGGCGATGACGGCGGCGCCGTGCTCCTTGACGAGGGGCATGATCCGTCCGTAGCGGGACGTCGGGCCGTCCCCGTCCTCGAAGTTCACGGAGTTGACGACGGCGCGACCACCGATGAGCTCGAGCCCGGCCTGGATGACGGCCGGCTCGGTCGAGTCGATGACGAGCGGGAGCGTCGAGGCGCTCGCGAGGCGCGAGACGAGCGAGCGGATGTCCGCGGCGCCGTCGCGACCGACGTAGTCGACGCAGACGTCGAGCAGGTGGGCGCCGTCGCGCGTCTGGGCGCGGGCGATCTGCACGCACTCCTCCCAGTTCTCCGCGAGCATCGCCTCCCGGAACGCCTTGGACCCGTTGGCGTTCGTGCGCTCGCCGATGGCGAGGAAGGACGCGTCCTGCTCGAAGTCGACGTGCGTGTAGAGGCTCGCCACGCCGTGCTCGGGCTGCGCGGAGCGCTGCACGACGGCGCTGCCGCCGACGCGCTCGACGACCTGCCGCAGGTGCTCCGGCGTCGTGCCGCAGCACCCGCCGACAAGACCGAGGCCGAACTCCTTGACGAACTGCTCGTGCGCCGCGCCGAGCTCGACCGGGGTGAGCGGGTAGTGCGCGCCGTTCTTGCCCAGGACCGGGAGCCCGGCGTTGGGCATGCACGTCACCGGGACCGTGGAGTGCTTGGCGAGGTGGCGCAGGTGCTCGCTCATCTCGGCGGGCCCGGTCGCGCAGTTGAGGCCGATGGAGTCGATCCCCAGCGCCGCGAGGGTCGTCAGCGCCGCCCCGATCTCCGAACCCATGAGCATCGTGCCCGTGGCTTCCACCGTGACCTGCACGAGGATCGGCAGGTCGGTGCCGCTGGCGGCCATCGCCTGCTTCGAGCCGTTGATCGCGGCTTTCGCCTGGAGGAGGTCCTGGCTCGTCTCGATGAGGATCGCGTCCGCGCCACCGCTGATGAGCCCGGCGGCCTGCTCGGCGAACGTCTCCTTGAGGTGCGCGTACGTCGTGTGCCCGAGGCTGGGGAGCTTCGTGCCCGGCCCCATGGAGCCGAGCACCCACCGGGGCTTGTCGGGCGTCGCGTGCTTGTCGGCGCTGCGGCGTGCGATCCGCGCTCCGGCCTCCGCGAGCTCGAAGATCCGGTCGTCGATGCCGTAGTCGCCGAGGTTGGACCAGTTCGCGCCGAAGGTGTTCGTCTCGACGCAGTCGACCCCCACCGCGAAGTACTCGTCGTGGACGGCCTCGACGACGTCGGGACGCGTGACGTTGAGGATCTCGTTGCAGCCCTCAAGCCCCTGGAAGTCGTCGAGCGTGAGGTCGTGCGCCTGGAGCATCGTGCCCATCGCCCCGTCGGCGACGACCACCCGGGTGGCGATGGCGGACTTCAGGGCGGCGGCGCGGGGGGTGAGCATGAGGCGATTCTAGGTTCCGGGGTCTGGCCCCCGGGCTGGTGCCCGCCTGCCGGGCAGACCACCGGCGAGCCCCGCCCGCACCGGGCGGGGCGCACGGTTCGTCTCAGCCCACAGCGTGCACGGGGGCAGCCAGCGAGACCCCGGAGGCGTCACGCCGGGGGTCCGCCTCGGGCAGGTCGATCGGCTGCCCGCCGGAGCCCGTCGCGTGCGGCGGCGCCGCGCCCACCCAGGCGAGCACGAGCGTGTCCTCGCCGCGCAGGAACCGCTGCGAGCGCACCCCGCCGGTCGCCCGCCCCTTGGCCGGGTAGACCTCGAACGGCGTCGTCTTCACGCTGCCCGCCTGCGTCCCGGGCAGTGCGTCTGCGCTCCCGGCGATGGTCACGACCGCGAGCGGCTCCTCGCCCACGCGCACGGCACCGAAGTGCACGACGTGCTGCTGGGGAGCGAGCTTGATGCCCGCCATGCCCGCCGCGGTGCGGCCCTGGGGGCGCACGAGGCTCGCGGGGTAGTGCAGGAGCGAGCTGTCCGAGCTGATGAACACGAGCTCGTCGTCGTCGTCGGCCGGAGCCGCTCCGACGACCTCGTCGCCGTCGCGCAGCGCGATGACCTCCCACGTCTCCTTCGCGGGGACGTCTCCACGGGCGACGCGCTTGACGACGCCGGAGCGGGTGCCGAGCGCGAGCGGCGGTGCGTCGTCGGCGAGCGACACGATCGTCACGAGGGACTCGCCCTTCTCGAGCGGGCACACCTCCCCGGCCGGTACGCCGCCCGAGAGGCTCGGCGCACCCTGCGTGGGTGGGAGCGACGGGAGGTCGAGCACGGAGACGCGCACGATGCGGCCCCGCGAGGTGAGGGCGCCGATCTCCGCGCGTGCGGACGTGAGGACCGCCCCCCGCAGGACGTCGTGCGCGTGCCGGTGGTCGTCACGGACCGGTGCCTCGGGGCCGCTCGAGCGCGCCAGCAGGCCCGTGGCCGAGAGCATCGCCCAGCACGGGGAGTCCTCGACCTCGAGCGGGACGGCTGCGCCGCGGCTCGTCGGTGCGCCGGGCGCCCCGGTCACGCCCGCGCCGGCGGAGTCGAGCAGGATCGTGCGCCGCGGAGTGCCGTAGACGCGCGCGACGTCCGCCATCTCCTGGCTCACCACGCCACGCAGGCGCGCCTCGTCCGCGAGCATCGCCATGAGCTCGGCGATCTCCTCGGTGAGCGTCTGCTGCTCCTTCTCGAGGTCGAGGCGCGAGAACTTGGTGAGCCGCCGCAGCTGGAGCTCGAGGATGTACTCCGCCTGGAGCTCGGAGAGGTCGAAGACCTCGCGCAGCCGTGCGCGGGCGGTGGCCGTGTCGTCCGAGGACCGGATGACCTGGATGACCTCGTCGATGTCGATGATCGCGACGAGCAGACCCTCGACGAGGTGCAGCCGCGCCTGGCGCTTGGCGAGCCGGAAGGCGGACCGCCGCCGGACGACGTCGATGCGGTGGTCCACCCACACCCGGAGCATCTCGCGCAGCCCGAGCGTCCGGGGTTGACCGTCGACGAGAGCGACGTTGTTCATGCCGAAGGAGTCCTCCATCGGCGTGTACCGGTACAGCTGCTCGAGGACGGCCTCGGGGTTGAAGCCCGTCTTGACCTCGATGACCAGGCGCAGGCCGTGGGACCGGTCGGTGAGGTCGGTGACGGCGGTGATCCCGGAGAGCTTCTTGTTCTGCACGCCCTCCTTGATCTTCTCGATGACCTTCTCGGGGCCGACGAGGTACGGCAGCTCGGTGACGACGATGCCCTTGCGCCGTGGGGTGACGTTCTCGATCCGGGTCGTCGCCCGGGTGCGGAACGACCCGCGGCCGGTGCGGTAGGCGTCGCGGACGCCCTCGAGGCCGATGATCTTGCCGCCCGTGGGGAGGTCAGGTCCCGGGACGAACCGCATGAGGTCCTCGAGGGTCGCGTCCGGGTCGGCGACGAGGTGCCGGGCGGCGGCGATGACCTCGATGAGGTTGTGCGGGGCGAGGTTGGTGGCCATCCCCACGGCGATGCCGGACGCGCCGTTGACGAGGAGGTTGGGGATCGCCGAGGGCAGGACCTCGGGCTGGGTGAGCTTGTTGTCGTAGTTCGGGACGAAGTCCACGACGTCCTCGTCGAGGCCCGTGGTCATCACCATGGCTGCGGGCGCCAGGCGCGCCTCGGTGTAGCGCGGAGCTGCCGGTCCGTCGTCGAGCGACCCGAAGTTGCCGTGCCCGTCGACGAGCGGCAACCGCAGCGAGAACGGCTGCGCGAGCCGCACGAGCGCGTCGTAGATCGCGGTGTCGCCGTGCGGGTGGAGCTTGCCCATGACCTCGCCGACGACGCGCGCGGACTTCACGTGGGCACGGTCGGGGCGCAGCCCCATGTCGTACATCTGGAAGAGGATGCGGCGCTGGACCGGCTTGAGCCCGTCACGGGCGTCGGGGAGTGCGCGGGCATAGATGACGGAGTAGGCGTACTCGAGGAACGACCCCTCCATCTCCTTCGTGACGTCGATGTCGACGATCGTCTCCGCGACGGGATCGAGCGGTCGATCCTCGCCGGTCGCTCTACGCGCCATCGGGTGCGGCTCCTCCAGCTGTGCGGGTCCTGCGGTCGCCACATTTTCGCACGGGGGACGTGGCGCCCCCGCCCACGGGCGGACCTGCCCTAGCCTGAGGGGGTGACTACCGCTGACGGCGCAGGAGAGCACCGCCCCGCTGACGACGGCCGGAGCGTCGGCACGCGCGAGCACCCGTTCCCGTACCCGGTGGAGTGGGAGGCGGACGTCGTGCTCCGGGACGGGAGCACCGTCCACCTCAGGCCCATCCGCGCTGAGGACCGTGACGCGCTCCAACGGTTCCACTCCGGGCAGTCGGAACGCTCGACGTACATGCGGTTCTTCGCGGCGATGGAGCACCTGTCACCGCGGGACCTCACCCGCTTCACCGTCCTCGACCACCGGGACCGGGTGGCGCTCGTCGCCGTCAGCTCCCTGCCCGACGGCGGCGAGGAGATCATCGGCGTCGCGCGGTTCGACCGGGTCGCTGCGGACGAGGCCGAGGTCGCGTTCAACGTCAGTGACAGCCACCAGGGCCGCGGACTGGGCTCGGTCCTCCTCGAGCACGTCGCGGCGGCCGCCCGCGAGGTCGGGGTGCAACGCTTCACCGCGGAGGTGCTGCCCCAGAACGGCAAGATGCTCGGGGTGTTCCGCGAGGCGGGCTACGACACGACGCAGCACGTCGACGACGGGATCGTCACGGTGAGCATCCGGCTCGACCCCACCGAGCGGTCCCGGCAGGTGATGGCCGAGCGTGAGCACCGTGCCGAGGCGCGGAGCATGAACGGGCTCTTCACGCCGCGGTCGGTCGTCGTGGTCGCCGCTGCCCACGGCGCGCCGGACGAGCACGAGACCCGGCTCGCCCGCGCGGTGGTGCGCGGTGGTGCGACCGGCGGGGCGCACCTGCGCCTCATCGTCGTGGGGCTGTCCGCCGTGACGGTCCGGGACGCGCTCGATGCGCACGGCTCCATCGACGAGTTCGAGCGGTACGACACGCTCGAGGAGGTGCCCGGGCCGGTCGACCTCGCCGTCCTCACGGTCCGGGCCAGCGACTCCCTCGCGACGGTGGGTGCGCTGTCGGGACTCGGGGTCCGCGCCGTCGTCGTCGTCGGGTCGGGGTACGCCGAGACGGGGGAGGCAGGGCTCGGTCTGCAGCGCGAGCTCGTCCGCTCGGCCCACGCCGCCGGCATGCGGGTCGTCGGGCCGGCGTCCTACGGGTTGTTCGCGCGCCGCGAGGCGGCGAGCTTCAACGCGTCCCTGACGACGGACCTTCCGCCGCCCGGCACGGTCGGGCTCTTCTGCCAGTCCGCGCCGATGGCTGTCACGGTGCTGGCGACCGCTCGCCGGCGCGGGCTCGGCATCTCGTCCTTCCTGTCGGCGGGCAACCGCGCCGACGTCTCGGGGAACGACCTCATGCAGTTCTGGCAGGACGACGACGCCACGACCGTCGTCGGGCTCTACCTCGAGTCCATCGGCAACCCGCGCAAGTTCTCCCGCATCGCCCGGCGGCTGAGCAGCGTCAAGCCGGTGGTCGTCGTGACCGCGGGCACCTCGGGGCACGTGGTGCCCGCCGGGCATGCCGTGCGCACGACGAGTGCACCGCGTCGCACGCTCGAGGAGATGTTCCGGCAGTCGGGCGTCATCCGCGCCGAGAACACGCACCAGATGATGGACATCGTGCAGCTGCTCGCCCACCAGCCGCTGCCCGGCGGCCGGCGCGTCGGCATCATCGCGACCTCCGCACCGCTCGTGGCGATCGTCGCGGAGGCGGTGGGTTCCGCGGGGCTCGTGGTGGCGGTGACGGCCGGGATACCGGCCGACCCGGAGCAGGCGGCGGGCACGTACGACGACGTCTTCGCCGACGGCGCGTGCGACGTCGTCGTGGCTGTCCACGTCCCCGTCCTCGGGGACGACGTCGCGGGGTTCGCAGCCGCTGTGGCGGCCGCGGCTGCGCGGACCGGACGGCCGACCGTCGCGAGCATCCTCGGCTTCCACGGCATCACCCCCGAGCTCACGACGACGGGTCCCGACGGACGCGTCACGCACGTCCCGGCGTACTCCACCCCGGAGGACGCGGTCCTCGCCCTCGGCGCCGTGACGCGTTACGCGATGTGGCGGTCGGCCGACCACGGCACCGCCCTCGAGTACGACGTCGACGTCGGGGGTGCACGCACGATCGTCGAGTCCCGGCCCGACGGGGAGCTCGCGCCGAGTGAGGCGCGCGCGTTGCTGCGCTGCTACGGCATCGCGGCATGGGAGGCCGTCCCCGTGCGTGACGTGCAGGAGGCGGAGGCCGCCGCGGAGCAGCTCGGGTGGCCCGTCGCGCTCAAGAGCACGGCGGAGTCCCTGCGCCACCGGGCGGACCTGGGTGGGGTCCGGCTCGACATCAAGGACGTGACCGAGCTCCGCGCCGACTTCGAGCAGATGCACCGCACGCTCGCCGAGCACCTGCCGGCGGAGCACCGGCTGACGGCCGGGGCGGCCCCGTTCGAGGTGCAGCACATGGCCCGGCCGGGTGTGGCGTGCGTCATCCGGTCGACGGAGGACCTCCTCTACGGCCCGGTCGTGTCGTTCGGCCTGTCCGGCGACGCCGTCGACCTCCTCGGCGACGTGAGCTATGGCGTGCCACCGCTCACCACCGGGGACGTCGCCCGGATGGTGCGGTCCGTGCGGGCGGCGCCCCGGCTCTTCGGGTACAAGGGGCTGCCCGAGGCTGACGCGGCCGCGATCGAGGACGTCATCGGCCGCGTCTCGCAGCTGGCTGACGACCATCCCGAGATCCGGTTGCTCGAGCTCTACCCCGTGGTCGCCAACGACGAGGGGGTGGCCGTGCTCGGCGCACGGATCACGCTGGGGGCCGCCAACCGCAAGGATGGTCTCAGGCGCGTCCTACCTGACTGACGCCCGGGAGACCGGATTAGGATGAAGACGTGCCCCGACCCATCGCTGACCACCGTGCCGACCTCCGCCGCCAGCTCGACCGGGCCGGGTACTACCCGGAGCTGGTCGCAGATGTCCTCGACATCGCCCTCGCGGGCGAGGTCGTCGAGGCGCACCTCGTCCACGTGGAGACGACGTTCGCCACCGCCGAGGTCCGCCGCCACGTGACCGTGCTCGTCCTCACCCCGACCCGGCTCGTCCTCGCGCACGTCGACGACCATGCCGAGGGCGAGGAGCACGGGCACCCCCGGGCGAGTGCCGCCGCGACGACCGAGGCAGTGCCGCTGGGACAGGTGCGGTCGGTCGTCCTCACGCACGTCGTCAACGCTCCCGAGAAGCACGTGAGCGGTGAGGCGCCGGCCGAGCTGACGCTCGCCATCGGATGGGGCGCGGTCTCCCGGATCGATCTCGAACCCGTCCAGTGCCCCGACCCGCAGTGCGACGCCGACCATGGGCTGTCGGGATCGGTCGCGACCGACGACGCTCTCGTGCGGATCAGCGCCCAGGCAGAGGGCGCGGACGCGGTGCGAGCCGCGGTGTCCTTCGCCAAGGCGCTGTCGGCAGCGACCGCCGGGCGGGGGTCGACGAGCTGATGACGGCTCCCCTGGTCGCCGGCGGGTTCGTCGCGGAGGCCGAACGCTGCGGGTTCGTCCTGCCGGACTACGACGGTGCGAGCCTCTCCGCGGTCCTTCCGGCCGTCGCCGCAGCGCTCGGCGTGAGCGACCCGTCCGGCGCGGGGGAGCGCTCCCGTGCCCTGCTGCGCCTGGAGCCCGTCAGCAGGGTGTGCGTCGTCCTCGTGGACGGTCTCGGCCTGGAGAACCTCACCGAGGGCAGCAGCCGGGCGCCGTTCCTGCGGTCGCTCCTGCCCGATGCGGTGCGTCTGACGTGCGGGTTCCCGTCGACGACCGCGGCGTCGATGGGTCTGTTCGGGACGGGGACCACCCCGGGCCGGACCGGGATGCTCGGCTACACGATCCGCAACCCGCACACCGGCCTGCTCGCCAACCTCGTCTCCTGGGACGGCGCCGAGCCCCCCGAAGAGCTGCAGCGCGAGGAGACGATGTTCGAGCGGATGACGGCCGCCGGGATCCCCGTGACCTCCGTCGGTCCCGCGCGCTTCGCTGACTCGGGCCTCACCCGGGCGGCCTTCCGTGGAGGATCGCACCGGAGCGCCGAGTCGCTCGCGGACCGGGTCGACGCCGCCGCGTACGAGCTCATGGCTCCCGGGCTCGTGTACCTCTACTGGGGTGACGTCGACAAGGTGGGCCACCACCACGGCTCCCGCTCCCGGGAGTGGGCGGACGAGCTGGAGCGCGCCGACCGTGAGCTCGCGCGCCTCGCACGGATCGTGCCGAGCGGGACGCTCATCCTCGTCACGGCCGACCACGGCATGGTCGACGTCGACCAACGCCAGAGGTGGGACGTGGCCACGACGCCGGGGCTGTCCGACGGGGTGCGGCTCGTCGCGGGGGAGCCGAGGGCGCTGCACATCCACGCCCGCAAGCGCAGCGGCGTCGCGACGATCGTCGAGAGATGGCGCGACGTGCTCGGCGACGCCGCACTCGTGGTGACGAAGGAGGACGCGATCGCCGCAGGGCTGTTCGGCACGGTCTCAGCACACGTGGAGCCGTCGATCGGCGACGTCGTCGTGGCGCCCACCGGAGGGGTCACGGTCGTCGACTCGCGCACGCAGACGCCGCAGTCGCTCGACCTGCTGGGAGTCCACGGATCGCTCACGCGACGGGAGATGTACGTCCCCTGCCTGACCCTGCGCGTCTGAGCACGAGCTACTCGGGCTTCGCCCCGAACACGATCTCGTCCCAGCTGGGCACCTTCGACCGCGAGCGACGAGCAGGCCGGACGCGTGTCGCGGGCACCGGCCCCGTCTCCTCCGGGGACGGATCGTGGCCCGGACCCGACTGCGCGGGGACGGCTCCGGTCACGGTCGGCGCCTCCAGGGTCTCGGTCTGCATCTCGGGCGGTCCGGCGTCGTGCGGCTCGGCGGTGTCGACCGGCTCGCCCGCGCGAGGGCTTCCCGGCATCGGGTAGACCCGCGCGGAGATCCGCTCGTCCGCGTCCACGGGGTGCCCGCCGGGGATGTCCTCGCTCCGCCGGGGGTGCCCCGGCACGTCGAGGTGGAAGGCGCTGGGCGGGCCGAAGCCCTCGAACGCGACGTCGTCGTCGGCACGCTGATGACGCACGCCGCGGCGCTCCCGGAGGTCCTCGAGGAGCGCGGAGGTGACGTCGAGCTCCGACGGGGTGTCGTGTGCGTCCGGGCGACGGACCGCGAGCGGCGGTCCGTCGACGGCGTCGAGGACCGGGCGGATCGCGTCTGCCTCGACGTCGAACACGGAGGCACGCACGGCGGCGAGGTGTCGGCGGGGGATGGGCTCGTCGACGATCTCCGTCTCCGAGAGCCAGCGTGCCTCGTCCTCGAGGGCGTGCAGCGACTGCGCGGCTGCATCGAAGGTCCACCGGGCGAGGCGCTCCTGCCCCCCGACCTCGAACGCGACCGACACGATCCACCCGTGACCCTCGGGGCGCGCCGCGTCCCACACGAGCTCGGCGGTATCGACGCCACGCGCGGCCAGACGATCGGTGACGAGGTCGCCGAGCGTGGGGGAGCCGGTGTCACGCCCCACCCGCGTGCCGGTGGCCCTGCGCGCGATGAACTCACGCTCGGCGAGGACCGGACCCTCGTAACGACGCACCTGCTCGACGGAGATCCCCGCGTCCGCGGCGATCTCCTCGGCCGTCAGACCGGCACGGACGCGGGCCTGGATCTCCCGTGGGGGGAGGAACCCGGCGGCCTGGGACTGGAGGTGCTCGAGCCGTGGGCGATCGCGGCGTACCGCGGCGCGCAGCACGTCGGTGATCGGCAGCGTGAACCGTTGGTCACCCGGTCCCGCCAGCACGAGGTGTTCCCCGTCGTCGTGCAGCCCGACGAGCCGCAGCCCGCGTGCACCCTGCTCAACCATGCGTCCTCCTGTGGCACCTGCGTACACGTCAGGGTGCCATCCCGACCTGCTCGACCCGCGGACCTCCGCCGGTGCGCCGCGTCACAGATGTCCCACGCCGCGGCCATCCTGCCCGACCGCGCGTGGGTCGGGCAGGATGGATCCATGACTGACGATGCCAACGCTCCGACCGCCCTCCCCGAGCCCGACGCCGTCGCGGCCCTGCGCGATCTCGCCGAGCGGGTCGCCCGCGCGGCCGCTGAGCTCGTGCGCAGCACGCGGCCGAGCCAGGTGCAGGTCGCGTCGACGAAGACGTCCTCGGTCGACGTCGTCACGCAGATGGACGCCGACAGCGAGGACCTGCTGCGCAGGCTCATCCTCGCCGAACGACCGGACGACGCGGTCCTCGGGGAGGAGGAGGGGCACGTCGCGGGACGGAGCGGGCTCACCTGGGTCGTCGACCCGATCGACGGGACGGTCAACTACCTCTACGGGATCCCGGCGTTCGCGATCTCGGTCGCTGTCGTGGCCGGTCCGCCCGTGCCGGAGCACTGGACCCCGCTCGCCGGGTGCGTGGTCGACGTCTCGACCGGCACCACGTGGTCCGCATCCCGGGGTGGTGGCGCCACACGGGACGGTGAGCCCCTCAGGATCGGAGAGGACAAGCCGCTCGCGCAGAGCCTCGTCGGCACCGGCTTCGGGTACGAGTCCGCGCGCAGGGCGGCGCAGGCGGAGGTGCTCACCACGGTTCTGCCGCTCGTCCGGGACATCCGCCGGATCGGGTCGGCTGCGCTCGACCTCTGCATGGTCGCGGACGGGCGGCTCGACCTGTCGTACGAGCGCGGCCTCAAGCCGTGGGACATGGCCGCGGGAGCGCTCGTCGTCGAGGAGGCCGGCGGGGTGGTGACGGGACTCCGGGGCCGCCGTGCCGGTACTGACATGACCGTCGCGGGCCCGGCCGGGCAGGTCGCAGCGCTCGCGGAGATCCTCGGAGACCTCGGGGCCGACGCAGGCGCCTGAGCGGTCCGGTCGAGCCGTGTGGAGCGCGGCTGTCGTGAGCGCCCGGAGGAGTGAGCAAGGACACGGCCTGGTGGATGTGCGACGCGCAGGTAAATGATGCACAATCCCTTCTCGACCCACGAACAACCTGGGTATTACCTGCATGAGACGCGTACGCGACCCGCTACGCCCGCCGGGGCCCCGAGCCCACGGACCCGAACAACACCTGCAACGGAGTGTGAGCCACACATGGCAACTGACTACGACGCCCCCCGCAAGACCGAGGAGGACCTCAGCGAGGACTCGCTCGAAGAGCTCAAGGCGCGTCGGTCTGACAAGAGCTCGGGAGTCGTGGACGAGGACGAGACGGAAGCCGCAGAAGGATTCGAGCTCCCCGGAGCCGATCTCTCAGGCGAGGAGCTTTCCGTCCGTGTCCTCCCACGACAGGCCGACGAGTTCACGTGCGCGAGCTGCTTCCTCGTGCACCACCGCAGCCAGCTGGCCGAGGAGAAGAACGGCCAGCAGATCTGCTCGGAGTGCGCTGCCTGACAGCGACCCACCCCGTCGCGCTGTCCGTCCACCCCGGGGGACAGCGCGACACGCATCACTCGCCGCCCTCGGCCGGAGCGCTACCCGTGCCGTCCGAGGGCCGCGGCCAGCGCGTCCGGCCTGCGGCTCGAGACGAGCCAGAAGGGCGTGGGATCCTGCGGGTCCGTCACCTCGACGCGCACCGCTCCGCCGGCTGACGTGCGCAGGCAGGCGAACGCCCGGGGATCCCAGGCGGGACCCATCTGCTCGGAGACACCGGCGCGGTCGAGGACGACGGGCGCCGCAAGATGGCTCAGCGGGATCCGGGCACTCCCCGCAGACAGCTCGGAGTCCGTGACCTCCACCCGTGGTGACCACACCCACAGGAGGATGCATCCGACGACGGCGATCGCCGCACCTGTTCCGTACCCGACCGCGGCGGACACGGGAACGAGCCCCGCGGCGAGGACCACGCCGGAGAGGACGACCGCGACCCACGAGCCCGGACCGGGGACGAGGCGCTCGGAGAACACGACGGGAGCGGTCGCGGACCGTGTCTCCTCGGGCCGGCTCAGTGCGGAGGGGACGTCAGGGTGGTCTGGGGCAGGGCGACTCATTCCTCCATGATGCCAGCCGGCCGGAAGCACGCGGCAGCGCCCGATAGAGTCGTCTCCCGTGACCACGGATGCTCCTGAAGTTCTCATCACCCTCCTCGACCCCGGGGTCCCGCTCCCCGCGTACGCGCACCCGGGCGACGCGGGCGCCGACCTCGTGACCACGGTCGACGTCGAGCTGGCGCCGCTCGCCCGGGCGACCGTGCCCACGGGCGTGGCGATCGCCCTGCCCGACGGCTACGCCGCCTTCATCCACCCGCGGTCGGGACTGGCCGCGCGGCACGGCCTGACGATCGTCAACGCCCCGGGCACGGTCGACGCCGGCTACCGGGGAGAGATCCGCGTGACCCTCTACAACAGCGACCCGGCCCAGGCGGTCCGTCTGGTGCGGGGCGACAGGATCGCCCAGATGGTCGTGCAACGGGTCGCGCGCGCCCGGTTCGTGCAGGCGGACCGGCTGCCCGGCTCGGACCGCGGCGAGGGCGGCTTCGGATCGAGCGGCGGCTGGACCGCTTCGCCAGCAGCGGACAGGTAGTCCGTAGGCCGCTGGTCGCGGCCTACTGTGGACGTGGCGTGTGTTGTCCAGAGCACCGCGCAGGAGCGTCTAGTGTGGACGTGCCCTGCCCGGTGAACACCGAAGGAGACTGATCAGTGGCGCTGTTCCGACGCGGTTCCAAGCAACCGACCGACCCCGAGCAGCACACGGGAGACACGCAGCCCGGCGGGGACGTCGCCGAAGGTGCTCCGACCAGCGGGCGGACGTCCGGTCCCTGGGACGTGTCCGAAGTGTCCGAGCGCGGGCCGCGCGTCGATCTCGGTGCGCTGTGGCTCCCGGGGCTCCCAGGCATGGAGCTGCGCATGGAGGTCGACCAGAAGACGCAGCGCGTCACAGGAGTCGGGGTCGCTCTCGACGGGTCGTCGCTCCAGCTCCAGGCTTTCGCGGCCCCCAAGACCGACGGGATCTGGGACGACATCCGTGCGGAGATCGCCGAGTCGGTGACGAAGCAGGGGGGATCCGTCGACGACGTCCCCGGGCCCTTCGGCCGTGAGCTCTTGGCCCGCCTGCCCGCGCGGACGTCGGACGGCCGAACGGGGCACCGACCCGCCCGCTTCATCGGGCACGACGGGCCCCGGTGGTTCCTCCGAGGAGTCATCAGCGGCCGTGCAGCCGTCGACGTGGAGGCAGCGGCAGCCCTCGAGAGCGTGTTCGCCCAGACCGTGGTGCTGCGTGGCGACGACGCACGCCCGCCCCGCGACCTGCTCGCCCTGACGCTTCCCGGAGGAGCGAAGGTGCCGCCGACTCCTGCCCCCGCGGCTCCGGACCTCGACATCACCCGCCGGGGACCTGAGATCACCGAGATCCACTGATGAGCCTGCGCACCGCCCTGCACCATGCGCTCGCCTCTCAGGAGCAGGTGGCCGCTGACGAGGAGCGCATCGACTCTCGCGCGCAGGTCGGGTGCAGCGCCGCTGCGACGGTGCGCACCCGTGAGCGCGCAGCGCTGTCGGGCGTCCTGCGGTCCGTCATCCTGCGCCCACGCGAGGGTGTGCCGGCGCTCGAGGCCGAGCTCTACGACGGGTCGGCGTCGATCGACCTCGTCTGGCTCGGGCGGCGACAGATCGCCGGGATCGAACCCGGACGCCGTGTGCGCGTCGAAGGACTCGTGTGCCTGAGCAACGGCCGGCGCACCATCTACAACCCGCGGTACGAGCTGCGCGCGCGGCCGGGAGAGTGAGCCGTGAGCCATCGTGACCACGAAGACGACGTGACAGCCCCCCAGAGTGCTCCGGAGCCACCCGCAGGCAAGGGCGTGCGCGCGCTGACGGCTGACGAGTTCTCCATCAGCGAGTCCGTCGGCGGAGTCCGGGGCCTCGTCGAGGCGATGGCGCCAGGGCTCGTGTTCGTCGTGCTGTTCGTCATCACCCGTGAGCTCACGCCCCCTCTCGTGGCTGCCCTCGCGGTCTCCGTCGTTGCTGTCGTGGTGCGGCTCGCACAGCGGACCCCGGTCACGCAGGCGTTCGGCGGACTGCTCGGCGTCGGGATCGGCGTGCTGTGGGCAGCGCGGTCCGGGGAAGCGAGCGACTACTTCGTCCCCGGCTTCTGGACGAACGGGATCTACCTCGCGGTGCTCCTCGTCACCGTCCTCGTGCGCTGGCCGGCGGTCGGCGTCGTCGTCGAGGGCCTGCGGGCGGGTTTTGGTTCGCCGTCTCCGGTGGCGAGGACTCGGGGATCCGCTCCCGGCGAGATCGCCGCGGAGGAGCCCGCACGCGCCGCGCCCGTGTGGTCCTCTGCATGGCGCGAGGACGCACAGCTCCTGCGGCGGTACGCACTTGCGACGTGGTTGTGGATCGCCGTGTTCGGCATCCGGCTCGCCGTCCAGCTGCCGCTGTACCACGCCGACGAGGTCGAGCTGCTCGGCACGGCCCGCCTCGTCATGGGCATCCCGCTCTGGGCGCTCGTGCTGTGGGCGACCTGGGTGCTCATCCGCCAACGAGGAGCGAGTGCAGCTCACTCTCCGACGCGTCCCGTCCCGTGACGATGAGGAGCTCGTCGCCGACCTCGAGCGTGTCGTCGGGGCTCGGAGCGATGGGCTGGGTGCCGCGGACGATCGCGGCGAGCACCGTGTCGGCGGGCCAGACGATCTGACCGACGCGCTGGCCCGTGAGCGGTGAGTCCTCGGGAAGCGTGATCTCGAGGATGTCCGCGCCGGACTGGTGGAACGTGAAGATCTTCACGAGGTCGCCGACGGCGACCGCCTCCTCGACCATCGCCGTCATGATCCGCGGGGTGGAGACGGCGACGTCCACGCCCCACGACTCGTCGAACATCCACTCGTTCTTCGGGTTGTTCACCCGAGCGACGGTCCGGGGCACCCCGAACTCGGTCTTGGCCAGGAGCGAGATCACAAGGTTGGCCTTGTCGTCACCGGTCGCGGCCACGATGACGTCGCACTCGTCGACGGAAGCCTCGGTGAGGCTGGAGAGCTCGCAGGCGTCGGCGAGCAGCCACTCCGCCTCCGGGACCTGCGCGACCCGCATGGCGGTCGGCTGGCGGTCGATGATCGTGATCTCGTGGTTGTTCGCGAGGAGCTCGCGAGCGATCGACCTGCCGACGGAACCTGCTCCCGCGATGACGACGCGCATCAGCTCTCCTGCTTGGGTGCGTGCGTGAGGATCCGTTCCATCGACGCGGCCGCATCGGTGTGGACGAGGACGTGGAGGATGTCGTTCTCCTGCAGGACCGTCCCCGGGCCGACGACGACACCGTCGCCATAGCGTGTGACGAACGCGGAACGGGCACCGCTCGCCTCGTCGATCGACCGGATCGAGCGACCCAGCCACCCCGGGTGGACGTCGACCTGGCAGAGCCTGATCTGGCCCGACGGGTCGCGGTACTCGTCGGTCGCGCCCATGGGGAGCATCCGGCGCAGCACCTGGTCCGCGGTCCAGCGGACGGTCGCGACCGTCGAGATGCCCAGGCGTTGGTAGATCTCGGCCCGACGCGGGTCGTAGATGCGCGCGACGACGTTGTCGATCCCGTAGTTCTCACGCACGACGCGTGCCGCCAGGATGTTCGAGTTGTCGCCGTCGGACACCGCGGCGAACGCGTAGGTGTCCTCGATCCCGGCCTGACGGAGCGTGTCGCGGTCGAAACCGAGGCCGGTGACCTTCTTGCCCCCGAAGTCCGGAGTGAGGCGCCGGAACGCGTCCGGGTTCTGGTCGATGACGGCGACGGAGTGGCCGTGGTTCTCCAACGACTGGGCGAGCGTGGCGCCGACGCGGCCACAACCCATGATGACGAAGTGCACAACCCGGAACGCTATACCCCTGTGGGATCCCACGCGACATTCCTCGCTGCGGACACCGCGCTGGTCGGCCTGCAGACTCGTAGGCCTGCGGCGGGGTCCGTTCGGTCCAGATGGGCCTAGCATTGTTCAACGTGTCCGAAATCGTCGATGCCACCAAGCGGTTGTTGCTCGGACGTCCTGTCCGCAGCGATCGGCTGGGGCACACCCTCCTTCCGAAGCGGATCGCACTGCCGGTCTTCGCGTCCGACGCGTTGTCGTCGGTCGCCTACGCCCCAGACGAGATCCTCCTGACGCTTGCCGTCGCGGGCTTCGCGGCGACGGCCGTGTCGCCCTGGGTGGGCCTCGGCGTCGTCGTCGTCCTGCTCACCGTCGTCGCGTCCTACCGGCAGAACGTCCACGCCTACCCGTCCGGGGGTGGGGACTACGAGGTCGCCACGACGAACCTCGGGCCTGCCGCGGGTGTCGGCGTCGCGAGCGCGCTCATGGTCGACTACGTGCTCACCGTCGCAGTGTCCATCTCGTCCGGCGCGCAGTACGCCGCGAGCGCGATCCCGGCCCTGCGGGGCCACGAGGCCGCGTTCGCGACCGCCCTCATCGCGGTTCTGACACTCGTCAACCTGCGAGGTGTCAAGGAGTCGGGGCGGCTCTTCGCGATCCCGGTCTACCTGTTCATGCTGGCCATCGGAGCGACGGCGGTCGTCGGGTTCCTGCGCCAGGTGACCGGCACCCTGCCGCCGTCCGAGAGCGCCAGCTTCGAGCTCGTCGCGCAGCCCGGGTTCGACGAGGGGCTCGTCGGCATCGCAGGCGCGTTCCTCATCGCACGCGCCTTCGCGTCGGGCTGCGCCGCCCTCACCGGCGTGGAGGCGATCAGCAACGGTGTCCCGGCGTTCGAGAAGCCGAAGTCGCGCAACGCGGCGACGACCCTCGCCCTGCTCGGTGGCATCTCGGCGGCGATGATCATCACGATCCTCGCCCTGGCACGCGCCACGGGAGTGCACTACGCCGAAGACCCCCACACCCAGCTCACCGACGGTGGTGCGCCGCTGCCGGAGGACTACCTCCAGCACCCCGTCCTCGGGCAGATCGCCGAAGCCGTGTTCGGCGGGTTCCCCGTCGCGTTCTACGTCATCTCCGCCATCACCGGGCTCATCCTCGTCCTTGCGGCCAACACAGCGTTCAACGGCTTCCCGGTCCTCGGGTCCATCCTCGCGAAGGACGGGTACCTGCCGCGCCAGATGCACACCCGGGGCGATCGGCTCGCGTTCTCCAACGGGATCATCACGCTCGCCGTCGGAGCGATCGTGCTCATCTGGATGTTCGACGCGCAGGTCACCCGCCTCATCCAGCTGTACATCGTCGGCGTCTTCGTGTCGTTCACGTTCTCCCAGCTCGGCATGGTCAAGCACTGGACGCGCCACCTGCGTACGGAGACCGACCCGCGTGCGCGGGCGCGGATGACGCGTTCGCGCGTCGTCAACGCGATCGGCTTCGGCATGACGGGGACGGTCCTCGTCATCGTGCTCCTCACGAAGTTCACGCACGGGGCCTGGATCGCGCTCCTGGCGATGGCTGCCGTCTTCGCGATCATGCGCGGCATCCGTCGGCACTACGACTCCGTCTCGAAGGAGCTCGAGCTCGGGGACGACCCCGCCGCGTCGCGGGCGCTGCCGAGCAGGGTGCATGCGATCGTCCTCGTCTCGAAGCTCCACAAGCCCGCGATGCGTGCGCTCGCCTACGCCCGTGCCTCGCGCCCGAGCACCATCGAGGCGGTGACCGTCGGTGTCGACGCCGAGGACGTCGCACGGACCACCGAGGCGTGGGAGAAGCTCGAGCTGCCCGTCCCGCTCCGCATCCTCGACTCGCCGTTCCGTGAGATCACGCGACCGATCCTCGGGTACGTGAAGTCGATCCGCCGGCAGAGCCCGCGGGACCTCGTCGTCGTCTACATCCCGGAGTACGTCGTCGGGCACTGGTGGGAGCAGCTGCTGCACAACCAGAGCGCGCTGCGCCTCAAGGGTCGGCTGCTGTTCATGCCGGGTGTCGTCGTGGCATCCGTGCCGTGGCAGCTGGCGTCGACGGAGGGGCAGTCCGTCGTCGAGGGTGGCGTCTACGAGAGCCAGCAGCTGCGTCCCTGAGAGGCCACCGCACGGGCGGTGAGACGCCCGTCGCAGGCGGCGGTGCGGGGGCGCCGCACGCAGTAGTGGGACCGGACCACGAGCGAGACGGCTCGTGCGAGCAGGGATACTGGGGAGCGTGCCTATCTCTTCTGCTGTGCCCGGTCCCGATGCTCCGACCCCTGAGGACGACAACCGTCCGCCCCTGACGACCCCGGCGGGGGACGTCGCGGTCGACGCCGCCGCAGCGGCAGAGCCCGAGGCGCCGCTCGTCGAGCTCGTCGTCGGCCCCGTGGCCCACGGGGGTCACTGCGTGGCGCGCCACGAGGGCCGTGTGATCTTCGTCCGGCACACCCTGCCGGGGGAGCGCGTCCGTGCCCGGATCACCGAGGCGGGAGAGAAGTCCTCCTTCTGGCGCGCCGACGCGGTCGAGGTCCTCGAGGCCTCACCGGACCGGGTGCGGTCGGCCTGGCCGCAGGCGGGGCCCGGCGGTGTCGGTGGGGGTGAGCTCGCACACGTCTCGCTCGACGGGCAGCGGCGCTGGAAGGCGGCGGTCGTCGCCGAGCAGCTCTCCCGGCTCGCGAAGATCGATCGCGAGGTCGTGGTCGAAGCCGCTCCCGGGGACGACGAGCGCCGCGGGCTCGGCTGGCGCACCCGCATCGACCTCGTCGCCGACGCCGACGGCCGGGCCGGGATGAGCCGGTTCCGGTCGCACGACATCATGCCGCTCCACACCATGCCGCTCGCCTCCGCGGAGGTGCTCGCGGCCGCGCAGGCCGAGAAGGTGTTCACCCGCCGGTGGCGCCCCGGCACCCGCATCGAGATCGTGGCACCGGCCAACGGCTCGGGTGCGCTCGTCCTCGTGGACGGCGAGGTGTCCCGCGGCGGGCACCTCGACAAGCGCCCCAACGCGCGCCGGGCGGTCACCGAGACCGTCCGCGTCGACGGGACCGAGCTGTCGTACCGTGTGGCAGGCGAGGGGTTCTGGCAGGTGCACCGCGAGGCGCCCTCGCTGCTCGCGCAGGTGGTCCTCGACGCCGCCCGGGGCGGCGGTGACCTCACCGACGCGACCGTGGTCGACCTCTACTCCGGAGCAGGGCTGTTCACGGTGCCGCTCGCGCGGGCAGCTGGCATCGTGGGACGCGTCGTCGCCGTCGAGGGAGACGAGCGCGCCGTCAAGGACGCCCGTCGCAATGCCCACGATCTCGAGCAGGTCGAGATCCACCACGGACCCGTCGACCGGGTGCTGCGCACGGCGGGGCACGGGGCAGTGGGCGGGGCCGACGTCGTGGTGCTCGACCCGCCGCGCACGGGAGCCGGTGCCAAGGTGGTCGCCGAGATCGTCGCCCTGTCCCCGTCGCGCATCGTCTATGTCGCCTGCGACCCTGCGGCGCTCGCGCGCGACATCGCCTCCTTCATGGAGGCCGGGTACGAGCTCGGCGAGCTCCGCGCCTTCGACCTGTTCCCCATGACCCACCACGTGGAGTGCGTGGCGGTGCTCACTCGGTAGGTGCGTGACACGGTCGAGCCGGCGGTCCCGCCGCGCCGTGGTGGGTCGCGGTGTGGTGGGTCGCGGTGTGGTGGTGCTCACGGAGGGGCGGCTCCCACCCGGCGAGAGGATGTCGTAACGGACAATTCATCTTGTGTGGACGTGCAGGAAACGCCATATGCGGCAGGCTTGTCCTACTGACACACCACCCGGGGGGAGATGGCGATGAACGAGAACAACGAGCAGGTCCAGGGAGCCGAGCGGGGTCGTGAGGTCCTCGTGTCCGTCAGCAACCCGGACCGCATCCGGCTCTGACCTCTGGTTCGACGACAGGCGGAGCGCCGGGAACCTTCGGGTTCCCGGCGCTTCGTGCTGTCCGGGGGAGGGGCGCGGGGACCAGGCGCCGACGGGGGCGTCCGGTTAGGACACCCAAACTATCTTGACGTCAAGATATATGCGGTATGATGGGGCAGAGCTCGCGGGCCGTGCGCACGGCGCACACCTCCCGCGAAGGAGGTCCGGCCGTAGGCTGGACGACAAGCCCCAGACGGGCCCGCCGTCGCACGTGAGACACCGGGCGTCGGGCGAGACCGTCACCGCAACGAAGAAGGAGCGTACGTGAGCAGCGTCGACACGTTCGGGTCGAAGGGAACTCTCGAGGTCGCAGATGCCTCGTACGAGATCTACCGGCTCTCAGCAGTCCCCGGGACCGAGCGACTCCCGTTCAGCCTCAAGGTTCTCGCGGAGAACCTCCTGCGCACCGAGGACGGTGCGAACATCACGGCCGACCACGTGCGTGCCCTCGCCTCGTGGGACCCGACCGCGGAGCCCGACACGGAGATCCAGTTCACGCCCGCCCGCGTGATCATGCAGGACTTCACGGGTGTCCCGTGCATCGTCGACCTCGCCACCATGCGCGAGGCCGTCGCGGAGCTCGGCGGGGACCCCACGCGGATCAACCCGCTCGCCCCCGCCGAGATGGTCATCGACCACTCTGTGCAGATCGACGTCGCCGGCCGCGCGGACGCGTTCCAGCGCAACGTCGACCTCGAGTACGTCCGCAACCGTGAGCGTTACCAGTTCCTGCGCTGGGGCCAGACGGCGTTCGACGACTTCAAGGTCGTCCCCCCGGGCACCGGGATCGTGCACCAGGTGAACATCGAGTACCTCGCCCGCGTCATCATGACGCGCGAGGTCGGCGGCGTGCTGCGCGCCTACCCCGACACCTGCGTCGGCACCGACTCGCACACGACGATGGTCAACGGCCTCGGCGTCCTCGGCTGGGGCGTCGGCGGCATCGAGGCCGAGGCAGCCATGCTCGGCCAGCCCGTCTCGATGCTCATCCCGCGCGTCGTGGGCTTCAAGCTCACGGGCCAGATCCCCGCAGGCGTCACCGCGACCGACGTCGTGCTCACCATCACCCAGCAGCTGCGCCAGCACGGCGTCGTCGGGAAGTTCGTGGAGTTCTACGGAGACGGCGTCGCCGCTGTCCCGCTCGCCAACCGCGCCACCATCGGCAACATGAGCCCCGAGTTCGGCTCCACGGCCGCGATCTTCCCGATCGACGACGTGACGATGGACTACCTGCGCCTCACCGGCCGCAGCGAGGAGCAGCTCGCGCTCGTCGAGGCGTACACCAAGGAGCAGGGCCTCTGGCACGACCCCACGATCGAGGGGTACACCGAGCCCGTCTTCTCCGAGTACCTCGAGCTCGACCTGTCGACCGTCGTGCCGTCCATCGCCGGGCCCAAGCGCCCGCAGGACCGCATCGAGCTGACGAACGCGAAGGAGTCCTTCGCGACCTCCATCCTCGACTACGTCGGGGCCGACGAGGCAGCGGCGTTCACCGGCCTGGACGAGTCGGTCGCCGAGACGTTCCCCGCGTCCGACCCCATCGCCGCCGGCGAGCACGAGGACGAGAGCGACGCCCCGGCGCACGTCCCGAACGGAGACGCCGCGAAGCGGCCGCACAAGCGTGTCCCGGTCACCCTCGCGGACGGGACCGTCACCGAGATCGACCACGGGGCCGTCGTCATCGCGTCGATCACCTCGTGCACCAACACGTCCAACCCGTCGGTGATGCTCGCCGCCGGCCTCCTCGCGAAGAAGGCCGTCGAGAAGGGTCTCGTCGCCAAGCCCTGGGTCAAGACGTCGATGGCCCCCGGGTCCAAGGTCGTCACGAACTACTACGAGAAGGCCGAGCTGTGGCCCTACCTCGAGAAGCTCGGCTTCCACCTCGTCGGCTACGGCTGCGCGACGTGCATCGGCAACTCCGGCCCCCTGCCGGAAGAGGTCTCGGCGGTCGTCAACGAGCACGACCTCTCCGTCGTCTCCGTGCTCTCGGGCAACCGGAACTTCGAGGGGCGCATCAACCCCGACGTGAAGATGAACTACCTCGCGTCCCCGCCCCTGGTCATCGCGTACGCCCTGGCCGGGACGATGGACTTCGACTTCGAGAACGAGCCGCTCGGGCAGGCAGAGGACGGCAGCGACGTCTTCCTCGCTGACATCTGGCCGTCCGCGGACGAGGTGCAGACCACGATCGACACGTCGATCAACCGCGGCATGTTCACGAAGGACTACGCGGACGTGTTCGCGGGCGACGAGCAGTGGCGTGCGCTGACGACCCCTGAGGGCAAGACCTTCACGTGGGACGCCGAGTCCACCTACGTGCGCAAGCCCCCGTACTTCGAGGGCATGACGATGACGCCGGACGCTGTCACGGACATCACGGGCGCACGCGTGCTCGCGAAGCTCGGTGACTCCGTCACGACGGACCACATCAGCCCCGCTGGCGCGATCAAGCCCGGCACGCCTGCTGCGGACTACCTCGCGGCGAACGGCATCGAGCGCAAGGACTTCAACTCGTACGGCTCGCGCCGCGGGAACCACGAGGTGATGATCCGCGGAACGTTCGCGAACATCCGTCTGCGCAACCAGCTCCTCGACAACGTCGAGGGCGGGTACACGTTCAACTTCGTGACGAACGAGCAGTCGTTCATCTACGACGCGGCGCAGGACTACGCGGCCCAGGGCACCCCGCTCGTCATCCTCGGTGGCAAGGAGTACGGCTCCGGGTCGTCGCGTGACTGGGCGGCCAAGGGCACGGCGCTGCTCGGTGTGAAGGCCGTCATCACCGAGAGCTTCGAGCGCATCCACCGCTCGAACCTCATCGGCATGGGCGTGCTGCCGCTGCAGTTCCCGGCCGGCCAGTCCGCGGACAGCCTCGGCCTCGACGGCACGGAGACCTTCGACATCGCGGGCGTCACCGCGCTCAACGAGGGCACGACGCCCTCGACGGTCAAGGTCACCGCGACGAAGGCGGACGGGGGCATCGTCGAGTTCGACGCCGTCGTGCGCATCGACACCCCCGGCGAGGCGGACTACTACCGCAACGGCGGGATCCTGCAGTACGTGCTCCGGTCGCTCGTCACGAGCTGACCTTCCGCACCGCACGCCGACGGGCGCTCACCTCAATGGTGGGCGCCCGTCGTCGTGCGCGAGGAATGCCATCGAGGTCTGGCGATACGACGCCAGTCGCGCTGTCAGCTCTCGCGCCGCAGGTGGGCCCGGGTCGTCATCGAGATACGTCGATGTGGCGACGCTCGTCCCACGGCTCGGCCCAGCCGAGAGCGTCGAACAGTCCGGAGAGAACGAAGGCGGTGAAGCCCCAGACGACCGTCCCGTCCACCTCGAACGCTGGCCCGAGGAACCGCTGCCCGGTGCGGGACATGACGCCGATCCCACGGTTCGCGGGATCGACGAGGTCGGCGACGGGGACACGGAAGACCGCGGCCGTCTCCCCGTCGTCGACCACCCGCACCGGGCTCGGGCGGGTCCACCAGCCCAGGACGGGGGTGACGAGATGGTTGCTGAACGGCAGGGGGAGCGCCGCGAGCGTCCCGAGAACCTCGACGCCACCGGTGTCGATGCCTGTCTCTTCGCGGGACTCGCGCAGCGCTGCACCGACCGGGCCGTCGTCGTCGGCGTCGAGGCGGCCGCCGGGGAAGGCCACCTGGCCCGGGTGGTGGCGGAGGGCAGGCGCGCGCTGCAGGAGCAGCACATCAAGATCGGCGGGCACGTGCGCCGTGCCGTGCACGGCAGGCACGTCGTCGAGCCGGCCGAGGAGCACGAGGACCGCCGCCGGGCGGGGTACGCCGGTGGCGGGCTCGCTCCCCGGCACGAGGAGCGGGGGCAGCGCGATGCCGTCCCGGACCACCCGCAGGAGGTCCGCCCGCGCATCGGGTGCGCTGCTCGGCCCGCTGCCCCCGGCACGTCTCGTCATGCCGTCACCACCCGGCGGGCAGCGGCCGACCCTCGTCGTACCCCGCCGCGGACTGGATCCCGACGATCGCGCGCTCCGCGAACTCCTCGAGGGACGACGCGCCCGCGTACGTGCACGCGCTCCGCAGACCGGACGTGATCTGGTCGATGAGGTCCTCGACGCCCGGGCGCTGCGGGTCGAGGTACATGCGGGAGGAGGAGATGCCCTCCTCGTAGAGCGCCTTGCGCGCCCGGTCGAACGGGTCCCCGCCCGCGTTGCGGGCCGCGACTGCCCTGGCCGAGGCCATGCCGAAGCTCTCCTTGTACAGGCGCCCCGTGCCGTCGTCGTGCAGGTCGCCCGGGCTCTCGTGCGTGCCCGCGAACCAGGAGCCGATCATCACCTGCGAGGCGCCGGCCGCCAGCGCGAGCGCGACGTCCCTCGGGTGCCGCACGCCGCCGTCGGCCCACACGTGCGTACCGAGCTCACGCGCCCGCGCCGCGCACTCGAGCACCGCGGAGAGCTGGGGCCGCCCGACGGCGGTCATCATGCGCGTCGTGCACATGGCACCCGGGCCCACCCCGACCTTGACGATGTCCGCGCCCGCGGCGACGAGGTCCTCGACGCCCCGAGCCGTGACGACGTTCCCGGCGACGACGGGAACCGCCGGCGTCACCGACCGCACGGCGCGGAGCGCGGCGAGCATCTTCTCCTGGTGGCCGTGCGCCGTGTCGACGACGAGTGTGTCCACGCCGGCGGCGAGGAGCTCCGCGGTCTTGGCAGCCACGTCTCCGTTGATGCCGACCGCGGCGGCGACGCGGAGTCGACCGGAGCTGTCCACGGCGGGCGTGTAGATGCTCGATCGCAGTGCGCCGATGCGCGTGAGGACGCCCACGAGCGCACCGTCCCGGACCACCGGCGCGATCCGTCGACGGGACTCGTGCAGGCGGGAGAACGCCGCACGCAGTCCCTCCTCGGACTCCAGGAGGTCTGCGTCGAGGAGCGTGAGGTCGGTGGTCATCACCTGGTGCGCCTGGGCGAACCGGTCGACGTCGAGGCAGTCGTGAGCCGTGAGGATCCCGACGGGGCGGCGCCCGTCGACGACGACCGCCGCGCCGTGCGACCGCTTGCCGATGAGCGAGAGCACGGTGTGGACGGTGTCGGTCCGCGTGACCGTCACCGCGGTCTCGACGACCGTGTGGCGCGACTTCACTCCGGCGACGACGTCCGCGACGACGTCTGTGGGGATGTCCTGCGGGATGACGGCCATACCCCCGCGGCGCGCGACCGTCTCGGCCATCCGGCGCCCCGACACGGCGGTCATGTTCGCGACGACGAGGGGGAGCGTCGTCCCCGTCCCGTCCGTCGTCGCGAGGTCCACGTCGAACCGCGACGCGACCTCCGAGTACGAGGGGACGAGGAAGGCGTCGCCGTAGGTGAGGTCGGTCGTGGGGACGTGGCCGTCGAGGAAGCGCATGTCGACGAGTCTACGAACAGGGTGCGTCAGGCTCCCGCGAAGAAGGCACTGATCGCTCGGGCGAGGGTGCCCGGGTCCTCGACGTGGCACATCTCGCGGGCGGAGTGCATGGACAGCAGAGCGATGCCGACGTCGACGGTCCGGATGCCCAGGCGCGTCGCCGTCAGCGGGCCGATCGTCGATCCGCAGGGGACCGAGTTGCTCGAGACGAACTCCTGCATCGGCACTCCCGCTTCGTCGCACGCGCGCGCCCACAGCGCCGCACCGTGCGCATCGGTGGCGTACCGCTGGTTCGCGTTGATCTTCAGCAGCGGGCCACCCCCCGCGAGCGGGCGGTTCGCGGGGTCGTGCCGCTCCGGGTAGTTGGGGTGCACCGAGTGCCCGACGTCGCTCGACACGCACCACGACGCGGCGTACGCCTGCAGCCGCTCGCTCTCCGAGCCGCCGCACAACCGTGCCAGCACGTCGGCGAGGAACGGTCCGGACGCGCCCGACCGCGACTCGGACCCGAGCTCCTCGTGGTCGAACGCCGCGAGCACGCTCGTGTGCTCGCCGTCCTCGGGTGCGTCGAGGAGCGCGACGAGACCGGCGTGCACGGAGACGAGGTCGTCCATGCGGCCTGCTGCGAGCAACGACGCGTCGAGCCCGAAGCGCGCCGGGGCGGCGGTGTCCGCCGTGAGGACGTCGTAGCCGGCGACGTCGGCCGCCTCGACGCCGGCGAGCGACGCGAGGTGGGCGACGAGGTCAGCGTGCTCACCGACGCCGAAGACCGGTTGCGTGTGGCGTTGCCGGTCGAGGGTCAACCCCTCGTTCGCGCTGCGGTCGAGGTGGATCGCGAGCTGGGGGATGCGCAGGAAGGGTCCCGTGCGCACGAGGTGCTCGGCGCCGTCGCGCGTCACGAGGCGTCCTGCGAGCTCGAGCTCACGGTCGAGCCAGGAGTTGAGGAGCGGACCGCCGTACACCTCGACCCCGGCCTGGAGCCAACCGTGCGCAGTGATCGTCGGGCGGGGCTTGAGCTTGAAGCCGGGGGAGTCGGTGTGCGCACCGAGGATGCGCAGCGGGCTCGTCGCGGCGGCCGTGGCAGGCCGCACCCACGCGATCACGGCTCCGTCGCGCACGACGAAGCCACGGACCGTCCTGGTGGGCCACGGCTCGTTCTCGGCGAGCTGTGTGAAGCCAGCGGCGACGAGCCGCCGCCCGACCTCGTGGGCTGCGTGGTAGGAGGACGGGGACGCCGCGAGGAACGCGGACAGGTCATCGATGTGGGCTGTCGTGGTGTCCATCTGCTCATCCAAGCACCCGTGACCGGTGCGCGTCGGCCCTCTCCACCCGCCGTCCAGCCCCGGGAGATAGAGTGGTCACCCGCACGCGCCGATCCACTCGATGCGCGAGGAACCGGTGGACCACGCATGCTGGGCCTGCCCCGCAAGGAAAGAGCACCATGGGACTGCTGGAGACGATCACGTCACCGAGCGACGTGCAGAGGTTGACCCCGGCGCAAGCGACGGAGCTGGCGGCCGAGATCCGGGACTTCCTCGTGCAGTCGGTGTCCCGCACGGGAGGGCACCTGGGCCCGAACCTCGGGGTCGTCGAACTCACCATCGGGATGCACCGCGTCTTCTCGTCCCCGAAGGACACCTTCGTCTTCGACACCGGGCACCAGTCGTACGTGCACAAGCTCCTCACGGGCCGCCAGGACTTCGCCGACCTCCGCACCCGCGGCGGGCTCTCGGGCTACCCGAGCCGCGCGGAGTCGGAGCACGACGTCGTGGAGAACTCGCACGCGTCGACGGCGCTCAGCTGGGCCGACGGGATCGCGAAGGCGAACGTCGTGCGCGGTCGCGACGACCGCCACGTCGTGGCCGTCATCGGCGACGGTGCGCTCACCGGCGGCATGGCCTGGGAGGCGATCAACAACATCGCGGCCGGTCACGACCGCCGCCTCATCATGATCGTCAACGACAACGGCCGGTCCTACGCGCCGACCATCGGCGGCATGGCGCACCACCTCGACACCCTGCGCACGACGCGGGGCTACGAGAGCTTCCTCGACTGGGGCAAGCGCACGTTGCGGAGGTCGGGCCCGCCCGGCCGGCTCGCGTACGAGGCGCTGCACGGCCTGAAGAAGGGCATCAAGGACGTCGTCTCCCCGCAGGGGATGTTCGAGGACCTCGGGATCAAGTACGTGGGGCCCGTGGACGGTCATGACATCGCGGACGTCGAGCGTGCTCTTGCGCGTGCCCGGGCGTACGGAGCGCCCGTCCTCGTGCACGTCATCACCGAGAAGGGGCGCGGCTACAGCCCGGCCGAGCAGGACGTGGCGGACCGCTTCCACGCCGTGGGTCAGATCCACCCCGAGACCGGCCTCCCGGTCGCCCCGTCACGCTTCGGGTGGACGAAGGTCTTCGCGGACGAGATCGTGGCGATCGGGCGCAGTCGCCCGGACGTCGTGGCGATCACCGCCGCGATGCTCGCCCCCGTCGGCCTCGCGCCGTTCGGCAAGGAGTTCCCCGGACGCACGTTCGATGTCGGGATCGCCGAGCAGCACGCCGCGACGTCTGCCGCAGGGATGGCGTTCGCCGGCCTGCACCCCGTCGTGGCCCTGTACGCGACGTTCCTCAACCGCGCCTTCGACCAGGTCCTCATGGACGTCGCGCTGCACAAGGCCGGCGTGACGTTCGTCCTCGACCGCGCCGGGATCACCGGCTCCGACGGGGCGAGCCACAACGGCATGTGGGACCTGGCGATGCTGCGCATCGTCCCGGGCCTGCACCTCGCCGCACCGCGCGACGAGGAGACACTGCGGTCCGCGCTGCGGGCCGCCGTCGACATCGACGACGCGCCGAGCGTCGTGCGGTACCCCAAGGGCCCGGTCGTCGAGGCGATCCCCGCGGTCGACGTCGTCGACGGGGTCGACGTCGTCGCCCGCACCCAGGCCGCCGAGACCGCGACGTCGCCTCGCAGGGTGCTCGTCGTCGGGATCGGGGCGATGGTCGGGACAGCGCTCGAGGTCGGCGAGATCCTCGCCGCGCACGACGTCACGGCCACGGTCGTCGCGCCGACATGGGTGCTGCCGCTCCCGCCCGCACTCGTCAAGCTCGCGGGCGAGCACGACCTCGTGGTCACGCTCGAGGACGGGCTCGCCGAGGGGGGCATCGGCGCCCTGCTCGGGGAGCACGCGGCGCGGGCGCGTGTCCTCACGCCTGTGCGGGCTGTGGGGCTCCCGACGGTGTTCCTCGACCATGCCAGCCGGGACCAGATCATCGCGACGCACCGGCTCACGGCGGCAGACGTCGCGCGCGACGTGCTCGACGACCTCGCGCACTGAGCACACCGTCGATCTGCAGGGCGCCGCCGCACTCGCGCGGACGCCGTGACGCCCCTACTGGGCCACGGAGCCCGGACCCGGGCTGGGAAGTCCCGCCAGCCCGTCGATGCTTCGTGAGTTGCGCTCCCGCTGATACGTCGCGATCCCGTCGGCACCCTTCTTCGTGCTCCACGACTCGAGAAGGTCGCGCTCCTCGACGACCTCCATGACCGGCACGCCCCACCCGCAGGCGTCACTGATCCGGCCGACGTCGACGACGACGACGGCGCGGGTCCCGGGGTGCGCGGGGTGCTGCTGCGAGACGAGCTCGAAGTCCGGGTCGCCCGGGTACGCCACGCGACCGGTGCCGTGCAGGCGAACGATGCGTGGCCGCGCCCCGAACGACGCGAACATGATGCAGATCCGGCCGTTCTCCTGGAGGTGGGAGATCGTCTCGATGCCGCTCCCGGTGAGGTCGACCCATCCGACGCGATGCGGTCCGAGAACGGAGAAGGAGTCGAGCCCGCGAGGGCTGACGTTCACGCGCCCGTCCTCGGCGAGGGGAGCGCTCGCGACGAAGAACATGGGCTGCGCACCGATCCATGCGGCGAGTGCGGTGTCGATGGCGTCGAAGACCTTGCTCATCTCGGCACGCTACCGCTGGAGTCCGTCAGTCGAGAAGAGGGATCTCACGGTACGGAGACTGGGACATTCGTGCCGATCCGGGTGGATCGTGTGACGCGCGGCACACCCCTGTAGCCTGGGGGCGGGCCGAAAGTCCCGCGACGAGAGCCGCCTCCGTCCATAGCGTGGAGGTACAGGCTCGACAGCAACGAGGAGATGGCGATGACCACCACAGCAGACGGCACCAGCATCACCCCCGCAGGTGCCAGCACCCCCGATGCTTGGCGCGGGTTCGTCCGCGGACCGTGGACGGAGTCGATCGACGTCCGAGACTTCATCCAGCGCAACTACACCCCGTACGAAGGTGACGCGTCGTTCCTCGAGGGCCCGACCGCGAAGACCCTCTCGGTCTGGGACACCCTGGAGAAGGACTACCTGTCCGTCGAGCGCGCGAAGCGCGTCTTCGACGTCGACACCCATGTCCCCGCAGACATCGACGCGTTCCCGGCCGGCTTCATCTCCGACGACGACGACGTCATCGTCGGCCTCCAGACCGACGTCCCGCTCAAGCGCGCGATGATGCCCAACGGTGGCTGGCGCATGGTCGAGACCGCGATCAAGGAAGCCGGTCTCGAGCCTGACCCGGCTGTCCGCGAGACCTTCACCAAGTACCGCAAGACCCACAACGAGGGGGTCTTCGACATCTACACCCCGCGGATCCGTGCCGCCCGCTCCTCGCACATCATCACGGGCCTCCCGGACTCCTACGGCCGTGGCCGGATCATCGGCGACTACCGCCGCGTCGCGCTCTACGGCGTGGACTTCCTCATCGCCGAGAAGATCGCCGCGAAGGACTCCGTCGCCGACCAGCCGTTCTCCGAGAGCTGGGCACGCTACCGCGAGGAGCACTCAGAGCAGATCCGTGCGCTGAAGAAGCTCAAGAACCTCGGCGAGCAGTACGGGTTCGACCTCGGGCGCCCCGCGGCCACCGCGCAGGAAGCCGTCCAGTGGACGTACTTCGGCTACCTCGCCGCCGTGAAGTCCCAGGACGGCGCCGCCATGAGCTTCGGTCGTCTCTCCGGGTTCTTCGACATCTACATCGAGCGGGACATGGCGGAGGGTACCCTCACCGAGGCTGAGGCCCAGGAGTACATCGACGCGCTCGTGCTCAAGCTCCGTATCGTGCGGTTCCTGCGCACCATCGACTACGACCAGATCTTCTCGGGCGACCCGTACTGGGCCACGTGGTCCGACGCGGGCTTCGGTGAAGACGGCCGGACCCTCGTCACCCGGACGTCGTTCCGTCTCCTGCAGACGCTGCGCAACCTCGGCCCGGCTCCCGAGCCGAACATCACGATCTTCTGGGACGAGAAGCTGCCGCGCGGCTACAAGGAGCTGTGCTCCGCGATCAGCATCGAGACGTCCGCCGTCCAGTACGAGTCCGACGCGCAGATCCGTGCGCACTGGGGCGACGACGCCGCCATCGCGTGCTGTGTCTCGCCCATGAGGGTCGGCAAGCAGATGCAGTTCTTCGGGGCCCGCGTCAACGCCGCCAAGACCCTGCTCTACGCCGTCAACGGCGGTCGTGACGAGATGAGCGGCAAGCAGGTCGTCACCGGCTTCGAGCCCATCACGGGTGACGGTCCGCTCGACTACGACGAGGTGTGGGCCAAGTACGACGCGATGCTCGACTGGGTCGTCGAGACGTACGTCGAGGCGCTGAACATCATCCACTACAGCCACGACAAGTACGCCTACGAGTCCATCGAGATGGCGCTCCACGACAGCGAGATCCTGCGCACCCTCGGATGCGGCATCGCCGGGCTGTCGATCGTCGCGGACAGCCTCTCCGCCATCAAGTACGCGAAGGTCACGCCGGTCCGTGACGACACAGGTCTCGTGATCGACTACATCACGGAGGGCGAGTTCCCCGTCTACGGCAACGACGACGACCGCGCTGACGAGATCGCGCAGCTCGTGGTGCACACCGTCATGGACAAGATCCGGGCGCTGCCGACCTACCGTGACGCGGTGGCGACGCAGTCGGTGCTCACCATCACCTCGAACGTCGTCTACGGCAAGGCCACGGGTTCCTTCCCGTCCGGCCACCGCAAGGGTGAGCCCTTCTCGCCGGGCGCGAACCCGGAGAACGGGATGGACACCCACGGGATGGTCGCCTCGATGCTCTCCGTGGCCAAGCTCGACTACGACGACGCCCTGGACGGCATCTCCCTGACGAACACGATCACGCCCAGCGGCCTGGGCCGGACCAAGGACGAGCAGGTGGGCAACCTCGTCGGGATCCTCGACGCCGGCATGAACGAGGGGCTGTTCCACGCGAACATCAACGTCCTCAACCGGGAGACCCTCGAGGACGCGATCGAGCACCCCGAGAACTACCCCAACCTCACGATCCGGGTGTCCGGGTACGCGGTGAACTTCGTCAAGCTGACGCGCGAGCAGCAGCAGGACGTGCTCACCCGGACGTTCCACCACACCGCATGAGCACGGGGCCCGCCGCGACGGTCGGCGCCGTGGGAGGCTGTGAGCCTCTGGACCCCGCGGTCGCGCGGGACGTCCTGCGCGACCAGGACTTCGACGCTCCCGAGCGTCGGGCGTCCGGTGCTGGCACCGGCGGGCTCCACGTCAGTGCGGTCAACCGTGGTGAGAAGTTCGAGCAGATGCGGGCCGGGCAGCTCGGGTCCATCCACTCCTGGGAGCTGGTCACCGCGGTGGACGGCCCCGGGACCCGGATGACGGTCTTCTTCGCGGGCTGCCCGTTGCGGTGCCTGTACTGCCACAACCCGGACACGATGCGGATGAAGGACGGAGAGCCGGTCACGGCGGACGAGCTGCTCAAGCGGATCCGGCGCTACCGCTCCGTGTTCGCCGCGACGGGCGGCGGGATCACGCTCTCCGGTGGAGAGGTCCTCATGCAGCCGGCCTTCGCGGCGACACTCCTGCGTGGCGCCAAGGAGAGCGGGATCCACACGACGATCGACACGTCCGGGTATCTCGGCGCGGCGTGCACGGACGAGATGCTCGACACCATCGACCTCGTGCTGCTGGACGTGAAGTCGGGTGACCCGGAGACCTACCAGCGGGTCACCGGACGTGAGCTGGCCCCGACCCTCGACTTCGGCCGGCGGCTGTCGGAGCGCGGGATCGAGACGTGGATCCGGTTCGTCCTGGTCCCGGGACTCACCGACGACGCTGCCAACGTCGCAGCTGTTGCCGAGTATGCGGCGACGCTGTCGTCCGTCACCCGCGTCGAGGTGCTCCCGTTCCACCAGATGGGCAAGGACAAGTGGGCCACCCTCGGTCTGCAGTACGAGCTCGAGGACGCCCGGCCCCCGACGACCGAGGAGACCGAGCGGGTGCGGGACCAGTTCCGGGTCCGCGGCCTCACGGTGTACTGACGCTCTGGCGGCTGGAGCTGCTGGACGGACGTGCCTGCGCTGCGCGGTCCTGGCAGAGTGGGCGCATGGCTATCACCGAGATCCAGTTGTTCTCCGTCCCCGTCACCGACCAGGACCGATCCCGGGACTTCTACCGGGACGTGCTCGGGTTCCAGGTCCTGGGTGACCAGCAGATCGCGCCCGGGATGCGCTGGGTGCAGCTCGCGCCCCCGAGCGGGTCCACGTCCATCTCGCTCGTCACCTGGCTGCCCACGATGAAGCCGGGTGACGTCAAGGGCATCGTCCTCGAGTCAGACGACCTCGAGGGCGACATCGCCCGGCTGACCGGGGCGGGAGTCGTCTTCGCCGGCGGGATCGAGGAGCAGCCCTGGGGCCGTTTCGCGACGTTCGAGGATCCGGACGGCAACGGCATCGTGCTGCAGCACACGACGAACCGCGTGCTCATCTGACCGATCCGGCTCACGCCGGGTGGTTCGACGAGACGACGCGGCTCGCCGGTACGACGACGGCGCACGTCCACCGGGACGTGCGCCGTCGTCGTACCGGCATGTGGGCTCAGGCCAGGAGGAGCTCCGTGCGGGTGACGCCGGTGCTGGCGACGACCTCCCCCCGGGTGGTGGCCCCGGGCGCAAGCACCCGGATCTCCCAGGTGCCCGGCGCCGCGTAGAAGCGGAACGCGCCCTCGGGGCTGGCGACGACCTCAGCGGTGAACTCGCCGGTGGCGTCGTGCAGCCGGACGTACGCACCCGCTGCGGGCCCGGTGGCGGAGCGCACGGTGCCCTCGATCACCGTGGCGCCGGCGGCTGCCTGGGAGGGCAGGGACTGGTCAGGGGCTGCGCAGGACATCCGCGCGGCTCAGCGCTCGACGGGGACGCCGACGAGGGAGCCGTACTCGACCCATGACCCGTCGTAGTTCTTCACGTCCTCCTGGCCGAGGAGCTGGCTGAGCACGAACCAGCTGTGGCTCGACCGCTCGCCGATGCGGCAGTACGCGATCGTCGGCTTGCTCGTGTCGAGGCCCGCTGCGCCGTAGAGGGCCGCGAGCTCCTCGTCGGACTTGAACGTGCCGTCGTCGTTGGCCGCCTTGCTCCACGGGATGTTGATGGCGCCGGGGACGTGCCCACCGCGCTGCGCGTGCTCCTGGGGGAGGTGCGCCGGACCGAGGATGGTGCCGGCGAACTCCTCGGGGGAGCGCACGTCGACGAGGTTCTTCTGACCGATCGACGCGACGACCTCGTCGCGGAACGCACGGAGCGTGAGGTCCTGGTCCTGCGCGACGTAGGTCGTGGCGGGACGGGGCACGACGCCGTCGCTGAGGGGACGGGACTCGAGCTCCCACTTCTTGCGGCCGCCGTCGATGAGCTTGACGTCCGTGTGGCCGTAGAGCGTGAAGTACCAGAAGGCGTACGCGGCGAACCAGTTGTTGTTGCCGCCGTACAGCACGACGGTGTCGTCGTTGCTGATGCCCTTGGCCGACAGCAGGGCCTCGAACTGCTCCTTGTTGACGAAGTCGCGACGGACCGGGTCCTGGAGGTCGAGCTTCCAGTCGAGCTTGATGGCGCCCTCGAGGTGCCCCTTGTCGTACGCGGAGACGTCTTCGTCGACCTCGACGAAGACCACGCCCAGGGTGTGCAGGTTGGCCTCTGCCCAGTCGGCTGAGACGAGTACGTCGGTGCGTGCCATCGGTGGTGCTCCTCGGCTGGTGCAGCCGCCGGTGAGCGTACAAACCGGGACGGCCGGGACGGATGAACGCCGCCGACGCTAACGGAGGGCTCCGCCGCTCACCATAGCCGTCCCGGTCCGTGAGACATCAAGAAGGCGCGGATCGGCTCAGAACGGCACTCTTCGACCGCCAACGGTGGCCGCCCATCTCATCGGGCGAGACGAGCGGCCACCCTGGTCACCGTGGGACGTTCGCGACGCCGTCCGGCAGCAGGCGCCTCCCGAGGACCCGCTCCGAGTAGCCTGCGCGGTCGAGGAACGCCGTGATGCCGCCCGCGCTGAAGGGCCACCCGGCGCCGAGGATCATGCACACGTCGATCTCGCTCGGCCCCGACACGACCCCCTCGTCGAGCATGAACCCGATCTCGCGGGTGAGGGACGTGAGGACCTCGTCGAGGACGCCCTGCTCGTCGAGTGCTGGCTCTCGCTCGCCCGCGACCGAGTCGAACACGCCCTGTAGCGCAGGATCGACCGACGCCGGGACACCGCGGGCCGGTGGTGGCAGGACGACCGGCGTGTGGTCGGCGACGATCTTCTCGAGACCCGGGGACCGGGGGAACCTGTCCCCGAGGTCCTCCCGCAGCGAGGTGAGGACGTGGAGTCCGACGGCCGGCCCCACGAGGTCGAAGAGCGCGAACGGACCCATCGGCAGGCCGAGCGGACGCAACGCGCGGTCCGCGACCTCGACCGGGGTCCCCCGCTCGACCGTGCCGACGATCTCGCCCATGAGCAGCACGAGGAGCCGGTTGACGACGAATCCCGGCCGGTCGGCGACGAGCACCGCCGTCTTGCGCAACGTCGTGGCGACGGCGAACGCCGTCGCCAGCGCCTCGAGGCTCGTGCGTTCCGCACGCACCACCTCGACGAGGGGCATCTGGGCGACGGGGTTGAAGAAGTGCAGCCCCACCATCCGCCCCGGGTGCTTGAGGTCCGCGGCCATCTCTGAGACCGACAACGCCGACGTGTTCGTCGCGAGGACCGTCTCCGGGCGCACGACGCCCTCGAGCTCCGCCAGGACGCGCTTCTTGAGGTCCATCCGCTCCGTGACGGCCTCGATGACGAGGTCGCACCCGGCCAGGTCGGCGAGGTCCGTCGTACCCCGGACGGCGCCGACCACCTTCGTGGCGGAGTCCGCAGACATGCGACCCGTCGACACGAGACGTTCGACGGTCGAACGGACGGACGCGAGCCCCGCCTCGACGCGTTCGTCGTCGAGGTCGCGCATCGTCACCGGGACACCCATCCGTTGGGCGAACAGCAGGGCGAGCTGCGATGCCATGAGCCCGGCGCCGACGATCCCGACGGACGTGACCGGGCGCGCCCGAGAAGCGTCAGGCGCCCCTGCGGGCCGCTTCGCGGCGTTGACGGTCGTGAAGGCATAGACGCTCGCCCGCATCTCGTCGGACATGATGAGGTCTGCGAGGGCCTCGTCCTCGGCCTCGAACGCTGCCTCGACGTCGGCGTCGCGGGCCGCGGCGAGGAGGTCGAGGGCGCGGTACGGGGCCGGCCGAGCACCGTGCACGACGGCGTCGACACGTTCACGGGCGGCTGCCACGGCCGCAGCCCACTCGTCCGCTGGGAGGAGCTCGGGGCGCGCGGGGGCCGAGATCTCCCCGGTGAGCACCCCGGCAGCCCAGGCCACGGAGCGCTCGAGGAAGTCCGCGGGCTCGAGCACCACGTCGACGAGCCCGATGTCCGCTGCCTGTGCGGCGGTGTACGGCTTCGCCGCGGCAGGCCGCGTGAGGATGAGGTCGAGAGCATGGGGGAGACCGACGATGCGGGGCGCCAGGTAGCAGCCGCCCCAGCCGGGCACGAGGCCCAGGGACGTCTCCGGCAGCGCCAGCGCGCGGACGTCGCTGGCCGCGGTGCGGTACGTGCAGTGCAGCGCCAGCTCGAGGCCACCTCCCATCGCCACGCCGTTGACGAACGCGAACGTGGGAACCGGCATCTCGGCGAGGCGACGGAACGCGGCGTGCCCGGCGCGAGCAAGCCCGAGCGCGGCGTCGCGGTCAGCGAGGGAGCCCACGGCAGTGAGGTCGGCGCCCGCGACGAAGACGTACGGCTTGCCCGTGACCGCCACGGCTGCGACCTCGCCGTCCGCTGCCCGCCGGGCGACCGCGGCGAGGTCGTCGTCGAGCTCCGCGATGCCGACCGGGCCGAGCGTGCTGGGTTTCGTGTGGTCGAGCCCGTTGTCGAGGGTGAGGAGCGCGAGGGTCCGGCCGTCTGGCAGGGCGATGTCGCGGGTGAAGGTGTGCGTGACGCGCTCGGAGCGCGCACCGGTCTGGCCGGCGGTGGGCTGCGTGGTGCTCGTCATGAGTGGTCCTCAGCTCTCGGTCGGTGCAGACAGGGCGGCGGGGAGGTGGCCCGAGTAGTCGGCGTGGTGAGGGTTCTCCCACACGACGGTGCCGCCCATGCCGAGCCCCACGCACATCGTCGTGATGCCGTAGCGCACGGACGGGTCCGCCTCGAACTGCCGGGCGAGCTGCGTCATGAGGCGCACGCCCGACGAGGCGAGCGGGTGACCGACAGCGATCGCTCCGCCGTACGGGTTCACCCGCTCGTCGTCGTCGGCGAAGCCGAAGTGGTCGAGGAACGCGAGGACCTGGACAGCGAACGCCTCGTTGATCTCGACCAGGCCGATGTCGTCCATCGTCAGGCCAGCGTTGGCCAGAGCGCGTTCGGTCGCGGGGACGGGGCCGATGCCCATGACCTCGGGGTCGACGCCGGCGTAGCCGTAGGACACGAGGCGCATCCGCGCGGGGAGGCCCAGCTCGGCGGCGACGTCGCCCGCAGCGAGCAGGCAGACCGCAGCTCCGTCCGTGAGGGGGGAGGCGTTGCCCGCGGTGACTCGTCCGCCCGGGCGGAACGGGGTGGAGAGGTCGGCGATGTCCTCGACGGTCGTGCCGGGCCGGGCGAGCTCGTCCGCGGTGGCAAGGCCCCACCCACGCGCCGCCGAGCGTACGGCGACCGGTGACAGGTCCGGGGTGATGTGCCCCGCGGCGAGGGCTGCGGCGTACTTGGCCTGGCTCGCTACGGCGTAGGCGTCCGCCCGGGCCTTCGTCAGGTGCGGGTAGCGGTCATGGAGGTTCTCGGCCGTGGCTCCCATGACGAGAGCGCTGGGCTCGACGAGCTTCTCCGAGACGAACCGGGGGTTGGGGTCGGAGTCGAAGCCCATCGGGTGGTGCCCCATGTGCTCGACGCCTCCGGCCAGAGCGACGTCCTGCTGCCCGACGGCGATGGCTGACGCGGTGGTCGTCACTGCGGTCATGGCGCCTGCGCACATGCGGTCGATCGCGAAGCCGGGGACCGTGGTCGGCAGTCCGGCCAGGACGGCGACGGACCGTCCGAGGGTGAGTCCCTGGTCGCCCGTCTGGGTCGTGGCGGCGAGAGCGACCTCGTCGATGCGTTCGACGGGCAGCTCAGGGCGGCGTCGCAGGAGCTCTCGCACGGCCTTCACCGCGAGATCGTCGGCACGGGTCTCGGCGTAGAGACCGTCGGGCCGTGCCTTGCCGAACGGGGTGCGGACCCCCTCGACGAAGACGACGTCACGGATGGCGGGGCGGGAGGTCACAGCAGGGGTGGGCGCTGCAGCGGGCATGGAGGCTCCTGAAAGGGGGACGACGGTGTCCGGACGTACTCGTGGGTAACAAGCACGAGATACACGCTACCGGTCGTCTCAGGAAAACGCACGGAGCGCACGCCGAGGTACACGGGACGCCGGCCGCTCGCGGAACTCAGGAGGTCGTCAGCGGAACTCAGGAGGTCGTCAGGCGCTCGCGCGCAGGGCCTCCGCGATGGGGCCAGCAGTGAGGTCGATCTGCCATGGACGCGCACCGCCCTCGGCGAGGCGCGCGCGGACGCCCTCGAGAGAGGTGTCGGCAGGTGGCCGCCAGCACACCCGTCGCAGGAGATCGGGTTGCAGGAGGTTCTCGAGCGGCACCTGGTGCTCCTCGGACAGCTGCGCCATCGACGCGCGCGCGACAGCCAGCCGTGCAGCAGCGTCCGGGTCCCTGTCCGCCCAGGCCTTCGGCGGCGGCGGAGCGTCCGTCCGGGGGCCGCGGGTGTCCGGGAGCTGGTCGTCCGGCAGAGCCAGGGCCGTGTCCACGGCGCGCTGCCAGGTGGCCGCGCGCCGTCGGGTGGCTGCCCCGCCGAACGCGTGGACCTTCGTCAGCTCGCCGACGGACCGAGGCATCGCTTGCGCCGCAGCGATGATCGCGCGGTCGGGCAGCACGCGGCCCGGAGCCGTGTCCCGAGACTGTGCGAGGCGGTCCCGGGCGAGCCACAGCTCGCGGACGATCGCCAGCTTCCGGCGGTCGCGCAACGCGTGCGCTCCGGAGACCTTCCGCCAGGGATCCACCCGGGGCGCCGTCGGAGGTGCCAGCCGGACAGCCTCGAACTCCTGTGCCGCCCACTCGCTCTTGCCAGCAGCCTCGAGACGGGCCGCCATGACGTCCCGGAGCTCGACGAGCACCTCCACGTCGAGCGCTGCGTAGCGCAACCATTCCGCGGGCAGCGGGCGGGTGGACCAGTCGACCGCGGAGTGCTCCTTGGCCAGGCCCAGTCCCAGCAGCTCCGCGACGACCGCAGCGAGGCCCACGCGCGGCAGACCCAGCAGACGCGCACCGAGCTCGGTGTCGAACACCCGGGACGGGTGCAGGTTCTGCTCACGCAGCCCGGGCAGGTCTTGGGAGGCGGCATGGAGCACCCACTCCGTGCCCTCGAGGGCGGAGGAGATGCTCGAGAGGTCCGGCAGTGCGATCGGGTCGATGAGGAACGTCCCCGCGCCCTCGCGCCTCAGCTGGACGAGGTAGGTGCGCTGGCCGTACCGGTACCCCGACGCCCGCTCGGCGTCGACGGCGACAGGGCCGCTGCCCGCTGCGAGGCGGCGGGCAGCGCTGGACAGCTCCGCGGTCGTCGTGAGGACCGGAGGCACGCCGTCGGCGGGCTCGATGAGCAGCGTGAGCTCGGGCACGACCTCGGGTGAGATGTCGTCCGGCAGGTCGGTGACATCGAGCCGAGCCGGGACGGCGTCGACCGTGTGGTGGTCCAGGGACGCACCGTCTTCGTGCGGGACACCCGTGCTCATGGGCGGACCACCCCGCGCGGGCCGCGCTGCCGGGGGAGCGGCATCACGGAGTCGAGGGGTGAGGGCATGCCGGTGGTCGCCAGCATGAGGCTCGCCCATGCGTCGAGATGGGGTCCGAGGTCGGTGGTCGCGGCGTCGCTCCTGTCCCGCGCTGACCCGGGAGACGGTGTCCACGACGCGCGGATCTCGATCTCCGACTCGCTCGGTCGGCCGTCGAGCACGCCGAAGCTCTCGGAAACCACACGTGTGATCGTCCCGCCGAGCGCGCGGGTACGGACGCCCGCGACGAGCAGCGCCTCCTCGAGCCACGACCACGCAACCTCGCCCAGCATCGGGTCGGCGCCCATCTCGACGTCCAACGACGCACGGACGAGGGTGACCACACGGTACGTGCCCTCCCAGGCTTCCTGACCCGCCGGATCGTGCAGGACGACGAACCTGCCCGACGCGACCTGGCCCGACTCCTCGAGCTCTGCCGAGGTGATGTCACCGTCGAGGGCGGCGGCGAACGGTGCGACCGAACGGGGCGGGTCGATCTCCCGCAGCTGCAGGAACGGCCGCGGCCGGGCGGCGCGCAACGAACCCAGCGCCCGGAGGAAATCGGCGGGCGCCTCGGTCTGGTCGGCGGTCATCACGGCAGCAGACTACGGCTGAGGTCCGACATCTGAGCGGACCGGCGCGCGGACAGCAGCGTCCGAGATGATCGCACTACTGTGGAGGGCGTGTCCGCGCTCCGTCGACGAGCATCACCCTGGCGAACAAGGAGAACTTCCCTATGTCTGCACTCGCGCAGATCGGTGTGACCGGCCTGGCCGTCATGGGCCGCAACCTGGCCCGCAACTTCGCGCGGCACGGCTACACCGTCGCGGTGCACAACCGGTCCTACGCCAAGACCGAGTCGCTCATCGCGGACCACGGCGACGACGGTACGTTCCTGCCGTCCCAGTCCATGGCCGACTTCGTCGCCTCGATCGAGCGGCCGCGCAAGGTCGTCATCATGGTCAAGGCCGGCGGCCCGACGGACGCAGTGATCGAAGAGCTCGTCCCCCTCCTCGAAGAGGGTGACATCATCATCGACGCCGGGAACGCGCACTTCCCCGACACCCGTCGCCGCGAGGAGTACCTCAAGAGCTTCGGCCTGCACTTCGTCGGCACCGGGGTCTCCGGCGGCGAGGAGGGTGCCCTCAACGGTCCGAGCATCATGCCTGGGGGATCGCGGGAGTCGTACGTGACCCTGGGCCCGATCCTCGAGGACATCTCCGCCAAGGTCGACGGCGTGCCGTGCTGCACGTACGTCGGACCGGACGGCGCCGGACACTTCGTCAAGATGGTCCACAACGGCATCGAGTACGCCGACATGCAGCTCATCGCCGAGGCGTACGACCTGCTCAAGCAGGGACTGGGTGCCTCTGCTGCGGAGATCGGGAAGATCTTCGAGGAGTGGAACTCCGGCGACCTCGAGTCGTTCCTCATCGAGATCACCGCGGACGTGCTCCAGCACGTCGACGCCGAGACGGGCAAGGCCTTCGTCGACATCATCCTCGACCGTGCCGAGCAGAAGGGCACCGGTCGCTGGACCGTCCAGAACGGTCTCGACCTCGGCGTGCCCATCACCGGCATCGCGGAGGCGACCTTCGCGCGCGCCCTGTCCGGCTCGGTGCCGCAGCGTGCCGCGGCGCTCGGCGTCCTCGAGGGGGACACGGGCACCTGGGACGTGCAGGACCGCGACGCGTTCGTCGAGGACGTGCGGCTCGCGCTCTACGCCTCCAAGGTCGTCGCATACTCCCAGGGGTTCGACCAGATCGCGGCTGCGTCCGTGGAGTACGGCTGGGACATCGACCGAGGCGCCATGGCGCGGATCTGGCGTGGCGGATGCATCATCCGTGCACGCTTCCTCAACCGCATCACCGAGGCGTACGAGCGCGACGCCGAGCTCCCCCTGCTGCTCGCTGACCCGTACTTCACGGGCGCCGTGGGCAACGGTGTCGGTGCGTGGCGTCGGATCGTCTCCCAGGCTGCCCTCAACGGGGTCCCGGTCCCGGCGTTCTCGTCCTCCCTCGCCTACTACGACGGGGTCCGTGCCGAGCGCCTGCCCGCAGCGCTCATCCAGGCCCAGCGCGACTTCTTCGGTGCGCACACCTACCAGCGGGTCGACAAGCCCGGGACCTTCCACACCGAGTGGTCGCTCGACCGGTCTGAGACCGCTCAGTGACACAGGCGCCGACGTTCGAGGCCGCGCGAGACCTCCAGCCCGTCATCCTCGGTGGGGACATCGGCGCGTACAGCCTGGCCCGGACGTTCCACGAGGCCTACGGGGTGCGCTCCGTCGTCGTCTCGAGCGCGTCGACGGGGCTCGTGCGGCACTCGCGCATCCTGCACAGCGTCGTCGAGCCGCGGATGGACGACGGCACGGTCCTCGTCGCCACCCTGCGGCGGATCGCGTCCGAGCATCCGGGCAAGCGGCTGATCCTGCTCGGCAGTGCCGACTGGCTCGTGCGGGAGATCGTCGAGCACCGCTCGGAGCTCGAGGAGCAGTTCGTCATCCCGTACGTCCCTGTGGAGCTGCTCGACCTCGTCACGGACAAGGCCCGCTTCGGTGAGCTGTGCACCGAGCTGGGCCTGGCGCACCCGACGACGGTCGTGCACCGCGTGGGGTCGGGAGAGGCGGTCGACACCTCGGGCCTGACGTTCCCGGTCATCGCGAAGACCGGGAACACGGCGGCGTACCACGCGGTCGAGTTCCCGGGGAAGAAGAAGGTCTTCACGGTCGACTCGCACGCCGAGCTCCTCGAGCTGCTGGCGCGGGTGGAGGCGTCGGGATACCAGGACGACTTCGTCATCCAGGACTTCATCCCCGGCGACGACTCGGGCATGCGGATCCTCACCTGCTACAGCGACCGGTCCGGCCGGGTCCGGTTCGCGTCGTTCGGGCACGTGCTCCTCGAGGAGCACACCCCGGGAGCGCTGGGCAACCCCGCCGGCATCATCACGCAGACGTCCCCCGAGGTCGTCGCCCAGGCCGTCCGGTTCCTCGAGCACATCGGATGGACCGGGTACGCGAACTTCGATCTCAAGTTCGACCCGCGTGACGGACGGACCGTCTTCTTCGAGCTCAACCCCCGGCTGGGGCGGTCCAACTTCTACATCACGGCCGCCGGGTGCAACACGGCCGAGCCCTACGTGCGGGAGTACATCGAGCAGCGGGACGACCTGCCCGGTGCTCCCGGCGCGCTCGAGGTCACGGACGAGCACCTGTACACGGTCCTGCCGCGCCAGCTCCTTCTGCGCTACGTTGCGGACGTGTCCCTGCAGGCGCGCACCCGTGGGCTCTTCCGGTCCCGCCGCGCGACGAACCCGCTGTGGTACCGCGCGGAGACCGATCCCCGCCGGATCGCGTACCTGGTCGTCGCGCAGCTCAACCAGTTCCGCAAGTACGCCCGGTTCTATCCGCTCTCCGAGCGGGACGCGGCGCGCCGGACGGCGTCGGCATGAACGGGGCGAGCGAGCCCACATCCCGTGACCTCGTCGGCGTGATCGGTGGGGTGGGCCCGCTCGCCACCGTGTACTTCCTCGACAAGGTCGTGCGGCTCACGGCTGCGGAGCGCGACCAGGACCACGTCGACCTCGTCGTGTTCAACCACGCGACCATCCCGGACCGCACGGCGTACATCCTCGGAGAGTCGGCGAGCGATCCCGGCCCGGTCATGGCCGACGACGCGCGGCGGCTCGAGGCCTTCGGTGCGGCGTTCCTCGTGCTCCCGTGCAACACGGCCCACAACTTCACCGAGGAGATCGTCGCCGCCGTCACCGTCCCGGTGGTGAGCATCATCGAAGAGACGGTGGACGAGGTCGTGGCCCGTGCGCCCCACGCACGCAGGGTCGGCCTCCTCGCGACGAGCGGAACGGTGAGCTCGGGCGTCTACCAGAGCGCGCTCGCCTCCCGTGGCCTCGAGGCGGTCGTCCCCGACGACGAGGACCAGGCGGGCCTCATGCGCATCATCTACGAGCAGGTCAAGGCCGGGCTCCCCGTCGACATCGACGCGTTCCGCGCGCTCGTCGCGCGGCTCGTGGACGCTGGCGCGCAGAGCGTCGTCCTCGGGTGCACCGAGCTCTCGGTCATCGCGGACGACTTCGAGCTGCTCGCGGAGCCCTTGTACGTCGACTCGCTCGACGTCCTGGCCCGCCGGACGATCGTCCGGGCTGGCCACCGCCTGCGGCTCTGAACCCCGCCCGGCGGGTGCCGAACCCCGCCGGGCGTCCCCGCTGTGCGGGAGCCCGGCTCAGCCGATCTGCGACGTCCGCGTGTACAGGTGCAGCACGGGGACCGACAGCTCCTCACGGGCACGGGACGCCCAGTCGCGGCGGAACGTGTCGTCGAGCGGGTGCTTGTCGGTGACGACGATGATCTCGCGGATGTCCTGCGCGTCGAGCGCAGCGCGCAGAGCGGGGAGCGGGTCGTCGGACACGACCTCTCCGGAGGCCTCGCAGCCACGCGCCCGGAACTCAGCGATGCTCCGCACGAGGCGCTCCGACGCCTCTGCGCGCGCGAGGCCCGGGCTCGGCTGGTCACGGGTCGCGTCTTCCCACGCCTGTCGGAACTGCCCGGCGGCGACGTGGTTGAGGATGTCGCCGAGCAGGCTCCGGTCGGTGTCGGCCGGGACGAGCACGCGGTAGTCGAGGTCGTCGCCGGGGTACAACCCGGTGATGTGCTGGACGTCGACGTCAGCAAGGGTGTCTTCGGTCAGGACAAGGATGGTGTCGGTCACCCGGCCACACTATCGGCCAGCGGCTCTCCGGGCTCGCGACGCAGCGCCCATCGTGCGAGAAGCACTCCGTGCGAGTGCAGGAGCACATCCAGCCGGCCCGTGCTCGTCAGCTCGGCGTCGGTCACCACGGTGCGCGTGGCAGGCCCGCCCACGACGAGCGGGCTCGTCGTCTGGCAGAGCTCGTCGACGGCGCCCGCCGCAAGGAGGGTCCCGAGGAGCCGTGGACCCCCCTCGCAGAGCACACGCGTGAGCCCGAACCCGGCGAGTGCGGCCACTCCCGCCACGACGTCGACGTCCTCCTCACCGAGCACGAGCACCCGCTCGGTGGGCAGATGCCCCGGGAGGGACCGGGCACCGCGGCGGGACGTGAGGACGAACGGTGCCCGGTCGTCCGTGGCCCGGGCCAGAGCGTCCGGGAGCACGCCCGAGCGGGTGACGACGGCCACCTGGAGGTCCATCGGCAGCCCGCGGGCCGCCCTCGCCGGCGCGAGGTCGCCGTCGACCGACAGGGGGGTGTACCGCTCGGCGCGCGCTGTGCCCGCACCGACGAGGACGACGTCCGACAGCGCGCGCAGGACCCGGAACACCCGATGGTCAGCGGCCCCGTTGATCGACCCCGAGCGTCCGTCAGCCCCCCAGGCCGCACCATCGATCGAGGTGACCATGTTCGCGCGGACCACGGCCACGCCGTCGCGCACCCGGTCCGGGTAGGCGTACAACGAGCACAGCGCCGGGTCGCCCGTCGTGTACGGGAGGACCGCGCCCGGGTCCACCGGTGCGCCGGGCACGTCGTCGGTGCGACCGGGGGTGCTGCGTCCGGACCCGCCGGGCCGGGAGCGCCCGACCAGCACGTCGAGGTCCGGGAAGCGCGCGGAGCTCACGCGCCCGGGTCGTCGAGCGCCCGCACCTGCCGTTGCACACGGCCCAGGAGCGACGCCATACCCGCCAGCCGCAGCGGGCTGACGAGCGTGGCGAGACCGAGGCGCGCCGGCAGGTCGGTGGGAATCGCGAGCACCGCCGCGGCGTCGAGCCCGTCGAGTCCTTCGGTGAGCACCCCGGCGAACCCCCGCGTCGTCGGGGCTTCGCGTGGAGCCCGGACGTGGAGGGTGACCGTGCGGACACCTGGCGCCCGCTCGACGGCGACGTACACGGGGGACTGGCACTCCTCCACGCGCTCCATGAGCTCGGGGTGCACGAGGTACCGGTCGGGGACCTCGCGGACGCTGTCCCCGAGCTCGACGAGCATCTCGAGCCGTTGCGCGGGAGGCAGCGCCCCGAACTCCGCGACGAGCTCGGCGAGGGCGGACGGGAGGGCGCCGTCGGACGCGGGGGGAGTGGTGATCGACACAGCCCCAGCCTAGGCGCTGGCCGGTACGCTCGGCAGTTGTGACCTCCTCGCCTGTGCATCTCACGACGGTCCGCCCCGACGTCTCCGCAGGGCGGCTGCTCGAGGACCTCGTCCCACCCCGGCACTTCGTCGACGCATCGTTCGACTCCTACCGCGCCGACCCCACGTACCCGAGCCAGGCCGCCACGGTCGAGCGGCTCCGCGCGGTCGCCGAGCAGCTCACGGGTGCGCGCGGAGGATGGTTGCGGCGGCTGCGCGGACCGGCCCAGCCGCCGGCCGTGTACCTCGACGGTGGGTTCGGCGTCGGCAAGACGCACCTGCTCACCTCGCTCGCGCGCGCCGTCGGTACGGGGGACAGCGCGTACGGCACCTTCGTGGAGTACACGAACCTCGTCGGCGCGCTCGGTTTCGGCGCCACGGTGGACGCTCTCGCCGAGAAGCGTCTCGTGTGCATCGACGAGTTCGAGCTCGACGACCCGGGGGACACCGTCCTCATGTCCCGTCTGCTCCGCGAGCTCGCCGACCGCGGCGTCGCCCTTGCTGCGACGTCGAACACGCTCCCGGACTCGCTCGGCGAGGGACGGTTCGCCGCCGAGGACTTCCTCCGGGAGATCCAGGCGCTCGCGGCACGCTTCGAGGTCATGCGCGTCGACGGCGAGGACTACCGCCACCGTTCGGTCGGTGGGGCGGTGCCGACCTTCGACGACGACGCGGTGCTCGCCAGCACCGCGGGACGCGCGGGTGCGGCGGTCGACGACTTCGACGCGTTGCTCGCGCACCTCGCGCGCGTGCACCCCAGCCGGTACGGCGCCCTGCTCGACGGCGTGACGCTCCTCGGCCTCACCGGCGTCCACCCTGTGGAGGACCAGTCGGCGGCGCTGCGGCTCGTCGTCCTCGTCGACCGGCTCTACGACCGCGACGTCCCGGTGGTGCTCTCAGGGGCGGGCACGGATCTCTTCACGGAGGAGATGCTCGGCGGGGGGTACCGCAAGAAGTACTACCGCGCGCTGTCCCGGCTCGGCTCGCTCGCCCAGGACGGCCGCGAGCTCGTGGAGCAGCCCGCCTGACCAGCCTGCACGAGGTCGACGCACGAGCGGTGACTGTGGGCGGCCGACGGTGCCGCACGTGGCCGGACCGCTCGTCGGGTGTCCTGCGGCAGGCTCAGGTCGCGGCGAGGCGCGCCTGCTCGTGCTCGACGTCGAACTGTGCGCGGGGCCAGCCGAGCCCGAGGCCGAGGAATGCATCGAGCAGCAGGTGCGAGACGGCGAGCCGCGCGTACCACTTGCGGTCCGCGGGCACGACGTGCCAGGGGGCCGCGTCGGTGCTCGTGCGGTCGAGGACCGCCTGGTACGCCTCCTGGTACTGCGGCCACTCGAGGCGCCCGTCGACGTCGGCCGGGTCGTACTTCCAGTGCTTGTCCGGCTGCTCGAGGCGCGCTGCCAGACGCTTCTTCTGCTCCTCGGGGGACACGAACATCGCCACCTTGACGATCGTCGTGCCGGATGCGGAGAGCTCGGCCTCGAACGCGTTGATCTCGTCGTACCTGCTCGCCCACACCGGCGGAGGCACGAGGCCACGGACACGCGCGACGAGGACGTCCTCGTAGTGCGACCGGTCGAAGACGCCGAGGTGACCAGGTGAGGGCAGCGCGCGGCGGACCCGCCAGAGGAAGTGGTGGGACAGCTCCTTCGCGGTGGGTGCAGCGAAGGACTGGTGCTGGACGCCCTGGGGGTCGACCATGCCGACGACGTGCCGGACGATGCCGCCCTTGCCCGCGGTGTCCATCCCCTGCAGGACGAGGAGGACGGACCGGTGGCCACCGGTCCGGCCCTCGGCGAAGAGGCGCTCCTGCTGCTCCGAGAGCTGCTCGCCGTACAGGGGCAGCAGCTCCGTGCCAGCAGCCTTTCCGCCCGTGAAGCCCGGTGTGCTGCGTGCATCGAGGTCGGCCAGCCGGAACCCGGGCTGTGCGCGGAGCGCGTCGGACAGACCGGCGAGCGGCGGCGCCGACGACCTGGTCACGGACGACTCACGAGGACGGCGACGCTACGGCCCGGCAGCGAGACGCGCGTCCCCCCGCCGGCTGCCCCAGAGCCGGGGTCGGCAGGAGCGAGGGTGATGTCGCCCCAGCTGGTGAGCAGGTCCACGGTCGTGCCTGGGTCGTACGTCACGGGACCCTCACCGACGTTCATCGCGATGCGTACGGACCCGCGCCGCAGCACGACGAGCGGAGAGCCCTCGGTGATCTCGAGGTCGCACGTCTCGAGATCACCGGAGGCGATGTCCGGCTCTGTCCGACGCAGGGCGATGAGTGCCCGGTACCAGTCGAGAAGGTCCGCGTGCCGTGCCTCGCCGAGCTCGTCCCATCGCAGGACGCTCGCCTCGCGGGTCTGTGGGTCCTGGGGGTCCGGGACGGTGAAGCCCTCCCCGTACATCTCTGCCCACCCGTGCCCGGCGAACTCCTTCGTGCGGCCCTCGGTGACGGCACGACCCAGCTCCTCGTCGGGGAAGTCCGTGAAGAAGCGCCAGTCCGTCGACGCGCCCCACTCCTCTCCCATGAAGATCATCGGCGTGAAGGGGGAGGTGAGGATGAGCGCGGCGGCGATCGCGAGGCCGCCCGCGTCGAGCTGGTCCGAGGGGCGGTCGCCCCGGGCGCGGTTGCCCACCTGGTCGTGGTCGGACGCGAAGACGACGAACCGGTGCGCATCGATGTCACGCGGCACCGGAGCGCCCCACTCCTTGCCGCGGAAGCTCGACCACGTGCCGTCATGGACGAACACACCGGTGAATGCCTTGCGCAGCACCTCCGCCGGACCGAAGTCGGAGTAGTACCCGTGCCGCTCCCCGGTGAGGAACGTGTGCACGGCGTGGTGGACGTCGTCCGCCCACTGCGCCGTCATGCCACGCCCGCCCCCGGTGACGGGTGCCACGGTGCGGGGGTCGTTCTCGTCGGACTCCGCGATGAGCCCGAGCGGCCGTCCGACCTCGGCGGAGAGCTGGGCGACCGCGTCGGAGAGCTCGGCGAGGATGTGCGGCGTCGAGTCGTCGATGAGTGCGTGCACGGCGTCGAGACGCAACGCGTCGATGTGGAAGTCCCGCAACCAGCGCAGCGCGTTGTCGATGATCCATCGTCGGACCTCGGTGCTGCCCTCGGCATCGAGGTTGATCCCGGCGCCCCACGGGGTCTCGTGAGCTCCGCTGAAGTACGGGCCGAACTCACCCGTGTAGTTCCCGCTCGGGCCCAGGTGGTTGTACACGACGTCGAGCGCGACGCCGAGCCCGTGCGCGTGCGCGGCATCGACGAACCGCTGGAGTGCCGCCGGCCCTCCGTACGGCTCGTGGACGGCGTACAGGTGCACGCCGTCGTACCCCCATCCCCAGCGTCCGTCGAACGCGGCGACGGGCATGACCTCCACGACGTCGACCCCGAGGCCCTTGAGGTGCCCGAGGCGCTCGATCGCGGCGTCGAGCGTCCCCTCGGCCGTGAAGGTCCCGACGTGGAGCTCATAGATCACGGCGCCCCGGACGTCGGTGCCCGCCCACGACTCGTCGGACCACGGGAACCCCGCAAGGTCGACGACCTGGCTCGGCCCGTGCACGCCGTCCGGCTGACGAGGGCTGCGGGGGTCCGGGAGCGGCGGGCCGTCGTCGATGGAGAACCCGTACCGGGTCCCGGGTGCGAGGAGCGCCTCGTCTCCGGGGGGTGCGGTCCACCAGCCCCCGTCACCTTCGCGCACCAGCGCGACCCGGTGCGCGGGCGGGTCCTCCGTGGATCCGAATCCGACCACCCCGGGCACGGGTAGGACGAGGTCGACCGACCTGGCGTCCGGTGCCCAGACGCGTGCCGCCCAGCTCGTCGTGGCGGTGGCGGTCGCAGCGGGGGGAGGGGTCGGGGCACTCAGTGGGGCGGTGGTGTTCATGCGTCGGCCTCCGGGACGAGCAGTGCGACAGGGTGGTCCTCGAGCAGCGGGGCGATCCGTTGGTGCCCGCCGGCGTAGCAGCGGTCGGTGAGGACGTCGACCCACCGGCCCTCGGGCAGCGTGATCGTGTGATCTCCCCACCCGCCCAACCGGTCGAGCGCTTCTGCACCGCGGGTGACGATCGTGACGATGCGAGCCGCGTCGCCCTCGGTGCGGGCGAACGCGAGCGCGCTCCCCGAGGACGCGGCCAGGGGGCGGTACCCGGCCTCGGGGCCGACGAACGCCGCCGGGTACGTCCGTCGCGTGCGCAGCGCGCGCGACGTGACGAGGAGCTTCTCCTCGCTGAGATCCTTCGGATGCGCTCCGGAGTCCAGGCGATCCAGCACGCCGTGCAAGGCGTCAGCGTCCACCGGGCGGCGGTTGTCGGGGTCGACGAGGGTCGGGGTGAAGATCTCCGTCCCCTGGTAGACGTCCGCGACCCCGGGCATCGTCAGCTGGACGAGCTTGATGCCGAGGCTCGCCGCACGCACCGCGGCGGACGTGCGCGCCGCCCAGCCGGCGAGCAGCTCGAGGACGACGGGGTCCGTGAGCACGCGCGTCGCCAGATCCATGACGGCGCTCTCGTAGGCCTCGTCAGGTGCTGTCCATGTGGTGAGGGACTTGGCCTCGCGAACGGCCTTGGTGAGGTAGGCGGTGAGACGGTCCGCGCTGATGGGCCCGTCGTCGGACCACGTCCCGACGAGGGTCTGCCAGATGAGGTACTCCGTGCGGCCGTCCAGGAGCGTGGAGCGGTAGGCCGCCGTGTGCGAGCGGAGGGCGTCCACGAGAGCGGCCCACTCGTCTGCGACCTCCGAGATCACGCCCAGGCGAGCGCGGGTGTCCTCGTTGCGCTTGGTGTCGTGGGTGGAGCCCGTGGTGAGCCCGAGCGGTGTCTGGACGCGGAGACGCTCCGCGAACGCGTGGAACGCGTCGGCGCTGAACGCGAAGTGCCCCGGCTCACCACCTACCTCGGTGAGAGACGTCAGCTGCATCCACCGGTAGAAGGCGGTGTCCTCGACACCCTTGGCCATGACGGCCCCGCAGACCTGCTGGAAGCGGATGACGAGCTCGTCACGGCGCGGCTCGCGGAGCCGGCCGGCGCTGCCGACCTCGCGGGAGAGCAGGAGCTCGACGAGCATGTCGAGCGTCTCGCGCCGCTCCGCCCCGATCCGGCGGCGGGCGACCTCCGCAGCGTCGTTCATGGCCTGGACCGACTCGCGACGGGTGTCCCTGCCGGGCGCGACGTAGGCGCGGTAGCGGTCGAAGGCGACGAGCAGCTCGACGAGGCACTCGTTGATCGCCCGCCAGGTGTGGTCTCGCAGGCGGGGGTCGTCCCGGCACACGGCCGCCGCGAGATCGGTGAGGCGGTACACCTCGGCGTACAGCGGTCCGGCGACGATCTCGCGCTTCGACTCGTCGACGAGGGCGGGAAGGCCGTCGCCGATGTCCCCGGTGACACGGTGCATGACGCTCGCGAGGCGAGCCTCGCCCGTCGGCTCGACGAACGTGGACTGCAGACGCCACAAACCCTCGTACCCCGTGGTACCCACGGTTGCCCAGTCACGCGGCACCTCCTCCTCGCCAGCGAGGATCTTCTCGACGGCCACCCACGCACCGCCCGACTTCTCCGCCAGGCGCGCGAGGTATCCGCTCGGGTCCGCGAGACCGTCGGGGTGGTCGATGCGCAGGCCGTCGATCACGCCCGTCTCGAGCAGCTCGAGGATGAGCGCGTGCGTCTCGTCGAACACCTCGTCGTCCTCGACGCGGATCGCCGCGAGGGTCCCGACGTCGAAGAAGCGTCGGTAGTTGAGCTCCTCGTCGCCGACCCGCCAGTGCGCGAGACGGTAGTGCTGGCGGTCGACGAGCTCAGCGAGGGGGAGCGACTGCGTCCCCTCGCGCACGGGGAAGACGTGGTCGTAGTACCGCAGCACGGTCTGCGTGCCGATGCCGGGGATCTCCGTCTCCTCGAGGGTCAGCTCGCCTGACGCGAGGACATCCCCGATGCGGGAGCCGAGGACGGGCATGAGCAGTGCGCCGTCGCCCGCGGACCAGTCGACGTCGAACCACTTCGCGAACCGTGACTCGGGGCCCTTCGTGAGCACGGACCACAGCGCACGGTTGTGCCACGCGGGTGACGGGACGGCCATGTGGTTGGGCACGATGTCGAGGATCATGCCGAGCCCGGCCGCGTGGGCGCGCTCAGCCAGGCGCTCGAGCCCGTCACGCCCCCCGAGGACGTCGCTCACCCGGTCGTGGTCGACGACGTCGTACCCGTGGGTCGAGCCCGGCGCGGCGGCGAGGATCGGGGACAGGTACAGGTGTGTGACCCCGAGGGACCGGTAGTAGGCGACGCGGTCGGCGACGTCGTCGAACGTGAGGTCGGCGCCCAGCTGGAGGCGGTAGGTCGAGGTCGGGGTGACGCGTCCCGGGGCGGGATGGCGTCGGGGGGACACGCGCTCGAGGGGGGAGGTGGTGTCAGGCTCGGTGGACTCGCGGGACATGCGTGCTCCTCAGTTGATGACGTACTTCGGCCCCACCCGAGCAGTGGGGTGAGTCAGGGCCCGGACGTGGAGGTTCCGCGTCCGGGCCCTGTGCCGTGCAGGTGCGTCAGCCCTCCAGCGGCGGACGCGTGAGGACGACGACGCTCCGTGCGGCGACACAGAGCGTGGCGCCTGCCTCGACGATCCCGGCGCCCGGGACCGGGAGCTCGACAGGCGTGGTCGTCTGCACGAGTGGCGCCGAGTCGCCGACCTCCTCCACCGCGGTGTCGAAGGCCACGACCCACTCCTTGCCGAACTCCGCGTCCGGGAGGGTGAACTCGAGCTCCTCGTGGTGGGCGTTGAACAGGATGAGGAAGCTGTCGTCGACGATGCGCTGCCCCCGGACGTCGGGTTCCGGGATGGCCTCGCCGTTGAGGAACACAGCGACGGAGCGCGCATGACCCTCGTTCCACGCCTCGTCCTGCATGGGCTCGCCCGCGACGTTGAGCCACGCGATGTCTCCGAGCGCGTCGTCCGACCAGTCCTGGTCGCCGGAGAAGAAGCGCCGCCGGCGCAGCACCGGGTGTCGCAGGCGCAGGTGGACGAGCTGCTGGGAGAACTTCAGCAGGTCCTGCTTCTCCCGGTCGAGGTCCCAGTTCATCCAGGAGAGCTCGTTGTCCTGGCAGTACACGTTGTTGTTGCCGTGCTGGGTGCGGCCGATCTCGTCACCGTGGGCGATCATCGGCACACCCTGCGACAGCAGGAGCGTCGCGAGGATGTTCCGCTGCTGCCGACGCCGGAGGGCGTTGATCTCCGGGTCGTCCGTGGGGCCCTCAGCCCCACAGTTCCACGAGCTGTTGTGGCTCTCGCCGTCGTTGCCCCCCTCGCCGTTCGCGTCGTTGTGCTTCTCGTTGTACGACACGAGGTCGGCGAGCGTGAAGCCGTCGTGGGCGATGACGAAGTTGATCGACGAGATCGGCTTGCGACCGGTGTGCTCGTAGAGGTCCGAGGACCCGGTGATCCGGCTAGCGAACTCGGCGAGGGTGGCTGGTTCGCCGCGCCAGAAGTCGCGGACCGTGTCGCGGTACTTGCCGTTCCACTCCGACCACATGGACGGGAAGCCGCCCACCTGGTAGCCGCCGTCCCCGAGGTCCCAGGGCTCGGCGATGAGCTTCACCTGGCTGACGATCGGGTCCTGGTGGACGAGGTCGAAGAACGCGGACAACCGGTCGACCTCGTGGAACTGCCGCGCGAGGGTCGAGGCGAGGTCGAAGCGGAAACCGTCGACGTGCATCTCGGTGACCCAGTACCGCAGGGAGTCCATGATGAGCTGGAGCACGTGCGGGTGCCGCATGAGCAGCGAGTTCCCCGTGCCGGTGGTGTCGAAGTAGTGCTCCGGTTCCTCGTCGACGAGCCGGTAGTACGCCGAGTTGTCGATGCCGCGGAAGCTCAGGGTCGGACCGAGGTGGTTGCCCTCTGCCGTGTGGTTGTAGACGACGTCGAGGATGACCTCGATGTTGGCCTCGTGGAGGGCCTTGACCATCGTCTTGAACTCCTGGACCTGCTGGCCCGCGGAACCCGACGACGAGTAGGCGTTGTGGGGCGCGAAGAACCCGATGGTGTTGTAGCCCCAGTAGTTCGACAACCCCTTCTCCACGAGGGTGGAGTCGTTGACGAACTGGTGGACCGGCATGAGCTCGACGGCGGTCACCCCGAGCTCCACCAGGTGCTGGATGATCGCCGGGTGCGCCATCCCGGCGTAGGTCCCGCGGAGCTCCTCCGGGATGTCCGGGTGCTGCTGGCTCATCCCGCGCACGTGCGCCTCGTAGATGACGCTCTCGTGGTACTCGTGGTTCGGCGGCCGGTCGTGGCCCCAGTCGAAGAACGGGTTGACGACGACGGACTTCATCGTGTGCGCCGCGGAGTCGTCGTCGTTGCGGCTGTCCGGGTCACCGAAGGTGTAGGAGAAGAGGCTCTGATCGCCGTCGACGCTGCCGTCGATGGCCTTCGCGTACGGGTCGAGGAGGAGCTTCGAGGGATTGCACCGGTGACCGTTGGCGGGGTCGTACGGTCCGTGCACGCGGTAGCCGTAGTGCTGTCCCGGCTGGACCGCCGGGAGGTAGGCGTGCCAGACGAACGAGTCGACCTCGGTGAGCTCTACACGGGTCTCGGAACCGTCGCTCTCGAACAGGCAGAGCTCGATGCGCTCCGCCGCTTCGGAGAAGATCGCAAAGTTGGTGCCGCTCCCGTCGAACGTCGCGCCGAGTGGATAGGGATGTCCAGGCCAGATCTGCATGCCAAAAGAGTGCACCAGGAACGGTGCCCCGTCATGCCGGGCAGCGCGTGAGTGCCCTCCCAGCGACGTGATGCGCGGCACAGAGGGCTCAAACCGCTCTAACCCCTCCCCGACGAGGATGTGACGTCTGGCACATACCGGTACGTGGACGGTTCGCGGCCCCGAGGACGGTGCGCGTCCGACCGCGGGTGCGTCGCCGCTCGCGCCCGTCGCGGGTCTTTGGTGTGATGGAGCCATGAGCATCGATGCATCGACTCCCGAGGACCCCGCCGCGACGAGCAAGAGCCGGCGGAACCTCCAGACCCAGCACGACGGTCGCTACGACGACGCCGAGCCGGAGGGCACCGGCGACGTCCTCGGGGGCGGCGACGCCAGCCGAGCGCCTCGCAACCTGCGCGAGGTCGGGTGGCGCGGCAACGGCGACGCCATCCTCGCGGGCGACGACTGGGACAACCCTGACGAGATCTGACCGATGGCACCGCACGTCCCGTTGATGATGACGCCCCTCTGACGCGGCACCAGGTCCTGCGTCCGTGGAGGCACGCCGCCGCAGGCGGGCCGGCTCGACCACGTGTTAACTGGTCGTACGACGCGTCCCCAGGGTGCTGCGGGCGAGGTCCGACCACTGTGACCAGGAGGAGAGACGATGACGCAGATTCCGGTGAACGACCCCGGGCCCATCGCGCACGTCACCGAGGGCATGCGTGTGGTGGATGCCGACGGCCAGGAGATCGGTGAGGTCTCCGACGTGAGCATCGGTGACCCGGAGGCGGTGACCGCCGAGGGCCAGGAGCTCCACGAGCCGGTCGGCTTCATCCCGCTGGCGATGGAGGCGCTGCAGGGTCGTGACATCCAACGCCCCCACGACGACCGTCTGGAGCGCCTCGGATGGGTGCGGGTGAAGATGTCCGGGCTCTTCGCAGGGTCGCGGACCGCCGCCGGCGACGAGGTCGCGGGCGTCGAGGGTGACGTCGTCCGGTTGTCCGTCCGGGCCGACGAGCTCCGTCACTGACCCTGCGGTCAGTGCTCAGGCTCGCCCTCCGGTCATCTCGGAGCGCCACGCCCCGCGGTGTGGGCGCGTTCCACGAGGAGCGCGACCTGGACGCGTCCCGGCAGGTCGAGCTTTGTCGAGATGTTGGACAGGTGCGTCTTGACCGTCGCCGCGCTGAGGTGCATCTGCGTCGCGATCTCGTCGTTCGTCAGACCGGCATGGACACCCCTGGCGGTCTGCTGCTCGCGCTCGGAGAGCAGCTGGAACTGGTCGCGCGCACGCGCGTGCTGCTCGAGACGGCCCGCGCGGGTGAGTTCCTCGACGACGTAGCGCGCGACGCGGGGTGACAGCGCCGCGTCACCCTCGACGACGCTGCGGATCGCGAGCGAGATCTCTGAAGGTGCCGAGTCCTTGAGGAGGTAGCCGCGGGCGCCCGCGTCGAGCGCCCGGAGGATGGCGTCGTCCGCGTCGAAGCTCGTGACCGCGATGACGTGCGGCGGGTCTGGGAGCATCCGGACAGCGGCGGTTGCTTCGACACCTCCGACGCGTCGCATGCGCAGATCCATGATGATCACGTCGGGGTGGTGCTCCTGCACGGCGCGGACGACGCCGTCGCCGTCCTCCGCCTCGCCCACGACCTCTACCTCGGGGTCGCTCGACAGGATCATGGCGAACGCGGCGCGCACCATCGGGTCGTCGTCGACGAGGAGCACTCTGATCACGCGTCACATGCTAGGTGCACCGGTGGCGCTGGGAGGCCAGGGGAGGTGCACGTCGACGATGAAGGTCCCGTCCTCGGTCGCCGTGGTCGCCTCGCCCCCGAGGAGGCGCGCTCGCTCCCGGATCCCTGCCAGACCCGACCCCGAACCCGGCACGTGGGGCGCAGGTGAGACCGGAAGGGCGTTGCGGACGAGGATCGAGACCCCGCGCCCGGGGCCGCCGGTCACCCGGACGTCGACCTCGGCAGACGGGGCGTGCTTGTGCACGTTGGTCAACGCCTCCTGCACGATGCGATACGTCGCGAGGGTCAGCGCGGACCCTGCCGCGTGAGCATCGTCGACGAGGACGGTCGCGAGCATCCGCGTACCGGCACGACGCGACGACTCGAGGAGATCGGGAAGGTCCGCGAGCGTGACGGACGGGTCCGGCGTGGTGTCGTCGTGCTGATCGGCGCGCGTCGGGTCCCGCAGGACGCCGATGAGGTCGCGCAGGTCCTCGAGGGACCGGTGGGCGTTGGAACGGACCGCCTGCGCCACCGAGCGCAGCCCGGCGTCAGCATGAGCGGCGACCTCGAGAGCGCCCGCCTGCAAGGACACGAGCGAGAGACGGTGCGCGAGCGCGTCGTGCACCTCCCGGGCCAGGAGGTCGCGTTCCTCCTGGCGGGTGAGCTCGGTCCGCAGCTCTTCGCTCCGGGCTGCCTGGTCGTCCCGCTCCGAGCGGATCCGGCCGACGGTCCGCGCACTGCGCCGCAGGAGGCCGGCGGACACGGCCGCACCCAGAGCGACGAGAGCCACGAGCACGTAGAACCACCAGGGGAGCGCTGCGCCGCCCTCCGGGGTCTTGGGGGAGAAGACCTGGAACTCCCCGGGACGAACGGCGTCGCGGGTGACGGCGACGACCGTGGCCAGGGTGGCGAGAGCCCCGGCGCGCCAGGCATCACGCGCTGGGCGGTACGCGATCACCGTCGCGAGGCCGACGAGCGCGCCGACGGAGTCGACGGGGAAGAGCAGGGTGTAGAGCGAGGCCGCCACCACGAGCACCATCGGCAGGCGACGCCGGAGGGCGACGAGGACGCAGATGCCGGCGCCCGGGCCCCAGGAGAGGACGGCGCGCACCGCGGGCCAGGTGGCGGAGGTGCCCTCCGGGCCGGTGACGGACGAACCCGCGAAGGCCGACGACACGAGGATCGACGCGGCTGTCACCGCGACGAGCCCGACGGTGAGCAGCGTGTCCGGGCGCCCGCGGGCGCCCGGACCGGCGAGGGAGGCTGTGGGGGAGGAGGGCACGTCGTCAGCGTAGGGTCCGTGCCGGTCCGGTGGCATCGTCCGACCGGGTGACGCGTTCCCGCCCGAGCGTCGCCCGATCGGGTGCTCATGTCCACCCGGTCGGGCGATGTGGTGGACAGGTACCCCGGGATGGGATGAGGCATCGCATCCGACCACCACCAGAAGAGGTTCTCGTGTCTCAGCCCGCCGGCCCCGCGCCGTCCCAGCCCGTCTACGCCCAGCCCGCTCCCGTGCAGCCTGCTCGGAAGAACTTCTTCGCCCGGCACAAGATCTTCACGGCGATCCTCGTCGTTGTCGGGATCGTCGTCGCCGCACAGGCCGGGTCGGGCGACGCGTCGACGCCCGACGCCGCGCAGACCACTGCGCCCGCTCCCGCCGCGCCGGCAGACCCGGCAGCGCCGGTCGACCCCGCGGCCCCCGTCGACCCCGCGGCTCCCGCTCCTGTCGAGGACGCGCCACCTGCCGGTACAGGTGTCGGGACCGCGGCCGCGGACGGCTCGTTCGAGTTCACGGTGACGAACGTCGAGCAGGGTGTGAGCCGCATCGGCGCTGACATGTTCGGCGAGGACGCCCAGGGCCAGTTCGTGCTCGTGCACGTCACCGTCCGCAACATCGGCGACGCAGCCCAGTACTTCGACTCCAGCTCCCAGAAGCTCGTCGACACGCAAGGGCGTGAGCACTCGGCGGACGGCGCGGCAGCGATCTACCTCGATGGCAACAGCTTCCTCGAGAGCGTGAACCCGGGGAACAGCGTCGACGGCATCGTCGTCTTCGACATCCCCGCCGATGCCGTGCCCGCCTCGCTCGAGCTGCACGACTCGGCGTTCTCCGGCGGGGTGACGGTCACTCTCGGCTGACCCAGCCGTGACGACGAGAGGTCCCGGGATGTCCCGGGACCTCTCGTCTCGTCATCGACGCCGGGCGGTCACCCGGCGGGCGGCGTCGATCACACCTCGATGCTCGAGGCGAGCGCGTCCGTGAGCAGACCGGCCAGCGCGTCGAGCTGCACGGTCGACGACGACGTCTCCTCCTCGTCCGCCCCGTCCAGCGCGCGGGCGGCGAGCCCGGACTTGCTGTCGATGAGCTCGGCGATCTTCGGGTCGATGGTCTGTGCGGCGATGATCCGCCACGCCGTGACAGGCTCGGCCTGACCGATCCGGTGGATCCGGTCGACCGCCTGGGTCTGCTCCGCGTAGGTCCAGGAGAGCTCCGCCAGCACGAGGTTCGACGCGACCTGGAGGTTGAGCCCGACACCGGCGGCGGTCAGGGAGCACACCACGATCGAGACGTCCGGGTCGTCGACGAACGCGGCGATGTTCTTCTCCCGCACCTTCGGCGTCTGGTCGCCACGGATCGAGGCGTACCGGATACCACGGTCGGCGAAGAGCTGCTCGGCCTGGTCCATGACGTCGACATGCTTCGCGAAGAAGACGACCTTGCCGACGTTGCGGGCGAGCTGCGCGGCGTAGTCAGCGGCCAGCCCGGCCTTGGCCTGGCCGATCCGACGGACCATCGAGAACACGTTCTCGCTCGTCGAGCTCGAGTCCTTGAGCTCCGCTGACGCGACCCGCCGGACGAGCTCCTGGTCGATCCCGTCCACGGTGGCCTCCCCGGAGCGCATCTCGAGGGCGGTGCGGTAGCGCTGGACCAGCCGGTCGACGAGCGCGGACTCGGCGGCACGGATCGATCGTCCGGCGGCGCCGTCGAGCTCGACCACGAGGTCCGCGACCCGGCGCGCCGGGATGTCGGCGACCACGTCGGCCTTGCGGCGGCGCACGATCCCCATGTCGATGACGCTCGCGCGCGCAGCCGAGGAGAACCCCGGGTCCGCCGGGGTGAGCCCCGTGTCCTCGAGGGCCGCCTGGAGCGGGCCGAGCGGGCCCGTGTCGTCGATCCAGCCGAGGAACTGCCAGATCGCGCGGAAGTCCTCGATGTCGTTGATGAGCGGGGTGCCGGTGAGAGCCATGAGCAACGGCCGGGAGACGCGGGTGCGGATCCGCTCCGAGAGGGCGAGGACGTGCTGGGACCGTTGTGAGGTCCTGTTCTTGATGAAGTGGGCCTCGTCGACGATCATGCCGCGGAAGCCCAGGTCGCCGAGCCACCCGACGTGCCGGTCCAGCAGCTCGTAGTTGACGATGACGACGTCGGCGAACCCGTCCATCTGGTCGCCGTCCCCGTGGACCACGGTGGACCGCCGGGACGGGGTCCACAGTGCCACCTCGTGCGCCCAGTTCACCTTCACGACGTTGGGCACGACCACGAGCAAGGGGTACGCGTCGGCCGCCTGGGCGGCGAGCAACGCCTGGGCGGTCTTGCCGAGCCCGGGCTCGTCGGCGAGGAGGAAGGTGCGGTGGCCCCGGGCCGTCGCGGTGACGACCTGCGCCTGGTGCGGCATGACCTCCCGGCCGCGGGGAGACGGTACGGGCCGGGGATCCGGCAGCGTCATGCAGGCGGGCGCCCCCGTGGCGGCCCGCTCGAAGGACCGGAAGAGCGGTTCGAGCAGCTCCCAGCCGGCCAGACGGCGGGCACGGGGCGCCGCACGCTCGGCGGCAGCCGCGTAGTCCGGCGCGAGGAAGGGGTTCGCCATCTGACGGGCCCGCACCGACTGGGGGACCACCCCGGTCGGTGCGGGCGCCGGCGTGGTCGGCGCCACGGGCGGCGGCTCCTCCGTCGGCTCCAGCCCACCAGCGCGCATCACGGTCGCCTTGAAGGCACGTGCGGAGTCGGAGACCCGGGCGTCGTCAGCGAGCAGCGCGAGCAGCGACGTGTCCCGGGCAGCGGTCCGGGCCAGCATGGTCGCGATGCCGTCGAGGCGCTTGAGCTCCTCGCCGCGTCGAGACGTCGTCAGACCGTCGTCGGCCATCAACCGGGCTCGTTCCTCGCGTACGAGCAGCGCGACGACCTGGAACTTCGTGCGCACCGTCGAGCTCGCGGGCGGGCGCTTGACGGCGACGTCGACCTCACGGGCGACGTCGGCCAGCACCGGGATGAGCCCCTGGGCTGTGCGGCGCGGCGCCCGGCGTCGCTGGGCACTGACGGCACCCTGGGTGCCTCCCGACCGTCCTTGGCCTCGTCGCGCCACATGTCCTCCTTCTGAAGCATCCGCGCCCCGACCGGGGCGCGGCACGAACATCTCACAGCGTCCCGTCGCCGGTCGGCGGTCGGGACGTCCTTCGGTCGAGCAGTGCCAACCGCACCGAGGTCCGGGCCGCCTCCGACATCAGGCACAGCAGGCACCCTGCCGCGAGGTGCAGCTCGCGGCGTGAGCCTCAAGCACGTCCGCACACGGCGCACGCTTCCCGACATGCACGAGGGGCGCCCGGATCGTTCCGGACCTGCCTCCTGGTGTGCTGCTGTGAGCGACACGGGATCGATGACCTCTTCCGTGTCCGGGAGGAGATCAGTCGACACCCAGCCGTCTCGCTCAGGCGTCAGGGAACTGGTGACTCCCAGCGTAGAGGACTCCGGGGCGCACGACGTCGTCCGGTGCGTCGCGTCCTGCTCACGGGCGCCCGTGCAGGTACCGGCCTACCGTGAGACATGAGCCGGAACAGCGCGCCCGCAGGTCGGTCGGCGTCTGCCCGGGACCTCCTGGCGGCCGCGCTCAAGCGCAGGCTCCGTACCCAGCCGTTCGACAAGGTGACCGTCAGCGAGCTGGCCCGCGACTGCGGGCTGACGCGGCAGGCCTTCTACTACCACTTCCGCGACGTCCGCCATCTGGGGCAGTGGGTGTTCGAGACTGAGGTGCGGGAGCAGGTGCACGTCTCGGCGACGGCCGACGCATGGGCTGACGGCTTGCACCGGTTGCTGCGCTACCTGCTGGACAACCGCTCCTCGACCGTCGCGGTGCTCGACGGGCTCGGGCGGGCCGGCCTCGAGAACTTCCTGTTCGGGCAGATGCGACCCGTCACCGAGGCCGTCGTCGCGGAGGTGGGAGACGGCGGGCCGGCACTCGACTCCGACCGCGCGCTTGTCGTCGACTTCTACACCTCGGCCGTGCTGTCGATCGTGCTGCGGTGGGTCGACGGCGGCATGGTGGAGGATCCGTACCGTCTCGTCGGGGACCTCGAGCTCATGCTGCACGGCGCCGTCGCCGAGTCCGTGCGGCGCCTCGACGAGCGCGCCAGCAGGTGACGTCCGCCAACGAGAGAGTGACTCCATGAACACGGCTGGTCTTCCCATGTCGCTCGCGCTCAGCGGCGAGTCACCGTCACGCGCTCTGCTGAGCCGATTCGCAGGTGTCGGACTCGTCCGGGGCGAGTACGTCTTCCGTGGCGTCCTGCGGTACCCGACCGACCCCCTCGCCGGTCGTGAGCTCGAACGCTACCTGTCCGTCATCTGCGAGCGCTGCCCGGGGACGGTGACCTACCGCACGATGGAGGTCACGCAGGCCGAGGCGAACGTCCTGCGCGGTGTCGAGCACGCAGACGACGAGGACGGCGACGACCTGCTTGGCCTGCGTGGCGTCCGACGGCACATGGCGTTCCCCGAGAGCCTCGACGCCGAGCTCCACGCCGTCGGGAAGGTCCGGCGCCAGTACTCCGACCTCGAGGTGATCGCGCCGTTCGTCACGTCCATCGACGAGTTCTGCTGGTTCCGGGAGCGTGTGTACGCGGTCCTCGGTGACGAGGTGGTCGTCGGGACGATGATCGAGACGCCGGCTGCTGCCGTCGACATCGAGGACTTCACCGCGGCCGGGTGCCGGCGCTTCGTCGTCGGGTCCAACGACCTCACGAGCCTCCTCACGGCGAGACGTCGAGGGTCCTCCCTCCGGACCGGACCCGTGCCCGGCTTCGCGCGCCTGCTCGCGGGCGTCGTCCGGTCCGTGCACGCCGTCGGCGGTGCGGTCGACCTCGCCGGCTACCTCACCCCTGCTCTTGTCGAGACCGCGATCGCCGCTGGAGTCGACCGGGGCATCGTGCACTACTCCGACCTGCCGAAGCTCCAGCTGGCCAGGGCGGACGAGCTTCCCGACCTGCAGCACCTCACGACCGTCAAGTCACGGACACTCGAGGCGATCGCTGCACGCCGGCTGCACAGCCGCGAGACCCCCCGAGACGACGACACTCCGGCGGGAGGCGGGGGAGTGCGACCGCGACACGGGATACGGTGACGATCGTGCTGCCGATCGGCAGTGCTGCGCAGCGTGGCGCACCGCCGTCGCGGCGCATGAGGATGCGGTTCCCCCGGGCCGCCGAGCACCAGCGCCGGTCAGCCGGCGCGGACAGGACGCAGCCCCGTGACACACCCGTTCGACGTCCACGGCAGCACACTCGTCTGGCGGGGTGACGGTGAGACCCTCGTCGTCGAGCCGTGGGGCCGCGACAGTGTCCGCGTCCGCTCGGCCCTCGGCGACGTCGTCGACGCCGACTGGGCCCTGCTGCCACCGGACCCTGCCGCGCACGCCGGGGCGGCGATCGTCGTGCACGGGACGACGGCGACGCTGACGAACGGTCGGATCCGCGTGGTGGCGACCGCGAGCAGCGGCAAGGACTGGCAGAGCGGAGCGATGAGGCACAGCTGCCGCCTGGCGTTCGAGGACCACGAGGGCACGCTCCTGCTCGCTGAAGAGCCTTCCGGTGGCGCGCTCAAGGTCCGCGCACGCACCTACCAGCCGTTGCCGGGCGGTGGCGTACGTGCGGGGTTGGCGCTGCGGGCGCCGGACGGCGAGCACCTGACCGGCATGGGCCAGTACCAGCAGGATCTCGTCGACCTCAAGGGCTGCACGCTCGAGCTCGCGCACCGCAACTCCCAGGCCAGCGTGCCGTTCGTGCGGTCGAGCGCCGGGTACGGGTTCCTCTGGCACAACCCCGCGATCGGCCGTGCGACGTTCGCGTCCAACCGCACCGAGTGGACGGCCGAGAGCTGCCGTCAGATCGACTACTGGGTGACGACGGGCGCGTCGCCGGCGGCCATCAGCGCCCGCTACGCCGAGGCGACCGGGCACGCGCCCATGATGCCCGAGCACGGCCTCGGGTTCTGGCAGTGCAAGCTGCGGTACTCCAGCCAGGAGGAGCTCCTGTCCGTCGCGCGCGAGCACGTGCGCCGCGGTCTGCCGCTCGATGTGATCGTCGCTGACTTCTTCCACTGGCCGCACCTGGGCGACTACCGCTTCGAGGACGAGTTCTGGCCCGACCCGGCCGCCATGGTCGCCGAGTTGGCCGAGCTGGGCGTCGAGCTCATGGTGTCCGTCTGGCCGCAGGTGTCGTTCGAGTCGGAGAACTTCGCCGACATGGCGGCGCGCAACCTGCTCGTGCGCACCAACCGCGGCATCGACGTGCAGATGTGGTTCGGCGGCCCCAGCCGGTTCGTCGACGTCACCGACCCGCGCGCCCGGGCATACCTGTGGGACCGGTGCCGCGAGGGCTACGCCCGCTACGGCATCCGGATGTTCTGGCTCGACGAGGCCGAGCCCGAGTACGGCATCTACGACTACGACGCCTACCGGTACCACGCCGGGCAGGGGCTCGAGGTGGGCAACCTGTACCCGCAGGCGTTCTCCCGCGCGTTCTGGGAAGGACAGACGGGGGACGGCGAGACCGAGGTGGTCAACCTCGTGCGGTGCGCGTGGGCCGGGTCCCAGCGGTACGGCGCCCTCGTGTGGTCCGGCGACATCCACTCGGACTTCGCGACCCTGCGCCGTCAGGTGGTTGCCGGCGTGCACATGGGCGCCGCCGGCATCCCGTGGTTCACGACGGACATCGGCGGGTTCGGGGGTGGTCGCACCGACGACCCCGCGTTCCACGAGCTCCTTGTCCGCTGGTTCCAGGTCGGCACGTTCCTGCCCGTCATGCGCCTGCACGGCGACCGCGCGCCCTCGCACCCCGTGCACGCCGCCGACGGGACCGAGCGCAACGCGAGCGGCGCCGGCAACGAGCTGTGGTCGTTCGGCGACGCCGTCTACGACGTGCTGTCCCACTACGTCCACCTGCGCGAGGACCTGCGCGACTACACCCGCGAGCTCATGGCCGCGGCGCACACCGACGGCCAACCCGTCATGCGTGGGCTCTCCCACGAGTTCCCCGACGACCCGCAGGCCTGGACGATCGCCGACCAGTACCTCTACGGGCCCTCGCTGCTCGTCGCCCCGGTGATGGAGGCAGGTGTGAGATCACGTTCGGTCTGGCTGCCCGCCGGGGCGACGTGGACGTCGCTCGTCACCGGGCAGGTGCACGACGGGGGCCAGCGGATCGACGTCGACGCACCGCTGGCGACCGTGCCCGTGTTCGCGCGCGACGGCGCCCTGCCCCAGCTCGTGGGACGCATCCCGAAGGGCTGAGGCCGACCGGCCCGACGCAGGAGCGACCACTGTCCGTGACTCGCTCCGGTGACCATCACGACGCGATCCTCAGGCTCATCGTGTCGGAGTCTCCCTCTCGCCCGACGACCGTGAAGCCCATCCGCTCGTAGAGTCCCCGTGCGGCGTTGCCGTCCTCGACGCTGAGGCTCAGACCTCGAGCGCCGGACGCGCGGGCAGCTTCGATGAGGTGGGTGAGCAGCCCACGCCCCAAGCCCCGACCGCGGTGGCCGGCGGCGACAGCCACCGTGATCTCGGGCACGTCGTCGGCAACGTAGCCGTATCCCGGGTCATCGCTGCTGAACGGGCGTGCCCAGGCCGCGCCCGCTGGCGCGCCGCCGCGTTCGGCGACGACGCCGACATCTCCGGCGGCTGGCCACCCGATCAGGTAGTGGGCGATCTGGGGCTGCTCCAGCAGCGACCGGTCGAAGTCTGGGTCCTCACGCCAGTTGAACGCGTCTACGAGCATCTCGAACAGGAAGGCGCGATCCCTCGCCTCCGCTGGTCGGTATGTGATCTCCTCTGCGGCGCTGACCTCGTTGCTCACGAAAGGATGATCCCAGACCGAGATCCAGATGAACCCGATCCTGACCGGAACGGCTGCGCGTCCGCGGGGACGACGAAGGCCCCAGGTCGATGACCTGGGGCCTTGCTGGTGGGCGATACTGGGATCGAACCAGTGACCTCTTCCGTGTCAGGGAAGCGCGCTACCGCTGCGCCAATCGCCCAAGCGTCGTGCTGTCCTGCATCAACTGCGGGTGGTGCTCGTGCTGCCAGACATGCTCGCGGTGCTGCATGCCTGACGGTGCGAGGTGGAGACGGGATTCGAACCCGTGTGGACGGCTTTGCAGGCCGCTGCCTCGCCTCTCGGCCACTCCACCGCTGAGAAGCACTTCCAGGGGTTGCCCGGAAATCTCTCCGAGCGGACGACGGGATTCGAACCCGCGACCCTCACCTTGGCAAGGTGATGCTCTACCACTGAGCCACGTCCGCATGCTTCGATCACTCCGGGGAAGTTCTCCCCGGCGTTTTCGGCGCGTCCCAGACTCTAATAGACCTGAGCGCCGATAGTCCAACCGGCCCTCGCTGTGCCGCCCTGATCGGCGGGATTCCAGGGAAAACCCGTTGTCGCTGGTCACGGTCGCGTCGCTCGGACGGGTCGGTACCGTTACCCGCGTGGACGGATATGCGAGATTCGGTGACGTCGAGGCCCGAGAACCGGTCGAGGTGATCGACGTGGCGACCCGTCCCGACGCACTGCTGCACGGGGTGTGGTTCGTCGTCGCCGACTTCGAGGGCAAGGCTCGGGCCTGGCGGTTCGCCGACGTCCGGCGGACCACCGGTCGGGCGTCCGCACGGGACGGGTGGCACGGGCCGGCCGCCGACTCGTGGACCTCGTCGCTCGACGGCACGCAGTACCGGGACGCGGTACGCGCCGTCCGGAAGCACGTGCTCGACGGGACCGTCTACCAGGCGAACATCTGCCGGGTGATGGCCGCCCCGTGGGCAGGGCAGGGGGACGACGAGCCGGACGCCCGGGCGCTCGCGGACCATCTCGCCCCGGGGAACCCCGCGCCGTACCAGGGCGTGCTCCACGTGCCGGCCGCGTCCGGTCTCGATCCGGTGTGGGTCGTCACGGCGTCACCCGAGCTCTTCCTGAGGATCTCCGCGGAGGGCGGTCGGACGGCACTGACCTCTGGCCCGATCAAGGGCACGGCGCGCACCGCCGAGGGACTCACCGCCAAGGACCGGGCCGAGAACGTCATGATCACGGACCTCGTCCGCAACGACCTGCACCATGTCTGCTCACCGGGCAGCGTCGAGGTCACCCAGCTCCTGGCGCTCGAGGAGCACCCCGGGCTCGTGCACCTCGTCTCGACCGTCACGGGCACGGTGCGCCCCGACATCGTCGCCGCCCCTGATCTCTGGGCGCGCGTGCTCGATGCGACCTTCCCGCCCGCCTCGGTCTCCGGCGCACCGAAGTCCTCGGCCCTGCGGGTCATCTCCGAGCTCGAGCCGGTACCGCGTGGCCCCTACTGCGGTGCCGTCGGCTGGATCGACGGCGACGCGGGGACCGCCGAGCTCGCGGTCGGGATCCGGACCTTCTGGTGGACCCGGGACAGCCCGCACGTCCCGGGCGGCGGCGCGTACCTGCACTTCGGCACGGGGGCGGGCATCACGTGGGGGAGCGACCCTGACCGCGAGTGGGCGGAGACCGAGCTCAAGGCTCACCGGCTCGTCGCGCTCGCATCTGCGGCACACTGATCGGATGACCGTTCTCACGTGGACAGACGGACGTCTCGTGTCGCCCGACGAGCCCGCCGTCAGCGCAGTCGACCACGGCCTCACCGTCGGCGACGGCGTCTTCGAGACGCTCGCCGTCTACGACGGCAGGCCGTTCGCGCTCACCCGGCACCTGCGCCGCCTCGCACGCTCGGCCACGGGCCTCGGGATCAGCCCGCCGGACGAGGAGCTCGTGCGCGACGGCGTCGCGCAGGTCCTTGCGCACGCGGGGACCGCTGCGGGCAGGCTGCGCATCACCGTCACGGCCGGTGCCGGCCCGCTCGGCTCCCTGCGCGGGGACGCCCCGACGACCGTGCTCGTCGCCGCCGGGCCCGCGTCGCCGGCCGTGACCTCCCGTGCCGTGCGTCTGCCCTGGGTGCGCAACGAGCGCTCCGCTGTGGCAGGACTCAAGACGACGTCGTACGCCGAGAACGTCGTCGGCCTCGCCCGGGCCGCGGAGCACGGGGCGGACGAGGGCCTCATGGCGAACACGCTCGGCGCGTTGTGCGAGGGCACGGGCTCCAACGTCCTCGTCGAACGTGACGGCGAGCTGCTCACGCCCAGCCTGTCCACCGGGTGCCTCGCAGGCATCACCCGCGAGCTCCTCCTCGAGTGGGCCGCGCTCGACGGGCTGCCCGTCCGCGAGGCGCGCCCGGACGAGCTTCCCTTCACGGTGCTCGACGACGTCCTCGCCGGCCGCGCGGCGCTCGGCCTCACCGGAAGCATCCGCAACGTCGTGCCCGTCGTCTCGCTCGACGGCCAGGACATCGCACCGGGGCTGCTCACGCTCGCGGCCCAGGTGCTCTTCAACCGGCACGTCGCCGAGAACATCGACCCGTGAGCCCGCGCCGGTGGGAGCCCGGTTGGCTTCCCGGGGCACTGAGCGGCTAGCATCGTCCACGAACACCGCACGTCCGGGTGCTCAGCGGGCGATTGGCGCAGTGGTAGCGCGCTTCGTTCACACCGAAGAGGTCACTGGTTCGAACCCAGTATCGCCCACCAGCACGACGAAGGCCCGGGGTCCGACGATCCCGGGCCTTCGTCATTCCCCGGCGCACTCCGCCACAACCACCCGGCCGACCCCGGGGTCGGGCCAACATCGGTAACATCGAGGGCGCACCCTCAGTCGACGGGTGCGCCCAGCCCCTTCAAGGAGACGTCCCTCGTGCTCGAGTCGCCCGCTGCGTCACAGCCTTCTGTCACCCTCACCGTCGACGGCGCGGAGACCATGGTGACGGCGGGCACCACGGGGACCGAGCACTTCGCCGACCGGCGCGACGTCGTCGTCATGCGCGTCGACGGCGAGCTCAAGGACCTCGCGGAGGTCCTCACCGCCGGAAGCGTCGTCGAGTCCGTGACGATCGACTCGCCCGAGGGTCTGGCCGTGCTGCGCCACTCCGCCGCCCACGTCATGGCGCAGGCCGTCCAGCAGGTGAACCAGTCGGCGAAGCTCGGCATCGGCCCGCCCATCACCGACGGCTTCTACTACGACTTCGACGTCACCGAGCCCTTCACCCCCGAGGACCTCAAAGCCCTCGAGAAGGCGATGATGCGCATCGTCAAGGAGGGCCAGACCTTCCGCCGCGTCGAGGTCACGGACGCCGAGGCGCTGGACCAGTGCGCCCACGAGCCGTACAAGATCGAGCTCATCGGCCTCAAGTCCTCGAGCGCCGACGCCGCCGAGGGCGCGTCCGTCGAGGTCGGCGAGGGCGGACTGTCGATCTACCAGAACGTCCGCCGCAACGGCGACGTCGCCTGGCAGGACCTCTGCCGTGGACCGCACCTGCCGTCCACGAAGCTCCTCGGGAACGGGTTCCAGCTCATGCGCAGCGCCGCCGCCTACTGGCGCGGCAGCGAGAAGAACCCACAGCTCCAGCGCATCTACGGCACCGCCTGGCCCACGAAGGACGAGCTCAAGGCCTACCTCGAGCGACTCGCCGAGGCCGAGCGTCGCGACCACCGACGCCTCGGGGTGGAGCTCGACCTCTTCTCGTTCCCCGACGAGATCGGCTCCGGGCTCGCCGTCTTCCACCCCAAGGGCGGCATCATCCGCTCCGAGATGGAGCAGTACTCCCGCAAGCGGCACACCGAGGCGGGCTACTCCTTCGTCAACAGCCCGCACATCACCAAGCAGCAGCTCTTCGAGACCTCCGGGCACCTCGACTGGTACGCCGAGGGCATGTACCCCCCGATGCACCTCGACGAGGAGCTCGACGCGGACGGCAACGTGCGCAAGGCCGGGCAGAACTACTACCTCAAGCCCATGAACTGCCCCATGCACAACCTCATCTTCGGAGCGCGGGGCCGCTCCTACCGCGAGCTCCCGCTGCGGCTGTTCGAGTTCGGCACCGTCTACCGCTACGAGAAGTCGGGCGTGGTGCACGGCCTCACCCGCGCTCGCGGGTTCACGCAGGACGACGCGCACATCTACTGCACGCGCGAGCAGATGAAGGCCGAGCTCACGGACGCCCTGAACTTCGTCCTCGACCTCCTGCGCGACTACGGGCTCGACGACTTCTACCTCGAGCTCTCGACCCGCGACCCCGAGAAGTCGGTCGGCTCCGACGAGGTGTGGGAGGAAGCGACCCGGACGCTCGAGGAGGTGGCCACCGACTCCGGCCTCGACCTCGTGCCCGACCCGGGCGGGGCCGCGTTCTACGGGCCGAAGATCTCCGTGCAGGCCAAGGACGCGATCGGCCGCACCTGGCAGATGTCGACCATCCAGCTCGACTTCAACCTCCCCGAGAAGTTCGACCTCGAGTACGCCGCCGCCGACGGCACGCGCCAGCGGCCCGTGATGATCCACCGCGCACTCTTCGGCTCCATCGAGCGCTTCTTCGCGGTCCTCACGGAGCACTACGCCGGAGCGTTCCCGGCCTGGCTCGCGCCCGTCCAGGTGCTCGCCGTGCCCGTCGCCGAGCCGTTCAACGATTACCTCGGTGACGTCGTCGCGCAGCTCCGGGCGCAGGGCATCCGCGCGGACCTCGACGACGGCACGGAGCGGTTCGCCAAGAAGATCCGCACGGCCTCGACCCAGAAGATCCCGTTCGTGCTCATCGCTGGCGGCGAGGACGTCGAGGCCGGGGCCGTCTCCTTCCGCTTCCGCGACGGCAGCCAGGAGAACGGCGTCGCCGTCGCGGACGCGGTCGCGCGCATCGTCGCAGCGGTGCAGGAGCGGGCGCAGGTGTGAGCGGCCCCGCTGCGAACGACGCCCCCGGCGCTCTCTGGGGGGAGGACCGGGAGCGCGCGAGCGACCACCCGGGGGTACCCGACGGGCTCGAGCGCCTGTGGACGCCGCACCGCATGGTGTACATCGGTGGGCAGGACAAGCCGCAGGACGCCACGAGCGCGCAGTGCCCGTTCTGCACCATCCCGGCGCGCAGCGACGAGGACGGGTTGATCGTGGCCCGGGGTGAGCACGCGTACGTCGTGCTCAACCTCTACCCCTACAACTCCGGCCACCTCCTCGTGTGCCCGTACAGGCACGTCGCGGACTACACAGAGCTCACCGAGGACGAGATGATCGAGGTCGCCGTCCTCACCCGACGAGCCATGCGCACCGTGCGCACCGTCTCCGACGCGCACGGCTTCAACCTCGGCATGAACCAGGGTGCGGTGGCCGGCGCCGGTATCGCCGCCCACCTCCACCAGCACGTCGTACCCCGGTGGTCGGGCGATGCGAACTTCCTGCCGGTGGTCGCGAGGACGAAGGCGCTCCCGGAGCTGCTCTCGCAGACGAGGGAGCTGCTGGCTGCCGCCTGGGTGACGCTGGACCCCACGGTCCCCACCGGGCAGGGCACGACCGAGCAGGGCACGACCATCCAGGGGGACGACGCATGCTGAGCCGCCTCCGCGGCGTGATGACCGCGATCTTCACGCCGCTCGCCAAGGTGCTCCTGCGCGCGGGCGTCTCCCCGGACGCCATCACGATCCTCGGCACCGTGGGCGTGCTCGTCACGGCGCTGTGGGCGTTCCCGACCGACCACCTCCTGCTCGGCGCGATCGTCATCGGCGCCTTCGCCTTCCTCGACTCGCTCGACGGGACGATGGCCCGCCTCGCTGGCCGCTCGGGAAGCTGGGGAGCATTCCTCGACTCCACCTTGGACAGGGTCGCCGACGGCGCCATCTTCTGCGGGCTCGTCGCCTACTTCCTCGTTCACCACGACGGCGCCCTCAGCGCGTGGGGGACCGGCACCGCGCTCGCCTGCCTCGTCCTGGGCGCCCTCGTCTCCTACGCGCGAGCACGCGCTGAGGGACTCGGCATGACCGCAGCCGTCGGTATCGCCGAGCGTGCGGAGCGGCTCGTCGTGTCGCTCGTCATGGCTGGGCTCGTCGGGATCGGGGTCCCTGCGGTCGCCCTCGTCGTCGCCCTCGCCGCGCTCGCGCTCGCGAGCCTCGTCACCGTGCTCCAGCGCATGGCGACGGTGCGCCGCCAGGCGATGGACGCGGTTGCCGCGTCCAGCAGCGCCGCGACCCAGGCAGGCCTCGGCCCCGCTACCGGCACCGAGGTCTGAGCCGTGGGACTCGACGCCGGACGGCTCTTCCACCTCGCGTGGCGCCATGCGCACCGCGTCCCGACGCCCGTGCTGGCAGCCCTGGCCAACGTCGGCGCCGACCTCACGTGGGTCGCGCGGACCGACGGCGTGCGTCAGCTCGAGCGGAATCTGCGCAAGGTCCGCCCGAACAGCACCGACCGGGACCTGCGGGCACTGAGCCGGCGCGCGATGCGCTCCTACATGCGGTACTACCGGGAGGTGTTCGTGCTGCGTGGAGCCACCCAGGAGCAGATCCGTTCCCGCGTGCGCGTGACGGGGTACGAGAACTGCGCCCGAGCACTCGAGGGGAGCGGGAGCCCGGTGGTCGCGCTCACGCACCAGGGCAACTGGGACCTCGCCGGGGTCTACGCGACCGCGTGGCTCGCGCCCGTGATCACCGTCGCCGAACGGCTCGAGCCGCCGACCCTCTACGCGGAGTTCAAAGGCTTCCGGGAGGACCTCGGCATGGAGATCCTCACCGCCGGTGATCCCAGCGTCTTCCGCACGCTCATGCGGGCCTGCCACGTCCCTGGGCGTCTCGTCTGCCTGCTGGCCGACAGGGACCTCAGCCGCCACGGCGTCGAGGTCGACCTTCTCGGGCACCGCGCCCGGGTAGCCGCTGGCCCTGCGGCGCTCGCCCTGTCCTGCGGCGTCCCGCTCCTCCCGGCAGCGATCTGGTACGAGCGCCTCACCGGCGCCCGCCGCCGTGCCGCGGGGACGCGCTGGGGGATCGTCATCCACTTCCACCCACCCGTCCCGCAGCCCGAGCACGGCACGTCCGCCGAGAAGATCCGGGCGCTCAGCCAGGGCTGGGTGGACGCCCTCGGTACCGACATCGCGCACCACCCGGAGGACTGGCACATGCTCCAGAAGGTCTTCGTGGACGACCTCGATCCCGTCCGGTACGCGCAGACCGTCGCGAGGAGTGCGACATGACGACCCGGCGCCTGCGCGTGGGCATCGTCTGCCCGTACTCCTTCGAGGCACCAGGGGGGGTCCAGTTCCACGTCCGTGACCTCGCCGAGGCGCTCATGGCACAGGGGCATGTGGTGTCCGTCCTCGCACCCTCGGACGAGGACACGCTGCTCCCGGACTACATGACGTCGGCCGGGCGAGCGGTCCCGGTGAAGTACAACGGTTCGGTCGCCCGCATGACGTTCGGCCCTCGCACGGCCGCCCGCGTGCGGCGGTGGCTCAAGGAGGGGCAGTTCGACGTCCTGCACCTCCACGAGCCGGTCACTCCGAGCCTGAGCATGCTCGCCCTGTGGATCGCGGAAGGTCCCATCGTGGCGACGTTCCACACCGCCCTCATCCGGTCCCGCGCCCTCCAGATGGCCTACCCCCTCGTCCGGCCGAGCCTGGAGAAGATCTCGGCGCGCATCGCCGTCTCCGAGGACGCCCGCCGGACACTCGTGGAGCACATGGGGGGCGACGCGGTCGTCATCCCCAACGGGGTCTACGTCGACGCGTTCGCGGCCGCAGCGCCGGAGGATGCCTGGACGGGCACCACCGACCGACCCACCATCGCGTTCCTCGGCCGGCTCGACGAACCCCGCAAGGGTCTGCCGGTCCTCACCGGCGCGATCCCCGCGATTCTCGCCGCTGTCCCGGGGGCTCGCTTCCTCGTCGCCGGTCGCGGGGAGGAAGGACACCAGCAGGCTCTCGAGGACCTCGGCGACCACGCGGCGGCGGTCGAGTTCCTCGGCGCCATCACCGACGACGCCAAAGCTGCTCTGCTGTCCTCCGTCGACCTGTACATCGCGCCCCAGACGGGCGGAGAGAGCTTCGGCATCGTCCTCGTCGAGGCCATGAGCGCGGGCGCCTGCGTGGTGGCGAGCGACCTCGGCGCGTTCGTCCGGGTGCTCGACGACGGACGTGCAGGCTTCCTCTTCCCCGTGGGGGACAGTGCAGCCCTCGCGCACACGGTCGTCGGTGCTCTCGCAGACGTGCCCGCGAGGGCCGCTCGCGTGGCCCTCGCGAAGGAGATGGTGCAGCAGTTCGACTGGTCGCGCGTGACCGGGCAGGTCCTCACCGTCTACGAGATGGTGCTCGCTGCCAGCCGCGCGCTCGGCGGTGTCCAGGAGGACCCCGCCTCGGTCCGCTCGCGCCGGGGACGCTGGACGGAGGTCGAGCAATGACCTGGTCCGAGACCGCTGTACTCGTCGCGCTCGTCCTTGCGCTCGTCGCGTGGCTCATCTGGGTCTCCGCGACGCGGCTCGACCGCCTGCACCGCAAGGTCGTCGCGTCGCGCCTCGCGCTCGACGCGCAGCTCGTACGCCGCTCGCTCGCCGCGAAGGACCTCGCGGCCTCGGGGCTGCTCGACCCGGTGAGCGCGCTGCTGGTCGCGGAGGCCGCGCACGAGGCGTCCAGCCACGACGGGGGCCGGCGCGAGCTCGTCGTCGCCGTACCGGACCTCGCGGAGCTCGTGGCGGACACCCGCCAGGACGCCGTCGAGCACCGCAGCCCGTCCCGCACGACGGTGGGGCGCGCACTCGGGACCGGGCTCGGAGACCACCGCACCGCTGCGGAGAGCGCGCTCTCCGCGACCCTGCGCACCGTCCTCGAGGACCCGGACGAGGTCGCCGACCTCTACGAGGACCTGCACAGCGCCCAGCTCCTCGAGGCGCTCGCCGCTGCGTGGTACCGCGTCCAGCTCGCCCGCCGGTTCCACAACGAGGCGGTCGCGCAGGCGCAACGCATGCGCAGCAACGGGGTCGTCCGCCTCGTGCGACTCGCCGGGCACGCCGAGATGCCCAGCACGGTGGAGTTCGACGACGCCTGGCCGAGCGCGCTGCGCCGACCCGGATCGACAGGTGGTCAGTCCGGACCGGTGGTAGCACCTGCGGCGTAGGATTGGGCCGACGCGACGGTCGACTTCGAGCCGACGCCCCCGACGCAGGACTGAGTGAGGTTTGCTGTGCCTAGTGAGAACACGTCCGCTGAGACAACCGCTGCTGCGGTCGGTACGACGGACATCGTGGGAAGTGCCCGGGTCAAGCGCGGGATGGCGGAGATGCTCAAGGGTGGCGTCATCATGGACGTCGTCACCGCCGAGCAGGCGAAGATCGCCGAGGACGCCGGAGCGGTCGCCGTCATGGCGCTCGAGCGGGTCCCCGCGGACATCCGTGCCCAGGGCGGGGTCTCGCGGATGAGCGACCCCGACATGATCGACTCGATCATCGCGACCGTCTCCATCCCCGTCATGGCCAAGGCCCGCATCGGGCACTTCGTCGAGGCGCAGGTGCTGCAGTCGCTCGGCGTCGACTACATCGACGAGTCCGAGGTGCTCACGCCCGCCGACTACACGAACCACATCGACAAGTGGGCCTTCCGGGCTCCGTTCGTCTGCGGCGCGACGAACCTCGGTGAGGCGCTGCGACGCATCAACGAGGGTGCGGCCATGATCCGCTCGAAGGGCGAGGCCGGCACCGGTGACGTCTCCAACGCGACGACGCACATGCGCACGATCCGCGCGGAGATCCGTCGCCTGACGTCCATGGCCGAGGACGAGCTCTTCGTCGCCGCCAAGGAGCTCTCCGCTCCCTATGAGCTCGTCAAGGAGGTCGCGCGGACGGGCAAGCTTCCCGTCGTCATGTTCACGGCGGGCGGCATCGCGACGCCTGCCGACGCGGCGATGATGATGCAGCTCGGCGCCGAGGGCGTGTTCGTCGGCTCCGGCATCTTCAAGTCCGGCAACCCGGTCCAGCGTGCCGAGGCCATCGTCAAGGCGACGACGTTCTACGACGACCCCGACGTCATCGCGAAGGTCTCCCGCGGCCTGGGCGAGGCCATGGTGGGCATCAACGTCGAGGAGATCCCCGAGCCGCACCGCCTCGCCGAGCGCGGCTGGTGACTCCCGCCGCCGGCGCCGGCTGGGAGGCCGGCCCCGACGGTGTGCTCGAACGCAGCGCCGCCCGCGTCCTGCTCCTCGACGAGCAGGACCGGGTGCTGCTCGTCCGCGGGCACGACGCGGACGAACCCGACCGGCACTGGTGGTTCACCCTGGGTGGCGGCATCGACCCGGGGGAGACGTCCGCGGCCGCGGCGGTCCGCGAGGTCCGCGAAGAGACCGGCATCGAGCTCACGGAGGCCGACCTCGTCGGTCCGGTCCTCACCCGGTCAGCGGTCTTCGACTTCGCGCGAGCGCGTTGCCGCCAGCACGAGACGTTCTACCTCGCACGGGCCGCGTCGAGCGTGGTTCTCACGCGAGCGGGGTGGACCGTCCTCGAGGCTGACCTCCTCGACGACATGGCGTGGATGTCTCTGGCGGAGCTCGGTGCGGTGACCGAGGAGGTGTTCCCTCGCGGTCTCGCGGACCTGCTCGCCGATCTCGTCCAGGGGTGGGACGGGACCGTCCGCCACCTCGGTGAGGAGCAGGAGTAGCTGCGCTCGAGGGACGGACGGGACGCGTGCGCCGGGCGCGTCAGTAGGGCCGCGGGTACACCGCACCGGGCGGCACCGCGCGCCGGCGTGCGTCGGCGCGGACTGCCCACCACACGCCCCCGCCGATCGTCAGCCCGAGCCCCACGAACCCCACGAGACACCCGGCGACGAGCTGGAGGATCCCGGTACCCGCGTCAGCCGCGATGTCCCCGAGGAACTCCTCGTCGACGACACGGACCTCGACGCCGCTCGCGTCGAAGCCCGCGGGCGGCGTCACCGTGACCGTGTACGTACCTGCCTCGTGCGTCCTGAAGCTCCCGACGTCGTCGACCGTCACCACGTCGGTGGACGACGTGCTGTCCGCGGACGGGGTGCTGTCGTCCGGCGACGAGCGGGTGCGCGCCACCACCGGCACCTCCTGGCCGTCCGGGCCCTCCACGGTGACAGCGTCGGACGGCAGCGTCCGGGTCCCGCCGCTCTGGACGACCCCGTACCGCCGGTCCGCCACAGCATCGACGTCGGCGGTGCCCGGCACCGGCATGCTGCCCCGCACGTACGCGTTCGTCTCGGACTCGGCGGCGAAGAACCCGTCGGGGACGAGGTCCGTGAAGCGGCCGACCGCGCCGACGACGAGGACCGCACCCAGGACGAGCGTCACCACGCCGATGAGCGTGAGGATCTTCGGCCCGCGGGTTCCGGGCCGCACCGGCGTCGGGCCGTACGGGAACGCGGGCGGTGTGGGCGACTGGTACACAGCGGCTCCTCATGGGCGGGTGCCACGGCGGGGCGGGGCAGGGCGGGGGACGTGCGGCCACCCTAGCGAGGTCGGACCCACGGCGTGCGGACGCGATGTCCCCCACGCGTACGATGTCTCCTCGTGAATCCTCTCATCGGTGTCCTGGCCCTGCAGGGAGACGTCCGCGAGCACCGCGCGGCCCTCGAGTCCGCAGGTGCCCGGACGACGGGCGTGCGGCGGCCCGCGGAGCTCGCGGCGATCGACGGTCTCGTGCTGCCCGGCGGCGAGTCCACGACGATCGACAAGCTGCTGCGCATCTTCGACCTCTACGAACCGCTGCGCACAGCCATCACAGACGGACTGCCGGTGTACGGCTCGTGCGCAGGCATGATCCTCCTGGCTGACCGCGTGCTCGACGGCACGAACGACCAGCAGACCGTCGGTGGTCTCGACATCACCGTCCGGCGCAACGCCTTCGGTCGGCAGGTGGACTCGTTCGAGACCGACCTCGAGGTCGACGGCATCGACGGTCCTCCTTTCCACGCGGCGTTCATCCGTGCACCGTGGGTGGAGGAGGTGGGCGAGAAGGCCGAGGCCCTCGCGACCATCCAGGGCGGCCCTGCCGCCGGTAGGATTGTCGCGGTTCGACAGGGCTCTGTGCTGGCAACCTCATTTCATCCGGAGATCACGGGCGACGCCCGGGTCCACGAGATGTTCGTATCGATCGTTCGCAAGGAGTACTAACGCATGTCAGGTCACTCCAAATGGGCCACCACCAAGCACAAGAAGGCCGTCGTCGACGCTCGTCGCGGCAAGCTCTTCGCGAAGCTCATCAAGAACATCGAGGTGGCGGCGCGCACCGGTGGCGGAGACGTCGCCGGTAACCCCACGCTCTTCGACGCCATCCAGAAGGCGAAGAAGACCTCCGTCCCCAACGACAACATCGACCGCGCCGTCAAGCGTGGCTCGGGTCAGGAGGCCGGTGGGGCCGACTACCAGACGATCCTCTACGAGGGGTATGCGTCCGGCGGCATCGCCCTGCTCGTCGAGTGCCTGACCGACAACCGCAACCGCGCAGCTGCTGAGGTGCGCACGGCGTTCTCCCGCAACGGTGGCCAGATGGCCGACCCGGGCTCGGTCGCGTACCTGTTCTCCCGCAAGGGCGTCGTCATCGTGCCCAAGGAGGGCACCGACGAGGATGCGGTGATGGAAGCGGTGCTCGAGGCCGGTGGCGAGGAGGTCAACGACTTCGGAGAGTCGTTCGAGGTCCTCTCGGAGCCCTCGGACCTCGTGGCCGTGCGGACCTCCCTGCAGGAAGCGGGCATCGAGTACGACTCCGCTGACGTCGTGTTCCACCCGTCGATGCAGGTCGAGGTGGACGCCGACGGAGCACGCAAGGTTCTCCGACTCATCGATGCGCTCGAGGACTCGGACGACGTGCAGAACGTCTACTCGAACTTCGACGCGTCGGACGAGGTCATGGCCGAGCTCGAGAACGACTGAACGGTCCGGTTCGACGGGCACGACCGGAGGGCGGGGGAGTGCGGGTACTTGGCGTGGACCCCGGTCTCACCCGGTGCGGGATCGGCGTCGTCGACTCCGTGCCCGGGCGCCGGGCGGCGCTCGTCGCCGTCGGGGTCGCGACGTCGTCGCCGGACCTGTCCGTCGATCGCCGGCTGCTCACGATCGCCGAGGTCGTCGAGGCCTGGTTGGACCGCCACCGCCCGGACGTCGTTGCGGTGGAGCGGGTGTTCGCCCAGCACAACGTCTCCACCGTCATGGGCACGGCCCAGGTGGCCGGGCTGACGATGCTCGCGGCCGCGCGGCGTGGGATACCCGTCGCGATGCACACCCCGAGCGAGGTCAAGGCCGCCGTGAGCGGCAACGGGCGGGCCGAGAAGGCCCAGGTGCAACGGATGGTCGCGAGCATCCTCGGGCTCGCCGAGATCCCTCGGCCGGCGGATGCCGCCGACGCCCTGGCGCTGGCGATCTGCCAGCTGTGGAGGCCCGCGGCCCTGCTCGACTCCGTCGAGCGGTCCGAGCTCACGCCTGCGCAGCGCGCCTGGGCGTCCGCGGAGCAGGCGGCGCGTCGGGCGAAGGGCACCCGCTGAGGGTTGGTACGGTGAGCGATTAGTACACGTGTTCGCACGCTCCGCACCTGCGGGGCCGGTACCGGTGGGACGCGACCGCGTCGCTCGATGGAGTCAGAGGTGGAACCAGCGTGATCTCGTCACTCAGCGGAACCGTGCAGTCCGTGCGTCTGGACAGTGCGGTCGTCCAGGTGAACGGAATCGGCTACCTCGTGCATGCGACCCCGGCCACCCTCGCGGGTCTGCGCACCGGGAACCCGGTGACGCTCGCCACGAGCCTCGTCGTGCGGGAGGACTCCCTCACGCTGTTCGGGTTCGCCGACGACGACGAGCGGTCGATCTTCGAGACGACGCAGACCGTCAGCGGGGTCGGCCCGCGGCTCGCCCTCGCCCTGCTCGCCGTGCTCACCCCCGACGCCCTGAGGCGCGCGGTGGCCGCGGAGGACGTCAAAGCCCTCACGCGCGTCCCCGGCATCGGGCAGAAGGGTGCGCAGCGACTCATCCTCGAGCTCGGCGGGAAGCTCGGTGCACCTGCCGGCGACGCCGGGGCGGCACACGGCCACGCAGGTGCGGCGCCTGCAGGGGACCACACCGAGCAGGTGGTCGAGGCGCTCGTCGGCCTGGGCTGGTCCGCAAAGGTGGCACAGGACGCGATCGCCGTCGTGCTCTCGGACGCCGGGAGCACCGAGGTGGCTGCGGCCGAGGTGCCCACGGTGCTGCGCTCCGCCCTCAAGGTGCTGGGCGGCTCCCGTGGATGACGCGGACGTCGACGCCCAGCTCGACGCCCTCGGCCTCGACCTCACGCCCGCACGCACGACCGGCGCGGGGGCGGACGAGCTCGAGCGTGCAGCCGAGGCCGCGCTCCGTCCACGCACCCTCGACGAGTTCGTCGGACAATGCGTCGTGCGTGACCAGCTCTCCCTCGTGCTGCAGGCTGCGCTCGGGCGCGGCGCCGCGCCCGACCACGTCCTGCTCTCCGGACCGCCGGGGCTGGGCAAGACGACCCTCGCGATGATCATCGCGGCCGAGCTCGGCGCGTCGCTGCGCGTCACCTCCGGCCCCGCGATCCAGCACGCCGGGGACCTTGCCGCCGTCCTGTCGTCGCTCGACGAGGGCGAGGTGCTCTTCATCGACGAGATCCACCGGCTTGCCCGGCCCGCGGAAGAGCTCCTCTATGTCGCTATGGAGGACTTCCGCGTGGACGTCGTCGTCGGCAAGGGGGCCGGCGCCAGCGCGATACCGCTGAGCCTCCCGCGCTTCACCGTGGTGGGCGCGACGACGCGCGCCGGGCTGCTGCCCGCGCCGCTGCGTGACCGCTTCGGGTTCACCGGGCACCTCGACTTCTACTCGGCCGAGGAGCTCGAGCGGGTGCTCACCCGCTCGGCCGGGCTCCTCGGCGCGCCGCTCCAGGCCGAGGCCGCGAGCGAGATCGCCTCGCGATCGCGGGGCACGCCACGGATCGCGAACCGGCTGCTCCGACGCGTGCGCGACTGGGCGCAGGTCCGGGGCGACGGCTCGCTCGACCTCCGCGCTGCTCATGCGGCCCTCGACGTCTACGAGGTCGACTCGCTCGGTCTCGACCGCTTGGACCGCGCGGTCCTCACAGCGCTGTGCACCCGGTTCGGAGGTGGCCCCGTCGGCCTGACGACCCTCGCCGTGACCGTGGGCGAGGAACCGGAGACGGTGGAGACCGTGGCCGAGCCCTACCTCGTCCGCGAAGGGCTCGTCGGACGCACGCCCCGCGGCCGCGTCGCGACCCCGGCGGCCTGGCAGCACCTCGGACTCGTCCCGCCCGCCTCGGACCCGATGCTGTTCTCGTGACGGCCCGCCCCGGACCGGTGGGCACGGGCGGGCACTTTTGGGGTACCTGGGGCGTTAGTGTCTTGGGCGTGCCTGCGCCTAGACTCCATGAGTTCCCCTGAGCAGAACAGGACGTGATTCCCCGTCATGGACCCCATGATCCTCATCCTCGTCATCGCTGTCGGCGCCATGTTCCTCATGTCGCGCAGCTCCCGCAAGAAGCAGCAGGCCGCGCTGTCGTTCCGTGACAACCTCAAGCCCGGTGACAACGTCATGACCGCCTCGGGCTACCTCGGGACGGTGGTCGCTGTCGCCGACGACGAGATCACGCTCGAGACGACCCCGGGGAACACCTCCCGCTGGCTCCGCGCCGCGATCGCGAAGCAGGTCGACGCACCATCGACGGATATCGATGCCACATCCACCGCGGAGGGCGACGCTGCCACGCCCGCGAAGGTCGACATCGAGAACAAGCAGGCGTTCAACGTCCCGGACGACATCTCGGGGCTCATCGAGAAGCCGAAGCGGGACGACGCCGCCTCGTAGACCACCGGGACGCTCGTCCCGTCCGACGCCCCACAGGCAGACGCAACCGTGTCTGCCGGCGCGCATGAGAGAAGACACTCCGTTGGCCACCACCAGCCGCAAGAAGTCCCGACCGAGCCGCCCGCTCATCGGACTCGCGCTCATCCTCCTCGCCCTCTTCGGGTCGATCTTCGCCGGGACCTTCATCAGCAACCCGGAGACGAAGGCGTCCTGGGCCCCGAAGCTCGCGCTCGACCTCGAGGGCGGCACGCAGATCATCCTGCGTCCCGTCACCGAGAACAACGAGGAGGTGACGACCGAGGACGTCAACCAGGCGATCGCGATCATCCGCCAGCGGGTGGACTCGTCGGGTGTCGCCGAGGCGGAGATCACGAGCCAGGGCGGCAGCAACATCGTCGTCGCCCTCCCCGGGACGCCGTCCGAGGAGACGCTCGACCTCGTGCGGGAGTCTGCGCAGATGCAGTTCCGCCCGGTGCTGTACTTCGGCGGACCCGCCGCCGTGGAGACCCCTGAGGGTGCGGACGACGCGGCCACGGAGGGTGAGGCAGCCGGCGACGGCGTGACCGACCCGGCACCGGACGTCGCCGCGGGCGACGACGCGGTGCCGACCGACGAGACCGCGGCGGGCGCGGACCCCACCGCGGAGCCGTCGGAGGAGACCACGGTCGACCCGTTCGCCACTCCGGAGCCCGCGGTGACGAACCCGAGCGACATCGCTCAGGTCACCCCCGAGCTCCTCGCGGAGTTCGACGCCCTCGACTGCACGGCTCCCGAGAACCTCGTCGGCGGTGGGGACTCGAGCCCGAGCAAGCCGGTGGTCGTGTGCGCCGTCGACGGCTCGGCCAAGTACATCCTCGGCCCGATGGAGATCGCGGGCACCGAGATCGCCAGCGCGAGCTCGGGCCTGCGGACGAACCAGCAGGGCGCGACGCTCAACGAGTGGGCCGTGAACATCGAGTTCAACTCCGAGGGCACCAAGAAGTTCGCGGAGACCACCGCGCGTCTGGCGACCCTGCCGAGCAGCGACATGTGGAACCCGGCGGCCCCCACGTCCGCCCCTGGCATGTTCGCCATGGTGCTCGACAACCTCGTCATCTCCGCGCCCAACTCCAGCGTGGTGATCTCCGACGGCAGGGCCGAGATCACGGGGTCCTTCGACCGGGAGAGCGCCACCCAGCTCGCCAACCAGCTGAACTTCGGCGCGCTCCCGCTGACCTTCGAGGTGCAGAGCGAGGCCCAGATCTCGGCGACGCTCGGTAGCGAGCAGCTCGAGAAGGGCCTCATCGCCGGCGTCATCGGCCTGCTCCTCGTCGTCGTGTACTCGCTCTTCCAGTACCGCGCGCTCGGTCTCGTGACCGTCGCGTCGCTGCTCGTCGCCGGACTCATCACCTACGGACTCATCACGGTGCTGTCCTGGACACAGGGGTACCGGCTGTCGTTGCCCGGCGTCGCCGGGCTCATCGTGGCCATCGGCATCACCGCCGACTCGTTCATCGTCTACTTCGAACGCATCCGCGACGAGCTGCGGGACGGTCGGTCGCTGGCGTCTGCCGTCGACGTCGGCTGGGAACGTGCGCGCCGAACCATCCTCGCGTCCGACGCGGTGAACTTCCTCGCGGCGGTCGTGCTGTACTTCCTCGCCGTCGGCGGGGTCCGCGGGTTCGCGTTCACCCTCGGCCTCACGACGCTCATCGACATCCTCGTCGTGTTCCTCTTCACGCACCCCCTGATGAAGCTCCTCGCGAAGACGAAGTTCTTCAGCAACGGACACCCGGCCTCCGGGCTGGACCCGCGCCGGCTCGGTGTGCCCGGGTTGCGCTACGCGGGCCGGGGCCGGGTGGCGAGCAGCGCCCTGTCGAAGGACGCCACCAAGGTACCCACCACCGCGGCTGAGCCGAAGGTGCTCGTCACGTCCGGGGGGCCGGCGAGCAGCGATGGACGGCAGATGACCATCGCCGAGCGACGTGCCGCGCGCCTGCGCGAGGAGCAGAGCCTCGCCGCCGAGCAGGGATCGGGCGAGCAACCAGCAGTCGACGACGCGGACGAGCGCAAGGACGGGGACCTCTGATGGCCGTGGGATTCGCCCAGTGGGGCAACAACCTCTACACCGGCCGCACGTCCTACGACATCGTGGGCCAGCGCCGGAAGTTCTACATCGTCTCCGGCGTGCTCGTCGTCGCGAGCCTCCTCATCCTCCTCACGCGGGGCTTCAACCTCGGGATCGACTTCCGGGGCGGCTCGGAGTTCACCGTGGACGGCGTCTCCTCCACGAGCCAGGAGCCTGCGGCGGAGGCGGTCGCCACGGTCGACGACACCGAGGTCCCGCGGATCTCCACCGTGGGATCCTCGTCCCTGCGGGTGCAGACCGCCGAGCTCGACGCCGACGAGACCGCGGCCGTCCGTGCCGCTCTCGCTGAGGCCTACGACGTCCCGGAGACGCAGGTCTCGAGCTCCATGGTCGGACCGACGTGGGGCGACGACGTCTCGAAGAAGGCGCTCACAGGCCTCGTCGTGTTCCTCGTCCTCGTCGCGGGGGTCATGACGCTCTACTTCCGTGCGTGGCGGATGGCACTCGCGGCGATGATCGCGCTGTTCCACGACCTCATCATCACGGCGGGCGTGTACGCACTCATCGGCTGGGAGGTGACCCCGGCAACGGTGATCGGCTTCCTCACGATCCTCGGGTACTCGATCTACGACACCGTCGTCGTCTTCGACAAGGTGCGCGAGAACACCGAAGGGCTCGAGGTCCAGTCGCGCAGCACCTACGCGGAGAAGGCCAACCTCGCGGTCAACCAGACGCTCGTCCGGTCGATCAACACGTCGGTCGTCGCACTCCTGCCCGTCGCTGCCATCCTCTTCATCGGGGCGTTCGTGCTCGGGGCGGGCACATTGCGTGACATCGCCCTCGCGCTGTTCGTGGGTATGGCTGTCGGGACGTACTCGTCGATCTTCCTCGCGACCCCGCTCGAGGTCACGCTGCGCGAGCGCGAACCTGCTGTGCGCGACCACACGGCCAAGGTGCTCGCAGCCCGTCGTCCAGCGGTCGGCGCAGCCCCGGCCGGCGGTGGTTCCCCGTCCGCCGGCGGAACCCCGGACGACGTGGACGGGCTCGAGCCCGCCGGCGCGGGGATCCGGTACACAGGGCAGCTGCAGCCGGGCGGGCACCAGGGCCATCGCGCCCAGCCGCGCAAGCGCAAGGGCCATCGGTGAGCCCCGCCACGGGCAGCCCGCGTCCCGTCGCGGACCTGGCCTCGTACGTCCGCGACGTCCCTGACTACCCGACGCCGGGAATCCTGTTCAAGGACATCACCGGACTGCTCGTCGACGCCGACGCGTTCCGCGCCACGGTGGACGCCTTCGTCGAGATGACACCCCCGGAGGTCCAGCTGATCGCAGGGACGGAAGCACGAGGATTCATCCTCGGCTCCGCTCTCGCTGCACGCCTCGGTCTCGGGTTCGTCCCGGTGCGCAAGTCCGGGAAGCTGCCGCCTCCGGTGCACAGCCACTCCTACGACCTCGAGTACGGGCAGGCGACCCTCGAGATCAGGGAACGGACCGTCGCGCCCGGGTCGCGGGTGCTCCTCGTGGACGACGTGCTGGCGACCGGAGGAACGGCTGCGGCAGGCGCGGCACTCCTCGAGGCGCTCGGGGCCGAGGTCGTGGCGCTCGCGTTCCTCCTCGAGCTTGAGGGCCTCGGAGGACGGGACCGCCTCTCCGGCCGCTCCGTGTCGTCAGTCCTGCGCGCCGAACCGTAAGATGTGCTTCTCGGGACGGTGAACGATGCCCGGGGTACGAGGAGGCGCACATGAGCGACGACACCCGCAGCACAGCGACTCCTGTCCACGAGGAGCGCAGCGCCGAGAGTTCCGCCGACGGCCGCGCGACCCCCGATTCTCGGACGGTGCGCGAGGTCAACCCCGCGGAACCGAAGCAGACGGGGACCGGGGAATGGGTTCCCCCCTCGCCTCCCACCGGTCCGGTGCCGATCAGCTCGGCGAGCCGCGTGCGGTCGCGACTCGTGCGCTTCGGGGCCCGGCACTCCGTCGGGACCCCCGCCCTCGAGCCGCTCCTGCGTGCGGTCCGTGCGAACCACCCGAAGGCTGACGTCTCGATCATCGAGCGCGCCTACGTCACCGCCGAGCGTGCCCACCGCGGTCAGCTCCGCAAGAGCGGTGACCCGTACATCACGCACCCCGTCTCCGTCGCGACGATCCTCGCCGAGCTGGGAATGACACCGCCGACCCTCGCTGCGGCACTGCTGCACGACACGGTCGAGGACACCGAGTACTCCCTCGACCAGCTCCGCGCGGACTACGGCGACGAGATCGCGATGCTCGTCGACGGGGTGACGAAGCTCGACAAGGTGACCTACGGGGATGCCGCGCAGGCTGAGACGGTCCGCAAGATGGTCGTGGCGATGGCGCGGGACATCAGGGTGCTCGTCATCAAGCTCGCCGACCGGCTGCACAACGCCCGGACATGGAAGTTCGTCCCGTCCGCCTCGGCGCAGCGCAAGGCCCGCGAGACGATCGAGATCTATGCGCCGCTCGCGCACCGGCTCGGGATGAACACGATCAAGTGGGAGCTCGAGGACCTGTCGTTCCAGACCCTCTACCCCAAGGTCTACGACGAGATCGTCCACCTCGTCTCCGAGCGGGCGCCCGCGAGGGAGGAGTACCTCGCACTCGTCCGGGAGCAGGTGGCGGCCGACCTGCGGTCAGCGAAGATCAAGGCGACGGTCACCGGGCGGCCCAAGCACTACTACTCGATCTACCAGAAGATGATCGTCCGCGGTCACGACTTCGCGGAGATCTACGACCTCGTCGGCACACGTGTCCTCGTCGACTCGGTCCGGGACTGCTACGCGGCGCTGGGATCCCTCCACGCGCGCTGGAACCCGGTGCCCGGCCGGTTCAAGGACTACATCGCGATGCCGAAGTTCAACATGTACCAGTCGCTGCACACCACGGTCATCGGCCCCGGGGGCAAACCGGTCGAGATCCAGATCCGCACCCACGAGATGCACCGGCGCGCTGAGTACGGCGTCGCGGCCCACTGGAAGTACAAGGAGGCCGACAAGGCCGCGAAGACCGGGGACTCCGGCGGCAGCGACCTCCAGTGGCTCAAGCAGCTCGTCGACTGGCAGCGGGAGACGGCCGACCCGTCGGAGTTCCTCGATTCCTTGCGCTTCGAGATCAGCGGGGGAGAGGTGTACGTCTTCACCCCCAAGGGTGACGTCGTGGCGCTCCCGTCCGGGTCGACGCCGGTCGACTTCGCCTACACCGTGCACACCGAGGTGGGCCACCGCACGATGGGTGCGCGCGTCAACGGCCGCCTCGTCCCGCTGGACTCAGCCCTCGACAACGGCGACGTCGTCGAGGTCCTCACGACGAAGTCTGAGTCCGCCGGGCCGAGCCGGGACTGGCTGACCTTCGTCAAGAGCCCGCGTGCCAAGAACAAGATCCGTCAGTGGTTCTCCAAGGAGCGCCGCGAGGAGGCGATCGAGCACGGCAAGGACGCGATCGCCAAGGCGATGCGCAAGCAGAACCTGCCGATCCAGCGCCTGCTCTCCCACGAGTCGATGGTCACGACGGCTCACGAGATGCGGTTCGCGGACGTCTCCGCGCTCTACGCGGCGATCGGCGAGGGCCAGGTGTCCGCCGCGACCGTGGTGCACCGCCTCGTGCAGTCGATGGGCGGTGAAGAGGGCAACGCCGAGGACCTGGCGGAGACCGCTCGTCCCGGTCAGGCCGCGCGACGCCCGCGTACCGGCGACCCCGGCGTGATCGTCAAGGGTGTCGAGGACATCTGGGTCAAGCTCGCGAAGTGCTGTACCCCCGTCCCTGGCGACTCCATCATCGGTTTCGTCACCCGCGGACAGGGTGTGAGCGTGCACCGGGAGGACTGCGGCAACGTCGAAGCGTTGCTGGCGCAGCCCGAGCGGATCGTCGACGTCGAGTGGACCGTCGGGGGCAACACGCTGTTCCTCGTGCAGATCCAGGTCGAGGCGCTGGACCGCTCACGGTTGCTGTCGGACGTCACGCGCGTGCTCTCCGACAACCACGTGAACATCCTCTCGGCGACCGTCTCGACGTCGACAGACCGGGTCGCGGTCTCCCGCTTCGTGTTCGAGATGGCTGAACCCGCCCACCTCGCCACGGTGCTCTCAGCGGTGCGCAAGATCGAGGGCGTCTTCGACGTCTACCGGATCACCGGGTCCAAGATGGCGGAGAAGCGCGTCACCGCGTGACGGTGGGGGCGTACGCGTGCCCCGCTGCGATGAGCCGGGCCCGTGCGCGCGCGGCACCCCGCCAGTTCGCGAACGTCGCGAGCCTGGCGAGGGCGTCCTCGACGACCACACCGTGCGCGAGCAGTGCGCGCAGGACGGGCACGGCCGTTCCGTCCGGACACCAGGTCGCGACGTCGAGCGCCGTCCGCACAGGGGTCGTGACGACCACGCTGCCGACACGCTCGGTCTCCCACGGCCGCACCGTGGCCTGAGCGACCTCGAGGCCCGGCCCCGAGCGCGGCCGGTAGCCGCCCACCGCGTACAGGACGCACAACCGGTCCGCGCGGTGACGCCCGGTGTGCACCCAGGCTGCGGTGGCCCGGCCGACGACGACGTCCCGGGGGAGGCTCGACGCAAGAGATGCGGCCCGGACGGCGGGCGTCACGAGGGTTCCGCCGGGGACGGCCCACCCGTCACGGACCTCGAGGAGGTCCCCGTCGCGCACCAGCGCGTCCCACGCGGTCCGGCTGCCGAGCTGCTCGCGCGTGAAGGGTGGCGTGGGCGCGGGCCGGGGTGCGAGCAGCTCGGCGAGGCTCGGCCGGGTGCTGCGGGCGGGTGTCGTCGACATGGCGCCACAGTGCACCGGCGCGGTCCCCGCGCGCCAGCGTGGAGCCGGGTCCTGTGGACACCGGCCCCCCGCAGCGTCAGCCCTTCGAGTCCTCCGCGGCCCGGACGATCTGCTCGAGCCAGGACCGCCGGGCAGCGAGGGCCGCCTCGTACTCCTTGACCCGCCGCGTGTCTCCCGCGGCCTGCGCAGCAGCGAGGTCCTGCTCGAGCCCCTGGATCGCCGTCTCGAGCTGAGCGGCCGCGCCCTCTGCCCGCGCGCGGGTCTCCGGGTTCGAGCGGGTCCACTTGGCCTGCTCGGCGTCACGCACCGCCGTCTCGACCGCACGCATGCGGGCCTCGACGCGCTGGACGTCACCACGGGGCACCTTGCCCGCGGCCTCCCAACGGTCCTGCAGCACCCGCAGGGACGCCTTCGCCTGCTCGAGGTTCTTCACGGGCAGCAGGGCCTCGGCCTCGGCGAGGATCGCCTCCTTGACGACAAGGTTCTCGCCGTACTCGGCGTCGGTGGCGGCGTTCGCCGCCTCACGGGCAGCGAAGAACGTGTCCTGCGCTGCACGGAACTTCGTCCAGAGCGCGTCGTCGTCCTTGCGGTTCGCGCGCCCGGCGGCCTTCCAGCGCGCCATGAGATCGCGGTACGCCGCTGCCGTCCCGCCCCAGTCGGTGCTCGTCGCCAGCCGCTCGGCCTCGGCGACGAGAGCCAGCTTGGTCGCCTTGGCCCCCGAGTTCTGCTTCTCGAGCTCGGCGAAGAAGTGGCGGCGTTCGCGGTCGAAGGTCGTGCGTGCGTGGCTGAACCGCTTCCACAGCGCCTCCTCGGAGGGGCGGTCGATCCGGGGACCGGAACGTTGCGCTGTCTTCCAGGCCTCGAGCAGCCGGTGGAGCTCTTCGCCCGCGGGCTTCCACTGGATCTTCGCGGGATCGGTCGACGCCAGCTTCTCGGCAGCCTCGACGATCGCGGTGCGGGCGGCGAGCGCCACCTCCTTCGCGGCCGTCCGCTCGGCGTCGAGCTCGGCGCGTCGGGCTGCGGCGGCGGTGCTCAGCGCGGCGATGCGCGCACGGAGGCCGTCGAGGTCACCGACTGCGGCGGGCTCAGCGGTCTCCTCCTCGAGCTTCGCCAGCGTCGAGTCGATCTCCTTGTGCGTGAGCTCTGCCGACCCGAGCCGAGCCTCGAACAGGGCGACCTTCGCCTGCAGGTCGAGGTAGCGCCGGACGTAGAGCGCGATCGCCTCGTCCTTCGAGACGCCCGGGAACTGACCGACGAGGCGCTCGCCCGCGGCTTCCGTCACGTAGACGCTGCCGTCCTCCTCGACGCGCCCGAACGCCAGGGCCGCCTGGGTCTGGGCGTGCTCGTCGGGGATGGCCGCGACCGGACGCTCCGGAGCTGCAGCCTGCGCGGCGGGCACCATCGGGCGCGCGCTCGGCCTCGGGACGGGGCGGGGGACCGGACGAGCAGCAGGAGCCGGCGCGGGGGCTGCAGCCGCCGGCTCTGCCTCGCTCGCACCTGCGCCCGGAGCGTCCGCCGGTGTCACGACGACGTTCTCGGTGACGTCCGGTGTCTGGTCGGTGCTCTCGGTCACAGGTTCAGCTCCTTGGATGATGGCGCACGTGTCACGGGGTGGCCGTGACACGCACGTCAGCGACTGCTCGGGGAAGGACCACGAGCCGGTTCTCGATCGGCGTGCCGGTCACTGCGACGCCACGGCGGTACCGCTGCGTCGGAGGACTTCCCGACAGTCTAGGGAAGTCTGGCCGTGGGCGCTGACGTGGCGCGGCGGCGGAATCTGGGAAGATCTCTGGTTATGGCCCGTCCCACGCCCCTGTCCGGTTTTCCCGAGTGGCTGCCCGCCGACCGCATCGTCGAGCAGCACATCCTCGATTCCGTCCGTCGGACCTTCGAGCTCCACGGCTTCGTGGGCATCGAGACCCGTGCGGCAGAGCCCCTCGACCAGCTCCTGCGCAAGGGAGAGACCTCGAAGGAGGTCTACGTCCTGCGCCGGTTGCAGGCCGAGGACGACGCCCCCGCAGCGGACAAGCAGCCCCTCGGGCTGCACTTCGACCTCACGGTGCCCTTCGCCCGCTACGTCCTGGAGAACGCTGGTCACCTCGCGTTCCCGTTCAAGCGGTACCAGATCCAGAAGGTCTGGCGCGGCGAGCGCCCCCAGGACGGCCGGTTCCGCGAGTTCACCCAGGCGGACATCGACGTCGTCGGTGCCGGGTCCCTCCCGTACCACTTCGAGGTGGAGGTGCCGCTCGTCATGGCTGAGGCGCTCGCGTCCCTGCGCTCCATCGGGGTCCCGGAGGTCCGGATCCTCGTGAACAACCGCAAGGTCGCGGAAGGGTTCTACCGCGGGATCGGGCTCGACGCCGTCGACGACGTGCTGCGCACCATCGACAAGCTCGACAAGATCGGTGCCGAGAAGGTCGGGGCCGCGCTCGTCTCAGAGGTCGGGGCGACCGCCGAGCAGGCGGCCGCGTGCCTCGCTCTGGCCTCGATCTCCGGGACCGACGCCTCCGTCGTCGCGCAGGTGCGCGAACTCGCCGCCGCCCACGGCGCTGCGAGCGAGCTGCTCGACGAGGGGCTGGCGGAGCTCGGCGCCCTCATGGACGCCGCGGCCGTCCGTGCGCCGGGCGTCGTGCGGGCCGACCTGAAGATCGCACGTGGTCTCGACTACTACACCGGGTCCGTCTACGAGACGGTGCTCGTCGGTCATGAGGACCTCGGGTCGATCTGCTCCGGAGGTCGCTACGACACGCTCGCGTCGGACGGGGCGAACACGTACCCGGGCGTCGGACTCTCCATCGGCATCTCACGTCTCGTGTCCCGACTCCTGGGGGCGCGGCTCGTGACCGCCACCCGGAGCGTCCCCAGTGCCGTCGTCGTCGCGGTCACGGCTGAGGACACCCGCCCGGAGTCCGACGCGGTCGCCGCCGCTCTCCGTGCGCGGGGGATCCCGGTCGAGGTTGCCCCGGCCGCTGCGAAGTTCGGCAAGCAGATCAAGTTCGCCGACCGCCGGGGGATCCCCTACGTCTGGTTCCCGGCTGTGCCCGGTTCCGTCGGCGGGGAGGACCAGCCACCCGCGGAGGGCCGCCCGCACCAGGTGAAGGACATCCGCAGCGGCGAGCAGGTCGACGCCGATCCCGCGACCTGGGCGCCCCCGGCGCAGGACCTCTGGCCCGGGGTCGCGGCGGTCTGACGCCCCACCAGGGACGCCCGGCGCACCACCCCACGGTGGTGCGCCAGCTCCTCCGTGCGTGCGCCAGGCGGCCTTATGGGTATTCCTCCCCATCGCGGACACGCCGTCGATCGACAAGGATCGCTCCGCACCCCCGTGCGAGAGACGAGCAGACGAGCAGACGAGCACAGGACACCGACCGCGTGACGAACCAGAGGTCCAGACGATGAGCACGACGACCACGACGGCCGACCGCCGACGCCAGCGCGAGGACCGCGGGATCCGCAGCACGAAGACGGCCAAGGCCGCCAAGAGCGACCGGCTGCCTCCGGCTCCGCGCGAACGGCGCCCGCTGCTCGCCGCGCTCGCGGTCCTCCTCATCGTCGGAGGAGCAGCGATCGCGGCACTCCTGGCGCTCCGCGTCGACGACCGCGTGCCGGTGCTCGTCGCCTCCGCGAACATCGCGGCCGGACAGGAGATCACCGCCGACGTCGTCACGACGACCCCGGTCGCGTCCGAGGGCTTGCGCCTCGTCCCCGAGGACGAGGCCGGCCTCGTGGTCGGTTCCTACGCCCGTGTCGCCATCGAGGCGGGCCAGCTCCTCGACGCCGGCCTGGTGACCTCGAGCCCCGCCCTCGCCGACGGCGTCGTCTCCATCGGAGCGTCCCTGGACGCCGGGCGCGTGCCAGCGCGTGGCCTCCAGCCGGGTGACGTCGTGCGACTCATCTCGACCGTCACCCCGGACGGCGAGACGTTGTACCCCGAGGCTCGCGTCTCGTCGTTCCTCAGCTCGGGCACGGACCAGTTCGACGGCACGTCCGGGGGGACTGTCAGCCTCCTCGTCCCGGAGAACCCGGCGGAGGAGATCGACCGCCTCGCGGCCGTCATCGCCGCGAAGCAGCTGACGATCGTGCTCGTCGACCGCGGCGTGCCGCTCGAGGGCGACTGATGCTCGTCGCGCTCGCCTCCGCCAAGGGGTCGCCCGGAGTCACGACCACGGCCGTCGCGCTGGGGACGGTCTGGCCGGACGACGTGCTCGTCGCGGACTGCGACCCGTCGGGCGGGGACCTCGGTTACCGCCACCGCGACCCCCAGGGGCGCCCGCTCGACCCGGAACGGGGTCTGCTCTCCCTGGCCACGGAGGCCCGACGCGGGCTCACCCCGCAGTCCCTCGTGCAGCAGTCCCAGCAGGTCGACGGAGGACTGCGGGTCCTGCTCGGCGTCGACCGGCCTGAGCAGGTCACCGGTGTGGGTCCGGCCTGGTCGACCATCGCCACCGCCCTCGCGAGCGCACCGGCGGACGTCATCGTCGACTGTGGACGCATCGCCCCGGGTACGCGGGTGCAGCCGGTCCTCGCCGCGGCGCAAGTCGTGCTCGTCTGCGTCACCCCCACCACCGAGTCGTACGGGCACCTGCGCGACCGGCTGCGGTGGCTCCTGAGCGCTGGCGCCGACCAACCGGCTCCTCCAATTCTCGGGGTCCTGCTGCGAACGTCGTGGAACGACACGGAGGCGGCCGCCGACCTGCAGAGGCTGCTCGCGCACAGCGGGATCCCGGTCCCCGTCGTGGGGCGCATCGCCGACGATCCCCGGGCGGCCGAGGTGCTGTGCGGACGTCGCAGCCGCGGCATCGCCCGGTCGCTCCTCGTGCGCAGCGCTCGTGGGGTGGTCACGCCCATCCGGGAGCTCGCTGCCTCCGGTCGCCAGCAGATGGCGTATCCCTGAGACTTCGCGTCTCCCTTCCCCTTCGACCGTCAGGAGCCACAGTGGACCAGGCACTGGTACGCACCCTGCGTGAGGACGTCGCCGACATCCTCGCGCGCCAGCGCCGTGACGACGCGACCGCTGGTCTCCCGCCGATGTCCACCGAGGACGAGCGCCAGTTCGCCCGGGCGGTCATCAGCCGGGTCCTCGACGGGTACGCGCGCGCCGAGGTCGGTGCCGGTCGCACGCCGCTCACGCCGGCGGAGGAGGAGGAGATCGCTTCGGGGATCCACGCCGCCCTCTTCGGCGTCGGGCGGCTGCAGCCGCTGCTGGAGGACCGCGACGTCGAGAACATCGACATCAACGGGTACGACAACGTGTTCATCCAGTACTCCGACGGCCGGGAGGTCCGCGGCGCACCCGTGGCCGACAGCGACGACGAGCTCGTCGAGCTCGTCCAGATCCTCGGTGCGTACTCCGGCCTCACGAGCCGGCCGTTCGACTCCGCGAATCCCCAGCTCGACCTTCGTCTGCCCGACGGCAGCCGCCTCTCCGCCGTGATGAACGTGTGCGCGCGGCCGTCGCTGTCCATCCGCCGCGCGCGGCTGTCACGCGTGGCGCTCGACGACCTCGTCGGGTACGGGTCCGTCACGCCCGAGATCGCGGCCTTCTTGTCCGCGGCCGTCGGTGCGCGCAAGAACCTCATGATCGCCGGCGCGACGAACGCGGGGAAGACGACACTGCTGCGTGCCCTGGCGAACGAGATCCCGCCGGGAGAGCGGCTCATCACCGTGGAACGGGCGCTCGAGCTCGGCCTGGGGGAGTTCCCCGACCTGCACCCCAACGTCGTCGCGTTCGAGGAGAGGTTGCCGAACTCCGAGGGCAACGGCCACGTGAGCATGGCGGAGCTCGTGCGACGCAGCCTGCGCATGAACCCCAGCCGCGTGATCGTCGGCGAGGTCCTCGGTGACGAGATCGTCACGATGCTCAACGCCATGAGCCAGGGCAACGACGGGTCGTTGTCGACCATCCACGCGAACTCCTCCCTCGAGGTCTTCAACAGGATCTCCACGTATGCGATCCAGTCTGCGGAGCGCCTGCCGCTCGAGGCGAGCCAGATGCTCATCGCGGGAGCCATCGATTTCGTCGTGTTCGTGCAGAAGCAGAACGACTTCACCCGTGGCGGCAAGCTCCGCCGGTTCGTCTCGAGCATCCGCGAGGTCAACGGGATCGACGGGCGTGTCCTGTCGAGCGAGGTCTTCGCACCCGGACCGGACGGGGTGGGGATGCCTGCTGCCCCCATCTCGTGCATGGACGATCTCCTCGAGGCCGGCTACCTCACCCCGGCGATGAGCGGGCATGGCGGCTGACATGACACCGTCGCTGCTCCTCATCATCGCGCTCGGCGCCGTCGTCGGCGGTGGGGTCGTGCTGCTCGTCGTGGCGTTCATGCCCCGGCCGGAGCGGGTCCCGACGGTTCGTTCGTCGTCCGACCTCGTCGATCGCCTCGGCCGGCGCACCGTCGCCGCGGGCGCTGCAGGCCTCGTCGTGCTCGTCCTCACCCAGTGGCTCGTCGCAGGGTTGGCGGCCGTCGTGCTCGTGCTGGCCTGGCCCATGCTCTTCGGGGGTGGGAAGGCCGAGCGTGAGGCGACACAGCGGGTCGAGGGTCTCGCGGCGTGGATCGAGTCGCTGCGAGACACCATCGCCGGTGCCGTCGGGCTCGAGCAGGCGATCCCCGCGACGCTCTACGCGTCCTCGCCGTCGATCCGGCCGCAGCTGCGCCTGCTCGTCGACCGGCTCCGCGTGCGCGTCCCTCTGCCGGTCGCGCTGCAGGGGTTCGCCGACGACCTCGACGACCCCAGCGCGGACCTCGTCGTCGCCGCGCTCATCCTCAACGCCAAGATGCGGGGACCGGGCCTGCGGCAGGTCCTCAGCTCTTTGTCCGACGCTGCCCGCGCGGAGCTCGACATGCGCCAGCGCGTGGGAGCCGGGCGGAGCGGGACGCGCAAGTCCGCGCAGATCGTCATGATCTTCTCCGTGTCCGTCATCCTGCTCCTCGCCGTCTTCAACAAGGAGTACGTCGAGCCGTACACCACCCCGACGGGGCAGCTCGTGCTGCTCGTCGTCGTGGGCTTCTTCGCAGCCGGCTTCGTGTGGATGAAGCGTCTCTCCGGCGTCGAGCTGCCCGAGCGCTTCCTCGTGCACTCGACAGACTCCGCGGCGGTCCTGCGCGGGACGGAGGCCGGACGATGACCGCCATCCTCGCCGCCGGGGCGGTCGCGGGCCTCGGGATCCTCCTCCTGGTGCTCACGCTCGCGCCGCCCGCGAACCAGCCGGCTGCGACGCTCGCCCAGCTCGACCTGCAGCGCAGCCAGGACCGGGCGCGCACAGTTGCCGAGACGCTCGCGCCGCGCGCGAGCGGATCGGCGTTCCGCCGTGACCTCGGCCTGCGGCTCGTGAAACCGCTCAATGCCTGGGGGGTCGAGCTCCCTGCGCTGCGCAGCGACCTGTCGATCCTCGGTCGAACTCTCGAGGGTCACGTCGCCACGAGCGTCATCGCGGGGGTCGTCGGCTTCCTCGGACCTCTGTTCCTCGGCGCCCTGCTCGCCGTGCTCACCGGCTCGGTCCAGCCCGCTGTGCCCGCGCTCGCGTCTCTCGTCGGGGGGCTTGCCGGCCTCGCGCTGCCCACGGTCGTCGTGCACGGCCGGGCGCAGGACCGCCGGCGGGACTTCCGGCACGTCGTGGGCTCGTTCCTCGACCTCGTCGCCATGAGCCTCGCCGGCGGCCGTGGCGTGCCGGAGGCTCTGCAGAGCGCAGCGGCGCTCAGTGACGGGTGGGCGATGGTGCGCCTGCGGAACGCTCTGCAGTCCGCGCGCCTGCACGGGCAGACACCCTGGTCCGCGCTCGGCGAGCTCGGCGAGGAGGTGCGGATCACGGAGCTGCGGGACATGGCGTCCGCGCTGGCGCTCGTCGCCGAGGACGGTGCCAAGGTCCGCGAATCGCTCTCTGCGCGCGCGAACTCGATGCGTCGCCGCGAGCTCGCCGAGGCCGAGGGCAAGGCAGGCGAGAAGTCCCAGTCCATGCTCGTCGCGCAGCTGCTGCTGTGCGTCGGCTTCCTCGTCTTCCTCATCTACCCGGCGATCGTCAAGGTCACCGGGTACTGAAGGACGGACCGAACCGCACGAACACGCACCAACCCACATACTGACCGACGGACCGAGCACCACCGTGACGAACACGACGCAAGGAGACGACACATGAATCTCTCGACACCTGTGGGATGGGCCTGGCTCACCCTGCGACGACGCATCGACATCGCCCGCTCCACGAAGGACCTCGGGGCCTCGGCCGTCGAGTGGGTCATCATCACCGGCGTGCTCCTCGTGCTCGCGGGCGCGGTGGGCCTGGCGATCTACAACATGGTCAACGACGAGGCCGGGTCCCTCGACATGCCCGACCTGCCCGGCAGCGGTGGGGGTGGCGGTGGCGGCGGCGGTAACGGCGGCACCTGAGGGCGCAGCGGCGCGCCACCCTCGTGATGGCGCAGGGGGGATGTCGCGTGAGGGTGGCGCGGCGTCCCCCGTCCTGGCGTGGGGTAGCCGGTAGCGAGCAGGTTCATGTGTGACGTGCTGACGAGCGGGGAGGGGGAGGGATGCGCGGACGACAATCAGCACGCCGTGGCGTGCTGCGCCGCGGCGATGCCGGCGCATCCTCCGTGGAGCTGCTGCTCTACGCACCCATCCTCATGCTCGTCATCTTCCTCACCGTGCAGTTCGCGCTCACGTGGCACGGCAACTCCGTCGCGGGCGCCGTCGCGCGCGAGACCGCGCGGGCTGCGCGGACGAGCGACGTCACCCCTGCAGCCCTCGAGGCTGCGCGCCAGCGTGGTCTCGACCTCGCCGCTGAGGTCGGCCGACGCACGCTCACCGACGTCGCCGTCGCCGTCGCCGTCGTGGATGCGGACGGGGACCCACCTGCGGCGGGCGAGGACGAGCTCTACGTCTCGGTCACCGTCTCGGGACGCGCGATCGAGCTCGTCCCTGGCCTGCCCCCGCGGGTCGAGGGTCGGTCCCAGGCGCCGCTCGAGACGTTCCGGGGTGACCTGTGAGCGGGCACCGGCGACCGGGACGCGTGGTGGTCCCGCGCTCAGCGGGGGACCGCGGCTCGATGGCCGTCGAGGTCGTCATCCTCGTGCCCCTGCTTCTTCTCGTCATGCTGCTCGTCGTCGCCGGTGGCCGCTACGTCTCCGCACAGGGTGACGTGCAGTCCCTGGCGAGGGACGCCGCCCGGGCGGCGTCCCTCGAGCGGGACGTCCCCTCTGCCCGCGCCGCGGCCGCGAGCGTGGTCACGCAGGGGAGCACGACCTCCTCCTGGTTGACCGGTTGCGCGGTGTCGGGATTCGGAGGCGACTTCGCCCCCGGCGGGGAGGTCATCATCGACGTCGGCTGCGACGCGAAGATGAGCGACCTCGGCGTGCTCGGCTTCGGCAGCGTCGTGCGCATCGAGGGCACGAGCACCGCCCCTCTCGACCAGTACCGGAGGACAGGATGATCATCGTGCGTCGTACGGTTGCCGTTGCCCGGAGCGACGACAAGGGATCGATCTCGGTCTTCGTCCTCGGGCTCGTCGTCGCGCTGTTCCTCGTCGCAGGGCTCGTCATCGACGGGGGACGGGCGCTCAACGCCCACCTCCGCGTGATCGACGACGCCGAGCATGCCGCGCGACTGGGCGCCAACAGCCTGGACGTCGCTGCGGTCCGCGGTGGGCAGACACCGCAGATCGACCGGCCCTCCGCCGAGAGCGCCGCGCGGGCATACCTCACCGACCGTGGCTACACGCAGATCGCCTTCGGCAGCAGGGGCGGACCGGACGAGTTCACCGTCACGGTCGACGACTCGATGCCCACGACGATCTTGTCGGTGATCTTCATTCGTGAGTTCGACGTCCGCGGTACCGCGACCGCCCGGGCGGCGAGCGGGATCGTCTGTGAAGGAATGGAGACAGCATGTCCGTGACGTCCTCGGCACCGGTGCGCAGCACCCGTACGTCGTTCGGCCCCGGCCGGTTCCAGGAGCCGCAGGGCTCCGAGCCGCGACGCGGACGGCTTGCTGCGCTCGGCGCCGCACTGGCGCTGCTCGCACTGGTCGTCGGCGTCCCCGCGCTCCTCCTGTGGCTCGCGGGGACCCCGCCGATCCCGACGTCGCTGCCCGGACGTGAGCAGCTGGCGCAGGCGCTCGAGATCGAGGCCGTCGTCGCGATCCTCCTGTGGGTCGTGTGGCTCGCCTGGCTGCAGTTCACGGTGTGCGTCGTCGTCGAGATCGTCTCCGCGGTCCGCGGGGTGGGGCTGCCCGCGCGGGTACCGCTCGCGGGCCCGTCCCAGCGGGCGGCGCGGACGCTCGTCGCGACCGTGCTGCTCGTGCTGACCGTCTCGAGCAACGCCACAGCCCTCATGCCCCAGGCCAGCCTGCAGGCCACGGACCAGACCACGTCCGTCTCGAGCGTCGAGCACGAGCACACCACGGACGCCGCTCCGGTCGCGCGCTCCGCGGACGGTGTCGCTCCCGGACAGGCTGCCGCACAGGGCTCCGGGCCGACGAGCGCTGCGGCCGTGGCGACGTACCGGATCGGCGACATGGAGGTCCCCGCGGAGACGGCCGCCGACCTCGTCGGCCGGAACGTCTACGTCGTCGAACCGCCCGAGGGCCGGTACCACGACAACCTCTGGGACATCGCCGAGCGCACCCTGGGTGACGGGCGCAGGTACCAGGAGATCTTCGACCTCAACGCCGGACGCGAGCAGCCCGACGGGCAGGAGCTCAGCCTGGCGAGGCTCATCCAGCCCGGATGGGTGCTCATCGTGCCTGACGACGCGGTCGGCGTGCAGACGGTCACGGCTGTCGTCGCCGAGGTGCCCGCAGAGGTTCCCTCGGGGCCGAGCTGGACGCCACCGCCGATCGACCGCGACGTGGCTGGTGACGACGTGGCTGACGACGTGGCTGGTGACGTGGCTGGTGACGTGGCTGGTGACGACGTGGCTGGCGACGTGGCTGGCGACGTGGCTGGTGACGTGGCTGGTGACGTGGCTGGTGACGACGGCGCCGGCAGTACCGACGTCGTCGCCGAGGCGCCCGCGACCGACGAGTCGTGGTCGGTGGCGCACGCGGGGCCGGCCGGCCTCATGAGCACCCAAGGGCTGCTCGGAGCGGGCATGCTCGCCGGCTCGCTCGTTGCGGCCATCGAGTCGCTCCGCCGTCGCCGGCGCACCATCGAGCCGTCGGACGCCGCGGTCGAGGCCGAGGTCGGCCTGCGCGCCAGCGCCGACACCGCCCGCACCAACCGGCTGGACCGCACCCTGCGCTCGCTCACGCAGTTCGCCTCCGTGACGGGTCAGCCCCTGCCGGGCGTCTACGCCGTCCGGGTCGGCGACGACACCGTCGAGCTCGCGCTCGCCCCGGCCGAGCCCCTCGCCCCGGCGCCCTGGACAGCGCTCGACGACGGCCGCCGCTGGAGCATCGACACCGCTGCCATCGCGCGACTCCCGGAGTCCCGCGCCGCCGCGCCGTTCCCCGGGCTCGTCTCGCTCGGGCACGACTCCGAGCACGCCGCTGTCCTCGTGGACCTCGAAGCCGCCCAGGGGGTCATCGCCGTCGTCGGCGACCCCCAGGCCGCCCGTGAGGTCGTCACCGCGATCGCCGCCGAGCTGGCGACGAACCCCTGGTCGGACGAGCTCCGTGTGACGGGTGTCGACCTGCCCGAGCGCCTCACCGACATCGGCGGGGACCGGTACGAGGCACACGACGACGTGCGGGAATGGTTGAGGCGCGCGGCACGCCGCACCTCCGACCCGGCGAACGAGAACGTGCTGCGCGGCCGGCTCACCGGCGAGGACCGCTGGGTGCCGGACTACCTCGTCGTGGGGAGCCCGATCGACGCCGGGCTCGCCACCGAGATGCAGGACGCGCTGACCCGCGCCGGACGGTCTCCCTTCGGTGTCGTGGCACTCGGCCCCGTGCCCTCCGCGCGGTGGACCCTCACCGTCGGCGCCTCCGGTGAGGTGAGCCTCGACGTGCTCGGTCTGCACCTCACCGCCAACCGGCTCTCGCAGGCCACCCTCGGCAGCGTCAGCGAGCTCTTCCACGAGGGCGACCCGGCCTCCCAGAGGACACGACCCCGCGCAGGTCGGGTCCACGGAGCGGGCCAGACCGACGCCGCGACGTTCGCGAGCGCGCCCGTCCGCGTCCGCGTCCTCGGTGCGCCCCTCGTCGAAGCCCCTGGTGCGGTGGACGCCGAACGCCGCGAGCTGCTCACCGAGCTCGTCGTGCACCTTGCCCTGCACCCGGGGGTCCACCCGACCGTCCTCGGAGCGGCCCTGTGGCCACGGGGCGTCGAGCCGGAGGTCCTCGCGGCGACGATCGACCGCGCACGCGCCTGGCTCGGGACGGACGCCACCGGCGAGGCGCGCCTGCGCACGACGCCCGGCGGCCTCCTCGAGCTCGGACCCGACGTGCGCGTCGACTGGCCGGTCGTCGAGCGATGCCTCGAGCTGGCGGAGCAGGCCCCCACCCCCGAGGCCGAGCGCGCCCACCTGCGGGACGTCGCACGCATCGCCCGAGGAGCGCTGCTCGCGGGACGCCCGACGAACCGCTATTCGTGGCTCGCCCGCGCGCGCCTCGAGCGTCCCACGCGCGATCGCCTCGTCGCCGCCGCGCACCGGCTCGCTGTCCTCGAGGGGCAGCTCACGCACGACCCCTCGGCGGCCCTCGCGGCGCTCGCAGTCGGCCACCGGGTGGATCCGGTCGCCGAGGTGCTGTGGCGCGAGCGGATCCGCGTCGCGCACCGCAGCGCCGGGGTGGACGGCGTCCGTACCGCCGCCGCCGAGCTCGACCAGGCGTTGCAGGCCGCGGGATCGCGCGAGATGGAGCCCGAGACCCTCTCGCTCCTCGAGGAGCTCGCTCCGGGACGGTGGTCGCGGTCGGTACCCGCCTGATGAGGCACGCCGGCCACCTCCGCACGCCCACCGCTGGACGTGCCGGCCGGGCATGCTGGCCGGGTCGGTCCGACGCTCTAGACTTGGCGCTTGAATGCCGGACTCCGGTGCGCCGAGGCGCCCAGGGGCTCCACACCACTTCTGAAGGGTTCTTCTGTGCTGCGCACCCACACCGCCGGATCGCTCCGGGCCGAGCACATCGGCCAGACCGTCACCCTCACGGGATGGGTCGATCGTCGTCGTGACCACGGCGGTGTGGCCTTCATCGACCTGCGTGACGCGAGCGGTGTGGCCCAGGTCGTCATCCGCGACGAGGCCGTCGCGCACCCGCTGCGCAACGAGTACGTGCTGCAGGTCACCGGCGAGGTGTCCCGCCGTCCCGACGGCAACGAGAACACGAACCTCGCCACGGGCGAGGTCGAGGTCGTCGCCAACGACGTCGTCGTGCTCAACGAGTCGGCACCGCTGCCCTTCCAGGTCTCGACGGCACTCGAGGGGACCGAGACGATCGGCGAGGAGGCACGCCTCAAGCACCGCTACCTCGACCTGCGTCGTCCCGCGCCGGCGGCAGCCATCCGCCTGCGTGCCAAGGCGAACGCTGCCGCGCGCCGCGTGCTGGACGCACAGGAGTTCGTCGAGATCGAGACACCGACCCTCACGCGCTCGACCCCCGAGGGCGCACGTGACTTCCTCGTTCCCGCGCGTCTGGCGCCCGGTTCCTGGTACGCCCTGCCGCAGTCCCCGCAGCTGTTCAAGCAGCTGCTCATGGTCGCCGGCATGGAGCGCTACTACCAGATCGCCCGCTGCTACCGCGACGAGGACTTCCGCGCGGACCGCCAGCCCGAGTTCACCCAGCTCGACGTCGAGATGAGCTTCGTCGAGCAGGACGACGTCATCGCGCTCGGCGAGCAGATCCTCGTCGCCCTGTGGGACCTCATCGGCTACACCATCCCGACGCCGATCCCGCGCATGACGTTCGCGGAGGCGATGCGCCGCTACGGCTCGGACAAGCCGGACCTGCGGTTCGCCGTCGAGCTCGTCGAGCTCACCGAGTACTTCAGCGACACCCCGTTCCGCGTGTTCCAGGCGCCGTACGTCGGTGCCGTCGTCATGCCCGGGGGAGCGGCCACCCCGCGACGCGGGTTCGACGCCTGGCAGGAGTGGGCCAAGCAGCGCGGCGCCCGTGGCCTGGCCTACGTGACGATCTCCGCCGAGGGCGAGCTCGGTGGTCCCGTCGCCAAGAACCTGTCCGACGCCGAGCGCGCCGGTCTCGCGGAGGCGACCGGGGCCAAGCCGGGCGACGCGATCTTCTTCGCTGCGGGCAAGACGACCGAGGCGCGCGCGCTCCTCGGCGCCGCCCGGCTCGAGATCGCCAAGAAGGCTGGGCTCATCGACGAGAACGAGTGGGCGTTCGTGTGGGTGGTCGACGCGCCCCTGTTCAAGCCGACCGGCGAGGACGACGACGTCTCCGTGGGCGAGGGCGCCTGGACGGCCGTGCACCACGCGTTCACGTCGCCCACCCCGGAGTGGATCGACACCTTCGAGGAGAACCCCGGCGAGGCCCTCGCATACGCCTACGACATCGTGTGCAACGGCAACGAGATCGGTGGCGGGTCCATCCGTATCCACCGCCGGGACGTCCAGGAGCGCGTGTTCCGGATGATGGGGATCGGCGAGGAGGAGGCGCAGGAGAAGTTCGGCTTCCTGCTCGAGGCCTTCGCGTTCGGCGCGCCGCCCCACGGCGGGATCGCGTTCGGCTGGGACCGCATCCTCACGCTGCTCACGGGCTCCGAGTCCATCCGTGACGTCATCGCGTTCCCGAAGTCCGGTGGCGGGTTCGACCCGCTCACGCAGGCCCCGGCGCCGATCACCGCGCAGCAGCGCAAGGAGGCGGGCGTCGACGCCAAGCCGAAGGCGCCCGCCGAGGGCTGACCCGCGACGGGGTCGACGACCGCCCGACGGGGCGTGCTCCTCTCACGAGGGGCACGCCCCGTCGTCGTCCGCGGCCCTGGTCCCCAGAGCCGGCAGGCGTCACATCTGACGTCCGCACGGGGCCCGTGGGCACGGCCCGGCGCGTCGTCACCAGCGACGCGGCGGCTCCGTCTCGCCGGTGAACGCGCCGTGCCGACGTGCGGTGGGGGAGTCGGGCATGACCTCGAGCAGAAGCGGGCCAGGGTGGGCGCGCAGGGTTCGCTGCCATATACGCACGAGCAGGGCCCCTGCGACGCAGGTCAGGATGAGGAGGAGGAGCCCGCCGGCCACGAACGAGCGGTCGCCGAGACCGGCCGCGATCGCGGCGTCCCGCGCCGCGAGGACCTGCCACCAGCCGGCCACGACCGGGGCGAGGACGAGAACGGTGTGCAGCCCGGCCCGTCCGAGCGCCGTGCGGAACTGCCGCATCGCCTCCTGGTGGGCGAGACCCGCCGCAGCGCGTCGAGCACGGACCGCCACCTCGACGGCTCGCCGCTCGCGCTTGTCCCGGTCCACGCGCGACCAGTCGTCCCAGGTGTCGGGGACCCACGGCGTACCCGGACCGGGCTCCCCGCTCGCTGCCCCCTGGCGCACCCGAGATTCCATCCGCACAGGATGGCACGCCTGGACGTGCCCGGACAGGGCCTCAGTGGATGATCGCGAGCCGGTCGTAGACCTTCTTCAGCGGGGCGGGTGCCCACCAGTTCCAGCGGCCCAGCAGCGTCATCGTCGCGGGCACGAGGAGCATCCGCACGATCGTCGCGTCGATGAAGATCGCGACCGCGAGGGCGAACCCGACCTGCTTGATGACGAGCAGCTCCCCGAAGACGAACCCGGAGAACACGACGATGATGATCGCCGCGGCCGAGGTGATGATCCGCCCGGAACGCTGCAGCCCGACGCGCACGGCCTCGTCGTCCCCGCTCCCGGCGTCGTGCAGCTCCTTGATGCGTGAGAGCAGGAAGACCTCGTAGTCCATCGCGAGCCCGAACGCGAAGGCGATGACGAGGGCGACGACGAAGGTCTCGATGCCCCCGGTGGAGACGAACCCGAGGAGCCCGGACAGGTGCCCGTCCTGGAACACCCAGACGAGCACGCCCATGGACGCGGCGATGGACAGCGCGTTGGTGAGCAGCGCCTTGAGAGGGATGACGACGGACCCCGTCATGAGGAACAGCAGCACGAACGTCGCGAGCACGACGATGGCGACGGCGGCCCAGACGCGGTCGCCGAGCGCCTCGATGAAGTCCACCTGGCCGGCGGCCTGCCCGATCACCCACGTGTCGAGCCCGGGGTCGAGGCTGCGGATGTCGCGGACGACCTCGAGTGCCTGCTCCCCGCCCGGGTCCCCGGAGCTGATCTCGACCCCGAGGGTGACGTACTCGTCGCTGCCGTCCGGGGCGGACGCCTCGGTCACCGACTCGACGCCGTCGATCCCCGCGATCTCGTCGCGAAGACCGCTGACGTCCTCAGCCGTGCCGGCCGCGAGGACGCTGATCTCCGGGGCGGCGGTCCCGGGATACTGCTCGGCGAGGCGGGTGAGGAACACGCGTTGCGTGGAGTCCACCGGGAGCAGCTCGATGCCGGAGTTGCGCATCTGGAGCCCGAGCACGGGGGTCGCCAGGACCGCGAGGACGAGGACGCACCCGGCTGCCACCATCGCCGGGCGGCGCTGCACACGTTCTGCGAGACGGGAGAAGACACCGTCGTCGGTGCGGACGTCTGCGGTCCGCGCGATGATGGTCCGCACGACCGGCACGGTCGCAAGGATGCCGGGACGCAGCAGCCGCCGACCGGCGAGCCGCAGCAGGGCCGGGACGAGCGTGAGCGCCGTGGCGACGGCGATGAGGACGACGGCGAGGGCCGCGCCCCCGATGGATCGCAGGATCGCGGGTGTGAACACCAGGAGTCCGGCGATGGAGATCGCGACGGTGAGCGCGGAGAACGTCACGGTGCGCCCCGCGGTGGCCATGGTGCGGACCACCGCTTCGGAGACGAGCGCGTCCGACCTGCTGCGCCGGCGGCCGCCTTCCCGGCCCGTGGCGGCGTCCTTGGCGGTGAGGTCACCGAGCTCCTCGCGGAAGCGGGACACGATGAGGAGGCCGTAGTCGATCGAGAGGCCGAGGCCGAGGAGCGTGACGACGTTCACGACGGACGCGTCGACCTCGACGATGTACGTGAGCGCGAGGAGGAACCCGAGGCCGACGCCGATCGAGGCGAGGGCCCCGGCCATGGGCATCGCAGCGGCGAGGAAGCCGCCGAACACGAACACCATGATGATGAGGGCGATCGGCAGCGCGATGGCCTCGCCGGTGGTGAGGTCCTCCTCGACCTGGTCCGTGATGGCCTCGAGGATGAGCGGAGACGCCCCGACGATCCCTGTGACGTCGTCGCCGGGCAGCGCGGCCGGCACGGCTTCGAGGATCTCGGCGACCGTGCTCACGGCCGCGGACTCCTCGTCCGCGGTGAGGTCGGGCTCGAGGCTCACGACGACGAGGAAGCCGTTCCCGTCCTGTGCCGTGAAGAGCTGACCGATCTCGCTGTCGGGTCCGCCCGGCACGATGACCGGGTCGAGCACCGACTCGACGCCGTCGACGGCGAGCACCTCCGCCTGCGCGGCGCCGAGCGGCTCGGTGACCCCCTCGGCGCTGGGTGCGACGCCGTCGACCATGAGGGTGAGCGTCTCGCCCTCCTCGCTGATCTCGTCGAGGATGCGGGAGCCCTCGGCGCTCTCGGAGCCTGTGACGTCCGAGTTCGAGCTGGCCAGCCGGTCGAAGAGCGTGTCACCACCGACCCCGACGCCCGCGAGAGCGAGGCCCAGGACGGTGAGCACGACCCACACGATGATCGCGGAACGTGGGTGTGCGCTGACTCGTCGGCCCAGGGATTCAAACACGCGGCCAGCATCCCATCCCGGCACCGCATCCTGCCACGCAGGGGTGTGCACGAGACCTACCCTTGACCTCATGGACCTGTTCGACTCGACCACCCAGGGGTCTGCCGGGGTGCCCCTCGCGGGCCCGGGGACACCCCTCGCGGTGCGCATGCGGCCGGCGTCCCTCAGTGAGGTCGCCGGGCAGGCGCACCTTCTGGTGCCGGGTTCACCGCTGCGCAGGCTCGTCGAGCCCGCGGACAGCCGCTCCGGCCGGGCGGCGCCCGGATCCGTCATCCTCTGGGGGCCACCTGGCACCGGCAAGACGACGCTCGCGTACCTCATCGCGACGAGCTCCGCCCGGCGCTTCGTCGAGCTCTCCGCGGTGACGGCGGGCGTCAAGGACGTGCGGACGGTCATCGAGGATGCTCGACGTCGGCTGGCGACCGGGGGGGCTGAGACCGTCCTGTTCATCGACGAGGTGCACCGGTTCTCCAAGTCCCAGCAGGACGCCCTGCTGCCGAGCGTCGAGAACCGGTGGGTCACCCTCGTCGCGGCGACGACGGAGAACCCCAGCTTCTCGGTGAACTCCCCGCTGCTGTCCCGGTCCCTGCTGCTCACGCTGCAACCCTTGACGACGGACGACGTCCGGACGCTCGTCCTGCGCGCGGTGTCTGACGAGCGGGGTCTGGCCGGGTCGGTCGAGCTGCAGGACGACGCGCTGGACCACCTCCTGCGGCTCGCCGGCGGCGACGCACGCAAGGCGCTGACGATCCTCGAGGCGGCCGCCGGTGCTGCACTCTCGGACCGCGCCGCGGACGAGCCCGACGAGGCACGTGCGCTCATCGACCTCGCGACGATGGAGCGGGCGATCGATGTCGCCGCCGTCCGGTACGACCGCGACGGGGACCAGCACTACGACGTCATCAGCGCGTTCATCAAGTCCATGCGTGGGTCCGACGTCGACGCCGCACTGCACTACCTCGCGCGGATGATCGCGGCGGGGGAGGACCCGCGCTTCATCGCCCGGCGCATCGTCATCGCGGCAGCCGAGGAGGTCGGCATGGCCGACCCGAGTGCGCTGCAGACCGCCATGGCCGCGGCGTCGGCCGTCGCGCTCATCGGGATGCCCGAGGCCCGGATCATCCTCTCCGAGGCAGTCATCCATGTGACCACCGCGCCGAAGTCGAACGCTGCGTACATGGCCATCGACGCAGCCCTGGCGGACGTCCGCGCGGGCCGCGTGGGCAGCGTGCCGGCGCACCTGCGGGACGCCCACTACTCGGGAGCGTCCGCGCTCGGCCACGGCAAGGGGTACCGGTACGCGCACGACGCGCCGCACGCCGTCGCCGAGCAGCAGTACCTGCCCGACGACCTCGTCGGGGCGCGGTACTACGTCCCGTCCGACCGTGGGTACGAGCGCAGCGTGACGGAGCGGATGGAGCGCGTGCGCGCGATCCTCCGGGGCGGGACCGACTGACTGCTCGCCGATGCTAGAATCGTGAGGTTGCCCCATGAGTATCTGGGGGCGACCACCTGGGACCTCGGCCCCGTGGGAGCCGCAGCACGCTGCAGCTGCCCCAACGGCTGGTCCCGCACCCCACGCACCTCCGCGTGCGGGTGTGACGTCATCACGATCAGGAACGGACGTAGCTTCATGTCTTCTGTCACCCGTTCGCGCCGCCAGGTTCGCCTGAGCCGCGCGCTGGGCATCGCGCTCACCCCGAAGGCCGTCAAGCACTTCGAGAAGCGCCCCTACCCGCCCGGCGAGCACGGCCGTGCCCGCCGCCGTACCGAGTCCGACTACGCGGTGCGTCTTCGTGAGAAGCAGCGTCTGCGCGCCCAGTACGGCCTCCGCGAGAAGCAGATGGCCCGTGCGTTCGAGGAGGCCCGCAAGGCTCCTGGTCTGACCGGTGAGGCGCTCGTCGAGCTCCTCGAGACCCGCCTCGACGCCCTCGTGCTCCGTGCCGGCATCGCTCGCACGACGCTGCAGGCGCGCCAGGCCGTGGTGCACCGCCACATCCTCGTCGACGGCAAGATCGTCGACCGCCCGTCCTTCAAGGTCAAGCCCGGACAGACCGTCCAGGTCAAGCCGAAGAGCCAGGCCATGACGCCGTTCCAGGTCGCCGCCGCCGGCGCGCACCGCGACGTGCTCCCCGCCGTCCCCGGCTACCTCGAGGTCCAGCTTGAGAAGCTGTCGTTCCAGCTGACGCGTGCGCCCAAGCGTGCCGAGGTCCCCGTGACCTGCGAGGTCCAGCTGGTCGTCGAGCACTACTCGCGCTGACCCGCACCCCGTCCGTCACGAGCGCCTCGTCCCGCACCCGGGGACGAGGCGTTCGTGCGTGCACGGCACGTGCGGCGGGCACACGCCCGTACGCGCGGTGCGACGGGAGCTCCATACCCATGGCTGACGCCAGCCGCCGAGCGGGTAGTGTTTTCGCGGATGTGCTCATGGCCCGGCGTCGGGCCCGTGCTCGAGACCTAAGGGGTTGTTCGTGTGATCGGTGACATCGCTGGACTCATCGCGGCCGTGGCGTTCGTCGCGCTGGTCGGCCTCCTGGCTGTGCCCCTCGTCAAGCTCGGCCGGGTGCTCGACACCACCACGGCCAGCATCAAGGAGATCACCGCCCACTCCGTGCCGATCCTCGACGAGTCGGCCCAGACCGTCGCGAGCGCGAACACACAGCTGGTCAAGGTCGACGAGATCACGACGGCGGCCTCCGAGGTCAGCCAGAACGTCTCGGCACTCACCGGGCTGTACGCTGCCGCGTTCGGTGCGCCCCTCGTCAAGGTGGCCGCGTTCTCCTACGGCGTGCGCCAGGCGTTCGGGCAGGCCGCGTCCCGCATGCGGGGGACCGGCGTCGCCGCCGACGGGAAGCGGCCCTGATGGCACGCCTGTTCTGGATCGCGACCGGCTCCGCGGTCACCGTCGCCGTCATCCTCAAGGGCCGCCGGGTCGTGCGTCGCTACACCCCGGCCGCCGTCGCCGAGCGCGCCACCGCGACCGTCGAGGAGACCACGGCACACCTGTCGGACGTCGTGCAGCACTTCGCGTCCGACTTCCGTGCGGCACGGGACGAGCGCGCGACAGCGCTGGCGGACGCGCTCCTCGCGCGGTCCCAGGGCAGCGTCGAGGACCTGCGTGCGCGTCGCGACTCCCGTCGCACAGACACCACCGGGCGTCCGCAGCGCCCGGCGTCCGTCACGGACGACGACGACGAGGACACCCTCGGCTACTCGTTCTGACACCGGTGCCGTGCCGCGTGCCCGGCACTTTCGAATCACACCCCGTGCTCTGCCCGCCAGAGCCGCTCCTGACGAAGGAACCTCATGCGTACCGCCGACATCCGCCAGCGCTGGCTCGACTACTTCGCCGAGCGCGACCACACCGTCGTGCCCTCGGCGTCGCTCATCTCGCCGGATCCGTCGACGCTCTTCACCATCGCGGGGATGGTGCCGTTCATCCCGTACATGACCGGGCAGCAGACCCCGCCGTGGAAGCGCGCGACGAGCGTGCAGAAGTGCGTGCGGACCCTCGACATCGAGGAGGTCGGCAAGACGACCCGGCACGGCACCTTCTTCCAGATGAACGGCAACTTCTCGTTCGGGGACTACTTCAAGGCCGAGGCCATCGCCTACGCGTGGGACCTTGTCACCGGCCCCGTGGCCGAGGGCAAGTACGGCTTCGACCCCGACACCATCTGGGTGACGGTCTTCCACGACGACGACGAGGCACGCCAGCTGTGGAAGTCGATCGCCGGCCTGCCCGACGAGCGCATCCAGTCGCGCGGCATGAAGGACAACTTCTGGTCCACCGGGGCACGTGGCCCGGCCGGTCCCTGCTCGGAGATCTACGTCGACCGCGGGCCCGAGTACGGGGCCGAGGGCGGGCCCGTCGTCGACGAGGACCGGTACATCGAGATCTGGAACCTCGTCTTCATGCAGTTCGAGCGCGGCGACGGCGGCGGCAAGGACAGCTTCCCCATCCTCGGTGAGCTCAAGCAGAAGAACATCGACACCGGCATGGGTCTCGAGCGCGTCGCGTACCTCCTCCAGGGCGTCGACAACATGTACGAGATCGACGAGGTGTTCCCCGTCATCACCGCCGCGCAGGAGCTCTCGGGCAAGCGGTATGGCGCATCGACGACCGACGATGTCCGGATGCGGGTGGTCGCGGACCACATCCGCTCCTCGCTCATGCTCATCGGCGACGGCATCCGACCCTCGAACGAGGGCCGTGGGTACGTCCTGCGCCGTCTGCTCCGCCGCAGCGTGCGCGCGATGCGCCTGCTCGGGGTGGAGGACCCGGCGCTCCCGCACCTGTTCCCCGCCAGCCGTGACGCCATGCAGGCCTCGTACCCGGAGCTCGGCACCGACTTCGAGCGCATCTCGTCGATCGCGTACGCCGAGGAGGACGCCTTCCGGCGCACCCTCGTCGCCGGGACGACGATCCTCGACACCGCTGTGCAGAGCGCCAAGGCGCGGGCCGGGTCCACGGGGTCACCCCTGCTGGGCGGCGACGAGGCGTTCGCGCTCCACGACACCTACGGGTTCCCCATCGACCTCACGCTCGAGATGGCCTCGGAGCACGGCGTGACCGTCGACGAGACGGCGTTCCGGAGCCTCATGCAGGCCCAGCGCGAGCGTGCGCGCGCCGACGCGCTGTCCAAGCGCACGGGTGGCGCTGACAAGGCCGCGTACGAGGCGCTGCGCGCAGACCTCGCGGCCCCCGTGGAGTTCATCGGCTACACGGACGTCACCTCCCGTGCGTCCGTCGTGGGTCTCGTCGTCGACGGCGTGCCCGGACCGGCGGCGACCGCCCCCGCGAACGTCGACGTCATCCTCGACCGGACACCGTTCTACGCGGAGGCCGGTGGTCAGCTCGCCGACCACGGCACGATCGTCCTCGACGGTGGTGCGACCGTCGAGGTCGACGACGTCCAGGCACCGCTCAAGGGCCTGTCCGTCCACCGTGGTCGGCTCGTCGAGGGCACCCTCGCGCTCGGTGACTCCGGGACGGCGACGATCGACACCACCCGCCGCAAGGCGATCAGCCGTGCGCACTCGGCCACCCACATGATCCACAAGGCGCTCCAGGAGTCGCTCGGCAAGGACGCGACCCAGGCGGGGTCCGAGAACGCACCGAGCCGGATCCGGTTCGACTTCCGGGCCAGCCAGGCCGTCCCGCAGGGAGTGCTCAGCGAGATCGAGGAGCGGGTGAACACCCAGCTCGCCGAGGACCTCGAGGTCACCGAGCAGATCATGAACATCGACGAGGCGCGTGCCCTCGGTGCCATGGCCCTGTTCGGTGAGAAGTACGGCGACCGGGTGCGCGTGGTCTCCATCGGGGACGACTGGTCGCGCGAGCTGTGCGCGGGCACGCACGTCAAGCGGTCCGGCCAGCTCGGGCTCGTCACCCTCCTGGGTGAGGCCTCCATCGGGTCCGGCGTACGCCGCGTCGACGCCCTCGTCGGGGACGGGGCCTACGGGTTCCAGGCGAAGGAGCACGCCCTCGTCGGTCAGCTCACCGGGCTGCTCAACGTCCGCACGGACGAGCTGCCCGACCGTGTCGGCAGTCTGCTCACCCGCCTCAAGGAGACGGAGAAGGAGCTCGCGGCCCTGCGGCAGGCACAGCTTCTCGCGGCTGCCGGTTCGCTCGTCGCGTCCGCAGAGAGCGTCGGGAGCGCCCGGGTCGTCGTACACGACGCCGGGGCCGTCGCATCAGCGGACGACCTCCGGGCCCTCGCGCTCGACGTGCGCGGTCGGCTCGGTGAGGCGACCGCCTCGGTCGTGGCGATCGCCGGCGTGAGCAAGGATCGTCCCCTCGTCGTCGTCGTGACGAACGCCACGGCGCGTGCAGCCGGCATCAAGGCTGGCGCCCTCGCGCGGACCGCGTCCGGTGTGCTCGGTGGTGGTGGCGGTGGCAAGGACGACATGGCGCAGGGCGGCGGCCAGGACGCGACGGCCCTCCCGGACGCGTTGCGCAGCATCCGGGACGCGGTTGCTGCCCAGCTCGGGGCATGAGCGGCTCCTCGACCGCCCGTCCAGATGAGGTGACGCGCGGCGTCCGGCTGGCGATCGACGTCGGTAGCGTGCGGGTCGGGGTCGCGGCGAGCGACCCCGACGGGCTCGTCGCGACCCCCGTGGACACCGTCGCGCGGGGTGTTCTGCCGACCGACGGGTCTGTGCCTGCGGACGTCGCTCGGATAGCGTGGGAGGTGACGGAGCGGGGCGCGGCGGTCGTGTACGTCGGACTGCCCAGGCACCTGTCAGGCACGGAGGGTTCGGCATCCGCTGCTGCCCGCGCGTACGCTAGGTCGGTCGCTCGGGCTGTCACGCCCGTCCAGGTGCGTATGGTTGACGAGCGAATGAGCACCGTGAGCGCCCACCAGGCGCTCCATGCTGCAGGCCGAGCAGGACGCAAGCACCGTGCGGTGGTGGACCAGGTCGCCGCCGTGGTGATCCTGCAGTCCGCGTTGGATGTCGAGCGACACTCGGGGCGGCGCGCAGGCGAGCTGGTGGACTGAGGACGGGAATATCACCCGCTGCGGACCGTGGAGTAGGTTGTCGATGGGTCCGCAGGGGTGCAGAGGCCAGATGAGTGACATACGTGGAGGCACCAACCGGTGAACGATCTGTTCGAGGGACCGTCGGTCTCCCAGGAGGCCCCGGACGAGGCCGTGCTGTCTCGTTCCGAGAAGCGCGCCCTGCGTGAGGAGCGGCGCAAGGCCGCAGTCCGCAGGCGGCGAGCTCTCATCGCGGTCCTCATCGCGATCGTCGTCATCGGTGCTGGCGGGTACCTCGTCTGGACGCGTGGGGTCGACTTCTTCAGCAGTCTCGACGGCCTGGGGTCCGGGTCGTCCGAGGACGACGTCGCCGACTTCCCCGGGCCCGGCGCGGGCGAGCAGACGGTGACCGTCAACGCGGGAGACTCCGGTGCGGCCATCGGTACGACGCTCGAGGCGGCGGGAGTCGTCGCCTCGCAGCAGGCGTTCGTCATCGCGTACAACGGGAACCCTGATGCCGCGGGAATCCAGCCGGGCACGTACACCCTGTTCAAGGAGATGCGGGCAGCCGACGCGGTCTCCGCGCTGCTCGACGTCGCGAACCGCTCCGACTACATCGTCGACATCCCGCCGGGCTTCAACCAGGAGAAGATCGTCGCGAGGATCGCGAAGCTCACAGCGGTCCCGGAGGCCGACGTGGTCGCGGCCATCGCAGACACCGCGGCGACCGGTCTGCCAGCAGAGGCGAACGGGAGCTACGAAGGATGGTTGGCCCCGGGGCAGTACCAGTTCCCGCTCGGTACCGAACCCGTCGCCATGGTCACGGAGATGGTCGCGCGGACGGTGACGACGCTCGACGGACTCGGTGTCCCGGCGGGCCCCGACCGCCAGGTGCTCCTCACGAAGGCGTCGCTCGTCGAGCGTGAGGCGGGTCGCGCCGAGGACAGGCCGCTCGTCGCGAGCGTCATCGAGAACCGCCTGGCGATCGACATGATGCTGCAGTTCGACTCGACGGTGCACTACTACGCCGGCGGCAGCGACGACGCGACCACGACCGCGGAAGAGCGGGCCAGCGACAACCCGTACAACACGTACAAGTACAAGGGACTGCCGCCCGGTCCCATCGCCACCCCCGGGCTCGAATCCCTCGAGGCGGCGCTGGCTCCCGCCGACACGGACTACATCTTCTTCGTCACGGTCAACCTCGACACGAAGGAGACCCTGTTCGCGGAGACGAAGCCGGAGCACGACAAGAACGCGCAGCTGTACTACGACTGGATCCGGGAGAACACCGGCGAGTGAGCACGCGAGCCACCGACGTGCGGCGTGCGGCCGTCCTCGGCCATCCCATCGGGCACTCGCTGTCCCCGGTCCTGCATCGCGCGGCCTATACCGCGCTCGGGCTGGATGCATGGCAGTACGAGGCCGTCGACGTCGAGGAGGAGGCGCTCCAGGGTTTCGTCGAGGGGCTCGACCCGTCCTGGGCGGGCTTGAGCCTGACGATGCCGCTCAAGCAGACGATCATCCCCCTGCTCGACCACGTCGATCCGCTCGCGGACGTCACCGGAGCGGTGAACACGGTCATCCTCAGCTGGCCCGGGGGAGTGCGCACGACGGTGGGCGCCAACACGGACGTCCACGGGATCGTGGCGGCGCTGCGCGAGGGTGCGTTCGCGCCGGAGCGTGACGGACGGGGCACCGCGGTCGTGCTCGGCGCAGGTGCGACGGCGTCGTCGACCCTCGCCGCGCTGGCCGAGCTCGGATACCCCCGGGCGGAGGTCTACGTCCGGTCATTGGGCCGCACCGGTGCGCTCCAACGAGCGGCCCACCGCATGGGGGTCTCGCCGACCTTCCGGACGCTCGAGCACGCGGCCACGGCGATGGCAGCTGCCGACGTGGTCGTCTCGACGCTGCCGCCCCACGGTGCGGACAGCATCGCTACGGAGATCGCCGCCGCAGGTCAGCGTGACACGGCCGCCGTCGCAGGCGTGCTCCTCGACGTGGCGTACGAGCCCCGGACGACCGCCCTCGCTGCGGCCTGGCGGGAGCGGGGCGGCGCGGTCGTCGGAGGAGAGCGGATGCTCCTGCACCAGGCCGCCGAGCAGGTGCGGCTCATGACCGGCCTGACGGCGCCGGTCGACGTCATGTCCGCGGCACTGGCTGCCGCCATGACCGCCTGACGAACGACCTTCCTCGCCGGAACCCTTATCACCCGCGGCGCGCCTGCCGATATGTCGACCAACGGTAGGTGAGTCTCGTCGTCGCACGGCCGTGTGCAACGACGGGTGATGAGGAGAGTGCAGTGAAGCAGCTCGGTGAGATTCTTCTCGAACAAGGTCTCGTCGACGAGACGCAGCTCCTCGCTGCCCTCGACGAGCAGGTCACGAGCGGGACAAGCCTCGGGCGCGCCCTCGTCGACATCGGGGTCCTCACCGAGGGACAGCTCGTCGCGACGCTCGCCGCCCAGGTCGGCATGCAGTTCGCCGACCTCGATGTCTACCCCGTGGACAGGACCGCCGTGAGCCGGCTGTCCGGGGCGGTGTGCCGGCGACACACGGTGCTGCCCATCGGGTTCAAGGACGGCGCCCTGCAGCTCGCGATGGCGGACCCGGGCAACGTCCTCGCCGTGGACGACGTCCAATCGCTCACCGGCCTGCAGGTGCTCCCCGTCGTGGTGACGCACGAGGACCTCCTGCGCGCCATCGACCGGTACGTCCGTGCTGACGGCGAGATGGACGACCTCACGAGCACGTTCGAGGAGCAGAGCCGTGAGGAGCAGGTCGACCTCTCCCGGATGGTCGGGACCACGGACGACGACGCGCCGATCGTCCGATACGTCAACCTCATCGTCAGCCAGGCGATCACCGACCGTGCCTCGGACATCCACATCGAGCCGGCAGAGCACGACCTCCGGGTCCGGTACCGGATCGACGGTGTGCTCCACGAGATGCAGCGGTCTCCGAAGAACATCACGGGTGCCGTGACCTCCCGCGTGAAGATCCTCTCCGACATCGACATCGCTGAGCGGCGCAAGCCGCAGGACGGCCGTATGTCCATCACACACAACGGCCGCAAGATCGATCTCCGCGTCGCAACCTTGCCCACGGTGTGGGGCGAGAAGATCGTCATGCGAATCCTCGACAACTCCACGGCGAGCCTCGACCTGCGGGACCTGTCGTTCGAGGAGGAGAACTACGAGGTCTACTCCGAGGCCTTCAACAAGCCGTACGGCATGATCCTCGTCACCGGACCGACCGGTTCGGGTAAGTCGACGACGCTCTATGCGACCCTCAACGCGGTGTCGAAGCCGGAGATCAACGTCATCACGGTCGAGGACCCGGTCGAGTACCGGCTCCCGGGCATCAACCAGGTACAGGTCAACCCGAAGGCTGGCCTGACGTTCGCTGGAGCGCTGCGGTCGATCCTGCGGTCCGACCCCGACGTCGTGCTCCTCGGTGAGATCCGTGACCACGAGACCGCGCAGATCGCCATCGAGGCGGCGCTCACCGGTCACCTCGTGCTCTCCACCCTGCACACCAACGACGCACCGTCCGCAGTGACGCGTCTTGTGGAGATGGGGATCGAACCTTTCCTCGTGGGGTCAGCGATCGACTGCATCGTCGCCCAGCGCCTCGCGCGTCGACTGTGCTCCAAGTGCAAGGAGCAGTACGAGCCGAGCGAACTCGAGCTCGAGGCAGCGCGCTTTCCGTGGCTCCCGGGGGAGGAGAAGCCGATCCTGTACCGCCCGGTCGGATGCGTGACCTGCTCGAAGACCGGCTACAAGGGTCGCCTTGCGCTGCACGAGGTCATGCGGGTCACCGAAGAGATCGAGCGCCACGCCGTGCAGGGGTCGTCCTCCGCGGAGATCCTGCGCACCGCGATCTCGCAGGGCATGCGCACCCTGCGCAACGACGGCTGGCTCAAAGTTATCGGCGGCCAGACGTCCGTCGAGGAGATTGTCCGGGTCGTTGCTTAAGAACCCCCGCCCTGAGCCGATAAGGAGGCGTCGCGACGATCCGTGCGGGACTTGAGGCGAGAGGCTGACCTGTGAACAACTTCAGTGTGCCGGCGGGCGATCCCACGTTGCGCGGCCCGATGGCGCCGGGGGTTGTCGGGCAGACGTTCCAGCCGCATGACCCTGACGACCGCACGCAGACGGCCCCGCCCTTCCAGCAGGGCGCGGGCGTCCCCGCGAGGCGGTCCCTCGCCGACCAGATGTCCACGAGCCCGGCACGCCAGATGGCCCCGACTGCGACCCAGGTCCAGCCGACCGCACAAGCACCCGCGGCGCCGGCCGCTGTGAAGCGCGCACCGACAGCGTCGACGACGCGGATCGGGATGAGCCGCCAGGCGGAGGAGAGCGACGTCCAGCTCGACCTTGTGCTCCGCGCGATGGTCGAGGCCGGTGGGTCCGACCTGCACCTCACGGTGGGCGCCGCGCCGATGGTGCGCAGGGACGGTTCGTTGTTCCCGCTCGAGGGCCACGGGCCGGTCATGCCCGAGGGGCTGCAGCGGTCGATCTACTCGATCCTCACGCAGAAACAGCGTGAGAAGTTCGAGACCAACCTCGAGCTCGACATCTCCTACGCCGTGCGTGGTCTCGCCCGGTTCCGCGTGAACATCTACCAGCAGCGTGAGTCGATCGGTGCTGCCTTCCGCGTGATCCCCTACGAGATCAAGCCCCTCGAGGACCTGGGTATCCCGGGGGTCGTCGCGAACTTCGCGGGTCTGGCCCGCGGCCTGGTCCTCGTGACGGGTCCCACCGGTTCCGGAAAGTCGACGACGCTCGCGTCGATCGTCGATCTCGCGAACCGCACCCGTGCTGACCACATCATGACCGTCGAAGACCCCATCGAGTTCTTGCACCGCCACAAGAAGTCGATCATCAACCAGCGTGAGGTCGGCCAGGACACGCACAGCTTCGCCAGCGCACTCAAGCACGTGCTGCGCCAGGACCCGGACATCATCCTCGTCGGTGAGCTCCGCGACCTCGAGACGATGTCCGTGGCGTTGACCGCAGCCGAGACCGGGCACCTCGTGTTCGCGACCTTGCACACGCAGGATGCGGCGCAGACGATCGACCGCATCATCGACGTCTTCCCGCCCGAGCAGCAGGGGCAGATCCGGACCCAGCTCGCAAGCGCGCTGCAGGGCGTGGTGTGCCAGACGTTGTGCAAGCGTGCTGATGGGCCCGGGCGGGCCGTCGCGACCGAGGTGCTCATCGCGACGCCCGCTATCCGCAACCTCATCCGCGAGGGCAAGACGCACCAGGTGTACTCGGCGATGCAGGCTGGGGCGCAGCTCGGGATGCACACGATGGACCAGCACCTGGCTGACCTCGCACGCACCGGGCGGATCTCCTACGAGACCGGCCTGGAGAAGTGCCAGCACATCGCGGACTTCAACCGGCTCACGGGTCGAGGCACGAGCTCGGCCGGTGCGGGCATGGCGAACGCGAACATGGGCGGCTCCAACTACGAGAGCAGGGCTCTGTGATGGCTACCGCAACGAAGGCGTACGACTACGTCATCCGCGACAAGCAGGGGAAGCTGACGAAGGGGCGGCTCGAGGCGGCCAGCCAGTCTGCTGTGGCTAACAAGCTCAAGGTCATGGGCGTCGCACCGATCTCGATCACCGAGGTCAGCAGCACCGGCCTGCAGCGAGAGATCAATATCCCGGGCTTCGGTGAAAAGGTCACGCTCAAGCACCTCGCCATCATGGCGCGGCAGCTGGCAACGATGATCAACGCCGGGCTGTCGCTGCTGCGCGCGATCTCGATCCTCACTGAGCAGACCGAGAGCAAGCCGCTCGCGAAGGTCCTCGCCGTCGTTCGCAGTGACGTTGAGACGGGTGTCGCCTTCTCCGTAGCTCTGGCGAAGCACCCGGAGATCTTCCCGCCCCTCATGATCAACATGGTGAAGGCGGGGGAGGTCGGGGGCTTCCTCGACCAGGTCCTCGTGTCGATCGCGGAGAACTTCGAGGACGAGGTCAAGCTTCGCGGGAAGATCAAGTCCGCGATGACCTACCCGGTCGTCGTGTTCGTCATCGCGATCCTCGCGACGAGCGGCATGCTCATCTTCATCGTCCCGATCTTCGCAGGGATGTTCGCCACGCTCGGCGGCGAACTGCCCATGCCGACGCAGATCCTCATGCATATGTCGACGGGTCTCAAGTGGGGCGCCGGTCCGATCGTCGTCGTGCTCGTCATCGTCGCCGCGTGGTGGAGCAAGCACAAGAACGACCGCGCCGTGCGCGAGAAGCTTGACCCGTGGAAGCTCAAGGTCCCGGTGTTCGGCAACCTGTTCAAGAAGATCGCCGTGGCGAGGTTCACACGCAACTTCGGTGCGATGCTCCACGCTGGCGTTCCCATCCTCCAAGCGCTGGACATCGTGGGGGAGACGAGCGGAAACCTCGTCATCGAGCGCGCAGCGAAAGCCGTCCAGGAGTCCGTGCGCCAGGGCCAGTCGCTCACCGGACCCCTGTCCCAGCACCCCGTCTTCCCGTCCATGGTCGTGCAGATGATGGCCGTGGGTGAGGACACGGGTGCCCTGGACACGATGCTCGGCAAGATCTCCGAGTTCTACGACCAAGAGGTCGAGGCGACGACGGAGCAGCTGACAAGCCTCATCGAGCCCCTCATGATCGTCGTCCTCGGCGCCGTGATCGGCGGGATGGTCATCGCGATGTACATGCCGATCTTCTCGATCTTCGACATCATCGAATGAGAGCGCGCTGGCGTCGCGGCAGGCGATCAGACGTCGGCTTCTCGCTCACGGAGCTGCTCGTCGTCATTGCGATCCTCGGAGTACTCGCGGCGCTCGCGATTCCGGTGCTCACAGCCCAGCGTGAGCGGGCCGCCGACAGCACCGTCAAGAGCGATCTGCGCCTGGTCGCTGGTTCCGTCGAGGCTCTGCGCACCGACGACGAGGTGTCTGTCACGAAGAGCGCGTTGCTCGAGAACCTCCGCTTGAGCCCCGGCGTGCGAGTGTCCGTGCATCTCGACGGCTCCGCGTACTGCCTCGTCGGCACCAAGGCGAGCAGTGGACGGCCCTCCCAGGACTGGGTCTACGACAGCGCTGGAGGTCTTCGGGACGGGTCGGTCTCGGCATGCGCCGACGCCGCGGACTTCACCCTGCCATGACCGTGGGTGAAATCGTTTGATTGCTGGTGTGACGTCCTCAAGTCGCCAGGGAAAGTGTCGATATGTGGCGAGTAAGACCTTCCCTGTGATTCTGATCCTGAAATGAGGCCGGGCATGATTGCTCGCATTCACAAGTCCATGAACGAGAAGGACAAGGGTTTCACCCTCATCGAGCTTCTCGTCGTCATCATCATCATCGGTATCCTCGCGGCGATCGCGATCCCGGTGTTCATGAACCAGCGCAAGAAGGCCGTCGACTCGAGCATCAAGTCTGACCTGCGTACGGTCGCCAACGAGATCGAGACGTACTACACCGACGCCCAGGCGTACCCCGCGGGCCCCATCGCGACTACGAAGACCAACAGCAAGTTCACGGTGGCGACAGGAACGGATGTCACCCTGACGTCCGGGAACGTCATCACGTACACGCTTAGCAGCGACAAGGAGTCGTACGTCGTGACTGGCTGGAACGAGAAGGGCACCGCGAACAGCGCGTCGAAGGTGTTCACGTACGACAGCAAGAACGGCGGCCTGAAGGCCGGCGGTCCCACCAGTACCACCACTCCCGCCCCATAATCGGCTAGTCCCGCGCGATGTAGCGCGGCGCTCGGCTCGGCTGACTACACAGAAGGGCCCGATGGTCGTTCCGACCATCGGGCCCTTCTGTGTAGTCAGCACGAATAGGGCGGCGGGTGAAGTCTCACCCGCCGGGTCACGTTCTGTGCATGAGCGCCGATGAGGCTGATATGACTCCAGCAAGCCTCGGTGAGCGCTGCTGGGTGAACGCGCCATCTCACTGTGATTCTGATCCTGAAATGAGGCCGGGCATGATTGCTCGCATCCACAAGTCCATGAACGAGAAGGACAAGGGTTTCACCCTGATCGAGCTTCTCGTTGTCATCATCATCATCGGTATCCTCGCGGCGATCGCGATCCCGGTGTTCATGAACCAGCGCAAGAAGGCCGTCGACTCGAGCATCAAGTCAGACCTGCGTACGGTCGCGAACGAAATCGAGACGTACTACACCGACAACCAGGCGTACCCGACGGGGTCCATCACGAGCTCGGGTGGTGCCACCAACACCCTCACGCTTCCCGCACCGACAGGTGGCACGGCGGTCAGCATCAAGCTCTCGGCCGACAACGTCATCAAGTACACGCTCAACACCACCGACTCGCAGGCGTACACCATCGTGGGTCACAACACGAAGGCGACGGCGAACAGCGAGACGAAGGTCTTCAAGTACGACAGCAAGAACGGTGGGCTGAAGGGCGGCGCTCCGGCCGCGCCGTGATCCGTGGCTAGTCCCGCGTGATTCGCCCCGGCGCTCCGCGCCGATGACGATGCTCAGAAGTGCCCGGTGGTCGATTTGAGTGCCGGGCACTTCTGCATTGCAGCACGGTCGGGTCGGTGGGTGAAGTCTGGGCGGCGGATTCACGATCAGCGCAGCGCCGCCGATGGGGCTGGTAGTACTCCGGCGCGGCTCAGCGAGCTCAGCCGAGTGCATCCTTCTTCTTACTGTGAGTCTGATCCTGAAATGAGGCCGGGCATGATTGCTCGCATCCACAAGTCCATGAACGAGAAGGACAAGGGTTTCACCCTGATCGAGCTTCTCGTTGTCATCATCATCATCGGTATCCTCGCGGCGATCGCGATCCCGGTGTTCATGAACCAGCGCAAGAAGGCCGTCGACTCAAGCATCAAGTCCGACCTGCGTACCGTGGCCAACGAGATCGAGACGTACTACACCGACTCCCAGGCGTACCCCGCGGCGATCACAGCGTCCAGTGACGCGGTCGCGAAGCTCGTCATCCCTGCAGCAGCGGGCGGCACCGCGACCGACATTAACATCACCAAGGGGAACGTGATCACATACACGGTCTCCGGTGACGGCCAGTCCTATGTCCTGCGAGGACATAACCCGAAGGGCACGGCAAACGCAGGCACGAAGGTGTTCAAGTACGACAGTGCGAGCGGCGGGCTGCGTCCCGGCGCTCCGGCCGCGCCGTGAGCGACGACTAGGACCGCATACTCGTAGCAAGCGTCGCTGGCGATTCTGCGGCAAGCAGGGCCCGACGGTCTTTCCCGACCGTCGGGCCCCATTTGCATACTGCGCAGCCGTGATCACGGGTGAAAAGCTCATGGTCCGCTCACCATGAGTGCTCGGAGCGCCGATGAGGGATGTAGCAACCCGGCGGGGCTCGACGAGTACCCGTCAGCTGCATCTTCCTATTACCCTGAAACTGATTCTGAAATGAGGCCGGGCATGATTGCTCGCATCCACAAGTCCATGAACGAGAAGGACAAGGGTTTCACCCTGATCGAGCTTCTCGTTGTCATCATCATCATCGGTATCCTCGCGGCGATCGCGATCCCGGTGTTCATGAACCAGCGCAAGAAGGCCGTCGACTCCTCGCTGAAGTCGGACCTGCGTACGGTCGCCAACGAGATGGAGACCTACTACACCGACGCCCAGGTCTACGTCGCTGTGACCGGCTCGGCCGGCACGTCGACGATCGGCACGGGCACCGGGGCCGTGAGTGTCACGACGAGCCCCGGAAACACGATTACGGGGAAGCTCATCGGAACCGAGGGCTACTGCCTGACGGGCGCAAACACGAAGGCGACGAAGAGCTTCTACTACAACAGCACGACCGGTGGACTCACGGACACTGCCTGCCCCTGATAGCCCCGGTTGGAGCTGGTGGCGGCGAGGACCTTGCAACACGTCGCCGTGAACGTCGGGCCGAGGTGCGACAGCGCCTCGGCTCGACGTGGTCGTCACGGCCGAGCTCGCGGACGCCCGGCGTGGGTGGGTGAAAAGCGGTGCGCCTGCCCTCCTGCCTCATCCGACGTCCGGCACGTGCCGATATGGAGGTTGTCGGACTCGCGCGGTCCCATGGGCTCTTAGTCGTACCTGGCGCACCATCTCACTTTGACTCTGCTTCTGAAATGAGGTCGGGCATGATTGCTCGCATTCGCCAGTCCATGAACGAGAAGGACAAGGGTTTCACCCTGATCGAGCTTCTCGTTGTCATCATCATCATCGGTATCCTCGCGGCGATCGCGATCCCGGTGTTCATGAACCAGCGCAAGAAGGCCGTCGACTCCTCGCTGAAGTCCGACCTGCGTACGGTCGCCAACGAGATGGAGACCTACTACACCGACGCGCAGGCGTACCCCGCAGTCGACGGTGCGACGATCGGATCGGTGAAGTTGGGCGCATCCCCCTCGCAGGTGACCGTGAGCATCACCTCCGGCAACAAGGTGACCGCCACAGTCACCGGCGAGTCCTACTGCTTGGTGGCTGAGGGGCCCGCGAACAAGGCCACTCAGAAGTGGGTGTACAAGAGCGGCGCTGGTGGTCTCCAGGCTAAGGGAATCGAGAGCTGCACCTGATCAGCATGATCCATGCGGGGTGTGACGGTCCAGCTGCCACCCACCCCGCGCCTAGCGGCGGTTGAACAGTTTCACCTGTTCCTTCGGCGCTGCGCCTCGTACGGCGCCGACCGGGGATGCAACCGAATTGCTTGAGAAAGACCTGACTGTTGCCGATAGGACCCCGTGCGAGCGGATCGAGTCGAGAGGGAAGCGGTGAGAATCGTCGTGACGGAGCGTCCGCAGGTCCTGACTGACCAGAGCCCGAATGAGCGCGCCGCCGGCTTCTCCTTGATTGAAGTCGTCGTCTCACTGATGCTCCTTGGCGCTGTGGCCGCGGGCTCGCTCCTGTTCTTCATGAACACGATGCAGAGCACCTCGCACCTGCAGCGGACCCAGGCAGCGGCTGCCATCGCCACTCAGGGGATGGAACGGGTGCGGGCGGTCGACCCCCGACCGCCGGCGGGTGCTTCCATGAGCCCGCTCCTCGCTGGGCGGTCCGCGGCTGCGGTGACCGCCGCCTGGAACGCGGCGGATCCACAGCTGCTCGCCAACACGACGCCCGAGTCCGACCCCAAAGCGGTAGGAGCTCCTGCGATACCGGTGACGGACACCGTCCGCGTCTCTGACATGGACTTCACGGTGACGACTCACATCGGTTCCTGCTACCGGCAGAAGGCGGCCAGCTGGCGCCAGGACAGCTGCGGGACCTCCGACCCGTCGATCTACTCCGCACCCGCGAGCTGGGTGAAGCTCTACCGGGCGGTGGTGGTCGTCACCTGGAAGCCCGGCGGCAGCGAGCGCTGCGACGGCGGGACGTGCAGCTACGAGCTCAGCTCGCTCATCGACGTCAATCCTGATGCCGAGTGGAACATCTCGGAAGGACTGTTTGCCTATCCGTCCGAGGCCACATACACGGCGGGCGACGACTGGAAGTACTTCCTGCCGCCGGCGCTCGAGGGCATCCCGCTCCTGAGGAACCCCACGGCTGTGACGACGCCACCGAGCCGCGGTGACTGGTCGGTGGAGACCGGAGCCCTCGGTCTGGGATCGATCAAGTACAAACCTCGGACGGACTACTCCGGGCCGGTCACGATCATGTACACGTTGGACGACGGGATCAACGCCAAGACCGCTCCCGTCCCTTTCAACATCACGGTACTGCCCAGGGCGAACAACGATCCGGCGACCGGGGTGGAGAGGGCCAAGGTCGAGGTCGGGAAGCCTGGCGTCGTTGTCCCTGTCCTGGGCAACGACTATCCGGCGACCGGCCTCACTGTGTCCGAGGTCGTTGCGGCCCCCGGTACACGTGCCGAGGTCGAGGCCAAGATCGAGAACGGACAACTGAAGGTTTCGGCTAAGAAAGGTGCTCCCGTGGGCCCCGCGAGCTTCACCTACAAGGTCCAGAACGTTGCTCTCAAGGACCACCCGACCAAGGGGATCAGCGAGCAATCCGCAACCGTCACCGTCGACGTTGTTCCGCCCTCCGCGGAGATTCCTGTGGGTGACAACATCTTCTTCGGCGAGATGAACGGGGTCGCCACGAGTGCGAACAACGATCCGGTCAAGCTCGACTTTGCGGGGAAGTTGTTCGGCAAAGTCACGGACGGCCAGCGCGTCCGGATCGAGACACCGTCATTCCCGATAGTGAACAGTGCGGGGGCTGCCACAACGGAGGGACCGCCCGACGGCCTCTCCTACCAGCGCCGTGCGAACGTCGCTGGGGTGCAGTCCTTCACGTTCAGGGTCATCGGCACGGACGGGACACCTTCTCAGGACGCATACACCGGAACCTTCATCGTGAAACCTCTGGCGACTAACGACAGCAGGACCCCTGGCGGCGGGGCGACGGTCGGGGTGACACCGTCGAAGACGGCGAACGTGCCCAATGCCACCCCCTTGCCGTCCAACTTCACCTACGAGTTCGGTACGACGACCTGCACGGCTGCGTCCCTCACCGACGCCAAGGAAGGGAAGTTCTCCGTGACACGTAAGTGGAGCTGGGGAAAGTACACGACGTGCACGTTCACGTACAGGATCAAGATGACCGTCCAGGGGATGCCGCAGCCTGCCTACTACTCCGAGTACGCGACGGTGACGGTCCGCTCATGACGGGCCTCCGGAGCCTGAGGCAGCAGCCCGAGAAGCGTCGCGGCGATCGCGGTATGACCCTCGTCGAGCTGATTGTTGCGATGGGCATCTTCACGGTGATTATCGCGATATTCATGGCGGGCGTCGTCGTCATGACGAAGAACACGGCGAGGGCACAGTCGGTGTCTGACGCGGGGACGGAGGTACGGAGCGCATTCCAGCGGTTCGACCGGGATGTCCGCTACGCGTCCGCGATCAACCTGCCCGGGTACGGCACGGGAACCGGCAGGGACGCCTACTACGTCGAGTACCTGATCACCGCTGTCGAAGGTGGCGCGACGGCACAGTGCACCCAGTGGCGTTACGTGCCCGGCGCGGGAGGGACGGGGGGCGTGCTGCAGCGCCGCACCTGGCCGGACGTGCCCACGCCCAGTCCGTCGCCCAAGTGGGTCACCGAGGCGTCGAACGTACGGAACGATCTCACCAAGTCGGACCAGCGACCGTTCCAGATGTCCGTCACCCTCAAGCAGCAGCTCCGCGTCGTCCTCGACGTCGGTCCTGGTCGGGCGGGGTCGGAGGCCCGCAAGGGTGCGGGGCTCGACGCCCTGTTCGTTGCCCGGAACACCACCGACCAGACTGTGACGCGGACCGACAAGAACGGCGACAACGTCAGTGACACGCCCGTGTGCAAGGGAGTAGGACGGACATGACCATGAGGTGGAGGCCGCGTGTCGGCGATGACGAGAGCGGGATGGCTCTGCTCACCGCGATCATGCTCATCATGGTCATCGGATCGCTGAGCGTGCTCATGCTCGGTGTGATGGTGGCCCAGGTGAAGCCGACCCTCTACGGCGAGAAGTACAGCCGGACGGTCGTGGCAGCGGAAGCCGGGATCGATGCCGCGCTGAGCCAGATCCGTTCTGCGACGAGCAAGCACAAGGTCTCCGGCGACGTCCTCGGAGACCCGAAGAAGTTGCCCTGCAGCGTTGCCGGGACGGTATCGGACGAGTCGGGCGAGTACGCGTACGCCGCGACCGTGACGTACTTCCTGGACGATCCGCGTGGGAAGAACGCGGCATGGCGGTCATCGAACGTCATCACCAGGTACTGCGAGCGGATCAACCGCGCCGTCCCAGCTTTTGCCGTCATCACCTCACGTGGCACGGACGCTACCGTTCCCGGACGTGCGGCGGACTCAGGCGACCGAACGATCGAATCGGTCTACACGTTCCAGACCATCAACCAGAACATCCAGGGCGGCACCATCTACGCCTTCGGGAACGGCTACTGCCTGCAGGCGGACGGCCTGACCGTCGGATCGACCATCTCGTACGTCGAGAGCAAGACGTGCGCCGCCAACGACGAGAAGCAGCAGTGGAGCTGGAAGGACGACTACAAGATCCACCTGTCGGTCTCTGATCTGACTTCCACCCCGTTGTGCATCACAGGGCGTCCTGCTGCAAAGAACTCGCGTGTGAATGCGACGCTCCAGGTGTGCCGAGCGAGGACCGCGGACCAGGACGAGATCGGGTCCAGCCAGCTGTTCAGCTGGCACGGTGGGGCGCTCTTTAAGGTGCAGAATCCTGAGAACAACAGCACGAGGCACTCCAAGTCCGGGACCAATGGGACCTGGGAGTTCTGTCTCGGTACGGGATCCGCGGGGACGCCGTTGTCGGGCAAGCCGAAATTGATGGTCGGAGACTGCGGTAACAACAACAACTGGTCCTCCTTCGCGCCGAGCCCGAAGGTCGGCGCGGCCGCTGCCTCCAAGAAGACCGACCAGATCGTCAACTACGCGGAATTTGGGCGGTGCGCCGATGTCACGACGCAGAAGACAAACTACAAATTCATGATTGTCTATCCCTGCAAGCAGAATCCGGCCGTCACCGGCGGCGACGCGGTGCAGTGGAACCACCGGTGGTTCTACCAGGAGCCGTGCGAACCGCTCGCGGATGGTTCGTGCGGTCTGTTCGGCCGGACGGACGCTCAGCAGGTCACGGTGAAGGTCGACGACAAGAGCAACCAGGTCTGGTGCATGAAGACCGCGGCACCCGGGGCCGTCCCCGCCTACATCACGTTCACTCAGACCTGCTCTGGCAAGGACGTCACCTGGTACCGCAGTGCGGACACGGGGGACAAGCAGACGAGCTGGCGGTTCGAGGACTCGTACGGGCGGTGCCTGGCCATCGGTCCGAAGGGTGAACCTCTTCAGAACGACCTTCCCAACTGGTCGACCATGGTCGTCGCGGAGTGCTCGAGTGCCCCTGACCAGAAGTGGAATGCGCCCGCTTTCGAGCAGGATGCCACGGTCGACAACTTCCGGGAGCTGAACACCTGAACGCCATGACCGACGACCGTGTGCTCTTTTGGCTCACCCTCGTCCTCCTCGTGCTTCTCGGCCTCATGCTCGGGTCCTTCCTCAACGTCGTGATCTGGCGAGTGCCGCGGGGTGAGTCGGTCGTGCGCCCACCGAGTGCGTGCCCTGCTTGCGGGCACTGCGTCCGGGCATACGACAACATCCCGGTTGTGTCGTGGCTCCTGTTGCGGGGGCAGTGTCGTGACTGCGGGCAGTCCATTTCCGCCCGGTACCCCGCGGTCGAGGCAGGGACGGCCGCGTTGTTCGCGCTGGTGCTCTGTCGGTTCGACATCTCCGGTGCGCTGCCGGCGTACCTGTACCTCGCTGCGATCTGCGTCGCACTTTTCCTCATCGACATCGACGTCAAACGGCTGCCCGATGTCATCGTCCTGCCTGCCTACCTCGTGCTACCTGCCCTCCTTCTCGCCGGTAGCTGGATCGATGGGGATTGGGATGCGCTGCTCCGGGCCTTCATCGGCGGGGTCGCGCTGTACGTCTTCTACTTCGTGGCCATGGTGGCGTACCCAGGCGGGATGGGCTTCGGGGACGTGAAGCTCGCTGGGGTCCTCGGGCTGGCTCTCGCCTGGGTTGGCTGGGGAGCCCTCGTCGTCGGTGCCTTCGGGGCATTCCTCCTCGGCGGAATCTTCTCCGTCATGCTGCTTGCGAGTCGTCGCGCTGGTCGCAAGAGCGGTATTCCCTTCGGCCCGTGGATGATCCTCGGGGCCGCTGTTGGGATCGGTTGGGGCGAGCGCCTCTGGGACGCGTATCTCGGCCTCATGGTCTGAGCCACAAGAACACCCTCTCCGACACTAATCCTCCGGCTCTGCGTGCCGATACGTCACAGAGTGAGAAGATCTCGCGCCGAGAGGGGACCAGTGTGGCCAAGCATCGAGTGATCGGACTCGACCTGGGGACGACGGCGGTGCGCGCCGCCGAGGTCGACTTCGGGTCGGGCGGTTCCCCCGCAACCCTGACGAACTACGACGAGGTAGCACTCCCGCTCGGAGCGATCCGTGACGGCGAGGTCGCCGACCAGCCAACGGTCGCGGCAGCACTCAAGGAGCTCTGGGGCAAGGCGAAGTTCAGCACGAAGGACGTCGTCCTTGGCGTCGGGAACCAGCGTGTTGCTGTCCGCGAGCTCGCGCTCCCGTGGATGCCGATGGCGCAGCTTCGTGCGTCCCTGCCGTTCCAGGTCCAGGACCTCCTGCCGATGTCGACCGACGAGGCGCTGCTCGACTTCTACCCGACAGACGACTACGAGGGTGACAACGGACGGGTGCTCGAGGGCCTGCTGGTCGCGGCGGCGCGGGATACCGTCGCGGCGAACGTCCTGGCTGTCGAAGCAGCTGGTCTTTCGCCCGTCATGGTGGATCTCAACGCGTTTGCGCTACTCCGAGGTATGACCCAGGGCCCTCTGGGCTCCAAGACCGTTGCCCTCGTCGATATCGGTGCTCGGATCACCAACGTCGTGATCGTCGCCAACGGGGTGCCACGGTTCGTTCGTGCCCTGCCTGCTGGTGGTCAGGATGCCACTGACGCGGTCGCACGCGGCCTCGGTGTCTCCAACAACGATGCGGAGCGCATCAAGCGCGAGATCGGCGTCGGCATGACCTCGAAACCCGAGTACGCCGATGGCGCAGAAGCCTTGGCGCACGTCTCGCAAAACCTCGTCGAGGCCGTCCGCAACACCTTCACCTACTACGCGGGCTCCCGAGCAGGTTCGCCGATCGACGTTGTTGCGCTCACGGGGGGCGGCGCGCATCTCCCCGGTCTGGGGCAGTTCCTCGCCAGCGCGAGCCGTCTCAGCGTCACGCTCGGTGATCCGCTCGGCGCGCTCCACGTCGCGAAGAGCATCGGTGGCCGCGAACGCTTCGTCGGACTGGAGTCACGGATGGCGCTACCCCTCGGCCTCGCATATGGAGTTGCAGCATGACCTCACTGCTTGAGAAGACAGGACGGCAGAAGCCGTCGAAGAGCGCTGATCTTGGCGCCCCGCGCCGCCCACAGGTGGACCTGCTCCCGCCCGAGGTGCGCGCAGGCCGAGGGCTGTCCCAGACCAAGCGGTGGCTGGGTGTGTCCCTCATCGTCACCGTCATGGTTGCTGGCCTGGGGTACGGCTGGGCATTCCTCACGGAGCGTGAAGCCGACGCGCATCTCGCGAAGGCCCAGAAGACCTCGGCTGACCTAGCTCAGGAGAAGGCGAAGTACGCCGAGGTGCCTGTGGTGCTCGGCGCCATCGCGGATGTCGAGCAGGCCCGCTTGCTGGGTATGTCGACCGAGGTCGCCTGGGCTCCGCACATTTCCGCGATCGCTGCGGTGCTGCCTCCCGGGACGAGCATTGAGTCCTTCAGCATCACCCAGGCATCGCCCACGCAGGAGATGGGAGTCCCTGGTGACCCCCTCAACGGACCTCGTGTCGCCTCGATCGCGTTCACCGCGCGGTCCGCGACTCTTCCTGATGCCTCTGCCTGGCTGGACGGACTCGACTCGATCCCCGGATTCACCGATCCCACGATGCAGAGCGCCACACTGACCGAGGAAGAAGCGCTTTCCTACTACTCGATGACATCCACGATCGAGGTGGACGAGTCAGCGCTCGCGAACCGATTCGTCGAAGTGAAGGAGTGACCATGCAGGCGACGAAGGCACGTGCCTGGATCACGGGAACTGTCGTAGCAGCACTGGTGATCCTTGTGGCGGCGTGGTTCCTGCTGATCTCACCGGTGCTCGCCAACGCGAGCGAGACGTCGGAGACGGCTCACGCGCAGGATAGCCAGAACGTGATCGAGCAGGGCAAGGTGGCGAAGCTCAAGGCCGACTTCGACAACATCGACAGCTACAAGGCAGAGCTTGCATCCCTCCGGAGAGCGATCCCCGCGAACCTCGACCACAGCCAGTTCCAACGCGACATGGCGACCATCGCGGCTGCTCACGGCGTGACGGTGATTTCCCTAACCACCAGTGGGTCGACACCGGTCGAGTTCCCGGCACCTGCCGCCGCCGACCCGCCAGCCGAGGACCCGGACGGTGCGGGCTCGGATGCCGCGGCCGGAGCGCCTGCGGGGCCCCAGTCGCTCGCGGGCCTCTATGAGGTGCCCGTGACGGTCGATCTGGTCGGCACCTATGAGAACGTCCTCGCATTCGTCACGGAGCTGCAGACGGTGAACCCTCGCCTCATCCTGCTCACAGGTCTCGACGGGACTGCTGTCAAGCAGTCGGACGGGTCGGGAGGGTCCCCCGCAACAAGCGACGGTGACCTCTCGCTGCTCCTGACCGGACAGATGTATGTCCTTCTGGACAAGAACGGCTCGGAGACGACCGACGACGCAGACGCGCCGACGGAGCTTCCCGTGCCTGACCCCGGGAAGAACCCCCTGCTCGGTCAGTAGGCCGGTCTCACGGGTCACATGCACCACCGCCCGCCGGGCGTCCGTTCTGCGGGCGCCCGGCATTCGTGTCTGTACGTCGTGGGAAGATGCAGCCATGCTTCGTTGGTTGACGTCTGGTGAGTCGCACGGCCCTGCTCTCGTGGGGATCATCGAGGGTGTTCCCGCAGGTGTGGAGGTGCTGACCTCCGACATCCAGGCGGCCCTCGCCCGCCGCCGGCTTGGCTACGGGCGTGGTGCGCGGATGAAGTTCGAGCAGGACGAGGTCCGCATCCTCGCCGGCCTGCGGCACGGCGTGAGCCAGGGTGGTCCGCTGGCCATCGAGATCGGTAACACGGAGTGGCCCAAGTGGGTCGACGTCATGGCGTCGGACCCGGTGGACCCTGAGCTCCTCAACCGCGCACGCAACGCGCCGCTCACCCGACCCCGCCCGGGTCACGCTGATCTCGTCGGCATGCGCAAGTATGGCTTCGACGACGCCCGCCCGGTCCTCGAGCGTGCGTCAGCCCGCGAGACCGCAACGCGCGTCGCCCTCGGCACGGTCGCCGCGAAGTTCCTCGAGCAGGCCCTCGGCATCCGCCTCGTGTCCCACGTGACGAGCATCGGCCCGGTCTTCGCCCCCGACGACGCCGCCGTCCCGACACCGGACGACGTGCACCTGCTCGACGCCGACCCCGTCCGCTGCTTCGACCCGGCGACGTCAGCAGCGATGGTCGAGGAGATCGACCAGTGCCACAAGGACGGCGACACCCTCGGGGGAGTCGTCGAGGTCCTCGCATACAACGTCCCCTCCGGGCTCGGCAGCTACGTGCACGGCGACCGGCGCCTCGACGCGAAGCTCGCGGCTGCGCTCATGGGTATCCAGGCCATCAAGGGCGTCGAGGTCGGCGACGGGTTCCGCACCGCTGCGCGCCGCGGGTCGCAGGCGCACGACGAGATCGAGCGGGACGCCAACGGCCGCATCCGGCGCCTGAGCAACCGGGCCGGCGGCATCGAGGGCGGCATGACCAACGGCGAGATCGTCCGCGTCCGTGCCGCGATGAAGCCCATCTCCACCGTCCCGCACGCGCTCGCGACCGTCGACGTCTCCACCGGTGAGGTCGCCAAGGCCCAGCACCAGCGGTCCGACGTCTGCGCCGTCCCGCCCGCTGCGGTCGTCGCGGAGGCCATGGTGGCCCTCACGCTCGTGGACGTCGTCCTCGAGAAGTTCGGCGGAGACTCTGTCGCCGAGGTGCGCCGCAACGCCGACGCCTACCTCGCGTCCATCCCCGAGCTGCTGCGCTGACATGACCACCCCGACGGGACCCCGCGTCGTCCTCATCGGACCACCCGGCTCCGGGAAGACCACGACCGGACGCTCCCTGGCGGAGCGCCTTCACGTCCGCTGGCGTGACACCGACGCCGACATCGAGACCACCGCCGGCAAGAGCATCTCCGACATCTTCGTCGACGACGGGGAACCCCACTTCCGCGCCCTGGAGCGCGAAGCCGTCACCACAGCGCTCGCCGTCCATGACGGTGTCCTCGCGCTCGGCGGCGGAGCGATCCTCGACCCGCACACCGAGGAGGCCCTCGCCGCCTACGCGGCCGCTGGCGGAACCATCGTGTTCCTCGACGTCAGCCTCGCCCAGGTCGCGCCGCGTGTCGGCTTCAACCAGGCCCGCCCGCTGCTCCTCGGCAACCCCCGCGCCAAGTGGCAGTCGCTCATGACAGCCCGCCGACCCGTCTACGAGCGGATCGCCACCCTCCACGTGCACACCGACGGCAAGAGCACCGGCCAGGTCGCGCGCGAGATCGTCGCCGCCCTCCAGACACCGCCTGCCGCCCCCTCCGACCCCGAGGACCAGTCGTGACCGACACCGACGCCACCACCCCGCCGCACTCCGTCGTCACCGTCACCGCCGAGCGCACCTACGACGTGGTCATCGGCCGTCAGCTCCTTGGTGCCCTGCCCCGCCTGCTGGGTGACGGCGTCCGTAAGGTCCTCGTCATCCACACCGAAGCCCTCGAAGCCTCTGCGGAGGCCGTTCGCGAGGACCTCGTCGCGCAGGGGTACGAGGCACTCATGGCGACCATCCCGGACGCCGAGGGCGCCAAGTCCATCGACGTCATCGCGTTCTGCTGGCAGATCCTCGGCACCTCCGACTTCACCCGCAGCGACGCCATCGTCTCCATCGGCGGGGGAGCCACCACCGACGCCGCAGGGTTCGTCGCCGCCACGTGGCTGCGCGGCATCAAGGTCGTGCACATCCCCACCACGCTCCTCGCGATGGTCGACGCGGCCGTCGGCGGCAAGACCGGCATCAACACCGCCGAGGGCAAGAACCTCGTCGGTGCGTTCCACAGCCCCGCCGGCGTGCTCTGCGACCTCGTCGCGCTCGAGACCCTGCCGAAGTGGGACTTCGTCGCCGGGCTCGCCGAGATCATCAAGACGGGGTTCATCGCGGACCCCGTCATCCTCGACCTCGTCGAGGCCAACGCCGCCGCCCTCCAGGCATGGCCCACCGCCGACGACCACCTCCGGGACGTCGTCCGGGAGCTCGTGGAGCGCTCGGTCGCCGTCAAGGCCCGCGTCGTCAGCGAAGACCTCAAGGAAGCGTCGCTGCGCGAGATCCTCAATTACGGGCACACTCTCGCCCACGCGATCGAGCAGGTCGAGCGGTACGCCTGGCGCCACGGCGCTGCCGTGTCGGTCGGCATGGTCTTCGCGGCCGAGCTCGCACGTCTCGCCGGGCGGCTCAGCGACGAGGTCGTCGACCGGCACCGGTCCATCCTTGGCTCCGTCGGACTGCCGCTGACCTACCGTGGGGACCGCTGGGAGCAGCTGCTCGCCGTCATGCGACGCGACAAGAAGTCCCGCGGGGACCTCCTGCGGTTCGTCGTCCTCGACGACGTCGCGAAGCCGTCGCGCCTCGAAGGGCCCGACCCGACGCTCCTCGCCGCCGCGTACGCCGAGATCAGCGCCGACGCGCCGTCGAGCCGCGCCATCTCCCTCTGAGAGGACACCCATGAGCGCCGAGAAGTCCTTCCACCCCGCCTACGGCGAGCCGGCCCACCACCCGGCCTACGGACAGCCGGCGGCAGACACCGTCACCGAGGCCCAGCTCGCGACGGTGCGTGAGGCGACCGCCCGGTCACGGCGCGTCGTCCCCGTGGTGTTCGCCGTCGAGGTCGTGTGCTTCGTCGGTGCGGTCGTCACCTGGTTCTCCGTGTGGAGCGTCATCCTGGGCGTCCTCGCGCTCGTCGCAGCCTGTGTCGGAATGTTCCTGTTCCGTGTCGCGTACGTCTCCGGGCGCGCTCTCCACGCCGTGGACGCCGTGGACAAGAACGCCGAGGCCGCGAAGCGCCGCTCCTTCGGGCTCATCGAGTAGTCGGGGTCCCGGCGCGGGCCGTGGCCCCGCCGTACTAGGCTCCAGCACCATGACGCGTGCACTCATCCTCAACGGACCCAACCTCGGCAGGCTCGGCGTGCGGGAGCCGGACGTGTACGGCGCCCTGTCCTTCGCGGACCTCGTCGCTGCGGGCGAGCGGTGGGGGAGCGAGCTCGGCATCGACGTCGAGGTGCGTCAGACCGACGACGAGGCTGAGCTCGTGCACTGGCTCCACGAGGCCGTCGACACCCGGTCGGACGTCGTGCTCAACCCTGCCGCATTCACGCACTACTCCTACGCCCTGCGGGACGCCGCCGCGCAGGTGACCAAGGGTGGCCTGCGGCTCGTCGAGGTGCACATCTCCAACCCCTACGCGCGCGAGGAGTTCCGCCACACGTCCGTCGTCGGCGCTGTGGCGACCGGGACGATCGCCGGCTTCGGGTTCGACTCGTACCGCCTGGCGCTCTCGGCGTTGGCGGACGGGTCCGTCGCTCCCTGACGCGCCGCACCGCCAATCAAGCCCTAGGCCTTGATTGGCCGCAATCAAGCCTGTAGCCTGGATCAATGTTCGTTCTCACCGTCGACCAACAACGCAGCACCTCCCGCGGCGACAAGGTGCCCGAGCTCCTCGCCCGCCTCGCGCCGGTCCTCGACGCCCTCCCAGGCGTCCGCTTCCCGTTCGAGCGGACGGTCGGGGACGAGGTCCAGGCCGTCCTCGACGACGCCGCCTCGACCCTCACCGTCGTCCTCGAGGTCGTCCGGCTCGGCGGCTGGCGCGCCGGCCTGGGGATCGGAGCCGTCACCACACCCCTCCCGGAGACGAGCCGGGCAGCCTCGGGGCAGGCGTTCATCCACGCCCGTGCGGCCGTCGACCGGGCCAAGGGCCGCAGCACCGCGGTGCCGGTCGCGGTCGAGAGCGACAGCCCCACCGCCGCCGACGTCGAGGCGCTGCTGCGCCTGCTGGGTGCCGTCGTCGAGCGACGCACCACGCAGGGGTGGGAGGTCGTCGACCTCCTGCGCCCCGACGTGACGACCGGCACACCCGCGCACCCCGGCCCCGGCAGGACGCAGAAGGACGTGGCCCGTATCCTCGGCATCAGCGAACAGGCAGTGAGCCAACGGGTGCGCTCCGCGCTGTGGGCAGAAGAGCTGGCAGCCCGGCCCCTCGCGGCCCGGCTGCTACGAGAGGCGGACCAGTGGGTGCAGGGGCGATCTTCGCCATCGTGATCGGGGTGCTGGCGGTCAGCGTCGTCGGCGGCTGGTACGTCACGCGCGGGGTCCTCACCCTTGCCGCACGGACCGCCACGGACGAGCCGACCGCGCAGTCCACGGCCGGCCAGGCGCCGGGCGGTGCGCCCGAGCAGGCCGCCGACGCAGGGCCCAACAGCCTGCGCGCCCGCGCTGCGCTGCGTGGTGGGACGTGGATCGGCATCCTCGAGCGCCTCGCCATCACGGCACTCATCCTCGTCAACTACCCGACCGGCGTCGCGATCCTCGTGGCCGTCAAGGGCCTGGGGCGCTACCCGGAGCTGCGGGACAACCCCGAGGCGTCCGAACGGTTCGTCATCGGCACGCTCGCCTCGATGCTCTGGGCGGGCGGGCTCGGCCTCCTGGGACGTTGGGCGATCACCGCAGGCTAGACTGGCCTCCGCTCTCCTGCGGCCCACGCGCGCCAGCCCCTCACCGGGACCCCTCGTGCCCGGCCTGACCCCGGCCGCAGTCGAATGTGAACGTGACAGTCAACACCGACAGGAAGATCGAACGTGGCTACCACCAACGACATCAAGAACGGCACAGTGCTCAAGCTCGACGGCCAGCTGTGGACCGTCATCGAGTTCCAGCACGTCAAGCCCGGCAAGGGTGGCGCGTTCGTCCGGACGAAGATGAAGCACGTCACGTCCGGCAAGACGGTCGACAAGACGTTCAACGCCGGCCTGAAGATCGAGACCGCGAGCGTCGACAAGAGCGACATGCAGTACCTGTACAAGGACGGCACGGACTACGTGTTCATGGACTCCTCCACGTACGACCAGATCTACATCCCCGAGACCACGGTCGGGGACGCGAAGAACTTCCTCCTCGAGAACCAGACCGCGCAGGTTGCGACGAACGAGGGCACCGTCCTCTACGTCGAGCTCCCGCCGTCGGTCGTCCTCGAGATCACGTACACCGAGCCGGGCCTCCAGGGTGACCGCTCGACCGGTGGCACCAAGCCCGCCACCCTCGAGACAGGCCACGAGATCCAGGTGCCGCTGTTCCTCGAGCAGGGCACGAAGGTCAAGGTCGACACCCGCGACTCGAGCTACCTGGGCCGAGTGAACGACTGACGTGGGAGCCCGTACCAAGGCGCGCAAGCGCGCGCTCGACGTCCTGTTCGAAGCCGAGCAGCGTCAGCTCGACCCCGCCGTCCTCCTCGCCGACCGCGTCATCGAGCCGGGGACGGAGTCGTCGCTCCCGCAGTACTCGGTCGACATCGTCGAAGGTGTCCTGGACAACCAGGACCGCATCGACGAGCTGCTCGAGACCTACTCGCACGGGTGGACGCTCGACCGCATGCCCGCCGTCGACCGCGCCCTCCTGCGGATCGGGTCGTGGGAGATCCTCTTCAACGACGACGTCCCTGACGCCGTCGCCATCGACGAGGCCGTCGAGCTCTCCCGGTCCCTGTCGACCGACGACTCGCCGGCGTTCGTCAACGGTCTTCTCGGCCGCATCCTCGAGCTCAAGCCGACGATCCGCGGCTGAGGCCCACAGCCGGACACAGCAGGAGACGGGCACTGCGCCCGGCGAACGACACGAGGCTCCGACCTGCAAGGGTCGGAGCCTCGTGTCATTCGCCCGTGCGCGGCTGGACTCAGCGCACGAAGAACCCCGTCGTCGCCTGGACGGTGCTCGGCACGGCCTCGGCGGGACGGCCGAGCATGTTGCCCTGCGCCTGCGTGACGCCGAGCGCGACGAGGGCCTCGAGCTCGTGCACCCGCTCGACACCCTCGGCCACGATCTCGAGGCCGTGCGCCCGGGCGAGCGCGACGATCGCCTGCAGCACCGCGAGGCCGGTGGGCGTCGCGATGTCGCGGACGAACGACTGGTCGATCTTGAGGATGTCGACCGGCAGCGAGGACAACCGCGCGAGCGAGTTGTACCCCGTGCCGAAGTCGTCGATCGCGATCTTGGCACCCTTGGTGCGCAGCTGGGACAGGATGCTCGCCGACTGCAACGAGTCGTGGAGGAGTGCGCTCTCGGTGATCTCGATGGTGAGCAGGCGCCAGTCACGCTCGCCCCACGCGTCGGAGAGATCGTCGAGGAAGCTCGGCTCCGCCAGCTGGCGTGCGCTGATGTTCACCGCGATCGGCAGGTCGAACCGCTCGGTCGCGGCGAAGGCACGGCGGAAGGTCATGTTGCCGATCGTCACGATGAGGCCGGAGTCCTCGGCGTAGACGATCCAGTCCTTCGGCTCGCGCAGCCGGCCGTTGTCCTCCCAGCGTGCCAGGGCCTCCAGGCCACGGACCTGGAGCGTCGTCGTGTCGACGATGGGCTGGAAGTGCACGCAGAACTGGCCCTTGTTCACGGCCTCGTCGATCTCGCGGCGCAAGCGTGCCTCGGCGGCGACGCGGGACTCGAGCTTGTGGTCGAAGACCACGACGCCACGCTTGCTGCGCTTGGCCTCGAGCATCGCCGTGTCGGAGAAGCGCAGCAGCGCGTCCGGGTCGACCTGCGCGCCGGGCTCCCACGTCGTCACACCGACGCTGATGCGCGGGATCGAGCGCGTGGTGGTGGCCGACTCGAACTCGCCACGGAACCTCATACCGAGCGCCAGCTGCTCGTCGTCCCGCCCGACCCGTTCCATGACGACGACGAACTCGTCGCCTCCCAGGCGGGCGACAAAACCATCGTCACCCGCGATCTTGCGCAGGTGGGTCGCGGCGAGCACGAGCAGGTGGTCGCCCCATGCGTGGCCGTACTGGTCGTTGGCGCGCTTGAACCCGTCGAGGTCTGCGTAGTACAGCGCCACCCGGGTGCGCTCGACGTTGGCACGCTCGAGGGCGTTCATGAGGTGTTCCTCGAGCGCGGCGCGGTTGGCGAGGCCGGTGAGCGTGTCGGTGAAGGCCGCCTTGCTCAGGCGGTCCGCGAGCGCGTGCCGCTCGGCGGCGGACGACACGATGTTGGCGATGGACAGCAGGAACCTGCGCTCGTCAGCGTCGGTCACGACACGGTCGGCGGGCGCGAGCTCGGTGACGAAGCGGCCGCGGGACAACGGGCGGATGGTGCCGCGGATGGACGTGTCGCCGAGGACGCACCGTGCCTCGTCCTCGGCGCGGCGCAGCAACGACTGCGGGTCCTTGACGTACCAGGCGAGGTTGCTGATCCTGCCCTGGGCGTCGCGCATGACGCTCTGCAGCTCGGCGCTGTGCTGGCTGCCGCGGATGCGGCGCAGCGCGAGGATCTCGAGGGCGACGATGAGGGGGATGAGCCACGTGCTCATCAGCGCCGCCCGGACGGCGGGGACGGGGACGAGGTAGGACGCCGTGAGCAGCGCGACGGCCAGGGCGCTGGCCCCGAGGAGAGCCTTGCGCGTGTGACGCCGCGGGGACCGCAGGATCGTCATGACGAGGTAGCTGCCGACGATCGCGGCGGGCAGGAGGAACGTGCCGATGTCGAGCACCGTCTGCAGGCCAGGTTCGCGCGACTCGCTGCGGGTGCCGACGATCCCCACGGTGAGGAGGAAGATGTGCGCCGAGAACAGGACGCTCGCGATGATGAGGTGCCAGCGGTAGCTCGGCCCCTCGGCGAAGGAGCGCGCCACCGGGAGCGCGAGGAGCAGCGCTCCCGCGACGGCCGCGGTGGCGAGGATCGCCAGCGTCCGGTGCACGGGTCCGTCGGGCGTCGCACCCGCGAGCGCGTCGAGAAGGAACACGGCGGCGAGGTTGATCGACCACAGGAGCGTCCAGTGCACGGACGGTCGCTGTCGTTCGTCGTTGCGCCACACCGTGTGCAGGACGCACAGTCCTGCTGCGAGTCCGGCCGCGACGCACTGCGCCATGACGATCCAGACGGTGGTGGTGTCATGCATGGATCAAGTATCGGTAGTGAACGGAAAAACTTGAGCACACTGGGCCGGTGAGGCTGCGTGAGCAAAAGTTACGGGTGCGTAGGTTAGCCTGGCAGGGTGATGACGCCGTCTGCCGACCGCCCTTGGTTGTCCTCGTACGCACCTGATGTGGCGCCTGATGTCACGGTGCCGGACGAGCCCCTCACCGATGCGTTGGACCGTGCCGCTCGGGATCATCCGGAGCGTGTCGCGCTCGACTTCATGGGCAGGCACACGACCTACCGGGACCTCGCCGCCCAGGTGTCCAGGGCCGCGTCGGCGTTGCTCGGGCTCGGGGTCGGCCCGGGGGACAGGGTTGCTGTGGCACTGCCGAACTGTGCCGCGCACGTCGTCGCGTTCTATGCCGTGCTGCGGATCGGAGCGGTCGTGGTGGAGCACAACCCCACGTACTCTGCCGCGGAGCTCGAGCACCAGCTCGCCGACTCGGGGGCTGTCGTGGCGATCTGCTGGGAGCCCACGGCGCTGCGCGTCCTCGAGGTGCAGTCCGCCACGGCGGTGCGCACGGTGGTGGCGGTCGACCTGTCGCGCGATCTGCCGGCACTCAAGCGGGCGGCACTGTCCCTGCCGGTCGGGCGGGCGCGGGAGCTGCGGGCATCGATGCGTGCCGATGTCCCCCGGAGCGTGCCCCGGTGGCGCACGCTCGTGCGGGCAGCCAGGCCGTTGCCGGCGAACCACCCGCGCCCGGCGGGGTCCGACCTGGCCCTGCTGCAGTACACGGGTGGCACGACGGGCACGCCCAAGGGGGCGATGCTCACCCACCGCAACCTGGTGGCCAACGCGGTCCAGGGGGCGGAGTGGACGGGTGCGGAGCGTCGCGCCGCCGCGGGTGCGCCGCACGACGTCGTGTACGGCGTCCTGCCGTTCTTCCATGCCTTCGGGTTGACCCTGTGCCTGTCGTACGCGATCCGCATCGCGGCGACGCTCGTGCTGTTCCCGAAGTTCGACCCGGTGGCGGTGCTGGCCGCGCAGCGGCGCATCCCTGGCACGTTCCTGCCCGCGGTGCCGCCGATGCTCGACCGGCTCACGACGGCGGCCCGGGCGGCGGACGCGGACCTCACGTCGTTCGCCTACGCGATCTGCGGTGCCATGGCGCTGCCGGCGGCAACCGCCGCGGCGTGGGAGGAGGTCACCGGGGGCCTGGCCATCGAGGGGTACGGGATGACCGAGACGTCGCCCGTGGCTCTCGGCAACCCGCTGTCCCCGGCCCGTCGTCCGGGGATGCTCGGCCTGCCCTTCCCGTCGACCTACATCCGGGTGGTCGACCAGGACGATCCGACCCGGCCCGTCGGGGTGGGCGAGCGCGGTGAGCTGCTCATCAGCGGACCGCAGGTCTTCGCCGGGTACTGGGCGCGCCCGGAGGAGAGCGCCGAGTCCCTCGTCGAGGCTGACGGGCGTACGTGGGTGCGGACCGGTGACGTCGTCGTCGTCGACGAGGACGGGTTCGTCGAGGTGGTGGACCGTATCAAGGAGATGATCATCACCGGCGGGTTCAAGGTCTTCCCGTCGCAGGTCGAGGAGTGGCTGCGACAGATGCCGGGCGTCGACGACGTGGCAGTCGTCGGTGTCCCGGGTGGGGACCTGGGGGAGAAGGTCGTCGCGGCGCTCGTGCTCGCCTCCGACGCCAACCCCGTGGACCTCGCTGCGGTACGCGCCTGGTGCGAGACGCGCCTGGCGCGGTACGCGCTGCCGCGTCAGCTCGTCATCGTCCGGGAGCTGCCCCGCTCCCAGATCGGCAAGGTGCTGCGCCGCGTGGTGCGTGAGCGGGTGCTCAAGAACGACCCGGAGTGATCCGTCGCGGTCCGCCCTGCGGACGCCTGGCCGGGCGAAGCCCGTGAGGACGGTAGGGTGAAGCATCCTGCAAGACATCCTTTAAGAGCCGTCCCGTGAGGCGGAGAAGGAGGTCGCCAGATGACGTCTGGCCCTGTCACGCCCTCCGGGCACGACGCGAACGACGCGTCCGCCCCTGCCACCATGAGCACCTCGACCACCGAGGTGCTCGGTGCCACCGAGATCGCCCGTGCGCTCACCCGCATCGCGCACGAGATCCTCGAGAAGAACAAGGGCGGCGCCGACGTCGTCCTCCTCGGGATCCCCACCCGTGGCGCCCCGCTCGCGGAGCGTCTCGCGCAGCGGATCGCGGAGGTCGAGCCCGGTCTCGACGCCTCCTCACTCGTCGGCACGCTCGACGTGACGATGTACCGCGACGACCTCCACCGCCAGCCGCCGCGCGCGATCGGCTCGACCGACCTGCCCGACGGCGGGATCGACGACAAGGTCGTCGTCCTCGTCGACGACGTGCTCTTCTCGGGCCGGACGATCCGTGCAGCGCTCGACGCGATCAGCGACGTCGGCCGACCGCGGGCCGTCCAGCTGGCCGCCCTCGTCGACCGCGGTCACCGGGAGCTGCCGATCCGCCCCGACTACGTCGGGAAGAACCTCCCGACGTCGCTCACGGAGCGGGTGCGCGTCCTCCTCGAGGAGACCGACGGGCACGACGCCGTCCTCATCAGCCACCCGGCGGGAGGCGCGGCGTGAAGCACCTGCTCACCACGCGGGACCTCTCCCGCGCGGACGCGATCCGTATCCTCGACACCGCGGCGCAGATGTCGGCGACGCAGTCACGGGAGATCAAGAAGCTCCCGACCCTGCGCGGCCGGACCGTCGTCAACCTCTTCTTCGAGGACTCCACCCGCACGCGCATCTCCTTCGAGACGGCCGCGAAGCGGCTCTCGGCAGACGTCATCAACTTCTCCGCGAAGGGCTCGAGCGTCTCGAAGGGGGAGTCGCTCAAGGACACCGCGCTGACCCTCCAGGCGATGGGCGCCGACGCCGTCGTCATCCGCCACCAGGCGTCCGGTGCCCCGCACATGCTGGCCCACGCCGGCTGGGTCGACTCCGCGGTGATCAACGCCGGGGACGGCATGCACCAGCACCCCACGCAGGCGCTGCTCGACGCGTACACGATCCGACGCCACGTCGACGCCTCCGGTGGCGTCACGGACCCGGGCTCCGTCATCGGCACAGACCTGGCGGGCGTCCGCGTCGCCATCGTCGGTGACGTGCTGCACTCACGGGTCGCCCGCTCGAACGTCCACCTGCTGCACACCCTCGGGGCGCACGTCACGCTCGTCGCCCCACCCACGCTCGTTCCCGTGGGCGTCGAGCAGTGGCCGTGCGACGTGTCGTTCCACCTCGACGAGGTGCTCGCCGACCAGCAGCCGGACGCGGTGATGATGCTGCGGGTCCAGCGCGAGAGGATGAGCAGCGCGGGCGGGGGCTTCTTCCCCGGGCCGCTGGAGTACACGCGCAACTACGGGCTCGACGCACGCCGGCTCGGGCTGCTGCCGGACCACTCCATCGTCATGCACCCCGGCCCGATGAACCGCGGCCTGGAGATCTCCGCAGAGGCCGCCGACTCACCCCGCGCGGTGATCGTCGAGCAGGTGGCCAACGGTGTCGCGGTGCGCATGGCGGTGCTCTACCTCCTGCTCGCAGGAGACGTCTCGACCGAGGTTTCGCAGGAGAGGGCAGGGCAGTGATGATTCCCAGCACGACGACGGACCGGTACCTCCTGCGGGGCGTGCACCCGCTCGGTGGTGACGCGGTCGACATGCTGCTCGCCGGGGGAGTGATCGAGGAGATCGCCCCCGCAGGCACGTTGTGGTCGGACGACCCCGTCCCCGACGGCACGCGGGTCATCGACGCCGCGGGACTCGTGGCGCTGCCCGGCCTGGTCGACCTCCACACCCACCTGCGTGAGCCGGGACGCGAGGACGCCGAGACGATCCGCTCCGGGACGCGGGCCGCAGCCGTCGGCGGGTTCACCGCCGTCCACGCCATGGCGAACACGACCCCGGTCCAGGACACCGCCGGTGTCGTGGAGCAGGTGTGGCGCATCGGCGCCGAGGCCGGCTGGGTCGACGTCCACCCGGTCGGCGCGGTGAGCGTCGGCCTCGAGGGCACGCACCTCGCCGAGCTCGGCGCGATGGCGTCGTCCGCCGCGCAGGTCCGCGTCTTCTCGGACGACGGCAAGTGCGTGTCGGACCCCATCCTCATGCGCCGTGCCCTCGAGTACGTCAAGGCGTTCGACGGCGTCATCGCCCAGCACGCACAGGAACCCCGCCTCACCGAGGGCGCGCAGATGAACGAGGGCGTCGTCTCGGCCGAGATCGGCCTGCAGGGCTGGCCCGCGGTCGCCGAGGAGGCGATCATCGCGCGCGACGTCCTGCTCGCCCAGCACGTCGGCTCGCGCCTGCACGTGTGCCACCTGTCCACCGCAGGGTCCGTCGACCTCATCCGGTGGGCCAAGGCCCGCGGGGTCGACGTGACGGCCGAGGTCACCCCGCACCACCTCATCCTCACCGACGAGCTCGCCCGGGACTACGACCCGCTGTACAAGGTCAACCCGCCGCTGCGTACACAGGCCGACGTCGAGGCGGTCCGGGAGGGCCTCGCGGACGGGACGATCGACATCGTCGCGACGGACCACGCCCCGCACACGCGCGAGGACAAGGACTGCGAGTGGGCCTCGGCGGCCTTCGGCATGACCGGGCTCGAGACGGCGCTGAGCATCGTGCAGCAGACGATGGTCGACACGGGCCGGATGACGTGGGCCGACGTCGCCCGCGTGCTGTCCGCCGCGCCGGCACGCATCGGCCGCATCACCGAGGGGGACCGTCCCCAGGGGCGCCCGCTCGCCGTCGGTGAGCCCGCGAACGTCGTGCTCGTCGACCCGGCAGCGCGGCGGGTCGTCGTGCCCGCCGAGCAGGCCACCGCCTCGGCCAACTCGCCGTTCGGCGGTCGGGAGCTCCCCGGGCAGGTCGTCGCGACCTTCCTGCGTGGCCGTGCGACCGTGCTCGACGGCGTGCCCGTCGAGCAGTCCGGCGGTTTGGCGTGAACCTTCCCCTGCCGGTCGCTGTCGCGATCATGCTCGGTGTCGGCGCAGCGATGCTCGTCCTCATGTGGCTCGGCTGGCGACGCCGCGGACAGCGCTCCGCGTCCCTCGTCGGCGAGCTGCCGTCCGTCCCGCCCGCGACGTCGCTCGGCGCGCCCCGCACGGAGCCCATCGCGGCCACGTACGTCTCGAGCACGACGTCGGGCGACTGGCTCGCCCGGGTCGTCGCCTCGGACCTGGGTGTCCGGTCCTCCGCCGTCGTGCAGGTGTTCGACGCCGGCGTGCTCATCGAGCGTGGGGGAGCGGCCGACGTGTTCGTGCCCGTCGCTGCCGTGCGCGGCGTGACCCTGAGCCCCGGCATGGCGGGCAAGTACGTCGGCAAGGACGGTCTCGTCGTCCTCAGCTGGGCGACGCCGGCGCCGGACGGCTCGACGACGCTCCTCGACACCGGCCTCCGGGTCGCACGGGCCGACCGTGCGGTGCTCGTCGCCGCCGTCGGGTCCCTCACCTCACACCAGTCCTCCGGCACACCCGCCGGCACACACATCCCCGACTCGCAGAACGACCCCGAGGAGTCCGAGTGACCACGCAACTGCACGCGACCAAGCCGACCGGCGAGGTGACCGACTCGGCGCTCCTCGTCCTCGAGGACGGCCGGACCTTCGCCGGACGCTCGTACGGCGCCGTCGGGACGACGCGCGGGGAGATCGTCTTCAACACCGGCATGACCGGGTACCAGGAGACCCTCACGGACCCGTCCTACCACCGCCAGATCGTCGTGATGACGGCCCCGCACATCGGCAACACCGGTGTGAACGACGAGGACCACGAGTCCCTGAAGATCTGGGTCAGCGGCTACGTCGTCCGCGACCCCGCCCGTCGCGCGTCCAACTGGCGCTCGGAGCGGTCGCTCGACGACGAGCTCGTCGCCCAGGGCGTCGTCGGCATCAGCGACATCGACACCCGCGCCCTCACCCGTCACCTGCGCGACCGCGGCGTCATGCGCGCCGCGATCTTCTCCGGTGCTGACCTGCTGGCGAACGGGTACCCGCGGTCCATCGAGGACCTCGTCGCCGATGTGCGCGCGACGCCGTCGATGTCCGGCGCCGACCTCGCGAACGAGGTGAGCACCCCCGAGGCCTACGTCATCGAGCCCTGCGGACCCTTCGAGGGAACGGACCCGGTGAGCACGGTCGTGGCCGTGGACCTCGGCATCAAGACGATGACTCCCCAGCGCCTCGCCGAGCGCGGCGTGCGCGTGCACGTCGTCCCCGCGTCGTCGACGATCGAGGACATCGAGGCGCTCGCACCTGACGGCGTGTTCTTCTCCAACGGGCCCGGCGACCCCGGCGCCGCGACCCACGAGGTCGAGCTGCTGCGCGCCGTCCTCGACCGCCGCCTGCCGTACTTCGGCATCTGCTTCGGCAACCAGATCCTCGGGCGTGCCCTCGGGTTCGGCACCTACAAGCTCGCGTACGGCCACCGGGGCATCAACCAGCCCGTCATGGACCTCGCGACGCGACGCGTCGAGATCACCTCGCACAACCACGGCTTCGCCGTCGACGCGCCCATCGGCGAGGAGGCGACCGCGCCGCACGACGGAGGCCGCTACGGGCGGGTCGTCGTCTCGCACGTCGGCCTCAACGACAACGTCGTCGAGGGCCTCGAGTGCCTCGACATCCCCGCGTTCTCCGTCCAGTACCACCCCGAGGCAGCCGCGGGTCCCCACGACGCCGCGTACCTCTTCGACCGATTCCTCGACCTCATGAGCTCGGGTGCGCGCACCGCGGCCGGCCTGTCCGCCGACCCCGCTGGCACCGCCCCCGGCATGACGTCCGACAAGGAGAACTGACCGTGCCTCGCAGAACCGACATCACCTCCGTCCTGGTCATCGGGTCCGGCCCGATCGTCATCGGTCAGGCCGCGGAGTTCGACTACTCCGGCACCCAGGCGTGCCGCGTGCTCAAGGAGGAGGGCCTGCGGGTCATCCTCGTCAACTCCAACCCGGCGACGATCATGACGGACCCGGAGTTCGCGGACGCCACGTACATCGAACCGATCACCACCGACGTCCTCGAGTCGATCATCGCGAAGGAGCGTCCCGACGCCGTCCTCGCGACGCTCGGCGGGCAGACGGCCCTCAACGCCGCGATCTCGCTCGACGAGGCCGGGATCCTCGAGAAGTACGGGGCCGAGCTCATCGGGGCGAACATCCCGGCGATCCAGAAGGGTGAGGACCGCCTCCAGTTCAAGAACGTCGTCGAGAAGTGCGGCGGGGAGTCGGCGCGCTCCGAGATCATCCACACGGTCGAGGAGGCCGTCGCGGCCGCCGACGACCTCGGGTACCCCATGGTCGTGCGGCCGTCGTTCACCATGGGCGGCCTCGGATCGGGCATCGCGTACGACGAGAAGGACCTGCGCCGCATCGTCGGCCAGGGCCTGCAGTACTCGCCGACGACCGAGGTGCTCCTCGAGGAGTCGATCCTCGGGTGGAAGGAGTACGAGCTCGAGCTCATGCGCGACAAGGCGGACAACGTCGTCGTCGTGTGCTCCATCGAGAACGTCGACCCGGTGGGCGTGCACACGGGCGACTCGGTCACGGTCGCCCCCGCGCTGACCCTCACGGACCGTGAGTACCAGAACCTGCGGGACATCGGCATCGCCGTCATCCGCGAGGTCGGCGTCGACACCGGTGGCTGCAACATCCAGTACGCGGTGCACCCCGAGACCGGGCGTGTCGTCGTCATCGAGATGAACCCCCGCGTGTCGCGGTCGTCGGCGCTGGCGTCCAAGGCGACCGGGTTCCCCATCGCGAAGATCGCCGCGAAGCTCGCCGTCGGCTACACCCTCGACGAGATCACGAACGACATCACCGGCTCGACGCCGGCCTCGTTCGAGCCGACCCTCGACTACGTCGTGGTGAAGGTCCCACGCTTCGCGTTCGAGAAGTTCCCCGCAGCCGACGACACGCTCACCACGACGATGAAGTCCGTCGGCGAGGCCATGGCGATGGGCCGCAACTTCACCGAGGCCCTCGGCAAGGCGCTGCGCTCGATCGACAAGACCGGGGCACAGTTCCACTGGGACGGCGAGCCCGTCTCCGGTGAGGCGCTCGACGCGTTGCTCGTCGAGATCTCCCGCCCCACAGAGCGCCGTCTCGTCCAGACGCAGCAGGCGCTGCGCGCGGGCGCGAGCATCGAGCAGGTGTTCGAGGCGACGAAGATCGACCCGTGGTACCTCGACCAGATCCAGCTCGTCAACGAGGTGGCCGCCGAGGTCGCGTCAGCCCACGCCCTCACGCGCGTCGTGCTCGAGCGTGCCAAGCGCCACGGCCTGTCCGACGCCCAGGTCGCGAGCCTGCGGGGCATCCGCGGCGAGCGCGGTGCCGGCGAGGCGACGGTCCGCGAGGTGCGGCGGGCCCTGGGTGTGCGTCCCGTGTTCAAGACGGTCGACACCTGCGCGGCGGAGTTCAAGGCCGAGACGCCGTACTACTACTCGAGCTACGACCTCGAGAGCGAGGTCCGCCCGCGTGAGCGCGAAGCCGTGATCATCCTCGGCTCCGGCCCCAACCGCATCGGCCAGGGCATCGAGTTCGACTACTCGTGCGTGCACGCCGCACTCGCCCTCAAGGACGAGTACGAGACCGTCATGGTCAACTGCAACCCTGAGACGGTCTCGACGGACTACGACACCGCGGACCGCCTCTACTTCGAGCCCCTGACGTTCGAGGACGTGCTCGAGGTGTACGAGGCTGAGCTCGCCGCGGGCCCCGTCAAGGGCATCATCGTCCAGCTCGGTGGGCAGACGCCGCTCGCGCTCGCACAGCGTCTCGCCGACGCCGGTCTGCCGATCCTCGGCACGTCGCCCGAGGCCATCGACGCGGCGGAGGACCGCGGCGAGTTCGGCCGCGTGCTCGCCGAGGCGGGGCTGCCCGCGCCTGCGTTCGGCACGGCCACGACGCTCGCCAAGGCGTGCGAGGTCGCGGCCGGGATCGGTTACCCCGTCCTCGTCCGCCCGTCCTACGTCCTCGGCGGACGCGGCATGGAGATCGTGTACAGCGAGGAGCAGCTCACCGGGTATGTCGAGCGGGCGCTCGGGGAGGTCGCCCTCGCGGGGGGCCACCTCGCGCCCATCCTCATCGACAGGTTCCTCGACGACGCCATGGAGATCGACGTCGACGCCCTGTACGACGGCGAGGAGATGTTCCTCGGCGGTGTCATGGAGCACATCGAGGAGGCCGGGATCCACTCCGGTGACTCGGCGTGCGTCCTGCCGCCCGTCTCGCTCAGCGAGTCGGAGATCGAACGGATCCGCCGATCGACCGAGGCGATCGCCAAGGGCGTCGGGGTCCGCGGGCTGCTCAACGTGCAGTTCGCCCTCGTCTCCGACGTGCTCTACGTGCTCGAGGCCAACCCCCGCGCGTCGCGGACCGTCCCGTTCGTGTCCAAGGCGACGGGCGTCTCGCTCGCCAAGGCTGCGGCGCTCGTCATGGCTGGACGGAGCATCGCGGACCTGCGCGCCTCCGGCGTGCTCCCGCTCACCGGCGACGGCGGGACGATCGACCTCGACGCTCCGATCGCCGTCAAGGAGGCCGTGCTGCCCTTCAAGCGGTTCCGCACGACCGAGGGCGTCGCGGTCGACACGGTGCTCGGCCCGGAGATGCGCTCGACGGGCGAGGTCATGGGCTTCGACGTCGACTTCCCGACGGCGTTCGCCAAGTCCCAGGCTGCCGCGTTCGGGGGGCTGCCCACGAGCGGTGCCGTGTTCGTGTCCGTCGCCGACCGCGACAAGCGGGGCATCGTCTTCCCGGTCAAGCGTCTCGCGGAGCTGGGCTTCGAGATCCTCGCCACGGCCGGCACGGCGAACGTCCTGCGTCGCAACGGCATCGAGTCCACCGTGGTGCGCAAGTACTCCGAGGGGCGCAGCGCCGAGGGAGAGCCGACGATCGTCGACCTCATCACCGAGGGCCGCGTCGCGATGGTGGTCAACACCCCGTCGGGGCAGGGAGCACGCGCCGACGGCTACGAGATCCGCGCGGCGACCACGGCGGCCGACAAGCCGATCGTCACGACCGTCGCCCAGATGGCGGCGGCGGTCCAGGGCATCGAGGCCGTCCTCGCCGGCCCCTTCGACGTGCGCAGCCTGCAGGAGTACGACCTCGGTGAGGCCCCGCGGTGACCGCGCCCTTCGGTGAGCGGCTCGCGGCGGCGATGACCGCGCACGGTCCGCTGTGCGTGGGCATCGACCCCCACCCCGGGCTCCTCGCCGCCTGGGGGCTCCCCGACGACGCCCGGGGTCTGCGGGACTTCTCGCTCACCGTCCTCGATGCGCTCGGTGGGCAGGTCGCGGCGCTCAAGCCGCAGTCCGCGCTCTTCGAGCGTCACGGCTCGGCAGGTGTCGCTGTCCTCGAGGAGGTCGTCTCCGTCGCGCGCTCGGCGCGGACGCTGACGATCGTCGACGCCAAGCGGGGCGACATCGGCTCGACCATGGACGGGTACGCCGACGCGTACCTGCGCGAGGGGTCGCCCCTTGCGGGCGACGCGCTCACGGTGTCCCCGTTCCTCGGGTTCGGGTCGCTCGCGCCCGCGATCGAGGCAGCCGCGTCGAGCGGTCGCGGACTCTTCGTCCTGTGCCTCACCTCCAACCCGCAGGGCCCGCAGGTCCAGCACGCGAGGACGGCCGAGGGGACGACCGTGGCGGCGTCGATCGCGGCGGAGGTCGCCGCGCTCAACACCGAGGCGGCCGCCCGGGGGACGCTCGGGTCCGTGGGGCTCGTCGTCGGTGCGACGATCGGCGACGCGGCAGCGCGCGCCGGCGTCGACCTCGCGGTCGGGGGACCGTTGCTGGCACCCGGCGTCGGCGCCCAGGGCGCGGGGCCGGCAGAGCTCGCGGCGGTCTTCGGTGACGCCCGTTCGCAGGTTCTGGCCTCGTCGTCGCGCGGGGTCCTGGGCGCCGGTCCGGACACGCGCGCGCTGCTCGCAGCGGCGCGTCGCGCGGCGGACGATGCAGCCGGAGCGCTCGGTACTCGCGTTCGCCTTGCCGACCAGCGGAAACGTGGCTAGTTTCACAGAGACGTTTTCCGTCCGTCCCCAAAGAAGGTGACCGGAGTGCCATTACCTGAGCTCACCCCGGAGCAGCGGACCGCCGCGCTCGAGAAAGCCGCAGTTGCACGCCGGGCCCGGGCGGAGGTGAAGAACCGTCTGAAGTATTCTTCAGGGGCACTCTCCGACGTCATCACCCAGGGTCGAACCGACGATGTCATCGGGAAGCTCAAGGTCGTGTCGCTGCTTGAGTCCCTGCCCGGTGTCGGCAAGGTCAAGGCGCGCGCCATCATGGCGGAGGTCGGCATCGCCGAGAGCCGCCGAGTGCGCGGACTGGGCCCGCACCAGGCGGCTGCCCTCATCGAAAGGTTTGGTTGATCATCTCTGCTTCGCCCCTCCCCGGACCGCAGCCCGCTCGTCTGACGGTCCTGGCGGGACCCACGGCTGTCGGTAAGGGAACCGTCTCCGCGGACATCCGCGCCAGGTATCCGCAGGTGTGGTTGTCCGTCTCGGCCACGACACGGGACCCACGGCCCGGGGAGATCGACGGGGTGCACTACCACTTCGTCGGACCGGAGCGATTCGCTGAGATGGTCGAGCGCGGCGAGCTCCTCGAGTGGGCCGTGGTGCACGGGCAGAACAGCTACGGCACGCCTCGCCGGGCCGTCGAGGAGCGGCTCGCCGAGGGGGTTCCCGCGCTCCTGGAGATCGACCTCCAGGGCGCGCGGCAGGTGCGGGAGAGCATGCCCGACGCCCGGTTCGTGTTCCTCGCCCCACCGAGCTGGGAGGAGCTCGAGCGGCGCCTCGTCGGGCGCGGCACCGAGGGCCCGGAGGAGCGCGAGCGGCGACTTGCCACAGCGCGCGTGGAGCTCGCGGCCGAGCCCGAGTTCGACCACGTCGTCGTCAACGACGACGTCCACCGCGCGACGGACGAGATCATGTCGATCATGGGGCTCGTCGCCCCGGGGCCCGCCGCCGGGTAGACTGGCGGACTGACTGCCCCGCCCGCGCACCGTCCGCAGCGCGGGGTCCCGCCCCTGCATCCTCTGGAGTCATCTGTGTCTGGAACCGTCGCCGCCCCCGTCGGCATCACCGACCCGCCCATCGACGACCTGCTCGAGCGTGCGGACTCCAAGTACGCCCTCGTCGTGTACTCCGCCAAGCGCGCCCGTCAGATCAACGCGTACTACTCGCAGCTCCACGAGGGCCTGCTCGAGTTCGTCGGCCCGCTCGTCGAGACCCGCCACCAGGAGAAGCCGCTGTCGATCGCGATGCGTGAGATCAACGCCGGGCTCCTGACGATCGAGGCGACCGAGCCGACACCCAAGGGTTCTCCGAAGAAGCGCTGACAACGGCGAGCTGTATGCGCATCGTCCTGGGCGTCAGCGGGGGAGTGGCGGCCTACAAGGCCGTGCTGCTCCTGCGCGCCCTCACCGAGGCCGGGCACAGCGTGCGGGTCGTCCCGACCGACGCTGCCCTGCGGTTCGTCGGTGCGCCGACCTGGGAGGCACTCTCCGGTCAGCCGGTGAGCACGAGCGTCTTCGACGAGGTGCCCCAGGTGCAGCACGTCGCGATCGCACAGGGGGCCGACCTCGTCGTCGTCGCGCCGGCCACCGCCGACCTGCTGGCGCGGATGGCCACCGGACGGTCGGACGACCTGCTCACCGCGACGCTGCTCACCGCCCGCTGTCCCGTGCTCGTCGCGCCAGCGATGCACACGGAGATGTGGCAGCACCCTGCCACCCGGGCGAACGTCGCGACGCTGCGCTCCCGGGGCATCCATGTGCTCGACCCGGCCGTCGGTCGGCTCACCGGCGCGGACTCCGGCCCCGGTCGACTCCCCGAGCCCGCAGAGATCCTCTCCGCCGCGCTGGCACTCGTCGAGCCGTCCGCACCCGCAGCGCCTCAACGGTCCGTCGGCGAGCCACGTCGCGACCTCGAGGGGCGCCACGTCGTCGTCTCCGCGGGCGGGACGCGCGAACCGCTCGACCCGGTGCGCTACCTCGGCAACCGCAGCACAGGGATGCAGGGCCACGCGCTGGCGGCCGCTGCCCGGCGCCGGGGTGCCCAGGTGACGCTCGTCGCCGCGAACACCTCGCTGGCGCCACCTGACGGCATCGACGTCGTGCCCGTGGAGACGACCGCGGAGCTGCGGACCGCGGTGCGCTCCGCAGCACCGACCGCCGACGTGATCATCATGGCCGCGGCGGTCGCCGACTTCCGCCCCGTGGGCACCGCCCCGCACAAGATGAAGAAGCGCTCCGACGGCGTCGTCCCGACGATCGAGCTCGTCGCCAACCCGGACGTCCTCGCGGAGCTCGCAGCCGACCGGCTGCGCGCCGGCCAGGTCGTTGTCGGTTTCGCGGCCGAGACCGGTGACGCGGACGGCGACGTGCTCACGCACGCCCGCGCCAAGGCCGTCCGCAAGGGCGCCGACCTGCTCGTCGTCAACGACGTCTCCGGGGGACGCGCGTTCGGCACCCCCGACAACGAGGTGACCATCCTCGGGCCCGACGGCACGGTGCTGGCCTCGGCGGCCGGCACCAAGGACCGTGTCGCCGACGTCGTCCTCGACGCCGTGGTGGACGTGCTCCGGGGGCAGTGAGCCACTGTGGACGCCCCGCCGGGCGACCCTGACGAGACCGTATCCTTGGCTCATGACTGACTCCCTGCGCCTCTTCACGTCCGAGTCCGTGACGGAGGGGCATCCGGACAAGGTCTGCGACCAGATCTCCGACGCGATCCTCGATGCGCTCCTCGAGCAGGACCCGACGTCCCGTGTCGCCGTCGAGACCCTCGTGACCACCGGGCTCGTGCACGTCGCCGGCGAGGTGTCCACGGAGGCGTACGTCGAGATCCCCGCGATCGTGCGTCAGGTCGTCAAGCAGATCGGCTACACCTCGTCCGCCATCGGGTTCGACGGCGACTCCTGCGGGGTCTCCGTGTCCATCGGCCAGCAGTCGCCGGACATCGCGCAGGGCGTCGACAAGGCGCTCGAGCAGCGGATCGACGCGAACGACCACGACCCGCTCGACACGCAGGGCGCCGGGGACCAGGGTCTGATGTTCGGGTACGCCACGGACGAGACGGCCACGCTCCTGCCGCTGCCCATCTACGCCGCGCACCGCCTCGCCGAGCGCCTCGCCGCGGTCCGCAAGCAGGGGATCATCCCGGGGCTGCGTCCGGACGGCAAGACGCAGGTGACGATCGCGTACGACGGCGACCGTGCCGTCCGGCTCGACACGGTCGTGCTGTCGACGCAGCACGACCCAGGGGTGCTGCAGGACGATCTCGCCGCTGCGGTGGCGGAGCTCGTCGTCGCCCCCGTGCTCAGCGAGCTCGACCTCGACAGCGCCGGGCACCGGCTCATCGTCAACCCCACCGGGACGTTCGTCGTCGGCGGCCCGAAGGGCGACGCAGGGCTCACGGGGCGCAAGATCATCGTCGACACCTACGGTGGTATGGCCCGCCACGGCGGAGGAGCGTTCTCCGGCAAGGACCCCTCCAAGGTGGACCGGTCGGCGGCCTACGCGATGCGCTGGGTCGCGAAGAACGTCGTCGCCGCCGGCCTCGCGCGCCGCTGCGAGGTCCAGGTCGCGTACGCGATCGGGAAGGCGCAACCGGTGGGTCTCTACGTGGAGACCTTCGGCACCGAGAGCGTGCCGCTCGAACGGATCACCGCGGCGATCCGCGAGGTGTTCGACCTGCGACCCGGCGCGATCGTCCGGGACCTCGACCTCCTCCGCCCGATCTATGAGCAGACGGCCGCCTACGGACACTTCGGTCGTGAGCTGCCCGACTTCACCTGGGAGCGCACCGACCGCGTCGCGGACCTGCAGGCCGCGATCTGACGACCGGCGCCACCTCCGCGATGACACCTGATCCCGGCGAGCAGCTCACCCTGCCCGGGATGGGCGCGGGGTCGACGGCGCGCGGCACGACCACCCCGCGGAGCGAGACGGGGGTGCCGCTCGCGACGCACCTGCCCATCGCGCGCGTGTGCGTCGACGTCTCCCCGCCCCACCTCGACCGGTTGTTCGACTACACCGTCCCGCAAGCGCTGTCCGAGACCGCGCTGCCGGGCGTGCGCGTCAAGGTGCGGTTCGGACCGCGCGACGTGGACGGGTACATCATCGAGCGCGTCGACCGGACGACGCACGAGGGCGGTCTCGTGGCGTTGCGCCGCGTCGTCTCGCCCGAGGTCGTGCTCTCTCCCGAGATCGCCGCGCTGAGCCGCCGGGTCGCCGACTACTACGCGGGATCGCTCACGGACGTGCTGCGTCTGGCCGTCCCCCCGCGTCTGGCACGGGTCGAAGGGGAGGTGCCCACCGTCCCGGCGTCGGCCCCCGCGCGTCCCGCCGACCCGGCTGGTGGCCGCGAGAGCGGCGCGATGGTGGCTGACGCCGGGGTGACCGGTGCCGCGGCCCCGGGCCGTGGCGCGTCGGCATGGTCGGACATCCGTGGGGGAGAGGCGTTCCTCTCCCGCCTGGCCGCCGGCGACTGCCCGCGCGCCGTGTGGAGCGCCCTGCCGGGCGTGGGACCCGTCGCCGGGTGGCCGGCCGCACTGGCTGAGGTCGCGCGGACGGTGGCCGAAGGTGGCCGCGGCGTCGTCGTCGTGCTGCCTGATGCCCGGGACGTGGACCGGCTCGCCGCCGCCCTCGTCGAGGCTGGCGTGGCGGAGCTGGCCGGGCCCACCCGGGAGTCGGCACCGCACGTGGCGTTCGTCCGGCTCAGCGCCGACCTGGGGCCGACCCCTCGGTACCGCAGCTTCCTCGCCGCGCTGCGGGGTGAGGCATCGATCGTCATCGGCACCCGTGCGGCGGCCTTCGCACCGGTGCACCGCCTCGGTCTCGTCGTGTGCTGGGACGACATCGACCCGATGCACCAGGAGCGCCGGGCTCCGTATCCGCACGTGCGCGAGGTGCTCGCCCTGCGGGCCGAGCAGACGGGGTGCGCCGTGCTCGTGGGGTCGTTGAGCCGCTCGATCCACGCGCAGGCGCTCGTCGTGAGCGGCTGGGCACGCGAGCTCGTGGCGGAGCGGGCCGTCGTGCGAGCACGCACGCCGCGCGTCGAGCCATTGACATCGGTCGATGTCGCCCGGGAGGGTCCCGCGGGGGCTGCGCGGCTTCCCGGGGCCGCGTGGAAGGCCATCTCCACCGGGCTCACCCGCGGCCCCGTGCTCGTCCAGGTTCCCCGGGGCGGGTACCTCCCGGTCGTCGCATGCGTGCGGTGCCGGACGGCAGCGCGGTGCGCGGTGTGCTCCGGGCCGCTCGCACTCTCGGGCGCGCACGCCGTGCCCCAGTGCTCCTGGTGCGGCGCCCTGGCGGGCGGGTGGCGGTGCCCCGAGTGCTCGGCGACGGGCCTGCGCTCGGTGCGGGTGGGCAGCGACCGGACGGCCGAGGAGCTGGGCCGGGCGTTCCCCGGCGTCCCCGTGCGGGTCTCCGGGGCGCGCTCAGCGGCGGGAGTGATCGCCCAGGTCTCCGACACTCCGGCCCTCGTCGTCGCGACACCGGGCGCGGAGCCGGTCGCAGCGGCGGGCTACGCGGTGGGAGTGCTTCTCGACGCCGCGGTGTCCACGAGTCACGTCGGTCTCTACACCGACCAGGAGGCACTGCACCGGTGGCTGGCCGCCGGCGCGCTCGTGCGGCCCTCGACCGCCGGTGGCCGTCTCCTCCTCGTCGGTGACGCCGCCCCCACACCCACGAACGCCCTCGTCCGATGGGACCCTGCGGGTCTCGCCCAGCGGGAGCTCGACGAGCGCGTCGAGCTCCAGATGCCGCCCGCCGTGCGGATCGCGTCCGTCACCGGTGACCGCCACGCGGTCGCCCTCTTCCTCTCCCGGGTGACTCTCCCGGAGGGCGGTTCCGTCCTCGGACCCGTCGAGCTGCCCGAGACATCCGACCGCCGGGGCGCGCCGGGACCCGGCCAGACCCGCCGCGCGACCGAGCGCACCGGCGGTGCGCTCGAGGCCCCGGTCCGGGCGATCGTCCGCGTCCCCGTCGCGCGGGGACGGGACCTGGCGCGCGCGATGTCAGGTGCGCTGGCCGTCGCCAGCGCGCGGCGCGAAGCCGGTCTCGTCTCGGTCATGCTCGACCCCAAGGAGATGCTCTGACCGGGGGGCCCGTGCTCCGGCTCGTAGAATGGCCTCATGCGTCTGCTCTTCGCCGGGACCCCGGCCGTGGCTGTCCCAGCCCTCGAGGCCCTCATCGACTCCCGGCACGAGGTCGTCGCGGTGCTCACCCGGGCGGACGCCCGCGCCGGGCGGGGCCGCCAGCTGGCCCCGAGCCCGGTCCGGGTCCGGGCCGAGGAGGCGGGGATCCCCGTCCTCACCGACCGTCCACGCTCTGAGGGCTTCGTCGAGCTCCTCACCTCGCTCGATGTCGACTGTGCCCCGGTGGTCGCGTACGGCGAGATCCTGCCAGCCGACGTCCTGGGGATCCCCGAGCACGGGTGGATCAACCTCCACTTCTCCGTGCTGCCCGCGTGGCGGGGCGCTGCGCCGGTGCAGCGGGCCGTCATCGCCGGCGACGAGGTCACCGGCGCGAGCACGTTCCGGATCGAGGAGGGGCTCGACACCGGGCCCGTCCTCGGCACCGCCACGGAGACGATCCGACCCCGCGACACGGCCGGGGACCTCCTCGACCGGCTCTCCCGCACGGGTGCCGGGCTCCTCGTCGCGACCCTCGACGCTCTCGAGGACGGAGCGCTCGTCGCCGTCCCGCAGCCGGCCGATGGCGTGAGCCTCGCGGCGAAGCTCTCCCCGCAGGACGCACGCGTGACGTGGACCCATCCGGCGCACGCCGTCGACCGTCTCGTGCGCGGCTGCACGCCCGAGCCCGGCGCGTGGACGACCCTCCCGGACGGCTCCCGGCTGGGCATCGGGCCCGTGCGGCTCCTGGACGACCGCTCCGCGCCCCGATCGTCGGACGGCGCTCCTCAGGAGCTCTCGCTCGCACCCGGTGAGGTGCACGCGACGAAGCGCCAGGTCCTCGTCGGCACCGCGACCGTCCCGGTCGAGCTCGGCGAGGTGACGCCCGCCGGGAAGAGGCCGATGCCCGCGAGCGACTGGGCGCGTGGTGCGCGCATCGAGCCCGGGTTCCGCCTCGGTCAGGAGGTGTCCGCATGAGCGGCGCCGAGGGCCGGCGTGACGCCCGGGGGCGCGAGCGGGGAGCCGCGCGATCCCGCGGCGACGCTGACCGCACCGCCCTGGCGCCGGGAGACCGGCGCAAGGGGACCGACCCCGCACGGACGGTCGCGTTCGACGTCCTGCGCCAGGTTGCCGACTCCGACGCGTACGCGAACCTCGTCCTGCCGCCGATGCTGCGATCCCGGGGGATGAGCGGGCGCGACGCCGCGTTCGCGACCGAGCTCACCTACGGGACGCTGCGGATGCGCGGACGGTACGACGCGATCCTCGCCGAGTGCGTCGACCGCCCGCTCGAGAAGATCGACCCGCCGGTGCTCGACGTCCTGCGGCTCGGGGCGCACCAGGTCCTCGGCATGCGGGTGGCGGCGCACGCCGCCGTCTCCGAGACCGTCGGTCTCGCTCGCGCGCGGGTCGGCGCCGGGAGCGCGCAGCTCGTCAATGCCGTGCTGCGCAAGGTGGCCCGCACCGAGCTCGAGGACTGGCTCGAGATCATCGAGAGCCGCGAGTCCGACGAGATCAGCCGGATGTCTGTCGTCGACAGCCACCCGAGGTGGATCACGCGGGCGTTGCGCGACTCCCTCGTCGCCTCCGGGCGCCCGGCAGAAGAGCTCGGGTCGTTGCTCGAGGCCGACAACGCCTCACCCCGGGTGACCCTCGTCGCCCGGCCCGGACTCATCTCCGCGGAAGAGCTCGGCGCCCGCACCGAGTCGGTCCCGGGCCGGTACGCGCCGACGGCCGTCGTGCTCCAGGGTTCCGACCCGGGAGCGATCGCCGCGGTCCGCGACGGCGCCGCCGGGGTCCAGGACGAAGGCAGCCAGCTCGTCACGCTCGCCTTCGTCGACGCACCCGTCGAGGGACCGGACGAGCGGTGGCTCGACATGTGCGCCGGGCCCGGGGGCAAGGCCGCGCTGCTCGCCTCGATCGCGGGGACCCGCGGCGCGCGGATCGTCGCGAACGAGGTGCAACCGCACCGCGCGGACCTCGTGGAGCGTGCCCTCGCCGCGGTGCCCGCCGACGCGGTGGAACGGGTGCAGGTGTGGGACGGCCGGGACATCGGTACCCAGGAGCCCGCCTCCTACGACCGTGTGCTCGTCGACGCGCCGTGCACCGGGCTCGGCGCGCTCCGGCGTCGCCCGGAGTCGCGGTGGCGCCGCACTCCCGGCGACGTGCCCGTGCTCGCCCAGCTGCAGCGCGAGCTCCTCGCCTCCGCCCTCGAGGCGGTGCGGCCCGGGGGCGTCGTCGCCTACGTGACGTGCTCGCCGCACCTCGCGGAGACCCGGTCCGTGGTCACCGACGTCCTGCGCGGCCTGCCGCCCGGCTCCGTGGAGGTCCTCGACGCGCGCGACCTCGTCACGGGCATCGCCGGTGCCGACATGCCCCTCGCCGACCGCCAGGACGTCCAGCTGTGGCCGCACCTGCACGGCACGGACGCGATGCACCTCACGCTGGTGCGCCGCCTCGCGCCGCCCGCCTGACGGGGCGGTCGCCGGCCGGCCCGCCCCGAGCCGGCCGGTGCGTCGGTCCCGGCACACCTAGGCTGGGGCCATGGACCCTCTCATCTCGCCGAGCATCCTGTCCGCCGACTACACCAACCTCGAGCGCGACCTGGGCCGGATCTCCGGCGCCGACTGGGCCCACGTCGACGTCATGGACAACCACTTCGTCCCGAACCTCACCATCGGTCTGCCCGTCGTGCAACGAATCGTCGAGGTCTGCCCGCTCCCCGTCGACGTCCACCTCATGATCGCCGACCCGGACCGTTGGGCTCCCGGGTACGCCGAGGCCGGCGCGCAGTCCGTCACCTTCCACGCGGAAGCCGCCTCCGCTCCCGTGCGGTTGGCCCGCGAGCTCCGCCGGCTGGGCGCTCGTGCCGGCCTCGCCCTGCGGCCGGCGACGCCGCTCGAGCCGTTCGTCGACCTCCTCGCCGAGATCGACATGCTCCTTGTCATGACCGTCGAGCCCGGGTTCGGTGGTCAGTCCTTCATCGAGGGCACGCTGCCGAAGATCCAGCGGGCACGCCGGGCTATCGGCGAAGCGGATCTCGACGTGTGGGTGCAGGTGGACGGCGGGATCTCCCGTTCGACGATCGCGCGCGCCGCAGAGGCCGGGGCGAACGTCTTCGTCGCCGGCTCGGCCGTCTACGGCGCGCAGGACATCCCGTCGGAGATCGACGCGCTGCGGGACCTGGCGCGCGCCCACATCCACTGACGTGACGTGCGCCACTGTCGTGGCGCTCCCGCCCCCGCGCGACCCCGTGGCATAGTGGGACCGATTACTACACGTGCTCTGGGGTCGGTGAAAATCCGAGCCGGCGGTCATAGTCCGCGACCCACGCCTCGGCGTGGTTGACCTGGTGGAACTCCAGGACCGACGGTCAAAGTCCGGATGGGAAGAGTCTCGTGGCGTACCTGGCCGTCCGTGCCGGGCACGCGGGTGATGTGTCAGCGCTGCGCTGACCCGTCGTCGACCCTCACCCCGGAGCGCTGAGCCCGGGACGGAGGACGCGCATGGACCAGACGCAGCTGAGCGACCGCGCGCAGCAGCGCAGTCTCACCGTCGACGGTGCGATGTCCCGGGCCCTGGAGCTCGCAGCACGCGGCCCGGCCCACGGGCCCAACCCCCGCGTGGGGTGCGTCCTGCTTGCCCCGCTGCTCGGGGACGACGGCACCGCCCGCGACGACGACACCATCGCGCCGCCGGATCTTCCGGCCGACCTGGCGCGCACCGTCCTCGCCGAGGGATGGCACCGCGGAGCCGGCACCCCCCACGCCGAGGCCGACGCGCTCGCCCGCGCTGCCGCCGCTGGGATCTCCGTCCGGGGCGCCACCGCTGTCGTCACCCTCGAGCCGTGCAACCACACGGGACGCACGGGTCCGTGCGCGCACGAGCTCGCCGCCGCCGGCGTCGCTGAGGTCGTGCACGCCGTCGGCGACCCGAACCCCGCCGCGACCGGCGGCGCCGAGTACCTGCGTTCGCACGGCGTCGTCGTGCAGCACGGTCTGCGCGAGGACGAGGGGGAGGAGCTGCTGCGCGTCTGGCTCACCGCCGTCCGGCGTGGGACGCCCTACGTCACCCTCAAGACGGCCACGACCCTCGACGGGTGCGTCGCGGCGGCGGACGGCACGAGCCGGTGGATCACGGGGGAGGCCGCACGCCTGCACGCGCACGCCGTGCGCGCCGAGGTCGACGCCATCGCCGTCGGGACCGGCACCGCTGTCGTCGACGACCCGTCGCTCACCGCCCGCGCGTCCGACGGATCGCTCGCCGCCCACCAGCCGCTGCGCGTCGTCGTGGGACACCGCGACCTGCCGGCGGGGGCCCGACTGACGGGGCCCGGCGGGGAGCTCGTCCACATCCGCACGCACGACGTCACGCAGGTGCTCGCGGAGCTCGCGGAGCGCGAGGTCCGGCACCTCCTCGTCGAGGGCGGCCCCAGCCTGGCCGCGGCCTTCCTCGCCGCCGACGCCGTCGACGAGATCCACTCCTACGTCGCGCCCGCGTTCCTCGGCTCCGGGCGACGCGCCGTCGCCGACACCGGCGCCCGGTCCATCGACGATGCCCACCGGTTCCGCACCACCGACGTGCAGCGGCTCGGGGACGACGTGCTCGTCGTCGCCCGCCGTGCCCGCAGCGCGGACCGCGCCGTACCGAACCCCGAACAGTGAGGATCACCATGTTCACCGGAATCATCGAAGAGCTCGGGACCGTCGCGGACATCCGCACCCCGGACGCCACGCACGGCGACGCCGTGCTCACCGTCCGCGGTCCGCTCGTGACCTCCGACGCCGCCCTCGGCGACTCGATCGCGGTGAACGGCGTGTGTCTCACGGTCACCTCGCTGCCGCAGGACGGCACCTTCACCGCGGACGTCATGCCGGAGTCGCTGAGCCGGACCGCGCTCGGTGCGCTGTCAGCGGGTGACGCGGTCAACCTCGAGCGTGCGGTCCGCGCCGACGCGCGCCTCGGCGGACACATCGTCCAGGGTCACGTCGACGGGGTCGGCACGCTCCGCAGCCGGACGCCGGGGGCCCGCTGGGACGACCTCGTCTTCGAGGCACCGCCGACGATCACCCGGTACATCGCCGAGAAGGGCTCCGTGACGATCAGCGGCGTGTCCCTCACCGTGACGACCGTGTCGGACGACGCCTTCGGCGTCTCGCTCATCCCCACGACCCTCGCGGCGACCACCCTCGGCGCCCTCGCACCGGGTGCCCCCGTGAACCTCGAGGTCGATGTCATCGCCAAGTACGTAGAACGACTCCTGGGAGCCCGCTCATGACCACCGCGCACAACGACACCGCCGGCCGTTCCGAGGTCCACCTCGGCACCGTCGAGGAGGCGCTCGACGCGCTGCGGGCGGGCCGTCCCGTGCTCGTCGCGGACTCGCCCGACCGGGAGAACGAGGCAGACGTCGTCTTCGCCGCCTCCAACGTCTCGACCGACTGGGTGGCGTGGACGATCCGCCACTCCTCGGGCTACCTCTGCGCGCCGATGCCGGGCCCGCGCGCGGACGCCCTCGAGCTGCCGCTCATGGTTCCGCACAGCCAGGACCCGCGGCGCACCGCCTACACGGTGACCGTCGACGCCGCGACGGGCGTGACGACGGGCATCTCCGCGGCCGACCGCACCCGGACGCTCGGCGTGCTCGCCGACCCGGCCTCCGGGCCGGTCGATCTCATCCGGCCCGGTCACGTGCTGCCGTTGCGCGCTGTCGCCGGGGGAGTGCTGCACCGTGCCGGGCACACCGAGGCCGCGGTCGACCTCGTTCGGCTCGCAGGGCTCGGCGAGGTCGCGGGGATCGCGGAGCTCGTCAACGACGACGGCACGATGATGCGGATGCAGCAGACGGGGGTGCTCGCGGAGCGCGAGGGCCTCGTGCTGCTCACCATCGCGGACCTCATCACGTGGCGCCGGGAGCACGACCCCGTCGTGGCGTCCGAGGACGCGGCCCCGGAGCCGGCGCGCGTCCAGCCGACCGCCGTCGCCGAGCTGCCCACGGCTCACGGGACCTTCACCATCCACGGCTACCGCGACGTGCGGACCGGGGCGGAGCACGTCGCGCTCGTGCCGCGCGAGGTGGGTACGACCGCGCGGGGGGCCGAGTCGCTGCCCGTCGTGCGGGTGCACTCCGAGTGCCTCACCGGGGACGCCTTCGGGTCGCTGCGCTGCGACTGCGGTCCTCAGCTGCAGGCGTCGCTCGCGACCGTCGCGGCCGAGGGGGGCGCGGTCGTGTACCTCCGGGGGCACGAGGGCCGGGGGATCGGCCTGCTCGCGAAGATCGGCGCGTACGAGCTTCAGGACGCGGGCCTGGACACCGTGCAGGCGAACCTCGAGCTCGGGTGGCCGGTCGATCGCCGGGAGTACGGCGCCGCGGCAGCGATCCTCGCCGACCTCGGCCTCGAGCGCATCCGGCTGCTGACGAACAACCCCGCGAAGTCGACGGGCCTCATGGCCAGCGGCATCGACGTCGTGAGCACGGTGCCCATCGAGGTGGGTCACACGCCCGAGAACCACCAGTACCTCGTGACGAAGAAGGTCTCGATGGGTCACCGCCTCGAGACGGTCGTCGTCGAGCCGCCCATCCCGACCGTGACCACGGACGTGACCACCGACGGGGCCACCACCACCACCGACACCCAGGAGGACCCGCGATGAGCGGAGCAGGAGCACCCACGATCGCCGTCGACGGCTCAGGACTGCGGGTGGTCGTCATCGCCGCGCAGTGGCACACGGTCATCATGGACGGACTGCTCGGTGGCGCGCGCCGCGCCCTGGCTGCCGCGAACGTCACGGACGTCACGGAGATCCGCGTGCCCGGCTCGTTCGAGCTGCCCGTCGCGGCTCAGGTGGCCGCGACGACCGCCGGAGTGGACGCCGTCGTGGCGCTCGGCGTCGTCGTGCGCGGTGGGACGCCGCACTTCGAGTTCGTCTGCCAGGCCGCGACGATGGGCCTCACGGAGGTCGCTGTCCGCACGGGCGTCCCGGTCGGGTTCGGTGTCCTCACCGTCGACGAGGAGCACCAGGCGATCGACCGCGCCGGGCTCGAGGGATCGCGCGAGGACAAGGGAGCCGAGGCCGTCGAGGCCGCGATCGCGACGGTCCTCGCGCTGCGCGGGCTCCGCGCATGAGGAGCGTCCGCACGGTGCGACCGGTCGTCGCCGTGGTCAGGCGTGCCGTCGGACCTGCGTCGGCGACTAGGCTTGCCCGGTGAAGACGTTCGAGGAGTTGTTCGCAGAGCTCACCGCCAAGTCCGTGGAGCGCCCCGCCGGGTCCGGCACCGTCGCCCAGCTCGACGCCGGCGTCCATGCCATCGGCAAGAAGATCGTCGAGGAGGCGGCCGAGGTCTGGATGGCCGCCGAGTTCCAGAGCGACGCGGAGGCTGCCGAAGAGATCTCGCAGCTCCTGTACCACCTGCAGGTCCTCATGGTCGCCAAGGGCATCAGCCTCGAGGACGTCTACTCCTACCTCTGACGCGGTGCCGTCGGGCGCCCACACTCATCACTGATCGCGAGGATCCTGTGCTCCGCATTGCCGTCCCCAACAAGGGCTCACTGTCCGAACCGGCGTCCGAGATGCTGCGTGAGGCGGGCTACCGTCAGCGCCGTGACACACGCGAGCTCGTGCTCGCCGACCCGGACAACGACGTCGAGTTCTTCTTCCTGCGCCCCCGTGACGTCGCCGTCTACGTCGGTGCCGGGACGGTCGACGCGGGGATCACCGGCCGGGACCTCATGCTCGACTCCGGGGCGGCCGCCGAGGAGCACCTGCCGCTCGGGTTCGCCCGGTCCACGTTCCGCTTCGCGGCGCCGACGGGATCGATCACCGAGGTCGCGCAGATCGACGGTCGTCGGGTCGCCACGTCCTACTCGGTCCTCGTGGGCTCCTACCTCGCCGAGCAGGGTGTGACCCCCGCGGCGATCGTGCACCTCGACGGCGCGGTGGAGAGCTCCGTGAAGCTCGGGGTCGCGGAGGTCATCGCGGACGTCGTCGAGACCGGGACCACGCTCAAGGCCGCGGGCCTCGAGATCTTCGGCGACCCGATCCTCGAGTCCGAGGCGGTGCTCATCCGCCGCCGCGACGCCGACGTCCCCGCCGGTCTGGAGACCCTCACGCGGCGCCTCCAGGGCGTGCTCACCGCGCGCTCGTACGTGCTCATGGACTACGACGTGCCCGTCGAGCTCGTCGACGCCGCGGTCGCGATCACGCCCGGCCTCGAGTCCCCGACCGTCTCTCCGCTGCACGACCGCGACTGGGCCGCCGTCCGCGCCATGGTCCGGCGTGCGGACACGAACAAGGTCATGGACGCCCTCTACGACGTGGGAGCCCGCGCGATCCTCGTCACGTCGATCCACGCCTGCCGCATCTGACACTCCAACCGCCACGAGGAGAGGGCGAGCCGGGATGACCTCGCGAGCGAGGGGCGCCCACGCGTGAGCGTCGAGCACCTGTACGAGCCCTTCCGGCCGCGCTTCGTGCGCGTCGTGGGCCTCGCCGTCCTCGCACTCGCGGTGTGCGGGCTGGCGGTCCTGCTCTGGGTCGCCCCCGGGGACGACGTCGGCTACACGCGCGGCACCGTCGTGAGCATGGTGCTCTTCGTCGCCGTCGTGGGCACGATCCTGTGGCGCCTCGCGACCGTGCGTGCCGACGTCGACACGACGGGGATCCGGGTGCGCAACCCGGTGCGGGCGCGCACGTTGGCCTGGCCGCAGATCCTCGGCGTCGTCTTCGGGGAGGGCGATCCGTGGGTGCTGCTCGAGCTCGCGGACGGCAGCACGTGCGCGGTCATGGCCGTCCAGCGTGCCGACGGGGCGCGGGCGTCCCGGGAGGCGGAGCGGCTCGCGACCCTCGTCGCCGCGCACGGCGAGGGACGCGAACCTGTCCGCTGAGCACCCGGCGACGAGGCGCCGCCGGGTGCTCAGCGTGAACCGACGGTCAGCAGGCGCCCGTGGACCCGGAGTCGGGGGCCCCGGTCTCGTACTCGCCGATCGCGGCGACCTTGGCGGCTGACGCGGACGCCGTGTCGAAGCGGTACCCGACCCACTCCTTCACGAGGCGCAACGCGAGCTCGGTGCCGATGACACGCTGGCCGAGGCACAGCACCTGCGCGTCGTTGGAGAGCACCGCGCGCTCGACGGAATAGCTGTCGTGCGCGGTCACCGCGCGGACGCCGGGGACCTTGTTCGCGGCGATCGCGACGCCCAGGCCCGTGCCGCACACGAGCAGCGCGCGGTCGGCGTCACCGGCGGCCACCTGGCGTGCCGCGGAGACGGCGACGTGCGGGTACGCCGTCTCCTCGTCCGCCTGCACGCCGACGTCCGCCACGACCTCGACGCGGTCGTCGTTCTCCAGGGCGGCCTTGATGAGGTCCTTGAGGGTGAGGCCGGCGTCGTCACTGCCGACGACGATCCGGAGCTTGTCGGTCATGCGTCCTCCTGGGGGGTGGTGGATCGGGGGTCGCTGCCCGACGTGCTCGTCACCGCGGTCGCGATGAGGGCCAACGAGACGGCACCGGGGTCGGGGTGGCCGACGCTCTGCTCTGCGAGCGGGCGGGCCCGACCGAGCCGGGGACGCAGCGCAGCGGTGGCCTCCGCGGCCTGTGTGGCACGCGCGGCGGCATCCGACCACGTGGAGCTGACGTCGCCGCCCGGTGCGCCGGTCGCGCTGGCGACGAGCGCCTCGTGGAACGGTCCGAGGGCGTCGAGCATCGTCTTGTCGCCGGGCTCCGCCTTGCCGAGCGTGCGCATCGCGTCGATCGCCGCGCCCACGGCGTCGGCGAGGACACCGGCTGCGTCGGTGTCCCACCGTCTCCACGTCGCGGCGTCGTCGGGGACGACGGCTGCCGCGGCCTCGAGCATGGCGCCCCACAGGACGCCGGACGTGCCACCCGCGCGGCTCGACCATGCCTGTCCGGCGCGGGTGAGCATCTCCCCGGGGGCACCGCCCGCCTCGACGACCTCGCGTGCGGCGGCGAGCGCAGCGGAGCTGCCCCGCACCATCCCGCGGCCGTGGTCACCGTCGCCGGCGAAGGAGTCCAGCCGACCGAGCGTCGTCTCGGCGTCCGCCAGCGCGGTCACGGCGCGGTCCATCCCCGCGAGGAGGGCGACGGCGTGCGCGCGGCCGTCCTCGCTGGCGGGCACGACGGCGGCGGCTGGCGGCGCGGCTGCGGCCACTGCGTCCGCCTCGTCCCGCACAGGTCCGCGTCCGGCGACGTCCGTCACCCGGCCCTTGCGGTACGCGGGTGCCGCGGCGGGTGCCGTCCACAGCTGCTCGAGCTCGTCGTCGAGCCACATGAGCGTGAGGGAGCAGCCCGCCATGTCGAGGCTCGTCACGAGCTCGCCGACGTCGGGCGCGACGATCGTCACGCCCGCCTCGCGCAGCAGCGGCGCGACGGTGGACCAGACGACGAACAGCTCCTCGTACTTCGTGCGACCGAGTCCGTTGAGCACGACGGCGGCGCGCGCGGGGCCGGGCTCCGGCGCCTCGGCGAGCACGCGCTCGACGAGCACCGCGGCCAGCTCCGCCGCGGTCGGCATGGGGCTCTCGCCGATGCCGGGCTCGCCGTGGATGCCGACACCGAGGCCCATCGAGCCCTCCGCGACGGTGAACAGGGGCTCGTCGGCCCCGGGCAACGTGCACCCGTCGAAGGCGACGCCGAGCGTGCGGGTGCGCGCGTTCGCGTGCTGGGCCGCCCGCTCGACCTCGTCGAGGTCGTACCCGGCCTCCGCGGCGGCCGCGGCCACCTTGAAGACCGTGAGGTCGCCGGCGATCCCGCGGCGCTTGTCCTCCTGGCCGGCCGGTGCGCTGGCGATGTCGTCGGTGACGACGAGGTAGCGCGCGTCGATGCCCTCGCCGGTGAGGCGTCGCTGCGCGAGGCCGAAGTTCATGACGTCCCCGGCGTAGTTGCCGGTGAGCATGAGCACGCCGGCGTCGGACGCGGCACTGCGGGCGACCGAGGCGGCGTCGTCGGCCGACGGTGACGTGAAGATGTTGCCCACGACGGCGCCGTCGGCGAACCCGGGTCCGACGAGCCCGCTGAACGCGGGGTAGTGCCCCGAGCCTCCACCGACGACGACGGCGACCTTGCCCGACGGGGTGGCGGTTGCCCGGACGACGCCGCCGGGGACGAGCGTGACGACGTCCGAGTAGGCGTCGGCGAACCCGCGCAGCGCCTCGTCCGCGAACTGCGCCGGGTCGTTCGACAGGACGCTCATGACCGGCCCTCCGTGGTCGCGGTGGGGTCCACCGCGACCGGGGCGGACAGCGTGGTCGCGATGATGGAGTCGTCGGACGCCGCGAGCCCGCGTGCCTCGCCGAGCAGGTAGAGCTGTTCGGCGGCGGACGCGACCGGGGTGGCCACGTGCGCCTCCCGGGCGAGGCGCGCGACGATGCCCATGTCCTTGGAGATGACGTCGAGGCGGGAGCGGAGCTCCGGCCGCTGGCCGGTGAGCTGCTGCGCGATGCGCGGACCGCGGTCGGCGAGCATGAACGACGCAGCGGCCCCCTTGCCGAGCACCTCGATCGTCGCGTCGAGGTCGAGCCCCAGGGCGTGCGCGAGGGCGAGCGCCTCCGCCGCGGCAGCGGTGTGGATGCCGCACAGCAGCTGGTTGACGGTCTTGAGCATCTGTCCGTCGCCCACCCGGGCGCCGGCGACCGTGAGGGTCGACGCGAGCGACCCGAGCACCGCGCGGGCGCGGTCCACGGCCTCGTCGGGCGCGCCGACCATGATGAGCAGGTCTCCCTGTCCGGCGCGGACGGGGCCACCGCTGACGGGCGCGTCCACGAGGTGCACCCCGCCCACGGCCAGGCGGGCCTCGGCGGCGCGAGCGGCGTCGACGCCGACCGTCGAGGTGAGCACGACGACGGCGCCGGCAGGCAGCGTCTGCGCTGCACCGGCGTCGCCGAACAGGGCCTGCTCGAGCTGGGCGGCGTCCCGGACCCCGATGAGGACGACGTCGGCGTCGCTGCAGGCCTGCGCGGGGGAGTCGGCGGGGCTCACGCCCGCCGCCTGCGCGAGCCGCAGGCGCTCGGCGCTGATGTCGAACGCGACGACGTCGTACGTGCGGGCGAGGTGCGTGGCCATGGGCAGGCCCATCGCACCGAGGCCGAGGACCGCGACGCGGGCGCTCATCGGGCACCTCCGGCGAACGTGACCTGCTCGCCCGCGCGGCTGGCCCGGGCGACCTCACCGGTGGCGACGGCGAGGATCTTGCGCAGGTAGGTGCGGTTCTCGGCCATGACGGACAGGCCGTCGCCGCCGTAGTGCTCGACACAGAATGCCCCGGAGAACCCGACGTCGAGCGCCGTCTTGATCGCCTGCCGGTAGTTCATCGATCCCGCGTACATCGGGGCCGGGACGGCGACGACCGCGCCCGACGGGTCGGTGTCGCGGTGGTAGTTCTTCACGTGCCAGTAGTTCGAGACGGGCAGGCAGGCCTCGACCGCTGCGGCGAAGCCCTCGATGTCGCGGTGCAGACGGAAGAGGTTGCCGAGGTCGGGGTTGAGGCCGACGGACGGGTGCGCGATGTCGTTGACGAGGCGCACCGCGGACTGCGCGGAGCCCAGGAGCGTGTCCTCGTACATCTCGAGGGACAGCGCGACGCCGGCGTCGGCGGCGTGCTCGCCGAGCTCACGCAGACGGGTCACCGCGAGCTGCCAGGTCTCGGCGGAGTCGTCGTCGCGCGGCCCGTCGATCGTCCAGAACCACAGCACCTCACGCTGGGCAGCGGTGAGCGGTCGGTGCAGGCCGACGCTCACGACGGAGCAGCCGAGCTCGGCTGCGGCATCGATCGTGCGGTGCGAGTAGGCGAGGTTGTCGTCGCCGGTCTCGGGGTCGATGACGCTGCGGCGGATCGCTGAGACCGCTTCGGGGCGCAGGCCCGTGTGGCGCAGCACGTCGGCCAGCTCGGTGAGCCGAGAGGGCTCCAGGTCACCGACGCGGACCCAGGAGTCCGTCACGTCGACCTCGGTGAATCCCTCGAACGCGACCTCGGCGAGGTGGTCGTGCCAGGTGTCGGCGGTGGCGTCCTGCGCGGACGGGAACGGCAGCATCGCGGCCGCGATGGGCCACTCGGCGCTGGGGAAGGCGGGGTCGAGGTCGCTGATGGTGATCACTCCGGTGGTCGCGTGCGGGGGTGGTGCTGAGTCTGTCGGGCAGGCGGGGATTCGGCGCGGGCTGCGGTCAGTGGAGACGAGGGCCCACCTCGGTGGGGTCTGCGCGGCGGCGTCCGGGGACTCGACGACTGCTCATGCGGCTCCCGGTGTCGACGTTGACGGATGGAGGCGGCGGCCAGGAGCCCGTCGTCGGGCCGGTGCCGAATCTGTTTCGACTCATGGCGTCGTCCGGCTTTGAGACTAGGCGCCCGGGTGCGGCGGGTCAACTACGCGAAAGGGCGTAGCCTGCACCGTGGCACTCGTAGACTGTGCCTGAAAATGTTTCGATACTTCCTCGCCCGCCGGAGAGACGAGTCCTCGCATGACGCAGCGCACCTCTCGCCCCACGCTCGACGCCGTGGCCCGGGCCGCCGGGGTCTCCAAGGCGACCGCCTCCAAGGTCCTCAACGGGCGCCGCGACGTCGCAGCCGCCACCCGCGAGCGGGTTCTGGTCGCCATCGCTGAGCTCGACTACGCCCCGACCACCGGCAGCCGCGTCGCGCAGCACCGGCGGTCCGTCTCGGTCGTCTTCTCGGCCGTCGTCGACCCGTACGCGGCGCAGGTGCTGTCGGGTCTGCTGAGCGCCGGAGCGGAACAGGACGTGGACATCGTCGTCACCCACGTTCCCGGAGCGCGCGGCACGGACGTGAGCGGCGAGACCGGGATCGGGGAGCTGCGCCCCGAATGGTTCCGGTCGCTGGCACGTCAGGGGCACGTGGGCGTCATCGGGGTGACGACCGCGCTGACCCGCGCGCAGGTGCAGGCGTGCGCGGACGCGGGCCTCCAGCTCGTCGTCATCGACCCGGTGAGCACCGGGTCGGAGTCGACCGAGGGGATCATCAGCGTCAGCGCGACCAACTGGGCCGGGGGCATGCAGGCGACCGAGCACCTGCTCGAGCTCGGGCACCGCCGGATCGGCTTCGCCGGCGGGCGGCCCGAGTCGCGCCCCGGCGGGCACCGGCTGCACGGGCACATGGCGGCGTTGACGACGTGGGGTCAGGACGTGGACCGCGCGCTCGTCCGCCACGAGGGGTTCAGCTACGAGGACGGACGAGCCATGGGTGAGGCCCTGCTCGACCTGCCCGAGCCGCCGACAGCCATCGTCACGGGCTCGGACACGTCCGCGCTCGGAGTCATGGAGGCAGCGCACAAACGCGGGATGCGCCTGCCGGAGGACCTGAGCATCGTCGGCTTCGACGACACACCGCTCGCGGTCTGGACCTTCCCGCAGCTGACGACGGTACGCCAGCCCATGCGGGAGATGGGCCGCCAGGCGGTGCAGACCTTGCTGAACATCGCTGACGGCACGCGTCCGGAGACCCACCACTTCGAGCTCGCCACGACGCTCGTCGTCCGGGCGTCGACGGCACACGCACGACGCCCGGCCAGGTGATCCCGGCCGGGCGTCGTGCGTGGTCTACCGACGAGCGTCGGGTCGTGCGTCGAGCTCTCGGTGCTCAGTACGCGGCGTGCGTACGCGGCTTGCGGTCGTCACGGCGCGTCGACGGCGCGCTGTTCCGCGGGCCCGAGAAGGACGAGCTGGGTCCGGAGTCCCGGCCGCCGGCGCGCGGGGCGCGGGAGACGGGCCCACCCTCGTCGACGGTGATCCGCAGCGCCTTGCCGGCGACACGTGCCCGCGAGATGCGGTCCATCGTGGCGGTGTCGAGCGGGGCGGCGATGTCGACGAGCGAGAAGCTCGGGAAGATGTCGATCTTGCCGAGGTCCTTCCCGGCGAGGCCGCCCTCGTTCGTCAGCGCGCCGACGATCCCGCTCGGCTGGGCGCCGTGCGTGTGGCCCACCGCGAGGCGGTACCGCGTCCCGGCGACGTCGCGACGAGCGCCCCGCGGTGCGCGCGAGTCGTTGTCGCGGCGGGGACCGCGGTCACGGTCGTTGCCCCGCTCCATGTCCCGCTTGCGGGTGTCGCGGGCCTCGGCGCGCTGCGCCTCGAAGAGCTCCTCCTCGGCACGTGCCTTGGGGCCGTCGTCACCGACGGACAGGGCCGCGAGCACGGCGGCGAGCTCCATCGGGTCCGTGCCGTTGGCCTCGACGAACTCGCGGACGAGGTCGCGGTACATCGACAGACGGCCGGCCTCGAGGCGCTCGGTCACCTTGCTCAGTGCGCTGCGGACCTTGTAGGCGGAGACGTCGGCGGGGGAGGGGATCTCGATCTCGACGAGCTGCTGACGGATCGTCCGCTCGATCGACTTGAGGCGACCACGCTCGCTCGGCGTGACGAAGGACAGTGCGACGCCGGTGCGCCCGGCGCGGCCGGTGCGGCCGATGCGGTGCACGTACGCCTCGGGCTCGCCCGGGATGTCGAAGTTCACGACGAGCCCGAGGCGGTCGACGTCGAGACCACGCGCAGCGACGTCCGTCGCGACGAGGACGTCGAGCGAACCAGCACGCAGGCGCTCGACGATCTTCTCGCGGTCCTTCTGTGCCACGTCACCAGAGATCGTCGCGGCGGAGATCCCGCGCTCGATGAGCGCGCTGCCCACCTCTTCCGCTGCGCCACGGGTGCGGCAGAAGACGATCGCAGCGTCGGCGTCGGACGTCGCCAGCACGCGGACGAGCGACCCGATCTTGTGACGGAACGGCACGACGGCGAACTGCTGCGTGACGGCCGTGACGGTGGAGGACTGACGCGAGACGGCGATCTCGATCGGCTGACGCAGGTGGTGCTGGGCGACGCGGCGGATCTGGGGCGGCATGGTCGCCGAGAACAGGGCGACCTGGCGCTCGACCGGCGCCGCGCCGAAGACCTTCTCGACGTCCTCGGCGAAGCCCATCCGCAGCATCTCGTCCGCCTCGTCGAGGACGAGGAAGCGGATGCCCTCGAGCTTGAGGGTGCCGCGCTCGAGGTGGTCGATGACGCGACCGGGCGTTCCGACGACGACCTGCGCACCGCGCTGGAGGGAACGGACCTGGGTCTGGTAGGGCGCGCCGCCGTAGACGGGGACGACCTCGAGGCCGGGGAGGTGCTTGGCGAACGACTCGATCGCCTCGGCCACCTGCATCGCGAGCTCACGCGTCGGCGCGAGGACGAGTGCCTGCGTCTGACGGAGGTTCGGGTCGATGGCGGCGAGCATCGGGAGGCCGAAGGCTGCCGTCTTGCCGGTACCGGTCTGGGCGACACCGGTGATGTCGTTGCCGGCGAGGAGGGCCGGGATGGCCTGCTCCTGGATGAGCGACGGCGTGGTGAACCCGAGGTCGAGAACGGCCTGGAGGAGCGGGGCCGGAAGGCCGAGGTCCGCGAACGTCACCGCGGGAGCAAGCTCCGGGGTGGCCACGGGTGCGGCGGTCTCGACGGGCGTGCTGAGGGCGTGCGTGGGCACAGAGATGTCCGAAGACGTCATGAAGAAGCCAACCATTCAGTGGTGTTGGTGGAGCGGTGGTCGACCCTCGTGCTGGGTCGATCCGGCGTCGCTATCCCGAAAACACACACTGGGCCGCTGGCGGCCACTGACACACGTACACGCGGGACTTGCGACAAACTCCGTGGAGTTGTGCAAGCCTAGCGCGCCCCGTCCCCCGACGCGAGCACCCCCCTGGTGACCTGGAACACAGGCGCGCCACGCACTCCTCGTGCCGCCCCCCGCACGTCCCGGCCTAAGATGGGCGTGATCTCCCCACGGGGGACCGGGACGACAGATGTGAGGTCGGGCGTGGCGCCAGTGCAGCACGTGAGCAGCCGTGTCCTGACAGTCCCGAACGTCATCAGCCTCCTGCGCCTCGCGCTCGTCCCCGTCTTCGCGGTCCTCATCGTCCAGGGGCACGACGTGTGGGCCCTCGTCGTGCTGGCGGTGTCCGGGTTCACGGACTGGCTCGACGGCGTCGCGGCGCGTCGCCTCGATCAGGTGTCGCGGCTCGGGCAGATGCTCGACCCGGCTGCGGACCGCCTCTTCATCCTCGTCACCCTCGTGGCGCTCGCCTGGCGGGACATCGTCCCGGTGTGGCTCGTCGTGGTCATCGTCTCGCGCGACCTTCTCCTGCTCGCGCTGGCGCCGGGGCTCGCCCGTCGCGGGCACGGCCCGCTCCCGGTGAACATCGTCGGTAAGGCCGCGACGTTCGCCCTGCTGTACGCCTTCCCGCTCCTGCTGCTGGCGGAGTCGACCGGCGCGGTGGGCGTCGTCGCGTCCGTGCTGGGATGGGCCTTCGCGCTGTGGGGGGTCGGCCTCTACTGGTATGCGGGCGCGTTGTACGTCCAGCAGGCGCTCCCGCTGCTGCGTGAGCCGGCGATCACGCCGTGAGCGAGCACACCGTGAGCGAGGGACGACGGAGCGCGCAGGAGCCGCAGGAGCCGCAGGGGTCGCGGCCCCCCGTCGACGCGTCGATGACCTTGCTCAACGAGGTCATGCTCCGCCCTCTCGACCCGAGCTACGCGCACGCCGCGCGGCGCCGCGCCCGGGGCGGTGACGCCCCCCGGTCCCGGGCAGCGGCCGCGGGCCTGCTCGCGCTGGCGGTGGTTCTCGGGTTCGCGACAGCCAGCGCTGCCGTCCAGCTCCGCGCACCACAGCCCTCCGTGCTCGCCGCGCGGACCCTGCTCGAGCAGGAGATCGTCGAGCGTCGCACCGAGGTCGAGGCCACGAGCGCGCGCAACGCCCAGCTCCGCGCTGAGATCGACTCGCTGCAGGCCGCAGTGCTCGCCACGCAGGACCCAGAGCTCCTCGAGCTCCTCGAACGCGACGCCCTCGCGACGGGCAGCGTCGCCGTCACAGGACCGGGACTCACGGTCACCGTCAACGACGGCCCGGACGCCGTCGACGACCCCCGCGGTTACGTCCAGGACCAGGACCTCCAGCAGGTCGTCAACGCGCTCTGGGCCAGCGGCGCCGAGGCCGTTGCCGTCGACGGGCACCGTCTGACGCCGACGACCGCGATCCGCAGCGCTGGCCAGGTCATCCTCGTCGACCTCGTGGGGGTGAGCTCGCCCTACGAGATCACCGCCGTGGGGGACCGCAACGCGCTCGAGACGGGGTATGCGAGGTCGACGGCGGCGACACAGATGGAAGCGTTGCGCGGCGGGTTCGGCATCACGACGAAGGTCTCGCCGAGCGACGAGCTCACTCTTCCTGCGGGCAGCGCGACGGTACTGTTCTACGCACAGGTCGCGGGCGGGGATAATTGACCGTGAATCCGACGTTGCGGGGGAGTGCACAGTGATACCGGTCCTCGGACTGATCATCGGGGTGGCGGTGGGGCTGTTCCTCGAGCCGACCGTCCCGGTCTATCTCCAGCCGTACCTGCCCATCGCTGTGGTCGCTGCCCTGGACGCGCTCTTCGGTGGTCTGCGGGCACTGCTCGACGGACTGTTCGACGACAAGGTCTTCCTTGTCTCGTTCCTGTCGAACGTCGTCGTCGCTGCCCTCATCGTGTTCCTCGGTGACCAGCTCGGTGTCGGGAGTCAGCTCTCCACGGGCGTCGTCGTGGTCCTGGGCATCCGGATCTTCTCCAACGCGGCCTCGATCCGCCGCCACCTGTTCAAAGCATGACGGGCGAGCCGGAATCCGCATGGCGGCGGCTGCGGGGCGTCCTGCGGCCGCGGGCGAGCCGTGCCCAGATCCTCGCCGCGCTGCTCTGCGCCGTGCTGGGCTTCGCCCTCGTCGTGCAGCTGCGCCAGACGAGCCAGGACGAGTTCGCGAACCTGCGCCAGTCGGACCTCGTGCGGATCCTCGACGACGTGACACGCCGGTCCGAGGAGCTCTCGAAGGAGGCCACGGAGCTGCGCGACACCGAGTTCGAGCTGCGCTCGGGCAGCGACTCCCAGCAGGCAGCTCTTGAGCTCGCCGAGCAGACGGCGATCACGCAGGGCATCTTGTCCGGGCGGCTGCCCGCGCAGGGGCCCGGGATCGAGATCACGATCCGCGAGGACGGCGAGCCGATCCGGGCGGCGCAGCTGTTCAACGTTCTCGAGGAGCTCCGCAACGCGGGCGCGGAGGCCATCGAGGTCAACGGCATCCGCATGGTCACCACGAGCTACTTCGCGGACGCCGGTGACGGCATCGTCATCGACGGCGAGACCGTCGACCAGCCGTACACGTGGTCGGTCATCGGTGATCCTTCCACCCTGGAGCCTGCGGTGGAGATCCCGGGAGGTGCGATGGCGACGATCCGGAGCAAGGGCGGCGAGACACGCATCAAGCAGCGCGAGCAGGTCGAGATCCTGTCCGTGCGCACGCCGGTCGAGCCGGAGTTCGCGACGCCCGTCGAGAACGACTGACGCGCACCGCACCGATCCGTGGCCGCGGCCCGTGCCGTGCTGTCGAGCCGCCCCGCGGCCTGCTGACCAGCCGGTTCGGTGCACAGAGGTCGGCGAGGCGGTTCAGAAAACACCCGATGACGAACTATGGTGGTGCGCAACGGAAGCCGATGGACCGGCGGGTCGATGATGCCCGGCGTGCGAACGTTCTAGGAGGCGGCATGAGGAGCATCAACGACACCCCCGACGAGAGGTCGGCCGCCGCTGGTCCTGGGGCGCCGCACGGGTTCAGCGACACGACCATCAGCTTCGGCACGGCGCTGCGGTTCGACGACGCGCCCGGCGTCGGGCTCAGCGCGGAGCAGCAGGCGGCCGTCGCGGCGCTGCCGCCGACCTCCGCGTTGCTCATCATGAACAGTGGCGGGTCGCGGTTCCTGCTCGATGCGGACCGCACCCTTGCGGGTCGCAGCGAGCGTTCGGACATCTTCCTCGACGACGTGACGGTCTCCCGCAAGCACGCGGAGTTCGTCCGCGAGGGCGAGGACTTCGTCGTGCGTGACGTCGGGTCGCTCAACGGGACGTACGTCAACCGCAACCGCATCGAGTCCGTCGTCCTGCACGCGAACGACGAGGTGCAGATCGGCAAGTACCGCATGCGGTACTACCCGAGCCCCCGGTCCCGGTCGGAGTCCGGCCAGGCGCAGGCAGGCCAGTGAGCGCAGCGCGTCCTTCTCGACACGCCGATCTCGTCGCCGCGGTCCGTGAGGAGTCGCGGTCCTCCGTGAGCTCTGAGCCGCGAGCTGCTGACCCGGTGCGTGCGGACGGCGAGCGGGAGACGTGGCCCCAGGGGATCTCACGCACGCCGTCGATGCGCATCTCCGACGTGCTCAACAGCCTCAAGGTCGAGTTCCCCGCGGTGAGCCACTCGAAGCTCCGCTTCCTCGAGGAGCAGGGTCTCGTGCAGCCCGTGCGGACTGCCGCGGGCTATCGGCAGTACAGCGCCGCGGACATCGAGCGGCTTCGATTCGTCCTCGTCGAGCAGCGTGACCGTTACCTCCCGCTCAAGGTCATCAAGGACAAGCTCGCCGCGCTGGACGCGGGGGTCACGGGAAGCGATCAGCCGCTCATCCCGCGCCTGGTGACCCGGGACGGTGAGCCGGCAGCCGTCGTTCCCTCGTCGATGACGCTCGCCACGCTGGCGCACGACGCGGGCGTGGACGTCGGCGTCGTCGAGGAGCTCGTCGACGCGGGCATCCTCCGGCCCGGACCGGACGGTCAGTTCGACGCGTCGGCCCGGCAGGTCGCGGTCCTCGCCGCTGGTCTCGCCGAGCACGGGATCGGCTCCCGGCACCTGCGGTCGTTGCGTTCTGCAGCGGACAGGCAGGTCTCGCTCGTCGACCAGGCCATCGCTCCGTTGCGCGGTCAGCACACGACGTCCGCCCGCGCCCGTGCCTCCGTCACGGCGGCAGAGCTGGGTGAGATGTGCGCCCAGCTGCACACGGCGTGGGTGCGCCAGGGGGTCGCGGACCTCACCACCTGACGGTCGTCCGCTTTGGCCGTACGGTGGAGACATGTCCGACGACGTCCCCATGGTTCCCGTAGACGTGCTGGGAGTGCGCCGTCGTGCAGCCAACGAGGAGATCGTCGTCCTGCTTCTCGACGCGGACGCGGAGCTCGTCGTGCCGATCGTCGTGGGTCCACGCGAGGCCGGGGCGATCGCACTCGGGCAGTCCGGCGTCCCGGCTCCGCGCCCGACGCCGCATGACGTCATCTGTGCTGTCCTCGACGCCGTGGGCGTCACCCTCGACCATGTGGAGATCGTCGCGCTGCACGACGGCATCTTCCATGCCGAGCTCGTGCTGAGCACAGGAGCGCGGATCGACTCTCGCGCCTCGGACGCGATCGCTCTGGCCGTCCGCCAGAACGCCATGGTGCTCTGCTCGGCCGAGGTCGTCGGACTCGTCGGCCTCGAGGTGGTCTCCGATCCCGACGTGGAGGAGCTCGAGAGGTTCCGGGCGTTCCTCGACGGGGTGACTCCGGAAGACTTCACCCCCTGATGGACGCCCGGGTCGAGGGTCCGACGTCGGTGGTGCGACACGCCGGATCCCGCGAGGCCGCGGTCGTTGACCGCGGAGGGGCCGACCCCTAGCGTGTGACCCGCCAACCTCGCTGGCCCGACCGGGCCGCACGAGCACTCCGCACGACCGGTGCTCATCGTTCGCTGGCAGCCCGAGAGCCGCGTGTCACCATGGAGGTAGACGCACGTGCCGCCGGGCGAGTGCCACGGTCCCGTGGTGATGCTTCAGAGGAGGCAAGAGTGAGCGGTAGCGATGACACCGGGTTCCCACGGGGAGCGCGGACGCAGGGCCTGCTCTTCGGTGACGACCTGCCGAACCTCGACGCGTCGATCGGATATCGCGGCCCGACGGCCTGCCGTGCCGCAGGCATCACCTATCGGCAGCTCGACTACTGGGCGCGCACCGGCCTCGTCGAACCGACCGTGCGGACCGCCAGCGGATCCGGCACGCACCGTCTCTACAGCTTCCGCGACATCCTCGTCCTCAAGGTGGTCAAGCGTCTGCTCGACACCGGCGTCTCGCTGCAGCAGATCCGTTCGGCTGTCGTCCACCTGCGGGAACGTGGGGTCGAGGACCTCGCGCAGATCACTCTCATGAGCGATGGTGCGTCGGTGTACGAGTGCACGTCCGCGGACGAGGTCATCGACCTCGTGCAGGGAGGCCAGGGGGTCTTCGGGATCGCCGTCGGCCGCGTGTGGCGAGAGGTCGAGGGGACGCTCGCCTCCCTCCCGCGCGAGCGGCTCGGGGCGGACGGCTCCGTCACCCCGGACACGGTGCCGGGAGCCCCGGACGAGCTCGCGCTGCGTCGCCAGTCGCGCTCGGCGGGCTGACCTACCCCACGCCCATCGCGCGCATCGCCCGGGCGAGGAGCGCGTCGAAGATGGTGGCGAGCTCCGCAGCCGCGTGGCCCGGCCAGTCGTGGATGGCGCGGCCCGCTCCTTGTGACTGCTGCAGCGCGGCGCGCTCGGGGATGGCCGGAGCCAGCACGAGCGGACCGAACATCGTCTCCAGCTCCGCCTGGCGGAAGGCCTGCTCGCTCGAGCGTGCCCGCACCCGGTTGATGACCACGCCCAGCGGCTGCAGGCCGGGTGCTGGTCCCTTGCGCAGGTCGTCGATCCCGTGGAACGCCCGCGACGCCGCCGTCACGGAGAAGAGCCCGGGTTCGGAGACGACGAGGGCACGCTCGCACGCGGTGAGGCCCTGCCGGGTGAGACCCCCCAACGAGGGTGGGCAGTCGACGAGGACGAGGTCGTAGCCGGTGACCGTCGCGAGAGCAGTCGCGAGCCGCCCCGTCCGGTGTCCGTGCGTCGGACCGTCGTGACGCGCAGACTCCGCCGACCCGACGACCACCTCGAGGAGATCGGGTTCCCACGCCGAGGCCGCGAGGGCCGACTCGAGCACGTACCCGGCGGGGTTGTCGAGGACGGCGGCGACGTCCTGCGCAGCGGCCCCCGTCACGCCGAGCGCGAGCGTGCTGTCGGCCTGGGGGTCGAGATCGACGACGAGCGTGCGATATCCCGCGGCGATCGCGGCGGAGGCCAGGCCGAGCGTCACCGACGTCTTGCCGACGCCTCCCTTGAGACTGCAGACACCGAGGATCGCCACCCGCCGAACCTTAGTGCCTCCATGTGCGCAATCCCACAAGTCCCCGACGACCGATACGTGGATGATCCGAGGAGGAATCTCGCCCGGCGTGGGAAGATCGCAGGCGACTTCCGCGTACGCCACCGTGCGCGGGGCGGCGGGTTCGATGTTGCACCGTCCCGGGCCGGGCGAAGAGGCCGGTCCTGGCCGGACACGACGAGTGATGAGGTGCTGGGTGTTCTCGAAGGTTCTGGTTGCCAACAGGGCAGAGATCGCCGTGCGGGCGTTCCGTGCTGCGTACGAGATGGGGGCGCGGACGGTTGCGGTCTTCCCCAAGGAGGACCGCAATTCCGAGCACCGTCTCAAGGCGGACGAGGCTTATCTCATCGGTGAGGCCGGGCATCCCGTCCGCGCGTACCTCAACATCGAGGAGATCATCCGCGTCGCCAAGGACGCCGGTGCCGACGCCGTCTACCCCGGGTACGGCTTCCTCTCGGAGAACCCGGACCTCGCTCGGGCGTGCGTCGAGGCGGGCCTGACGTTCGTGGGCCCGCCCGCCGAGGTCCTCGAGCTCGCCGGGAACAAGGTTCGAGCCCTGCAGGCCGCCCGTGAGGCCGGGATCCCGGTCCTCGCCTCGAGCAAGCCGTCGGCGGACATCGACGAGCTCATCGCGGCCGCGGACGAGGTGGGTTTCCCCATCTTCGCGAAGGCTGTCGCGGGGGGTGGCGGCCGGGGGATGCGCCGCGTCGACAACCGCGAGGACCTTCCTGCGGCGCTGGCTGCCGCGATGCGCGAGGCCGACAGTGCGTTCGGCGACCCGACGATGTTCCTCGAGGCAGCCGTCCTGCGGCCGCGGCACATCGAGGTGCAGATCCTCGCTGACGGCCAGGGCAACGTCGTCCACCTCTTCGAGCGTGACTGCTCCGTGCAGCGTCGCCACCAGAAGGTCATCGAGATCGCCCCGGCGCCGGACCTCGACCCGGCGATCCGCGACGCGCTGTGCGCGGACGCGGTGAAGTTCGCGAAGTCGATCGGCTACCAGAACGCGGGTACCGTCGAGTTCCTCCTCGACACCGTGGGGGAGCGCGCCGGCCAGCACGTGTTCATCGAGATGAACCCCCGCATCCAGGTGGAGCACACGGTGACCGAGGAGGTCACCGACATCGACCTCGTGTCCTCCCAGATGCGCATCGCGGCGGGGGAGACCCTCGAGGACCTCGGCATCCGTCAGGAGGACGTGCGCGTCAACGGCGCCGCCCTGCAGACCCGGATCACGACGGAGGACCCGTCCAACGGGTTCCGCCCCGACACGGGCCGGATCGTCGCCTACCGCTCCCCGGGCGGCGCCGGTGTGCGCCTCGACGGGGCCACCGCGACCGCTGGTTCGGAGATCTCCGGCCACTTCGACTCGATGCTCGTCAAGCTCACCTGCCGCGGGCGGGACTACCCGACGGCGGTGCGCCGAGCGCGCCGGGCCCTCGCGGAGTTCCGCATCCGAGGCATCCGGACGAACATCCCGTTCCTGCAGGCGGTGCTCGAGGACGCCGAGTTCGTCGCGGGCCACCTGTCCACGTCGTTCATCGACGAGCGTCCGGAGCTGCTCGCCGCGCGGGAGAGCGCGGACCGCGGGACCAAGCTCCTCAACTTCCTCGGTGACGTCACGGTGAACCGTCCGCACGGACCTCTGCCGTCGACGATCGTGCCCCGCGCGAAGCTCCCGACGGCTGACCTCGCGGCCGAGGCTCCAGCCGGCTCGCGCCAGCGGCTCCTCGAGCTCGGGCCGGAGGGCTTCGCACGAGCGCTGCGGGAGCAGACCGCCGTCGCGGTCACGGACACGACGTTCCGCGACGCCCACCAGTCGCTCCTGGCGACGCGTGTGCGCACCTACGACCTCGCCGGCGTCGCGCCGTACGTGGCACACCAGTTGCCGGAGCTCTTCTCGGTCGAGGCCTGGGGTGGCGCGACGTACGACGTCGCGCTGCGCTTCCTCGGCGAGGACCCCTGGGACCGCCTGGCGACGCTCCGCGCCGCGATGCCCAACGTCGCTCTGCAGATGCTGCTGCGCGGTCGCAACACGGTCGGCTACACGCCGTACCCGACGGAGGTGACGGAGGCGTTCGTCCGTGAGGCGGCCGCGACCGGCATCGACATCTTCCGCATCTTCGACGCGCTCAACGACGTCGAGCAGATGCGCCCCGCCATCGAGGCGGTCCGGGCGACCGGGACAGCCGTCGCCGAGGTGGCCCTGTGCTACACCGGCAACCTCCTCGACCCGGACGAGAAGCTCTACACCCTCGACTACTACCTGGATCTCGCGGACCGGATCGTCGCTGCCGGCGCGCACATCCTCGCGATCAAGGACATGGCGGGGCTCCTCCGGCCAGCCGCGGCGACCGCACTCGTCACCGCGCTCCGGGAGCGCTTCGACCTTCCCGTGCACCTGCACACCCACGACACGACCGGTGGCCAGATGGCCACGATCATGGCCGCGGTCGAGGCCGGGGTCGACGCGGTCGACGTCGCGAGCGCTGCGATGGCGGGCACGACGAGCCAGCCGCCGATGTCCGCGCTCGTCGCCGGCCTCGAGCACACCGAGCGTGACACCGGGCTGTCGCTGCGCGCCGTGTGCGACCTCGAGCCGTACTGGGAAGCGGTGCGCAAGCTCTACGCACCGTTCGAGTCCGGGCTCGCAGGACCCACCGGGCGCGTCTACACGCACGAGATCCCCGGCGGACAGCTGTCGAACCTCCGCCAGCAGGCGATCGCGCTGGGACTGGGGGACCAGTTCGAGCAGATCGAGGCCACGTATGCCGCGGCGGACCGGATCCTCGGTCGCCTCGTCAAGGTGACGCCGTCGTCCAAGGTGGTCGGCGACCTCGCGCTCCAGCTCGTGGCACGAGGAGCGGACCCGGCGGACTTCGCCGAGAACCCGCAGGACTACGACATCCCGGACTCTGTCATCGCCTTCCTCGGGGGTGAGCTCGGCGACCCGCCCGGTGGGTGGCCCGAGCCCTTCCGCTCGAAGGCTCTCGCCGGTCGGACGGTGCGCGGCGGTGTCACGCCGCTGTCCGACGAGGATCGCCGCGAGCTCGACGGATCGTCGGAAGCCCGCCGGAACCGGCTCAACCACCTGCTGTTCGCGGGTCCGACCAAGGAGTTCCTCGCGATCCAGGCGGCCTACGGGGACGTGAGCGTGCTCGACACGTCGAGCTACCTCTACGGTCTCCAGGCGGGCGACGAGGTCGAGATCGCTCTCGAGCGCGGCGTGCGTCTGCTTGTCGGGCTCGAGGCCGTGGGGGAGCCTGATGTGCGCGGCATGCGCACGGTGATGTTCACGCTCAACGGCCAGATCCGCCCGATCCAGATCCGCGACCGCAACGCCGAGGTCGACCTCGACGCGGCGGAGAAGGCTGATCCGGGCACGCCGGGCCAGATCGCCGCGCCGTTCGCCGGGGCCGTGACAGCGGTCGTCCAGGAGGGCCAGCGCGTCGAGGCGGGCCAGACGGTCGCGACGGTCGAGGCCATGAAGATGGAGGCAGCGATCACCACCCCGATCGGGGGAGTGGTGCAGCGGCTGGCCATCGGTGCGGTGCAGCAGCTCGAGGGCGGCGACCTCGTGCTCGTCATCGCCTGACGCCCAAGGTGGGCCTCGGGACACGACCCGTCGGGTCGTGCCCCGAGGCGTGTGGGACCGGGTGTCCGTGCAGGTCGCGCGGGTGGGCCGGGGCACCTACGGTGGGGGAGACCGACCGGAGGAGACACGATGACCAGCACACCCGAACTGCCCGACGACGACCGCGCGACGAAGGTCGCGGAGGCGCTCCACGCCCAGCACCCCGAGTTCGACGAGGTCCCGGAGCTCGAGGTCGACGAGACCGTCGCGCCGCGTCCCGAGGAAGCCATCGCCGACGTCGGCCGGCAGGAGCGCCAGGTCTGAGAGGCCAGGCCTGAGAGCGCCGGACCGCACACAGGACGAGGGACGTTGTCACGTCCCTCGTCCTGTGTGCTGCGACGGGCTAGAGGAGCGGGCTCAGGGGAGTGAGGACGATCTCACCGATCTTCGCGAGCGGTGAGCGGCGCTCCCACTCCTCGAGGTCGAGTCGACGGCAGTTCGTGAGGTCGATCTCGAAGATCTGCTCCATCTGGCCGGCGAGGGTCTCGTCGTAGATCGCCATGTTGATCTCGTAGTTGCCCGTGAGGCTCAGGCGGTCGATGTTCGCCGTGCCGATCGTCGTCCACCGGCCGTCCACGGTCGCCGTCTTCGCGTGCACCATCGCGTTGCGGTACAGCCAGATGCTCACGCCGGAGCGCAGGAGCTGGGAGTAGAGACCGCGTGACAGCCAGTCGGTGAGGACGTGGTTGGACGCCTCGGGCATGATGATCCGCACGTCGACGCCACGCTCGGCCGCGGCGGTGATCGCGCGCAGCAGCTCCCGGTCGGGGATGAAGTACGCCTGCGTGAGGTAGATGTGGCTCGTCGCCCGGCGGATGGCCTCGAGGTAGATGTTGCGGATGGGGTAGACGCGCCGCACCGGGGCGTTGCTCGCCGCCTGGAAGTCCGGTTCCCAGTGTGGCGGGACACCGGCGTCGGGGAGCGTCACTGACGTGCGGATGTCCGTGAGGTTCCAGAAGTCGATGAACGCGCTCGCCAGCTCCCACACGACCGGGCCCTCGATGCGCATGTGGGTGTCGCGCCACTGCGTCGCGTACAGCGACCCGATGTTGTAGCCGCCGACGAAACCGACCCGGCCGTCGACGACGAGGATCTTGCGGTGGTCGCGGCCGGTGTGCTTGAGGTTCCCCAGCAGCACCTTCGGGCGGACGACGGGGAAGCGCAGAACCTCGATCTCCGGCGGGAACTCGTAGAAGGAACGGGGGACGACGAGGTTCGCGAAGCCGTCGTAGACGAGGTAGACCCGGACGCCGCGCCGGGACGCGGCGATGAGGGCGTCCTTGAAGCGTCGACCCATCGGGTCGCTCTTCCAGATGTACGTCTCGAGGAAGATGTAGTCCTCGGCGCCGTCGATCGCGCGGAGCATCTCCTCGTACAGCTCCACACCGAAGGTGTAGACGGTCGTCGTCGACTCGCCGATGACGGCGTCCACGGGTTTGGCGTGCGGGAAGATCGCCTTGCGCGAGTGCTTGCGCTTCGTCCAGTGGTCGATGGCGACGATCGCCGATGCGGCCACGACCGGCACGACGGCGTAGGCGATGAGCGTGCGTTTGATGGTCGAGCGCACGAACGCGACGGCGCTGTTCTCTGCGGAGGTCACATGAGGGACCTTAGTCGGCGCGCGGCGCCGCGAAGGAGCGGACACGAGGAGTCTGGCCATCGGCTGCTTCGTCACGTGGGCGGGGCGCTGTCGGCTCCGTAGCCCGTCGGGGGACGTCCTCGCCCTCGCAGATGCAGGTGCAATGTCATAACGTACCTTATCGGCGACGGAGGAACCATCGCAGAAGGGGTCGACGCGCCAGACCGCCGGGGTCCGGTCATGCTGGACAGAACGGACACTCGCTGCGCCTCGCAGCTCGTGCCGACCGCGGTGCTCCGGCGAGCGAGAGGACGGTCCAGCGATGGACGACGATGTCGATGCGGCACAGGCGACGCTGCCAGCGCCCTGGGCGGTGCCCGTCCCTGACGTGCTCGCGGCGCTCGACGTCGGCACCGGCGGGTTGACCGACGCCGAGGCGGTCCGCCGTCGGGCGGTCGCCGGGGCCAACCGCCTGCCGCCGCCACCACGGCGCCCCTGGTGGCGCGCCGTCGCCGACCAGTTCCGCGACGTCCTCATCTACGTGCTGCTCGTCTCGGCCGTCCTCAAGGCCGTGCTCGGGCAGTGGGTGGACTTCTGGGTGATCCTCGCCGTGACCGTGATCAATGCCGTCGTGGGCCTCGTCCAGGAGGGTCGCGCGCGCAAGGCACTCGACGCCATCTCGACGATGCTCCCCCGCACCGCCGACGTGCTGCGTGACGGCACCTGGGTGCGCGTCGATGCCGCCGAGCTCGTCCCCGGCGACCGCGTCCGCATCCGCTCGGGTGACGGGGTCCCGGCCGACCTGCGCCTCGTCGAGGTGACCCGGCTCCAGATGGACGAGTCCGCGCTGACGGGCGAGTCCGTCCCCACGACCAAGTCCGTCGACGCCGTGCACCGTGAGACGGAGCTCGGCGACCGCACGGACATGGCGTTCTCCAGCACCCTCGTCACGACAGGCACCGGTGTCGGCGTCGTCACCGCCACCGGGCCGAGGACGGAGATCGGCCAGATCCAGGCGATGGTCGCCGAGGCCGAGCCCCTCACGACTCCCCTGGCACGAGCCCTTGACCGCTTCGGCAAGCAGCTCGCTCTCGCCATCCTCGTGCTCGCCGTCGTCATGGTGGCCGTCGGGTGGTTCGTGCACGGGTGGTCCATCGAGGACCTCGTGAGCTCCTCCATCGGGTTCGCGGTCGCCGCCGTCCCCGAGGGCCTCCCGGCGCTCGTGACGATCACCCTCGCGCTCGGTGTGCAGCAGATGGCGCGCCGGAAGGCGATCACCCGCAAGCTGCCGGCGATCGAGACCCTGGGGGCCGTGACGACGATCTGCTCGGACAAGACCGGCACCCTCACGCAGAACGAGATGACGGCCCGCACGGTCCGCACCGCCGCCGAGGAGCTGGCCGTCACCGGGACCGGCTACGCGGACGAGGGACAGGTCCTCGGGCCAGACGGCGCAGCTGTCACAGCCGCCGACAGGCGCGACCTGCGGGCCCTCGCGGAAGTCATGGCGCTGTGCAACGACGCCCACGTCACCCAGGACGAGACCGGGCGGTGGCGCCTGTCGGGGACGCCGACGGAGGGAGCCGTGCGGGTGCTCGCGCACAAGGCCGGGTTCACCGACAGCGGGTGGGTGCGACGGGCGGTCCTGCCGTTCGAGTCCGACACGAAGTACATGGCCGTCCTCGTCGAGGACCCGCACGGCGCCGCGCACCTGCTCGTCAAAGGTGCCCCGGACAGGATCCTCGACCGCTGCACGTACCAGACCGACGCCGACGGAAGTCCCGTCCCGGTGGACCGAGACCTGTGGTTGCGGCAGATCGAGACGATCGGGGCGCGCGGGTTGCGGGTCCTCGCCGGGGCGCGCGGTGCCCCGGCCAGCGGTGCCGGTCCGCTCACCGACGCCGAGGTCGGCGGGGACCTCGAGCTCGTGGGCTTCGTCGGCATCGCCGACCCGCCCCGGCCCGAGGCCGTGGTCGCAGTGGCGCAGTGCCAGGACGCCGGCGTGGACGTCATGATGATCACCGGCGACCACGCCGACACGGCGGTGGCGATCGGCCGCGAGATGGGCATCGTGCGTCCCGGCACGACCGTGCTCACCGGGGCCGAGCTCGACGCGATGAGCGACCGGGAGCTCGAGGAGGTCGTCCCCCGGACAGCCGTCTTCGCGCGCACGAGCCCCACCCACAAGGTGCGCATCGTGCGGAGCCTGCAGCGTCACGGGCAGGTCGTCGCGATGACCGGTGACGGCGTCAACGACGCTGCGGCGCTGACCCAGGCCGACGTCGGGGTCGCGATGGGCATCAAGGGCACCGAGGCGACCAAGGAGGCTGCCGACGTGGTGCTCGCGGACGACAACTTCGCGACGATCGAGCGCGCGGTGGAAGAAGGACGGCGGATCTACGACAACATCCGCAAGTCCGTCCTGTTCCTCCTCCCGGCCAACGGTGCGCAGTCGCTCGTCATCTTCGTCGCGGTGCTCTTCGGCCTCACGCTCCCCCTCCAGCCCGTGCAGGTCCTGTGGATCAACATGGCGGCAGGGATCACGCTCTCGCTCGCGCTCGCGAACGAGCCGGCCGAGGAGGGACTCATGGCCCGACCACCGCGCGATGCGGCGGCTCCCCTGCTCGACGGCACGATGTTCCGGCGCATCGCTGTCGCGTCCGTCCTCGTCGGTGCGGCTGCGTTCGGTCTGTTCTACTGGCAGACGAACCACGGCGTCGCCCTCGCGGAGGCGCGGACCGCGGCCGTGACCATGCTCGCGGTCGGGCAGATGGCCTACTTGTTCTCGTGCCGGTTCCTCGACCGCTCGAGCCTCACCGTCGACGTCCTGCGCGGCAACAGGTCCGTGTGGTGGGCGTGCCTCGCACTGCTCGCGCTGCAGCTCGCTTTCGTCTACCTGCCGGTCATGCACGACCTCTTCGGCACGGCGCCCCTCGGCATCGGCCAGTGGATGATGATCGTCGCCCTCGCGTTCGTCGTCTTCGTCCTCGTCGAGGCGTCGAAGCCCCTGGTACGCCGGCGCACCTGACGGTCGGCGGAGCGTCGCGGTGCTACCTCGGGTCGGTGGCGGCTGGCTCGTTCGACGTCCATGCCTCGTCGGCATCCTTGAGGTGCTGGCCCAGCGCACCGAGTGCGCCCGGGACGAGCGAGAACACCGACCACACACCGCGCTTCTCGCGCGTGAGCAGCCCTGAGTCGGTGAGGATCTTCAGGTGGTGGGAGACGGTCGGCTGACGCAGACCGGTGGGCTCCGTGAGGTCGAGGACGGTTGCCTCACCGTTCTCGTGCGCCGCGACGAGCGACAACAGTCGCAGCCGGGTCGGCTCCCCCAGCGCCCGGAACATGCGTGCCAGCGCGACCTCGCCGCTGGGCCGCGCGATGTCGGGTTGCCCCGGAGTGGATGGTTCGCCTGTCCTGGGCATGTGTCTCTTCCCCTGCGTCCTGCCGCGCTCGATGCCCCAAGCATAGACGACCATCGATGCTGCCTGTTTCGCGGTTTCTCCGGGATTCTCGCGGACGAGGCCCTGTGGATCGCGGTGCCGGTCCACCGCTGACCGCCAGTCGCCACATCGCCCGGCACCACGCCTGCAGGATCGCGGCCATGACGACGACCTCCGCAGGCTCGAGCCACGACCATGACGACGACCGTGTGCGCCGCGCGGCCGACCCCGACCGCTCCCGCGCCACAGCCCCCGACCCGTTCGAGCTCCACGCGCTCCTCGACGGACCGCTCGAGGTCCTGTCCGCGCGGCACGCGCCCGCCGAACCCGGCTCGCGGCTCACGACGGACGCAGCGATCCTCGACCACCTCGTGGGTCTCGTCGGCCCCGAGGCCGCGGGCCCACCCGCGTTGTGGGTCGGTTTCCTGGGTGACGACGAGCGGGTGCTCCCTGTCGCGATCCCCCTCGAGGACCTCCCCGTCCTCCCGGACCGCGACGCGGTCGACACCATCGAGCAGCTCGTGCGCACCGTCGTCCGGGACAACTTCCCTGGCGCTCGGACGCTCGTGGCGATCGTCCGGGCAGACGGAGGTGACTACGGCGCGTTCGAGCGACGTTGGGCCACCGCCCTCTGGGCTGCTGCGGACGCCACGGGGTGGTCCCTGAGGTCCGTCGTCGCCGTCGGTGAGGGGCGGGCGCGGACCTTGGACCGTGCGCGGTGCCGCTCGGTCCGAGGTCCGACCGGCTGAGGTCCGTCTGCGGCGGCCCGCAGGTGCGCTCGCCCCGTCGCTCGTCGGCCGAACGCGGTACAGTGGTGCGGTTGCCCACCCGCTTCCAGCCAGGCTCACGAGGTCTGTGCACGCCCGCCCGCTCCGCCTCTCGGATGCGGTCCCGCGCGTCAGCCAGCATCGTGACGACAGCGACGCGTTCACGAGACCTTCACCACACCGTGGAACAGGGTGCGGCCGCACGACGTTGAAGACAGCAGGACGCATCACCCTCACGACCGCCGGCACACCGGCCCCGGTCGAGCAGTACCGCAGACAACTTGGAGGAACCTATGGCCGACCGATCCTTGCGTGGGATGAGCATTGGCGCCAAGAGCATGGAGTCGGACGAGGGCGTCGACTTCGCTCCCCGGTTCCAGGCTCACTACGACTGCCCCAACGGCCACACGGTCATCCTCCCCTTCTCCACCGAGGCCGAGGTCCCCGTCGTCTGGGAGTGCCGCTGCGGCGAGGAGGCGCTCCTGCGGGATGCCGACCGCCCCGAGCCGAAGTCGGGCAAGGCTCCTCGCACGCACTGGGACATGCTGCTCGAGCGCCGCACGATGAAGGAGCTCGAGGACCTGCTCGATGAGCGCCTCGCCCTCCTGCGTGCGGGAAAGCTGCGCCGCAGCGCGTGAATCGCCGACAGATGCCCCGGACCACGACGGTCCGGGGCATCTGCGCGTCTCCGGCACCCTGACGGTCGAGCGGGTGCGACGTGCGGACTGGTGCGGTGGTCAGCGCGGAGCCCGCGACCGGCTCGCGCCCGCCGCAGCCCGTCCCAGCAGTCGTCGCAGTGACCGCGTCCGAGCGGTGACACCCCAGGCGGTGACCTTCCACAGGGCTTCCGTGACGATGTCGCGACTCATCTTCGACTCCCCTGCCGTGCGCTCGACGAACGTGATCGGCACCTCGACGATCCGCCCGCCTGCTTGCGCGACGCGCCACGCCATGTCGACCTGGAAGCAGTACCCCTGGGAGGCGACGTCGGACAGCGGGAGCGAGCGCAGCGTGCTCGCGCGGTAGGCACGGAAGCCGCCGGTCGCGTCGCCGAGGGGCAGCCCCAGGGCCCACCGCACGTACGTGTTGCCCCCTCGCGAGAGCCACTCCCGGCGGGCCGGCCAGTTGAGGACGTCTCCCCCGGGCACCCAGCGCGATCCTAGGACGAGGTCCGGCGGGTCGACCGCGTCGAGGGGTTCGAGCAGCCGGGCGAGGTCCTCGGGGCGGTGCGAGCCGTCCGCGTCCATCTCGACCACGACGTCGTAGTCGCGGTCGAGCGCCCAGGCGAACCCCGCGAGGTACGCAGCCCCGAGTCCGTCCTTGCCCGCCCGGTGCAGCGCGTGCAGGTGGGGGTCGGTGGCCCGCAGCGACTCGACGAGCTGCCCGGTCCCGTCGGGACTGGCGTCGTCGACGACGAGGACGTCGAGCGTCGGGGCGTGCTCGCGCAGGCCGGCGAGGGTCGTGGGCAGCGTGAGTCGCTCGTTGTAGGTGGGCATGACCACGAGGGCTCGTCGACGGTTCGCGGGCGCTGACGCCGTGGGCCCGGGGTCGGGCTCGGGCGACGCGGGACGGTTCTCCGGCACCGACGACATCACGACTTCGGCGCAGGTCGTGCGCGCCCTGTCTGACCCGCACCGGTGCGCTTCGTGCTTCGCGGTCGAGCTCCCCGACCAGCCGTGGAGCCCGCTGACGCGCGGCCAGTCGATCGCTGTGCGGGTGCCGCGGGTCGCGCGCGACTCGTGCCGACCGCCGCCGCGCGACCACGCGGGGTGGTGCTGCGTCCTGTCGTCCGGGCAGCCGCGTCCGGCCGGGGCCGCTGGACGATCGCGGCGACGAGCAGGGCGACCGCTGCGCCGAGGACCGCCCAGGCGGGCCACGGGCCGAGGGCGACGGCCGGGGTGATGCTCGTACGCAGGGCCACGGAGTCGACCATCTGCTCTGCGGTGAAGTGGCCCGTCCGAGCGATGGTCGCGCCGTTGGGAGCGATGATCGCGCTCACGCCGACGGTCGAGATCTGCACCGTCGTGCGGCCCGTCTCGATCGCACGGAGCCGGGACATCGCCAGCTGCTGGGTCGACTCGTCGGTGGGGCCGAACGAGGCGTTGTTCGTCGGGACCACGAGCATCTCCGCGCCCGCGGCCACGGCGTCGCGGACGAGGCCGTCGTAGGCGACCTCGAAGCAGATGACGTCGCCGATGACCACCGTGCGTCCGAGCCGCGGTGCCTCGAGCTCGACGATGCCGACCTCCTGGCCCGCGACCATATCGGTCTGGACGAGGTCGACGGCGGAGGAGAACGGGCGGACGAGCTCGCGGATGGGGATGTACTCCGCGAAGGGCGCGGGGTGCTGCTTGGCGTAGCGGTCCACGACCCCGACGCCCGGCTCCCACAGGAGCGAGACGTTGTAGCGGCCGCCGGACTCGGGGTACTCCTGCGCTCCGACGAGGATCGGTGCGCCCACGGCCTGGGCGGCACCGTCGATCGCGGCAGCGGCGGCTGCGTCGACCTGCGGGTCGATGTCGGTGCCGTTCTCGGGCCAGAGCACGACGTCGAGGTCGCCCTGCTCGACGCCGTCGAGCAGGGCGTGGGTGCCCTGCACATGGTTGTTCAGCACCTCGCGACGCTCCGCGAAGGCGTCGAGGCCCTCTCCGGCGACGTTCCCCTGGACGGCGCCGACGCGCAGCGTCCCGTTCTCGGCTCGTGTCTCGAGCGGCACGAGGAACCCCACGCCGATGATGACTGCGGCAGCCGTGGCGCAGGTCCCGACCTCGAAGGGGTCGATCCGTCGGATTCCGAGGATGGCGAGCGCGAGGAGCACCCCGGCCGCGGCCACGGCGAGCGAGACGAGCGGGGTCCCGGCGAGCCACGCGAGGCGTCCGACCGGAGACTCGGACTGGGAGAACGCCAGGCGCCCCCACGGGAACCCACCGAAGGGCACGAGCGAGCGCGTGAGCTCGGCGGCGACCCAGAGCACGGCGAAGGCGACCACGTGCGCCGCGTGGTTGCGTGACACGAGCGGGATGCGTCGGACGAACGTCCACGCGAGACCCACGAGCCCGACGAAGGCGGCCTCGGCCGTGCTCAGCGCCACCCACGGGACGTCGCCCACGGCGAATTGCGCCCATCGGATGTGCGGGAGGAAGAACGCGAGCCCCCACACGAACCCGACGAGGAAGTTCCACGCCGGTGCGTCGCGTCGCACGGCGAGGTAGAAGAGCGCGACTCCTGCGACGGCGGCGATCCAGATGCCGGCGTCCGGGAAGGCGAGGTCGGTGAGGAGCCCGCCGGCGACGGCGAGCAGCAGAGCCAGCCATCGAGGGAGGGGACCGGGAAGCACCCGTGCAGATTACGTCACGGCGCTGGTCGTCTGCTGTGACGGCGGGGTTCGGAGAGCAGGTGTCCGGGTTCCGGTGCCGTGGGCCACGGCACCCTCCTCGTCGTGCGCGCAGCTGGCGGTCCGCGTGTCCTTCGTGCCGACGTCGCGCGAGCGCGACATACGTTTTCTACTGAACACGCGGACCAACCAGTGCTGCGCACGGGAGCTGCTTCCGCCGCGCCCGTGACCCGTGGGGCACGTTCATGAACCTACTCGCACAGGTCGCCATCGTGTCAAACGACGAAATGTGCAGGTCAGGGGCTTTCTGGCTGGTCAGAGCCTGGTCGCCACCTGTGATCTACCTCACCCGGAGCGGGTGAAAAACTGCGACACGCCGGGTGAAGTACGTGCCCCCGGGCGTGTCCGGGAGCAGGTGCCCGGTCAGTCGAACGTGTCGTAGATCGGCACCCCGTCACGCACCGTCTGCAGGCACGTGGGTCGGGGTGCGTCCGGGCCGAGGTCCGGGAGCAGCGGTGTGCCCGACCGGGCGTCGGTGCTCCACGACGACACCGCGGCGGAGCCGCTCTGCACGACGACGTGCTGGGCCCGCCAGACCGCGAGGTGCGCCGGGCTGCCGACCCGCAGCTCCCCGGCACCGGTGTGGTCGAGCCCGGCTGCCCGCCAGGCCCCGCGTGTCGACGCGCGGAACGCGGCGCGTGCGGAGATCCGCTGCGCGGGGTCGTGGTGGTGGACGGCGGCGCGCACGGGCTCCCACGGGTCCGACGTCGTCACGGGTGCGTCGGAGCCGAACGCCATGGGGATCCCCGCCGAGGCCAGGGTCGCGAAGCGGTTCATCCCTGCGGCGCGCTCCCCCACCCGCTCGGCGTACATCCCGTGCGGTCCACCCCACCGGGCGTCGAACGCGGGCTGCAGGCTGAGCCGGACGCCGAGCTCGACGAGCGTGGCCAGCTGGCTGTCGTCGAACATCTCGACGTGCTCGAGGCGCACCCCGATCCGGCGCATCGCACTGCGGGCGGCGGCCGACGTCGCGGCGGCGGCCCGCAGCCCGTCGAGGGTGACGTCCAGGGCGCGGTCGCCGATGACGTGGAACCCGGGCTGGACGCCGACACCCGTGGCGGCCAGGACGTGGTCGCGGATCTCGTCCGCCGTGAGCAGGAGACTCCCGGTCGTGTCCGGGGCGTCGCTGTAGGGGGCGCGCAGGGCTGCCGTACGGGCCCCCAGGGAGCCGTCGACGCAGAGGTCTCCCCCGAGGCCGGTGAGGCCCGGCACGGCCGCCAGCAGGGCCTGTGCGTCCTCGGTCGTGCGGCACAGCTCGCCGCGGTAGCCCACGACGAGCGGGAAGCCGCTCGCGGGGTCGGCGGTCATCTCGAGCAGCGTCGCCAGCCCGTCCCGCGTGTCGATGCCGGGGGCGCTGTTCTCGTGCACGGCGACGACCCCGCTCCGGGCGAGGTGCCGCAGCTCCGCTGCGTACATGGCGGCGCGGCGCTGCTCACCGACGCGGCGGGCCAGGGCCCGCGCCGCCTCGTTCGCGGCGAGGGTGACGTACCCGTCGTCGTGCCACCCGGTGAGGTCGCGCAGACCGCCGAGGTCCGCCAGGCGTGAGGAGACGACGGCGCAGTGCACGTCCACGCGACCCGCGTACACGGCTGCGCCCCCGGTGAGCACGTCGAGCTCGGCGGCGGTCGGACGGCGGGCGTCCGCCCAGTGCGACTCGTCCCAGCCGTGGGCGAGGAGCACACCGTGGTCACCGTCCGGGCCGCCGGTCGGTGCCGTGCCGGCCCCAAGGACTCCCCCGGCGTCGACCCGTGCGCGGTCCGCGATCGCCTCGAGGGCGAGCTGACGCGTCGCACCGGCGCCGGTCACGGACAGGTCGACGCTCTGCCGTGCGAACGCGGACTCGAGCACGTGGACATGAGCGTCGACAAAGCCCGGCGCCACGAGGGCACCAGCGAGGTCGATGACGCGGTCCGCCTGCGCGGCGTGCCCCTCGGCGGTGTCCTCCGCGCCCATCCAGGCCACGACCCCGTCGACGACGAGCAGCGCCTCGGCGAAGGGGTCGGACGGGGAGTGGATGATGCCGTTGCGGTAGAGAGTCGAGGTCACGCGAGCACGATATGCCACGGGGCTGTGCTCGAACCGCCACCGGGACCGTGCTCGAACAGCCACCGCGCCTGTGCGCGATATGCCAGACCGGTGTCAGACGCTCGAGTAGGCAACGACCCCCCGTCGCAGGGCGGTGATCGCCCGGTCCGCCGAGCGCCGCATCCGCTCGTCGGGCGCCGCCTTCGTCAGCTGGTCGAGCACGTCGATGACCTGCTTGCACCACCGGACGAAGTCGCCCGCCGCGAAGTCGGTCTCCTTGAGCACGGCGTCGAGGCTCCGTCCGGACGCCCAGCGGTGCACCGCCTCGACGAGACCGAAGTCGAGCGGGCCGGTGGCCTCGAGCCGGTGCGCGGCCTCGAGGTCGTCGAGCTCCGACCACACGCGCACGGTCTCGTCGAGCGCGCGGGCGAGCGTCCCCGTGGGGCCCCCCGGGATCCGTGGGTCCCCGTCGCGGTCGTCCCGGCGCGCGGAGTAGACGATGGTCGAGACCGCGGCCGCCAGCCCCGCGGGCTCGAGGGACGCCCACGCGCCACGGCGCAGGCACTCGGACAGCAGCAGGTCGCTCTCGGCGTAGAGCCGGCGCAGCGTGGCTCCCGGAGCGGTGACCCGCAGCTCGCCGTCGTCGCCGGGCTCGAGGTAACCCAACGTCCCCAGCACGTCGCAGATGCGGTCGAACACCTTGGCGATCGACCCGGTGCGCCCGGAGATCCGGCGCAGGAGCGCCTTGTGCTCCGACTCGAGCTTGGCCCACCGCTCAGCCCACCGCGCGTGATCGTCCCGTTCCGGGCACGAGTGGCACGGGTGCTCGCGCAGGGCGGACCGCAGCCGCGAGAGCTCTGCGTCGTCCCCGGCCGTCGTCCGCGCGCGGACCGCGCCCCGGTTCTTGCCGCCCCGGCGCCCCGTCCCGCGCGTCGGCGAGCTGCCGTCCGTCGAGCCCGCGTAGGCACCGAGGGAGGTGCGCAGGGTCGCGGCGAGGTCCCTGCGAGCCGCGGGGTTCCGGGCGTTGAAGCCCTTCGGGATCCGCACGCTGCTCACGACGCGCACCCCCTGCGGGACGTCCGCGAGGGTGAGCTTCTTCACCTGACGGTCGCTCGTGAGGATGAGGGGGTGGGGTCCGTCGAACCCGGCGTCCTGCCCGGGCTCGATGACCACGGCGTACCCGGCGCGTCGACCTGACGGGATCTCGACGACGTCCCCGCGCGAGAGCGCCGTGAGGGACGCGACGATCTCCGCACGGCGCTCGCTGCTCGCGCGCTTCGACAGCTCGCCCTCCCGGGCCGAGATCGCCCGACGCAGCCCCATGTACTCGGCGAAGCTGCCCTTGTCGCAGCGCATCGCCTCCGCGTAGCCCTCGAGGGCTTCCGCCTGCGCGTTCGCCTGCCGGGCGAGCCCCACGACACCGCGGTCCGCCTGGAACTGCGCGAAGGATGTCTCGAGGATCTCGCGGGCGCGCTCGCGGCCCACCTGGGACACGAGGTTGACGGCCATGTTGTACGTCGGCTTGAAGCTCGATCTCAACGGGTAGAGCCGCTTCGACGCGAGCCCCGCCAGCGCCACGGGATCGAGCCCGGGGTGGTCGACGACGACGGCGTGGCCCTCGATGTCGATGCCGCGGCGGCCGGCGCGCCCCGTGAGCTGGGTGTACTCCCCCGGCGTGACATCGACGTGGCTCGATCCGTCCCACTTGACGAGCTTCTCGAGGACGACGCTCCGTGCGGGCATGTTGATGCCCAGGGCGAGCGTCTCCGTCGCGAAGACCACCTTGACGAGGCCCATGCTGAACAGCTGCTCCACCGTCTCCTTGAACAGCGGCAGCATGCCCGCGTGGTGGGCGGCGATCCCCCGGCTCAGGGCGTCGATCCACCCCCAGTACCCGAGGACCGCGAGGTCCTCCGACGGGATGGCCGAGCAGCGGTCCTCGACGATCTCCCGGATCTGCTCCTCCTGCTCGGGAGTGGTCAGCCGCAGTCCCGCGGACAAGCACTGGGTGACGGCACCCTCGCAACCGGCGCGGGAGAAGATGAAGAAGATCGCCGGCAGCAGGCCGTCGCCGTCGAGGAGGTCCACGACCGCGAACCGGGGCGGGCCGCGCCGCCCGGTGTGCTGGCCGCCCGACGCTCCCCCGGGCCCACCACCGCGGCCACCGCGTCCGTACCCGCGTCCCCGACCCGGCGCCCGATGGTCGGTGCTCTGGCGCATGATCGCCAGCAGGTCGGGGTTGATCGGCGGGTTCGTCCCCGGGTTGGTGGGGTCGACGTCGTGCGCGTAGAGGTCGAGGATCCCGCCCGGCGTCGTGCCCCGGCTCGCGGCGACGACGTGCTGGCTGAGCGGGACAGGCCGGTGCTCGCTCACCACCACGGCCGTGTCGCCGCGGACCATCTCGAGCCAGTCCCCGAACTCCTCCGCGTTGGACACGGTCGCCGAGAGGGAGACGAGCTGGACGTCGCTCGCGAGGTGGATGATGACCTCTTCCCACACGGCGCCGCGGAAGCGGTCGGCGAGGTAGTGCACCTCGTCCATGACGACGAAACCGAGCCCCTGCAGGGTCGGGGAGTCGGCGTAGAGCATGTTGCGCAGCACCTCGGTGGTCATGATGACCACGGGTGCCTCGCCGTTGATCGTCGTGTCCCCCGTGAGCAGCCCCACGGACTCCGGTCCGTACCGGCGCACGAGGTCCGCGTACTTCTGGTTGCTCAGCGCCTTGATCGGCGTCGTGTAGAACGCCTTGCGGCCGCTCGTCATGGCCAGGTGCACGGCGAACTCGCCGACGATCGTCTTGCCCGCGCCGGTCGGAGCCGCCACGAGGACGCCCTGGCCCTTCTCGAGCGACTCGCACGCCTCGATCTGGAAGTCGTCGAGCTCGAAGTCCAGGCTCCGTCGGAACGCACCCAGCTCGCTCGCCTCGCGCGCGCTGCGCTCGCGGAAGAGGCGGTACCGCTCGGCCGGGCCGGGTCCCTCGTCCGCGGCGGAGCTCTTCGCGGGTGCTGCGTCACGTGCGGAGCGGGCTGCGGAACGGGAGGATCGTGCGGGGGGAACCATCCCCCCAGGGTAGGACCCGCCCCCGACGCGGGCACGTCCACCGGGCACGTTCACGCGGCGCGGGCCAGGGCACACACCGGACCCGGACCCGGGCTCACGCGGGGCGCGGCGTGCGCCCCGCCTGCTCAGCGCAGGCTGGCTTCGAGCTCGGCGGCGTCCCGGGCGACCCGGCGGTCGTGCAGGACGCACACGCCGAGCGCGACGAAGTAGAGCAGGCAGATGGGCAGGGCGACGAAGATCATCGTCAGGGCGTCCGGGGTGGGGGTCATCACGGCGGCGAACCCGAAGGCGATGACGACGGCCCAGCGCCAGCCCTTCGCCCAGGTGGCCGCGCTGACGAGGCCGAGGAAGTTCAGGGCGACGATGAGGACGGGCATGACGAACGCGAGCCCGAACGCGAGGAGCAGTCGCATGACGAACCCGAGGTAGACCTGTGCGTCCTGGAGGTTCGTGGCGTTCTCGGGGAGGAACTCGGTGAGGATGCGGACGGCGTAGGGCAGCACGATCCAGGCGAGTCCCGCGCCGGCGAGGAACAGCGGGACGGCAGCGCCCACGAACCCGACGGTGTACCGCTTCTCGCGGCCGGTGAGCCCGGGGGTGATGAACGCCCAGAGCTGGTAGAGCCACCAGGGGCTCGTGCCGAGGACGCCGATGAAGAAGGCGACCTTGACCTTCATGTCCAGCGCGGTGGCCGGCCCGCTGAAGTTGAGGTTGACGAGCTGGTCGCGTGCGCGGCCTGCCTCGAGGACAGGCTCCTGGAGCAGTGCGATGACCGGGTCGTAGAGGAACCAGCCGCCGACGGCGCCGAGGAGGATCCCGGCGGCTGCGAGGAACAGCCGACGGCGGAGCTCCTGCAGGTGGCCGCGCAGGGGCATCCGGCGGCGGGCGGCGAGGCGCTCGGCGCGTTCCTCGGCCCGGCGCAGGCTGCGCGCGAGAACCTTGTCCGTGCCTGCCACGCCGGTCAGAGCTTCGGGGGTGTGGCGTCCTCAGACCCGCTGATGGTGTCCGTACCGGCCGCTGGCACCCCGCTGTCGGCGTCGAAACCCGGGGGCTTCGTCTCGGTCGGGGGCAGGTGGACGGGCTCGGGCGAGGTGGCGGACGCACCGGGGGCCTTGAACACCGGGACCGCACCGGGCACGGTGCTGGCCGGGGTGACCGGGACGTCGTCGTCGGCGAGGTCCTTGACCTCGGTCTTGAGGATCTTCAGGGACTGACCCACGCTGCGCGCGAGGTCAGGCAGCCGCTTCGCACCGAACAGCAGGAGAACGATGAGCAGGAAGAGGAGCACGTGAACCGGCTTGAGCATGCCCATGGTTGACCTCCGGAGTCCGTGGGATGTCTGTCCATCCTAGGCGCCTCAGAGGTCGATGGTGCGCCAGCGCTCGTACCTCGCAGCGTGACGTTCGCGGCGGCGCAGGGTCCGGGCGGTGCGGGCCCGGCGTCGGGACTCGCGCAGGGCGGCGCGCTCGTCCGGCGTCGCGAAGACGTCGACGGGCCGGGGCGTGGTCGCGGGGCCCCGCGCCGCGAGCTTCTCGGCGCGGACCGCGACGTCGCCCAGGGTGGCTGTGAGCTCCCCGACGGCTCCGAAGACGCTCTTCGTGCGTCGCCAGAGGTCCCGGGCGCCGAGGAACGCGAGGGCTGCCGTGCCGAGCACGAGGGCGCACCAGATCCAGAACCACATGGGAGCAGCCTAGGGGCACGGGCGCGTCAGTCGAGCGCGCCGCTCGCCTCGAGCTCGGCGAGGGCCGCGTACTCGGCCAGCGCCTCGGACGCCGCCGCCACGACGTCGTCGTGCACCTCGGCCGGTCCGACGACCCGCACGTCGTGGGCGTTGCGGAGCAGCAGGTGCCGCAGCCACATGGGGTTGCCGACGCGGAGCGTGAGGAGGAAGTCCGAGTCGGGGAGGTTCTCCACGGACTCGACGGGCACCTGCTCGGCGATCCACCGGGCACGGCTGGAGAGCACGAGCTCGGCCAGGGTGTCCCCCTCGGGCCGGTACGCGGCGGGCGCCGGGTGGTCACCGCCGGCGGCGGCATCGCGCCCCCGGTCGGAGACGGGGTCAGGCAGCACCTCGGCGCGCAGGATGCGGTCGGTGCGGAACGTCCGGTCCCCCTGGGCGCTCAGGCACCACGCGTGCAGGTAGGTGAAGTCGTCGGACGGCAGGAGCCGGATGGGTTCGACGACGCGGGTGGAGGTGACGTCGGAGTTGTTGACGTACTCGATCTGCAGACGGCGCCCGGTCTGGACGGCGGTGCGGATGGCTGAGAGCACCTGCGGGTCCCCGTCGACGGCGAGCCGCACGTCGAGCGCCGCCGCAGCCTCCCCCGAGGCCGCGGTGAGCTTCGCGAGTGCAGCGTCGACGACCGCCGCCTGCTCGTCGTCACCGGACACCGCGACGACCTCGCGCATCGCGCGCAGCGCGGCGATGAGCGCGATCGCCTCACGCGTGCCGAGGCGCAACGGCCGTGTCATGCCCCGGGACTCGGTGAGGTGCACGATGCCGCGCTCGTAGGAGTCGGCGTCGAAGTCGATGAGGTCCTCGGGCCAGTAGCCCGGTGTCCCGGAGATCCACAGCGTGTCCACGTCGGCGAGGATCTGCTTCGGGGTGACACCGAAGCGTCGCGCAAGGTCCTCGACGGGCACGGGCCCACTCGTCTCCAGGTAGCTCACGAGGCCGATGAGCCGGACGAACCGCTCGGTCGCGCGCTCAGCCACGACGGTTCCCTTCGCTGGTGGTCCCTGATGTGCGGGGGATGCCGCGCGGGTCGGTGCCGTGCGGGCTGGTCCGGGCCGACGGTCCGGGGAACGACGCGGCGGTCCGCAGCTGCTCGACGACCGCGTCGCGCAGTGCCGGGGGGCTCACCACGAGCACGGCGTCGCCGTACCCGGCGATGTCCTGTGCAGCGGCCCGCAACGACCCGTAGGCCAGCCGCACCATGTCCCGGCCCGGGACGCGCGGACCCCCGGTGACCGCCGTCGCCTGCGCGCGCAGGGCGCTCGCGCGCTCGGGACGCAGGGCGAGCAGCGCGTGCTCGAGCGTCTCCGGCGTGCCGCGCCCGATGAGGGCGTCGACGTCGACGTCGTCGGGGATCGTGTAGGCCCCGGGGACGCCGCGGACACGCACCGCCCCCTCGACCCGGTTGAGCCGGAAGGACCGCGGCGCCCCGCGGTCGCGGTCGAACCCGACGAGGTACCAGCCGCCGTCGCGCACCGCGACCTTCCACGGCTCCACCGTGCGCGTGCGGACCTCGCCGGTGCTCGCAGCCCGGTAGGTGAAGGTCACGACCCGGCGTGCGGCCACGGCGTCGAGGATCGGCTCGTAGGCGGAGCCGAGCGGGCGGACCCGCGGTGCGAGCCCGGCGACGGCGTCGGTGCCCTCCTCCGCGCCGGCCACGGACCGCAGCTTCGTCAGCGCGCGCGAGGTGTCCACCTGCAGGGCGCTGTCCTGCCAGAACTGCGCGGCGAGGGACAGCACGCCCAGCTCGGCCGGCGTGAGGTCGATCTCGGCGAGAGCGTAGGCGTCCTTGTCGATGCGGTAGCCGGTCTCGGTCGCGTGGGACCCCGTCTCGACGATGAGGATGGGCACGCCCAGCTCCCGCAACGCATCCTTGTCGCGCTCGAACATGCGTTCGAACGCCTCCGTGGAGGACGCCTCGTCGTATCCGGCGACGGACGTGCGGATCTCGTCCTTCGTCATCCGCACCGGCGTGTTCATGAGCGCGATGACGAGATTGAGGAGGCGGGCGGCGGGGGGCGTCTGGGCAGGCATCACTGCTAACGCTAGCGTCGAGTAGCGTTACCGCGTGATCACGTGGCGGAACGGTCGGGTCGTGGCGCTCGGGCGCCACTGGGACGGTGCCCAGGAGCTCATGGTCGACGTCGCTCCCCAGGGCCCCGTGCGGGCGCTCGCCTACCCGGGGCTCGTCGGCCCCACGCAGCTCGGGGACACCGTCGTGCTCAACACCACGGCGCTCGACCGCGGCCTCGGCACCGGCGGGTACGCCCTCGTCATCGCCGTCCTTCCCGCGGAGCCCGCGGGCGGCGCGGCGCTCCCCGACGACGAGACGGTCCTCGACGACCAGACGGTCCCCTCCCCGCCGGGCGACGGCGCGCCGCAGCCCGGCCACCTCGTCAAGGCTCGCTACACGCCGCTGCAGACGATGGTGCTCGGCGTCGACGAGCAGGAGTCCCCCCACCACGGTCTGCTCCAGGACGCCGACGACCTCGGCGGGATGCCCGTCGTCGTCGCCGACCTCCACTCCGCGCTCCCGGCGATCGTCGCCGGTGCGCGGCTCGCCGCCCGCGAGGCCGACCGGCCGCTCCCCCGCGTCGCGTACGTCATGACCGACGGCGGCGCCCTGCCCGCCTGGTTCTCGCGCACCGTCGCCGGGCTGCGCGACGCGGGCTGGCTGAGCACCTGCATCACCGTCGGCCAGGCGTTCGGCGGCGACCTCGAAGCCGTCTCGTTGCACACGGGCCTGCTCGCCGCGCACCTCGTCGACGAGGCCGACCTCGTCGTCGTGACCCAGGGCCCGGGCAACCTCGGCACCGGCACCCGCTGGGGATTCTCCGGCGTCGCCGCCGGCGAGGCGGTCAACGCGGCGAGCGTGCTCGGCGGACGTCCCGTGGCGTCCCTGCGCATCTCGGGCGCCGACGCCCGCGCCCGCCACCTCGGCGTCTCCCACCACTCCCTCACCGCCTACGGACGGGTCGCCCTGCGCCCCGCGGACGTCGTCGTCCCCGTCCTCGCCGGTGCCCCGGCCGCATTCACCACGACCGACCAGGACGCCGCGGCCCTCGACGCCCTCGTCGCCGACCAGGTGGCCCCGCTCGCCCGCACCGACGCCGCCCACCGTCTCGTCACCGTCGGCGCCACCGACGCCCTCCAGCAGGCGCTCGCGGACACCCCCGTCGGACTCTCGACCATGGGGCGGTCCCTCGCCGCCGACCCCGCCGCGTTCCTCGCCGCCGGTGTCGCAGGGATGCACGCCGTCGCACTGCTCGGCGGGCACGCATGAGCGGCGCGGGCGTCACCGCACCACAGACCACCCGGGGCCCCGGCAGCACGGCCGATCCGGCGCGGGCGCCGCAGGACGGGTTCCGTCTCCTCCTCGTCCTCGTCACCGCGGTGCTGCTCGTCGTCGTGGCCGTCGGCTCGACCCTCGCCGGGCCCTGGGACATCACCCTCGCGGAGCCGGCGCCGATCGAGACCGTTCCCGCAGAGCCGCCGCCCGCGCGCCCGGAGGGGCTCACACAGCTCGACGCGACCACGGGAGACTCCAGGACGCTGGGCACCGTCGTGCTCCTCGTCGCCGGCGTGCTCGGGCTCCTCCTCGCGGCGTTCCTCATCACCCGGATCATCTCGTGGGTCCGCCGAGAGATGGCCCAGACCTCGCGCTCGCAGGCAACCGAGCGCTCCGCGGGGAGCGTCGTCGCCGCCCCGACCGGCCTCGTCTCGGTGCCGGTGCTCCAGGAGGGAGTCACGGAGGCCACCGCCCGGCTCCGCGGCGCCGAGACGTCGACGGACGCGATCATCGCCGCCTGGCTCGCTCTCGAGGAAGCGGCGGAGGCCAGCGGCGCCAAGCGCATCCCGTCGCAGACGCCCACCGAGTTCACGGTCTCGGTGCTCGACACCACACCTGCGTCGCCGCCCGCGGTCCAGGAGCTCCTCGCGCTCTACCACCTCGCCCGGTTCACCCGCACGCCGGCCACGCCCGCGCACGTCGACCGCGCGGAGCGGGCGCTCGTCCAGCTCACAGCCGACTTCGGTGGCTCGCCGGAGCCCGCCGTCCCCCCGCACGGCGCTGAGGAGGGCACATGATCAAGGTCGTCGTCGTGGTCGCCGTCGCGGCGGCCCTCGTGGTCATCGGCCAGCGGGAAGCCGGGTACGACGTCGGGCACGCCCTCATGCTCGTCCTCGGTGTCGCCGCGTTCACCATCGCTGCGTTCTACGTGCAGCACGGCACCCGGGCGCGGTTCCCGGTGGACCGCAGCGTCCGCCGCGCAGGCGCCCGTGACGAGGTCGCCACCCTGTCCTGGTCGTTCTTCGGCCGCGACGGCAACGTCACGTCCCAGGGCCTGCGCACCCTGCGGTCGATCGCCGCGGGACGGCTGCAGCACCACAGCGTCGACCTCGACGACCCGCTCGACGCCGACCGTGCCCGCGCGCTCCTCGGCGCCGACGTCTACGACACGCTGCACGGCGCGCCCCCGAACGTCCGACAGCTCCGCACGTGCATCGACGCCCTCGAACGCATCGCCCCGGCCCCGCCACCGACAAGGACCCGCACATGACCGACGCACCCGTCACCGACGCACCCGCCACCCACGACCCCGCAGCGACCAGCGACGCCCTCGCGGTCCCCGAGATCGCGCACCTGGCCACCCGGGTGCTCGACGAGGTCGGGACCGTCGTCGTGGGGATGCGCGAACCCCTCACGGTGGCTCTCGCGGCGATCCTCGCCGGGGGGCACGTGCTGTTCGAGGACGTGCCGGGCCTGGGCAAGACGCTCGCCGCCCGCAGCCTCGCCACGGCTCTCGGCCTCGACTTCGCACGCCTGCAGTGCACGCCGGACCTGCTCCCCGCGGACATCACGGGCTCCTCGGTGTACGACCCGGCGCGGCGCGAGTTCGAGTTCCGGCCGGGACCCGTCTTCACAGGGCTGTTCCTCGCCGACGAGATCAACCGCACAGCGCCCAAGACCCAGTCGGCGCTGCTCGAGGCGATGGCCGAGCGGCAGGTGACGATCGACGGGACGACGTACCCGCTGGCGCTGCCGTTCCACGTCGTCGCCACGTCCAACCCCGTGGAGTACGAGGGCACGTACCCGTTGCCCGAGGCCCAGCTGGACCGCTTCATGGTCCGCCTCGCTGTGGGGTACCCGGACCGTGACGCCGAGACCGACGTCCTGGCCCGCCGCCTCGACCGCCGACGTGAGTTCTCGGCCGTCGCACGCGTCGTCGACCCCGCGACAGTGCTGGCGATGCAGTCGGGGATCGAGGACGTCGCGGTTGACCCGGACATCGTGCGGTACTGCGTGGACATCGCTGCCGCGACGCGGGATCTCGCGGAGCTCGAGGTCGGGGCGTCCCCGCGTGGGTCGCAGAACCTCATGCTCGTCGCACGGGCCCTCGCGGTGATCTCGGGCCGCGACCACGTGCTCCCGGACGACGTGAAGGCCGTGGCCGTCCCCGTCCTCGCGCACCGCCTCACCCTGAGCCCGGGCTCGTGGGCTGGTGGGGTGAGCACCGAACGGCTGGTCACCGGGCTGCTCGACCACGTCGCCGGACCGTCCACCGTCCCGAGCCGGTGACCGGTCCCCGTCCAGTCGCGGTGAGCCCGTGGTACCGCGACCGCGTCGTCGGCGCGTCGGCGGTCGCGGGTCTCCTCGTCGCGGTCCTCGGCCTCGTCACGGGCCGTGCGGAGCTCGTCGGTGTCGCCGCTCCCCTGCTGCTCAGCGCCGTCTGGGGTGGGTGGCGGGCACCGGCCGAGGACGACGACATCGTGGCCACGACCCGCGCCGTGGGCACGACGGTCCGCTCGGACGGGCTCGAGGCGACGCTCACGGTGACGGCTCCTGCCGGCGCACCCGCAGCGCGGGTGCTCGTGACCAGCCCGGGCACGGCGCGCCGGGAGGCGATCATCGCCATCGACGGGACCCGCGAGGTCGTGCTCGAGACCCCGTCGGTCCGCACGGGCGTGCGCGAGCTCTTCACGGTCGACGTCATCGCCGTGACGGACGAGGGTGGGTGGTTCCGCGGGCCGCGCCACGCCGAGCCCGAGCACGTGCTCGTCCTCCCGGCGGTGCGTCGCATCGCCGAGGTCCCGGTCTCCCGCCAGCTGCGCGGGCTCACGGGTCCGCACACGTCGCGCCGGCTGGGTGACGGCAGCGAGATGCGCGACGTGGCCAGGTTCACGAGCGGGGACAGCGTGCGCCGCATCGACTGGCGGGTCACGGCGCGGCGCTCACCCGAGGTGGAGCACCTGTACGTCCGGCGCACGTACGCGTCGGCCGAGGCGTCGGTGGTCCTCGTACTCGACTCGCGGGACGACGTCGGCCCGGAGATCGCCACGTGGGGCGCCCTGCGTCAGGCACGCCCCGACCAGCAGACGTCGCTCGACCTCGCGCGCGAGGCGTCGGGAGCGATCGCTCGTGCCGTCGTCGAGGCGGGCGACCGTGTGGGGTTCGAGGACCTCGGCCGGCCGCACAGCCCGTTGCCGTCGTCGGGCGGCAAGCGTCACCTCGACCGGACGCTCCACGCCATCGCGTTGGCGCGTCCGTTCGGCGCGCCCCGGGCGCGGGTGCGTGCTCCGCGGATCCCCGCGCACGCCCTCGTCTACCTCTTCTCGACGTTCCTCGACGACGACGCGCACGACGCCGCGTTGCAGTGGTCGGCGGGCGGCCACCAGGTCATCGCGATCGACACGCTGCCCGTCGAGGACACGTGGGCGCTCACGGAACGGGACATGTACGCGTGGCGTCTCACCGCGGTCGCCCGGGAGGACCGGCTGCACGCCCTGCGGGCCGCCGGCATCACGGTGCTGCGCTGGGCCGGCGACGACCCGCTCGCGGTGCTCGGTGCCGTGGTCCGGGCGGGTCGTCGCGTCGGTAGCGGAGCACGGCGATGAAGGCCGCGGTGCAGGCGTGGCGAGGGCTCGTGCAGCGCGCGACGCAGCTCGTGCGGGCGGACGACCGCCCCCACGCGCCCGCCGCGCAGCTGCAGCTGGGCATCGGGCCGAGCGCGCCGGGATGGGTGTTCGACGTCGTCCTTCTCGTCACCGGCATCAGCGCGGTGGTCTGCGCGGGCACGACGGCAGCGATGCTGCCCGGCCTGCTCGTGACCGTGTGCGTCACGCTCCTCGTGCTGGGTGTGCGGAGCCTGCGCAAGGGGGACCACGTGTTCGTCGTGACGGCCGCGGGTCTTGCTGCGGCCGCGTACCTCTTCACGCCGGCGTCGGGGTACCCGTGGCGCGCCCACGTCCTCGTGCTCCTCCTGCACGTGTGTGCGCGTGCTTCGTGGTTCGCGGTCGCCACCACGGCGACGTCGCGCGTCGAGCTCGCGGTGCTGGCGCGCGAGGGACGGCGGTTCGGTGCGTTCCAGGGTGTCGGTCAGGCACTCGTGCTCGTGTCGGCGGCCCTTGCGAGCGTCCGCGACGGTGGTGGCGTCGGGTCGCACGTCGCTTTCGCCGTGGCGGGGGGCGCAGCGCTCGTCGTGCTGGCCGGTGTGCTCCTGCTGCCGCGGCTGCGACCAGGGACGGGACCGCGCACCGGGGGTTCACCGACGGCGTAACTTCTGCGGGACGGGACGGTCGCGGGCACGATGTGTTGTGTCACTGACCCTCGAGTCTCTTGGAGGAACACGCCCATGGCTGCTCGCAAGCACATCCCGAAGTACACGGTTCCGTCGCTCACCCCTGAGGAGGGTGCTGAGGTCGCGGACGTCCTTCAGATGCGCCTCCACGCCCTCAACGACCTGGCTCTGACGCTCAAGCACGTGCACTGGAACGTCGTCGGGCCGCACTTCATCGCGGTCCACGAGATGCTCGACCCGCAGGTCGAGGCGGTCCGTGCGATGGTCGACGCCATCGCTGAGCGCATCGCGACCCTCGGTGGTGCCCCGCTGGGCACGCCGGGCCAGATCGTGGCGGCGCGGACATGGGACGACTACTCCCTCGGCCGCGACACGGCCATCGCCCACCTCGGGGCGCTCGACTCCGTCTACGAGGGTGTCATCACCGCCCACCGTGAGGCGGCAGAGGCGGTCGAGGAGATCGACGACGTCACGAACGACCTGCTCATCAGCCACCTCGGAGAGCTCGAGCTCTTCCACTGGTTCGTCCGTGCGCACCTCGAGTCCGCGGGCGGCGCGCTGAGCACCGCGAGTGCCACGACCGAGCGGGGGGCCGCGAAGAAGGCCCAGGCCGCTGCGGAGAAGCCTTCCGCGAAGTAGCGCTGCTGACGGTCGCCGTGCCACGGGCACGGCGACCGTCGGAGCCACCGGCTGTCATCGACGATCGGAGGGGTCCTGATGGATCAGCGAGTACCGGCAGTGTCGCCGGACCAGCCTGTAGATCCGCAGCTCATCGAACGCAGATGGACCGAGCTCCTCCAGGAGCTGCGGGTCACCCAGACCGGCGCGCAGATCATCCTCGGCTTCCTGCTCACGGTGCCCTTCCACGAGCGCTTCGAGACGCTCGAGCCGTACCAGCGCACAGCCTTCCTCGTGCTCGTCATCCTCTCGGTGACCGCCGTCGCGCTCATCGTCGCCCCCGTCGCGGTACACCGGACGCTGTACCGCCGGGCTGAGGCTCCCCCACCTGTCGTCGTCGTCGTCGGTCATCGGCTCGCGCGGACAGGGATGGTCGTGCTCGGTCTGGAGCTCACCGGATGCGTCTTCCTGCTGTTCGACGTCACGTGGGGCCATGGCGTCGCGATCGCCGTGTCCGGAGCGGTCGGGGTGGCGCTGTTCAGCCTGTGGTTCGTGCTCCCCGAGGTGCTGCTCCGTCGCCCGAAGCAGTGAGCGTCGCCAGGACCAGGAGCGTCGCCAGGACCAGGAGCGTCACCAGGACCAGCCGCGGGCTCCGAGCTCGAGCTCGGACCGCATGCGCTCGTCCGCGTCGAGGACCCACTGGCTCGGAACCCGCAGGTCGGGTTCGCATGCCGGCGCGTCCAGGCCGGCGAGGGCGCACGCCTGGAGGAGCAGCTTGTCGTAGGCCTGCTGACTGGCCCGGAGGTGGTGTGCGCGACCCATGGACGCCCGGTCGGACTCGATCCGTTGGATCTCGTCGGCCATGGCGGCGAGGCGGAACTGCACGGCGAGCACGGTGAACGGGTCGATGATGTCCGTGGTCCGTGCGACCGGCTCGTGCTTGCGCACCGCGTGGGCGATCCGGTGGCGACGCCGTTGTCGCGCATCGAAGAATCTTGATGGCCGCGTGACGACGTCGAGCACGACGAAGAACCCGGCCACCACGAGCACGTACAGAAGCACCCAGACCATTCCCGCGTCCTCCCCCTCGAGGTAGGACAATCCTCGCAGTCTGCCGACGTCGGCGCGCGACGAGCCGACCGTCAGCCCGGCTCCGCCGGCGCCTCGCTCCATGCGCGCCGCAGCTGCTCGAACCGCGTGGGCAGCGGGGGGCGGAGTCCGACTGTGCGTGCGTTCGTCCGGTGGACGTAGCGGCGCCAGGAGAGCACGAGGCCCTGACGGGTGATCGGCAGTCCGGCCGCGACGGTGACCCCGTTGTCGTGCGTGTGGTGCACCGTGAGCAGCAGCGCGCGCGGGACGGAACCCTCGAGCTCTGCGCAGAGCGTCGCCCGGTGGTCGTCCCAGCGACGGAGCACGTGCCGCACCGGGTCGTCGAGCTCGTGGACGCGCGCGACGCGGTGCTTGCCGTGGGCGAGCTGCACGCTCCCCCGGTCCGGCGCGACGTCGTCGACGGTGCAGCGCAGGAGGTCTCCGTACCGGCCCCCCGTCGCGCGTGCCAGTCCGACGACGACGGCGAGCCGCACCACCTCCGACCGTGCGCCCGCGCCGAGCGCCTCTGCGCGTAGGTCCCACCACGCCCGCTCGGCGTCGGCCAGGGGCATGGCGGGCACGGGATACCGGTTCGTCCCTGCTGGTTTTTGCGTGTCGTGCATGGGGTGACCCTAGTTGGCTGTGAGTGCGCTTGGCACACTATTTTTCTTCTGAGCAGTCACCGATGTCCGCCAGTCTCCCGTTCGCATACGCCGGAATACATCGGCCACCCAAATAGTTGAAGGCTAAACTAGGCTAGGACCCCGACCCACCGGCAAGGAGCGCGACCATGCAGTTCGGCATCTTCACCGTCGGGGACGTCACCCCCGACCCCACGACAGGCCGCACCCCGACCGAGCGCGAGCGGATCAAGGCGACGATCCAGATCGCCCTCAAGGCCGAGGAGGTCGGCCTCGACGTCTTCGCCACCGGTGAGCACCACAACCCGCCGTTCGTGCCCTCCTCCCCCACGACGACGCTCGCGTTCATCGCCGCCCAGACGTCGCGCATCCTGCTCTCCACGTCGACGACGCTCATCACGACGAACGACCCCGTGAAGATCGCCGAGGACTACGCGACGCTCCAGCACCTCACCGACGGGCGCATGGACCTCATGATGGGCCGTGGCAACACCGGCCCGGTGTACCCGTGGTTCGGCAAGGACATCCGCGACGGCATCCCGCTGGCCGTCGAGAACTACGCGCTCCTGCACCGGTTGTGGCGTGAGGACATCGTCGACTGGGAGGGCCAGCACCGCACTCCCCTGCAGGGCTTCACCTCGACGCCGCGACCGCTCGACGGGGTCCCGCCGTTCGTGTGGCACGGGTCCATCCGCAGCCCGCAGATCGCGGAGCAGGCCGCCTACTACGGCGACGGGTTCTTCCACAACAACATCTTCTGGCCCCTCAGCCACACCCGGCAGATGGTGGAGCTCTACCGCCAGCGGTTCGAGCACTACGGTCACGGGCGCGCGGACCAGGCGATCGTGGGTCTCGGCGGTCAGGTGTTCATGCGTGCGAGGTCGCAGGACGCCAAGCGGGAGTTCCGCCCGTACTTCGACAACGCCCCGGTGTACGGACACGGGCCCTCGATGGAGGACTTCACCGCGCAGACGCCGCTCACGGTCGGCAGCCCCCAGGAGGTCATCGACCGGTACGCCACCATGCGCGAGCACGTCGGGGACTACCAACGTCAGCTGTTCCTCATGGACCACGCGGGCCTGCCGCTCACCACCGTCCTCGAGCAGCTGGAGATCCTCGGTGGCGAGGTCGTCCCGGCACTCCGCAAGGAGTTCGCCGTCGGACGTCCGGCGCACGTCCCCGACGCCCCGACCCACGGCGCCCGCGTGGCTGCCGCGCGTACGGGCCGGGACGAGGCCTCGGGCACCGCAGGCGCCACCACCGAGACCGTCGGGGAGCACGCATGACCAGCCGCCGCATCGTCGTCGTCTCAGCCGGCCTGAGCCAGCCGTCGTCCACCCGGTTGCTCGCCGACCGGCTCGCCGCCGCCACGAGCGATGCCCTCGCCGTGGACGGCAGCACGAGCGCCCAGCTCGAGGTGGTGGAGCTGCGTGACCTCGCCCACGAGATCACCGACAACCTCCTCACGGGGTTCGCCGGAGCGCGTCTCCAGACGGCGATCGACGCGGTGACCGCGGCGGACGGCGTCATCGCCGTCTCCCCCGTGTTCAGCGCGTCGTTCTCCGGACTGTTCAAGTCGTTCTTCGACGTCCTCGACAGCAAGACGCTCGTGGGGACACCGGTCCTCCTCGGTGCCACGGCGGGGTCCGCGCGCCACTCCCTCGCGATCGAGCACGCGATGCGACCGTTGTTCTCCTACCTCCGGGCGCTCACGACGCCGACCGCGGTGTTCGCAGCGTCCGAGGACTGGGGCGCAGGGGCTGCCACCGGCAGCGCGCTCGGCGACCGCATCGAGCGCGCCGGGAACGAGTTCGCGGCGCTCGTCCGCTCCCACGAGCAGGGGCCGGACCTCACCGATCCGTTCGCGTCCTTCGTCCCGTTCGAGGAACAGCTCCGAGGTCGTTGACGTCACCCTCGCGGGGGGTCCCGGATGTGCCGGTCCGGGGCGTAAAATGGGAGGGTTGCGACCGCACGCGACCGCTCGTCCCTCCACCTCTGCCAGCGCACGGCCCTGCCCTCACGGCTCGGCCTGCGCCAGCTCCTCACGCCCCCGAATCAGGATGCCTTGTCCACCTTCGCCCCCGCGTCGTTCCCTGCTCTCTCCCTCGTCTCCGACACCGACCCGGACGCGGCCGACCTCGCCGCCGCGCTGCCGGCCGGCCGGCCGCTGCACATCTGGCTCAACCGCACGTATGCGACGAGCTACTGGTTCCTCCAGATGCTGCGCTCCAACCCGGACAACGTCACGGTCCGCCTGTTCGCGACCCACACCGACCCGACGTCACCGGTGCTGCGTGCCGCGGACGTCGCGCTCCTGGAGCCGGAGCTCAGCGGAGAGGCGTACGTCGACTGGGCCCTGGAGCTCTGCCGGCTGCACAGCATCGACGTCCTGCTCCCGGGCAAGGAGATGGCTGCCATCGCGCAGCGCAGCGCGGAGTTCGCCGCCGCCGGCACCCGGGTGCTCGCGTCGCCGGCCGCGTCGGTGGCCCTGCTCGACGACAAGGACGCGACGTACCGGTCCGCCCGCACCCTCGACATCCCCGTGCCGCCGTGGCGCACGGCGCTCGGCGCGGACGAGCTGGAGGCGGCGTGCGCGTCGTTGCGCTCCGAGCTCGAGCCTGACGAGGCGATGTGCCTCAAGCCGATCAGCGGCGTCGGTGCGGAGGGGTTCCGGGTGCTCGACGACCGCCCGCTGAGCCTCGACGACCTGCTCGCTGCCCCGGCGCACCGCGTCCGGCTCGACGAGGTCGTCTCCGCGATGCGCGCAGCCGAGGCCGCAGGCAGGGACGTCCCACGGTTCATGGTCATGCCATACATGGCGTCCCCGGAGATCAGCGTCGACTGCCTCTCGACGCCGTTCGGGGAGACCCTCGCGGCGCTCCCGCGCGCGAAGGCGGGCCGACGCCGGACGTTCCTCGACGACACGCCGCGCGCCGCCGAGATCGCACGCCGCGTCGTGGACTCCTACCAGCTCGCCTATCTCACGAACACCCAGCTGCGGTGGTGGCGCGGCGAGCTCGCTCTCCTCGAGGTCAACACGAGGCCCTCCGGAGGGATGTTCGCGGCGTCGCTCACCGGGGTGAACCTCCCGTGGGCCGCCGTGCGCCTCGCGCTCACGGGTGACGCGAACCTCGCGGAGCCGGAGCTCGGTTCGTCGTTCGTCACGGTCGAGACCCTCGTGCCCCTGCCCCAGGTGCCGGACCCGGTGGCCGCCACGGCTGCGCACCCGGCGCCGAGCGGTGCGGGCGCAGCGCAGAACATCAATCCCGGTCTCACCAAGACGGTGGCGCTGGAGGATGTCCAGGCCACCGTCCGGGTGAGGTCCGCGCTCGAGCCCTAGGGCTCGCTGGCCGGGTCGGTCAGAGGTCGAACTCGGCGGGGGCGATCCCCACGGCGAAGCATGCCTCCTTGACGGCGCGGCGCTCGTTCTCGTCGAAGTCGCCGTCGGCTCCGCCGATGATGATGCCGATCTGCAGGACGGCGCGGGCCTGGTCCGGCTTGGCCTTGAGCTTCGAGATCGCGGAGACGGCCTCGACCTTGCCGAAGTCGTAGTCGCTGTCGAGCTTGCCGCAGTAGTAGTCGAACTTCTCACGGAGCTCGGCGGGCGGGAACACCGACAGCACGTCGTTGCTCATGATGAGCCCGGCGGTCTTGCTGCGTTCGGTGGGGTCGATCTTGCCGTCGGCTGCGGCGATGAGCGCACACATCGCCATGCTTCCGGCGGCGAACTCCTTGTTCTTGAACTGCTTCGCCTTCGTCTGCAGCTGACCGTTCATCTCCGCGGTCTTCGACTTGAGCTGGTCCCAGAACGCCATGAGCTCTCCTTGCGCGTGTGTGTCGGGGCGGCGGTCGTCGCCCCGTGTCCTGCTGGTCCCCACCATGGGGCGGGCGAGCAGGCCCGGGCATCGTATCGCCGCGGGGCTGAGCCGGGTATCCGTGCCGGGAATCTGGGCTGGAGCGCGCAGATGCGCGCAGCCACATAGATTGGACGATGGCGACCGGGGATGCCCGGCCGGGGACGGAGCAGCGCACATGGCCGACAGAGCGGGAGTTCTTGCCCAGCTCGCGGACGTCGTCTCCTCGGGCCCGCTCGGGCAGCCTCTTTCCTCCCGGCTGTGCCAGGGGGCGGTACGCATCCTCGGTGCCGAAGGTGGCGCCATCACCCTGAGCGTGGCGACGCCGGACCGGGTGACCTTGAGTGCCTCGACCGCGCTGGCGGCGCGCCTCGAGGACCTCCAGGAGGTCCTCGGCGAAGGGCCGGCGTTCGAGGCGTTCGTCTCCGGCCATCCTGTCGTCGCCGACTACGAGCAGGCGGCAGAGGAGCGATGGGCGGCGTTCTCCGCGACGGTGCGTGACGACCTGGCCCGCGGTGAGCTGGCACCGTTCGCTCTGTACTCCCTGCCCATGCGTCCGGCGGCACGTACCGTCGGGGTCCTCACCGTCTACGGCCGGCCCGGGTTCGTGCGTGCGGTACCGAGCGCGGAGGCGCAGTTCCTCGCCGATGCCGTCGGTGCCGCCCTCCAGCAGGACCCGGGATCGCTCGGGGCGACGGGCAGCGTGGCATGGGCGGACCGCGCGAGGATCCACCAGGCGACGGGCATGGTCATCGCCCAGCTGGGTGTCTCAGCACCGGACGCGCTCGCGCTGCTCCGAGCCCACGCCTTCGCCCTCTCGGCGTCGCTCGACGCGATCGCGACGTCGGTGCTCGACCGTGAGCTGGACTTCACCGGCGCCGGGCAGAAGAACTGGAGCGAGGACCGATGACGTCCGTCCCCCTGTGCGGCCTGCACGGGGGGACGGCGCTGCGGTCAGACGTAGCTTGCGGTGCGGGACGCCCGGGCGCGGATGGTCTCGCGCGAGACGCTGAGGAGCGCCTCGACCCGCTCGTCGCCAGCGCACTGCACGAGCTGCTGCGCAAGGCTGTGCACCTTGATGTTCGACTGCTGGGACTGCTCGCGCAGCAGGGCGAACGCGTTCTCGTCGTCGATGCCGAAGTGCTGCATGAGGATGCCTTTGGCCTGCTCGATGACTGCAGCGCGGGCACGGAACTGCTGCACCGCGTTGCGGACCTCGTGCTCGAGGTGGGCACGCTGCGTCTCGGTGAGGTCGGTGAGGTACCCGGTGACCTGGACGAGCTCACCGTCCTCCCAGTGCCCCTCTCCGGCGACGACGACGTTGCGGGTGCGCCCCTGCCCGTCGACGACGCGGTGGAAGGAGCTGAACGGGAGATTCCCGAGGAGGGACGCGCGGACGGACGTGAGCGCCCGTTCCCTGTCGTCCGGGTGCACGTGGACCGTGATCGCTTCGACGGTGGGGACGATCTCGCCGGGCGCGAACCCGTGGATCTCGAACACCTCGTCCGACCACTGCCAGTGGTTCGTCGCGACGTCGAAGGTGAATCGGCCGGTGAGGTTGCTCGTGGCGTGGTCGGTACTCGTGGAACCGCGCGACATGGGTACTCCTTGCAAATCGCGCACTGCACGGACCTTTTTCTAGACCCATGACGAGGATACGCCCGGATGCTCGGTCGTGCTCGGTCGAGGCGCGGTGACGTTCCGCGTGGGGCCCTAGGATGGAGCGCTCCGTGCGAGGCGGCGGTCCACGCCCGGTGCGCGCATCCACCACGAGAGGACGACGGCATGGCACAGGTAGAGGACACCGCAGGCGACCCTGCTGGTGTCACCGACAAGCGCCCGCTCGTCGAGCGCGTGAGCGAGGCCGCGCGCTCTCTCGCCGAGGAGCCCGACGTCGAGCAGACCATCGACGGGACCGTCGAGTACGCCGTCCGGCTCGTCGAGGGGTGCGAGGCGGCGGGCGTCGTCCTCGTGGCCCGGCCGGCGACGGTGCGCACGGCAGCCCCGTCCGCGGACTGGGTCGCGGAGGCCGACCGCATGCAGCGCGAGCTCGACGACGGTCCGAGCCTCGAACCCTTCCAGGACGCGGAGCTCGTGCGGTCCCGGGACCTGCGCCATGACGCTCGCTGGCCCAGGTGGGGGCGGTGGGTCGCCGAGAACCTCGGGATGCGGAGCCTCCTCGCGATCCAGCTGTACACGGCGAAGACGCACCATGGGCACCTCAACCTGTACTCACGTGAGGTCGATGCCTTCGGCGAGGACACCCACCCGATCGCGACGATGTTCGCCACTGTCGCGATGCTGGCACTGACGTCCGCCGAGACCGAGGAGGGACTGCACTCGGCCATCCGGACCCGCAACGTCATCGGTCAGGCGCAGGGCATCATCATGGAGCGGTACCGCGTCACCGCGGTCCAGGCCTTCGCGGTGCTGAGCCGGGTGTCGCAGGAGACGAACGTCAAGCTGCACGAGGTCGCCGCCCAGATCGCGTCGGACGGGATCATCCCGGGCGTCGCGCGGTGACGATCATCGACAACGCCGTCTACATCGACGGCCACCGGCACTCTGCGCCGGCATCGCTCGACCTCACCTACGAGGCGGTGCGGGCCGGGGACGGCATGGCGTGGATCGGTCTGTACCGCCCGGATCGCGCGCAGATCGAGTCGATCGCGCAGGAGTTCGGCATCCACCCGCTGGCGGTGGAGGACACGATCAAGGCGCACCAGCGCCCGAAGCTCGAGCGGTACGGCGACGTGCTGTTCACGGTGCTCCGGCCCGCGCGCTACCTCGACGAGGACGAGCGTGTCGAGTTCGGTGAGCTCCACGTGTTCGTCGGTCCCGGCGTGGTCGTCACGGTGCGTCACGCGGAGGCCCCGAACGTCGCACGGGTGCGGCAGCGCCTGGAGTCCACGCCGGAGCTCCTGCGGATGGGCCCGCAGGCGGTGCTGTATGCGCTCCTCGACGAGGTGGTCGACGAGTATGCGCCGGTGGTGGCGGGCCTCGAGAACGACATCGACGAGATCGAGGAGCAGCTGTTCGGTGGGGATCCCGCGGTGTCGCGGCGCATCTACCAGCTCTTCCGGGAGGTCATGGAGTTCCAGCGCGCGACACACCCGCTCCTCGCCATGCTCGACGCGCTGGACGCGGGCGCGTCGAAGTACGCGGTGCACGAGGAGCTGCAGCGCAACCTCCGCGACGTCAAGGACCACGTGGTGCGGGTGGTGGAGCGCGCGGACGGGTTTCGCTCGGTGCTCCTCAACGCCCTCACCGTCAACGCCACGGTGGTCGGTGAGCGGCAGAACGAGGAGATGCGCAGCATGTCCGAGACGAGCCTGCAGCAGAACGAGCAGATGAAGCGGATCTCCTCGTGGGCGGCCATCTTCTTCGTGCCGACGCTCGTGGGGTCGGTCTACGGCATGAACTTCCAGCACATGCCTGAGCTGCACTGGACGTACGGGTATCCGTTGTCCTTGGCGCTCATGGTCCTCGGTGCTGGGGCGCTGTACGTCGTCTTCCGGTCGAAGAAGTGGCTGTAGGCCCGCCGACGGGGGCGTCGGGGTAGATGCTGCGTGTCTCGGACCGCTCGTTCTTCCTGCGGACCCAGTCGCTGAGATAGATCTTCGGCAGGATCTTTGCCGTCGCGAGCGCGGCGTACATGATCGTGTTGAGCGCGACGAAGGTCGCGAGGACCGCGAAGAGCTCGGACTGGAGCGTGGACGCGGGGAGGAAGATCCCGGCGTGGACGGTGGGGCCGCGCACGTCAGCCCACCCCCGCGAGGGCGGTCGGCGGGGCGTCGGTGCGCGTCGGCGTGTGGTGCACGTGGTTCCAGGTGCCTTGCGCGCCGCGGGAGATGTCGATGATGCCCTTGACGTAGACGATGTTGAGGAACATGTCGAACAGCAGCTCGGGGATGAGGGCGGCCGCGAGGATCCGCGCCCGCCAGCCGCCCTTCCACACGGTGACGACGCGCTCGAGCATGAAGAGCAGGCCGATGCTGATCCAGAACGGGAACCACACCCAGAAGTCGACGGACACGAGCATGAGGACGATGAGCAGCAGGTACGAGCCGAGGGCGATGACGCCGTACCCGATGCCGAACTGTTGCGCCCAGTAGCGGACGGTCTGGGGGGTGATCCCGTAGGCGCCGATGTTCTCGAGGGCCCCGCGCTGCCAGCGCAGGCGCTGTGCCCAGAGGTCGCGCCACGTGGGCATGAGCTCGGTGACGACGGTGCACTGCGCCGGGGAGATCATGAGCCCGCCGAGGGACTTGATGGCGATGGTGAGCTCGTTGTCCTCGGTGAGCGCCGTGGTGTCGTAGACGTTGCCGTGGGTCCCGGGCAGCGCTCCCCCGCGGTTCTCGGCGACGGCGCGCAGGGCGGCGGGGCGGAACAGGGAGGCGGTGCCGGTGAGGACGAAGACGCGGCCGCGTCGGCGCTTGATCTCGCGCCCGTAGCGGATGTACTCGTTGCGCTGGAACTGCCCGAGGAGGCCGTGGCCGTCCTCGCCGTAGAACAGCCCGCCGATGGCCATGAGTGCGCGGTCCCAGGTGAACCGCTGGACGGCGGCTTCGAGGAATCCGTCGTCGAGGACGGTGTCGGCGTCCATGACCATGACGAGGTCGTTGTCGCCCTGCTGGGGCAGCAGGTGCGTGAGCGCCTGGTTGAGGGCTCCGCCCTTCTTGTGCGCGTTGTGTACGGACTCGATGACCTCGACGCCAGCGCGCAGGGCGATGGCGACGGTGGAGTCGGTGCAGTTGTCGGCGACGACGATGACCCGATCGGGCCGGTGGGACTGGGTGAGCAGGGAGGAGATGGTCGCGGCGAGCGACGCCTCCTCGTTGTGCGCGGGGATGAGGACGGTGACCGTGACGGGTCCGGCGAACACGCCGCGGGTGGCGGTCATGATGATCTTCGGTGCGAGGGGCTGCTGGGCCGCGTTCGTGGAGCGGCGTGAGCGGTTGGTGATGCGTCGTTCGAGGACGGCGACGGCAACAGCGAGGAGCACGGCCAGCGCGATGGCGCCGACGACGACGTGGGTGGCGGGCGCCTCGGCGTCGTAGAAGAGGTTCCAGACGCCGAACAGGAGGCCCGTCCGGGTCTCGCCGCCCCCCATGGGCGCGTCCACCGCGACGACGAACCACAGGACAGCTGCGGCGGTGATCGCGAGGACGGCGATGACGATGCCGACGCCTCGCTCGAACCACCTGTTCCACATGTTTTTTCTATCCCCTTGCGACTGCCGTTCACGTTATCAACGGAGCTTCGGAGCAGCCGAATCCGCGGACGGGTGAAGTTGGCGGCCGTGTCCCTTCCGAACGGCGCGTCTGCGTGCTGTCTGTTCAGTTCTGTCGGGTTGGGTGACGAAGGACACCTTGAGGCCCTAGATTGCCTCTCGGTTGCGCACGCAGCACAACCTTCATCTCCGAGAAAGGTCGTCCTCCGATGACCAGGTTTCCGCAGGGGTCCATCGCCCGACGGCGGGCGGCAGCTGCTCTGTGTGTTGCTCTCCTCCTTCCTGTCTCCGCCGCTGCGTCGGCCACCGCCGACGACACGATCGTGGAACCCGCCGACAGCGCGGTGCCTGGGGAGAGCGCTGTCGCGCCGATCCTCGACCCGCCCGACGGGAGCACCGTCGACCCGCTCGACGCGGCGCCCGATCCCGGTGTCGAGGGCGTTGCCGACGTCAGTGCCGCGCTGCCGGTGGCGCCTCGTGAGGCTGTCCCGTCCCCGGGAGGTGCGGACATCGCACCTCCAGCGGTTCCGCGCGCGGCGGACTTCACGGTGGTCGGCCAGCCTACGATCACGGGTGATCCCGTGATCGGGGGCACGCTCGTCGCGCACCCGGGGACGTGGGAGCCCGCTCCCTACTTCGTCTACTCCTGGATGCGGGACGGTGTGCCGATCGACAGCAACAGCAGCCCGACCTACCAGCCTGTTGCGGACGACTACGGGACGACGATCAGCGTCGCGATCCTCGGCGTTCTCAGCGGGACGGAGCTGACCACGGTGACGAGTGCGGGCATCGGCCCGATCGGCGTCGTGGAGTCGTCCTCGACCTTGCACACCTCACAGGTGTCCCCCGGCGGGACGGTCCGCGTGACGGGTGCAGGCTTCTGGCCCGGCACGCGTCTCACCCTGGCGCTCCGCGCGGGGACGGTCGCTGCGGAGACTCCGGGCGCGGACTCGGTGCTCCTGGGTTCGGTGACGGTCGCAGCAGACGGGACGTATGACGTGACGCTGGTGGTGCCGACGGATACTGCGCCCGGCGGGTACGTGCTGCAGTACGACGGCGAGGTCTTTCCCGACGTGGCGGCAAGCGGTCTCGTCGACGGCGTGCTCGAGGTCGTCGCGGTCACCGGCGCGGCGACGACGCCAGTCACCAGCACGGTGACGACGCCGGTATCCGGCGCAGCACCGGGTACGCGTGCGGTGGAATCGCCCTCGACTGCTGCGCAGCTGCCCGTGACGGGCATGACTGCGGCGGGTGGCGCTGGACTCGCGTTGGTGATGGTGGCGCTCGGCGCTGGCCTGGTGGGGCTGCGCACGCGGCGCGCACGCGTGTAGTCAGGCCTGAACAGAGCGGGCGGGTGGTGTGCTCAGTGCACACCACCCGCCCGTCGTTCTGTGTCCTGGCGATGCTCAGGCGTGCCCGGACCCGGTGTCCGTGGACCAGGGCTCGGTGGTGTTGCCGTCGGTGAGCTCGGGGTCGTTGTCGTTCTTCTTGTGCTTGACGGCCTCGGTGACCTTCTCCTTGAGTGCGCCGCCCTGCTCCTTGGCGACGGTGGCGGCCTTCTCCTGGAGGGTGCTCACGCCGGACTGGACGGAGTCGCTCTGCCACAGCTCGTTGGCGCGGGTCTTGATGACCTCGAACTGGTTGCGGCCGGCGCGCGTGCCGAGGACGTAGCCGATCCCGGCTCCGACGATGAGTGCGATCTTGGTCTTCATGTGCGTCTCCTCCGCGGGGTGGGGGTGTGCTGAAGAGCGTAGGCGTGTCGCGCGCGACACGCACGACGACAGCCCAATCGCCACACCAAGCGAGATCTCCAGCGACCCGCGCCCCACGGAGGGCGCGAGTCAAGTCAGCGTTCGCATTCCGACTGCAGATTGCGCTTGGAGTCACGGGACACTGGACCTCCAAATGCTCGTCTTGCCACACCCCAGAGCTCTGCTAAATCCCAACTCTCGACTCCGCACACAACGCCGAAAGCTATGGTGCTAACGGGACCCGACAACGCGAGCCGGATTCCCCGCCACGATGGCGCGCGGCGGCACATCACGCGTAACAACGGCTCCGGCTCCGACGACCGCCCCAGACCCGATGCTGACTCCAGGCAACACTATGACTCGTGTGCCAATCCAAACATCATCGCCAACACTTATCTCGGCTGAATGCGCGTACCCCTGCTCAATCATCGGTCGGTCGACGTCACCGAACGCATGGTTTGTAGCGATCATGACGACATCCGGACCCATCATTACGTCACTTCCGATGCGGACAGGACCGTGAAGCCGACAGTTCACACCAATACCAGACCTGTCCCCAATGTGCACCAAAGCCCCGCGTCCGAAATACGCGCCGCGCTCGACATTTATCCGCCGACCCGCAGTCGCAAACAAAGGTCCCGCCACACCAGAGCGAATCCACCGCCAAATCCGGCCACCAGGCATGGCGGACGAAGGGAGCCATCGCGCGAACGTCATGTACATCGCAGACCTCACCACACGCACCACCCTCAACCCCTCCCCTTCCGACACACTGATCGCGGCGAACTAGAGCCGGTGCACACCAGGTACAGAGCACACACCCCGGGTATCGAAAAAGCGCGCAGATGCGGCGGCCAGGGCGTCGACGTCGTAGACGGTGTGGGCTTGAACAAGAATCACCAGGTCCGCATCCGCGACACTCCTATCAAGGTCGAGTGCAGCATCCACATCAACCCCGTCCACAGTCCACGAGCTCACGTAAGGGTCGTGATAAGAGAGAGTCGCGCCTAGATCCAGTAAATGATGACCAAGCATGGTTGCCGGCGACTCACGCTGATCTGCAATATCGGCCTTGTAGGTGACACCTAAGAGCAGGATCTTTGCCCCGTTAGCCGCGATCCTGTCGGCATTGAGGATTCCCTGCGCACGCCCCGCGACGTACTGCGGCATCGTCGAATTAATTTCCTGGGCTAGTTCGACAAAACGAAAAGGATACCCGAGCCGGGATCGAACATTATAACTAAGGTAGTTCGGATCGATCGGTATACAGTGTCCGCCTACACCCGGCCCCGGATAAAACGCCTGGAATCCGAACGGCTTGGTGCGCGCCAAACTAATGACGTCCCATAGATCAATATCCAAGTCGTGGCAGAACCGCGCCATCTCGTTGACCAACGCAATATTTACATGCCGGTAGGTATTCTCAAGCAACTTTGCGGTTTCAGCTTCGCGGGTACCACGTGCCAACACCACAGAATCGACGAACTGCGAGTAGAACTGAACAGCACGCTTCCCACAGTCGCCAGTAACGCCACCGACGACCTTCGGCGTATTCTTAATACCGTACACTTTATTCCCAGGGTCAACGCGCTCTGGCGAAAAGGCCAAGTGAAAATCAACGCCTACTGCAAGTCCGCTTTGCTCGAGTAAAGGCAGCAAAATCTCTTCCGTCGTCCCTGGATAAGTCGTGGATTCAAGGACGATCAACTGACCAGCGCGCAACACTCCGCGTATAGAACTCGTTGCCCCAATGACTGCGGCAAGGTCTGGCGCGCCGTTCTCTCCGAGTGGCGTCGGCACACATATCACTATTACGTCGACCGCTGCCAGACTTTGAGCATCTGTCGTCGCAACGAACCCTCCGGCAAGCAACTCCGCAATGTCCGCGTCCGAAAGATCGTCCACGTGCGAACGTCCGGAATTCAAGGAGGAGACGACGGACTCACTAACATCGAATCCGAGCACCCGCAAACCCGATCTCGACATCTCCCGAGCGAGTGGCAGCCCAACATAACCCAACCCGATGATCGCGGCCGTTACATCCATAGAAACCTCACCCGTTTCGGCGTCGTCGACGAGAAATCTCACAATGGGGAGACAGGCCGACCCGGCCACTCTCGCCATGTCCGCCGCCCGCGCACGACACTACCTCACTTCTCTGTTTGAACGCAGCATCACGAGAGGTGCGCTGAGGACAATGGAGGATCGTCAGAGGCCCGAGCAGATGGCATCATCGTCGGCATGGACACCGCACGCAAGCCCGAACCGCCGTCTCGGTTCCGGCGCAATACGATAGCGCTGCTGATCGGGCACGTGGCTCGAATCGCACTTCAAGGCACCTACTTCCTCGTACTGGCCCGTGAACTAGGTGCCGAAGGATACGGCGCCACCGCCGCGGTTATCGCGCTCATTGCGATGCTAGTTCCCTTCGCCAGCCTGGGAACAGGTATTTTGCTGCTGAAGAACGTCGCTCGATCAAGCAGCAGCGCACGAATCCAGTGGTCGAACATGCTCACGATTACGTTCCTCACTGGGACTCTTCTGACAGTGTGCCTCGCCATAGCTGCACCGTACGTCGCTCCTCCGGGAATATCCTTTTATGTGGTGCTGCTCCTCGGTTTCAGCGACCTCGTCTGCGCGCGAATAATCGAGGGCGCGGGAAGCTATCACCAAGCACACGAGAACATGGTGCGGACCGCGGTTTACCCCCTCATACTGCAGGGTGTGCGGCTAGTGGCTCTAGGGGCCCTCGTCGTTGCTCCGGCGAGCGTCACTCTCGGCAACTGGGCTGCCACATACGCCATTGCGTCCGTACCGCTGGCGCTTATCCTCGGCGTATCAACGACGCGACGAATCGGATATACGCGTCCAGATCTCCGGGAGTATGCTCAGGAATGGCGAACTGCGTTCCTATACTCAATAAGCGCCTCTTCCCAAACAATATATAATGACATCGATAAGACGATGCTCGCAAGGTTAGGAACGCTCCAGGAGACAGGCATATACTCCGCGGCGTACAGAATTGTTGACATGTCGTACGCACCAGTACGCGCATTGATTTCGGCCGCCTACCCCGCACTCTGGCGAGCCGGGCAGGAGGGGATTCTCGCCACCCTACAGATCGCTCGTCAACGAGTAATAATCCAGACGCTGGCGTACTGCAGCGTTGGATCCGTCGCCATGGTCGCAGGAGCTGGGTTACTCCCACGCCTGCTCGGGGCTGATTATGCCAACGCGGTGCCGGCGCTACAAGGTCTAGCCATTCTCCTTGTAATCAAGGGTTGCCACTACATCGCTGCAGACACGCTAACAGTCTCAAATCATCAAGCTGCACGTACAGCCGTCCAGATCTCGGTAGCGATCGTGAATTTCTTTCTAAACTTCGCACTGATTCCCGACCTCGGTTGGCGCGGCGCGGTGCTGGCGAGCCTGATAACCGAGAGCGTCTTGGCCGTGCTCCTGTGGCTAATCGTACTTCGACTCGCGATCAAGGAATCTAGAGAAGTGGCAAACCGCGCCGTGTGCAAATAAACTACTGAAAAGAGCATGCACGCGCGCGGAAATCTACGAACGGGTGCGCACAATCCGACCTGGACTTCCCACGATCACAGAGAAAGGGGGATAGCCACCCTTGACAACCGAGTTTGCCCCCACCACACAGCCGTCGGACAGGATCGCTCCGCGCAGCACGCGTGCTCCAGCACCGACCCAAACGTCACTGCCCAAGCGGACCTCCGTCGACACGCTCTGGCCCATCATGGGAGTTTCGCGCGACATTCCATGATCGGAGTCCCGAATAGAGCAGTGTTCGGCCACCTGACTCATTTTACCGATTGTCAATGAAACCTGCGCGGCAAGGACCGTATAGTGCATAATCTTTGTGCCATCGCCGATATCGAGGACACCTCCTGGCGGCAGGTCAAGAATCACTCCTCGGCCCAGATAAGCCCCCCGACCAATCCGCAATCCTTCGTGCGGACCCCAGCGTAGGCAGACGCCGCGCTCCATCTGGAGACCGCGCCCGATAGTCCCGCCATTAGCCTCGACCCAGATTTTGAAGGCGAACCCACGGACGAGACGGCGAGCTTTCGTGAACCCTGCAAATGCTCTCGTGAACGTCAGCATCTCCACAGTCTAACTGCCTCCCAGTTACGGCAGCCTCATCGTGCGACTGATCGACTCCGGGACTCGGGTGTCACGCTGCCACCCGGCTCGTCATTGTGGGTCCTATAAAGAACAATCAGCAGCGGAAGTATTACGAACGATTGACCGTCAACTGTCAGGGGATTCCACACGACCTCGGTCAAGCCCGATACCAACAGGTACACGACCAGCACCACCGCGGCATACTGGTGGCCAGGAATGGACCGCGTTCGAGCGAGAACGTAGACAAGCATGGCTGCGTACAAGAGAACGGCGAGTACTCCACCGCAGAATGCGAGGAGGAGGTATTGGCTGTGTGCGAAATGTTGCGAGAGCACGCCCGTTCCCTGCAAGAGTGACCATCGGTCGATACCAAGCCCCGTCCACCAACTATCTTCCAAGGCGCTTTTTGCCCGAAGCCAAACGATCCCTCGGTTGCTGAAACTATAGGGCGTCGCGTTTATCATTAGATACCAGGCTACTAGCAACGCGCTAAGAACGATTGCAACGCAAGCGGGTAGACCGATTCCCCGGGAAACCGAGTTCGTCCCCGCCTGCCGTCGCAGCAGCAACGAAACTGCCACAGCAACTGCGAGAGCTAGGATCGCTGTCCGTGAGCTCGTTGCGATCAGGACCAGGCCGTTCGCAGCCAGGGAGATATAAAGCAGGCTCCCGCGGAGAGACAGAATGGATAGAAGGAGCGCGATGGAGCACAGTTGGGCTAGATAATTTTCAGAGATAAATATCCCCGTGAATATTCCACCGAACGGACCGCACTTAAAGGAGTCGCATGCACGAGAGTTCAATGGTGAGCCCGCCGAGGCTAGCAGCACTACGGCAATTATGAGAAGGTACAGGAGCGTAAACTGCCTAAGTGAGATACCGGAACGACTGAGAATTACGCACAGGCCGAACCACAGAAGCACCGCGAGGGCCCGCGAAGAAGTCTGTTCGATTGGTATCTCGGAATTCAAAGCGATGTTTGCCACGAACAGTGCGAGCGAGATATACGCGGGCGCCAGAACCAAGCTCTCGGTCGAGCCAGATGTCCGCCCTCCACGGCTCTCATCCCTGGCGACGCGGTGCCGCAAAGCCCCGGTCAGGGCTACAAGCATCAGCACCGCGCCGACCGTGGCCACTTGGAGCGTCCTGGGACTTGTTTGAAAGGAAGCTTCTTGAACGAATCCTGCGACGACAACGATCGCCACGGCGCACGCGCTCCAGAAGTCCACCCCTCGGAGGCTCACACGAGCCTGCACCACCACTGCGCACAGGAGGAGAGCGCTAAGGAGGCCAGAAAGCACTAGAAATGCACTGCTCACACTGCACCCCCGTTATTTGCAGGGGGCGTCAGGCCAATTAAACGGCACCACGCCGCTACGACCGCAACCGAACTAAAATCGCGCACTCTCGCGTCCCGCGCGGCCTCACGCGACAGCACTAGCGCATTCCCGTCGATCACCACTTGCAGCGCTTCCGCCAGCCGCATGCCTCCTGGCCCGTAGAGAATTCCTGGTACGTAACTCTTAACCATGAACTCCGAAACCCGGTGCGTTCTTGCTACGACAGGGACATCCCTCGCCGCCGCCTCAAGGTAGACGTGACCAAACGTTTCTCCCAAGGACGGATGCACGAGAACGTCTGCCGCCCGGAGTGCCTCCATAGCCTCTTCATGCGGAAGGTGACCGGCGAATCGGACACGCTCCCTTAGCCCCAGTTCATGCACGAGTCGTGTCAAACTCGGCCGCTCTGGACCGTCGCCAACGAGCAGCAACGAAACATTATCGGGAAGCTCGGGCAAAGCCCGGACCACTTCGCTCTGGTTCTTGTTCTTGGTTAACGAGCCAATTGAGATCAGACAGACAGAACCTTGCCGCGCTCGCTCCACATCCTTTTCTTTGAAGTCGACGGGCGGCTCTCGATGCTGATTTGGAATGTATGCGATGGTCGGGCCCGGAACATCCATTCGAAGGTCGTCTCTCAAAGGAGGGCTCACGCATACAACAGCGGACGACCGTCTGTAAAGCCTGCGCGAAAGACGCCGAAGCAACCGCATCTTGAGCGTTCTTCCGGCCGTTTCCGCCAGGAGCGAATGCTCCCACACGATAACTGGATATCGCCGGCCGAACATCGCGAGCCACGGCACGGCTACCCACAACCCAACAAGAACAATACGATCATAATTCTGTAGCCCTTTAAGGCTTCTCAGGCGCCTAAATGTGTCGCGACGAGCAAGTCCAGACATCGGGCCACCCAAAAGTCGACCGTTGGGCACCCCGTCTAAATCACTTTCATTTCCACCGAGGCAGTAAAGGTCCAGATCGACACAGTTCCCTAGGCTCTCGACAAGGTCCATTGCTGCGGCCTCCATCCCGAGTCTGGGCATCAACTCGGAAACCACAAACGCGACCCTTCTGCGCCCACCCGCCCTCTCGACGAGCTTGCCGACGGGCCGCGCACCGTCTCGATCGTCGAAGCTATTTGACATACCGCATCAACCTTTCGAGCCACTTCCGCGTAAGAATTCCCGAAAAGGCAAGGATAAGCGGTCCAGTTGAAGGAGCTCTCCGGGTCGCAACGGCGGCACGACAGACTGCGAGGACACCTCTCAAGTCACGAGCCTGAAGGGCATATCGAAGTGATTGACCGATAAGGAAGTCTGTTAAGACCTGACTTTCTTCTTTCGCCAGCGCAGACACCGCCCAGGAGAGGGAACTATTCCAGTCCGAGCTAGCGGAGATCGAGCCAGCCGATCCGACGTAGACCGAGGCCAAAACGTCGTCTAACTGAACGAGCTCAACAGCGTCTTCCCTAGATGCGCGAATTAACCAATCCCAGTCTTGGTGGCGCTTTAGGCTCTCATCCCATCTCACTGCGTCACAAATCTCGCGAGCCACGAGGACTGTCGGCAGCGGGATACTGGCGCGTAGTGCGCCTGGCCTGCGCTTTCGGAAGAGATACGACGCTACGCTCTGACCGCCCTGATACGGCACTTTCGGTAGCCCGCTCAGCACCCTCCCCGAGTCCGACGAGCGCTGATGAACTCTGCAAGACACAATCGGGACGCTTCCTCGCGCGCGGGCTTCCTCTGCTACCGCGACCTGAGCCGCGATCTTGCCAGGCTCCCACGTGTCGTCGTCGTCTAGATAAGCGACATAGTCGGACGAGGAAGCGTCCACGCCAAGATTGCGTGCTGCCGCCGCTCGCTGACCACCGCCAGTGAAGAGCACTTGATCACAGGCCTGAAGAATCTGCGCGTCGAGTAGCGTGCCCTCCGGCTTATCAACAACCAGTATCAGTGAGATATTCGTATAGCTCTGAGAGCGGATACTGTTAATCGCTCTCTGCAGTTCCGGACGGCCGATTGTTGGCACAACGACGGCGACCGTGGGCGTAGTCATCGGATGTCAGATCTGCTGGGCGCGTCCGATTTCTGTTTAGTACGCACCTTCGCCACCAAGCACCGCCTTTGCCGTTCGGAGTAGAATTAATAGATCACCGAAAAGAGTCCAGTTCTCAACGTAATATACGTCCATGCGAATGCCCTCCTGCGGACTCAGCTCGGATCGTCCAGACACCTGCCACAGCCCAGTTAGTCCTGGCTTGACAAGTAGCCGTCGGTTGGCAGCCCGGTCGTACATTGCGACCTCTTGGCGGATCTGGGGCCTCGGCCCGACGAGGCTCATCGTCCCTTTTAACACGTTAATCAACTGAGGCAACTCGTCTATAGAATAGCGTCGCAGCATCCGACCAGCACGCGTAACGCGTGGATCGTTCTTCGGCTTATAGAACAGTCCGACCCCTTCGGTTCCCGACGCGCGTAAGACATCCTCTAGTTGCTCATGCGCACCGACACGCATGGTTCTGAACTTATACATCAGGAACGACTCGCCTCGGACGCCAATCCTCTCCTGCTTGTAGAACACCGGCCCTCTGCTATCCAGTTTCACCCACGTCGCGATAATGACCATGAGGGGCGTGAGGCATATTAGAAGAAACAACGCGCCAAACCAGTCAAAGATGCTCTTTAGGGCGTACTTAGGTCCGGTGAATTGAGGATGGTCGACGTAGACAAGCGGGAGGCCATTGACCGGATGCATGATCACTCTCGGCCCGGCCACGTCGCGGATTGCAGTCGTCAGAGCTAGGTCGATTCCCGTGCCCTCCAGATCCCATCCAAGGGTCTTAACGGCGCGACTAGATGAAATATTGGAACCGTCCAGGGTCACAATGTCGACGCCAGCGCTAACTGCGACCTCTGACGCTTCTTCGATCGAACCCAGAACGGGTGCGCCTTCGATATCTCCCGCGTGTTCTTCCGGGCTCGGTATGCATACGCCTATGACGCCAAAGCCTGCCTCTGGATTACGTCGGAACTCCTGGATTAGGGACGCCGCCGAAGCTGAATCACCCACGACGAGCACGCGCATTTGAAGTTCGCCATTGCGTCGTTTGCGACGCAACCACGACCGCATGTAGTACCGTCCAATTAGGATTAGGATCAGACCAAACGGGAACGCGATCCCCAGATATCCACGCGCAATAACCATTCGGAGCATGTATGCGATAACCGCTATCGCCGCGAATAACTGCCATGTTGCCGTCACTACGCGCTGGTACTCGATCGCCCCGGTTCCGACGAACCGCCAGTCCTGCGAACGCCCTATTGCAAGCGCCCCCATCCACGCCCACAGGAGAATAATCGACACCAGAAGGTATGAGGGCGACAGGTCTCCGCCCACTCGCGCAGCACCGCTAGCGTCAAAACGGACCAGATAGGCGCTGAATACAGCAACATAAATGGCCATCACGTCCGCGACCAGCACTCTCGTGCGGTACGAGTTGAACCATCCGGGTCCACGGAGGTTGGTGGTCGCGTTGGATGCCGTAGCCGACAGAGTTCCCTCATGGGTAGGTTCGGCCCGGACTGCTATACGCCGGTCCCGGTTCCTGATGGACCCAGCTTCGCTACTCTTCGCTGTGCAGATCGTGCTACCTCCGTGGCTCTGCGCTTTCGCGAACTAGGTCGCCTCAAGGTTAAACCATGGGGGTGAATGGTATGCGCCTTGGTCGGCGCGATGCAGGCGCCGTCGCGTAACGGCGTTCGCGCGCCACGCGGCGACAGCGCTGCATTCAACCCTGCGCCAACAGCAAGTCGCGCCCGACCGGTCACTCGGTCTGGCACGGGATGGGCAACGGCACGTTCGCTCTTCGCCGCTCGTGCGAGCGTCTAGGTTGGCCTCTTTGGACAGGCCATAGCCCGTTACCTAGTCTCCAATTGAGCGGGTCAAGGGCCGGGTGTGTTGGTTCCCCCAACTGGTTCGATCTGGGAGACTCTCTACAAGACAGCGCCTGTCTGAGTGACCGACCCAGCGTCCGTGAGATGATAAGCGTTGGCGCTAGAGCCAGGTCAATGCGACGTAGCAGGGGAGAACGACGGTGGAAGTTCAGGACTATCTCAAGGTCCTTCGTAAGCGCTGGATCTCTATCACGGCGATTACTCTCGCGAGCGTGCTCTTGGCCTTGGCGGCCAGTATTCTTATTACTCCGCGCTACGAGGCCCGCGCCCAAGTGTTCGTGTCGGTGAGGACTGGTGGGTCGACTGCTGACCTTGCTCAAGGCAGCACATTTTCCCAACGCCAGGTGAAGTCTTATACAGATCTCGTGGCGAGCCCTCGGGTTCTAATCCCCGTGATTGAGCAACTCGATCTATCTACCACGCCAGACGAGCTCGCCGAGTCGATATCGGCGAGCTCGCCGCTTGACACGGTCCTCATCAACATCTCGGCTGAAAATGAGGACCCGCAGTTGGCAAGTGATATTGCGAATGCAACAGCAAACAGCCTAGCAGCTGAGGTCACGGCGCTCGAGAAACCAGAGACAGAGGCGTCACCCGTCAAGATAAGTACTGTTCGGTCTGCGACCGCCCCCGTCGTGCCGACTTCCCCTAACACGACTCTGAATTTGGCGCTCGGTCTTGTTGCTGGCCTGATCCTTGGAATTGGCGCTGCAGTGCTGCGCGAGATACTCGACACGAAGGTCCGGTCTGAAGCCGACGTAAAGCAAGTGACTGACGCCTCGGTTATCGCGACCATTGGGTACGACGACGACGCCCCCGATCACCCGTTGATTGTTCAAACTCACCCACACAGCCTTCGTGCTGAAGCCTTCCGGCGCCTGAGGACGAACCTTCAGTTCCTCGATATCGCTGGCCGGCCTCAGACGATAGTCATCACGTCCTCGTTGCCGGGCGAGGGCAAGTCAACGACCTCCATCAATGTCGCTATCAGCCTCGCCGACGCGGGCTCGCGGGTGGTCCTTGTCGACGCTGACCTCCGCCGACCGTCAGTTGCCGAGTACATGGGCCTCGAAGGCAACGTCGGCCTGACGACGGTTCTCATCGGGCGTGCGACCGTCGCGGACGTCGTGCAGCCTTGGGGGAACGGTAACCTCCACGTCCTCCCTTCCGGTCAGGTTCCGCCAAACCCTAGCGAACTTCTCGGCTCGAATTCGATGGCGAAACTGCTCGAGGAGCTCGCGGCGGAGTATGACGTCGTGCTAATCGACACTCCGCCACTACTTCCCGTTACCGACGCGGCAATCCTCGCTCGTCTGACTGGTGGCGCCCTCGTAGTCGTCGGCGCAAACACTCTCACGCGGCAACAGCTCGGTGAATCGATGGGATCGTTGGAGACCGTGGGTGCGCGGACGCTCGGCATCGTGCTCAACCGCCTCGAGCGCACCCAGGGCAACGCTTACGCGTACTACGACTACTCGCCTCTCGACCCCGCGGCCGCGAAGACTACGAAGCGCGGAGTTGGCCGCGGAAGCAAGTCCGCTGGTGCGGCTAGCAATCGCAAAGCGGCTCGCAGCCAAACCTCCTCAGGCACGGAGGGCGCGAGTGTCCAGCGGAGATCCCCAGCGGACAACGGTCAGCGGTCCCGCCGCATGGCAAACGCCGACACGACGGCGTCGCTTGAGACACTTCTCAACGACCAAGAGCCCGCTGCGGCCAATCGATGGCCCGGGGGTCCCATCAACGACTGATGGTTGCCTGAACGGCTGAGGGCCGGAACTCCACTGGAGTTCCGGCCCTCAGCCGTTCAGCTGGTCAGATCAGCAAGCGAGCTCTTCGATCAGTTGGTACCGCGGCGGCGAGCAACGAACACCGCTCCCGCACCAGCAGCGAGGAGCGCTCCCGCGCCCAGCGCCAACTGCGTCCCGTCGAAGCCGGTCACAGGCAGCGGGCTACCGTCCGAAGCCTGCTCGCCAGCGGCAGCAGCGCCACCCCCGACGACGAGGATCGCGTCGCCCAGCATGTTGCCCGCTGCATCGGTGGCGACCGCGGTGTAGGTGGCCTCCTCGGAGAACGACACCGAGAACGTCGCGACGCCCGCAGCATCGGCGGCCTTCGGCAGGGACTTCGTACCGGCGATCGTGATGGCGTCGTTCGGGATGGACGCAGGGTTCGAGGTGACCGTCAAGGTGACCTGGCCGCGCGGCTCCGCGCCAGCGATAGAGACCGTGATCGCGTCGCCGACGGCCGGCGTCGGGTCCGTCACCGTGACATCGATCCCGGGCGCCTCATAAGCGAGAGCAGTAGCCGGGACAGCGAGCAGGGTCAGTGCGGAAGCGGCGACGAGCGCAGTACGACGAGTCATAGGTTTCCCCCAAGGGATCGGTTTATCAGATTAGTGTCACAGCAATACATGCGAGACTCCGCGCTTAATCTAGTCGCGTTCACGCGCACACGGTAGTGCCGTCCGTAAACGTCACCCGCCCGTCACGGAGCGGCGTACTTCGGACGTCGATCTCACCAGGCTGCGCACCGGTGACGAGGTCGTACTCCATGGTCGCCGCCTCCCCTGGCTTGAGCTGGATGGTCTTACCCACCACCGTGAGCTCCTCATGGACTTGGGCCGTGACACCCGTGTTCTCGCCGTTCAGACGAATCCCCGCCACAGTTCCGCCGGTCGGGGCGTAGACGAGGACGTTTGTACGCACCTCGCCTTTGGGGACGGCAACCCCCGCGCCGGTGATGTACCGCGGCAGCGTCGCCGCATCAGCGGGGGCCGTGTTCGTGAGCGTCACACTGATCGTGACGGCACGGGTGCCATCGACCCTGCACTCTTGCGTAGCCACAATTACGTCGCTCGAGAGGTAGTAGCCCATCTTCGCGGCCGAGCCATCGTTGTAATAGACGCCGACCACCGGTGAGTCCCCGTTGTTCCCGCGCAGCTCCCCGCTCAGCACCGTGCCCGCGATGAGACTCTGCTCCTCCGGGTGCGCCGACCACGCGAGAAGGCGGTCTTGGCGCGCTGCCTCCGCGAGAGCCTCGACCGCAGCAGCGGGGTCACCCTGGCCCGCAATGATCCCCGCGAACACCGTCGCCGCCGTGGCCGCGAAGAACGCGTCCTGCTCCTCCGGGTCCTCGAGAACCATGTACACCGTGTTGAGCAGGACGTCCGACGCGTTCTCGCTCGTCAGCTGCCCCCCGACGGAATCAGCGACGTCACCTGGCGTGAGCGGAACCGGCCCGGTCGCACCGAGCACCAGCGCGAGCGTCCCGGGATCCACGGAGAACACGCCGTCGATCTCACCTCCGACGTATTGGGTCCAGATCGTCCGAGCTATCTCCCCGGTCCTCGGAAAGTCCGGTGTGAAGGTCACGTCGCGCATATCGGCCGCGAGGTCCTCCCCGAACAGCGTGTCCTCCACAGGCAGCAGTGGGAGGACCGGCGCCGGCAAGTCACCGAGGGAACCGCCGGACCGCTGCTCCACGACCTCGACTGCGCCGTTGTCCGCACGGAGCTTGACCACCGACCCTGGGATGCCGCCGGTGGCGCGCGGCTCCGCGTTGTTCTGCACGAGCAGCAGGTACTCGCGGGGGCCTTCGGCGCCGAGCATCGGGGGCAGCAGCTGGACGGCCTTGGCGGCCGTCGCTGTCGTGCCCGCGACGTCGCGGACCTGCTCCTCGAGCTGCGTGACGGGTCCTGCGATGAGGGAGTGGAGCGCCGTCGTGTCGATGCCCGCGACACGGTGCAGCGAGTCCTGGATCGAGGCGTCCGACGCGACGACCGCGGGCTCCGCGGCGATGAGCGGGGCGAGGTCGATCCTGCCCGAGGCCAAGGAGAAGGCGGACGGGTCGACGAGATCGGTCGCGTCCATGAGGCCCGGCAGCGCGTCGCTCGCGAGGTCGTCGACGACCTCGCTGACCACCTGCACCGCCTTGACGTTCGGTCCCGCCCACGGCAGCGCGCCGGCGAGGGACCAGTGCGGGCCGTGCGTGGAGTCGAGGGCCGTCGCCGCGTGGTCCTGCAACTCGGCGAGAGTCACCTGGGCCGCGTCGCGGTCCCCGGCGACCACCTGCTCCTGCAGCGTGCTCACGAGGTCGGCCGCCGTCTCGAGCTCCCCCTTGGCCCGCAGCGCATCGACACCGAGCCACACGCCACCCGCGACGACGAGGAGCACAGCGACGAGGAACACGTAGCCGACGGTGCGGCCGGTGCGGTTGCGGCGCTTGCGTCCGCGCCGCGCCGCGCCGCGAGAAGCTCGCCGCGTCCCCGCAGCCCCAGCGGGCTCGACCGTGTCCCAGCCCTCCCACGCCGTAGGGGCGTCCGAGCGGTCCGTAGCGTCGGGGCTGACGGAGCCGTCCCTGCGGTGGGGGCTGTCCTGCGTCACGCGGTTCCTCCAAGGTGTCGGCACGCCCGTCCTCGCCGACCGGCAGGCGCCGCGAGTCTATCGGTGGATTCAGGACACCCCCGGTGATACGACACACTGGAGCCCCCAGCCTGAACGTCTGCACCACTCCCGTCCCACCTTCTCCGAGGAGACCCCCGCGTGCCCACCGACTTCTCCGTCCTCGCCGTCTGCACCGGCAACATCTGCCGCTCCCCCGCCGTCGAGCGTGTCCTGGCCGCCCGCCTCGGGCCCGACTCCGGGGTGAGCGTCCGCAGCGCGGGGACGTCCGCCGTCGTCGGGGCGGCGATGCCCACCGAGATGGCCGCGCTCGTCTCCTCCGTCGGCGTGTCGCCGGACGCCTTCGCGTCCCGCCAGCTCACCCCGGACATGCTGCGCGACGCCGACCTCGTGCTCGCGCTCACCCGCGCGCACCGCGCAGCGATCGTCGACCTCTACCCCGGGGCGGTCCGGCGCACCTTCACGGTGCGGGAGCTCGCGCGCCTGGCCGCCGCCGTCGGGCCGGACGCCCTGCCCGACGGGACGGCCGCAGAACGTCTCCGGGCGCTCCCCCCGCTGGCCGCCGGGCAGCGCGGCCTGCACCCCGCAACCGCCGAGGACGACGACGTCATCGACCCCTACCGCCGGAGCGAGAGCGTGTACGCGGAGTCGTTCGAGCAGCTGCTGCCAGCGGTCGAGATGATAGCCGCGACAGTGCGTCCTCGCGGCCTCTGAAAATTCACCCGCTGGCCATGTCTGACCGCTTGCAACGGCCTGTGATCGGGGTCACAGTGCTAGTAACGCCACGGTAGCCGGGGGGTACGCGGCGTAGCAGGGGGCACGAGCGGGGATGGCTGGTCGCACCGACCACGGGGGTAGGTCGGTGCGGCCGCCACCTCCCGTCTCCCACCCCGAGGTCCAGCCCGACGTCTCCCCGGGCCCGACCGCCATCACCGACGAGCGGGTGACGCATCCCCGCTCAGGTCGCCCCACACACGTGACTCGTTCACACAGGAACACCGGGGCGCCACGCGCGCCCAGCAGCTGCGTCGTGGGGGGACCAACGATGAGACTCACTCAGCGTTGCATGCGAACGATCGGTGCAGTCGCCACGATCACGGCCCTCACGTGCGTCCCCGCGCTCGGGGCGCCACCCGCCGGATCGGCGCCCGCCGTGCGTGCGGGGAGCGGTACCGGGTCCGCGGCCAGCACGGCCGGAGACGCATCCGCCTCGGCGGTCCGGCTCGACCTCGAAGCCCAGCTCCTCGGTTCCGAGGTCCTCAGCGGGCGCGCCGACAACCCCGTCGCCGCGCCTGCGACACCCGGGACCAACGCACCAGCCGTCCCGGACCTCCACCTCGACGCCACGGGCGTCACTGCGAGCGCCGGCGCGCTCGGGGCGAGCGCGACCCGCGGCACGACGAGCTCGCAAGCGACGGCGAGCGTCGCGGACGTCGACCTCGAGCTGCTCGGTGTCGATGCGGTGACGGCCGGGTCGGCCACCGCGGACGCGCGCTGCGTCACGGGTGCGGGCGGCACGGCCAGCACGGACGCCGTCGACCTCGTGGTCCTCGGGACGGCGCTGGCGGCGAGCACTCTCGCTGGCGGCGTGGCGGTGGCGGTCCCGCCGGTGGCGGTCAGTGTCGCGGGGGCCACCGATGCCAGGCTCGGTGCGAGCGTGGCGTCGGTGGAGGAGGAATCACCCGCGGGGGTCCGTGCGGCGTCGCTCGTCGTGACGTTCCAGGTCACGGGGACCGCGTCCGGGGCGGCAGTCGTCGTGCCGGCTGGATCCGTGACTCTCGCGGAGGCGTCCTGTCAGACGCCCGCCGGCGTCCCCGGGACGCCGCCCAGCACGACCCCGTGGACCGGCCCCCAGTCCGGCAGCGCGCCGAGCGGGAGCGGGTCCGTGCCTGGCGTCGAGCCTGACGTGCCGGCACCGGGTGGGGGCCCGGACGGCACCGCGCCGGGCACGGACGGCACCGCCCAGGGGGCAGGTGGTGGCGACCTCGCGCCGACGATCGGCGCACTGAGCCCGAGCGACGGTCCCACGGCAGGGGGGACGCTCCTCACCCTCACCGGGACGAACCTCACGGGCACGAGCCAGGTGCTCATCGACGGCGTCGCGGCGACGGACCTGGCCGTCGCGCCCGACGGCCTGTCGCTCACCGCACGCGCACCGGCCGGCATGCCCGGAGCGGCGGACGTCAAGGTCGTCGGCCCCGCCGCCGACGCGACCGCACCCAGAGCGTGGACGTACCGCACGGTGCCGAAGGTCCGGTCGATCGCGCCGGGCAGCGGTGCGGCGTCGGGCGGCCAGACCCTGCTCGTCCTGGGTACCGGGTTCGAGGTCGGAGCGACGGGTGTGACGGTCGCGGGGGCGAGCGCGACGGACGTCCGGGTCCTCAGTCCCACGACCCTCGTCGCCGTAGCACCAGCGGCTGGCTCGGGCGCGGGCGGGCACGGCACCGGAGACCTCGCTGAGGGGCACGCCGACGGCGCAGGCGCCGTGGCCGTGGTCACCGTCGGGACGGTCGCGTCCGCCCCGCTGCGCTATGCGCTGGACGGCGCCGAGCGGCAGGCGTCGCCGGCGCCGGAGATCACCGACGTCGCTCCCCCGGCAGGGCCCGCCTACGGCGGATCGAGCGTGCTCGTCTCCGGTGAGGGGCTGGCACCCGGGCAGACGTCGGTGGTCATCTGCGGGGTGCTCGTGCCGGCCGACGACGTGGTCGTCGACGAGTCGCGCGACCGCGCCATGTTCATCACGCCCCCGTGCACCGCAGGGTTCGAGACGTTCACGCTCGTCACGCCCGACGGGACCGCGAGCGCCGACTTCCAGTACATGGACCTGCCCGTGCGGACGACCTTCCCAGGTGGTGCGTCTGCGGCGGCAGCCGGGCCGCGCGACGGGAGCCTCGCCCGGACGGGAGCGGGAGTCGCATCCCTCGCCGCAGCAGCAGGCGTGCTCCTCGCGGTCGGTGTCCTTGCTGTGGGCACGGGCTCCGGGAGGCGCACCGGCGGGCGCCCGGGTCACGACCGCGGGTAGCGGGCGCTGGGCGCGAGCGGGCTCGCACCGGGGCGGCCTCCCACCGCCGGCGTCTCGCGCTCGGGCGGGTGCCGGACGGCGGCCGTACGCTCGGCAGATGACTGCCCGCGAGCGCGTCCTCGTCACCGGCGCCACCGGCTACATCGGCGGCAGGCTCGTCCCGCGGCTGCTTGCCCGCGGGTACCGCGTGCGGGTCCTCGTGCGGACCCCGAGCAAGCTCGACGTCGTGCCCTGGCGTGACGACGTCGAGATCGTCGAGGGTGACCTCACCTCGCTCGAGGACACCACCGCTGCGTGCGAGGGCGTGCACACGTTCTTCTACCTCGTGCACTCGATGGGCTCCGGGCGGCACTTCGAGGAGACCGAGCGGCGCACCGCGCACCTCGTCGCCGACGCCGCGGAGGCCGCCGGTGTCTCGCGCATCGTGTACATCGGCGGGCTGCACCCGGACGGGGTCGAGCTGTCGACGCACATGCGCTCCCGCACCGCCGTCGGGCAGATCCTCCTCGACTCCCCCGTCCCGGCCATCGTCTACCAGGCGGGCGTCGTCATCGGCTCCGGGTCCGCGTCGTTCGAGATGATCCGTCACCTCACCGAGAACCTGCCCCTCATGCCCGCGCCCAGCTGGGTGACCAACCGCATCGAACCCATCGCCATCCGAGACGTGCTGCACTACCTCGTCGAGGCGCCGGGCATCACCGAGGACGTCAACCGGACCTTCGACATCGGGTCCCGCGAGGTGCTCACCTACGCCGCGCTCATGTACGGGTACGCCCACGAGGCGGGCCTGCAGACCCGGCGCATCTACGCCCTGCCCGTGCCCGCGCCGCGGCTCGCCGGGTGGTGGGTCGCGCTCGTCACCCCCATCCCGCACTCCATGGCCGTGCCGCTCGTGCAGTCCCTCCAGCACGACGCCGTCACCCTCGAACGAGACATCGACACCTACGTCCCGCCACCGGCCGAAGGGCTCACCGACTACCGGTCCGCCGTGCGCCTCGCCCTCGGGCACATCGAGGACGGCGCCGTCGAGACGTCGTGGACCGGCGCGACGAGCGGCAAGCCCTACGAGCCCCTGCCCAGCGACCCCGACTGGGCCGGGCGCACCGTGTACGTCGACGACCGCTCCAGGACCACGGACGTCCCCCCGGCCGCGGTGTGGACGGTCATCGAGAGCATCGGTGGCGAGAACGGCTGGTACTCGCTCCCCGCGGCGTGGGTCATCCGCGGCATCGCGGACAAGATCGTCGGTGGCGCCGGGCACAACCGCGGACGACGCAACCCCGACCACCTCGTCGTCGGGGACGCCGTCGACTGGTGGCGGGTGGAGCACATCGACCGTGGGCGCCAGCTGCGGCTGCGCGCCGAGATGCGCGTACCCGGCGGAGCGTGGCTCGAGCTCACCGCCGAGCCCCTCGAGGATGGCGGCACCCGCTACCGCCAGCGCGCCATCTACCTCCCCCGCGGCCTCGCCGGGAAGCTCTACTGGTGGGCGGTCGTCCCCTTCCACAGCGTGATCTTCCCGTCGATGGCGACGAACATCCTCGCCCGCGCGCGGCATGTCGACGCCCGGACGCCGCACCGCGCGGCGGACAACACCGCCGGTTAGGGTCGCTCCATGCCCATCAGCATCCGATCCATCGAGACCGCCGTCCCGGCCACGATCGTCCCGCAGACCGCTGCCCGGGACGTCTTCGCGTCGCAGCTGAGCTCGAGCCGGCTCGGCCAGCGGCTGACCCGCGCCGCCTTCGACGCCTCCGCGATCGACACCCGGCACACCGTGCTCGACGACCTCGCCTCGCTCGCCGCACCGGCCGCGAGCGCAGCAGGGGGCGTCGCGAGCGACACCTCTGCCGGCGGCCAGGCACCTGTGTTCTACGACGCGACGACAGGCACGATCCTCGGGCCCAGCACGGGGACCCGCAACGACATCTACATCGAACGCACCCCCGAGCTCATCCTCGACGCCGCACGGCGCGCCGTGGAGTCGGCCGAGGGAATCACCGCCGCGGACATCACGCACGTCATCACGATCTCCTGCACCGGGTTCTACGCGCCCGGACCGGACTACGTGCTCGTACGGGGGCTCGACCTCGACCCGGCGGTGCGGCGGTTCCACCTCGGGTTCATGGGCTGCTACGGCTCCTTCCCCGCCCTGCGGGCCGCGCACGACTTCTGCACGGCCGACCCCGACGCGGTCGTGCTCATCGTGAGCATCGAGCTGTGCTCGCTGCACCTGCAGACCTCCGACGACCCTGACACGATCGTCGCGGCGTCCGTGTTCGCCGACGGCGCCGCGGCCGCCATCGTCACCGGACGTCCCGCGCCCAGCGGCGCGACGGTCCTCGACCTCGACACCCACACGACCGTGCTCACCCCCGTCGGGGAGCAGGACATGGCGTGGAAGATCGGTGACCTCGGCTTCGACATGGTGCTCTCCCGGTACGTCCCCCACATCATCGAGGAGCACATCACCGCCGCGCTCACCCCGCTGCTCGCGACGGTGCCCGGGGCGAACGAGGAGCCCTCCACCGCGATCGAGCACTGGGCCGTGCATCCCGGAGGGCGCAGCATCCTCGACAAGGTGCAGGACACCCTGCGCCTCACAGACGCCCAGATGCGGCCGTCCCGGGAGACCCTGCGGGTCAACGGCAACATGTCCAGCGCGACGATCCTGTTCATCCTGCGCCGCATCCTCCACGGCGTCGACGACGTCCCCGGAGGTGCGGACACGGCCGGAGCCGGGCGGGTCTGCGCGATGGCCTTCGGTCCGGGTCTCACCGTGGAGTCCGCGACGCTCACGCGCCGCACGACATGAACCCCGCAGCGCACATGAACCCCGCAGCGCACATGAACCCCGCGCCGCCCATGAACCTCTCCGTGCGGGACCTGCGGGCCACAGAGCTCATGGACGACCCGGCGTGCGACCCGGTCGCGCTGCGCCGCACCTACGAGCAGTTCGGGCTCGTCAACCGGCTCGTGTCCGGGTGGCGCCGGACGTACGTGCGCCGGCTGCGCCCACTGCTGTCCACGGACCGGACGACGACGTTGCTCGACATCGGGTACGGCGGCGGTGACGTGCCCCGCGCCCTCGCACGGTGGGCCGAGCGGGACGGGTTGCGGCTCGACATCACCGGGATCGACCCCGACGACCGCGCTCACGCCTACGCCAGCGCCCTGCCACCCGTGCCGGGCCTACGGTTCCGGCAGGCCTTCAGCTCGGACCTCGTCGCCGAGGGGGCGCGGTTCGACGTCGTCGTGTCCAACCACGTGCTCCACCACCTCACCGCGGACGAGCTCGACGTGCTCCTCGCCGACAGCAGCTCGCTCGCCCGACACCTCGTGCTGCACTCGGACATCGCCCGCAGCCGCATCGCCTACGGGGCGTTCTGGGTCGGAGCACGACCGTTGTCCCGGGGGTCCTTCATCCGCCACGACGGGCTGCTGTCCATCCGCCGCAGCTACACCCGCGACGAGCTCGCCGCCGTCGCACCAGGGTGGCGCGTCGAGACGCAGCACCCCTACCGCGTCCTGCTCCTCCAGGACGGCGCACCCGACCGTCCGGACCACCCCGACGACGTCGCCGAGCCCGTCCACGCGGACGACAGCGTCGGGAGCGTGACCGCCGGGGAGAGCGATGCGTGACGTCCTCGTCGTCGGCGGCGGACCGGTCGGGCTGTTCCTCGCGACTCTGCTCGCCAGCCGCGGCCTGGACGTCGCGGTGTGGGAGAAGCGCGAGCAGCCCGCCGCCCTGTCCCGCGCGATCGGCATCCACGCACCGTCGCTGCGCGCATTCGGCACGGCCGGCATCACCGATGCCGTGCTCGACGAGGCCGTCCTCGTCCGGCGCGGGCTCGGGATGTGCCGGGGGCGGAGCCTGGGGACGGTGACCTTCGCGCGCGTCCCGGACTTCCCGTTCGTCGCCGCGCTCCCCCAGTTCCGCACCGAACGCCTGCTCACCCAGCGCCTCGCCGAGCTCGCCCCCGACGCGCTGACCCGCGGGGTCGCCGTCGACGACATCCGCGACGCCGGTGAGCACGTCCAGGTCACCGGGCGCACCGAGGCCGGCGTGCTCGAGGAGAGTGCGCGGTTCGTCGTCGGCGCCGACGGGGCCCGCAGCGCCGTGCGGCGCCTGCTGGCCATCCCCACCGCAGCCCGCACGTACCCCGACACCTACCTCATGGGGGACGTCACGGACAGCACCGGCGCCGGCGCGGACGCCGTCGTCTCCCTCGAGCCGGACGGCGTCGTCGAGTCCTTCCCGCTGCCCGGCGGGGTGCGCAGGTTCGTCGTGCACACGATGGGCACGCCGCACGCCACGTACACGTCCACCGGCGCCGGACGGGCGCCGACAGCGGACGACCTCGCCGAGATCGTCGCGCACCGCACCGGGGTCCAGGTGGATCCCACGACCTGCACGATGCTCAGCGACTTCGCCACCCGGCGCCGCGCCGCCCAGCACATGGTGCGCGGTCGCGTGAGCCTCGTCGGGGACGCCGCCCACGAGATCAGCCCCATCGGCGGGCAGGGCATGAACCTCGGCTGGCTCGACGCCGTGGCCCTCGCCCCGCTCCTCGCCGACGGCGTCGCACGCGGGTCGCTCGACGACGGCGCCGCACAGCGGTTCAGCCGCGAGCGCCTGGGTCGCGCCGCCCGGGCCGCCCGGCAGTCCGAGCTCAACATGCGCCTGGGGCGTCCGATCAGCGGCGCAGCGCTCGTCGTGCGGGAGCGCGCGCTCACCGCAGCGCTGCGTGCGGCCGGCCCCGCCCTCGCGTCCGTGTACGCGATGCGATGGACCTGACGCGCCCAGCGGCCCCGTCCGTCAGGCGGTGACCGGGCGGCGCGCGACGAACAGGACGTGCGTGTCCGGCCACGGGACGTCCCCGCCGGTGCGGGCATCCGTGAGGCTGGCCCCGACGGACAGCCGGTTCTCCACGAGCCAGTCGTTGCGCCACGGACCGCTGCCGGGCTCGAGCGTGAAGCCCGCCGCCGTGAGCAGGCGGACCCAGTCCGGGTACGTCATGTCGCAGAAGCGCTCGTGGCACTCCGAGAGGTAGTTCTCCGTGTAGTCGCGCGTGTAGAGGAACTCCATGGCGGCGCGCAACGTCAGCTCGGCGACCTCCGTCTGGCGCGAGCCGTCCGCTGCGTCCTCCGTGCCCCCGGGGTCGCCCGTGGACTCGAGCCAGCGGACGTCGCAGCGGCCGCCGGAGAGCGCCGGGAAGTCGCGGGAGAACTGGCGGAGCATGTCCGCCGGGGACAAGGACGCGACGTGCGCGGCGACGTCGGGCGCCGACCAGCCGGAGAGGTCCACCGGCGTGTACGTCGTCGCCGGGCCGTCGCTGCGCGGGGAGGCCTCCAGACGCAGGTGGACGAGGCGGTCCGGGTCGTCGGGCCCGAGCACGTCCGAGCACACCCACACCCCGCCCGGTGCGGTGTGCTCGTAGATGCGCCGGGCGAGCTGCTCGAGGTCCGGCACCCCTGCGCCATAGCTCGAGATCTCATGGGTGAGCGCCACAGTGAGCGTCGTGTTCACCGTGGCCTCGGGGAACACCGGGGCACGCAGCAAGTTGCGCTGCGCGAAGAAGACGTTGGGGTTGGCGAACACTCCCTGGGCCTTGCGGTGCTCGGCCTCGGCGACGAGGTGCCGGGACACGTCCACCCCGTAGAGGTCCGACTCCCCGAGCTCCGTGGCCCGCGCCGCGCGCTCGAGCAGACCGCCGGCGGCACAGCCGAGGTCCACGACACGGCCGGGCTGCACGTACGGCGCCACCTGCGCCCACTTGCGGTCGGACGCACCGTCGAAGTCCGCGGTGTACGTGCCGTAGTCACGCGTCTCGGTGAGGTCCCCCTCCGCGGAGACGGTCGGGTCGTGGTGCACGAGGCGGATGGCCCCGGCGAGGCGGTTGCGGTCGACGTACGCGACGGTCTGCGGGTGCGCGAGCTCCCGCCATCTCGGGTCGTCCGCCGCGAGCAGCTCGAGGACGTCCCACGGACGCGCCGGGCTGTCGGGGTGCCCCTCCTCGACCGGGGCGATCCGGAAACCTTCCGCGGCATACAGAGCCGCGACAGACGGGGTCGAGCACGCGACGACGGTGGTCTGCGGGGTCAGCGTGATGCCCGTCGTCGCCTCCACACCCGCGACGACGGTCCGGGCGAACCGGTCGCTCGGTGGCACGTCGGCGATCGGGGCGACCACCGACGGCAGGTCCTCCGCGACCGACACCCGCTCGATGAGCGCTTCGCGGCGGTGCGCCGGGACGGGGTTGCGACGCGTACCGGAGTGCGTCGCCGACGTCACCGCCCACACGAGCTCGACGTCCGGGGCGCACGTCACCGCGACGCCCCGCGTGTCCGTCACCTCGCCGCGCAGCAACGCCCGCAGGTACGCGACCTGGAAGCTCGTGACGAGGTGGTGGCGCCCGGGGAAGAGGACGTACCGCACGGCGGATGTGGGCAGCGGGTCAGGCACCGCTGCGGCGTCGGGGACGGCGGTGCGGGCAGCGACGGTGTGCGGGGAGGGGGTGGTCACGCCCGCACGGTGCCACCTGGTGGGGCGTGGCGCAAGGCACACCGCGAGGATTGCCGTCCCGTTCGTCGTGCGTGAGAAGGTCGGTGCATGGATCGCGCCCTCCCCCTCGTCTACCGCATCGTCGCCATCTTCGAGGCCTTCACCTGGGCCGGACTGCTCGCCGGCATGGCGGTGAAGTACCTCGGCAGCGGCAGCGAGATCGGCGTCCACATCTTCGGGCCCATGCACGGTGGGGCGTTCATCGCCTACGTGCTCATGACCATCGTCGTCGGCGTGCGGTACCGCTGGCCGCTGCGCACGCAGGTTGTCGGCCTCGTCGCCGCCATCCCGCCGTTCTGCACCATCGTCTTCGACCGCTGGGCCGAGCGCCGCGGATACCTCGAGGCCAGCCGCCGGGCCGCGGCCCGCGTCGCCGCGTAGCTCGACCCTTCGCGTCGGCACCGGCCTCGGCGGGCCGCTCCACGCGCCAGGGGCCTCTGCGCCCGCTAGACGGGGCGGCACTCCGCGGCAGGGATCCACGCCTTCCACGACGGCCACCCGTGCACGGACTGGTTGACGCACACGTGACCGCGTGCGGTCCCCACGGCCTCGAGGACGAGGGTCTCGACCTCGCCGCCGTAGGTGAGGGTCCGCACGAGCACCGGGCGCGGCGGATCGATGGGTGTCGATGGCCGGAACTCGCCACGGTTGACGACGAGCTTCGAGTAGTCCGGGACGTCGCAGGCTGCCATGAGCACCACCGTCCCACCACCGTCTGACAGGACGACGACGGGCCCGTCACGCATACCGCGTGACGGGCCCGTCCCGTCTCTCACGCCCGGTGCGGGCGCGTGGTCGACCTAGCGGCGCGTGCGCGCCTCACGCTGCTGCTCGCCCTGCTGCGCCGCGAGCGCGACGAGGACCGCGGTGAGAACCGGGACGATCCACTGCAGGGTCGCCTGCTGCTTCTGCGCCGACTCGAGCTCCGAGGAGCTCCCCGCGAACGCCTCGGTCGCGCCCTTCGCACCCTCACCGGCGTGCGCGGCCTGCTTCTTGCCCACGAGACCCGAGTAGAGGGTCGTGGCTGCCGCGGCCACGGTGACGATCGTCTTGATCGCCGTGTTGGACCGCGCCTCGGGCTGCGCGTCGAGACGCTTCTTGTTGCCCGCGATGAGTCCGAGGCTGCCGAGGCTGTGCAGGCCGACGGCCCCGACGACCACGGGTGTCCACCGGGCCCAGCCGAGCGAGGACAGGCGCAGCCGCTCTGTCGGGTCCTTCGCCGCCGCCGCGGCGCCGTTGAGGCCGACGGCCCCCATGAGTGCACCGCCGAACCAGGCAGCAAGACCGATGTCGTGGGCGATGCGGGAGAGGGTGTTGCGCTGTGACATGGAAACCTCCAGATGACCGACAGGAACCCACCAAGGGTGCGGCTCACCCACGGACCCGGCAACTGGAACGAACCGGACGCCGCCCGCCCCGACGGATGGCTCACGGGGCGATAGGATCGTCAGACTATGGACGACCCTCCTTCCCACAGTCCCACGCCCCGTCGTGAACGCACGGCCAGCCGGCCGGCGCTCGGTCACGAGGGGGCACTCCGTTGAACGAATGGATCCTCCTCGGGATCGGCCTCGTCCTCACCATCGGCACCGGCCTCTTCGTGGCTTCCGAGTTCGCGCTCGTCAACCTCGACCGCAGCGACCTCGAGGCGCGTCAGGAACGCGGCGAGAAGCGTCTCGGACGCACCATCGCCGCCCTGCGCATCACCTCGACGCACCTGTCCGGCGCGCAGCTGGGCATCACCCTCACCACACTCCTCACCGGGTACACCTTCGAGCCGGCTGTCAGCGCACTCCTGCGCGCACCCCTCGAAGCCACCGGTCTGCCGGACGGGGCACTGACCGCCGTCGGGAGCGTCCTCGGTATCCTCGTCGCGACCCTCTTCTCCATGGTCATCGGTGAGCTCGTCCCCAAGAACTTCGCCCTGGCGCTGCCGCTCGCGACCGCCAAGGCCGTCGTCCCCTTCCAGACCCTCTTCACCACCGTGTTCAAGCCGGTGATCCTGCTGTTCAACAACACGGCGAACGCGATCATCCGCAGCCTGGGCATCGACCCCAAGGAGGAGCTCTCCGGGGCGCGGTCGGCCGAGGAGCTCAGCTCGCTCGTGCGCCGCTCGGCGCTCAAGGGCATGCTCGACGAGGACCACGCCGTCCTCCTCAGCAGGGTGCTGCGGTTCTCCGCGCACGACGCCTCGGAGGTCATGACCCCCCGCGTGCTCATGACCACCGTGCACGCCGACGACACGGCACAGACGATCATCGACCTCGCGACCTCCACCGGCTTCTCCCGGTTCCCGGTCGTCGGTGAGGACGTCGACCACCTCATCGGCGTCGTGCACGTCAAGCACGCGTTCGCGATCCCCCTCGACGAACGCGAGTCCGTCCTCGCCGAGGAGCTCAAGGTCGACCCGCCCTACGTGCCGGAGTCGATGCGCGTGGACACCCTGCTCGTGCTCCTGCGCCGCAGCGGGTTCCAGATCGCGATCACCACGGACGAGTACGGCGGCACCGCGGGCCTCGTCACCCTCGAGGACCTCGTCGAGGAGATCGTCGGAGAGCTCGAGGACGAGCACGACCGCACCCGGGTCGGGGTCCTGCGCACCGGACGGTCCGTGTCCTTCCAGGGCAGCCTGCGCCCCGACGAGCTCCTCGAGCGCGCCGACGTCCACGTCCCCGACGACGGCGACTACGAGACCGTCGCCGGATACGTCGTCGAGTGCCTCGACCGCATGCCCGAGGTCGGGGACGAGGTCGAGGTCGAGGGCGGCGTCATCCGGGTGGAGCGGATGGACGGCGCCCGCGTGGACCGCCTGCGGTTCATCCCCCACCTGCCCGCCCCGGAGGCGCCCGACGCCGCAGCGGCCGCGGCCACCGGTGCCGCCGCCGAGCGGACAGCGAAGCACGACGCGGTCGTCGACCGGATCAGCGAGGACATCTCATGAGCGAGTATCTGCCAGGGCTCCTGTGGCTCGTCGTCCTGCTGGCCGTCAACGCGTTCTTCGTCGGCGCCGAGTTCGCCGTCATCTCGGCGCGGCGCTCCCAGATCGAGCCCCGCGCCGAGCAGGGCAGCAAGGCTGCGAAGACGACCCTGTGGGCGATGGAGCACGCCACGCTCATGCTCGCCACGAGCCAGCTGGGCATCACCATCTGCTCGCTGCTCATCCTCCTCGTCGCCGAGCCGGCGATCCACCACCTCCTCGAGATCCCGCTCGCCGCGACCAGCCTGTCCGAGGATGCGATCAGCGTCATCGCTTTCGCTGCGGCGCTCATCCTCGTGACGTTCCTGCACGTCGTCCTCGGCGAGATGGTGCCCAAGAACCTGTCGTTCTCGGTGCCGGACCGTGCAGCGCTCATCCTCGCGCCGCCGCTCGTGCTCGTCGGGCGCGTGTTCAAGCCCGTGATCTTCACGCTCAACGCTCTCGCCAACGGCGTCCTTCGCCTGTTCCGCGTGGAGCCCAAGGACGAGGCGACGAGCACGTACACGCTCGACGAGGTGGCGAACATCGTCGAGCAGTCCACCCGTCAGGGCGTGCTGGACGACACCTCGGGGACGCTGTCGGCGGCGTTCGAGTTCACCGCGAAGCGGGTGCTCGACGTCGAGGTACCGATCGACGACATGGTCGTCCTGCCCGCGGGCGCGACACCGGCGGACGTCCAGCACGCCGTCTCCGAGCACGGCTACTCCCGGTACATCGTCAGCGACGAGTCAGGTGCACCCACCGGCTACCTGCACCTCAAGGACGTGCTGAGCCTGTCCTCCCCGGAGAAGTTCACGGCGCCCGTCCCGACGAAGCGGATCCGCCGGCTCGCCGCCGTGTACCGCGAGTCCGAGCTCGAGGACGCCCTGGCGACGATGCGTCGGTCGGGCTCGCACGTCGCGCGATCGTTCGACGCGCAGGGGCGCACGACCGGCGTGCTGTTCCTCGAGGACATCCTCGAGGAGCTCATCGGCGAGGTCACCGACGCCACCACGGTCCTCGACGAGCAGGCGGCTGCCGCTCAGTAGTGCACGCCGGTGAGCTCCTCGCTCACCGCCCACAGGCGCGCGGCCATGACGTCGTCACGTGCGCGGGCCGACGGCGTCTCACGCGTCGTCGGCCCGTTCTGCATCGCCCCCGACGGACCGAAGTACTCGCCGCCCACGACGTCGGGCATCGTCGCCGCGTAGAGCGTCGGCAGGGCGCCCGCCGCGTCGGTCTGCGAGATCCTGCGCTCCGCGAGCCGGAACGCACCCGCCATCAACCTGGAGACGAGCGAGCGCGACTCGACGCTCGCGGAGAGGTTCGTCGCCGCGAGGCCCGGCTGCGACGCGACGGCCACGATCGTCTCGTCGTGCGCCCGCAACCGGCGGTCCAGCTCACGGGTGAACAGGAGATTCGCGAGCTTGCTCTGCCCGTACGCCCGCCACGCGCCGTAGCGTCGCTCCCCCTGGAGGTCGTCGAGGTCGATGCGGCCGAACCGGTGGGCGCTGCTCGTCACCGTGACGACCCGTGCCGCCGGCGGACGCCGCAACGCAGGCAGCAGCAGACCTGTGAGCGCGAAGTGACCGAGGTGGTTCGTGCCGAGCTGCATCTCGAACCCGTCGGCCGTGCGCGAGTGCGGCACGGCCATGACGCCCGCGTTGTTGACGAGCACGTCGAGCGGCCCCTCCCACGCGCTGGCGAACTCCCGGACCGAGGCGAGGTCCGCGAGATCGAGCCGGGCGAGCTCCACGGCGTCGGACCCCGTCACGCGTCGCACGCGGTCGGCCGCCGCACGCCCACGAGCGGCATCACGGCAGGCCATCGTCACCTCGGCACCGTGGGCCGCGAGCGCGAGCGACGTCTGGAGACCGATGCCGCTGTTGGCTCCGGTGACCACGACCCGCCTGCCGTCGAGAGGAGGGATGTCGTCGGCAGACCAGGCGCTGGACTCGGACGCGTGCGGCTCGGACTGGGACGAGCTGGTGGTGTTCATGGGACCTCCGCAGACAGTCCGGCCAGCGTACGACCGTGCTCGGGCACGTGCCTGCGCACAGATACGCGTGGGGGGCTGGCGTCGGAGGAAGCCGCGCGGCAGGATCAGGGAATGATCGCTCGCCTGAACTCCGTCGTCCTCGACGCCGCCGACACCGAGACTCTCGCGCGGTTCTACGAGGCGTTCCTCGGCTTCTCCCGGATGCGGCAGGACGGGGACTGGATCGACCTCGACTCCGGGCAGGGGTGGAAGCTCTCGTTCCAGCACGCGCCGGACCACGTGCCCCCGCAGTGGCCGGACCCGGCCCGTCCCCAGCAGTTCCACCTCGATCTCGAGGTCGAGGACATCGACGCTGCTGAAGAGCGCGTCCTGGCGCTCGGGGCACGGCACCTGTCGAGCGCGGAGGAGGGGTTCCGCGTCTACGCGGACCCGGCCGGGCATCCCTTCTGCCTGGTCCTGCCGTGAACCAGCGTTCGCGGGCTGCTAATCCCGGGAGGACGGTGGCCGATGGCATGGACATGACGACTGTGCGCCCTGGGGGCAGCTCGTGACGCGGTGGGCCACGCCCCCGGTCGGGCACCAGGTGGAGGTCGCTACCTCCGCGGACCGTTCCTACACCACGTGGGTGGACCGGACCGACGGGTACAGCATCAGCGTCTTCACACCGCACGACGTCCTGCTGAGCGATCTCCCGGCACCGGGGGCGCCGGTGACGGTGCGCTGGCACAGTGCCCGTGGTCGCCACAGCATCGGGTCGGTGTTCCTGGGCCGTCGCACCGACGGGGGTCTGCAGTGGGACCTCGAGACGGACGGCCAGGTGAGCATCACCCAGGACCGCCGGTACGTGCGGGGCGGCGGCGGGGAACCGGTGAGCGTCACGCGGATCGCTCGCCCCGGGGCCGACGCCGAGGACGCGCCCGTCGACGCGCCTGAGCCGCACACGGTGCACGGCACCGTCGCCGACGTCAGCGAGCGCGGCGCACGCCTGCAGCTCCCCTCGCCCGATCTCCTCCCCCAGGACACGGTGTCGCTGCAGATCGTTCTCGGCGGTGAGACGTTCGACCTCGAAGGTCACGTGCTGCGCCTGCTGCCGCAGATCGAGGGGTACCCCGCCGAGGTCGTCGTCGTGTACGAGCCGTCCGAGGCCGTCGCGCAGCGCATCCGCAGCTACGTGCTGCAGAGCCAGATGCGCAACCGCCAGGTCCGGGACTGACACGGCCGACCGTCCGGGGTGCTGACGCGCCGGCGCCGGACAGGTACGGCAGGATCGGCTGCATGGACCCTGTGCTCGTCTCGCCTGCTTCCCCGGTCTCCCCCATGCTCGCCAAGGCGGTGCCCGCGGTCCCGGAGCCGGACGCGGTCGACGGGGGTCTGCTGTACGAGCCGAAGTGGGACGGTTTCCGCGCGATCGTCTACTACGACGGCGAGTCGGTCGAGATCGGCAGCCGTGGGTCGAAGATGCTCACCCGGTACTTCCCTGAGCTCGTCGAGGCGCTCGCCCGCCTGCTGCCGGGCCCGTGCGTGGTCGACGGCGAGATCGTCCTGCGCAGCGGCGAGCCGGGAGCCGAGCGGCTCGACTGGGACGCGCTGTCCCAACGCATCCATCCGGCTGCCAGCCGGGTGCGGACCCTCGCGAGCCGGACCCCGGCGTCGTTCGTCGCGTTCGACCTGCTGGCCCGCGGGGACGAGTCGATGCTCGACGCCCCGTTGCGGGAGCGCCGCGCCGCGTTGGAGGGCCTGCTGGCCGGGGTCGGCGCCCCGGTCCACCTGAGCCAGACGACGCACGACGTCGATGTCGCGCGTCGTTGGCTCGTGGAGTTCGAGGGCGCCGGGCTGGACGGCGTCGTCGCGAAGCCCCTCGAGGCGCCGTACGCGCCGGGCAGGCGCGTCATGCTCAAGATCAAGCACCACCGCACCGCGGACCTCGTCGTCCTGGGCTACCGCGTGCACGCGAGCGGGCGCGGCGTGGGTTCTCTTCTGCTCGGGCTGTACGACGCCGGCGGTGGGCTGCGCAACGTCGGTGGCGCGTCAGCCTTCACGGACAAGCGCAGGCTCGAGCTCGTCGAGGAGCTCGAGCCGTTCGTCCTGCGCGACGAGGACGGCGAGATCGTCGCGGCGGAGACCGAACGCAGCCGCTTCTCCTCGGGCCGGAGCACGGCGTTCGTGCCGCTGCGCCCGGAGCGTGTCGTGGAGGTGCGGTACGACCAGATGGAGGGTGACCGGTTGCGGCACACCGCGCAGTTCCTGCGGTGGCGGCCCGACCGCGACGCGCGGTCCTGCACCTACGAGCAGCTTGAGACGCCCGTCGCCTACGACCTCGACCGGGTGCTCGCGTAGCCCGGCATTCCGGCCAGCACCCCTTGACCCCCGCTGCTGGTGCGCCCTAGGGTGATATGACACGCAATGACAACGTTTGCAACGAAGCACGCGTTGCGCCGACCCGGGCTGCGCAGGGCCGCGCACCAGGGAGATCACCGGAGGAATCCTTGTGTCCGATCGACAACGAGCCACACCGACCGAGCCCGGCCGCGAGCGTGCACCTCGTGCCGTCATGACAGCCCTGCTCGCGGGGATGGTCGCACTCACCACCCTGGGGGCCGGCAGCCAGGTCGTCGCGGCCGCCGAGCCAGCCCTCCCGCCCAGCGGGCAGACGTTCGAGCACTACCCGGCGATGAAGGACGCCTACGAGGACTACTTCTCGTTCGGCATCTTCGGCCGAGGCGAGATGGACGGCCTGATCTACAACTACGCGTCCTACACCCCGGGCAACGAGATGAAGCCCGAGAGCACCCAACGGGACAAGGGCGTGTTCACCTTCGACGCGGCGGACGCGGCCCTCGACCTGCACGCGGCGGAGAACCCGGACCTGCTCTTCTACGGGCACACCCTGGCATGGCACTCCCAGACACCCACGTGGATGTGGGACGCGCCCCCGGCCAGGTTCGGCCAACCGGGCACGTTCGACCGCACCGTGGCGCTGGACAACCTCAACACCCACGTCGAGACCGTGCTCGAACGCTACGGGAGCCGCCTCGTGGCCATCGACGTCGTGAACGAGGCGGTGGGCACCGCGGACCCCGCCGACTGGCGAGGCTCGCTGGCCAAGGGCGAGGGCTGGTACCAGGCGTTGGGCGCTGACTGGGTGGAGCTCGCCTTCCTGCGGGCCGCCGAGGTGGTCGACGCCAACGGATGGGACGTGAAGCTCGTCTACAACGACTTCGGGCTCGATTCCCCGGCCAAGGCGCGCGTCGTCTACGAGATGGTCAAGGACATCAACGAGCGCTACGCCGGCGTGCGACCCGACGGCAAGCCGCTCATCGAGGTGATCGGCATGCAGGGCCACTACAACCTGTCGACCGACGCCGAGGCCGTCGAGGAGAACATCAAGCTCTTCGCGACGCTCGAGGGCATCGAGATCAACATCACGGAGATGGACATCGGCGTGCCTCCCGGTGTGCTGACGCCCGCCGCCGAGAACAACCAGGGCATGAAGTACGCCGAGCTGTTCGAGATCTACCGCGACTACGCTGCCGGGCCGGCCAACACGACGAGCAACCCGCACGTGATCACCGCGGTGAAGCTGGCAGGCGTGCGCGACGTCCAGACCGGGTGGCGGGGTGGCGAGTTCGCCATGCCGTACGACTACGACGGTCGGGCGAAGCTCGCGCTGCTGGGCATCTTGTACCCCTCGGAGTTCCTCGCCACGCACGAGTACGTCGAGGTGCCGGGCGCCGGCGACGAGCACGAGCCGGTTCCCGGGATCCACGTCTTCCACACCTCGGCCGGGGACGCCTGGACCGGCGCGAACATCATCCTGGGCGACGACGCATCGGTGTGGCCGTGGTCCACGACGGACGACGAGGAGGTGGCCTTCCGGCCCGAGCCGGACGCGACCTACCGACTGACCGTCAACGTCACCGCACAGGGAACGACGGCGTTCCGGGTGCGGTGGCTCGGCGACAACACCAACGGCGGCTACACGAGCGCCGACGGCGCGGCGGTGAACGACCACCCGTACTCGGCCGACCAGGTCGCCACGACCATCCCCGCGTACTTCAACAACGGCATGGTCAACATGGGCACCTACGACCTCGTCACGGAGATCACCCTCGACGGGTCGCAGCCGGCCGACGGGCTCATCGGCAACATCGGGATCCGTGGCGGCGGCGGAGGCAGCGCGTACACGATCAACCGCATCGCGGTGGAGAAGGTGACCGACGACGGTGACGAGCAGCTCGTGAGCTGGCCGGGCGAGGCCGTAGCGCCCGAGGAGCCCGGCACACCTGCTGACCCGGGTACTCCCGGGGAGCCCGGGGAGCCCGGGGAGCCCGGGGAGCCCGGGGAGCCCGGGGAGCCCGGGGAGCCCGGTACACCTGGCGGACCGGGTGAGCCCGGTGGACCTGGCGTGCCCGACACCACGGGGCCGGGCGGTGCTGACGGCACCAACGGCGGGAACGGCGTCGACGTCACCGACGGTCGCGGGACCGCGAGCGGTGCTGGCGGCGCGGAACGTGCCGGTGATGCGTCAGCGGCCGGTGGCCGCTCGGACGACCTCCCGCTGACGGGGTCCGCGGTCTCGGGGCTGGTGCTCGCAGGCGGGCTGCTCCTGCTGGTCGGTTCCGCGGCCGTGGTCGTCTCCCGCCGGCGCCGCGGCGATACCCAGGCACTGCTCGGCGACGCGTAGTCCCGCGCAGTCGCTCCACTCGGACGCCCGCCGCCCACCAGGGTCGGTGGGCGTCCGAGCGCGACCCAGGGACCTCATCTGCACTGCCACGCCGCCCGGCCGCAGCCGGGGCCTCTCCTGGGCCTGGGCTCAGGAGAGGTCAGCGACGATCTCGACCTTGAACCCGGCGGCGTTCTCGAGCCAGCCCGCATAGTGGTCTGCTCCACCCGCGTGCGGGTAACGATCCGCATAGAGCGGCTGCCAGCCATGCGCGGGCGCGTCGTGCATCATCGTGTCGACCGCGGCCTCGGAGCTCGCCTTGAACGCGAGGTGGTTCACTCCTGCGCGGCGTCGATCGTGCGTGGAGGATGACAGGTTCGGTGACGTCGTGAGCGTGAGGTACGCACCGCCGGCACTCCAGGACTGCCCGCCGGGCCACTCGCCATCCAGAGCGAATCCCAACCTCCTCAGAAGCCAGCCCCACTCCGCTCGCGCCTGCTCGGCATCCGCGATCCACACCTCGACATGATGAAATCCCGCCACCTGACGAGTGTGTCACCCGAGCCGGGCTGCCCGTGAGGAGACATGCCCCGGTGGTGCGGGCGCGGGCTAGTCGTGCTTGCGCGCCCGGCTGGGCTGCACGCGCGGCGGCTCCCCCGGCATCTTCGGGTAGTCCGGTGGGAACGGCAGCTCGCCGAGGCCGTTCGCGCAGTCTCGCTCCCACCAACGAAGGAGCTCGTCGATCGTCCCGGCGTGGTCGTGCATCCGCGCCCACGGGTCCCCCGTCGCCCGCAGGCGCTCCGGCACCGTCTCGATGGTGAACGTCGTCGGGTCCGCGGTCTCGAGCTCGTCCCACGTGAGGGGGCAGGACACGGAGGCGTGCGGGAGTGCGCGCGGGCTGTACGCCCCGGCCATCGTGCGGTCGCGGTTGGCCTGGTTGTAGTCGAGGAAGATGCGGGGCCCGCGCTCCTCCTTCCACCACTTCGTCGTGACCTTCTCCGGCATCCGGCGCTCGAGCTCCCGGACGGCGGCGATGACCGCGTGGCGCACGTCGAGGAACTCGTGGACGGGCTCGATCGGTGCGAACACGTGCAGCCCACGGTTGCCTGACGTCTTGACGAACGCCTCGAGGCCGACCTCCTCCAGGACGCTCCGCAGCTCGACGGCGACGGGTACGGCGTCGTCGAAGTCGGTTCCGGGCTGGGGGTCGAGGTCGATGCGCAGCTGGTCAGGGTTGTCGGAGTCGTCTGCACGCGAGGGCCACGGGTGGAACACGACGGTGTTCATCTGCACCGCCCAGACCGCGGCGGCGGGCTCGTCGATGACGAGCTGCGGGTGAGACCGGGCGCTGGGGTAGACGACGGGCACCGAACGGACGTACTCCGGGGCGCCGCGTGGCGGGTTCTTCGAGAAGAACTGCTCCCCGTCGATCCCGCCCGGGAAGCGCTGCAGGGACAGCGGCCGGTCGCCGTTCGCGGCGACGAACGCCTCCCCGACCTCGATCATGTACCGCGCGAGGTCGAGCTTCGTGATCCCGCGGTCCGGCCACAGCACGCGGCTGGGGCTCGAGATCCGCACCTCGCGCTCACCGTGGGGTCCGGGCACGGGCAGGACGGTCGCTTCGCTGGCCATGGGACCAACGTACTCACGCGCCGCCGGGCCGCCACAGGGCCGGGTCCTCGGGCCACGCGTGCTTCGGGTACCGGCGCCGCAGCTCACCGCGCACCTGCGTGTACCCGGTCGCCCAGAACGACCGCAGGTCCGCCGTCACCGCGACCGGCCGGCGGGCTGGCGAGAGGAGGTGCAGCACGACGGGCACGCGTCCGTCCGCGAGCGCCGGGGCGGCCGACCACCCGAACGCCTCCTGGACACGGAGGGCGAGCACGGGCTGGTCCCCGGAGTAGTCGACGCGTGCCGGCCGGCCGTTGGGTACCGGGAGGTGCTCCGGGGCGAGCTGGTCGAGCCGACCTGCCTCGGGCCACGGCAGGAGGCGGCGCAGCGCGGCGAGGACGTCGATGCGCTCGAGGTCCCGTGCGCGGCGGATGCGGGCGAGGTCGTCACCGAGCCAGGTGTCGAGGTCGGCAAGGAGTGCGGCATCCGAGACGTCGGGCCACGGTGCGCCCATCGCGGAGTGCAGGAACGCCATGCGCTGGCGGAGGCGGACCGCGCCGTCTCGCCAGGGCAGCGCGGCGAGGCCGTCGCGCTCGAGGCCGTCACGGACGGCCGCGACGACCCGGTCCCGCGGCGGGGTCGCGAGGTTCTCGGAGGTGAGCGGGATGGCGCCGAGCGACGTCGTGCGGCGGGCGACGACGCGCCCGTCGGACCAGGAGACGTCGTCGTCCTCGCGCAGTGCGGACCCGGCGGCGAGGAGAGCGAGGTCCTCGTCGAGGGGGGCGGCGCTGCGGATCGTCGCGTCGCGGCGCCCGGCGGTCCGGTCAGCATCTGCGACGGCGAGCCAGTCGTAGCCGCTGAGCGGGGACCCGGGCGCGAGGGCGGCGCCCGTCCCGGACACCATGAGGTAGGTCGTGCCGCCCGGGCGACGCCGAGCGATCCGGTCGGGGTGCGCGAGGGCGACGACGAGCCCGACCGTGAGGTCGTCCGAGAGCTCCCCGGCGCCCCGAGGGGTGCCTGCGGATGGGCCGGTACGACCGCGCCCGCCGGACCCGGCGGTGCGTGGGTTCGTGCTGCGCGGGACGGCTCGGCGGAGGCGGTCGACCTGCGCGGCCCAGGTCGCGGCGTCGCGCCCTCCCCGACGCAGCGTGCGCAGGTCCGCGCCGAGGTCGCCACCCGGGCTGCGCGCGTCGTCGGACAGCATCGCGACGACCTCGGCGGCGCGGCGCGGACCGACGGCGTCTGCGCCGTCGAGGAGGGCGCGCGCGTGGCGGGGATCGGCGGGGACCGCGGCGATGTCCCGGCCGCGCGGGGTGACGGTGCCGTCCGGTCGGACGGCGCCGAGCCCGACGAGCGTGTGCCGCGCGACCGTCATCGCCGCCTGGGGAGGTGAGTCCATGAGCGCGAGTCCCGCGCCGTCGGGGCTGCCCCAGCAGGCGAGCTCGAGAGCGAAGGCTGTGAGATCGGCGGTGGCGATCTCCGGCAGCGGGTGCGCCGACAGGCGCGCGTGGTCCTCCGGCGACCAGCACCGGTAGACGGCGCCCGGTCCTTCCCGCCCGGCGCGCCCGGCGCGCTGCTCCGCCGCGGCGCGGCTCACGCGGACCGTGACGAGACCGGCGAGACCGCGCCGGTGGTCCGCACGCGGCTCGCGCGAGAGCCCGGCATCCACGACGACGCGCACCCCGGGCACGGTGAGCGAGGACTCAGCGACGGCCGTCGAGACGACGACACGACGCCGCGGCCCGGCACGGAGGGCAAGATCCTGGTCGCGTGTGGGCAACCGCCCGTGCAGCGGCCGGACGTCAGCGTCGACGCCCGCGAGGCGCCGGGTGACGCCACCAACCTCCCCGGCACCGGGGACGAACACGAGGATGTCCCCCGTGCGCTCGTCAAGGGCGCGGCGGACGGTGGCGGCGACGTGGTCGAGGAACGCGGGCGTGATCCCGCGGTCGTCCAGGGCGCTGATGCGCGGCGGTGGCGGGCACCACCGCGTCTCGACGTCGTGCAGTGCGCCGGGAACCTCGATGACGGGGGCCGGGCTGCCGCCACCGAGGAGCTCTGCTGTCCGGGTGGCCTCGACGGTCGCGGACATGGCCACGACGGCGAGGTCGTCGCGGAGGTTCGCCCGGACGTCGACGAGGAGGGCGAGGGTGAGGTCGGCGTCGAGCTGGCGCTCGTGCACCTCGTCGAGGACGACGGCTCCCACGCCGGGCAGCTCGGCGTCGCGCTGCAGGCGCCGGAGCAGGATCCCCGTGGTGACGACCTCGATGCGGGTGGCCGCGCTCGTCGCGGACTCGCCCCGGACGGTGCAGCCGACGGTCTGCCCGACCGGTTCGCCGAGGAGCTGCGCCAGTCGGCGGGCCGCAGCGCGGGCGGCGATGCGCCGCGGCTGGGTGACGATGACCCTGCCCGGGACGCCTGCGGCGAGGGCGGGTGGCACCAGCGTCGTCTTCCCGGTGCCGGGCGGTGCCTGCATGACGGCGACGCCGCGATCCCCGACGACCCGCACGAGCTCGGCGAGACCGGCGCGGACGGGCAGGTCCGGCGGGTCGGCGAGCAGCCGGGCGATGGGGTCGAGAGTCACGTCTGCATTCTGCCCGCTCTCAGGTGACGAGACCGTCGACGAGCTGGGACCTTAGCTCCGTGACCGACAGAGTCGGTGCGGTGGACGTGGTCGTCGCCGTGCCATCGATGTCCGTATATGTGGATCCGCCGTCGACGGAGAACTCCCCTGCCCATGTGGTGGTGAGCGTGACGACGTAGTCCCCCGCCCGCGAGTAGGCGTGCGAGACCGTGTGGTCGGGGAAGGCGGCACCCGGGTCGGTCGTGACGAGCGGTGCGCTCCCGTCCGCGAAGTCCCAGGCATACTGCGTCGGCGTGGCGCGGACAAGGACCGGTTGCCCGAGGACGGTCGTGGGAAGCACCTGCGCGTCGCTGCTCGCATAGACGGCGACGACCATGTTCACCGGCAACCAGCCACCCTCCGGGCCCACCGAGATCGACGACGCTGCGAGCGGCAGCGAACGGAAGTCCGCCTCCGTCACGGTGATGGGTATGGCATCCGCCGTGGCTGCGCACTCGAGAACGGAGTTCAACTCGGGGTCTGACCATGTCCCGTCAGGCTGCCGAAAAGAGATGTCAGTGGGGTCCAGCACCGGAGGCTCAGCCGACTCACAGGCGTCCAGATCTTCCACGCCTTGGAACAGGCAGTCGATCATTCCCTCAGTTGGGACTCCACGGAATCCGGCGGTGCACCGGTCTGTCTCCGCCACGTCGTAGCCGGTCGCAGTGGGAACGCCGCCAGGCTCAAGCACGTCCGCGAATGCATCCCTCACCCCCTCAAGCCCGATGGAGCTCTCGCTGGCTGCGCCCCGGATCCTGCCGTCACCTTCTTCAGCACTGGCGCTCCCCGCGACACCCAAGACCAGCATCGCGACCAACCAGATCGATGCCATGTGAGCGATCGTGTCGGCACGTTGAGCCACCTACTCCGCCCCATCCTCGGTAACGACGTCGAAGCCGTGCCATTCACCGTCCTTGAAGTACACGAACACTGCCAGCGTGAGCTCGTCGCCTTCTCCCGAGCGGATGACATCACCGTCCGGGGAGGTGACTTCAAACGCCTCTTGCATCGCGGAGCCCGACACTTCATAGCCGCTCGTCCCCGCGGTCAGGACGGCCGTGGGTTCGCTCACCCACTGCACAGTTCCGCCGGTATAGCGGCCGGTCTCCATGGTCTGGGCTTTGACCTCCTCCACGATGGTCGAGCAGAAGGAACTCTCGTCGTCGCAGTAGTTATCAAGCGGCGCGGTGTCCGCCGCTTGGAAGGAGTAGCCGTAGAGAGCCAGGAAGTAGTCCGCCGCCGCGCGCGCTCCCGCCTCGTCGTCGTTGGCCATGGCCGCTGGCTTCTCGGGGGGCTCGATGACCGGCGCTTCGCTCGGCTCCGTCGTCGGAGTCGGGCTCGCGGTGCTTGAGGTCGGTGCCGGTTCGGGTTCCTCGTCAGTTGTGCACCCGCCGACGACGAGGAGGCATCCGAGGAGAACGAGAGCGCCGCGCCGCGCGTCGAGCAGTGTCATGCGCCAGACCCTAGGGGGTAGAAAGCCACGAAAGCCATCCCGTCGCCGATCTGTGGACAAACGACCACCGCCTCCCGCCTGTACGCTCTGCGCGTGCCTCGACCCTCGACACTGAGCAGCGGGACCCTCGCCAGGTGGAACGACGACAGAGGCTTCGGCTTCATCCGCCCGGATTCCGGCGGTCCTGACCTGTTCGTCCATGCCACCGCGTTTCCGCGGACAGCAGCGCGCCCCTCGGTCGGCGCAGCCGTCGGGTTCGAGACCGGCGAAGGCCGCGACGGTCGCCCCGAGGCGGTCCGCGCCCACCTTGCAGGAACGACACCCGGACGCCACCCAGCCGCGCGCGAGCGGGCAGCGCGATCGTCCCGGCCGTCGTCCCGTCCACGCGTCGCGAGGTGGAGCATCCCGGCGATCGTCGTCGTGGGATTCGTCATCAGCCAGGTGTGGTCCCTGCCTGCGTGGGTGGTCTGGTGGTACATCGCGTGGAGCCTCGTCTGCGCTGCCGCCTATGCCGCGGACAAGCGCGCGGCGATCAGCGGCAGGTGGCGGACGAGGGAGAGCACGCTTCTCCTGCTCGGACTGCTGGGCGGGTGGCCCGGTGCCGTCGTCGCTCAGGAGGTCCTGCGGCACAAGACGTCGAAGGTGAGCTTCCGTCGGGTGTTCTGGCTGACCGTCGTCGTCAACGTCCTCACCCTCGTGCTCCTCTGCTCACCGGTGTCGAGTGGGGTCCTGGACCAGCTGACGGAGGTCGTGCACGCGCGGTGAGTCACCCGAGCATGAGCGCACCCGCCGGACGAGGCTGGCGCGCCGGTCGGGCGCCCCACCGCCTTTCATTGCGGGCCACTCCCCTACCTGGATGTCCGGTTTGACCTGTACTCTCACCGTGCTGCTCCGTTCGCGTGCGGAGCCGCGCCACTGATCAAGAACACCCACCAGGCCGAGGCGCGGGAGTGAGATGTACGGTCATCACCACCTTCGGCGCCGACCGCGTCGGTCCGCAGCTGCCCGAGCGGCCGTCCTGGTCGCGCTGGCAGCGGCGCTCGCCCTGACCGGGTGCGCGCAGGACGACGGTCGACGGATCGACGCGCCCGGTGAGGAGGTCCTGTCCGATGTCGAGGGCGTCGCCCGGTGGCTGCACAGGGAAATGCTCGCCGTGCGTTCCCGTGCCCCGGAGGCAACCGGGGAGCTCGCGGTGGAGGAGTTCGTCGGTGCCCGCCTGGCTGAGGAGAGTCAGTCGAGCTTTGACGACGACAGCATCACGGTCGTCGTGGCGATCGCGGTGGATGAGATCGAGCCGGACGGCTCCTACGGCGACGAGATCTTCGGGGCGTGCGTGCGGATCGTCGCGACGGTGGGCTCGCAGTACGGGACCGTCGGCGAACGCGGGCACGTCACCACGGACGAGGTGACCTGCCCCGAGGGGCTGACGCCGACCCGGCACGAGGAGACCGCCCAGATCGTCTCCGGTCTGACCAGCTATGCCGACGATGTCCCAATGCCCATCAAGGAGCCCGGAGCCTGCTTCGGCACGACGGGTGACTGCCCGGGCGGCTGACCGCGGACCTGCCCGCTGCATGAGCCGCGCAGCGTAGACGAGCGGGCTCATCCTCGGTCAGAGGAAGAGCGAGCTCAGGCGCGGGTAGCGGAGCGCAAGCGACTCCTCGTCCTCGTCGAAGGGCTCGCCCGTGGGCTCGGCCGACGTCACGGACGGCACGATGGCAGCGCCGGGTGCGCTGTAGATGTCCTGGCCGGTCTGCTGCTCGCACACCTCCGCCGCGACGTAGATGAACCCCTCGCCGTCGCCGATGCTCTCGTCCGCATCGCCGTCGAGGATCTCCGCGAGGGAGTCCGGGGCCGTCGCCGCTCGCCGATAGGCGTCTTGTCCCTGCGAGATGACCCAGTGCCGGAAGTCGATGAAGGAGTCGTCCGAGCACCCGCCGAGGATGACGTATGCCGCGCCCCAGAGGTCCCACGTGTACAGCTCGCTGGCGAGGCCGGACATCACTCCCCCGAAGGCGACGACGTCGCCCACGGGCATCGAGGTGAGCATCCCGCGGAGAGCCTCGACGTGCGCCTCGGGGTCACCGCCAGCGGTAGCGCGGGTCTCGTCGATGAGTGCCCAGAAGGTTGCCTCGTCCATGCGTGTCTCCTCGTGTCGGGTGCAGAGGCCATCATGCTGGGGACTGCCCCACCGCGCTTCCCGGGAACGGGACCCGGCACGCGCGCGGACGTGCCGCTCGTCAGGCGACCCGCATCTCCACAGCGCCCGGCAGAGCGGCATCCGCCCCGAACACCAGGCGCCGGTTCGCGACCTTGTCCGCGAAGAACCTGTCGTGGCTCACGACGACGACCGCACCGGGGAAGTGCTGCAGGGCGCGTTCCATCACCTGGGTGCTGGACAGGTCGAGGTGGTTCGTGGGCTCGTCGAGCAGCAGCACGGACGCCCCGGAGAGCAGGCACTGTGCCATCGCGACGCGCGCCCGCTGCCCTCCCGAGAGGTTCCCGATCTTCTGCTTGAGGTCCGCGTCGGAGAACTGGAACATCGTGAGGAACCGGTTGACCGACTTGCGCGTGGCGGTGAGCGCGAGCGAGTCGGGCATGGAGTTCACGGCGTGGCTCACGGTGTCGGCGGGGTCAAGGTCGTCGAGCACGGCGTTGTAGGACACGACGGTGGTGCCCTTCGCCCAGACGACCTCCCCGGCGTCGGCCTGCTCCTCGCCGGTGAGCACGCGCAGCAGCGTCGTCTTGCCGCTGCCGTTGTGCCCGACGACGACGATCCGGTTGCCGCGCTTGATCTCGAACCCGAGGTCCGCGAACAGCGTCTTGTCCCCGTACGACTTCGTCAGGCCCTCGACGCGGCACAGGGAGTCCTTGACGTGCAGGCCGCCGTAGATCTCCGTGATGATCTGGTCCACGGGGCGTGGGGCACGGGCCTTCTTGATCTTCGCGAGCTGGTTGCCGAGCTTGCGGTTCGCGGCCTTGGCGGCCTCCCGGCGGTCGGCGATGCCCTCGGCCTCGAAGGCGAGGAGCTCGGACTCGTGGACGAACTGTGCGTCGAGGGTCTTGAGCCGGAACTGCTTCTGCACGACGTACTCGGCGAAGTTCCCGGCGTACTCGTGGAGGTGGAAGTTCTCGACCTCGATGATGCGGGTGACGACGGCGTCGAGGAACGCCCTGTCGTGGGACACGATGATCGCGGCCCCGCGGAAGTCGCGGAACCATGTCTCCAGCCACTCGACGCCGGCGACGTCGAGGAAGTTGGTCGGCTCGTCGAGGAGCAGGACGTCGGGGCGCTCGAGGACGATCTTGGCGAGCGCGGCACGGTTGCGCCAACCACCGGAGAGCGCATCGATGGGGCACGTGCGGTGTGCCTCGTCGAACCCGAGGGTCGTCAGCGCCGTGTCGATGCGGCGCTCGTAGTCCCAGCCCTCGAGCCGCTCCATCTCCTCGAACAGTGCGGCCTGCCGGGTGATGAGCGCGTCGAGCGCCCTGGGGTCGGATGAGTCGGTGGCGATGGCGGCGTCGATGTCAGCGAGCTCGGCCTCCACGGCCTTGATCTCGGAGAACAGCTCATGGAGCACCTCGGTGATCGTGGCCGTGCCGTCGAGGGAGGAGAACTGCGAGAAGTACCCGACGCGGACGCCGTTCTCGAGCGTCACGGTGCCGTTGTCGGGCTCCACCTGACCGAGGACGAGCTTGAGGATCGTCGTCTTGCCCGACCCGTTCTTGCCGATGAGCCCGACGCGGTCACCGGGATCGAGCCGGAAGAACGCCTCCCGCAGGATCTGGGTGTTGTCGTACCGGACACTGACGTCGTGCAGCCTGATCAGGCTCATTCCTGCGGTCCTCTCGGGTGGATCTCCGTCGCTCAGGGTACGGCGCGGCACGTCGGAGGACGCAGCAGCCTGACATCCCGACGGGTCCGGACCACTAGCTCGGAGGCGGTGGAACGGGACCCTGGGTGCGCCGCGCGGACCGCGCGGCCTTGACGCCCGCAGTACGCATCGACAGGTCTGCGAGCGCAGAGATCGCCGTGGCGTCACCCGTCCGCCACCGCTGGACGACATCAGGTCCCGCGGCGAGCACCGCACGCGGTGGTGCCTCGACGACGGCGCGGGCGGCGAGCAGCTCCCGTCCGTCGGGCTGCGCAGCGAGGGCGCGGACCTGTCGGGCACGTCGGATGAAGCGGATCCGGCCCGGCAGCCAGAAGAGGGCGACGAGCACGGACGGGAACAGCGCGACGGCCAGGCCCGTGATCGTGCCGGCGGTCCGGACGAACTCCTGCTGGTCGCGGCCGGTCTGGGCGAGCTGTGCGCCCGCGCCGCTCGCGCTGTCGAAGGGCACGCGGGCGTCGTCGCCGACGTAGGGCACCTCACCGAGGGCCTCGGCGGCGTCGATCATGTGCCCCTCGAAGGACGTGCCCGCGTCCTCGATCGTCACCCCGATCGCGGAGGTCCCGCTGATCATCGCGTCCGCGGCTCGCCCGAGGAGCACGAACACGACGATGAGACCGACGGCGAGGACGTCGGCGAGGAGCTGGCGGATGCGCGTGGTCGGGAGCGCCGAGTAGAGCTGCATCGGACCACTATGCAGTGTGCGCCCACTCGTGCACGTCCCGGTCCGCCGTCAGTGGGCGCGTATCCCCGCCAGGACGATCTCCAACCACCTGGTGCGGCTCGGCTCGTCGAGCGCGGTGGGCGCCGTGGTCATGATGAGGTAGATGTCATCGACGGTGGTGTCCGGGCGCAGGTGCCCGTCGGTCCGGGCCGCCTGCAGGAGGGTCTCGATCGCTGCCCGGCCCCGGTCCGCCTGGTCGCCCGCAGCGTTCTCGGCGCCGAGGCCGGCGGCAGCCGCCTTGAGCGCGAGGTTCTGCGCGGCTTCCGCCAGGAGATCGGTCAGCAGCGTGACGATCGCGGTCATCGCGTCGCCTGGTGCGGTGGCGGTCCGGGCGGCCTCCTCGGCGCGGGCGAGGATGTCCGCGGAGTGCTCGGCGAGGATCGCCTGGACGAGGTCCGTCTTCGTCGGGTAGTGCCGGTAGAGCGTCCCGACGGCGACGCCCGCAGCCCGCGCGATCTGCTCCATCGAGACGTCCTGGCCGTGCGCGGCGATCTGCTCGCGAGCGGCTGTCAGGATGCGTTGCTGGTTGCGCCGTGCATCCGCGCGCATCGCTCTCCCTCGTTCCCGGCGGATGTCGCCTACGTCATGCTTCCGAGGACGAGCCTATCGAAGGCGCGGTCCGGCAGGATCCGGCGGAGCGCGAGGACAGGACGGGCCATGTGGCCGGCCGCATAGCGGGTCCGTGGACGTGAGCGCGTCGCTGCTGCGGCGATGGTCTTCGCGATGACCGACGGGTCGGATGCGCGCTCCGCGAGGCGTCCGGTGAACGTCGCCGCCACCTCGTGCGCCGCCTGTGCGTAGGCGCCCTCCCCCGAGGTCTCCAGCAGTCGCTGGGCGGCGATGTCCCCCCACTCGGTCCGGACCGTCCCGGGCTCCACGACGACGACGTCGATCCCGAACCTCCGGAGCTCGATCCGGAGCACGTCGCTCATGCCTTCGACGGCGAACTTCGTGCCGTGGTACCACGCACCCAGCGGGGTGTGGATCTTGCCGCCGACGGAGGTGACGTTGATGATGCGTCCGCTCCCCTGGTGTCTCATGAGCGGGATGACGAGCCGGGCGAGGCGGATCACGCCGAAGACGTTGACGTCGAACTGTCTGCGGCCCTCCTCCAGTGGCACGTCCTCCACGGCCCCGTAGGACCCGTACCCGGCGTTGTTCACGAGCACGTCGAGCCGTGCGGCCTCCTGCTCGATGGTCGCGACGGTCGCGTGTGCTGACGCGCCGTCCGTGACGTCGAGCGCGATCGGCCTGATCCCGTGCGCTCGCAGGTCCTCCATCCGGTCGGTGCGCCGTGCGCCGGCGTAGACCGTGAGGCCCCGGTCCGCGAGCTCGAGCGCTGCGGCACGCCCGATTCCTGATGAAGCCCCCGTGACGAGTGCCACCTTCGTGGTCATGACGATCCCCTAACGTGAGTAACTGTTCACGTTAAGGATGAATGACCATTCACGTTATGGCAAGGGTCACCCTCGCGTCGTCGCGACGACTCAGCGGAAGCACCGGGAGACGCCGGCCACCTGCTGCATGAGGAGCTGACGGAAGAGGAAGCGCCCGAAGGGCCCGAGCGCACGCTGGACCATGCCTCGCACGCCCGTGCGCCGACGGACCTGGAGCGTGAGCTCGATCGCCGTGCCCCCGTCGGCCGCGGCAAGCTCCACGGTGTGCACCTGGGTGCGCGGGCGGCCCTGGCGGAGGAAGGTCATCTCCCACACGATGCGCGAATCCTCGATGCGTTCGACCTCCCGCAGCCGCGCGCGAGGGTCGCCGACCTCGTCGCCGTCCTCGCGAACGTGCCACAGGTCCCAGCGGTCCGTGCCCACCGGCTCGACGCGCTCGACCAAGCCGTCCCACTCGGGCCGGCGCGCGGGATCGGCAAGAAGGGCCCACACCTCGTGGAGGGGTGCGGGGATGAACCCGTCGTGCCGGGACCACAACCACTCGCGCCCCGGCACCGCGCGGTCCGCTCCCCCGCCGACAGCGTGACCACTCTCCGCATGCGCCGCGGTCCGGACCTCGTCGCCGTCGATCCCCAGCCGCTCGAGCACAGAGAGCACGAGCCCCGACGGCTCGTCGAGGACCGCGAGCAGGAGCGGAAGGTCGGTCGTGTAGTCGGACAGCCCGCGCAGGATCGCGAGCGCACGGGGCGACCAGTCGACGTCTCCCGTCGCGGCGTCGGTGATCGCACCCGGCTCGCTCACCGGCACAGCGATCCCCAGGCTGGCGACACGGTCCCGGTGCAGTCCTTCGACGGCATCGCGCGCGGCCGGGAGATCGACGCCGGCCTCCCGCAGCACACGGCCCGCCGGACCGTTGCTCACGACGAGGGCGAGCAGCACGTGGTCGACGTCAATCGCGGGGTGACCCCATCGTGAGGCCTCCTCCCGCGCCGTGATCGAGACCTGCTGGCTCAGGACCATCGCGCCCGTCAGCCTGCTCATGTTCTGTTCCTCCTGGGGACGTCGATGGATGGGTCGATCCGCTTGGCGTACTTCTTGTGCACGGCCTGGCGCGTGACACCGAGCGCGTCGGCGATCTCCTGCCAGCTCATGCCGGCCCGGAGCCCAGCCTCGACCTGGCGCAGCTCGAGGGACTCGGTGAGCAGTCGCAGGGACGCGACCGCACGCAGACCCGCGCGCGGGTCCGTGGTGTCCGCGGCGACGACAGCGACCTCGGGTGACGACATGGTGTCAACCTACGTTGCTCAACCACGACGAGCAACCTGGGTTGCTGAGGACGTCGAGATGTCGCCGGCGACCCACTCGCCGCGACCCCTCCGGCTCAGCGGTGCTCGGAGGCGAAGGGCCCACCGTCTCCGAAGGCGAAGCGGGCGAAGCGGTCCGCGATGCGCCGGTGCGCGGCGGCATCCGGGTGGAGCCCGTCCGGCAGGGGCAGCTCCTGCGCGTCGTCCGCACCGTACAGGTCCAGGCCGTCGAGGTACGACAAGCGGGTGTCGTCCGCCGTACGCTGCTCGACCACGCGCGCGAGCTCCTCCCGGATCACCGTCAGGGTGAGCCTGCCCGCTGCCCGCTCGGCCGGGTCGCCGGTCGCGCGGAACCGGACCTTGCCCTCGGCGAGCGCCGCGCTGTCGAACGCCGCCGGCCCCGGCGTGTCCTCGTGGATTCCGCAGTAGAGCGGCGAGACGACGACGACCGGCACGTGCGGGTGGCCGTCGCGGATCGTGTCGAGGAAGCCGTGCACGGCCGGGCCGAGCGCTCGCCGACGCATGACGTCGGCGTTGACGAGGTTGATGCCGATCTTCAGGCTGATGAGGTCGGCGGGGGCGTCGCGCATGGCGCGGGCGACGAACGGGTCGAGCAGCGCGCTGCCGCTGAACCCGAGATTGGTGAGCTCCGCTCCCCCGGCGGCCGCCGCCAGGGTGGGCCACGTGCCGGTCGGGTGCGTCGTGTTCGAACCCTGGCTGATCGAGCTGCCGTAGTGCAACCACCGCGGCCGGGACGACGGCGGCACGGGCACGACGGGCGCGTCGGACCGCAGTGCGACGAGCTCGGTCGCCTCGTTGTAGGGCAGCCAGATCTCGACGTCCTTGGTGCCGTCCGGCAGGTCGGCGAAGCGCAGCGTCGCATCCGGGCCGTCCGTGCGTGTCGCCGCACCGGTGACCATGTTGATGGTGACGAGGACGCCGCCCTCGGCGACAGCCTGGGCAACGAGCCGGCCGTCGACGAGGAGGTCGTAGACGCCCGGGGGGCGGGCGGGCGCGTTGGCATACCCCGTCCGGGTGGGCACGGTGTCCAGCTCGAGGACCGTCGCCGCAGTACGCAGTGCAAGTCGAACACCAGACGGGTGCGACTCGGCCATGAGCAGCTGCGGGTCGGGGCACTGCGCCCGCGCCCACGCGGGCAACCGGTGCGGGCGCAGGCCGTGCTCGGTGCGTTCGAGCTCGAGCGCGCCTCGCACGAGGTCGGGGGTCACGGGCGTGGTGGTGAGCTCGGGTCGGACGGTCATGGTGTCAGTCTCCTGCCATGGCGCTCGGTGGTGCGAGCCGCAACGGCCTCGCGCCCTTCCCGACAAGCATGCTTCGTACTCGGATGTCACGCTCTAGGCCGTCATGTCGATCCAGGCCGCCACATCGCTCGTCCTGTCCGGTCGCGTCGTCGCCCGAGCGGTCAACGTCCTCGGCTGAGGTCGTCGCTGGCGAGCCGCAGCAAGGTGTCGGTGCCGCTCAGCTCGGCGAGGCGGGACCAGACCTGCGTCACGACCTCGGGAGCGGGAGATGCCGTGGCCGGGTCCGGCTGGACGCGCACAGGCTCCCCGCGCGCGCCGTCGGCTGGTGCGTAGTACTCGCCGCCGCGCGCGTGCGGATCCGCGAGCGCCCGGACGCCTGACCACGCGGCGGTGTCCTTGCCCTGCGCCCAACGCGCATAGGGGTTGCGCCGGTACGGCACCGACTCGTCGCGGATCCCAGGACGGCGTGGCGTCTTCGCGTCGACCGCGATGCCGGGGCGGGTGACGATCGACGCCAGCGGGAGCCCTGCCGCTCGGAGGCGGCGATCGAGCTCGAACGCGAAGACCTCGGTGATCGTCTTCGCCTTCACGTACGCCCCGATAGCGGTGCGTGGCGTGCGGTCGACGTCAGTCACGCTCACGTGGAATCGCTGCACGTAGCTCGTCGACGCATGAACGATGCGGCACGGCCGCTCCCCGGTGCGTCCGCCGAGGAACGGAAGCATGTGTGCGACGAGCGCGGCGTTCGCCACCGCGTGCGCGCCGAGCATCAGGGGTAGTCCGTCCGCGGTGCGTGCTCTGCGGGAGAGCTGCATCGGACCGCCGTTGAGGAAGATCCCGTCCAGGCGCGGGAGCGCACCGAGCTCGTCGCCCGCCGCAGCAACCGACGCCAGGGAGGTGAGATCGACGGTGACGTGGCGCGTGACCGCGCCGGGCACGTGCTCGGCGATGACCTCGCTGGCCTGCTGCAGCTTTGCCGACGACCGTGAGACCAGCACGACCTCAGCACCCGCTGCGGCGAGCTGTTCGGCGGCGAAGTACCCGATGCCCGCGGTCGCGCCGGTGATCGCGTAGACGCGGCCGCTCAGGTCGGGCAGCTGGCGCGGGTTCCAGGTCATGATCACTCCAAATGGATAGGTTGTCCGGTTACGCTAACACAACCGGAATCCCTATCCGATTCGCCTAGGATGAGGTCATGGCCGCACTGAGATCCGATGCCGCTCGCTCCCGTGCCCGCATCCTCGAGGCTGCGCGCGGACGCCCGTCGGACAGCATCCGCCTCAACGATCTCGCCCGTGACACCGGCCTCGGCGTCGGAACCGTCTACCGACACTTCCCGACGGTGACCTCGCTGCTCGAGGCGCTCAATCTCGATGCTCTCGAAGAGCTCGTCGCGGCGGCACGTGAGGCTGCGCGGTCCCCTCGTGGCGGCGCGCCGTTCCTCGCCCTGGTCCGAAGGGTCGCCGAGGTGCAGCTGGCGCACGACGGCATGAAGGAGCTGCTCACCGCCGACAACGTCTCCCCCGAGGTGCGCGCGCTGCGCGAGGAGCTTCAGCGGTCCGCCGGTATCGCGCTCCAGGCCGCCATCCGCGAAGGGCTCGTGCGGCCGCAGATCTCCATCGAGCAGAGCCTGCGACTCGTGTGCGGAGTCGAGTACGCGGTCCGCCTGGGACGCAGGCGCGACCAGGCGCTGCTGCTCGACGTCATGATCAGTGGCCTCGGTCGCCCCTCGGACCGCTAGAGCAACCGCTCGCGACGAGTTCGCTCATCCCGGGTTTCTGGTCGCGACGATCGCACCGTGCGGGCGGACACCAGGATCGGCGCGGGTGTGCGTCTCGGTCACGGCGAACCCGGCCTCCCCGACGAGAGTGCTGAGAGCATCGACGGGCCACCGGTACGCAGTGGTGATCACGTGCTCGAACGGCTCGAACGCCGGACCCTCGAAGAACCCGAGGACGAGCCCGCCCCCGGGACGGAGGGCTCGGGCGAACTCGACGAGCGCCGCCGCCACGTCGGCCGGCTCCGCATGGATGAGTGAGTACCAGGCGAGCACACCGCCCAGCGTCGCGTCAGGGACGTCGAGGTGATCGGCCCGGCCGGCACGGAACGTGACCGCCGGGTATGTCGCTCGCGCGTGAGTGACGAACTCTGGGGTCGGATCGATCCCGGTGACGTCTGTGCCGAGCTCGTGCAGGTAGGCGGCCCAGTGGCCGGGGCCGCACCCGACATCGAGCACCGGGCCGTCGAGGTCCTGCGCCCAGGAGCGCACGAGCTCACGGTCCGGTCGGGCGACCGCATCCATCCTGCCCAGACGCTCCGCGTACTCCGGTGCCCGTCGCCCGTACGCGCGCTGCACGTCCCGGAGGCTCACCGTGCCTCGTCGAGGGGAACGCGTTCACCCGGCAGGGATGAGGTGGTGGTCACGACGGCTCCAGGTGATGAGTGCCGGCGAGGTCGTCGGCGGTGCTCCACGGCGAGCTCGATCGAACCTCGTGCTCCTGCAGGATGCGACACTCCTCCAGGCGCTCCCGGACGATCTTCTCGCCGGAGCGGGGTGACCGGCGCCTCGGCGACGACGAGGGATGCGGTCAACTGCGTCCCTCGTCGCCACCGCCCGTGTGGTCGCGCCGTCGGCGACGCGCAGTCCGCCGCCGTCAGACTCCGGCCGGCGCGACGGGGATCCACACGCGCATCGCACCGGGCGTCGCGTTCCCCCACGTGGCGAAGGGGATGGCGCGGACCGTGAAGGTCGCGCGATCGCCGGCTGGGAGCGCGGGCTGCGGGTCGGACGCCGCGTAGAGGCCCTCCGAGCTCGCGGACGTGACCGTCAGGCTGACGTCTGTGTCGCGCACCTCGACCGGCGCGCTCGGCACGACGGCGAGGTCGTCGACGACGGCACCGTCGGGCATGCTCGCCTGCTCGATGCAGTAGACGAGGGGCCCGCGCTCGAGCGCGACGCACCCCCGCACGGCGTCGACGCGGTGGTGAGCCCGTGTCCACCGTGGGGTGAGGTCGAGCTCGAGGTGGTACGTCGCGCCGTCAACGAGGTCCACGTGCGCGTAGCCGTCGTCGCTCACGCGTGCCTCAACGTCGGGGGACGCCCCTCCGGACCTCGTGAGGGCGCTCGTGGAGGACCACGAGGGGACGCGGACGGCGAGGCGCGACCCGGGCGTGACGCGGCCGTCGACCGTGACCACCACGGAACCGTTCGCCGGGTAGTCGGTCTCGACCCGCAGCACCCCCTCACCGAGGTGCGCCGGCAGGTCGATCTCGGCGGCGGCGACCTGGTGCAACCAGAGTGTGTCGGTCGTCGTCGAGGCGACGTACGCGGACATCTGCGCCACGGTCCGGGCGATGTTCGGCGGGCAGCACGCGCATGCGTACCAGGTCGTGCGCTCCCGCGGCGCGTTCTCCTCGGAGTAGCGGTCGGGACGCTGCTGCAGGGGGTTGGAGTAGAAGAACCTCGTGCCTGACGCATCTACCGCGGCCGCGAGCGCGTTGTGGACCTCGCGCTCGATGGTCTCCGCGTAGCGGGCCGCGCCTGCCGCACCACCGGCGAGGAGCATCCGCCACGTCCAGTGGACGTCGGCGATCGTCGCGCAGGTCTCGGCATAGGCACGCTCGCTGGGGAGCTCGTAGTCGTCGCCGAAGGCCTCGTCGCGGTGCCGCGACCCGAACGCACCGGAGATGTACATCTTGCGCTCGTGCGCGCTGGCCCACTGGCTGTCCATCGCCGACAGGAGCGTGGGGTCACCGTTCTCCAGGTAGACATCCGTCGCACCAGCGTTGAGGTAGAGCTGGCGCACCGCGTGCCCGACGGCGTCGCGGGCCTCGCGCACCGGCGCGTGGTCCTGGTAGTAGCGGGCACCCAGACCGCCCACCGGGAGCAGCCCGCGCCCGCGCAGGTCGATCATGCGTTCGGCGAGCGTGAGGTAGCGACGCTCGCCGGTGTGGCGGTAGAGCTCGACGAGCGCGGTCTCGATCTCGGGGTGACCGCAGATGCCGTCGTCCCGCCCCGGACCGAACCGGCGGTCGACGAGGTCGACGAACGCGCGGGCGATGTCGAGCAGGTCGGAGCGGCCCGCTGCCCGGTCGAGGGCGACCGCCGCCTGGACCATGTGCCCCAGGACGTACATCTCGTGCGTCCAGTGCAGCTCCGCGAACTTCTTCTCGGGGTGCACACCCTGGATCCAGCTCATGACGTAACCGCTGGGCTCCTGGACGCGGGCGACGAGGGCGATGACGTCGTCGAGCCATGCGTCGTGGGCGGTGGTGCCCGTGCGCGCGATCTCCCACGCGACGGCCTCGATGACCTTGTAGAGGTCGGAGTCGGCGAAGACGAAGCCCCGGTACTCGGCACCCGACTCCCCCACGACGCGGCGCAGGTTGTCGATGACGCCCGAGGTCTCGAGCTGACGGATGCAGTGCGGGATCGTCGCCTCGGCGTTGAGGGACTGCCAGGCGGCGAGAGGGCCGCCTGTGAGCCGTACCGCTCGGAGGTCGAGCGGACGGTGTGCGGCGATGTCGGCGGTGGGCAGGGCAGGGGTCGCGTCATTGCGTATCTGTGCCATGGCGACCATGGTAGGTCCGCTGCGGCCTGCGGTTCGGACGTCAGCAACGGCCGCGGCGCGAGCAGGAGCGGGCCCCTGCACGGGGACGGCGCGCTGCCGCGCCCGGCACACGGCGTGGTCACGTGGGTCGGTCCACCCTCACCATGGGGACGGTGGCGACCGCGGCAGCCGCTGCGGCGGCCGGCAGCGCGGACCGCACTCCCCATCCGAACAGCGCCAGTGCGAAGGCGGACACCACGAGCATGTCCACGCCGAGGGGCAGCACCTCGCGGCCCCCTCCGAACCGCCCGAGGAACGTGATCGTGAGCAGTCCGGCGTAGTAGGGGCCCAGCCAGACGAGCGACGGCAGTGCGAGCGACCGCCGCAGGGACGGCTCACGGACCAAGCGCCAACCCAGCACGGCGACCCCGACGGCGATCGGGATGGTCAGCTTGATCATCGTCTCCCATCCCGTCCAGTAGATGATCAGACTGATCGCGACGAAAGCGACCCGCGCCAGGACGGACACACCGTGGAGCCGGAACGGTCGAGGCCGGTCCGGCACCTGGCGGCGGAGCGCGACGACGGTGACCGGCCCGAGGCACATCGACAGCACGACGGCGCCCGAGTTGAAGGACAGCAGCTCCGCCCAGCCATCACGGAACACGAGCAGGAGCACCAGACCGACGGCGAGGTTGAGGATCATTGCTCGCACCGGTACCCGGTGCCGGGAGAAGCGGGCGACCGAGCGTGGGAACAGGCCGTTGCTCGCGACCGCCACCGCGAGCCGCCCGGTCGATGCCGTGGAGACGAGTCCTGCACCGAAGGGGCCCAGCACGGCGTCGGCGACCAGGAGTCGCGCCAGCGCCGTCATGCCGAGTGCGGTCAGCACGGCGGCGAGGGGTCCGTTGGCGCCCCCCTGGTCCAGACCTGCCCAGCCGCGATCGAGGTCAGCGGGGTCGGTCGCACCGATGAATCCGAGCTGGAGGAGCGTGAAGAGCACCGTACAGATGATGATGCCGCCGACGAGCGCGACGGGGATCGTCCGCTGCGGGCGCCGTGCCTCGCCCGCGAGGTCGAGTGCGTGCCTGAACCCGAGGAAGGCGAACGCGACGCCTCCGCTCGTGATGGCGCTCAGCACTCCCGCGATCCCCTCGGGAGCGAAGCCCGTGGAGCGGATCGGCTCGGGTGAGAAGCGGGTGAGGAGTGCGACGGCGACGAGGGCAGGGATCAGGAGCTTGGCCCACGTCAGGGCCGTGTTGACGTGGGCGAAGAGCGCGACGCCGAACGCGTTGAGCGCCGTGAATGCGACGAGGACGACGGCGGCGGCGGCTAGCCCTGGCACGCTCAACCCGCTCTGTCCGTTCGCCGCCGAGTCCGCGACGAAGAGCCAGTCGAACACCGGCTCGTTGCTCGCGTACTCGAGCATCGCCTGGGTCTCGATGGGCGCGGCCGTCACGTAGCCGACCCATGCCACCCAGCCGATGGCGACACCCACGCCCGGGCCGTGGCTGAAGGTGGGCAGCAGCCCCAGTCCCCCGACGACAGGGAGCATCGCCGAGACCTCCGCGAAGACCAGCGCGACGGTCACGAACATCAGACCCGCGATCGGCCACGCGAGAACCGCGGCCGGCCCGGCCTGCTGTGCTGCGAAGAGCGGGGCGAACAGGACCCCGGAGCCGACGACTCCCCCGACGGCGACGAAGGTCAGCGCCAGAGTGCCCAGCGACCGACCGGGTGCGCGTGACTGGTCCATTCCCGAACGATACGTCTCGGAGGAACATTGCGGGCTTTCCGGACAGCGTGCGCGTGCGGTGTGCGCACTGGCCGGTCCTGCGGTCACCCCGACGAGGACGTGCCGCTCTCCAGGATGGAGACGATGGAGTACAGCGTGAAGCAGATCGCGCCGAGACCCACGAGGACGTGCGCCGCGATGAAGACGCTCGGATCTGTGAAGGCCGCCTGGAACACGAATGCCGCGAGGAACAGACACGCGAGCGCCGTCACGACGGGGATGAGGGGCACCCGGTTCGCGAGGCTGAAGCTCCGACGCCAGACGAGCGCGAGGAGCCCGACCTTGCTGAGGATGCTGAAGCAGACCAGTCCGAGTCCGATCATGACGAACCCGGGCGTCCTGTAGTAGGGCTCGTCGTCGACGATGAGCAGCAGGACACCCCAGACCATGCCGACCACGCCCATGACGATGACGAGCCAGGGCCACCCGACCCGGTCCCTGGGGCTGTAGGAGTTCTGCACCTGGCGCAGGATGCTCCACACCAGGCCGATGAGGCTCGTGCAGATCATCGCGAGTCCGCAGACCACGTGCCCGACCGTGAACCTGCTCGGGGACGCGGGCAGAACGAGGTTGGTGATCCCCACCCCCCAGGCGACCGCGGCCAGGATCACGGGGAGCGCCGCGAGCAGGGCGGCGGTCCCGCGGGAGAACGCCTGCGCGGGCGGTGCGTCGTCCCCTGGCGGCCGCGCGGAGTTGGCCGGGATCAGGGAGAACTTCGTGGAGGCGGTGGCGACGGTGGCGATGCACCCGCAGATCAGGGCGAGTCCGAGCACGACGTGCCCCGCGACGTAGTAGGGGTCCTGGCCGTCACCGGAAGCGCCAGCGAAGACGACGATGCCGTACGTCGCGGTGCCGACCGCGGCGAGGAACCCGAGCGCGGGGTACACCACCCGGTCGACGGCATCGAAACGGCCGATGAGCTGACGGATGATCGTCGCGGCGGTGCAGAACAGGCAGAGACAGATGGCACCGAGGAACGTCACGACGCGCCCGGCCACGATGTTGCCGGAGGCCTCTCCCGCGGTCCAGACGTCCAGCCCGTATCCCACACAGACCGCCATCATGGCCAGCGGGATGGCCCGGAAGATGACACTGACCCACCAGTTCACGTGACCACGCCCCTCAGCGGCGACAAGGGTCGACGCTGACGCGTCGACCGACGGTTCTCCCGTCGACTTTCAGTAGAGCACCAGATCGTTCGACGCGCCGTAGATGTCCCGAATGTTCCGGGTGCGTGCTTCAGCACGTTATGCGAATCTAGAACGTGTTACCACGGAACGACCGGCACCTACCTCGCCGGCCAGGGCACGTAGCGAAAGGTGTGGAGATGGCTACTCGTGCAGACGGTCAGCCCCCGGCGTCGCAGAGATCGGCGCCGGGCCGCTCATTCATCAGCTGGACCTCTATGGCCATACTCATCGCCACGGCCGTGGCGAGCGTCCGCGGCCTACCCGCGATGGCTGCCTACGGGTGGGCGTCGATCTTCCTCTACGTCCTGCCTGCGATCCTCTTCATGGTCCCGGTGGCTCTCGTCGCTGCCGAGCTGGCCAGCGGATGGAAGGGCGGTGTGTTCGTCTGGGTCAAGGAGGCCTACGGAGACCGCCTCGGCTTCTTCGCCATCTGGCAGCAGTGGATGCAGAACGTCGCGTGGTACCCCGCGCAACTGGCCTTCTTCGCTTCCGCGCTCGCCTACGTGTTCAACCCTGGCCTTGCGAACTCCGGCATCTTCACCGGGCTCGTGATCCTCATCGTCTACTGGTTCTCGACCCTCATCGCCACACGCGGTGTGAGCGCCTTCGCCAAGGTCGGCACCTGGGGGTTCATCGTCGGCACGATCGTGCCGGCAGCCGCCCTGATCGTCTTCGCCGTCATCTTCATGACGGACGGCGGAAGCTCCCACCTGGCACCGGTGAGCGACGCGCAGTGGTTCCCGACGTTCACCGGACTCGCCTCCATCGTCCTCATCGTCAGCAACTTCCTCTCCTACGCGGGCATGGAGATGAACGCCGTGCACGTGACGGAGATGCGCAGGCCCAGCATCGAGTTCCCCAAGGCGATCGTGCTGTCCGTCGTCCTCATCCTGTTCGTCTTCATCCTGCCGACGCTGGCCATCTCCGTCGGGGTCCCCGGATCGAGCGTCAACCTCACACAAGGTGTGCTGCAGGCGTTCGACGTCTTCTTCAACCACCTCGGGATCCCCTGGGGCACCACGGTCATGGCCCTGCTCATCGTCGTCGGGATCCTCGCGTCGGTCGTGACATGGATTCCCGGACCGAGCCGCGGTCTCCTCATGGTCGGCAAGGAGGGCTACCTGCCTCCCCGCCTGCAGGGCACCAACAGCCAGGGCATGCAGGTCCCGATCATGATGGTCCAGGGGTTGATCGTCACCGCGATGGCCGTGCTGTTCGCCGTGCTCCCGTCGGTGCAGTCGGTCTTCTGGATCCTCACCGCGATGGCGGTCCAGCTCTACCTGATCATGTACATGATCATGTTCCTCGCAGCGATGCGGCTGCGTCGTACGCACCCCGACGTCAAGCGCGGCTTCCGTACCCCGGCCATGACCCTCGTCGGGACCATCGGCTTCCTCGGAAGCGCTGCCGCCTTCCTCCTCGGCTTCGTCGAGCCGTCCGGGAACGCCGGCGCGACGCCCCAGGGCGTCTACATCCTCATCCTCCTGGCGGGCATCGTCCTCCTCGGCGTCTGGCCGTTCGTCCTGTACAAGGTGCGCAAGCCGGAGTGGAAGATCGAGGCCTCGCCGGACCACACACATTCCGACGCACCAGCTCAGGAGGCCTGAGTCCCATGATGATCACGAAGCGTCCCCGAGCCGCCCACCGCGCCACCCTGCGGGCCGCAAGCCTCGCGGTCGTCGTGGGTGCCGCGCTCTGCGCCTGCACACCTGCCGGCACCGCCACCGATCCCGACGCGGACGAGGCACAAGAGCTGGCCGACCAGCTCAACGAGAGCCTCGCCGAAGCAGGCCTGCCGGAGCTCGACACGGCAACGGCTGCTGCCCTCTACGGCACCGACGGCGGCGTGAGCTGCGAGAACGTCGGTGAGCTGCAGCAGGAGCTGTCGCTGTCCCAGTTCGGCAACAACTCCGGGAACCTGCGCCGGGTGATCCTCGATCCAAGCGTCGTCGCCTATGACCTCGCGGTGGTCGAGACCTACTGCCCCGACAAGGTCGACGCGTTCCAGGACGTCATCGAGGACCTCGAGACAGGGGAGACCATCCCCATCCCGTAGCTCGACCCGCACAGCTCCATACACCAGAGACCGACCTGCGCGAGGACGCGCTGACCCGAGGAGAACATCCATGCTGCACAACAAGGACTCCGTCCGAGGCGCCCTGGAGGACGACGTCTTCGCGTCGAACGACCTCTCGGTCGCGATGCCCAAGTATCGGTTCCCGAAGGACGAGCACGTCGCACGGCACGTCTACCAGGTCGTGCACGACGAGCTCATGCTCGACGGCAACTCCCGCCAGAACCTCGCGACCTTCTGCCAGACCTGGGTAGAGCCCGAGATCAACGACCTCATGGCACTGTCCGTCGACAAGAACATGATCGACAAGGACGAGTACCCGCAGACCGCCGAGCTCGAGGGCCGGTGCGTGCACATGCTCGCCGACCTCTGGAACAGTCCCGACGCCGCCAACACCATGGGGACGTCGACCACGGGGTCGAGCGAAGCCGCCATGCTCGGCGGGATGGCACTGCTCTGGAAGTGGCGGGAACGGCGCCGTGCCGAGGGGAAGCCGACCGACCGGCCCAACCTCGTGACCGGACCGGTGCAGATCTGCTGGCACAAGTTCACCCGCTACTGGGACGTGGAGCACCGCGAGATCCCGATGGAGGGTGACCGCCTGCTCATGAACCCCGAGGAGGTGCTCAAGCGCGTCGACGAAAACACGATCGGCGTCGTCCCGACCCTCGGTGTCACGTTCACCTGCCAGTACGAGCCCGTGGCGGAGGTGGCGGCGGCCCTCGACAAGCTCCAGGAGGACACGGGCCTCGACGTGCCCATGCATGTCGACGGGGCCAGCGGCGGGTTCATCGCCCCGTTCGTGGAGCCGGACCTGCTGTGGGACTTCCGCCTGCCGCGCGTGAAGTCGATCAACGCCTCGGGGCACAAGTTCGGCCTGGCGCCCCTGGGGGTCGGTTGGGTCGTGTGGCGTGACGCCGAGGACCTTCCCGACGACCTCGTCTTCCACGTCAACTACCTCGGCGGCGACATGGCCGTCTTCGCGCTGAACTTCTCCCGCCCCGGCGGGCAGATCGTCGCGCAGTACTACAACTTCCTCCGCCTGGGCAGAGAGGGGTACCGCAAGATCCATGAGGCCGGGTACGAGACGGCGCGCTACCTCGCCGACGAGATCGCGCAGATGGGCCCGTTCGAGATGATCTACGACGGGCGCGGTGGGATTCCCGGGCTCACCTGGAAGCTCAAGGAGGGTGTGGACCACGGCTTCAGCCTCTTCGACCTGGCTGACAGGCTCCGCACCCGCGGATGGCAGGTGCCCGCATACACGCTGCCGCCGCACCGGGAGGACCTCGCCATCCAACGCATCCTCGTCCGGCACGACTTCAGCCGCGACATGGCCTCCCTGCTCCTCGACGACTACCGCCGATCCTTGGAGATCCTGGACAAGCACGGGCCCAAGGTGCCGCTGTCGGCCGAGGAAGGCAGTGGTTTCCACCACAACTGATGCCGTCGGACCTCAACGGTGTGACCGGTGGTCATCCCGAGCCGGGGTCAGGGGTGAGGCCCTGCCATGACCCCTGACCCCGGCTCGGAGGACGCCGTCCAGGCGTACGACGAGACGCGGTGGCCGATGGCGGCTGCCGTCGTCGTCGCCATGGCGCTGACCGTCGCACTCCCCGACAGCCTCCGGCTGGCCCAGCCCTGGGTGCTCCCCACGATCTCCGGCCTGCTGCTCGTGTCGCTGCTCGCGGGCGACCCCGGGACGATCTCGCGGCGCACCACCGAGCTGCGGGTGGCATCGATAGCACTGATCTCCGTGCTGTCGCTCGGGGCCGTGTGGTCCACCGTCCAGCTGGTCCAGGACCTCCTCACGGACGGTCCGGAGACGGACTCGGCAACCGAGCTGCTGCAGGCTGGTGGGTGCGTCTGGCTCGGCACCGTCATCGCCTGCGCGCTGCTCTACTTCGAGCTCGACTGCGGCGGGTCCGCTGCGCGCGCGGAACGGATGCCCCAGACCCCCGACCTCGCCTTCCCGCAGCAGCTCAACCCCGGTGTGGGCCCGGAGGGCTGGCGACCGCTGTTCTTCGACTACCTCTACCTCGGGCTGACGAACGCCACGGCGTTCAGCCCGACGGACGTCATGCCGCTGGTGCCGTGGGCCAAGGCCGTGATGTCCGCGCAGGCCGTCACGTCGTTGGTCATCACCGGTCTCGTCGTGGCCCGGGCGGTGAACGTGCTCGACTGACGACCGCGACGGTGCGCGCCGCGGCGCCCCCCGTGGACGCGGTTACCGCGTGCCGCCCGGTCCGGGCACCGCCGGCACGGTGCCCGGGTCGTCGCCACCCTGATCGAGCCGGAAGGGCGGGTACTGGTCCGTCATGAGGCTCGTGTACGCGCCCACCCGCAGCATCCACCGGTTCATACCGAGCACGAGGTCGTAGATCGACGTCGGGTACCGGCCGCTGCACAGGAGCGTCACAGCGGCGATGAGCACGAGCAGCCCGTTGAGCCCGCTGGCCCACGTCCACGAGTCCTGCCCGTTGGCCGTCGCCTCGTTGGCGAGGTAGACGCTGCCGCCAGCGAAGAACGACAGGACGAGGTAGTGCGGGATCGCCAGCAGCCACCACTTCACCAGCACGAGACCCCGGGAGAGTCGCTCGGGGTACTCCACCCCGAGGTGGGCCGGGTAGTCCGGCACGTCCGCCAGCGTGAAGGGCGGATATCGGTCGGTACCCAGCACACCGTAGGTGTAGTGGGTGACGCGCCAGCTCCAGCGCATCACCCCGACGTTGAAGTCGAAGACCGGGCGCGGATAGCGGCCGGTGACGAGGATCGAGAAGAAGGCGACCACGCTGAGGACGGCGAACGCCAGCCACAGGAAGACGAGCACCACGTAGTGCGGAAGGGCCAGCAGCCACTTCACGAGCCACAGCCACCGGTTGAGCGTCGGGTCGAGGTGGGCGTCCACCCGGACGGGATAGGTCGACGGGCTCATGACGCGTCCTCCCGGCTGGCACGCGCGGTGTGCTCACCGCACACACCCAGCATGCTCCGTCGGATGAGAAAGAGCGCGTCGGCCCGTGCCCACAGTCCGCCCTCTGCTGGCCGTGCTCACAGCACATCGACAGACGCAGAAGGCCGGCCCTGGCTCAGCGTCTCCGCTGAGCCAGGGCCGGCCTCGTCTGTCGGGCTGACAGGATTTGAACCTGCGACCCCTTGACCCCCAGTCAAGTGCGCTACCAAGCTGCGCCACAGCCCGTGGGTCCCGGAGGACCTCACCGGTCCCGCAGGACCGTTGAGAATATTACCCCACGTGAGAGGCCCTCCAGGACACGACGCGCTACTCGACGATGCCGTCGTCGGTGATGAGCGAGCCGGCGGGCACGATCGTCGGCTCGCCAGCGCCGCCGAGGACGGCCTCGCCCACCGCTCGTACGTCACCCTCGAACGTCCAGTCCCCGACCACCGAGAACGCGGTCGCCTCGACGAGCGACGGCGGGCCAGCCGCGAAGCGCGCGTCGAAGGCTGCGATCGTCTTGTAGTACGAGGGGTCCAGCGTGACGAGCGGAGCCTCCACGCGGGCGGTGAGGCGGTAGTCCTCCCCCAGCTCGTACACGTCGGAGCGCAGCACCAGGAGGTCGTTCGTCGTCTTGACGGGCAGGAACCGGGAGCGGTCCACCTCGATCGCCACGGCCCCGTCGAACACCTCGATGGCGGCGCCCATCGCCGACTCGATCTGGATGACCGGTGTGGACGAGCCGTCTGTCGGGTCGACCGTCTTGGCGTTGCGGATCACCGGGAGGTGCAGCACCCCCCCGGTGCGCTCGAGCTCGTCGGCGAGCGCCTGCAGGTCGAACCACAGGGAGTTCGTGTTGAAGTACTTGTGGGTGCTGATGTCGCCGGCCGCCTCGGCGTCGGCGTCGAGCACCTGCGCGCTCTCCCGCAGGACGATCCGCCCGTCGGACGTGCGCACGACGAGGTGGCCGCCCTTGCGGTCCGCCGCCGTGCGCCGCGCGACCTCGGCCGCGAACGGCGCGCCGGACGCCGCGAACCAGCCGGCGACCGCGGGGTCGGGAGCCGCCCCGAGGTTGTCGGAGTTGGACACGCTCACGTACCGGAAACCCTGCTCGAGCAGGGCGGTGAGCACCCCGGACGTCTGGAGGGCGGTGTAGAGGTCGCCGTGGCCCGGCGGGCACCACTCGAGGTCAGGGTCGGCGGGCCACTCCACGGGCGTGAGGTCGTCCGCGCGGAGCTTCGGCTCGCGGTTCTGCAGGAAGTCCAGGGGCAGGCCCTCGACCGCCAGGTCCGGGTAGGCGGACAACGCCGCGAGGGTGTCGTCGCGCGTGCGGAAGCTGTTCATGAAGATCAGCGGCAGGCGGACGCCGTACTCTGCGCGGGCGTGGCGCACCTGGCCGACGATGACGTCGAGGAACGTCTGCGTGCCCCGGACCGTGAGGAGCGACTTCGCCCGGTCCATGCCCATCGACGTGCCGAGGCCGCCGTTGAGCTTGATGAGCGCGGTCGCCGCGAGCGCCTCCCGCCCCACCTCGTCCGAGATCTCGAGGTCCGCCTGGTGCGGGACGTCGGTCAGCGGCTGGACCTCGGACTCGGGGATGACGCCCGTGTCGCCGGACTCCAGCAGCCGGTAGAAGTGGGAGAAGACGTCGACCGCTGTCGGGTGCACGCCACCGTCGAGCATCTTCTGCTGTGCCTGGTTCAGCCCGGTTTCGCTCATGGCTCTGATGGTACGGAGACGGGCGCCGCCCGGACAGGTGAACCTGTGAGGAACAGGTCACACTCTCCGGACGACGCCCGCACCGGTCGAGCCGGGGATCAGCGCTTGCGCTTCTCCCGGACCCGGACAGAGATCGTGATCGGTGACCCCTCGAAGCCGAACGTCTCGCGGAGGCGACGCTCGATGAACCGGCGGTAGCCGGCCTCGAGGAAGCCGGTCGCGAAGAGCACGAACCGCGGCGGGCGCGTGGAGGCCTGCGTCGCGAAGAGGATGCGCGGCTGCTTGCCGCCACGCAGCGGGTGCGGGTGGGCAGCGACGAGCTCGCCGAGGAACGAGTTGAGGCGTCCCGTCGGGATGCGGGTGTCCCAGGACTCGAGCGACTTCTCCAGCGCCGGCACGAGGCGGTCGGTGTGCCAGCCCGTCTGCGCCGAGATGTTCACCCGGGGTGCCCACTGCACCTGGACGAGCTCCTTCTCGATCTCCCGCTCGAGGAACGGTCGACGGTCCTCGTCCATGAGGTCCCACTTGTTGTAGGCGATGACCACGGCGCGGCCGGAGTCGATCACCTGGGAGATCACGCGGGTGTCCTGCTCGGTGAGCGGGACGCTCGCGTCGAGGAGCACGACGGCGACCTCGGCCTTCTCGATCGCGGCCTGGGTGCGCAGCGAAGCGTAGAAGTCAGCGCCCTTCGTCTGGTGCACGCGGCGGCGGATGCCGGCGGTGTCGACGAAGGTCCACTGCTTGCCCTTGAGCACGACGAGCTCGTCGACGGGGTCGCGGGTGGTGCCTGCCGTGGAGTCCACGACGACGCGCTCGGAGCCCGCCACCTTGTTGAGCAGCGACGACTTGCCGACGTTCGGGCGTCCGACGAGGGCGACGCGGCGTGGACCGTCGGGAACGACGACGCCGTGCTCCGACGTCGTCGGCAGGGCGCGCATCGCGGCGTCGAGCAGGTCACCCGTGCCGCGCCCGTGGAGGGCGGAGACCGGGTGCGGCTCGCCGAGACCCAGGCTCCACAACTCCGAGGCGTCCGCCTCGGCGCGGGGGCCGTCGACCTTGTTGGCGCACAGCACCACCGGCTTGCCGGACTTGCGCAGGAGCTTGACGACCTTCTCGTCGGTGGCCGTCGGCCCCACGGTCGCGTCGACGACGAACAGCACCGCGTCCGCGAGCGAGATCGCGATCTCGGACTGCTCAGCGACACGTGCTTCCATGCCGAGGACGTCGACCTCCCAGCCACCGGTGTCGACGAGCATGAACTGCCGTCCCGACCACTCGGCGGGGTAGCTCACGCGGTCCCGGGTCACGCCGGGCTTGTCCTCGACGACGGCCTCACGGCGGCCGAGGATGCGGTTGACGAGGGTCGACTTGCCGACGTTCGGGCGGCCCACGACGGCCAGCACGGGCAGCGGGGCGGCGGGCTCAGCGGCGCGGCCGTCCTCGAGCGAGCCGCCGAGGAGCGCGAGGTCGTCCTCGGCCAGGTCGTACTCGGCGAGGCCGGCGAGCAACGCCCGCTCGCGGGCCTCGTCGGAGACCTCGTCGTCCTGCTCGGCCGGTCGCTCGACGGACCCGTCGGCACGCTCGACGATGGGGTCCCCTGCAGGGACGAGGTCTTCGGACGGGTTCTGCTCAGACACACTCATACACCCATTGTCCCAGCCTCAGGGCCCTTTCACGAACACCGTCCGTGACTACGTCGGGGCGCGGCGGTTCGGGTCGTCGACCGGCAGCTCGATCCCCGTGCGCTGCACGGCCCCCGCGACGTGGACCGCGAGCGCGGCGCGGACCGTCTCGTGGCCGACCTCGAGCGCCCGCTTCCCGCTGACCCCGGGCGGACGTTCGATGACCACCGGCGCGCCGAACTCCACGACGAGCCGGCGCCGGAAGCCGGGCAGGCTGCCCACGGCCTCTCCGGTGCGCCGGGTGCCGAGGATCGCGACGGGCACGACCGGGGCGTGCCCGTTGATCGCCAACCACGCCACCCCAGCGCGGGCGGACGCCGCGTCGCCCCGTCCGCGGTTGCCCTCGGGGAAGATGCCGACCACTCCCCCGCGCCGCAGGACAGCGAGCGCCGAGACGAGCGCGCCGCGTCCGCCGTCCCGCAGGCCGTCCTGGTCGATGGGGATCTGCCCGGCGCCCCGCAGGATCACCCCGAGCACGCCGGTGAACAGTGACTCCTTGACGATCATGTGCACGCCACGTGACGCGATCCCGACGACGACGGGGCCGTCCATGAGACCGGTGTGGTTCGCGGCCAGGATCACCGGACCCGTCGCCGGGACGTGGTGGGCACCGTGCACGCGGGTGTCCCACACGCCGCGCGCGAGGAACCGCCCCACCCATCGGCCCCACCGAGGACCCCAGGGCCCTGGCGCCGCGGGTGGGGCGGAGCTCATGCCTGGTCGCCCGTCACCTGCGCCACGACGTCGAGGACCGCGACGACGGTCTGCTCGAGGTCGAGGTCCGAGGAGTCGACCGTGACGACCCCGTCGGCAGCGACGTGGAACTGGGAGACCGTCGAGTCGTCCGCGTCGCGGCGCAGCACCTGGTCGCGCGTGGCCTCGACGGCGGCAGCGTCGTCGGCGCCGTGGACGTCCCTGGCACGACGCGCGAGCCGCGCCGCCTCGCTCGCGGTGAGCAGCAGGCGCACGTCGGCGTCGGGAGCGATGACCGTCGTGATGTCACGCCCCTCGGCGACCACCCCGGCACCGCCGGAGAAGCCCGCCGTGCGCTCCTCGTCGATGACGGCCCGCTGCCGGCGGCCCAGCTCCGCGCGCACCCGTGGGTTCGTCGCGACAGCGCTCACGGCTGAGGAGATCGACGACTCCCGGATGGCCTCCCCGATGTCCGTGCCCGCCACCTCGACCGACGGGTTGTCCGGGTCGACGCCGATGACGAGCGGCAGGTCCGCCACCAGCGCGGCCACCGCATCGGCGTCGGCGAGCTCGACGCCCTTCTCGAGGCACCACCACGTCGCGGCCCGGTACATGGCACCCGTGTCGAGGTACGCCAGCCCGAGCCGGCGAGCGACCTCGCGCGAGACGCTCGACTTCCCGGAGCCCGAGGGTCCGTCGATGGCGACCGTGAGACCCGTCCCGACGATCGCGTCCGGTCCGGTCACTGGGCGAGGTCCTTGCGCAACGACGTCGCCCCGTAGAGGTAGACGTGACGCACGTCCGAGCGCGGACGGTCGAGGTTCGCGTGGGCCATGAGGCGCACCACGCGCGGGAGCGCGTGCTCGACAGAGATCTCCGTCGCGCACATGAGCGGCACGTCGCCGAGGCCCATCTCCCGGGCGGCCGCGGCGGGGAAGTCCGCCACGAGGTCCGGGGTGCAGGTGAAGAGGATCGAGATGAGGGCCTCGGAGTCGAGGTCGTTGGCCTCGAGGACCTCGCGCACCAGCTCGGTCGTGCGCTCGAACAGGTGCTCGCGTTCGTCGACGTCGAGCTGTGTGGCGCCACGGATCGCGCGCACCGTCATGGGTGACTCCCTGGTGTTGTGATGGTCAGGACGAAGGACGGGGGCGGCTCAGAGGTCGACGTCGGCCATGAGGGTGCCGAGCTCGGTCTGCCCGAGGACCCGGACGCTCCCCGGGCGCAGGTCGCCCAGGCGGATCGGGCCCACGCGCGTGCGCACGAGACGCGTCACCGGGTAGCCCACCGCGTCGAACATGCGCCGGACGATCCGGTTGCGACCCACGTGGAGCTCGACCTCGATGAGGCTCGCGTTGGGCGAGACGTCGACGAGCTTGTAGCGGTCGACCTTCGCGATGCCGTCCTCGAGCTCGACGCCGTGCAGCATCGTGTTCGCGAGGTTGCCCGGGACCCGTCCCTCGACGCTCACGAGGTACGTCTTGACGATCTCGTACTTGGGGTGGGCGAGCCGGTTGGCCAGCTCACCGTCGTTCGTCAGGAGGATGAGCCCTTCGGACTCGGCATCGAGACGCCCGACGTGGAAGAGGCGCTCCTTGCGGTCCGCGACGTAGTCCGCGAGCGTGGGACGGCCCTCCGGGTCGTGCATCGTCGAGACGACGCCCGCCGGCTTGTTGAGCACGATCGTCACCATGGACGTGTCGAGCTGGATGCGCAGGCCGTCGACGTGCACGACGTTGCGCGTCGGGTCGATCCGCACGCCGAGCTCGTGGACGGGTACGCCGTCGACGACGACACGGCCGCTCGTGATGAGGTTCTCGCACGCGCGCCTGGACCCCAGGCCGGCCGTGGCGAGCACCTTCTGCAGTCGCACGCCGTCCGGCACGTGGACGTCGCGGGGCGGCTCTTGCGGTCGGGCGGGCTTGCGGCCGCCGCGGGTGTTGCTCATCTACTTCTCCTCCAGGTCAGGCACGTCGGTTTGCTCGGTGAGCCGTTGCGGCCCGGGTCCCGCTCCACGCCCGCGGGCGTGGAGGTCGTCGGCCCAGTCGAGGGCGTCGATCTCCGGCAGGTGCGGGGCCAGAGCGGGCAGGTCGTCGAGCGAGGTAAAACCCATGCGCTCCAAGAAGTATCCCGTGGTTCCGTACAGCACCGCACCACTGGACGGGTCGGAGCCGGTCTCCACGACGAGTCCGCGCGCCAGGAGCGTGCGCATGACGCCGTCGACGTTCACGCCGCGCACCGCCGAGACCTGGCCCCGCGTGACGGGCTGCCGGTACGCGACGACGGCGAGCGTCTCCAGCGCGGCATGGGACAGCCGTGCGGCCTGCCCGTCGACGATGAACTGCTCGACGACGTCCGCGTGGGCCGCGGCGGAGTAGATGCGCCAGCCACCTCCCGCCTCGCGCAGCTCGAAGCCCCGGACCCGGACGGACCCCGCCGGGGTGCGTCCGCGGTACTCCTCGGCGAGGCGCACGAGGACGGCCTCGACGTCGACCGTCGGCAGCCCGACGACCGCAGCGAGCCGTGCCGCCGGCACCGGCTCGTCGGCCACCATGAGCACCGCCTCGATCGCTGCGAGCACCTCGTCCGCGACGTCTGCGGCTCCCCCGTCGCGGACGCCACCGTGATCGACGTCATGCACCGGCGGTCACCTCCACCGGCAGGTCGAAGTCCCCGACGACGTCGACAGCTCCCACGGCGGAGCCCGTCCACCGCACCGTGAGCTCGCCGAGCGCCGTCTCCTGCTCGAAGGCGACCACGCCCTCCCGGAACAGCTCGAGCAGAGCGAGGAACCGGGCGACGACGACGAGCACCGACCCCGCGTCGGCGACGAGATGGTCGAACGTCGCCCCGCCGAGGGCCCGCAGTCGCTCGACGACGCCGTCGGCCTCGTCGCGCACGCTGACGGTCGGGGCGTGCAGGTGCTCGACGTCGACCTCGGGGAGCACCCGCGGCGCGAAGGCGGCGTTCGCGAGCGCTGCCAACCGCTCCGGCGTCAACGTCCACACGAGCTCCGGGAGCACCGCGGCGAGGTGCGGCTCGAGCGGGACGGCGCGCGCCACGCGCCGGCTGCTGTCAGCCATCCGCCCGGCGAACACGGCGGCGAGCTGCTTGTACGCGCGGTACTGCAGGAGCCGCGCGAAGAGCAGGTCCCGGGCCTCGAGGAGCTCGAGGTCCTCCGCGTCGTCGACGTCGCCCGCCGGCAGCAACCGGGCAGCCTTGAGGTCGAGGAGCGTCGCGGCGACGACGAGGAACTCGCTCGTCGTCCCGAGGTCACGGTCGCCCGCACGCAGGTAGGCGATGAAGTCGTCGGTCACCCGCGCGAGCGCGACCTCGGTGATGTCCATCCTGTGCTTGGCGATGAGCGAGAGCAGGAGGTCGAACGGACCGGTGAAGTTGTCGAGCCGGACCTCGAAGCCCCCCGCGGGTACCGCGGGCGGCTCAGGCGGCGTCGCCACGGGCGACGAGCTCGCGCGCCAGCTGCCGGTACGCGATCGCACCGGCGTGCGTGGGCGCGTACGTCGTGATCGGCTCGGCCGCGACCGACGAGTCGGGGAACTTCACCGTCCGACCGATGACCGTGTGCATGAGGGTGCCGCCGAACGCCTCGTGCACCCGGCTGACGACCTCGCGAGCGTGCAGCGTGCGGGGATCGAACATCGTCGCGATGATGCCGTCGATCTCGAGGCGGGGGTTGAGGCGGTCCCGGACCTTCTCGATCGTCTCCACGAGCAGCGCGACCCCGCGCAGCGCGAAGAACTCGCACTCGAGCGGGATGAGGACCCCGTGGGCCGCCGTGAGGGCGTTGACCGTGAGCAGCCCGAGCGACGGCTGGCAGTCGACGAGGATGACGTCGTAGTCGTCCTGGACCGGACGCAGCACCCTCGCCAGCACGGACTCGCGGGCGACCTCGCCGACGAGCTGCACCTCCGCGGCGGACAGGTCGATGTTCGCGGGAAGCACGTGCAGCCCGGGAACCCCGGTCGGGACGATGGTCTCGTGGATGTCCGCCCGGCGCTCCATGAGGAGGTTGTAGACCGTCTGGTCGAGCTCGTGCGGGTTGACCCCGAGCCCCACCGACGCCGCACCCTGGGGGTCGAAGTCGACGATGAGCACCCGGCGGCCGTACTCCGCGAGGCTCGCGCCGAGGTTGATGGTCGTCGTCGTCTTCCCGACGCCGCCCTTCTGGTTGCACATCGCGATGATCCGCGCCGGTCCGTGGCTCTCCAGCGGAGCGGGGACGGCGAAGTCCGGCATCGGACGTCCGACGGCGTCGAACGTCTGATCACTGGTCTCTGTCGGGGCCTGGCTCGTCACGCGTTCACGCTACCGCAGCCTGGGCGCAGCGTGGCCGGAACGCGCCGGAGCGAGGAGTGTGAGGTCCGTCCCCGGCATCGCGGGCGCGCTCAGGCGAGGGCTCGGGGGTGGGACTGGACGTAGACCTCGCGCATCGCGTCCGGGGTCACCATCGTGTACACCTGCGTCGTCGTCACCGACGCGTGCCCGAGGAGCTCCTGCACGACGCGGACGTCGGCCCCGCCCTGCAGCAGGTGCGTGGCGAACGAGTGCCGCAGGGTGTGCGGCGAGATGTGGTCGGCGCCCGGGAGCCCGGCGCGTTCGGCACAGGACCGCAGCACCGCCCACGCGCTCTGCCGGCTCAGTCGCGTGCCCCGGGTGTTGAGGAACACCGCGGGCGTGCCCCGACCGTTCGCCGAGAACACCGCGCGGGCCCGGACGAGGTAGGCCTCGAGGGCCTCGACGGCGTAGGAGCCCACCGGGACCACCCGCTCCTTGCTGCCCTTGCCCAGGAGCCGCACGGAGGCGGCGCCGGGCGCGAGGTCGAGGTCGTCGACGTCGAGGTTGACGGCCTCGGAGATGCGCGCACCCGTCGAGTACAAGAGCTCGAGGAGGGCACGGTCGCGCAGCTGCGCCGGCCCGTCCCCCTCACCCGCCGCGTCGAGCAGGCGCTCGACGTCGTGGGTCGAGATCGCCTTCGGCAGACGCTTCGGCTGGTTCGGACGGCGGACCGCCGCCGTCGGGTCCGCCGCAGCCACGCCCTCCGCGACGCAGAACCGGTGCCAGCCCCGCAGCGCTGCCAGGCTGCGGGACGTCGACGCCGCGGACAACGGTGCCCGTCCGTCGCTGCCCTCACGCACGGTCGTCACGTACCGCTCCACGAGGTCCGGGGTGACCTCGCCCACCGGCGTGCCCGAGGCGTCGAGGAACTCCACGTAGCGAGTCAGGTCGCGCCGGTAGGCCGCGACGGTGTTGGGCGAGCTGCCGCGCTCGACCACGAGGTGGTCGAGGTAGACCTGCAGAGCGGCGGCGGACGTCACGGCAGTGAACCGCTGTGCCGTCAGAAGGGCAGGAAGACGTCGACGGCCACCGCGGTGAACAGCAGCGTGAGGTACGTGATCGACCCGTGGAACACACGCATCTCGGCGAGCTTGCCCCGCTCGGGATGCTGGGCGCGGCGGTACATGCTCAGGCAGTCGTAGGTGAACCATGCGCCCAGGACGACCGCGGCGACCGTGTAGAACCACCCCATGTCCTCGAGCGGGACGAGCGCGAGCGAGCAGGCGACCATCGCGAGGGTGTACGCGATCATCTGCCGCGCGACCTTCGTGTTCTCCGCGACGACGGGCAGCATCGGGACTCCCGCGGCTGCGTAGTCGCGGCGGAACTTCATCGACAGCGGCCAGTAGTGCGGCGGCGTCCAGAAGAAGATGACGAGGAAGAGAGCCAGTGCGCCCCAGCTGAGCTCGCCCGTCACGGCCGACCAGCCGATGAAGACCGGCATGCACCCCGCGATGCCGCCCCAGACGATGTTCTGGGGTGTGCGTCGCTTGAGGATCATCGTGTAGCCCACGACGTAGATGAGGATCGCGCCGGCCGTCAGCAGCGCCGAGGCGACGTTCACCACGAGCGCGAACCAGCCGAGCGCCAGCGCACCCAGGGCGAGACCGAAGACGAGCGCCTCGCGCGGGCTCACCTCCCCGGTGACGAGCGGTCGCCGCTTCGTGCGGTTCATGACCTCGTCGATGTCGCGGTCGAGGTAGCAGTTGAGGACGTTGGCCGAACCGGCCGCCGCAGTACCCCCGACGAGGGTCGCGAGCACGAGCCACAGCGAGGGCAGACCGTCCGCGGCGAGGATCATCGTCGGGATGGTCGTCACGAGCAGCAGCTCGATGATGCGCGGCTTCGTCAGTGCGACGTACGCACCGACCTTGCTGCGCGGGGCGGGTGCGCCTGCTGCCCGGACCGACGCGTCGTCGCGTCCGTCCGGCAGGGAGGGCGTGGCCTGGGTCGATGTGTGCACGCGGGGCTGGGTTCCGTTCTGCGTCCGAGGGAAGGCAGTGTCGAGCTGTGCGCGCGCGGCCGGAGCGCGCGGATGCCTGGGAGGACTCCGACCATGGTACGTCCCCGGAGCGTTCTCACGGCGGGGCCCGGCCCTCCGTGCGCTGTGAGATGCGTCGTCCCTGCGTGGGTTCCCGCGTGGGTCCGCGCGTGCGTCACCCCGTGGACACTCCCCCGGCGCGCGGGCAGGAACGGATAGGGTGGACGGAGCAACTGCGTGCCAGCGTGGGCCGCAGTTGCCTGAGGAACTCGTGACAAGAATGTCCACGACTGATTCCGGCGGGCTCGCGCCCCGGAGAAATGAGGTTCGGTGAACGCGTTCGCTCCCGCAGAGCAGCCCTTCGACTGGTCAGAGCTCGACGACCGTGCGGTGAAGACCATCAAGGCCCTCGCCGCAGACGCGGTCGAGAAGGTCGGCAACGGACACCCGGGGACCGCGATCTCCCTGGCCCCCGCCGCGTACCTCCTCTTCCAGAAGGTCATGCGCCACGACCCGAGCGACTCGCAGTGGGTCGGCCGCGACCGCTTCGTGCTCTCCGCCGGGCACTCGTCGCTGACGATCTACCTCCAGCTGTTCATGGCCGGTTACGACCTCAACCTCGACGACATCAAGTCGCTGCGCACGTGGGGCTCACGTACCCCCGGCCACCCCGAGTACTCCCACACCGACGGCGTCGAGATCACCACCGGGCCGCTCGGCCAGGGCCTGGCCTCCGCCGTGGGCATGGCGATGGCCGCGCGCCGTGAGCGCGGTCTCCTCGACCCCAACGCCGCGCCGGGCGAGAGCCCGTTCGACCACTCCGTGTTCGTCATCGCCGGCGACGGAGACCTCCAGGAAGGCGTGACGAGCGAGGCCTCGTCGCTCGCCGGCCACCAGCAGCTCGGCAACCTCGTGGTCATCTACGACCAGAACCACATCTCCATCGAGGACGACACCGACATCTCGTTCAGCGAGGACGTCCTTGCCCGGTACGAGTCCTACGGCTGGCACACCCAGCGCGTCGACTGGACGCAGGGTGGCACCGGCTACGTCGAGAACGTCGAGGAGCTCGCCGCGGCACTCGCCGCCGCGAAGTCCGAGACCGGCAAGCCGTCGATCATCGCGCTGCGCACCGTCATCGGCTGGCCGTCGCCGAGCAAGCAGAACACCGGCAAGATCCACGGCTCCGCGCTGGGGACCGACGAGGTCAAGGGCCTCAAGGTCGCCCTCGGGCTCGACCCCGAGGAGTCCTTCGCGGTCGCGGACGACGTGCTCGCGCACGCCCGGTCGGTCGGCGAGCGCGGCGCTAAGCTGCGCGAGCAATGGTCCGTCGGCTTCGAGGCGTGGAAGGACAGCAACCCCGAGGGCGCCGCGCTCCTCGAGCGTCTGACGACCCGCACCCTCCCCGCAGGCTGGTCCGACGCCCTCCCCGCGTTCGAGGGCGGCAAGGACGTCTCGACGCGTGCCGCGTCCGGCAAGGTCCTCACGGCCCTCGCCCCCGTCCTTCCCGAGCTCTGGGGTGGGTCCGCGGACCTCGCCGAGTCCAACAACACGACGATGGAGGGCGAGCCCTCCTTCATCCCGGTCGAGCACGCCACGAAGGCCTGGATCGGCAACGAGTACGGGCGCACGCTGCACTTCGGCATCCGCGAGCACGCGATGGGCGCGATCCTCAACGGGATCGTCCTGCACGGTGGCACCCGCGCCTACGGTGGCACGTTCCTCGTCTTCTCCGACTACATGCGCCCGGCGGTCCGCCTCGCGGCTCTCATGCGCATCCCGTCGACCTTCGTGTGGACCCACGACTCGATCGGTCTCGGCGAGGACGGCCCCACGCACCAGCCCATCGAGCACCTCGCTGCGCTGCGGGCCATCCCGGGCCTCGACGTCATCCGCCCCGCGGACGCCAACGAGGTCTCGTGGGCGTGGAAGACGCTCCTCGAGAACAACGACCGGCCCGCCGGTATCGTCCTCACCCGCCAGAACGTCCCCACCTACGTGCGCGGCGACGGCGCGGCGACGGACGAGACGTTCGCGTCGGCCGCAGGCGTCGCGCGCGGTGCGTACGTCCTCGTGGACGCAGCGAACGGTGAGCCGGACGTCATCCTCGTGGGCACCGGCTCCGAGGTGCAGCTCGCCGTGGCCGCTCGCGAGGCGCTCGCTGCCGACGGTATCCAGGCGCGCGTCGTCTCGATGCCCTGCCGCGAGTGGTTCGACGGGCAGGACGCCGAGTACCGCGAGTCGGTCCTGCCGGCATCCGTCAAGGCGCGTGTCTCCGTCGAGGCAGGCATCGCCCAGGGCTGGCGCGAGATCGTCGGTGACGCCGGGCGGTCCATCAGCATCGAGCACTACGGCGCGTCGGCCGACTTCAAGACGCTGTACCGCGAGTTCGGCATCACCGCCGAGACCGTGGCTGCCGCAGCCAAGGAGTCGCTCGCCGCAGCAGGCTCCGCCTCGCCGGGAGCGGCACCCACGCCCTCCGAGGGCGGGACGGGCGACCAGAAGTAAGCAGTGACGACGGGCGGGCCCACGGGCCCGCCCGTCGTGCATTCCCCAGACGTCCAGCACCGTAAGGAGAGGTCATCGTGGCATCAGCAGACACCACCCCGGTCCAGTCCCCCGCGACCGTGCAGCTGTCCGAGCAGGGAGTTGCCATCTGGCTCGACGACCTCTCCCGGGAGCTCATCGCCACCGGCGAGCTCGCCACGCTCGTCTCCACCCGCGGCGTCGTCGGTGTGACGACGAACCCGACGATCTTCGCGAGCGCGCTCGCGAAGGGCTCGCAGTACGACGCGCAGCTGACCGAGCTCGGTGCTCCGGCCGACGACGAGGAGCTCACCCAGGACGTCTGGACCATCGTCACCCAGGACGTGCGCGACGCCTGCGACATCCTGCGCCCCGTCTACGACGCGACGAACGGCGAGGACGGTCGGGTCTCGATCGAGGTCGATCCCCGGCTCGCACGGGACACCGACGGGACGGTCGCGCTCGCCCACGAGCTCTGGACGTCGGTCGACCGCCCGAACCTCTACATCAAGATCCCCGCGACGGTCGAGGGGCTCCCCGCCATCACCGCCGCCATCGCCGCCGGGATCAGCGTGAACGTCACGCTGATCTTCTCCCTCGAGCGCTACCGCGCGGTCATCGACGCCTACCTCGCCGGGATCGAGCAGGCCCTGGCGGCGGGGCGGGACGTCAGCGGAATCGGCTCGGTCGCGTCGTTCTTCATCAGCAGGGTCGACAGCGGGGTCGACGCCAAGCTCACCGAGATCGGCAGCGAGGCGGCCAACGAGCTGCGCGGCCAGGTGGCCATCGCGAACGCACGGCTCGCCTACGAGGTGCACGAGGAGACCCTCGCGAGCGACCGGTGGGCCCGGCTCGCGGCGGCCGGTGCACGCCCGCAACGCCCCCTGTGGGCCTCCACAGGTGTGAAGGACCCCGCGTACCCGGACACGCGGTACGTCACGGAGCTCGTCGCGCCCGGCGTCGTGAACACGATGCCCCGAGCGACGCTCGAGGCCGTCGCCGACCACGGCGAGATCACCGGGGACACCATCACGGAGACCTACCTCGAGTCACGCGAGATCCTCGACAAGCTCGCGATGGTGGGGGTGAGCCTCGACGACATCACCCGCCAGCTGGAGGACGAGGGTCTGTCGAAGTTCGTGACGAGCTGGACCGAGCTCCTGGACACCGTGCGCGAGGGCCTCACCGATCCCTCCTCGCCCGTCTCCCCGGGCGGACCCAACGCATCCGAGGGCCCCGGCGCCTCATCCTGAGACACCCCGCCCGCGCAGTCGTCCCCTGCTGTAGAACAGCACCGAGGTGCGCGAGCCGGTCCCGCCGGTGCGCACGCAGGTCAGATCCGCAGTGCCTCGTCCAGGGGCACGTGCGAACCAAGAGATGTGAGATCACGTGAGCCCCGCACCCATCACTGCCGAGTCCAACCCGCTCCGCGACCCCCGAGACCTGCGTCTGCCGCGCATCGCCGGCCCGTGCGGACTCGTGATCTTCGGAGTCACCGGAGACCTCGCGCGCAAGAAGCTCATGCCCGCCGTCTACGACCTGGCGAACCGCGGCCTGCTCCCGCCGGGGTTCGCGCTCACCGGGTTCGCCAGGCGCGACTGGGAGGACCAGGACTTCGCCGAAGTCGTCCACGACGCGGTGAAGACCTACGCGCGGACCCCTTTCAAGGAGTCCGTGTGGAAGCAGCTCGCCGAAGGCATCCGGTTCGTCCAGGGAACCTTCGACGACGACGCCGCATTCGAGCGGCTGGCCGAGACGGTGCACCAGCTCGACGTCGAGCGCGGCACGGGTGGCAACCACGCCTTCTACCTCTCCGTGCCACCGAGCGCGTTCCCGATCGTGTGCAGGCAGCTCGCGCGGTCCGGCCTCTCAGAGTCCCCCGAGGACGCGTGGCGCCGCGTCGTCATCGAGAAGCCCTTCGGGCATGACCTCGCGAGCGCCCAGGAGCTCAACGACGTCGTCTCCGAGGTGTTCCACCCCGACTCCGTGTTCCGGATCGACCACTACCTGGGCAAGGAGACGGTCCAGAACCTGCTCGCGCTGCGGTTCGCGAACCAGATGTACGAGCCCATCTGGAACGCCAACTACGTCGACCACGTGCAGATCACCATGGCCGAGGACATCGGCATCGGTGGTCGCGCCGGGTACTACGACGGCATCGGCGCTGCCCGGGACGTCATCCAGAACCACCTCCTGCAGCTCCTCGCGCTCACGGCGATGGAAGAACCGGTCTCGTTCAGCGCGAACGACCTCATCGCCGAGAAGATCAAGGTGCTCTCGGCGATGCGGCTGCCCGCCGACCTCGACGCCCATACCGCTCGCGGCCAGTACAGCGCCGGGTGGCAGGGCGGCGAGGAGGTCGTCGGCTATCTCGAGGAGGCAGGGACCGACCCCGAGTCCGTGACGGAGACCTTCGCAGCGATCCGCATTGACATCGACACACGTCGATGGGCGGGTGTCCCGTTCTACCTGCGCGCCGGCAAGCGTCTCGGCCGACGCGTCACGGAGATCGCCGTCGTGTTCAAGAGGGCGCCCCACCTACCGTTCGAGTCCACCGCGACGTCCGAGCTCGGCAAGAACGCCATCGTCATCCGGGTCCAGCCCGACGAGGGCGTCACGCTGCGGCTCGGTGCGAAGGTGCCGGGCACCGCGATGGAGGTCCGCGACGTGACCATGGACTTCGGATACGGGCACGCGTTCACCGAGTCCTCCCCCGAGGCGTACGAGCGGCTCATCCTCGACGTGCTCCTGGGCGACCCGCCGCTGTTCCCCCGGCACGAGGAGGTCGAGCTCTCCTGGAAGATCCTCGACCCCATCACCGCCCACTGGGAGAGCGCAGGCCGCCCCGACCCCTACCGCTCGGGAAGCTGGGGCCCCGCGTCGGCCGACGAGATGCTCGCACGCGACGGCCGGGCCTGGCGTCGACCATGAGGCCGACCCTGCCCGCCGACGTGACCGCACCACTGCTGAGGGAGAACCGCACGTGATCATCGACATGCCGCAGACGACCGTCGGAGCAGTCGGGAAGCGGCTCATCAAGCTCCGCGAGGAAGGCGGTGCCATCGCCCTCGGACGCGTCCTCACCCTCGTGATCATCGGCCACGAGGACGACATCGAGGAATCGATCGACGCCGCGAACGACGCGAGCCGTGAGCACCCGTGCCGCATCGTCGTCATCGCGACGGACGAGAACCGCCCGACCAACCACCTCGACGCGCAGATCCGCGTCGGCGGGGACGCGGGCGCGAGCGAGGTCATCGTGCTCCGCCCGTCGGGTCCCCTGTCGGCGCACCCCGACACCCTCGTCATGCCGCTCCTGCTGCCCGACGCGCCGATCGTGGCGTGGTGGCCGAACGAGCTGCCCGAGAGCCCCTCCGACGACCTCGTCGGCGCCATGGCGCGGATCCGGATCACGGACGCGATGAACCGGCCCGACCCGTGCGCCACGCTGGCCACCCTCCGCGCCAACCACCGCCCGGGTGACGTCGACCTCGCGTGGACACGCATCACCGTGTGGCGCGGGCTCATCGCGGCCGCGCTCGACCAGCCCCCGTTCCAGCCCGTCGAGTCCGTGATCGTCGAGGGCGACGAGTCACACCCGTCCGTCGACCTGCTCGCTGCGTGGCTCGGGCACCGGCTCGACTGCCCCGTCACGCTCAACCGGCGGCCCGAGGCCCAGGCGATCACGCGGGTCGTCCTGCGGCGAGCGTCCGGCGAGATCATCATCGACCGTCCCGAGGGCCACATCGCGACGCTCACCCAGCCCGACCAGCCTGTCCACCGCATCTCGTTGCCCGTCCGCCAGCTCCGCGAGTGCCTGTCCGAGGAGCTTCGCCGGCTCGACCCGGACGAGGTCTACGGTGAGGTGCTCAGCCGCGGTCTCGACGCGGCAGTGGTGGGAGCATGACCGGGCACCGGCTCGTCGTCGTCCACCCGTCGGCCGACGTCCTCGCGGAGGCCGCTGCGGCGCGACTGCTCACCCGGATCCTTGACATCCAGTCGGTCCGGTCGCCCGTGCACGTCGTCCTCACGGGTGGGACCGTCGGCATCAAGACCCTCGCCGCCGTCCGCAGCAACCCTGTGCGCGACGCCGTCGACTGGACCGGCGTGCACCTGTGGTGGGGCGACGAGCGGTTCCTGCCCGCGGGCGACCCCGACCGCAACGAGACGCAAGCGCGCGACGCGCTCATCGACGCGCTGCAGACGCTGCCCGCGGAGAACGTCCACGCGATGCCTGCCGCGGACGGCGAGCGGACCCCGCAGACCGCTGCCGAGGAGTACGCGAGGGAGCTCGCGCGCCTCGCAGAAGCAGGTGCGTCGACGCCTGCATTCGACATCACTCTCGTGGGCATGGGCCCGGACGCCCACGTGGCGTCGCTGTTCCCCGGCAACGCTGCGCTCGCCGTGACCGGCCAGCCCACCACCGGGGTGCTCGACTCCCCCAAGCCGCCCGCTGAGCGCGTCTCCCTGACGTTCGAGGCGCTGCGCGCCTCCCACGAGGTGTGGGTGGTGGCCGCGGGGAAGGACAAGGCGCCTGCGGTCGCCGCCGCACTCGGCGGAGCGGACATCGAGGTCGCCCCGATCACGGGCGCCGTCGGTGAGTACCTGACCCTCTGGCTCGTCGACACCGCTGCAGCGTCGGCGCTGCCGACGCCCACAGGCGGCGGTGGGACAGCATCTGACGGAGCCACCAGTTCCGACATCTAGGCGACAGGTAGTCGGCGCGCCGGCTCGGACAGGTAGGCGGCGCGCCGCTGAGCGGCGATCAGCCCCCGCTCAGCGTCAGATCCGCCCTCCGCGGCGGGCGCGCAACGCGGAGAGGGCTTCGTCGAGAAGGGCCTCCCCGTCGGCCTCGCTCCGGCGCTCCTTCACGTACGCGAGGTGCGTCTTGAAGGGCTCGTTGCGCACGGCGGCGGGCGGGTTCTGCGCGTCCGGGCCAGCGGGCAGCCCGCACTTCGGGCAGTCCCACTGCTCGGGCACCTCGATCCCGGCCTCCGTCGAGAAGCTCGGCCGAGTCTCGTGCTGCTTGGCGCAGAAGTACGAGACGAAGAAGCGTGGCGCAGTATCACCACGCTCTGCCTCACCCAACGGCCCTGCACCGACTCGCGATCCTCGGATCGCACTACCACCAGCCACTTTGACTCCTCAGTGCGCGGTGAACGGCCGTAAGGCCCTAGGACCCGACCTTGATCATGAGACCCAGCAGGACGACGGTGGCGAACCACACGAGGGCGAACCCGATCGTGATGCGGTTGAGGTTGCGCTCAGCAACCCCCGAGCTGCCGACGCTGCTCGACACCCCGCCGCCGAACATGTCCGACAGCCCGCCACCCTTGCCCTTGTGCATGAGGATCAGCAGGATGAGGAAGAGGCTCGTGAGGACGAGGATGATCTCGAGGGAGATGCGCAGGATGTCCACAGGTTCGTTTCGTTCCTCTAGCTCGCCGGGCCCGCGAGTGGGACCCGTGATGTGTGGCACCGCTGGCGCCGAGGTCAAGAGTAGGCCAAGATGCCGGCCGCAGGCCACAGGCCCGCCAGAACCGTGCGATTCCGACGGGCCTGCGGCCGGGGGCGACGCGCACCGGGGTGCGCGCGCCCATCAGCTGGCGGCGTGAGCCTGGTAGCGGGCGATCTTGGCGAACTCGTCCGCATCGAGGCTGGCTCCGCCGACGAGCGCGCCGTCGACGTCCTGCTCCTTCATGAGCTCGGCGATCGACGACGACTTCACCGAACCGCCGTAGAGCACGCGGACCGCGTCGGCCACCTCGGCCGAGTACAGCTCGGCGAGACGAGCCCGGATCGCGCCGGCAACCTCCTGCGCGTCCTGCGGGGTCGCGACCTCACCGGTACCGATGGCCCAGACGGGCTCGTAGGCGATGACGACCTTCGCCGCATCCTCGGCGCTCAGCCCGGCGAGAGCACCGTCGACCTGCGCGAGGGTGTGCGGCACCTGCTCCCCGGCCTTGCGCACCTCGAGCGCCTCGCCGACACAGATGATCGGGACGATGCCGTGGCTGAGCGCAGCCTTCGCCTTGGCGTTGACGAGAGCGTCGTCCTCGCCGTGGTACTGGCGGCGCTCGGAGTGACCGACCGCGATGTACGTGACGCCGAGCTTCTCGAGGAACACGGCCGAGATCTCACCCGTGTACGCACCGGACTCGTGCTGGGACACGTCCTGCGCCCCGTAGCTGAGCTCGAGCTTGTCGGCGTCGACGAGGGTCTGGATGCTCCGGAGGTCGGTGAACGGTGCGAGCACCGTGACCTCGACCGCCGAGTAGTCGTGCTTGCCGTCCTTGAGCGCCCAGGCGAGCTTCTGCACCAGGTGGATCGCCTGGTGGTGGTCCTGGTTCATCTTCCAGTTGCCCGCGATGAGCGGGGTACGCGTGCTGGCCATGGTGGAATCCTTCGTGGTGTGGGGGGCGACGCTCATGCGTCGAGGACGGCGATCCCGGGAAGCGACTTACCCTCGAGGAACTCGAGGCTCGCCCCACCGCCGGTGGAGATGTGGCTGAACGCACCCTCGTCGAACCCGAGGATGCGCACCGCTGCCGCGGAGTCTCCGCCGCCGACGATCGTGAACGCGCCGTTGTTCGCGGTCGCGTCGACCAGCGCCTGCGCGATCGCCCGGGTCCCACCGGAGAACGCCTCGAACTCGAAGACGCCGGCCGGACCGTTCCACACGACGGTCTTCGCATCAACGATCTTCGATGCGAAGAGTGCCTGGGAGTCGGGACCGATGTCGAGGCCGATCATGCCGTCGGGGATCGCGTCAGCAGGCACGACGGTGGCCGGCGAGTCCGCCTTGAACTCCGGTGCCACGACGATGTCCGTCGGCAGGACGATCTCGACGCCGGCCTCCTCGGCCTGCGTCAGGTAGCCCTTGACCGTCTCGATCTGGTCAGCCTCGAGCAGCGAGTTGCCGACCGAGTACCCCTTGGCCGCGAGGAACGTGAAGACCATCCCACCACCGATGAGCAGACGGTCGGCCTTGGTGAGGAGGTTCGCGATGACGCCGAGCTTGTCCGAGACCTTCGAGCCACCGAGGACGACGACGTACGGGCGCGCGGGGTCTTCCGTCGCCTTCTTCAACGACTCGACCTCCTTGAGCACGAGCGAGCCGACCGCCGACGGCAGGACGCGCGCGACGTCGTAGACGGACGCCTGCTTGCGGTGCACGACTCCGAAGCCGTCGGACACGAAGGCATCAGCGAGCTTCGCGAGGTCGGCGGCGAGCGACGCACGCTCGGCGTCGTCCTTCGACGTCTCCCGCGGGTCGAAGCGGATGTTCTCGAGGAGTGCGACCTCGCCGTCCTTGAGCGCCGCGACCGTGGCCGTCGCTGACTCGCCCACCGTGTCGGCCGCCAGCGTGACGGGGACCCCGAGGAGGTCACCGAGACGTGCAGCGACGGGTGCGAGGGAGTACTTCTCCTCGGGAGCGCCCTTGGGGCGACCGAGGTGCGCGGTCACGACGACCTTGGCGCCCGCGTCGACGAGCGAGCGGAGCGTGGGGAGCGCGGCGCGGATGCGGCCGTCGTCGGTGATGGTCGTGCCGTCGAGCGGCACGTTGAAGTCGGAGCGGACGAGCACGCGCTTGCCGCGCAGGTCGCCGAGGTCCTCGATCGTCTTCATGGGTTCTCCAGGTGGTGGGTGCGGACACAGATACGTCCGCGTGAGTGACCCTCGCCAGACGGCTGGTACTCACGCGGACGCATCATGGGGTTCGGGTCAGGACCCGAGTCGCTTCGCTAGGCGAAGCTCAGAGCTTCTCGCCGACGAGGACCGTGAGGTCCACGAGGCGGTTGGAGTAGCCCCACTCGTTGTCGTACCAGGAGACGACCTTGACCTGGTCGCCGATGACCTTCGTGAGGCCGGCGTCGAAGATGCTCGAGGCCGGGTCCGTGACGATGTCGGAGGAGACCAGCGGGTCCTCCGTGTAGACGAGGATGCCCTTGAGAGGGCCCTCGGCGGCAGCCTTGATCGCGGCGTTCACCGACTCCACGGTGACCTCCTTGGAGGCCGTGAAGGTGAGGTCCGTCGCCGAGCCTGTGGGCACGGGGACGCGGAGCGCGTAGCCGTCGAGCTTGCCCTTGAGCTGCGGGAGCACGAGCGCCACGGCCTTGGCCGCACCGGTCGACGTCGGGACGATGTTGACCGCGGCCGCACGCGCACGACGGAGGTCCTTGTGGGGGCCGTCCTGGAGGTTCTGGTCACCCGTGTAGGCGTGGATCGTCGTCATGAGGCCACGCTCGATGCCGAAGGCCTCGTCGAGGACCTTCGCCATGGGCGCGAGGCAGTTCGTGGTGCACGACGCGTTCGAGATGATGTGCATCGTCTCGGGGTTGTAGTCACCCTCGTTGACGCCGATGACGAACGTGCCGTCCTCGTTGCTCGCGGGAGCCGAGATGATGACCTTCTTCGCGCCGGCCTCGATGTGGGCCTTCGCCTTCGTCGCGTCCGTGAAGAATCCGGTCGACTCGATGACGATGTCCGCACCGAGCTCGCCCCAGGGGAGCTTGGCCGGGTCGCGCTCGGCGAGTGCCTTGATCTTCTTGCCGTCGACGGTGATGGAGTCCTCGTCGTAGCTCACGTCCGCAGCGAGACGACCGAGCACAGAGTCGTACTTCAGCAGGTGGGCCAGCGTCTTGTTGTCCGTGAGGTCGTTGACACCGACGATCTCGATGTCCGTCCCGGCAGCAAGAATGGCGCGGAAGAAGTTACGTCCGATGCGGCCGAAGCCATTGATTCCGACGCGGATGGTCAAAATACCCTCCTCAGGTCGCGCCGGATGGTCCGACGCACACAATTGTTGACAAAGTTTCACGTACGCCGACGTACGCTGATCCCTACCGTCCGGAGCCATGCGCCGTCGCACCGAGGCCCTGTGGCCTGCCGCGGGCGCTGGTCAACCGGACGACTCGAGCCTATACCCCCGCGGGTCGTCGTGTGAGGACGATCGTCCCGATGAGACGGGGTGGATGCACAACCATCGTCAGAGATCGAGAAGATCCGCGCTGAGGCCCGCCTCGGTATCGGGAATTCCGAGGTCCTGAGCTCGCTTGTCCGCTGTCGCGAGCAGCCGACGAATACGTCCGGCCACGGCGTCCTTCGTCAGCGGTGGGTCCGCCAGCTGCCCGAGCTCCTCGAGGGATGCCTGCTTGTGCGCGAGGCGGAGCTCGCCCGCCTCCCGCAGGTGCTCGGGCAGATCGGGGCCGAGGATCTCGAAGGCACGCTCCACGCGAGCACCCGCCGCGACGGCCGCCCGGGCGGAACGCCGCAGGTTCGCGTCGTCGAAGTTCGCGAGACGGTTGGCGGTCCCGCGGAACTCGCGGCGCAGGCGGCGTTCCTCCCAGACGACGACGGCCTCCTTCGCACCGAGCCGTGAGAGCAGCGCCCCGATGGCCTCGCCGTCACGGATGACGACGCGGTCGACCTCCCGGACCTCCCGGGCCTTGGCCGAGATCCCGAGGCGGCGTGCGGCACCCACGAGAGCGAGCGCGGCCTCCGGCCCCGGGCACGTGACCTCGAGCGCGGACGACCGCCCGGGCTCGGTGAGGGAACCACGCGCGAGGAACGCGCCACGCCACGCGGCCTCTGCCTCGGCGGTCCCGGCGGAGACGACCTGGGGCGGCAACCCTCGGACCGGGCGGCCGCGGCTGTCGAGGAGCCCTGTCTGGCGCGCGAGGGACTCACCGTCCTTGACCACCCGGATGACGTACCTGCTGCCACGTCGGATCCCGCCCGCCGAGACGACGATGATCTCGCTCGTGTGGCCGTAGACGTCAGAGATCGCCTCGCGGAGTCGCCGTGCCGCGATCGCGGTGTCGAGCTCGGCCTCGATGACGATGCGACCCGAGATGATGTGCAGCCCTCCGGCGAACCGCAGCATCGCGGCGACCTCGGCCTTGCGGCACGACGTCTTGTCGACCTTCAACCGCGCGAGCTCGTCCTTCACCTGTGCCGTCAGCGCCATGTGCCCAATCCTGCCACTGCTCCTGCGGGGCTCGGTGCGGATGCGTGACCACCAGCGTGAGCAGTCACCGTGTCACCGTCCCCACGTCACCGAGAAATCGGTCGAAGACGTCCCGGTACGCCGCGGCGAGCCGCAGGTCGTCGTGCCGGGGCGTGCCGTCACCCCTGCGGACCTGCCGCATGAGCAGCGTCGCGCCCATGTTCTCCACCTCTTGCAGCAGCAGCTCAGGGTCCTCGACGGCCGACGGGTCGGCGATCACCGCATCGATGTGCAGATCGGGCGCGTGCCGGTAGAGCGCGCGCAGGTGCTCGATCGTCGTCATGCCGAGCGTCTCGTCGGTCTCGCTCGCGAGGTTGAGGGTGAGGCACCTGCGCGCGGTGGTGGCGTGCAACGCCTCAGCGAGCGCAGGGACGAGGAGGTGCGGCATCACGGAGGAGAACCATGACCCTGGACCGAGGACGACCCAGTCCGCGGCCATGAGCGCCTCGACGGCCTCGGGCCGCGCCGGCGGGTTGTCGGGGACGAGCCGGATCCGCTCGACCCTGCCGGCCGCCGAGGCGACCTGCGACTGTCCGACGACCGTGACGACACCACCGTCGATCGCGACGTCGGCCTCGATCGACAAGGGGACGGACGCCATGGGCAGCACCCGGCCGCGGGCGCCGAGGAGACGTCCGACCCAGTCGAGGCCTTCGACGCAGTCGCCGAGGAGCTCCCACAGCGCGACGATGAGCAGGTTCCCGACCGCGTGCTGGTCGAGATCGCCGGAGGACGTGAAACGGTGCTGGAGCAGGTCCCGCCACGTGCGGCCCCACTCGGAGTCGTCGCACAGCGCGGACAGCGCCATCCGGAGGTCCCCCGGCGGGAGCACACCGAGCTCCTCACGGAGACGACCGGAGGACCCACCGTCGTCGGCGACGGTGACGATGGCCGTGAGGCGGTCGGACATGAGCCGGAGGGCGGAGAGGCTGGCGGACAGGCCGTGGCCACCACCGAGGGCGACGACCGCAGGGTTCTGTCCGCTCGTGCTCGGCGGCACGGGCGGCTACTCCTTTCCGAGGTCGCGAGCGGTCACCGCGACCCGGTGCCCACGTTCGCGCAGCCTGCGGGCGATCTCCTCGCTCGCGGCCACCGAACGGTGCTTGCCGCCCGTGCACCCGATCGCGAGGGTGACGTACCGCTTCTCCTCGTGGAGGTACCCCGCGAACACCGGCTCGAGCGCCTCGAGGTAGCGGTCGATGAACTCTGACGCTCCCGGCAGGCCGAGCACGAAGTCCCGCACGGGCTCGTCCCGGCCGGTGAGGTGCCGCAGCTCGGTGATCCAGTAGGGGTTGGACAGGAAGCGCATGTCGACGACATGGTCCGCATCGAGCGGGATCCCGTACTTGAACCCGAACGACAGGACGTTCACCCGCAGCGCCTCGGTGGTGCCCTCCGCGACGGACTTGCGGACCTCGCGCGCGAGGTCGTGGACGTTGAGCTCGGACGTGTCGATGATGACGTCGGAGCGTTCCCGGATCGCCCGCAACAGCTGCCGCTCGACACCGATCCCGTCGAGGATCCGGCCGTCACCCTGGAGCGGGTGCGGTCGCCGGACCTGCTCGAAACGCCGGACGAGCACCTCGTCGGACGAGTCCAGGAACAGGATGCGGTACGGGATCGCTCGCTTGCGGAAGCGCGCCAGGACCTCAGTGAGGTCGTTGAAGAACTCCCGGCCACGGACGTCCACGACCGCGCCGACCCGGGTGATCGCCGATCCCGTCCGCGTCATCATGTCGACGAGCGGCACGAGCATCCTGGGCGGCAGGTTGTCGACGACGTACCAGTCGAGGTCCTCGAGCACCATCGCGGCCCGGGAGCGGCCCGCCCCGGACATCCCGGTGATGATGAGGACCTCGCTCTCCTCAGGTGCGGCAGGGTGTGTCGTCGCCTCGACCTGGGGGATCCCCTGCGGGACGGTCATGGGTGCCGGTTCGCTGCTCATGCGCCCAGCATGCCAGGTCGGTCCGCGGTGGACCGCTCCTCGCCGGACGGTTCCACCGCTACCGGGCCCTGCTGCGGCGCGAGCGCGGCCACGACGGCCTCAGCGGTGCGCCGCCCCATGCCCGGCACCGACTCGATCTCCTCGGCCGACGCCGCACGCAGGCGCTTGAGCGACCCGAAGTGCCGCAGCAGCGCGGCCTTGCGGGCAGGCCCGAGGCCGGGGATGTCGTCGAGCGCCGAGACAGTCATCCCCTTGCTGCGCTTCTTGCGGTGCGCCGAGATCGCGAACCTGTGCGCCTCGTCGCGGACGCGTTGCAGGAGGTAGAGGCCCTCGGACGACCTGTTGAGGATCACCGGGTAGTCGTCACCCGGCACCCACACCTCCTCGAGGCGCTTGGCGAGTCCGCACAGCGCCACGTCGTCGATCCCGAGGTCGGCGAGCGCGCGGGCGGCCGCGGCGACCTGGGGTGGTCCACCGTCGACGACGACGAGGTTGGGCGGGTACGCGAACCTCTTGCGCTCACCCTCCGGCTCTCCGTCGCTCGCGTCGGGGCCGACCTCTCCCCCGGGCATGTCCGCCTCGAGCTCACCGACGGCGATGCGGTCGGCGACGTACCGCCGGAACCGCCGGGTGATGACCTCGTACATCGCTGCGGTGTCGTCACGCGCACCGTCGCCGTCCGGGCCTCGCACGGTGAAGGTCCGGTACTCGCTCTTGCGTGCGAGCCCGTCCTCGAACACGACCATCGACGCCGTCTGGAACGTGCCCTGGGTCGTGGAGATGTCGTAGCACTCGATCCGCAGGGGTGCGGTCGCCAGACCGAGGGCCTCCTGGAGCTCCTGCAGCGCCTGGGACCGCGTCGTCAGGTCACCGGCCCGGCGGGTGCGGTGCAGCGCGAGCGCGTGCTCGGCGTTCTTGCGCACCGTCTCCGCAAGCTCACGCTTGTCCCCACGCTGGGGCACCCGGACGTCCACCTTCGCGCCTCGCAAGCCGCTGAGCCACGCAGCCACCTCTTCGTGGTGCGCGGGGAGCACCGGTACGAGCACCTCCCGCGGAACCACGCTGTCGGCCCTCGCCGCCTGCGCGTCACCACCGGCGCTCTCGTCCGCCGTGCCGTACACCTGCTGCAGGAGGTGCTCGACGAGATCGGCGTCCGTGACGTCCTCGACCTTCTCGACGATCCAGCCCCGCTGACCGCGGATCCGGCCGCCCCTGACGTGGAACACCTGCACCGCCGCTTCGAGCTCGTCACCCACGAGAGCGAAGATGTCCGCGTCGGTCGCGTCCTGCAGGACCACCGCGTTCTTCTCCAGTGCTCGCTCGAGGGCCTGGATGTCGTCGCGCAGGCGAGCGGCCTGCTCGTACTCCATGTTCTGGGCTGCCTGGTTCATCCGTTCGGTCAACCGTCGGACGAACGTCGCGGTCTCACCCGCCATGAACGAGCAGAAGTCGTCGGCGAGCGCACGATGGTCCTCGATGCTGATGCGCCCCACGCACGGGGCGGAGCACTTGTCGATGTACCCGAGCAGGCATGGCCGGCCCGACTGCTCGGCGCGCTTGTACACACCGGCGGAGCAGGTGCGGACGGGGAAGACACGCAGCAGCAGATCGAGGGTCTCGCGGATCGCCCAGGCGTGCGCGAACGGACCGAAGTATCGCGTGCCGGGTCGTTTGACGCCCCGCATGACCTGCGCGCGCGGCACCTTCTCGCCCATCGTCACCGCGAGGTAGGGATACGACTTGTCGTCGCGGTACTTGACGTTGAAGCGCGGGTCGTACTCCTTGATCCAGGAGTACTCGAGGGCGAGGGCCTCCACCTCCGTGCCGACGACGGTCCACTCCACGGAGGCCGCCGTCGTCACCATCGTCCGGGTGCGCTGGTGCAGGGCCGAGAGGTCCTGGAAGTAGCTCGAGAGCCTCGCTCGCAGGTTCTTCGCCTTGCCGACGTAGATGACCCGACGGTGCTCGTCACGGAACCTGTACACGCCGGGGGTCGTGGGAATCTCGCCCGGCGCGGGTCGGTAGGTCACTGGATCGGCCATGCCTTCGAGCCTAGTTGAGGCGTCCGACACCCAGCACAGGACCCCGTCGCCTCCGGGGCGGGAGCGGGTCCCGCTCGTCCGCGGTCACCGTGGACGAGGAGAGCGGAACGTGACTGGTGTCACATTCGCGGCGATCCGGCTACCGTGTGCCGATGGGAGCCTTTCACTCGTACACCGCCACGATCACCTGGACCGGAGCCGGCGCGACCGGCACCTCGAGCTACCTGGCGTACTCACGCGACCACACCGTGTCGATCGAGGGGAAACCCCCGATCCTCGCGAGCTCGGATCCGGCGTTCCGCGGCGATCCGCACCGTCCCAACCCGGAGGAGCTCTTCGTCGCGTCGCTCGCCCAGTGCCACATGCTGTGGTTCCTGCACATGGCCGCTCAGCACGACGTCGTCGTCACCGAGTACTCGGACACGCCGGTGGGGACCATGCGGGTGGACACCGCGGGTGCCGGACAGTTCACCGAGGTCGAGCTCCGACCGCGCGTCGTCCTCGCGGACGTGAGCCCGGCAGACGCGACCGCCCTCCTGCTCGACCTCCACCAGCGCGCCCACGACCACTGCTTCCTCGCGCGCTCGGTGAACTTCCCCGTCCGCGTGAGCCCTCTCGTGCCCGCGAGCGCCACCTGACCATCAGGAGGTGAGCTTCGCGCGCTTCCGTGGGGCCTTCGCCTTCGCCGCTGGCTTGCTCGCCACCGCCGGGGGGACGAGCTTCCCGACCGGGACGGGCGGGTGCGGCGCCAGCACCTCCGCGAGGAAGCGACCAGTGTGGCTCTCCGGCACGGCCGCGACCTTCTCGGGCGTGCCCTGTGCGACGACGAGGCCGCCCCCGGAGCCCCCCTCCGGACCCATGTCGATGACCCAGTCGGCATTCTTGATGACGTCGAGGTTGTGCTCGATGACGAGCACAGAGTTCCCCTTGTCGACGAGCGACTGGAGCACGGCGAGCAGCTTGCGGATGTCCTCGAAGTGGAGTCCGGTCGTGGGCTCGTCGAGCACGTAGATGCTGCGTCCTGTCGAACGCTTCTGCAGCTCGCTGGCGAGCTTCACCCGCTGCGCCTCACCACCGGAGAGCGTCGGAGCCGGCTGCCCGAGACGGACGTACCCGAGCCCGACGTCGACGAGCGTTCGCAGGTGCCGGGCGATCCCGGGCACCGCCGCGAAGAACTCGGCTGCCTCCTCGATGGGCATGTCGAGGACGTCCGCCACCGTCTTTCCCTTGAAGTGCACCTCGAGCGTCTCCCGGTTGTACCGAGCACCGTGGCACACCTCGCAGGGGACGTAGACGTCCGGCAGGAAGTTCATCTCGATCTTGATCGTGCCGTCACCCGAGCAGGCCTCGCACCGTCCACCCTTGACGTTGAAGGAGAAGCGTCCCGGCGTGTACCCACGGACCTTCGCCTCCGCCGTCTCGGCGAACAACCGGCGCACGTGGTCCCAGACTCCCGTGTACGTCGCCGGGTTGGACCGCGGGGTGCGGCCGATAGGGCCCTGGTCGACGTGGATCACCTTGTCGAGATGCTCAAGACCGGTGACCCGCTTGTGCCGGCCCGCGACCTGGCGGGCACCGTTGAGCTCGTTCGCGAGGACCGTGTAGAGGATCGAGTTCACGAGCGTGGACTTGCCGGACCCCGACACCCCGGTGACGGCCAGCAGCACCCCGAGAGGGAACGACACGTCGATGCCGTTGAGGTTGTGCTCCTTGGCACCGACGACCGTGAGCTTGCGCGACGGGTCGATGGGCCGACGCTGGGTCGGCATGGGGATCGAGCGCCGGCCGGCGAGGTACGCCCCGGTCACGGACTCGGGCGCCTCGAGCAGCCCCGCGTAGTCACCCGAGTGCACGACGCGTCCGCCGTGCTCGCCGGCGCCCGGCCCGATGTCGACGATCCAGTCCGCCTGTCGGATGGTGTCCTCGTCGTGCTCGACGACGATGAGCGTGTTCCCGAGGTCCCGCAGGCGGGTGAGGGTCTCGATCAGGCGACGGTTGTCCCGCTGGTGCAGGCCGATGCTCGGCTCGTCCAGCACGTACAGCACGCCGACGAGCCCGGAGCCGATCTGCGTGGCGAGCCGGATCCGCTGCGCTTCACCGCCCGAGAGCGTGCCTGCTGCCCGCATGAGCGACAGGTAGTCCAGCCCGACGTCGAGCAGGAAGCCCAGGCGGTCCTGGATCTCCTTGAGCACCTGGGTCGCGATCGCGCGCTCGCGCACGCCGAGCTCGAGGGCATCGAGGAAGTCGCGGCACTCGCGGAGCGGCATCGCGCACACCTCGGCGATGGACTTCCCGCCGACGCGCACGGCGAGGACCTCGGGCTTGAGTCGCGTCCCGTCACAGACGGGGCACGGCACCTCCCGCATGTAGGCCTCGTACTTCTCCTTCGACCAGTCGGACTCCGTCTCGGCGTGGCGGCGCTTGAGAAAGGTGATCGCGCCCTCGAACCCGGTCGAGTACTGGCGCTCTCGCCCCCACCGGTTGCGGTACTTCACCTGGACCTCGTGGTCCTGTCCGTGCAGGACCGCGTTGCGGGCCCGCTCCGGCAACGCGCGCCATGGGACGTCCATGGAGAACCCGAGGTCCTTGGCGAGGGAGCTCAGCACCCGGACGAAGTACTCGGACGAGATCTGGGCCCAGGGGGCGACGGCACCCTCGGCGAGCGTCTTGTCCTCGTCGGGGACGATGAGCTCGGGGTCGACCTCGAGCCGCACGCCGATGCCGGTGCACTCGGGGCATGCCCCGTAGGGCGCGTTGAAGGAGAACGTGCGCGGCTCGATCTCCTCGAGCGCGAGGGCGTGGTCGTTGGGGCAGGCCCGGTGCTCCGAGAACCGACGCTCGCGCTGCGGGTCGTCGGCCGGTGCGTCGACCAGCTCGACGACGACGAGACCGCCGGCGAGCCCCAACGCGGTCTCGATCGAGTCCGTGAGGCGCCGCTGCACCCCCTCGCGGGAGACGAGACGGTCGACGACGACCTCGATCGTGTGCTTGAGCTTCTTCTCGAGGACGGGCGGGTCGGTGAGCTGGACGACGTCACCGTCGACCCGGGCTCGCGCGAAACCTTTCGCCTGAAGGTCCTTGAAGAGGTCCGCGTACTCGCCCTTGCGTCCGCGGACGACCGGCGCGAGGACCTGGTACCGGGTCCCCTCCGGCAGCTCGAGGAGGCGGTCGACGATCTGCTGCGGGGTCTGTGCCGTGACCCGCTCGCCGCACTGCGGGCAGTACTGGGTGCCGGCGCGCGCGAAGAGCAGCCGGAGGTAGTCGTACACCTCCGTGATGGTCCCGACCGTCGACCTCGGGTTGCGGTTCGTCGACTTCTGGTCGATCGACACCGCGGGCGAGAGCCCCTCGATGAAGTCGACATCAGGTTTGTCCATCTGCCCGAGGAACTGCCGGGCATAGGCCGACAGCGACTCGACGTATCGTCGTTGCCCCTCGGCGAAGATGGTGTCGAACGCCAACGACGACTTCCCGGACCCCGACAGGCCGGTGAACACGATGAGCTTGTCCCTCGGCAGATCCAGGTCGACGTTTCGGAGGTTGTGCTCACGGGCACCTTGGACGACGAGACGGTCACTCACCCGTCGATCGTAGGGGGAACGTCCGACATGCGCACGCGTGTTCGAACGTGCGCTCCCCCACACGGCTGTCGACCCAGGTGCCGGATCCCCGGCCTGCGCGCACAATCGACTATGCCGACCCCACCCCACGATGCACCCGTCCCCTACACCGGCGTCGTGCGCGCCGGGCTGGAGAGCGACGTCCGGGTGCTCCCCGAGCTCGTCGTCCGTAAGGCCAGCGTCGGCCCGATGGACAACAACGCCTACCTCCTGACGTGCCGGCGCACAGGTCACCAGCTGCTCATCGACGCGGCCGCAGACCCGGACCGGCTGCTCGCGCTCGTCCGTGAAGGGTCCGGGTCGGCGCGTCTCGACCTCATCGTCACCACGCACCGGCACGCCGATCATCACGGCGCCCTCGGTGACATGGTCGCCGTCACCGGGGCCGTGACCGCCGCGGGCGCGGACGACGCGGACGCCCTCGGGGTGCCCGTCGTCAAGCGGTTGCGCGCCGGGGACCGTATCGCGCTCGGTGAGGTCGAGCTCGAGGTGGTCGCGCTGCGCGGGCACACCCCCGGCTCGATCGCCCTCGCCTACACGGAGCCGTCCCTGTCCCCCGACGGCCCGCCGTCCAGCGATGCAGGCGGGGAGAGGCTCGCGGAGGGGGTGCCCGGTCGGACCCACCTCTTCACCGGCGACTCGCTGTTCCCCGGTGGCGTGGGCAACACCGGCGGCGAGGCCACGCGGTTCGCGCAGCTGCTCGGCGACGTCACGACGCGGGTGTTCGACCGGTACGGCGACGACACCTGGGTGTACCCCGGTCACGGGCCCGACACGACGCTGGGCGCCGAGCGACCGGCCCTCCCGTCGTGGGAGGAGCGCGGATGGTGAGCGGCCCGCGTCACACCCCGGCAGCGACGTTGGTCGACGGCGATCCTCATGGGGCGCCGTCGTCTGTCGATATGACCCACGTGGAATCAGAGAACAGCGCCGGCGGCGCAGGAACGATGGTCGTCGATCACCCCGTGCAGGACGCGGAGGTGCGCGAGGCGGCGCCCGTGGAGGTCCCGCTCGATGCGCTCATCGCTGACCGCCGGCTGCACTGTGTCTACCAGCCGTTCATCGACCTGGAGACCGGCTCCGCCTACGCGCACGAGGCGCTGCTGCGTGGCCCGGTCGGCTCGCCGTGGGCGTCGCCGCTCGTCCTCATCGAGGCTGCTCGCCGCACGGGACGTCTCGCTGAGCTCGAGGCGTACTCCCTGCGCACCTCGATCGCGGACGCCGCGCGCCTGTCCCTGGGTCGGCCCATGACCCTGTTCGTCAACGTCGAGCCCACGACGCTCACGCAACGGCTCGACGTCGTGCTCGACGCCCTCGCGACCCGGCCCGCGCACGTCCAGGTGGTCGTCGAGATCACCGAGCGGGCGCTGGCGGCGGACGTGGCAGCGATCTTGCACGGTGCCGAGCGTCTCCGGGCTGCCGGGTGTGCGATCGCGCTCGACGACGTGGGCCTGGAACCGGCCTCTCTCGCGTTCATCCCCCTGCTGCGTCCCGAGGTCGTCAAGCTCGACCTAGGGCTGCTCCGCAGCGTGGACGACATCAGCACGATCAGCGTGGCGGAGGCCGTCCGCGGGTACGCCGAGGAGTCAGGCGCCGAGGTCGTCGCGGAAGGTGTCGAGACGCAGGAGGACCTCCGGCGCGCACTCGTCCTCGGGGCCACGCTCGGTCAGGGCTGGCTGTGGAGCCACGGGGGCAGGAAGTTCAGTGCGACCGCGTCCCGTCCCGGCCGGTTCGCTCCGCGCCCCATCGGCGTGAGTCTGCGCGGCACACCGTACGACCTCGTCCGGAACTTCCGTCGGCTGCGGCTCGCGCCCAAGAGCCTTCTCCTGCCGATCTCTCGGACGCTCGAGATGATGGCCATCCAGTCGCGCATCCCCCCGTTGCTTCTCGCGGCGTTCCAGCACGGCTCGTTCTTCACTCCGGGCACGGCGCGCCGGTACGAGAACCTGGCGGAGACTCTTCCCTTCGTGGGTGCGTTGGCGGTCGACATGCCCAAGGCGCCGGCAGTCGGCGTCCGGGGAACGGCACTCGAGGAAGGCGACCCGCTGGCAGACGAGTGGACGGTCGTCGTCCTCGGGGCGCACCACGCGGCCGCTCTCATCGCGAAGGATCTGGGCGACGAGGGACCGGACGGTGAGCGTCAGTTCGAGTTCGTCGTGACGTATGACCGGGCAGTGGTGACCGCTGCGGCGCACGCGCTCGTGGGACGGCTCGCCCCCGGCTAGGTGCCGTGCGTGGCGAACATGGCGGTCACGGCGCACCCGTCGGGGCCGACCGGTGCTTCAATGGCGCCATGACGATCTACGCAGTGACCTACGTCTACGACGACCGCGCGGACGTGCGCGACGTCCACCGACCCGCGCACCGTGGCTTCCTGGGTGGCTTGTTCGCCGCCGGGATCCTGCTCGCGTCGGGACCGGTGAGCGTGGGCGAGATGCAGGGCGCTCTGCTCGTCGTTCGGGCGGACTCGACGGACGCGGTCGAGACGTTGCTCGACTCCGACCCGTTCCACGTCGAAGGTCTCGTCGCCAGCCGCGCCGTCGCCGAATGGACCGTGGTGTTCGGCCCCTGGGCGGAATGAGTCGGTGACGGCCTGACGCGCAGGACGGGTCAGGCTGTCGCGGACTGCATCTGCCGTAGCTCCTTCTTCAATCCGGAGATCTCGTCACGAAGGCGGGCTGCGAGCTCGAACTGCAGCTCCGCCGCAGCCGCGTGCATCTGGTCGCTGAGCTCCTGGATGAGGTCGACGAGCTCCCCTGCAGCAACGCCCGCGAGCCGGTTCGCCGTCGTCGCTCCCGCCTTGCCGCCCCCAGGTACCGGGGCCTTGCCCTTGCCTGCGTTGCGATAGCCGCCCTTGAGGAGCTCGGCCGTGTCGATGTCCTCCCGGGCGAGCATGTCGGTGACGTCGCTGATCTTCTTGCGGAGCGGTTGCGGATCGACCCCGTGCAGCAGGTTGTAGGCGACCTGCTTCTCACGACGCCGATCGGTCTCCTCGAGGGCCATCGCCATGGCGGCCGTGATCTTGTCCGCGTACATGTGGACCTCGCCCGAGACGTTGCGCGCCGCGCGACCGATCGTCTGGATGAGCGATGTCGCGGACCGCAAGAATCCCTCCTTGTCGGCGTCGAGGATCGCGACGAGCGAGACCTCCGGAAGGTCGAGGCCCTCACGCAGGAGGTTGATGCCGACGAGGACGTCGTACTCGCCCATCCGGAGCTCGCGCAGCAGCTCGACACGCCGCAGGGTGTCCACCTCGGAGTGCAGATAACGCACCCGGACGTCCTTGTCGAGGAAGTAGTCGGTGAGGTCCTCCGCCATCTTCTTCGTGAGTGTCGTCACGAGCACCCGCTCGTCGCGGTCGGCGCGTACCCGGATCTCCTCGAGGAGGTCGTCGATCTGACCGGTCGTCGGCTTGATGACGACCTGCGGGTCGACGAGGCCCGTCGGGCGGATGATCTGCTCGACGGCACCGTCCGACATGGACAGCTCGTACTTGCCCGGCGTCGCGGAGAGATAGACGGTCTGCCCGATCCGCTCGACGAACTCCTCCCACCGCAGCGGCCTGTTGTCCATGGCGCTGGGCAGCCGGAACCCGTGGTCGACGAGGTTGCGCTTGCGAGACATGTCGCCCTCGAACATCGCCCCGATCTGTGGGACGGTGACGTGCGACTCGTCGATGACGAGGAGGAAGTCGTCGGGGAAGTAGTCGAGCAGGGTGTGCGGCGCCGTGCCGGGGGCGCGTCCGTCGATGTGCCGCGAGTAGTTCTCGATGCCGGAGCAGGAACCGATCTGCCGCATCATCTCGATGTCGTACGTCGTGCGCATCCGCAGGCGCTGGGCCTCGAGGAGCTTGTTCTGCGCCTCGAGCTCCGCCAGCCGCTGCTCCAGCTCGATCTCGATCGAGCTGATCGCACGCTCCATCCGTTCCGGACCGGCGACGTAGTGCGTGGCGGGGAACAGGTTGATCGACGTCTCGTTCCGGACCACCTCCCCGGTGAGAGGGTGCAGGGTCTGGATGGCCTCGATCTCGTCGCCGAAGAACTCGATGCGGATGGCGAGCTCCTCGTACACCGGGATGATCTCCACGGTGTCGCCCCGGACCCGGAACGTCCCGCGGGTGAACGCCATGTCGTTGCGTGAGTACTGCATCGTCACGAACTGGCGCAGCAGCGCGTCGCGCTCCACGACGTCCCCGACGTCGAGCCGCACCATCCTGTCGACGTACTCCTGCGGCGTACCGAGGCCGTAGATGCACGAGACGGAGGCGACGACGACGACGTCCCGGCGCGTGAGGAGGTTGCTCGTCGCGGAGTGCCGCAGCCGCTCGACCTCGTCGTTGATCGACGAGTCCTTCTCGATGAAGGTGTCCGTCTGCGCGATGTACGCCTCGGGCTGGTAGTAGTCGTAGTACGACACGAAGTACTCGACGGCGTTGTTGGGCAGGAGCTCGCGGAACTCGGTGGCGAGCTGCGCGGCCAGGGTCTTGTTCGGCGCCATGACGAGCGTGGGTCGCTGGAGCTTCTCGATGAGCCAGGCTGTCGTCGCCGACTTGCCCGTACCCGTGGCGCCGAGCAGGACGACATCCTTCTCGCCCGCCTGGATGCGCTGCGTCAGCTCGGCGATGGCGGTGGGCTGGTCACCGGAGGGTGTGTAGTCGGACACCACCTCGAACGGTGCCACGGCGCGCTGCAGATCAGTGACGGGTCGCATGCACCCACCGTACGACCACCCGCTGACATCTCGCCGCGCGCGGTGTGCTCGTCACACCAGCTCCTCCTCCACCTCGACCTGGAGCCGGCGCCACAGCGCGTCGATCCCCGCACGGAGCTCGTCGACCGATCCCCCACCCGACAGGACGAGATCTGCCGCTGCGCGTCGCTCCTCGTCACCGGCCTGCGCGGCGACGCGCCGCCGGGCGTCGGCGAGCGACATCCCTCGTATCTCGACGAGCCGCCGGATGCGCAGGTCTGCCGGCGTGTCGACGACGACGACGATGTGGAACGAGTCGGCCTGCCCCGTCTCGACGAGCAAGGGGATGTCGTGGACGACGACAGCAGCCGGGTCGGCGGCGTCCGCGGCTGCCTCGCGCTCGGCGGAGAGCCGGCGGATCTCGGGATGCACGATCGCATTGAGCGCCTCGCGCGCCCGAGCGTCCCCGAAGACGATGTGACCGAGCGCCTCTCGGTCCAGCTCGCCGTCCGGCGCGACCTCCGGACCGAAGGTCTCGACGATGCGTTCGAGCCCGACGGTGCCGGGCTCGACGACCTCCCGGGCCAGCGTGTCGTGATCGATCACCACCGCACCGAGCTCGGCCAGTCGCTCCGAGGCAACGGACTTGCCCGCCGCGATGCCCCCTGTCAGCCCGATCCGCAACATCACCTCATCCTGCCGGTCCGGGGCACTGCTCGCCAGCGCGGCCGACGGAGCGGCGCGAGGGGGTCAGTGCGCGGGCCCGCCCTCGTCCCCAGCACAGCACCGAGGAGCGGCCACCCGGCCGACCCGCCGCAGGAGCCGCAAGAGCTCGTCCCGCTCGCCGTCGCTCAGACCGTTGAGCAGGCGTGCGGCGTGCTCCGCGCGGCGCGCACTCACCCGCTCGAGCACGGAACGCCCCTCGGCGGTCAGCTCTACGCGTGTCGCGCGGCGGTCGTGGGGATCGGCGAGGCGTCGGACGAGCCCGGCGCTCTCGGCGTCGTCGACCTTGGAGGTGACGGACCGCGGCGCGATCCCGAGGGCCGCCGCGACGTCGCCCAGTCGCTGGGGCCCCTCCGCCGCGGCGAGCGTGCGGAGCAGACGGTACTGTCCCGGCGTCGTCCCCGTGGAGTCGTCCTGCTCCATGGCCTCCCGGCGTACGCGCTGCAGGACGACGTGCAGGAGGGAGACGAACTCCGCACCTGGCGGGTCGCCCTCGTGCGTGTGCGTTCCGCTCGCGTCGGCCATGAAAAGAGGTTAGCTCACTGTCCGACCCGCGCACCGGACCACATTGTGAGTTAGACTCACGAATCGGGCGGCCCGAATCTCTCACCGCCCGATCCCCTCGACCGGAGGTCATCCATGTCGTTGCCCATCCCCGCGGGCGGGGGCGGCCCAGGTGGGGGCAACATGCGCTCCTTCCGCCAGGACGCGAGTGTCAAGGACCACGTCCTCGCGGACGGTACGGTCCGCCGCATCCTGCGCTTCGCCCGGCCCTACCGCCGCCAGCTCGTCGCCTTCCTCGTCCTCATCGGCCTGGACGCCGCGATCGGCGCGGCCACACCCCTGATCTTCAAGGCCATCATCGACGACGGCATCAGCGCAGGACGACGCGACGTCGTCCTCTGGCTCGCGGGCCTCGTCGCGATGCTCGCCCTGCTCAGCGGTGCCCTGACCCTCGCCCAGCGGTGGTTCTCCTCGCGCATCGGCGAGGGTCTCATCCTCGACCTGCGGACCGCCGTCTTCGACCACGTCCAGCTCATGCCCCTCGCGTTCTTCAGCAGGACGCGGACCGGAGCGCTCGTCCAGCGTCTCAACGGCGACGTCCTCGGAGCCCAGCAGGCGTTCACGTCCACGCTGTCGAGCGTCTTCAGCAACGGGCTCACCGTCATCCTCGTGCTCGCGGCCATGCTCACCATGTCCTGGCAGCTCACCCTGCTCTCCCTCGTGCTGCTCCCCGCGTTCATCCTGCCCGCCCGGTGGATCGGACCACGGCTCGCCCGCATCACCCGGGAGAGCTACACCATCAACGCCGATACCGCGCAGATCATGAACGAGCGCTTCAACGTCGCCGGCGCACACCTCGCGAAGACCTACGGCCGTCCCGAGGACGAGTCGCGCACGTACGCGTCCGCAGCCACCCGGGTGCGGGACATCGGCATCAAGCAGGCGATGTACGCGACCGTCTTCCGGGTAGGCCTGACGACCGTCGCCGCCGTGGCCGTCGCTGTGGTCTACGGTGTCGGCGGTGTCATGGCGATCGGCGGAGGTCTCACCGTCGGCGTCGTCGTCGCCCTCACCGCATACCTCGGGCGGCTGTACGGCCCGCTCACCGCTCTGTCCAACGTGCAGGTGGACGTCATGACCGCGCTCGTGAGCTTCGAGCGCGTGCTCGAGGTCCTCGACCTGCGCCCGACCGTCACCGACTCCCCCACAGCGAGCGACCTTCGCGAGCACGTCGCGCAGCACGGAGCGAGCATCGAGCTCGACGACGTGACGTTCCGCTACCCGGACGCCAAGGACGTCTCCCTCGCGTCGCTCGAGTCCGTCGCCGTCCTGAGCAACGATCCCGTCGCGGACACCCTGCGCCACGTGTCGTTCACCGTCCGACCCGGGGAGATGGTCGCACTGGTCGGCCCCTCCGGGGCTGGCAAGACGACGATCTCCCAGCTCGTGACGAGGATGTACGACCCGTCGTCGGGCGTGGTGCGCGTCGCTGGTCGCGACCTGCGGGACGTCAGCATGGCGTCGCTGCGTGACGTCGTGGGCACGGTGCCCCAGGACTCGCACATGTTCCACGAGTCCATCGCCAACAACCTCCGGTACGCCCGGCCGGACGCGAGCGATGCCGAGCTCGAGGACGCCCTGCGGTCCGCGCACATCTGGGACCTCGTCTCCCGTCTGCCGAACGGTCTCGACACGGTGGTCGGGGACCGCGGGTACCGCTTGTCGGGGGGCGAGCGGCAGCGCCTGGCCATCGCACGGCTCCTGCTCAAGGCTCCGGCCATCGTCGTCCTCGACGAGGCGACCGCCCATCTCGACTCCGAGTCGGAGGCGGCCGTGCAGCGGGCGCTGCGGGCCGCTCTCCAGGGCCGGACGTCCGTGGTCATCGCCCACCGGCTCTCCACTGTCCGCGAGGCCGACCGTATCGTCGTGCTCGAGGACGGGGCGGTCGTCGCGCAGGGGACGCACAGCGAGCTCCTCGAGGCCGGCGGACTCTACGCCGACCTCTACCACCAGCAGTTCGCGGACGACACCGTCTGAGCCGTCCTGCGGACGACGAACGGGCCGGCCCCCCGAGGGGAGCCGGCCCGTTCGTCATGCGCGCGGGATCGTGACCCGCGGTCGATCAGTTGCCCGTGAGCTTCTCACGCAGTGCGGCGAGCGCCTCGTCCGAGGCGAGCGTGCCACCGGACGTGGGCTCCGCGGCCGGAGCCGAGGAGTAGGAGCTCGACGAACCCGACACAGAACCTGTGTCGCTGTCGGGCGCGTCAGCAGCCTCGGCGTCCGCGCGGACGGCCTCGGCGACCTGCTTGCGGTGCGCCTCCCAGCGCTCGTGCGCCTTGGCGTACGCCGCCTCCCAGACCTCACGCTGCGCCTCGAAGCCCTCGAGCCACTCGTTCGTCTCCGGGTCGAAGCCCTCGGGGTACTTGTAGTTGCCCTGGGCGTCGTACTCGGCCGCCATGCCGTACAGAGCGGGGTCGAAGTCGTCGCTCTCGGGGTCGACACCCTCGTTCGCCTGCTTGAGCGACAGCGAGATCCGGCGACGCTCGAGGTCGATGTCGATGACCTTGACGAAGACGTCGTCGCCCACGTTCGCGACCTGCTCGGGCAGCTCGACGTGACGGACAGCGAGCTCCGAGATGTGCACGAGGCCCTCGATGCCGTCCTCGACGCGCACGAACGCACCGAACGGAACGAGCTTGGTGACCTTACCGGGCACGACCTGACCGATGGCGTGCGTCCGGGCGAAGGTCTGCCACGGGTCTTCCTGCGTCGCCTTGAGCGACAGCGAGACACGCTCGCGGTCGAAGTCGACGTCGAGAACCTCGACGGTGACCTCCTGGCCGACCTCGACAACCTCACCCGGGTGGTCGATGTGCTTCCAGGACAGCTCGGAGACGTGCACGAGACCGTCGACGCCGCCGAGGTCCACGAACGCACCGAAGTTGACGATGGAGGAGACGACACCGGGGCGCACCTGGCCCTTCTGCAGCGTCTGCAGGAAGGTCGAACGAACCTCGGACTGCGTCTGCTCGAGCCAGGCACGGCGCGACAGGACCACGTTGTTGCGGTTCTTGTCGAGCTCGATGATCTTGGCCTCGATCTCCTTGCCGACGTACGGCTGGAGGTCGCGGACGCGACGCATCTCGACGAGCGAGGCGGGCAGGAAGCCACGGAGACCGATGTCGAGGATGAGCCCACCCTTGACGACCTCGATGACGGTACCGGTGACGACACCGTCCTCTTCCTTGATCTTCTCGATCGTGCCCCAGGCGCGCTCGTACTGTGCGCGCTTCTTGGACAGGATCAGACGACCTTCCTTGTCCTCCTTCTGGAGGACGAGGGCCTCGACGACGTCACCGACGGTGACAACCTCTCCGGGGTCCACGTCGTGCTTGATGGACAGCTCACGGGAGGGGATGACGCCTTCGGTCTTGTAGCCGATGTCGAGGAGAACCTCGTCACGGTCGACCTTGACGATGATGCCTTCGACAATGTCACCGTCGTTGAAGTACTTGATGGTGGCGTCGATGGCGGCAAGGAAGTCCTCTGCAGAACCGATGTCGTTGATGGCGACCTGCGGGGCGGACTTCGCGGGGGTAGTGATGGTCATTGAGTCAGGTGCTCCGATGCGGACAGGAAGTAGTGACGGATAGGGATGAAGCTGCGGCTTTTCACAACAAGACGAGGACCGAACGTGACACCCAGCGCCGTCTCATGCTCTGCACGTCGGGTCGTCTCGTCACGAAAAATGGACGCGCCGGACCCTAGTGCACCGCCATATACCCTAGTCGCGGCCCCGTGCACCGGTCAACGCGACACTCACGCCAGGACACGCGCCACCCGCAGCAGGTCCTGCGGCACGTGCTTGACCTTGCCAGCGATCTCCTCGAGCGGGACGAGTACGACCTCTTCGTTGCGCAGGGCGGTCATGACGTTCGTCTCTCCGCGGGAGACCGCGTCGACGGCGGCGACGCCGAAGCGGCTGCCGAGGATCCGGTCCGTCGGCGTGGGCGTGCCACCACGCTGGACGTGACCGAGGATCGTCAGCCGCGTGTCGAAGCCCGTGCGCGCTGCGATCTCGTTGGCGACCTTCTCACCGATCGCACCGGCGATGATCTCCCCGAACTTGCCCAGCTGCGCCTCGTACTGCATCGAGCTGCCCTCCTTGGGCAGGGCGCCCTCGGCGACGACGACGATGGAGAAGTTGGCGTGCGCACGGTGGCGGTGCTTGAGGAACTTCACGATGCGGTCCATGTCGAACGGCTCCTCAGGAGCGAGCACGATCTCGGCGCCGCCGGCGATGCCGGAGTTCACGGCGATCCATCCGGCGTGGCGTCCCATGACCTCGACGACCATGACGCGGTTGTGGCTCTCCGCCGTCGTGTGGATCCGGTCGATCGCCTCGGTGGCGATGTTCACCGCGGTGTGGAACCCGATCGACAGGTCCGTGCCTGCGACGTCGTTGTCGATCGTCTTGGGGATCGCGACGATCTTGATGCCCTGCTCCGCGACCTTGCTCGCCGCGTTGAGCGTCCCGTCACCACCGATGCAGATGAGGGCCTCGATCCGCTCGGCCTCGAGCGTCGCCATGACCGCGTCCATCCCGCCGTCCGCGGAGTGCGGGTGGTAGCGGGCCGTACCGAGGAGCGTGCCACCCTGCGGCAGGACGTTGCGGATGTTCTCGCGGTTGAGCGTGTGGACGTCGCCGTCGACGACGCCCTTCCACCCATTGCGGAATCCGATGATCGTGTGCCCGTACTCCCCCAGGCCCTGCTTCACGACGGCGCGGATCGCGGCGTTGAGACCGGGGCAGTCGCCCCCGCCGGTGAGCAGACCGATACGCATGGGAACTCCCTCAGACGACATGACTGGTCGGGCAGTGTGCTGGCCGGACCAGGACGACCACACTCAACCCTACCCATTCCCGGGCGGGCTCTGTACGGCATAGGTCCCGGTCAGGGCGTGGAGAACCGCATGGCGCAGACTTGTCCCCGTGAGCACTCGTGCGCCGCGTGTCGGCTACCAGGACGTCCCCGACCCCGACGCGAGGACCGTCGGGAGGGCCTGGTGGGACGACAACGCCGCCGACTACCTCGACGAGCACGGCGACTTCCTCGGTGCGGACGACTTCTGCTGGTGCCCCGAGGGGCTCCGGGAGGCGGACGCGCACCTGCTCGGTCCGCGGGACGAGCTCGTGGGGAAGACCATCCTCGAGATCGGTTCGGGGGCGGCACAGTGCGGCCGGTGGCTCGCAGGGCGCGGCGTGAACGTCGTCTCGACGGACGTCTCCGGCGGGATGCTCCGGGCGAGCCAGGACCTCGACGCGGCGCACGGGACGCACGTCCCCGTCGTCCAGGCGGACGCACGGCGCCTGCCCTTCGCGGACGACAGCTTCGACGTCGCCTTCACCGCGTACGGGGCGATCCCCTTCGTGTCCGACGCTGCGGCGATCCACACCGAGGTCGCGCGCGTGCTGCGCCCCGGTGGTCGGTGGGTGTTCTCCGTGTCGCACCCGGTGCGGTGGGCCTTCCCGGACGACCCCACCGAGCGCGGGCTCACTGCCACCCGGTCGTACTTCGACAGGCGCCCCTACGCGGAGCGCGACGAGCGCGGTGCCGTGACCTACGTCGAGTACCACCGGACGATCGGGGACCACGTGCGGGACGTGGCCGGGGCGGGATTCGTCCTCGCCGACCTCGTCGAGCCCGAGTGGCCCGCCGACCACGACGGCGTGTGGGGCGGCTGGAGCCGCACCCGCGGAGAGCGACTGCCGGGCACGGCGATCTTCGTCGCCCACCTTCCGGGGGCGCGCTGAGGATCAGCACGCCGCGTCAGTTCAGCGCCCGGCGTCAGTTCAGCGCCCGGTGTCGGTTCAGTGCCCGGCGTCGTGCCAGCTCGCACCCACCCCGACCGAGACGTCCAGCGGGACGGACAGCTGCGCCGCGGAGCCCATCTGCTCCCGGACGAGGGCCTCGACCTGCGTACGCTCGCCCGGCGCCACCTCGAGCACGAGCTCGTCGTGCACCTGGAGCAGCATCCGTGAGCGCAGACCCTGGGCGCGCAGCTCGCGGTCGACGCCGAGCATCGCGACCTTGATGATGTCCGCGGCGCTCCCTTGGATGGGCGCGTTGAGCGCCATGCGTTCGGCCATCTCCCGGCGCTGCCGGTTGTCGCTCGTGAGGTCGGGGAGATACCGGCGACGACCCATGATCGTCGCCGTGTAGCCCGTCGCGCGTGCCTCGTCGACGACTCCCGTGAGGTACGTGCGCACGCCACCGAACCGGGAGAAGTAGTCGTCCATGAGCGCCGCGGCCTCGCCGACCGCGATGTCGAGCTGCTTCGACAGGCCGAACGAGGACAAGCCGTAGGCCAACCCGTAGGACATCGCCTTGATCTTCGAGCGCATCGCGCTCGTCACCTCGTCGGTCGGCACGCCGAACACCCGTGAGGCGACGTAGTTGTGCAGGTCCTCACCCGATCGGAACGCCTCGATGAGGCCCTCGTCGCCGGACAGGTGCGCCATGATCCGCATCTCGATCTGGCTGTAGTCGGCGGTGAGGAGGGTCTCGTACCCCTCCCCGACGACGAAGGCCTTGCGGACCCGTCGCCCTGCTTCGGTGCGGATGGGAATGTTCTGCAGGTTCGGCTCCGTCGAGCTCAACCGCCCGGTCGCCGCGATCGTCTGCTGGAAGCTCGTGTGGATGCGACCGTCGTCCGCGACGGACTTCAGCAGTCCCTCCACGGTCTGCCGCAGCCGCATGACGTCCCGGTGCGCGAGCAGGTGCTCGAGGAACGGGTGCGAGGTCTTGGCGAAGAGATCGGCGAGCGCAGCGGCGTCCGTCGTGTAGCCCGTCTTGATCTTCTTCGTCTTGGGCATCCCCAGCTGGTCGAAGAGGACCTCCTGCAGCTGCTTGGGTGAACCGAGGTTCACCTCGCGGCCGATGACCTCGTACGCCTGGCGCGCGGCCTCGGCCACGCCGTCGCTGAAGTGCTGCTCGAGCTCGCGGAGATAGTCGCTGTCGACGGCGATGCCGCGTGCCTCGGCGTGGGCGAGCACCTCCGACAGCGGCAGCTCGAGGTCGGTGAGCAGCGACGTCGCGTCCCTGTCGCGCAGGTCCCCGGCCAGCACCTCGGCCAGGTCGGTGAGCGCAGCCGCACGGACGGCGAGGCGCTCCGCCTCGCCCTGTCCGCCTTCGCTGAGGTCGAAGGCTCCCTGCGCGCCGGGACCCGGTTCGCTCACCCGGAGCTCACGGTGCAGGTGGCGGACGACCAGCTCTCCCAGGTCGTAGGTGCGCTGGTCGGGGTGGCACAGGTACGACGCCAGCTCGGTGTCGAACACGACGCCACGCAGGTCGTACCCGCGAGCAGCGAGTGCGTGCCACGCCGCCTTGCCCCCGTGGACCACCTTGGACGCGGCGGCGTCGGCCAGCCAGTCCCCCAGCGCCGCGTCGTCCTCCGGGGCGAGATCTGCGAGGTCGAGGACGACCGCGCCGCGCCGGGGATCTGCGACGGCGACCGACCACGCGTCGCCCGCGCCGGGGGTCGAGCGGCCCGCCACCTCGAGCCCGACGCCTTCCGCGGGCACCTCGGCCAGCCAGTCCCGCAGCCCACCCGGCGCGACGTCGAGCAGGACGACCTCGGGGGCCGGTTCCGCCTCACCCTCCGTGCTGGCGTCCTGCGCCGGGAGCATCGCGAACAACCGCTCCCGGAGCGTCCGGAACTGGAGCGCGTCGAAGACGCGGTGCATGGCCTCACGGTCCCACGGCTGCGCGCGCAGGTCGTCCGGCCCGAAGGGGAGCTCGATGTCGGTGAGGAGGTGGTTGAGCTGGCGGTTGAGCCGCACCTGGTCGAGGTGCGCGCGCAGCGACTCGCCGGCCTTGCCGGAGATCTCCGAGGAGCGCTCGAGGATCTCGTCGAGCGACCCGAACTGGTTGATCCACTTGGCCGCCGTCTTCGGCCCGACGCCCGGCACGCCGGGGAGGTTGTCGCTGGACTCCCCGACGAGCGCCGCGAGCTCCGGGTACTGACGTGCCTCCACGCCGTACTTCGTCCGCACGGCCTCTGGGGTCATCCGTGCGAGGTCGGAGACGCCCTTGACGGGGTAGAGGACGGTGACGTCGTCGGTGACGAACTGCAACGTGTCGCGGTCACCGGAGCAGACGAGCACCTCCATGCCGAGGCGCGCCGCCTGGGTCGTGAGCGTGGCGAGGATGTCGTCAGCCTCGAACATGTCCTTCTCGAGGTGCGGGATCCGCATCGACTCGAGAACTTCCTTGATGAGCGGCACCTGTCCCCGGAAGGGCTCGGGCGTGGCGTCCCGGGTGCCCTTGTACTGCGGGAACTGCTCGGTCCGGAAGGTGGTGCTGCCGGCGTCGAACGCGACGCCCACGTGGGTCGGGGCCTCGTCGCGGATGAGGTTCGCCAGCATCGAGATGAACCCGTGCACGGCGTTGGTCGGTTGACCGCTCGTCGTGGAGAACTTGTCCACGGGGAGCGCGAAGAACGCCCGGAAGGCCATCGAGTGGCCGTCGATCAGCAGGAGCCTGGGTCGCGCGATGTCCGTCACACCTGCAAACCTATCCCCCATGGCTGACATCGACAGAACCGACGCCCTCACCGAGTCCGCCCGCGGCACCCTCATCGAACGGATGGGCATCGAGCTCCTCGAGGCCACGGCGTCGCGCGTCGTGGGAACGATGCCCGTCGAGGGCAACACGCAGCCGGCGGGCCTCCTGCACGGCGGCGCGAGCGTCGTCCTCGCCGAGACGCTCGGTTCCTTCGCGGCACAGCTGCACGCGGGACCGGGCCGCAACGCCGTCGGGATCGAGGTGAGCGCCACACATCACCGCGCCGCGACCGCGGGCGTGGTGACCGGCACAGCGTCGGCGCTGCACCGGGGCCGCACGACCGCGAGCTACGAGATCGTCATCGAGGACGAGGCCGGGCGACGTGTGTGTACCGCACGCCTAACCTGTCTGGTGCTGACCCCTGGATAGCGGAGCGTTGCCGGAGTCGGACGACGTGTCCTGCCCCTGAGCACCGGCGAGTCCTGCCTGGAAGCTCCGCAGGTCGACGGGTCCGCTGTGCGTCTCGATGCGGGCCTTGCGCCGGCGGGCGATGAGATCCTCGATCCCGCGCACCTGTCGGCGCGAGCCTGCGGTGTCGAGCGCGAGCTTGCGCTGCAGCACCGAGGTGGCCACGACGCGGTGACCGGCAGCGGGCGCGAACCCGAGCCGCGCGAGGAACCGCTGCATGCCACGCGAGCCGGGCAGGGGCACCGAGTAGACGTCCGGCGCGCCGATCGACGCCGCCAGGTCGCCGGCTGCGGTGAGCAGCGCATGGCCTGCGCCACGGCGCCGGAAGTCCTGCGAGACGTAGATGGCCTCGATGTACACCGACGGCTCGTCGTTGAAGACGTTGGGGTCGAGGACGCGCAGCAAGAGGAACCCGACCGGCTCCTCCTCGTGGAGGGCGACGAGCACCTTGCCGCCCGGAACGCTCGTCAGCGCGGCGAGCTGGCGGACCAGCCGCTCCTCGTCGCTCACGCACAGCTGGATGCCCGTCGCCGACTCGCGGCGTGCGGCGGTGCACAGCCGGGCGACCGCAGGGAGATCGGCAGCCACGGCGGGCCGTACGTCGACCAACGCTCGCATCTCAGATCCCTTTCGTCGTGGTGCGTTCGGGCCTTCCGCTTCTTCCCAGGTTCCTCCCCGAGGGCAGCGAGGTCAACCAGTGTGCACGGAGGGCTTCGGTCAGGCTCCGCCGACCTGCTCGATGACCGCGTCGGCCACCTCACGCATCGTCAGGCGTCGATCCATCGAGGTCTTCTGGATCCACCGGAACGAGTCCGGCTCGCTCAGACCCATCTTCGTCATGAGCAGACCCTTCGCCCTGTCCACCCGCTTGCGGGTCTCGAACCGTTCCGCCAGGTCCGCGACCTCGGCCTCGAGCGCGCTGATCTGCGAGTAGCGAGAGATCGCGATCTCGACCGCCGGCAGCAGATCAGCCGGGCTGAACGGCTTGACGACGTACGCCATGGCACCCGCGTCGCGGGCGCGCTCGACGAGCTCGGTCTGCGAGAACGCCGTGAGCAGCACGACGGGCGCCACGTGCGCCTTGCCGATCCGCTCGGCTGCGGAGATACCGTCGAGCTCCGGCATCTTCACGTCCATGATGACGACATCAGGCTTGAGCTCCATCGCGAGGCGGACCGCGGTCTCCCCGTCACCGGCCTCCCCGACGACGTCGTAGCCGGCCTCGCGGAGCGTCTCGACGACGTCCATCCGGATGAGGGCCTCGTCCTCAGCGACCACGGCTCGACGCGCCCGCCGCGCTGCCGCGGGCGGCGCCTGTGCTTCAGCGTCCACGGCGACCTCGACCGGCTCGAGGAGCGGCGGGAGGTCGAGCGGGATCTTGCCTTCGGGCGCGTCGTTGTCGGTCACACCGCACATCGTAGTGCGTACCGGGGGCGCCTTGTCCCGTGCTGTCCACATGCCGTGCGTACCCGACGGCGACGATGTGGTTTCATTGTCGGGCACTCGTTGCGGCGCGACCGGCCCCGGTAGCCCAACCGGCAGAGGCGTTCGGCTCAAACCCGATCCAGTGTGGGTTCGAATCCCACCCGGGGCACTCCATGTCGATAGATGTCAGCTCCTTCGCGACGTGAACCTTCCGGTCACGGGCTTACATCGCGCGCATCTCCTTCATCTCGGATGCATCGCCGGCAACTACGCAGGCGAGGTCTACTCACGACGCTGGTCAGCAGCGGGTGCAGCGCGGTGCCCCTCGCACGGCCCCGTCATCAGCGATGGCGTGCCGACCGAGGCCTCGCCGATGCGCCGCACGGCCACGCGCAGTGGTGAGAGGGCGGGTGAACGTCGCCGCAAGGGTTCAGTTCTCTCGCTCCGCGCCGATAGTGGTCCGGGGAGAGACGGGAGACCACGGTCACGCACGGCCCGCCATGACCCCCGCAGGGGTTGCACACGCCTGGACCCGCGCCGCACCGTCCGGAAGGACCCACCGCACCATGAGCACCGCCGCACGGATCATGACGAGCCTCTCGTTGGCCACTGCCCTCGCGGTGCTGTCGACGGTGCCTGCGTCTGCTGAGCCGCTCGCCTCCCAGGACGAGACTGGTCCGCGTGCGAGCCGTGCAGTCACGGTGGCTCCCGACGCCCTGTGGAGCATCGAGGTGACCACGCTCGCCGTCACTCCCGCGCCTCCCCCGCCGCAGCCGGTGCGTCGCCAGACGCCGGAGCAGATCGCCACCGCCCGCGCCAAGGTCGCCGCCACGTACCCCAACGGCACGATCCCCGAGGACGCCCTGTGCGAGCTGTCCTTCGCGCGCGGACAGCTCTTGCGCTGCGACGCTGACCTGGCCCTGGAGAACGCTCGCGCGGCAGGGATGCCCGTCTCGTCGATGTCCGACTCCTACCGGTCCCTCGAGGGCCAGGTGTCCATCGCCGAGAGCAAGCCCACGCTCGCCGCGGTGCCCGGGACGAGCAAGCACGGCCTCGGCCTGGCGATCGACGTCTCCGGCCCGATGCAGGCGTGGCTCCACGAGCACGGGACCGAGTACGGGTGGGTCAACCCCGACTGGGCGAAGACGGCGAAGTTCGAGCCGTGGCACTTCGAGTACGTCGGTCTGGACGACGACGCACGGACGAGCTCACGCGCACGGTGATCCGCGCCCGCTGACCGTCTCATGTCGTCCTCGGCGCTCGAGTGGCGGAGTGGGGTTTCACGGCTCAGGCTGCTACAGGGGATGTCGCACGTGCTCGCGGACGGGTCCGCCCGCCGAGAGGCACGCAGGAGTGCCGAGTCAGCGTTGACCCCACGTCCGGTCACCAGTGCGCCGCGCGCTCCGAAAGGGCCCCACGACACGATGCGCATCACTTCACGGATCATCGCGGGCATGTCGTCAGCTGCCGTCTTCTCCGTGCTTGCGACAACGCCGAGCGTCGGCCTGCACCGCGACGACCTGCCACCGCCCTCCGCCGGCTCGCCGGTCACCGCCGCTCCCGACGCGCCGTGGAGCATCGAGGTCACGGACCTCGCGGTCACGCCCGCTCCCCCGCCGCCCCCGCCTCCCCCGCCGGCACCGACGCCCCTGGAGATCGCGACGAGGCAGGCGAAGGTCGCGGCGACCTACCCCAACGGCACGATCCCCGAGGATGCCCTCTGCGAGCTGTCCTTCGCGCCCGAGCACCTGCTGCGCTGCGACGCGGACCTCGCGCTCGAGGACGCGCGCGCTGCCGGCATGCCGGTCTCGTCGATCTCTGACTCGTACCGGTCCCTCCAGGGCCAGGTCGCCGTCGCCGCGAGCAAGCCGGGCCTGGCGGCGGCCCCGGGGACCAGCCAGCACGGCTTCGGTCTCGCGATCGATGTCTCTGGTCGGATGCAGGCGTGGTTGCACGAGCACGGCGCCGAGTACGGGTGGGTGAACCCGCGGTGGGCCAAGACGGCGAAGTTCGAGCCGTGGCACTTCGAGTACGTCGGCCTCGACGACGCTGCGCCACTGACTGAGCCCGGACGCCACTCAGACGATTGAGAGGCGCGCCTCAGGACACCTTGCCCTGCAGCAGCCGCCGGAAGTACACCTGCGGCTCGACGAACCGGTCGAGCACCCAGGTGCTCAGGCGCGGCCTCACGAGGTCCAGGAACGGCACCGAGGGTTGGGGCCGCCCGTCCCGGTCGAACTCGGCGAGGAGCAGGCGACGACGAGCCGTGGTGACAGGGGCGATGGAGTACCCGTCGTACGCGCGCATCGGCACGCCGGTCCGTCGCGCTGCGATGTTCCGCGCGACGACAGGCACCTGCTTGCGGAGCGCTCCCCCGGACGGCATGGCGTCGAGCTCCGCGACGTCACCCAGCCCCCACACCCTCGGGTACGCCGGGCTCTGCAGCGTGCGTGGGTCGACCCGGAAGAAGCCACCGCGGCGTGTGGTCGCCAAGCCGCTGGCCGCGACCCATGCGGGCGCGCGGTGCGGTGGCGCCAGGTACAGCGCGTCGTACGCGAGTGTGCTCCGGGTGCTCCCGTCCCCGCCACTCGCGGGACCGGACAGCTCCTCGATCTCCAGGCTCCTGGAGGCCGGCGCGATGGAACGCACGGTCACGCCGAGCCGGACCCGCACGCCTTGCTCAGCAGCCTGAGACCGGAGGATCCGGTCGGCACGGGCGTGGTCGACCAGCCGGTCCGCCTCGACGACGAGCTCGACCTCGATGGAATCCCGCACCCCCTCGCGTCGCCAGTGCTCGAGCGCCATGAACAGGGGTTTGAGAGCGACGGGCGCGCACGGCACGTGCTGGTCCGACACGGCGAACACCGCGCGCCCACGACGGAGCGCCGCGAGCATCGTCCAGGTGTCGACGGCCGAGTCGGGGAGATAGCTCGTGGCTGCGTGCGGTGTCGCCACGGCGGCTTCCGCACCCGGCCACGCGTCCCAGTCGACCTCAGATCCCGGGCACACAGCGAGGTCGACATACTCGATCTCGTCTCCACCGGCGAGCTGCACGACCGACCGCTCCGGGTCGAGCGCGACCACCACGTCGGGATACCAGCGCACCCCAGCGGGCGTGACACGCGCCTGCGGGCGCCGGAGCTCCTCGAGCGTCGCCTCCCCGCCCGCCACGTACGAGAGCATGGGCCGGTACTGGTGGACCTGCGCGGGTTCGATCACGGCGACGTCCTTGGCTCCGTCCCGCACAAGTCGCCCGGCCAGGGACAAGCCGGCGTTGCCGCCGCCGATGATGACGACGTCATGGTGCCTGCGGGTACCCATGGTCGCTCCGGGGCTCGTCGGTCGGGCGTACTCACCTCCCTGCACGCTACGCGCGGTCCACGTCCTGCGCGCGGCCTGTGAGGGTGCCCGCCTCGTCTCGTGCACGACGCACCTGCGCGTCGGCACGCTCGACCTTCCGAGCGGCCGCGTCGCGCATCTCACGCGCCGTGCGCGCGTCGGTGGTCGCCCGTTCCGCGCTCATCTCGACCCGGCGGAGCTCCTCGCGGAGCTCGGCCGTACGCTCACCCAGACGCCGTCGTTCGCTGTCGGCCGCGTCGAGCCTCTCCTCCGCACGCTCGAGCTCGGACCTGGCGCCGCCGGCGACCTTCTCCGCTCGGGCCAGCACGGCCGCGGCCTCCCTGCGTGCTGCCGTCCGACGCGCCTCCTCCCGGCGCTGAGTGGCACGCTCCTCGGCCGTGGATCCACCGGTCGCCCCCCGTCGTCGGGTGCCCTGGCCCACCTGCCGTTCGCCGGACACCCGAGGTGCGGTCCGCTGCGCTCCTGCCAACGAGACACCGGGCGCAGCCAGCGCTCCGTCGAGGTCGACGGGACCCCACCCGACGTTCTCGAGGTCGACGACGAGCCGACCCGAGCACACGGCATCCGACGCGCCCGGATCGGCCAGCGCAGCCCCCAGCGTGCTCTCGAGTGCCAGCGCCACAGCGGCGCCGAACCGCCGTCCGTCGGCCACCACGAGCTCCTCCGCCCTGCGACGGAACGCCGCATAGACCTCGTGCCGGCGCGCGGTCGCCCGGCGCAGCGCCGCACTGTCCCCCGCCTCCTGCGCGGCGCGGAGCTCCGTCCCGAGGCGACGCACGTCGTCGAGCAGGTCTGGCTGCTGCCGGACGATCTGGTTGAGGGCCCACGCGGCCTGAGACGGCTTGCGCAACCCTCGGACCTGCGCGGCGACCTCAGGGTCACCGTCCGCTCGGGCCTGCTTCTCCAGCCGCGTGCGAGCCGCGACGAACCCGGCCAACGGCGCACCGTACAGCTCGTCAGCAGCAGTCGTGAGGTCCACCTCGGCCTCTCCGTCCGGTCGTCGTGGTCAGTGTTGACCCCGGTCACGCTACCCGGGTCCGTCCGACGGAGGGCAGTGTCGGCACCTGGAGGTAGCGTGCCTCCTCGCAGTCCCGGAGCAGGTCAGGGGCGCGTCGGCGTGCTGTCCGGCCGCCCGCGCCGGGACGCCGAACGCCCGTCGGGCCTTCGCACGCACCGACGAGAGGTCAGCAGACGATGATGGGCGCGCACCATGCCGTGACGGGATCAGCGGCGTGGGTGGCCGTCGCCGGGACGGGTCCGCTCATGCTCGGGTGGTACCCGGTGTCGGCCTCGGGTCTGCTCGTCGGGTCCGTCGTCTGCGCCGGCGCCGCGATGCTGCCCGACGCCGACCACCACTCAGGGACCATCGCGACGTCGTTGCCGCCCTTGTCGAAGGTTGTCACGCGGGCCGTCGCGCACATCTCCGGCGGTCACCGACGGGGAACCCACGGCGTGCTGGCCGTGGCGGCCGCTGTCGGTCTCGCGACCCTTGCGGGCCTCGTCGGCCTGGAGACCGCGACCTACGGGCGGGTGGCGCTCGGCGCAGGAGTGCTCTCGTTGCTCCTCGTGGCCTACGCGGCACGCGTGCTGCACCTCACCGACGGCAGCTCATGGGTGCGGTCGTGGCTCATCGCGCTGAGCGTCTCGGCGCTCGTGACGATCCATGCCCCTCACGAGTGGGAGTGGCTGCCGGTCGCGGTCGGCATCGGTGTCGCCGTGCACATCGTGGGTGACATGCTCACGACCGGTGGGGTACCGCTCCTGTGGCCGTGGACACCGAAGCCTCCGCGGTGGTGGCGCCGCACACCCGTCCTCAACGACGTCTGGCGCAGCAACGGGTGCCTCGCGCTACCACTCCTCGGGAACACAGGGTCCCGACGGGAATGGGCCTTCGCCGTGCCCGTGACCCTCTACGCGACCTACGGGTTCTGCGTCGGGGTCGTGGGGCTCGTCGAGGGAGTGGCGCTCAGCGCTCTCTGATACGCGGACCTGCCGATCCGTCTGCGGGCGGCACGAGCCTGGGAACGACGACACCCCCTGTCCCGGACGGGACAGGGGGTGTCGTCATGCGGTGACGAGAGGGTCAGACCTCTTCGCCGATGCGGTGCACGAGGATCGAGTTCGTCGTGCCCGAGACGCCGACCGGAGCACCGGAGACGACGACCACGAGGTCACCGTTCTCGGCGAGACCGTTGGCACGGAGCGTGACGTCGACCTGGCGGACCATCGCGTCCGTGCTCTCGACCGAGGGCACCTCGTACGTCTGCGCGCCCCACGTGAGGGACAGGACGTTGCGGACCGCGGCGCTCGGCGTGAACGCCAGCAGCGGGAGTGCGGAACGCAGGCGGGACATGCGACGGGCGGAGTCACCGGACTGCGTGAACGTCACGAGGTACTTGACGCCGAGGATCTCACCGATCTCCGCAGCGGCGCGGGTGATCGCTCCACCGCGGGTGTGCGGCGTCGAGCCGAGGGGCGCGATGCGCTCGCGGCCGTGCTCCTCGGTGCTCTCGATGATGCGCGCCATCGTGCGGACGGCCTCGAGCGGGTAGTCGCCGACGCTCGTCTCACCCGAGAGCATGACCGCGTCCGCACCGTCGAGCACGGCGTTGGCGCAGTCGGACGCCTCGGCGCGCGTAGGACGCGGCGCCGTGATCATCGACTCGAGGACCTGGGTCGCGACGATGACGGGCTTCGCGGCCCGGCGAGCGAGCTCGACGGCACGCTTCTGCACGAGGGGCACCTGCTCGAGCGGCAGCTCGACGCCGAGGTCACCACGGGCCACCATGATGCCGTCGAACGCATCGATGATCTCGACGAGGTTCTCGACCGCCTGCGGCTTCTCGATCTTCGCGATGACGGGGAGGACACGGCCCTCCTCCTCCATGATGCGGCGGACGTCCGCGTAGTCATCGGCGCTGCGCACGAAGGACAGGGCGATGATGTCGGCGCCGAGGCGCACGGCCCAGCGGAGGTCGGACTCGTCCTTGTCGGACATCGCCGGCACGGAGACGGCGACACCGGGCAGGTTGAGGCCCTTGTTGTTGGAGACGGGTCCACCGACCTCGACGCGGGTGACGACGCGCGGGCCCTCGACGGCGGTGATGCGCACGAGCACCCGGCCGTCGTCGATGAGGATGGGGTCGCCGACGCGAGCGTCGTTGGGCAGGCCCTTGTGGGTCGTGGAGCACAGCTCCTTGGTCCCGACGACGTCCTCGGTGGTGATGGTGAAGGTGTCGCCGACGTTCAGCCACTGCTTCTCGTCATTCGCGAACCGCCCGAGGCGGATCTTCGGTCCTTGGAGGTCGACGAGGACGGCGACGGAACGGCCCGAGGCCTTCGCTGCCGCACGGACGTTGTGGTAAACCGCCTCGTGCTCGTCGGCCTCGCCGTGGCTCCGGTTGATCCGGGCGACGTCCATCCCGGCGTCGACCAGATCCTGGAGCTGCTCCGGGGATGCGGTGACGGGTCCGATGGTGCAAACGATCTTTGCTCTGCGCATAGCTCCAGCCTAGTTGCTCGTGTGTGTCGTGCTGTCGGGAAAATCGTGGTGCTCGTCCCGCAGCAGCGCCGCCCGGGACCGTGACGTCACGGGCGCAGGGCCACGGTGTCCGCCTTGATCGGAGCAGGGAGCTCGGTCGTCCCCTGCAGGTATGCATCTACCGTAGCGGCAGCGGCCCGCCCCTCGGCGATCGCCCAGACGATGAGCGACTGTCCGCGACCGGCATCACCCGCGACGAACACTCCGGGGAGCGGCGACGCGAAGTCGCCGTCGCGCGCGAAGAGCCCACGCGGTGTGAGCTCGATGCCGGACTGCTCGACGATGGTGTGCGTCTCCGGGCCGGTGAAACCCATGGCGATGAGGACGAGGTCGGCCGGGATGATCCGCTCGGTCCCCTCCTTCGGCACGCGGCGCCCGTCAGGCAGGTATTCGGTGGTGGCGACCTTGAGCGCGGTGACGTTCCCGTCCTCGTCGCCGAGGAACTCGACGGTCGAGGCGAGGTAGTCGCGCTCACCGCCCTCCGCGTGGGAGCTCGACACCTCGAACAGGACGGGGTCGGTGGGCCACGGCGCGGACGCCGGCCGCTCCTCCGGCGGACGCTTGCCGATCGCCAAGGTCGTCACGGAGGCGGCGTGCTGACGCAGCGACGTCCCGATGCAGTCTGACCCGGTGTCCCCGCCACCGATGACGATGACGTGCTTGCCGGTCGCGAGGATCTGGTCCTCGACGGTCTTGCCGGCCACGACGGCGTTCGCCTGGTGCAGGAAGTCCATCGCGACGTGGATGCCGGCGAGGTCGTTACCGGGGATCTGGAGCGCCCGCGGGACGGTCGCACCCGTGGCGAGGACGACGGCGTCGAACCGGGATCGCAGCTCGTCCCACGTGATGTCCACACCGATCTCGGTGCTCGGGCGGAAGCGTGTGCCCTCGGCCTTCATCTGCTCCAGACGACGGTCGACGTGCACCTTCTCCAGCTTGAAGTCGGGGATCCCGTACCGCAGGAGGCCACCGATCTCGTCGTCGCGCTCGTAGACGGCCACGGTGTGACCGGCCCGCGTGAGCTGCTGCGCCGCGGCCAGCCCGGCTGGTCCGGACCCGACGACCGCGACGGTCTTGCCCGTGAGGCGCTGCGGGACGACCGGCGTGACGTAGCCACGGGCGAACGCCTCGTCGATGATCGTGACCTCGATGTTCTTGATGGTCACGGGCGGCTGGTTGATCCCGAGCACGCAGCTCGACTCGCACGGCGCGGGGCACACCCGACCGGTGAACTCCGGGAAGTTGTTCGTCGCGTGCAGGCGCGCGATCGCGTCCTCCCAGTGGTCGAGCCGGGAGAGGTCGTTCCAGTCCGGGATGAGGTTGCCGAGCGGGCACCCCTGGTGGCAGAACGGGATGCCACAGTCCATGCAGCGGCTGGCCTGCACCCGGACGATCGCCGCGTTGTCGACGCGGCTGTCCCGGACCTCTTTCCAGTCCATGAGCCGGACCGGCACGGGGCGGTACGGCGGGAGCTCGCGCTCCCGCACCTTCAAGAATCCGCGTGGGTCAGCCACGGGCCACCTCCAAGATCTCCTCCCACGTCCCCGGGGCGGACAGGTCGATACCGTCCGCCTCCGCCTGGGACAGGGCTCGTCGGATACGTGCGTACTCCGCGGGCAGCACCCGGGTGAACCGGGCGAGGGCAGCGGGCAGGTCCTGGAGGAGCTGGGCGGCGACGACCGACTCGGTCTCCTCGTGGTGCCGGCGGATGAGCTGCTCGACGATCACGGCGTCCTCGGCATCCAGCGGGGTGAGCGACAGCTCACCCGTCGTGGCTGCCGCGACGTTGAGCGCCTTGTCCCGCAGGTCGAGGACGTAGGCCGTCCCGCCGGACATCCCGGCGCCGAAGTTCCGGCCCGTGCGCCCGAGCACGAGCACGGTCCCACCGGTCATGTACTCGCACCCGTGGTCCCCCACTCCCTCGACCACGAGGGTGGCGCCGGAGTTGCGGACACCGAACCGCTCGCCGACCTGACCGCTGAGGAAGATCTCCCCCGACGTCGCGCCGTAGCCGATGACGTTCCCGGCGATGACGTTGCTCGACCCCGAGAGCACCGCTGCACGGTCCGGGCGCACGATGATGCGTCCGCCGGAGAGCCCCTTGCCCACGTAGTCGTTCGCGTCGCCGAAGAGGCGGAGCGTGATCCCCCGCGGCAGGAACGCGCCGAGGGACTGACCGGCCGATCCCGTGAGGGTCACGTCGATCGTGTCGTCCGGGAGACCCTCGCCGGCGTACCGCTTGGTCACCTCGTGGCCGAGCATGGTGCCGACCGTCCGGTTGACGTTGCGCACCGGTACGGAGATCCGCACCGGCTCGCGCTGGTCCAGCGCCTCGCGCGCCAGGTCGATGAGCCGGTTGTCGAGCGCCTTGTCGAGCCCGTGGTCCTGAGTCGTGGTGTTGCGCAGGGACGAGCCGGGCACCGGCTGGGGCACATCGAGGACAGGGAGCAGGTCGAGCCCCTGCGCCTTCCAGTGATCCACCGCGCGCCGGGTGTCGAGCGCCTGCACGTGGCCGACGGCCTCCTCGATGCTCCGGAAGCCCAGGGCGGCCAGGTGCTCACGCACCTCTTCAGCGATGAACTCGAAGAAGTTCACGACGAACTCCGGCTTGCCGGTGAACCGCGCCCGGAGCTCGGGGTTCTGCGTGGCGACACCGACCGGGCACGTGTCCAGGTGGCACACGCGCATCATGATGCAGCCGGACACCACCATGGGGGCGGTCGCGAAACCGAACTCCTCGGCGCCCAGCAGGGTCGCCACGACGACGTCGCGTCCGGTCTTCATCTGTCCGTCGACCTGCACGACGATGCGGTCCCGCAGGTTGTTGAGCACGAGCGTCTGCTGGGTCTCGGCGAGGCCGATCTCCCAGGGGGTCCCCGCGTGCTTGAGCGACGTCAGCGGGCTCGCGCCGGTACCGCCGTCGTGACCGGAGATGAGCACGACGTCGGCGAACGCCTTGGACACGCCCGTGGCGACCGTGCCGACGCCGAACTCGGAGACGAGCTTGACGTGGATTCGGGCGTCCGGGTTCGCGTTCTTCGCGTCGTGGATGAGCTGTGCGAGGTCCTCGATCGAGTAGATGTCGTGGTGCGGAGGGGGCGAGATGAGGCCCACGCCCGGCGTCGAGTGCCGGGTCTTCGCGATCCACGGGTACACCTTGTGGCCGGGCAGCTGGCCGCCCTCGCCGGGCTTGGCACCCTGGGCGAGCTTGATCTGGATGTCGTCCGCGAACGTGAGGTACTCGGACGTCACCCCGAACCGGCCGGATGCGATCTGCTTGACGCGGCTGCGCCGCTCCGGGTCGTGGAGCCGCTCGGAGTCCTCGCCGCCCTCGCCGGTGTTCGACCGCCCACCGAGCCGGTTCATGGCGATCGCGAGGGTCTCGTGCGTCTCGGCGGAGATCGACCCGTAGGACATCGCCCCGGTGTTGAACCGCTTGACGATCTCGGAGACGGGCTCGACCTCGTCGAGGGGCACCGGCTCGCGGTCGGGCGCGAACTCGAGCAGACCGCGCAGGGTCATGAGCCGCTCGGCCTGGTCGTCCACCCGCTTCGTGTACTCACGGAAGACGTCGAACTGACGCGTACGGGTCGAGTGCTGCAGCCGGAAGACGGTCTCGGGGTCGAAGAGGTGCTCCTCGCCGTCCCTGCGCCACTGGTACTCCCCGCCCGAGCTCAGGCGCTGGTGCGCCTGGAGGTTCTCGGACGCCGGGTACGCCTCGGCGTGCCGGGCGGCCACCTCGGCGGCGAGGACGTCGAGCCCGACGCCGCTCAGCCGGCTCGTCGTCCCCGAGAAGTAGTCGGCGACGAGGTCGTGGGACAAGCCGATGGCCTCGAAGACCTGGGCTCCTCGGTAGGAGGACATCGTCGAGATGCCCATCTTGCTCATGACCTTGAGGACACCCTTGCCGAGGGCCTTGATGAGGTGCGTGACGGCGGTCGCCGGGTCGACGTCGAGGAATCCGCGCTTGGCGAGGTCCTCGACGGTCTCCATGGCGAGGTACGGGTTGACCGCGGCCGCGCCGTAGCCGATGAGCAGCGCGACGTGGTGGACCTCCCGCACGTCACCCGCCTCGACGACGATGGAGACCTGGGTGCGGGTGTGCTTCCGCAGCAGGTGGTGGTGCACCGCCGAGACGAGCAGGAGCGACGGGATCGGGGCGAGCTCGTGGGTGGAGTCGCGGTCCGAGAGCACGATGAAGCTCGTGCCGGAGTCCACTGCCGTGTCCACCTGCTCGAAGATCTCGTCGAGCCGTTCCTTGAGCGCCGCACCGCCGCCGGTCACGGGGTAGAGCCCGCGGACGGTCGTCGCGGTGAAGACGCCGCCCAGCTTGGGCGCCTTGTGGATGTGGATGATCTTCGCGAGCTCGTCGTTGTCGATCACCGGGAACGCGAGCTGCACCTTCCGAGCGTGCTCGGGTGTGTCCGACAGGAGGTTCGGCTCCGGTCCGATCGCTCCGCCGATCGCGGTGACGAGCTCCTCCCGGATCGCGTCGAGCGGCGGGTTCGTCACCTGGGCGAACATCTGCGTGAAGTAGTCGAAGAGCAGGCGCGGACGGCTGGACAGCACCGCGACGGGCGTGTCGGTGCCCATGGCGCCGAGCGGCTCGGCCCCGGCGTTGGCCATCGGGGTGAGGATGATCTTGAGCTCTTCCTCCGTGTACCCGAAGGTCCGCTGCCGACGCTGCACCGACGCGGGACTGTGCACGACGTGCTCGCGGTCCGGGAGCTCGGCGAGGAGCACCTGGTTCTCCTCGACCCACTGGGCGTAGGGGCGCTGCGCGGCGAGCTGGGACTTCACCTCGTCGTCGGAGACGATCCTGCCCTTGTCGGTGTCCACGAGGAACATCCGACCGGGCTCGAGGCGCCCCTTCTTGACGATCGTCGCCGGGTCGATGTCCAGGACACCAGCCTCGCTCGCGAGCACGACGAGCCCGTCCTCGGTGACCCAGTACCGCCCAGGCCGGAGGCCGTTGCGGTCGAGGACCGCACCGATGAGGGTGCCGTCCGTGAACGTCAGGCACGCGGGGCCGTCCCACGCCTCGATGAGGTTGGCGTGGTACTCGTAGAACGCGCGCCGCTCGGGGCTCATCTCGGTGTGGTTCTCCCACGCCTCGGGCACCATCATGAGCACCGCGTGCGGCAGCGAGCGGCCGCCGAGGTGGAGCAGCTCGAGCACCTCGTCGAACGATGCCGAGTCGCTCGCGCCGTCCGAGCAGATGGGCAGCAGCGGCGTCATGTCACCGAGGAGGTCGCTGGCGAGCTTGCCCTGCCGCGCGGCCATCCAGTTGCGGTTGCCGCGGACGGTGTTGATCTCGCCGTTGTGCGCGATGAGCCGGAACGGCTGGGCGAGGGGCCACGAGGGGAACGTGTTCGTGGAGAACCGGGAGTGCACGAGCGCGATCTCGCTCGCGTACCGGGGGTCGGACAGGTCGGGGAAGAACGGCTCGAGCTGGGCTGTCGTGAGCATGCCCTTGTAGGTCAGGGTCCGCGAGGACAGGGACGCGAAGAACACGCCCACCTCCCGCTCCGCGCGCTTGCGCAGCCGGAACGTCAGCCGGTCGAGCTCGATGCCCGACACCTCGCGGGAGGGCGCAGCGACGACGAGCTGGCGGAAGGTCGGCATCGCAGCGCGTGCGCTCGGTCCGACGAGGCCCGCCGTGACAGGCACGTCGCGCCAGGCGAGGACGTCGAGCTTCTCCTCCGTGGCGATGGCGTCGACAGCGCGGGCGGCCGCGTCGGCCTCGGCGGGGTCCTGGGGAAGGAACGCCATGCCGATCGCGTAGGCACCCGACGGCGGGAGGTCGGCCGAGACCACGTCGCGGATGAACGCGTCGGGGATCTGGGTGAGGATGCCGGCGCCGTCGCCGCTGTTCTCCTCTGCGCCCACGGCACCGCGGTGGTCGAGGTTGAGCAGCGCGGTCAGCCCGGCATCGACGATGTCCCTGCCCGGTGTCCCACGAAGGGTGGCGACGAATGCCACGCCGCAGGCGTCGTGCTCGGCTCGCGGGTCGTACAGGCCCTGGGCGGATGGCGCATTGGCCTTCGCGGAGCTGGTCGCACTCTGCTGCAGCGAGGTCATATGCACCGTCCTCACGGAGAGCCCAGGCAACTTGACCCGGGCTTGACTGAATATGGGGGTTGTGGGGACGTCCTTGGCCCAAACGACACGACAGTACTCGCCTGACGACGCGTTACCGCTATCGTACAAAGTGAAGTGCGTCACACGTCCTTGGGTGAGCTCTCGCCCGCATCCGCGGTGCTCCCCAGGACATCACGCTCGGAGCCCGTGAGGACCACGGATTCTTCGCGCTCGGGGTACCGACGGCTGAGGACGAGGAAGGCCACGAGGGCCACCAGGCCCACGACGATGGACGTCCACACGTTGAGCCGCAGGCCGAGCACGAGCTCCGCGGGATCGATCCGCAACGTCTCGATCCACAGGCGCCCCGCCGAGTAAAGGAACACGTAGAGCCAGAAGACCCGACCGTGACCGAGGCGGAACCGACGGTCGACCATGACGAGGAGCGCGGCGGCGGCGAGGTTCCACAGCATCTCGTAGAGGAACGTCGGATGGAACAGCGTGCCGCTCGCGAAGCCGGCGGGAAGGTGAGCGTCGTCGATCTGCAGGCCCCACGGGAGCGTGGTTGCCCCGCCGAAGAGCTCCTGGTTGAACCAGTTGCCGAGCCGACCGATGGCTTGCGCGACGAGGAGACCGGGCGCCAACGCGTCAGCGAACCCGGCGAAGGAGACACCCTGGCGACGGCACCCGATGTAGGCGCCGACCGCGCCGAACGCGACCGCACCCCAGATCCCGAGCCCGCCCTCCCAGATGGCGAAGGCCTTGAGCGGGTCCCCGCCCTCTCCGAAGTACGCGTCCGGCGAGGACAGCACGTGGTAGATGCGTCCCCCCACGATCCCGAAGGGCACCGCCCACAGCGCCACCTCGTACACCTGGTCGGCCGTCCCGCCCCGCTCGGTGAACCGACGGGCCGTGATCCACGCCGCTGCGATGATCCCCAGGAGGATCGCGAACGCGTACGCGCGCACCGGCAGGGGCCCGAGGTGCCACACGCCCTGCGCGGGACTCGGGATCGCCGCGAGGATCGCGGCCGCGTCGTGGCCGTTCACGTCCGGGGACCGCCTGACGACACGCGGGCAGCGCCCACGCCCTCCCGCAGCCCGCGCGCCACAGCGGCCATCGCGGCCAACCGCTCCGAGAAGGCACCGGCGCCCAGGAGCGGACGGACGAGCGCGGAGCCGACGATGACGCCGTCCGCGTACCGGCCGACCTCGGCAGCCTGCTCCGGGCGCGAGACCCCCAGACCGACGCACACGCGCTCTGCGCCAGCCTCGCGGGTGCTCGCGACGAGCTGCTCGGCCTTCGCGCCGACCGTGGCACGCTCACCGGTCACGCCCATGGTCGAGGCCGCGTAGACGAACCCGCGCGACGCCGCGGCCGTCGAGGCCAACCGGGCTGGGGTCGAGCTCGGCGCGACGAGGAACACCTTGTCGAGCCCGTGGTCGTCCGCAGCAGCGATCCACTCCCCCGCCTCGTCGGGGATGAGATCCGGAGTGATGAGCCCGGCGCCGCCCGCTGCTGCGAGGTCGCGGGCGAAGGCCTGCACGCCGTAGCGGAGGACCGGGTTGAAGTAGGTCATGGCGAGGACCGGTGCTCCGAGTGCAGCGACCGCCTCGACGACGGTGAACACGTCACGGACCCGCACACCACCCGCGAGAGCCACGTCCACGGCCTGCTGGATGGTCGCACCGTCCATGACCGGGTCGCTGTACGGGATGCCCAGCTCGAGGATGTCGACCCCGGAGGCGATGAGCTCGCGCGCGGCGGTGATCGACTGCTCGAGGTCGGGGAACCCGACCGGGAGGTAGCCGATGAGCGCCGGGCGCCCCTCCGCCTTCAGCTCGTCGATCCGTCGCGCTGTGGCGCTCATACGTCTGTGCCTTCCGTGAGGTCTGCGTCCGCGTCCACGAGGTCGAACCAACGCGCGGCGGTCGCGACGTCCTTGTCCCCCCGGCCGGAGAGGTTGACGAGGATGAGCTCGTCCGTCCGGCCTGCTGCCTGCGCCTCGAGGCCGAGGCGGATGGCGCCGGCCAGGGCGTGCGAGGACTCGATCGCGGGAATGATCCCCTCGGTCCGCGACAGCAGACGCATCGCGTCCATGGCCTCCGCGTCGGTCACGGGGCGGTACTCCGCCCGACCGATGCTGGCGAGGAACGAGTGCTGGGGACCCACCCCCGGGTAGTCGAGGCCTGCGGAGATCGAGTGGCTCTCGCTCGTCTGGCCGTCCTCGTCCTGGAGCAGGAAGGACCGGGCCCCGTGCAGCACCCCGGGGGCCCCGCCGGTGATGCTCGACGCGTGGCGTCCCGTCTCGACGCCGTCGCCGCCGGCCTCGAGGCCGACGAGACGCACGCCGGCGTCGTCGAGGAACGCGTCGAAGATGCCGATCGCGTTGGATCCGCCGCCCACGCACGCCGCCACGACGTCCGGCAGGCGCCCGGTGAGGTCGAGGACCTGCTGCCGGGCCTCGACGCCGATGATTCGCTGGAAGTCACGGACCATCGCGGGGAACGGGTGCGGGCCCGCGGCGGTGCCGAAGACGTAGTTCGTCGTCTCGACGTTCGTGACCCAGTCCCGCAACGCCTCGTTGATGGCGTCCTTGAGCGTCCGCGACCCGGCCGTCACCGGGACGACCTCGGCTCCGAGCAGACGCATCCGCGCGACGTTGAGGGCCTGACGTTCGGTGTCCTCCTCGCCCATGTACACGACGCACTCGAGGTCGAACAACGCGGCCGCCGTCGCCGTGGCGACACCATGCTGCCCGGCGCCGGTCTCCGCGATGACGCGCTTCTTGCCGATCCGCTTCGTCAGGAGCGCCTGGCCCAGGACATTGTTGATCTTGTGCGATCCGGTGTGGTTGAGGTCTTCGCGCTTGAGGATGACGCGGGCACCGCCGGCATGCCGCGCGAAGCGGGGCACCTCGGTGATGATGCTCGGACGGCCGCTGTACGTGCGGTGGAGGTCAGCGAGCTGCTGACCGAAGACGGGGTCCTCGACCGCTGCCCGGTAGGCGACGTCGAGCTCGTCCAGGGCGGCGATGAGCGCCTCGGGGACGTACCGTCCCCCGAACTCGCCGAAGTACGGGCCTTGCTGGTTCTGCAGCGATGCGGTCACGGTAGTGCTCCTCGGTACTGACGTCTGCGGTCGCGGCGGCAGCCCGGGGCCGGGGCCCGTCGTACCTCGCGATGAACGAGCGGTCGTGCGGTCAGTGCCGTACGGCGCGAAGGGAGGGGTGCGAGCCCGCGGCAACGAGGTCGGCGACCGCGGACCGGGGTGACTCACCCGTGACGAGGGACTCGCCCACGAGGACCGCGTGGGCACCCGAGCGGGCGTAGTCCATGACGTCGTGGGGGCCACGGACACCGGACTCGGCGATCCGCACGATGCCCTCGGGCACGGCAGGGGCGAGAGTCGCGAACGTCGTGCGGTCCACCTCGAGCGTCTTGAGGTTGCGGGCGTTGACGCCCACCACCCGGGCGCCGGCGTCGACGGCCCGGCTGACCTCCTCGAGGGTGTGCACCTCGACGAGTGCGGTCATGCCCAACGAGTGCACCCGGTCGAGCAGGGACACGAGGACGGTCTGCTCGAGGGCCGCGACGATGAGCAGGACGAGGTCGGCACCATAGGCCCGCGCCTCCCAGACCTGGTACGGGGACACGACGAAGTCCTTGCGCAGGACGGGGATGTCCACCGCGGCGCGGACAGCCTGGAGGTCGGCCAGGCTGCCACCGAACCGGCGCTGCTCGGTGAGGACAGAGATGACCGACGCGCCACCCTTCTCGTACTCCCGTGCGAGCGCGGCCGGGTCTTCGATGGACGCCAGCGCGCCCTTGCTCGGGCTCGAGCGCTTGACCTCGGCGATGACGCCGACCGCGTCCTCGGCGCTCAGACGGGTGATGCACTCGAGAGCGCCGGTCTGGCGTTGCGCCCTCTCCTTGAGCACCGAGAGAGGTGTCGCCGCCTCGCGCTCCGCGAGGTCCTCCCGAACTCCCGCGATGATGTCATCGAGTACCGTCATGACGCCTCTTCTCCCCCGCCAGCAACCTGCCACCCACGTTCTCGAAGACGCTCCCCGAGATCTGCGTCGCGCCACCGCCCCCGGCGGCCCGACCTACGGGCCATGGTAGGTCGACTCGACCTGTGCCCCTCACCGCGTCACGCACCGTGAGACGCGTCACGACGGCAGGGGCTCGGACGGTGGTGCTAGCGCTCGTTCGGGTCGTCGGTGCCGATCCGCTTCTGACCGTAGCCCGCGACAGAGAGCAGCTTGCCGCCGACGAGCCCGACGACGACGATCGCCGCGCCCACGAGGACCAGCCAGACGAGAGCGAAGCACATGGCCACACCAGCGACGACGGAGCCGAGCACGACCGTCCCGGTCGTGAACCACGCCGCGGTGGTGTGCCCGTGGTTCGTGGGCGGCGTGGACGGAGGGAGGTAGGAGACCTCGGTGCGTGCGGAGCTGTCAGCCATCGGTGGTGCCTTTCATCAAAGAGTCGTCCCAGGGTATCGAACCGGCGCAGGTGCGCAGCGCCAGTCAGGTCGGGTCGTCGCCCTGACTCAGCGCGTCCCAGGCCTCGCGCTCGTCGATCGGCCCGTCCTGCGCGCCCCGCGCACTCTCCCCAGGACGCGGGGCGACGGTCCCCGGCGCAGCCGCCCCGGACGCCCCCGCCTGGGCTGCGGGAGCGTCGTAGCGCTGCGCGCGGCGGGACCAGTCCACGCGCGAGAGCAGGGCTCCGAGCACGACGAGGAGGATCGCCGCACCGAGTGCCGCGGCCACGTACGGCGCGGCCGTGACCTCGACCCCGGAGGTCGACTCGCTCGTTCCTGTGACCTCTGCCACGGCGGAGCGCGCCGCCTCGTCCGGGGACACGATGATGTCGATGCCTGCCAGCGTCACCACGAGCCCGCCGAGCGCGACCACGCCCAGGACGAGCCATCGACCGATGCGCCCGACGAGCCCGAGGGCGAGGGCCGCCGCGACGACGACGAGCGCCGCTGCGCTCGCACCGGGGGCGGCGGTGGTCCCCGAGACGGCGACGTCGACCTCCGGTGCCAGGGCGGTCGCGCCGGTCGCGCGCACCCACGTCGGCGTCGCAGCGACGAGCGTCGCCACGCCGAGCACGACGAGGGCGAGCACCACGTCGCGTCGCCGTCTGCCCGGTCGGGCCACGCCCTGGTCCCCCGGCTGGGTCTTCTCCGGGTCCCCCGGCTGGTTCTTCTCCGGGTCCCCCGGCTGGGGCGTCCTGGGTTTCTCGGGCTGAGTCATCCTCGCGTCCGGAGCCGGCTCGCGATCTGCACGGCCCGCACGGCGGCGGCAGCCTTGTTGCGCGACTCCTCGTACTCGAGCGCCGGGACGGAGTCGGCGACGATCCCGCCCCCGGCCTGCACGCTGGCCCGCTGACCGCGGATGAGGGCCGTGCGGATCGCGATCGCCATGTCCATCGTCCCGTCGAAGCCGAAGTACCCGACCGTCCCACCGTAGATCCCGCGCGAGGCGGGCTCGAGCTCGTCGATGAGAGCGATCGCGCGGGGCTTCGGCGCTCCGGACAACGTGCCGGCGGGGAACGTCGCCCGGAGCACGTCCAGAGCCGTCGCGCCGTCGCGCAGCGCCCCGACGACCGTCGAGCAGATGTGCATGATGTGGCTGTAGCGCTTGATCGCCATGAACTCCACGACCTCGACGCTCGTCGGCTCGCACACCTTGACGAGGTCGTTGCGCGAGAGGTCGACGAGCATGATGTGCTCGGCCACCTCCTTGGGGTCGGCGAGGAGCTCGACCCCGAGCTGCACGTCGGTCTCGGGCGTGGTGCCGCGTGGCCGCGACCCCGCGATGGGGAACGTCACGACTCGTCCGTCGACGACCTTCGCCAGCGTCTCCGGGCTGGACCCGACGACGGCGAAGTCCCGACCCCGCGCGTCGACGAGCTGGAAGTAGTACATGTACGGGCTGGGGTTGATGGTCCGCAGCACGCGGTACACGTCGAGCGGCGACGCCGTGCACTCGAGGTCGAGGCGCTGGGAGATGACGACCTGGAACACCTCGCCCTCGCGGATCGCCTCCTTGCCCGCGAGGACCGCGCTCTCGAACTCGGCGCGGGTCGAGCGGAACTCGAGCTCCGGCTCGTCGGCCTCGACGAGGGCACGCTGCACCGCGCCGGACCCGGCGCCCGCAGCCGCTGCGAGACGCCGCTCCATGTCGTCCAGCCGCGCACGGGCGTCGGCGTACGCCTCGTCGACGCGCTCGTCGGAGTCGTCGAAGTTGATCGCGTTCGCGATGAGCCACACGCTGCCGTCGACGTGGTCGACGACCGCGAGGTCGCTCGCGAGGCACAGCGTCAGCTCGGGGACGTCGAGCTCGTCGGGCGCGTTCGCGGGCAGGGTCGGCTCCCAGCGGCGCACGACGTCCCAGCCGAGGGCACCCACGAGACCTCCGGTCAGCGGAGGCAGGCCGGGGATCGCGTCGGTGTGCAGCGCACGGAGGGTCGCGTCCAGCACGTCCAACGGTGCGCCGGCTGTCGGGATCCCGGCCGGAACCTCTCCGCTCCAGACGGCGTCGTCCCCCTCGACGGAGAGCGTCGCACGCGAGTGGACACCCACGAACGAGTACCGCGACCATCCGCCGTCGATCTCGGCGGACTCCATGATGAACGTGCCCGGTCGGCCGCCCGCCAGTGCCCGGTAGAGCGCCACAGGGGTCATGTCGTCGGCGAGCAGCCGACGGACGACGGGCACGACGCGCCGATCGGCCGCGAGGTCCCGGAAGCCTTCCAGCGCCGGCCACGTGCGGCCCCAGGCGAGGTCCGCTGCACTCGGTGCGGGCGTCGGTCGGGTCAGGCTCGTGGTCACGCCGATGGCTCCTTCTCCTGCTCGGTTTGCGGTCCGGTGACGACGGCGGGCAGCTCGCCGCCCTCGATGAAGCATGTCCGGGCGCCCGTGTGGCACGCTGCGCCCACCTGGTCGACCTCGACGAGCAGCGCGTCGCCGTCGCAGTCGAGGGACACGCGGCGGACCCACTGCACGTGACCGGACGTGTCGCCCTTGCGCCAGTACTCCTGCCGGGAGCGGGAGTAGAAGGTCACGCGTCCGGAGCGGAGGGTACGCGCGAGCGCCTCGTCGTCCATCCACCCCAGCATGAGCACCTCGCGGGTGTCGTGCTGCTGCACGACGGCCGCGACGAGGCCGGCCGCGTCGCGCTTGAGGCGCGCCGCCACGGCGGGGTCGAGGGAGCTCTCGGGAACGGTGGGCGATGACGTCAGCACCGGTGAATCCTCCCACGTCCGTTCGGCGGGGTCACGCCCGCGCGCGGCCACCGGCCCGCGCGCGGCCACCGGGCCGGGCCCGGGACCGCCGACGGCCTGTCAGCGGACCTGGACCACCCATGCCGAGTGCATCCTCGAGTACGTGCCGCCTGCGTGGACGAGCTCGGCGTGCGAGCCGACCTCGACGACCCGTCCGGCGTCGACGACGACCACGAGGTCGGCCGCCTCGGCCGTCGAGAGACGGTGCGCGATGGTGATGGTGCTGCGTCCCTGGGTCAGCGAGTCCAGGGCGCGTGCGATGCGCACCTCCGCAGCGGGGTCGACGGCAGACGTGGCCTCGTCGAGGACGAGCAGGTCCGCCCCGGCGAGGTAGGCCCGAGCGATCGCGACGAGCTGCCGCTCCCCGGCCGACAGCGACTCCCCACGCTGACCGACAGGCGTGTCGAGCCCGTCGGACAGATCCGCGACCCAGTCCTCGAGCCCGAGGTCCCGCAGCGCACGCGACAGCATCTCGGCCAGGTGCGGACCGGTGGCGCCGTCCTCGGCGCCCGGGGCTCCGCCGACGATCTCCGGCCGGTACCCGTACGCGATGTTCTCCCCGAGGGTGCCGTCGAACAGGAAGCCCTCCTGCGGCACCATGACGACACGGGCACGCAGGCTGCGTGCCGACAGCTCCCGCAGGTCGGTGCCGTCGAGCAGCACGCGCCCACGGGTGGGATCCATGAGACGGGTCGCGAGCTTCGCGATGGTCGTCTTGCCGGAGCCTGTGGCACCGACGACCGCGACGCGGGTGCGTGCGGGCAGGTGGAGGGTGACGTCGTGGAGGATCTCCGGGCCGCCCGGGTACGCGAACGACACGCCCTCGAGGTCGACGCGAGCGGGGCCGCGCGGGCTGTGCACCCCGTCCTCGCCCGGGTCGGTGACCGTGACGGGCGCCTGGATGACGGCGAGCACCCGGCGCCACCCCGCGACCGCGTTCTGCAGCTCGTTGAGGATCTCGGTGGCCATCTGCACGGGTCCCGTGAAGAGCTGGACGAGGAAGAGGAAGGCCAGCAGCTGACCGATCGTCAGGCCACCACCTACGCCGACGTAGGAGCCGACGACGACGACAGCGGACAGCACGAGGTTCGCGACGAGCACTCCGCCGGAGAACACGACGCTCACGAGCTTCTGAGCACGCACCGCAGCCTTGCGGTTCTCCTCGATCGCTGTGTCGATCCGTCGACCGGTGCGTGCGCTCACGCCGTACGCGCGCAGCGTCTCGGCGCCGACGACGGCCTCGGAGACCGCTCCGAGCATCGCGCCGACCTTCGCCCGGACCGCCGTGTAGGCGGCGCTCACCCGCTTCTGCGCGGGGCGCAGCACGAAGAACAGGGGAAGGAAGCACAGCCAGACGACGAGGGTGAGCTGCCACGAGTACACGGTCATGAGGACGGTCGCCGCGAGGAGCTGGAAGATCGAGACGAGGAGCATGATCCCGCCCCACTGGACGAACATCGAGATCGTGTCGACGTCCGACGTCACGCGGGACACGAGGGATCCCCGGCGTTCGGTGCTCTGCGTGAGGACCGAGAGGTCGTGGACGTGCCGGAACGCGCGCACGCGCAGCGCGGCGAGCCCGCGCTCCGTGCTGCGGAACAGCCGGACGTTCACGAGTGTCGAGCACGCAGCGGCGAGCACGAGCACGCCGGCAGCCAGGCACACGAGGAGCACGACCCGGTCGGCGTCGACGCCGCCTTCTGCCCGGATCCCGGTGTCGACCGTCTGCTGCACGGTGAGCGGCACGACGATCCGGCCCGCCGCCGCGACCATCGCGAGCAGCAGGGTGACCCGGATGCCCTCGACGATCTGCGGGGAGATGGCCAGGCCCTGGCGCAGGGTGCTCCAGACGCCCGAGGTCGTCGCGGACGCGATCGAGCCGTGTGAATCGGTCATCGTCCGACCTCCTCGTCGGTGGGTTCCTCGTCCGTGAGCTCCTCGCGGCGTGCCGCTTCGCGCTGGTAGGCGAGCGCGAGGTCTCGGTAGCCCTCGTCACGAGCGAGCAGCTCCTCGTGCGATCCGCTGTCCACGATGCGCCCGCCCTCGATGTGCACGACGAGGTCCGCGAGCGCGACGCTCGACATGCGGTAGGCGACCATGACGACCGTCGCCCCGGTGCGCTCGCGCAGCCCGGCGAGGATCGCCTGCTCCACCTCGGGGTCGACGGCGGACGTGGCGTCGTCGAGGACGAGCAGGCGCGGCTGCCGGACGAGCGCGCGGGCGATCGCGATGCGTTGCCGCTGCCCGCCCGAGAGGTTCGCGCCACGCTCGCCCAGTGGCGACGACAGGCCGAGCGGGAGGTTGCGCACGACGCCGTCCATCCGCGCGAGCGCGAGGGCGTCCCACACCTCCTCGTCGCCGGGGCCGTCCTCGGCGTCGTCGTCCATGAGCGTGATGTTCGAACGGATCGAGTCCTCGAAGATGAAGGTCGTCTGCGCCACGAGCGCGACGGCGGACGTGAGGCTCGCCGGGGTGAGGGTGCGCACGTCGATCCCGTCGAGGAGGACGCGTCCGCTCGTCGGGTCCGAGAGCCTGCTGAGCAGGGACACGAGCGTCGTCTTCCCCGCACCGGTCGCGCCGACGACGGCGACCGTCTGGCCCGGGCGGACGTCGATGCTCACGTCGCGCAGCAGGTGCGCCACGCCGGTCGGGAGCGGGACCGCCACACCCACCTCGTCGAAGGCGACGGCGATCCCGTGCTCGCCCGCACCACCGGGCGCGGGCAGGGGGGTCGTACCGGGCACGAGCATGCCGGGCGCGTCGAGCACGCGGGAGATGCGGTCGTACCCGACGAGGCCACGGGGAAGCTCTCCGAGCACCCAGCCGAACGCACGGACCGGGACGGCCATCATCGTCAGGAGGTACGCGGCAGAGACGACCTGGCCCGTCTCGACGAGGCCGGCCCGCACCCGGAAGGTGCCGACGAGCAGCACGAGGAGGGTGCCCAGGGAGGGCAGGACCTCGATGACCGGGTCGAAGAACGCGCGGATGGTCCCGACGCGGATGCTCGCGTCCTTGAGCGCGTCGGTCTTCTCGGTGAAGCGCTCCTCCTCCCGGTCCTCGGTGCCGAGGGACTTCACGAGCAGCGCACCTTCGAAACTTTCGTGCGCGACGTCGGCGACCTCCGCCCGCAGCTGCTGGGCGTGCGTGATCGCCGGCGACATGAACCGTTGGAAGACGAGGTTCGCGAGGACGGCGAGGGGCAGGATGCTCAACGCCGCCACCGCGAGCCAGACGTCGAGCTGGAGGAGCGCCACGGCGGCGACGCCGATCATCACGCACACCCCGAGGGCGAACGGCAGCGGGTTGAACACGCCGGTCGCGGCCTCGACGTCGGAGCTCACGTTGGACAGCAGCTGGCCGGCCGGGTGCGCCCGGTGCCACGTCATCGGCAGCTCGAGGTACCGGTGGGTGACCGCGCGCCGGTGTCGCGCCTGCAGGTTCGAGATGCCGATCCCCGCGAGGATCCGCCGGGTCGCGACGCTCACAGCGAGCGACACGGCGACCGCCGCGAGCGCGAGGCCTCCCACCCATGCGTCCACCGCGGGCCGGGACCCCTCGAGCACGGGCACGACGACGTCGTCGGTCACCCGTCCGAGCACCTGGCTCACCGCGACGGTGAGTGCCCCGAAGGCGGCGGAGGCGACGATCGCCCAGACATAGATGCGCCACTCGGCTCTGATGCCACGAGCCATGAGCCCGACGGAGCGTTGTGCACGGGACCCTCGAAGGGCGTGCGAATTCACGATACTTTCGGTCCTTCCAGGGGGATCACAGCATCGTCTCACGGCAAAGGTCGCCAGGCCGTGCCACGATGAAGGAATGGAAAATTCCACCCGCTCGAACACCGTGCCGCAGCACCACCAGGAGCGCCTCGCGCTCGCCGACGCGCTCCTCGCCGCCGGTCCCGGCGCGCCGACCTTGTGCGAGGGGTGGTCCACCGAGCACCTCGCTGCCCACCTGTACCTGCGTGAGGCGCGTCCCTGGGCGCTCACTCCGCGTGCGATCGACGACCTCGCCACGGACTCGGCCGATCCGGCAGCCTTCACCGATCTCGTGCGCCGCGTGGCCCGCCGCCCGCACAGGTTGTCACCCAGGAGCTGGGCGGGCGACCTCATGAACGGCGTGGAGTTCTACGTCCACCGACAGGACGTCGTCCGCGCGGGCGCCGACGTCACCGATGAGACCACCGCGCCCGAGGTCGAGGAGCTGCTCTGGAACCAGCTCAGGCGCGCTGCACCGTTGCTCTACCGCAAGGCCGGCGTCGGTGTGATCCTCGCGGCCGACACCGGCCCGCGGACCGTCGCACGCAGGCCACGTGACGGGCACGGGAGCGTCGTCCTGCGCGGCAGCGTCGCGGATCTCCTCCTGCACGCGTTCGGGCGTGGCGCCGCCACCCGGGTCCGCCGTGAGGGCTCGGAGCCCGACGTCGCGACGATGGACGCCGCGTTCCCGCCCCCGAGCTCCCCCCCTGCGTCGGACAGCTGACCGCGGTCTGCTCAGCGACGGACCTCAACACCCGCGTCGCCCATCGCGTCCTTCACCTGACCGATCGTCAGGCGTCCGAAGTGAAAGACGCTCGCCGCGAGCACGGCGTCGGCGCCAGCACGCGCGGCAGCGACGAAGTCCTCAGGCGCCGCCGCACCACCGCTGGCGATGAGCGGGACCGACACGACACTGCGGATCGCCGAGAACATCTCGAGGTCGTAACCGTCGTACGTCCCGTCGGCGTCCATCGAGTTGAGCAGGATCTCGCCGGCGCCCAGCTCGGCGGCCCGCACAGCCCATTCGCGTGCATCGATGCCTGTCCCCCGGCGTCCGCCGTGGGTCGTCACCTCGTAGCCGGAGTCCGTGCGGGTGTCACCCGTGACCCGCCGGGCGTCCACCGAGAGCACGAGCACCTGGCTGCCGAACCGGTCGGCGATCTCGGACAGCAGCTCGGGCCGGGCGATGGCCGCCGTGTTCACGCCGACCTTGTCGGCGCCCGCACGCAGCAGGCGGTCGACGTCGTCCGCGCTGCGCACGCCGCCCCCGACGGTCAGGGGGATGAACACCTGTTCCGCGGTGCGCCGGACGACGTCGTACGTCGTGGCGCGGTTCCCTGAGGACGCCGAGACGTCGAGGAACGTCAGCTCGTCGGCGCCCTGCGCGTCGTAGCGCGCCGCGAGCTCGACCGGGTCGCCGGCGTCCCGCAGGTTCTCGAAGTTGACGCCCTTGACGACACGTCCGGCGTCGACATCGAGGCACGGGACCACTCGGACCGAGACAGACATGGGCTCCTGCTTCCTGAGGGCGACCGCCACTCCTGCTTACCGCCGGAACCGTACCCGCCGGGGCGCGCCCGGTGCCAACCGATACCAGGGCCGGGCGGCGGGCCGTCGGGAGACCGGCCGGGTCAGGCGGGTGCAGCCGGGGACACCGCGAGGATGTCGACGACATAGACGAGCGTCTCTGCCGCGAGGTCGTTGCCGCTCGGGCCGAATCCGAGGTCCGGCGGCACCACCACCATGACCTGGCTACCCACGGGGAGGTCGACGAGGCCTTCGTCGAGCCCTTCGATGAGCGTGTCCGTGCCGAGCGTCACCGTGCGCGGCAGCAGGTCCGCACCCCAGGAGGTGTCGAAGAGCTCACCCGTGGACCACTTGTACGCGACGTACTGGATGACGACCTGCCGCCCCGCGGTCACCTGGTCGCCAGCACCGCGGACGGTCTGCCGCACGACGGGGGTCGCGGGCGGTGCCGTCTCTGCGGGGATCGTCACCTGCGGTTCCCCGCTCTCGTCACGGGTCACCGTCGGGAGCCCGGCCTCGGGGTCGGCAGAGGTGCCCACCGCGTGGGTGGGCATGATGTCGATGCTCATGACGAGCGGCACTCCGTCCGCCTCGACGACATGAAGGATCCGGGACCCGACCGTCTGCCCCATGAGGGTCGAGTGGAGGTCTGGACCGATGGCGTCCGCCGTCAGCAGGTAGGGACGAGGGACCGTCGCGAAGTCGTCCCGGACGACGGTGCCGTCCGCGCCGTTCTCGGAGTAGATGTAGAGCAGCACCGGCTCGCCCTCGACGAGCTCGGCTCCGTCTCCCTCCCACACGACCTTGGTCAGGGGCTCGTCGACGTCCACCGGGGGCGTGTAGACGAGATCTGGGGCCGAGCCGCCCGTCCCCGTGATCTCGACGAGCGGTCCAGGGTCCTCGGTCGGGGTGGGGCCGTCCTCGGCGTCGGGGGCGCACGCGACGAGACCGACGACGCAGAAGGCAGCACACAGGGACAGAGCTCGGGTTCGAAGGGTCCGCAGGGGCATAGCCCGATATTTTAGGTGAGCAGCCTGAGAGTCCCGGCCAGGTTCGTCGGTGGGGCGATGCTCACATGCTCTCGATGAGGCGATCGACACGCTCGTCGACATTCTGGAAGGGGTCCTTGCACAGCACGGTCCGTTGAGCCTGGTCGTTGAGCTTGAGGTGCACCCAGTCGACCGTGTAGTCCCTGCGTGCCTCCTGCGCTCTGCGGACGAAGTCGCCCCGCAGCTTTGCCCGGGTCGTGGGCGGCGGGACAGCGGTGGACTCGAGGACCTCGATGTCGCTCGCGACCCGCTTGACGAGACCGCGCGCCGCGAGCAGGTTGTACAGCCCCTCGGTGCGTGAGATGTCGTGGTACGCCAGATCGAGCCGAGCGATCCTCGGGTCGCCGAGGTCGATCGAGTGCTTCTCCTGGTAGCGCCGGATCAGCCGGAGCTTGATCACCCAGTCCAGCTCACGGTCCACGTCAGTGAGGTCCCCGGACTCGAGAGCGACGAGACCGCGGTGCCACAGGTCGAAGACCCGCGCGTCCATGGCGGACATCTCCTCGCCGCCCTCCACGAGGTCTCGTACGCGAGTGAGGTACTCCTGCTGGAGATCGATCGCGGTGATCGTCCGCCCGGTCGCCAGGACCACGGGCGCCTTGCCCGTCATGTCGTGACTGATCTCACGGATGGCCCGGATGGGGTTCTCGAGGGCCAGGTCCCGCATCGGCAGACCGGCCTCGACGAGCCGGAGCACCATGTCGGTCGACCCCATCTTGAGCATCGTCGTCGGCTCCGCCATCGAGGAGTCACCCACGATGACGTGCAGCCGCCGGTACTTCTCCGCGTCGGCGTGCGGCTCGTCGCGCGTGTTGATGATCGGGCGGGAGCGCGTCGTGGCGCTCGAGACCGCCTCCCAGATGTGGTCGGCCCGCTGCGACAAGCAGTACGTCGCTCCCTTGGGCGTCTGCTGGACGCGCCCGGCGCCGGTGAGCACCTGCCGGGTGATGAGGAACGGGACCAGGACGTCAGCCAGCCGGGTGAAGTCTCCCTGGCGTCGCACGAGATAGTTCTCGTGGCAGCCGTACGAGTTGCCCGCCGAGTCGGTGTTGTTCTTGAACAGATGGATCCGCCCGGGGATCCCTTCGAGCTCGAGCCGCTGCTGGGCGTCCGCGACGAGTCCCTCGAGGATCCGTTCGCCACCACGGTCGTACGCGACGAGCTGACGTATGTCGTCGCACTCGGCCGTGGCGTACTCGGGGTGCGAGCCGACGTCGAGATAGAGCCGGGACCCGTTGCGCAGGAAGACGTTGGAGGAGCGCCCCCACGCCACGACCTTGCGGAACAGGTACCGGGCCACCTCGTCCGCAGAGAGGCTGGGGCCGTCGGGGTTCGCGCACGTCACCCCGAACTCGGTCTCCAGCCCGAAGATCCGGCGGGTGCTCACGCCCCCTCCAGGAGCTCGTCGAGCGTCGAGCCGGTGATGCGGCGGAACGCACGCCGCGGCCGGTCACGATCGAGCACCGCGACCTCGAGCCCGCTTGCCGGGATCACGGGCTCCGGTGCCTCGCCGGAGCCCTGAGCGGGAGTGGCCAGCACCCTGCGGACGAGGGCGAGCACCTCGGCCAGGCCGAGCCCGGGCCGCCACTCCTCGGCGAGCACGTCCCGCAGCTGCTCGGACCGCCCGCCCATGACGACGAAGCCGTGCTCGTCGGCGACCGACCCGTCGTAGGAGAGGCGGTAGATCTGGTCGTCCGCCGGGGTCTGCCCGACCTCTGCCACGACGAGCTCGACCTCGAGCGGCTTCGACTCCGTCGTGAACACCGTCCCGAGAGTCTGCGCGTAGGCGTTCGCGAGTCCACGTGCGTTGACGTCGGTACGGTCGTAGGAGTACCCCCGCATGTCGGCGTACCGGACACCGGCGACCCGCAGGTTCTCGAACTCGTTGTACTTCCCCACGGCGGCGAACGCGATCTTGTCGTAGATCTCCGAGATCTTGTGCAGGGCGCGTGACGGGTTCTCCGTCGCGAACGCGATGCCCGCGTCATAGGCGGCCACGACGACCGAGCGACCGCGGGCGATCCCCTTGCGCGCGTAGTCGGCCCGGTCCTTCATGAGCTGCTCGGGCGAGACGTAGAACGGCATGCTCATCGCTGGTCCCCCGCCCCGCGCTCGCGCGCGTCCCGTACCTGTTGTTCCGCTGCGGCACGCGCGCGCAGGGTGTCTCCCGCGATCTCGCCGAGCTCTGCGTCCGGCACCCGCGCGTAGCCCTGGGCCGTGACGGTGGCCACGACGGGCCAGATCTGTCGGAGGACATCAGGCCCGGCCGTCGCCGAGTCGTCGTCAGCGGCGTCGAAGAGCGCCTCGACCGCCACCCTCACCGCGCCCGGTGCGTCGAGGCCGGGCCGCCACAGCTTCTTCAGGGAGCCGCGAGCGAAGACCGATCCCGAGCCGACGCTGTGATGATGACGTTCCTCGTACCGGCCGCCGGTCACGTCGTAGGAGAAGATCCGGCCGTACCCGCGGTCCACGTCGAAGCCGACGAACAGGGGGATGACGGCGAGCCCCTGCATGGCAAGGCCGAGGTTGCTCCGGATCATCGTCGAGAGCCGGTTCGCCTTGCCGTCGAGGGACAGCAGCGCTCGCTCGATCTTCTCGTAGTGCTCGAGCTCGAGCTGGAAGAGGCGCACGAGCTCGAGAGCGATGCCAGCGGACCCCGCGATGCCGAGTGCCGAGAACTCGTCCGCCGGGAACACCTTCTCGATCTCGCGGTGCGCGATCGCGGAGCCCATCGTCGCTCGACGGTCCCCCGCAAGGACGACGCCCCCGTCGAACGTCACCGCGACGATCGTCGTGCCGTGGGGGTTCTGCGGCGCGTCCCCGGCAGGCAGCGGAACCGGGACGAGTCGTGGGGCATGAGAGGACACGAGGTCGATGAACGACGCAGAGCCCTGGGCCAGGAACGCACCCGGCAGCCCGCCCGCGGAGTCGAGCTCCATGAGCGTCTACTGCCCGCCCTTCTGGACGAAGCCGCGGACGAAGGACTCCGCGTTGGACTCGAGCACCTCGTCGATCTCCTCGAGCAGCGCATCAACCTCGGTGTCCCGGGCCTGGGGGGCTGCGGCGACGGGAGCCGGTTCCGGCTCGTCGGACGGGCGGTCCTGGGCGCCGTGCTGCTGGTGTTCCTGGCCGGCCATGGTGCTCCTCCTGGCTTCCGGGGTCGCCGCCGGGTGACCTGCGACGATGATCTCCATCTAACCCTATCGACGCCGTGCTGGGGCGGTGGGCGTCCACAGGCTCGTCGAGGCTTTTCGCCAAGGAGCGGACGGTGCGGCAAGATCAGGCGCCATGACACGCCCCTGGCCAGCCCCGGCGAGCCCGCCCCTGCTCGACCGCGACGCGCTCGTGGACCCCACCCGCTGCCCGGCGTGCGCGTCCGCGTTGCCGGGGGCCGTCTGTGCTGTGTGCGGTCTCGACACGAGCGGACCCGCTGGCCTGGACCTGTGGAACACCACGCAGGAGGTCGTGTCCCTCCTAGCGAAGCGGGACGAGCTCATCGCGAGCATGCGCGCAGGCACCGCCCCACAGGCTGTCGTTGCCCCGCAGCCTGTCGTTGCCCCGCAGCCGGTCGTCACCTCGCAGCCTGTCGTCACCTCGCAGCCGGCGGTTGCCGCACCGCCTCGCGCCGCTGCACCGCCCCGTGCCGTCGCACCGCCGCGCACTCCGCCGCTCCCCGCCGCCGTCCGGTCACCGCTCGCCGCCGCTACCTACGAGCAGGTCGCGCACCATGCCCCGCGACCGTTCCCCCCTGCCCAGCCCCGCCGATCGTGGCCGCTCCAGAACGTTCTGCTCGCCCTCGGCGCCGTCCTGCTGGGCGGCGCGAGCATCGTCTTCCTTGCCTTCACCTGGGGCTCCATGCCCGTGGCCGTGCGGGCCCTGATCATCGTCGGGCTCACCACGCTGTTCTTCGCGCTCGCCTCCGTGGCCCGGCGCCGCCAGCTGAGCTCCTCGGCGGAAGCACTCGCGGCGGTGGGCTCCCTCCTCGTCGTGCTGGACGTCTGGGCACTGCGGGCAACCGGTCTGCTCGACCTGCCTGACGGGCCCTGGTATCTCGCGGTCGTCGCCGCAGTGAGCGCGGCCGTTCTCGTGCCGCTCGGACGACGGCTGCGGCTCGCGGCTCCCCGCGTGGTGGGCACTGTCCTCGTGCCGTGCGCGCCCGCGCTGCTCGGCATGTCGCTGGGGTCGCCGACCGCCCGGGCACCCCTGCTCGCTGTGGCCGTCGGCGCCTGCGCCCTCGCACTCGACGGCCGGTGCGAGCCCCGCGCCGTCCGGGTACTGCGAGTCGGCGCCGTCGCGCTGCTCGCACTCTGCGCGATGACGACGTTCGGCGCCCTTCTCGTCGACGGCCCTCTCGGCGCGGCGGGCGGCCTGACCGCGGCCGCACTCGTGTGCTTCCTGTGGTCCGGGCTGACGACCCACCCCGTCCTCGAGACCCGGCCCGCGGGCGCCCCGCCGGGCGCCCCGCCGGGCGGCCCGGCCCGGTCCGGGTGGTCCGTCGCGGCGGGCACGAGCAGCGTGCTGGCCGCGGCGGCACTCGCCACCGGTCTCCTCCAGGCCGTCCTCGATGCCGGATGGGACGGGTGGCTCTCGGCGCACGCGCTCTGGGCAGCGCCGCTCGGCGCGACGTGCGGAGCATTCCTCGTCTCGGCAGCCGTGCGCAGGTACCCACAGCTCGGCGCCGCGGCGTCACCCGCCGCCTCGACGACGCTCTCCGTCATCGCAGTCCTTCCGGCGACCACCGCGGTAGCTCTGCTCGCCGCCGCGGCGCTCGTGCCGTCCTCGGCCGTCGACGGCCTCGACCTCCTCGTCGTGACGACGGTCGCGGGGCTCCTCGTTGCCGCTGCTGGGCTTGTCGTCGTGCACATGCGGCATCCGGCGCGGATGCCAGCCGCCCGCATCGCCGCCCTGTGCGCTGGCCTGGCGGTCCTCATGCTGGGTCTCCTGCCCAGCTCTCCCCCGTGGCGGGCCACGGTCTGGCTCGCCCTCCCCCTCCTGCTCGTCGTCCATGGAGAGCGCCGCATGGCGAGCCCGTGGCGGACCGCGAGCCGGGGAACCGCGCTCGCCGGGGTGGGTCTCACCGTGGCGCTCGGCAGCGCCGCGAGCGCCGGAGCGGCCGAGTCCTCCCGGACCACCGGCGAGATCATCCTCGCCGCGGGGTTGCTCGGCGCGGCCGTGCTCCTCGTCATGGCTCGTGGGTGGCAGCCACCCAGGACCGCGGATGCGACCAGCCGGGTGCGCGACAGCCTGACCCTGGGCGCGACGGTCCTCGGGGCGACGGGCCTCGGCCTCGGCGTCCAGGCGCTCGTCGACGTGCGATCGATCGGCTGGTTCGTCGCCGCCCTGGCCGTCCTGCTGCCAGTCGCCGCGCTGTCCGTGACGTCCCTGCGCGCGCCGTCCACCACGGCGCCGCACGGCGGCACCCCGCGCGAGGGGTCCGCGCCGCGTCCTGTCCTGCTGCTCGCGGCCGTCCTGACCTCCGCACCTGCACTCTTCGTCGGTGGTGTCGAACCATCAGTCCCCGCGATCACCACCGACGTCCCCGACGGGGTCGTCGCGCTGGCCGTCGTCGTCGCCGCCCTGTCTCTCCTCACCGCGGTGGCTCTGAGCGTCGGACGGTCCCGGGCGACGCCGCTGCGTGCTTGCGCCGCGGGCCTCGTGCCGGTGCTCGTCGTCGTGTGCGTCCTGTCGCTGCGTCCGCTCGACGATGGTGAGCGCGTGCTCTGGGCGCTCATGTGCGTCAGCGCCGTGGCGCTGCTCCCTGCCGCTGCGGCGCTGCTCCCGGTCCCGCAGACGGCCCGCCGAGCGATGGAGCTGAGCGCCGTCGGCCTCGGGCTGCTCGCCACCGTCGTCGTCGCCGCGACGAGCCCCCCGCAGGCGCTCATCGCCGCGCTCCTCGTCCAGGCCGCGGGCGCTCTCGCATGGGCCCTCACGCCACAGCGCCACGCGGCCGGGTGGTTCGCGCTAGGTCTCGCGGTCGCCGGGTCATGGGTCGCGCTCGCCGAGCGCCAGGTCTCCCATCCCGAGGCGTACACGGCGCCCGGCGCGACGGTCCTCGTCCTCGTCGGGCTGTACGGCCTCGCCCGACGACGGACCACCACCCCCCGCGCCCTGCTCGGCGGCGTCGGGGCACTTCTGCTGCCGACCACGCTCATGGCGCCCGTGGCGGCCGGATGGCGGGCACCGGCACTCGCCGCTGCTGTCCTCGTCCTCGTCGCGAGCGCCGTGATCGTGGACCGCTCCGACCGCGGCACGCGCCCTGCGGTCTGGGCACCGACCGCGAGCGGCGTCGCGCTCCTGGCGCTCGGCGCCGCGGCCATCGGCGTCGGCGGTCGCGCCGTCGTCCTTGCGGCCACCGGGGATGCGTCGGCCCTGCTGTGGGTAGCGATCGCGACGTCGCTCGTCGCGACGTCCTGCCTCGTCCTCGGCCGCGCGTGGGCCTGGCAGCCGCTGCGCGGGCCGCGCGTCTGGGGCCCGACGCTCGTCACGACCGTGCTCACGGTGCCCCTCGTGGCACTCCTCATCGAGGACGACGTCACCGGTGCGGGCGGCTGGGCCGTGCTGGTCGTGGCGCTGTGGGGCGCCGCTGCGGTGCTCGGAACCCCTCCCGGGCTCCCTCCGGTGGCGTCCCGCACCGAGTTCCTGCGGCGCGCCACCCCGCCGCTCGTCGGAGCCGAGCTCACCGCGCTCAGCCTGGCGGGCACGAGCGCGCCGACGGATCTCCTTTTCGTTGTCGCTGGCGGGCTCGTCGCCTACGTCACCGTGCGGTTCACCCAGGTCGAGCCGCAGGTCCCCACATGGCGGAGCCTCGCCTACGGGGTCCTCGCCACGCTCGTGCCGATCACGCTCGCCCTGCTTGCCGAGCCCACGGGCTGGCGCATCGCGCTCGGCACGACGCTCGCCGCTGGATGGGTGCTCGCCGGCGTCCGGTTCGGGTGGCAGGCACCGGTCGCGCTCGGCGGGGCCGCGCTCGCCGTGCAGGTCGTCGCGCTCGCAGGACCACCGGCGCTCGCTGCGCTCGCCGGCGTTCCCGGATGGCTGGTGCTTGCCCTCGTGGGCGGTGTCCTGCTCCTCCTCGGACTCACCTACGAACGGCAGATCCGGACCGCCAGGGCCAGCGCGCGGTGGTACTCCCAGCTGCGCTGACGCCGGCGTCAGCCCCGGAGCGCCTCGAGGAAGGCGCCAGCGTCGCTCGCGGCCTCGAACAAGGGACCGACGTGCTCGACGGTGCCGCGCCACGGGTCCATCATCGGCACGCGCTGCAGGGACGGCGCCCCCGGGATGTCGAAGATCACCGAGTCCCAGCTCGCTGCGGAGACGTTCGCGCCGAAGCGAGCCATCGCCTCGCCGCGGAAGTACGCACGCGTGTCGGTGGGCGGATGAGCCACGGCTCGCCCCACCTCGTCGTCCGTCGTCAGCCGCTCCACGGCACCCGCCGCGACGAGGCGGTGGTAGACCCCCCGCTCGGGCCGCACGTCCGACCACTGGAGGTCCATCGCCGCCAGTCGCGGATGGTCCCAGGCAAGCCCGTCTCGGGTGCGCAACCCGTCGAGGAGCCGCAGCTTGGCCACCCACTCGACGTCCCGGGCGCACGACCCCGGGTCTGTCACGAGGCGGTCGAGGACCGAGCGCCAACGGTCCATGACCACCCGCGTGTCGTCGTCCCAGCCCGTCACGTCGAGCGCCCGGACCACGGCCGCAAGGTAGGCATGCTGAACCTCGAGCGCGGACAGCGACCTGCCGTCCACGAGCGCGAGCCGGCCGGTGAGCGCACGGTCACGGCTCACCTGTGCCACGGCAGCCACGGGATCGGCCAGGCGCAGGGATGCGAGCTCAGCCCGCAGGCCGGGGACGTCGCCCAGGTGCTCGAGTGCCCACAGCACGAGCGAGGTCGTGCCGAGCTTGAGGAACGTCGCTGTCTCGAAGAGGTTCGCGTCCCCGATGATGAGGTGCAGCCGACGCCACCGGGCGCGGTCCGCGTGCGGCTCGTCGCGGGTGTTGATGATCGGCCGCCGCAGGGTCGTCTCGAGCCCGACCTCCGCCTCCATGAAGTCCGCACGCTGCGACAGCTGGAACCCGGGCTCCTGGCCGGTCGCGCCGAGCCCGACCCGACCCGACCCCGTGAAGACGGTGCGGGTGACGAGGAACGACGTGAGGAGCTCGATGATCACGTCGAAGGGCAGGTCGCGCTCGACGAGAAAGTTCTCGTGCGTCCCGTAGCTCGCGCCCTTGCCGTCGGTGTTGTTCTTGTACAGCTGGATGTCGACACCCATCGACCGCGCCACCTCGCGGGACGCAGCGAGCATGATGCGCTCGCCGGCGACGTCCCACCGTACGGCGTCCAGCGGGTTCGTCACCTCCGGCGAGGAGTACTCGGGGTGCGCGTGGTCGACGTAGAACCGCGCACCGTTGGTGAGGATCGCGTTGGCGGCGCTCGGGTCGTCGTACACCTCGGCCGTGGAGCGTGCGACGTCCTCGAACGGACCGCCGGCCTCGGCCTGCTGGTCCCCGACCGCCGGTCCGGGCGCGGCCGGGCGCGTGGGGTCGTCGGTGAGCATCGACGGGTGGGCCGACGCGCGCTGGACGTGAAATCCCCGGGCGTCGAGCAGCGGGTCCTCGTCGTCGTAGTCCCAGCGGGCGCGGCCCCGGGCGCTCGAGCTGATCGCCCGGTACGCGGTGACGACCTGGCTCGACATGAGCATCGGGTTGGCCATCGGGTTCCCCCGCTGCAGGACGCCGTACTCGGTCTCGATCCCCATCACACGTCGCACAGTCACCCGGCTACCCTAGCCGCGCGCTCCGATCCTGGCTGCGCGCCGGCCGGGGCGGTGCGCGTCCGTCAGCCGACGGCCTAGAGGTACTGCCCGGTGTTCGTCACCGTGTCGATCGTCCGGGCGCCCGCGGACTTCCCCCGACCGTTCTTGTCCTGGACGATCGTCCGGATGAAGACGATCCGCTCGCCCTTCTTCCCCGAGATCCGGGCCCAGTCGTCGGGGTTCGTCGTGTTGGGCAGGTCCTCGTTCTCCTTGAACTCGTCCACGCACGCGGTGATGAGGTGCTCCACCCGGATCCCGCGCTGCCCGGACGCCAGGAAGTCCTTGATCGCCGTCTTCTTCGCCCGGTCGACGATGTTCTGGATCATGGCGCCGGAGTTGAAGTCCTTGAAGTACAGGATCTCCTTGTCCCCCGAGGCGTAGGTGACCTCGAGGAACTCGTTCTCCTCCGCGTCGGAGTACATGCGCTCGACCACCCTCTGCACCATGGCCGCGATGGCGGCACCGGGGTCGCCCCCGTGCTCCGCGAGGTCGTCCTCGTGGATCGGGAGGTCCGCGGTGAGGTACTTGCCGAAGATCTCCCGCGCACCCTCCGCGTCCGGCCGTTCGATCTTGATCTTCACGTCGAGCCGCCCCGGACGCAGGATCGCGGGGTCGATCATGTCCTCGCGGTTGGACGCACCGATGACGATGACGTTGTCGAGGCGCTCGACACCGTCGATCTCGCTGAGCAGCTGGGGGACGATCGTCGTCTCGACGTCCGACGACAGCCCTGTCCCGCGCGTGCGGAACAGGGACTCCATCTCGTCGAAGAACACGACCACGGGGCTTCCTTGTGAAGCCTTCTCCCGGGCACGGGCGAAGATGAGCCGGATGTGCCGCTCGGTCTCCCCCACGTACTTGTTGAGCAGCTCGGGGCCCTTGACGTTGAGGAAGTAGCTCTTCGCCTGCGACGACGTCTCGGGCGAGCGCCCGTCCTGCGCGGCCGCGGTGGCGGCCCGGCGCTCCACGGCCGCTGCGAGCGACCGTGCGACGGCCTTGGCGATGAGCGTCTTGCCGCACCCGGGCGGGCCGTAGAGCAGGATGCCCTTCGGAGGACGCAACCCGTGCTCCCGAAAGAGTTCGGGGTGGTTGAAGGGCAGCTCGACGGCATCCCGGATGAGCTCGATCTGCGGGCCGAGCCCCCCGATGTCCTCGTAGTCGATGTCCGGCACCTCTTCGAGGACGAGGTCCTGGACCTCCGCCGTCGGGATCCGCTCGAACACGAAGCCCGAGCGGGTGTCTGCGGTGAGGGCGTCCCCGACGCGCAGGGGCCCGTCGGCGAGCGGCCCGGCGAGCCGCACGACGCGCTCGTCGTCGGACCGACCGACGACGAGCGCGCGCCCGTCGTCGAGGAGCTCCTTGACGGTGACGAGCTCGCCCACCGCCTCGAAACCGCCCGCGCTGACGACGGTCAGGGCCTCGTTGAGCTTGATCTCCTGACCGGGCCGCAGCGCACCGAGGTCGAGTGACGGGCTCGCACCGACGTGCATCTTGCGGCCCGCGGACATGATGTCGACGGTGCCGTCCTCGTGGGCGGCGAGGAACACGGCGTACGTCCCGGGGGGCTTGGCAAGCTCCTCGATCTGGCTCTGCAGCTCGAGGATCTTCCCGCGCGCCTCGACGAGCACCTGCGCGAGGCGTTCGTTCTGCGCAGAGAGCGCGGCGAGCCTGCGTGCCTGCTCGTCGCTGCCGCGTCCCGGCCCGGATGACGTGTCGCTCATGTCGCTGCCCCTGTCCCTTGCCCGAGTACCGACCTTGTCACAGATCGGACGTCGTCGCCCCACCCTCCGTCAACGCGTCCGTCGGTGGCGTGTCCTCGTGCTGCGCCTCCCCGGGGGCGAGGGTCGGCGCCGTGACGGGCTTCTCCTCGCCGACCGGGGGGGCCTGACCGACGTCGCGGCGCACCCGGCGCACCTTCTTGTCCGACACGGCGCGCTCGCCGAGCTCCTCGGCGCTCCACTCGGCGTCCACCGGGTAGGCGCCCTTCGACGGCCGGCGGCGGCGGACGGGAGCGTCCGTGCCGACGGCCATCCGACGCGCGGTGAGCAGGAACCCGGTGTGTCCGACCATGCGGTGCTGGGGCCGGACGGCCAGACCCTCGAGGTGCCAGCCGCGGACCATCGTCTCGAAGGCCTCCGGCTCGGTGAACCGCCCGTCGTCACGCAGGTCCTCGGCGAGCCGGGACAGCTGCGTCGTCGTCGCCACGTAGCAGACGAGCACCCCGCCGGGGGCGAGCGCGTCGGCGACGGCCTCGAGGTTCTCCCACGGGGCGAGCATGTCGAGCACGACCCGGTCGATGGTCCCGGGCTCCGCGACGGTCGGCAGGACGTCCGAGAGGTCGCCGATCGACAGGTGCCAGGCGGGGTGCTCCCCACCGAAGAACTGCTCGACGTTGCCGCGAGCGATCGCGGCGAAGTCCTCCCGGCGCTCGATCGAGTGCAGCATCCCCTCGTCGCCGACGGCACGCAGGAGGGACATGGTCAGGGCGCCCGAGCCCACACCGGCCTCGATGACCCTGGCGCCCGGGTAGATGTCCGCCATCGCGACGATCTGCCCGGCGTCCTTGGGGTACACGACGGCCGCGCCTCGCGGCATGGAGAGCGTGTAGTCGCTGAGCAGGGGCCGCAGCGCCAGGTAGTCGATGCCGGAGGTGGTGGTCACCACGGAACCCTCGGGGCGACCGATGATCTCGTCGTGCGCGAAGTAGCCGCGGTGCGTGTGGAAGGCCGCGCCCGCGCTCAGCGTGATGGTGTGCAGCCGCCCACGCGGGTCGGTGAGCTGGACGCGGTCTCCCGACCGGAAGACGCCCCGTCGTGCCCGTGCTCCCGTCGGACCGGACTGGTCGTCCGTGTCGGACCGGTGGAGGTCGGGGACGTCGGGCGGGAGCTCGCTGAGTTGGTCGGTCACAGCGGTTCAGTCTAGGTGCACCGCACGCGCGACGTCGGACACCCGCAGCAGGCCCACGACCGCGCCTGACGACACGACCGGGCACACGGAGGTCTGTCGGGCTGCTGCTGACACAGCAGCGTGGAGAGCAGGGCCGCGCAGGTCCGCGTCGATCAGGCTGCCCGGCGGGAACGCGGTCGCGAGGGTCTGGACGGGTGTGGATCTGGCGGTGGTCGTCAGCACCTCGTGCGTCGCCTCGTCGTCGAGGTATCCGACGGGGGCGCCCGCCGCGGTGAGCACGACGCGCAGGCCGTCGTCGTGCGCACCTCCGGTCGCGAGGAGCACGTCCCGCACCTCCTCGACCGTCGCCGCGGAGTCGACGACGACCACGGGGCGCGCGAGCCGCACGGGGTCGAGCGCATCGAGGCGCTCGCGACGCCGGCCGACCTCGAGCGCCTGCGTGGCGGCGACCCACATGAACACCCCCACGCACGACGCCCAGACGACGAGGAGGAGGTTGACCGGCTCCCCGCGCAGGGCCGGCACAGCGATGACGACCACGACCGCGAGCACACCGAGGATGCGGCCGCTGGTCGCCGCGACCCTCCTCCCGGTGGACCGGGAGCCCGTCGCCGCCCACACCGCGGCCTCGGCGACCTGACCGCCGTCGAGCGGCAGCCCCGGCAGGAGGTTGGCGGCGGCAACAGCCGCGTTCGCGTACGTGCTGAGGTAGAGCAGGAGCGCCGGGACGGTGTCCTCGACCTGCGCCCGGTAGGCGAGCCACGACCCGGCTGCGAGCGCGATGTTCGCCGCTGGACCGGCCAGTGCGACGAGCGCACTCGTCGCCGGGCTGGTCCGCTCCCCCGCGAGCCGCGTGTGCCCGCCCCAGAACGTGAGCGAGAGCTCGGTCACCGCGAGCCCGCGTGCACGGGCCACGAGCGCGTGCGAGAGCTCGTGGAGGAAGACGGAGAGCAGAAGGACGAGGACGACGAGGAACGCGCCGAGCAGCGCCCTGTCCGCGAGCGCCGGCGCGAGGACGCGGACGGTGGGCACGAACGCGAGGGTGAGGAACGCCACCATGACGAGCACGGACGGCTGGACGACGACGGGTGCGCCGACGACCCGTGCGATCACCCAGCCCCGGCGCCTGTCCACAGCCGTCACCCTACGCGGCGGACCATGTCGGACGCTCGCTCTAGGCTCGTCCCATGCCCACGACGAACCTGCCTCCCTTGCCGCCCACCGGCGAGGCTCCCCTCGTCGGTGACGCGTCCGTCGCGGTCGCGTCGACCCCCCTCGGGGCGGGCGCCGTCGGGGACGGCACCGCGTCTCCGGAGGCGTCCCGCGCTCCGCGCGTCCCCGCACTGTCCCCGTCGCGCGCGAACGACTTCACGCGGTGCCCGCTGCTGTTCCGCCTCCGCGTCGTGGACAAGCTCCCGGAGCCACCGAGCAGCGCTGCTGTGCGCGGGACGCTCGTCCACTCCGTGCTGGAGCGGCTCTACGACCAGCCGCTCGGGGAGCGCAGCGTCGCGCACGCGCACGACCTGCTCCCGCAGCAGTGGGGTCGACTCACCGAGGCGAACCCGGAGTATGCGGCGCTGTTCACGTCGAGCGAGGAGACGGACGCGTGGCTCGCGGGCGCCGGGGATCTCGTCCGGACGTACTTCACGTTGGAGAACCCGGACCGGCTCGAGCCGCACGCCCGGGAGATGTTCGTCCAGTCCCAGCTCGACGGCGGACCGCTCCTGCGCGGGATCGTCGACCGCCTCGACGTAGCGCCTGACGGGGCCGTGCGGGTCGTCGACTACAAGACGGGAAAGTCTCCCCGCCGGGGGTACGAGGCGTCCGCCGAGTTCCAGATGCGCTTCTACGGTCTCGTCGTGTGGCGTGAGCGGGGCACCATCCCTGCGATGCTCCAGCTCGTGTACCTCGGTGACGGCAAGGTCCTGCGCAACGTGCCGACGGAGAGCGACCTGCTCGAGACCGAGGGCCGCATCCGGAGCATCTGGTCCGGCATCGAGGAGGCGGCGCGCAGCGGCGTGTGGTCGACCCGGCGCACGCCGCTGTGCGGATGGTGCGCGCACCAGAGCGTGTGCCCGGAGTTCGGCGGCACGCCGCCCGAGGTCGACCCCGACGCGGTGGAGCGAGCGCTCGGCGTCCGGCCCGGAGACCACGCGCCCGGTGCGGGCCTGTCGCTCCCGATCACCCCCGTGCTGCGACGAGGTCGATGACCTCTCCGCTCATGACGCGCTGGACGAGCTCGGGAGTCATCTGGTCCAGGGACGTGAGGCGGGTGAGCCGCGGGTGCTCCTCGAGCGGCACCATGACCTCGATGCCCACCGGCACGCCGCCACAGGCGAGCGCCGAGCCGATCCCCGAGGGTGAGTCCTCGACGACGAGGCAGTCCTCGATCGGCACCCCGAGCAGCCGTGCTGCGGTGAGGTACGGCTCGGGGTGCGGCTTGCCGTGGGTCACCTCGTCGCCCGTGACGACCGCACCGAACACGCCCTCCGGGCCACGCGCGACGACGGCGTCGGCCAACGACCGGAACGACGCGGTCACCAGCGCGCACGGGACGCCCGCATCCCGCAGCCGCTCGAGGACGGCGACGGCGCCCGGCTGCCACGGCACCTCGGCCGAGACCGCCACGGTCACCCGGGAGATGAGGAACTCGATGACCTCCGGCACCGACAGCGGCACGCCGAGCGAGCGGAACACCTCGGCCGAGGCAGGCAGCGGGCTGCCGACGAGCGCCAGCCCCTGCTCGTGCGTCCACGGCAGACCGTAGGAGCTCATGAGCTCGATCTCGGCTGCGATCCAGTACTGCTCGGAGTCGATGAGAGTGCCGTCCATGTCCCACAGGACCGCTGCCGGGAGCGCTCCGTCGGTGGGCGCGGACGAGCTGTTGTGACGCGCGGTCGTGGCTTCAGAACGGGTGGACACGGTGAGCCCCTTGACTGTCGATGAACGAGGTCGTGCAACCTCTGACCCTAACCGGCCCTCCACGCCCGCCCCGGGTCCGTGAGACTCTTCCACGATGCACCCCCCACGCACGGCCATCACGACCGTCGCGGTGTCGTTCGCTCTCGCGACGGGCCTCGCCGCGTGCGCACCCGACGACGCTCCCGCCGTCGCACCTGCCGCTGAGCTCCCGACCGTGGAGCTCTCGACCGGCGAGACCGTCGTGGTCCCTCCCGGCGCCCCGCTCCCGACAGCGGTCGTCGAGGATGTCAGGGCCCAGCTCGGCGCGAAGCTGGTCGTTCTCGAGTCATTGGAGTTCCTGCCGGACGGCGGTCTGACGGACGAACAGCGCGTCGTGTCGCAGGAGGCCCAGACCATGGCGAAGGAGCTGGCACGTGCCCTCGGCACCGCTTCCGGCACGACCGTCTTCGTGGTCTACCCGCAGTACCTGTCGATGAACGGCGTGACCTACGCGCTCGCGTGGAGCGCGACCTACTTCGAGATCGTCGGCGTCCACGACGCCTCCTCCAAGGACGAGGTCGCCGACATCGTCACGGCATGGGTCGAGTCCCAGGCCGATCCGTCCGCGTTCGAGGTCATCGTCCCCTGATATCCGAGCGGGCAGGCTCGACGTCGGTCGCCGAAGGTCCGAGGGGACCGTCTCCGGCGCTAGGCCAGCCAGTCCCGCGTGCCGAAGCTCTGGACAGAGAGCGCGGCGACCTTCGCCGCCCGGTCGAGCGCGCGGACGAACCCTGCGGGGCTGAGCCCTCCTGCGGCGATCTCGTGGGCGAGGGCGCCATGGAAGAAGTCACCGGCACCGAGCGTGTCGACAACGTCGACGCGTGGTGGCTCGACGTCACCGACGGTGCCGTCGACCGCGTAGGTGAGGGGCCGGCCCCCTCGGGTCACCGCCGCGTACCGGACCCCCCGACCGCGCAGGTACTCGAGCACGGCGCCGGGTGTGTGCTCCACGCCCGGTGGGCAGAAGTCGGCCGAGACGACGGCGACGTCGACCCATGGGAGCAGCCGGTCCGTGTGCGCCTTGACGCTCCCTCCGTCGAGGATCACCGGGACACCGAGTGCTCGGGCGCTCGTCATCATCGGCAGGGCGAGATCAGCGTGGTACTGGTCGACCAGCACGGCCGAGAGTCGTGAGACGTCCACGACCGGGGCGTCGCCGTCCCGCCAGTCGTACGTGCGCGAGGCGTCGCCCGCGGAGATCACGGCCCTGTCCCCTGACCGCTCGGTGACGAGGATGGACGCGACGACGGGCGGTCCCACCTCGTCCGAGTGGTTGCTGATCTCGACCCCGCACGCGCGCAGGTCGGCAGTGATCCCGTTGGACAGGGGGTGGTCCGGGATCCGGGTGACGAGGACGGCTTCGCTCCCGCAGTGCACGCCGGCTACCGCGGCGTTCGCCGCCGGTCCGCCCGCGGCGACGGTGAGCCTGCGCGCCTGGACCTTCTCGTCAGACGCGGGGACATCGACGACCAGCTGGACGACGTCGAGGGTGCACAGGCCGACGAACGCGATGCGGTGTGCCATGGGTCTCTTTCCGGAGGGTTCGAGTGCATCCTGCCAGGTCCCGAGCACAACGAACGTCCGCGGCTCACGCCCCCGTGCCTGAGCAGGCCGCGGGCAGCGCCGCCGGATGTCTGCCGTCGCTCTAGGCTGAGGGGATGAACGTCCCTGCGTCTGATCCCCGGCCCGACCCCGACCGGTCCACCTCCGACCAGCCCGGCTCTGGCGAGCCGCACGTCCCCACGACCGAGGCGACGGCCTCGGTGCACGCCGCGGACGGGTCCGACGCCATCGTCCTCGCCGCCTTCGAGGGGTGGAACGACGCCGGGAGCGCCGCGACGTCTGCCCTGCTGCACCTCGCGGACATCTGGGACGCGGCTCGGATCGACGAGCTGGACCCCGAGGAGTACCACGACTTCCAGGTGAACCGGCCGATCGTGTCGAGCGGCCCTGACGGGTCGCGAGAGATCACGTGGCCCACGACGACCATCTCGCTCGCGCACGGCTCCACGACCGGGCGCCGCGTGGTGCTCGTGCACGGCATCGAGCCGTCGATGCGGTGGCGGAGCTACTGCGCGGAGATCCTCGGGATCGCGAAGTCCCTCGGCGCGTCCACGGTCGTGACGATCGGGGCCCTCCTCGCGGACGTCCCGCACACCCGACCCATCCCGGTGACCGTCACCTCCGACGACCCTGCCGTGCAGGCGCTCCTCGACGTCGAGCCCAACACCTACGAGGGGCCGACGGGGATCGTCGGTGTGCTGCACAGCGCCGCCCAGGATGCTGGCTTCCACTCGCTGTCGGTCTGGGCCGCGGTCCCCCACTACGTGGCACACCCGCCGTCACCCAAGGCGACGGTCGCCATCCTCACGCGGTTGGAGACGTTCCTGGGCGAGAGCATCACGCTCGGGGACCTCCCGGAGGATGCGGAGGCGTGGCAGCACGGTGTCGACGAGCTCGCGGCCGAGGACACCGAGATCGCCGAGTACGTCCAGCAGCTCGAGGAGGCCAAGGACACCGTCGAGCTCCCTGAGGCGAGCGGTGAGGCCATCGCCCGGGAGTTCGAGCAGTACCTGCGCCGTCGCGACAAGGGGTCCTGAGACTCGCTCCCTCTAGAGGCGGACGCCGAGCAGGGAGTTCACCGCACGTGAGATGACTCCGGGGGCGCCCTCGACGACCGGTTCTCCGCCGACCAGGGACCGGGCCGCCCAGGCGTCCACGGCCGCGAGCGCTGCTGGCGCGTCCAGGTCCGCTGCGACGGCATCGCGGATCGCAGCGAGCGTCGGGTCGGGGTCCGGTCCGCCGTTGCCCGAGACCGATGCGCGCCACGTCTCGAACCGCGCCTGGGCGGTCGCGAGGTCGGCGTCCGTCCATTCCCAGTCGCTGCGGTAGTGGTGGGCGAGCAGCGCGAGGCGGATGACCATGGGTTCGACGCCCTCGTCGCGCAGGCGGGAGACGAACACGAGGTTGCCCCGCGACTTGCTCATCTTCTCGCCCTCGTACGCCACGAGTCCGGCGTGCACGTGCGTGCGTGCGCCCGCAGTGGTCGGGTCGGTCTCGGCGCCCGCGAGGAGGCGGGCGTGCGACGTCCCCATCTCGTGGTGCGGGAACAGCAGGTCCGCACCGCCGCCCTGCACGTCGAACGACGAGCCGAGAGCGCCGCGGGCGATCACAGCACACTCGATGTGCCATCCGGGGCGCCCCGGACCGAGCACTCCCCCGTCCCAGGCGGGCTCGCCCGGTCGCTCCCGCCGCCACAGCAGCGGGTCGAGGCGGTGACGCTTGCCCGGGCGGTCGGGGTCCCCGCCGCGCTCCGCGAAGAGCCGCTCCATCGTGGCGGCGTCGTAGCGGGACACCCGCCCGAACGCCGGATCGACGCTGAGGTCGGCATAGACGTCGCCGAGCCCGGGCGCGTCTCCCCCGGCACCTGGCTCGAGCGGCACCCGGTAGGCGGCGCCGGCCTCGAGGAGCGCCGCGACGGTCTCGGCGACGGCAGGGATCGTCTCCACCGCACCGAGGTAGACGTCGGGGGGCACGACCCCGAGGGCCGTCATGTCTTGTGCGAACAGCGCGGTCTGGTCGACGGCGAGCTGGCGCCAGTCGACCCCCGTCGCCGTCGCGCGCTCGAGGAGCGGGTCGTCGACATCGGTGACGTTCGATGCGTAGGTCACGGTGCGGCCCGAGTCGCGCCAGGCACGCACGAGCAGGTCGAACGCGACGTACGTGGCCGCGTGCCCGATGTGCGTGGCGTCGTACGGCGTGACGCCGCAGACGTACAGGGTGGCGGTCTCGCCCGGCGCGGCGACGACGAGGCTCCCGGTGGAGCTGTCGTGGACGCGGACGTCCTCTCCACGTCCGGGGAGTTCAGGGATCTGTGGGGCGGGCCAGGTGAGCACCGACCAAGACTAGCCGCGAATGTCGGCCGCCCTGCCCTCCCATCAGGCCCGTCGCAGCCTCATGCGCCACCCGTGGGACTGAGCACCCCGACAGCGAGGAGCACCACGACGACGAGGGCAAGTCCGAGGCGGTACTTGACGAACGGCGCGTAGCTGAACGTCGAGACGATCTTGAGGAAGGCGATGATGACGAGGTAGCCGACGACGAACGCGACGAGGGTCGCGAGGAACGTCACACCGCCGCCGGGGGTCCCCGCCGCTCCGCTCTCGCCCGCCGAGCTCACGAGCTTGTAGAACCCCGAACCGAGCACTGCCGGGATCGCGAGGAGGAACGAGTAGCGTGCCGCCGCCTCTCGCGTGTACCCCATGAGCAGACCCGCCGTGATCGTGCCTCCGGAGCGTGACACCCCGGGGATGAGGGCCATCGCCTGGGCGAACCCGAAGTACAGGGCGTGCTTGGCGGTGAGGCCCTCGAGCGGGGTGCGCTTCGCGCCGACCTTGTCCGCCCAGCCGAGGATGAGCGCGAAGGCCGCGAGCATGAACGCGATGAGGTAGAGGTTGCGGAACGTGTTGTCGATCGCGTCCTCGAGCAGCAGTCCGAGGACGACGATGGGAATGCTCCCCAGACCGATGTACCAGCCCATCTGGGCGTCGTGGTCGCCGGCGCCTGTCCTCTCCCGCCACCCGGTGCCGTTGTCCCCGCGCACCGCCCGCCACCACGCGGAACAGATCCGGGCGATGTCACGACGGAAGTACAGCAGCACCGCGGTCTCGGTGCCGATCTGCGTGATCGCTGTGAATGCGGCGCCCGGGTCGTCGATCCCGAGGAGCTCGGCGACGATCCGCAGGTGGGCGCTGGAGGAGACGGGGAGGAACTCCGTCAGACCCTGGACCAGGCCGAGGAGGATGGCTTCGAAGGCATTCACGGTGGGACACGTTACCGGCACCCGGGCACCGGCTACGAAGGACGCCCGTCAGTCGTCGTCGCTGGCGTCGATCTCGTCGAGCGGCACGATCTCGTCGTCCTCATCGTCCTCGTCGCCCTGCTCGTCGTCGTCGTCATCGTCGTCGTCGAGGAAGAACGGCGTGGCTTCTCCGTGGACCTGAGCGAGCGCCCCGTCGTACACGTCGAACGCGTCGGCGAGCACGTCGTACGCGTCGTCGATGGCGGGATCATCCTCGCCCCGACGGCCCACGATCGCCGAGTAGTGAGCCTCCAGGGCAGCGACGAATCGGTCGAGAGCGGCGCGGGGGTCGACGGTCATACCCTGACCGTAGCGCTCCCACGCCCCCGCCTCCACGTGGGGTGAGGCCGTACCGGGAGAGATACCGCGTATCGGCGCCCAGCCCGCCTGCATCCTGTCCTGGTATGTTCGACGGCACGCCAGCCGGAACCCGCCGGCCCGGTGTGCAGGAACTCGTCGAAGGTGGTGCACGATGGTCGGTATCCCCGCCGCACGTTCCGGCCACGGGGGCCAGTGGGCCGCCCAGGGCCGGCAGTACGAGTACCGCGTCGTGACGATCCCGCGCGACGCCTCCCGCTCGCAGACCCGCCAGCTCCTCACCGAGGAGGCTGAGTACGGCCGGTGGGAGCTCGCGCGCTCGGCGCTCTACGTCGGGGGCGAGCGCCGGGTGTGGTTGCGCCGCAAGATCATCCGGGTCCACAGCACGCTGTGACGCCCGGCGGCAGCCTTCCGCGCGGCGGGCTGGCCGCTCAGCAGTCGCGCAGCAGCCGGTCCAGCACCCGCACCCCGAACTGCAGCGCGTCGACCGGCACCCGCTCGTCGACGCCGTGGAACATCCCGGGGAAGTCCATGTCCGCCGGCAGGCGGAGCGGGGCGAACCCGTACCCGACGATCCCGAGCCGGGCGAGCGACTTGTTGTCCGTCCCGGCTGACAACGCGTAGGGCAGCACGGTGGCGCCCTCGTCCTCCGCCAGGACGGACGCGACCATGGCGTCGACGAGGTGCCCGTGGAACGGTGCTTCGATCGGGATGTCCTCGTGGATCGGTTCGATGCGGACGTGCGGCCCGGCGAGCTCCCGCAGGGTGTCCATGCCGGTCTCGACGTGCCCGGCGAGGAATCGCGCGTCGATCGACGCCTCGGCGCGGCCCGGGATGACGTTCGCCTTGTAGCCCGCCGAGAGCTGGGTGGGGTTGGAGGTGTTGCGGACGGTCGCGCCGACGAACCGGGCTGCTGGCCCGAGCGCTGCGATGAGCCCGTCGACGAGCGCCGGGTCCTCGGCGTCGTAGGGCAGCCCGGTGAGGTCGGAGACCCCACGCATGAGGGCGTCGACGGTCGGCGTCATGACGTAGGGCCACTCGTGCTGGCCGATGCGGGCGACCGCAGCGGCGAGGTGCGTGACCGCATTGTCCTGGGCGACCTGGGAGCCGTGCCCCGCGCGCCCGTCAGCGACGAGGCGCAGCCAGCCGATGCCCTTCTCGGCGGTCTGCAGCAGGTACGCCCGGTGTCCGTTGATCTCGACGGAGAACCCGCCGACCTCGCTCACCGCCTCCGTCGCGCCCTCGAAGAGCTCCGGCCGATGGTCGACGGCGTACCGGGCGCCGTACTCACCGCCGGCCTCCTCGTCCGCGAAGAAGGCGACGACGACGTCGCGCGCGGGACGGCGTCCCTCACGCACGATCTGCCGGACGACCGCGAGGATCATCGCGTCCATGTCCTTCATGTCCACGGCGCCGCGCCCCCACAGGAGCCCGTCGATCTCCTCGCCCGCGAAGGGGTCGACCTGCCAGTCGGCGGCCTGCGCCGGGACGACGTCGAGGTGACCGTGCAGGACGAGCGCCGGCCGCGCGGGGTCGAGGCCGGGTATGCGGACGACGACGTTCGCGCGGCCGGGCGCGGACTCGAAGAGCTCGGGCTCGAGGCCCACCTCGTGGAGCAGGTCCATGACGTACTCGGCCGCGGCGCGCTCGCCCGGCCCGGAACCGTCCCCGAAGTTCGACGTGTCGATCCGCAGGAGGTCCTGGCAGATGCGCGCGACCTCGTCCTCCGCCGTGGGGTGTCCGGTGCTGGGGTCGTGGAGGGTGGCCATGGCCGTCAGGCTACCGGTTCCGCCGTGGTCACCAGCCCACGACGACGGAGCAGGGGCTCGATGTCGGGTCCCCTGCCCCGCAGCTGCTCGAAGGCCACCATCGGGTCCATGGAGCCGCCCCGTGCCAGGAGCGTGCGGCGGAACTCGTCGCCGTTCTCGCGGCGCAGACCCCCGCGCTCGGCGAACCACCCGACCGTGTCCGCGTCGAGGACCTCGGACCAGATGTAGGAGTAGTAGCCCGCCGAGTAGCCGCCGCCGAAGACGTGGTTGAAGTACGTCGTGCGGTACCGCGGCGGGACCGTCGCGAGGTCCAGACCGGCGGCAGCGAGAGCCGCCTCCTCGAACGCCTCGACCTCCTCGACGCTCGTCGGGACCTCCTCGGGCGCGAGCTGGTGCCACGCCTGGTCGAGGACGGCAGCGGCGAGGTACTCCGTCGTCGCGAAGCCCTCGTTGAAGAGACGGGACGCATCCATGGTCCGCACCCACTCCTCGGGCAGGGGTTCCCCCGTCTCGTGGTGCACGGCGTACGCCCGCAGGATCTTCTCGTCCCACGCCCACATCTCGTTGACCTGCGAGGGGTACTCGACGAAGTCGCGGGGCACCTCCGTGCCCGAGTGGGACGGGTAGCGGACGGCGGAGAACAGCGCGTGCAGCGCGTGGCCGAACTCGTGGAAGAGGGTGATGACCTCGTCGAACACGAGCAGCGTCGGCTCCCCCGCCGACGGCTTGACGATGTTGAGCGTGTTCATGACGACCGGGCGTCCACCGAGCAGGTCGCTCTGGTCCGCCAAGGTGTTCATCCATGCCCCACCACGCTTGGACTCACGCGTGTAGGGGTCGAGGAGGAAGAGCCCGAGACCTGTGCCGTCGGCGTCGAAGACCTCGAACACCCGGACATCGGGGTGGTACGCCCGCAGGTCCTCCCGCGGGCGGAACGTGATGCCGTAGAGAGCCGTCGCAGCGCCGAAGACGCCCTGAGTGAGGACCCGGTCGAGCTCGAGGTACGGACGCAGGAGGGTGTCGTCGAGCGCGTACCGCTCCTTGCGCACCCGCTCCGCGTAGTACGCCCAGTCCCATGCCTCGAGCTGCGCCTGCGGCCCGACGTCGGCTGCGAGCGCGTCCTGGAGGATCTGGGCCTCGCGCCGGGCATTCGCCGCCGCGGCGGGAGCGAGCCGGCTGAGCATCGCGGAGACGGCCTCCGTCGTGCGAGCGGTGCCGTCCTCCGCGATGTAGGCCGCGTGGTGGTCGTACCCGAGGAGGCGTGCGTGCTCGGCGCGTGCTCGGGCGAGCTCGAGGACGATCTCCCGGGTGTCGGTGTCGTCGCCGGTCACGCCCCGCGTCGTCGACGCCCGGTGGACCCGCTCGCGGACCTCGCGGCGGCGCAGGGTCGCGAGCACGGCCTGCTGCGTGGGCAGCTGCATCTCGAGCAGGTACCCCTCGGTGTGCCCGCGGTCGGCTGCAGCCTGCCGAGCGGCAGCCACGACGTCGTCTGCCAGGCCCTCGAGGTCGGCGGCGTCCTCGACGAGGACGCTCGCGGAGTTCGCGCCCGCCAGCAGCCTGCGTCCGAACGCTGCCTCGAGGGTCGTCATGCGGGCGTTGAGCGCACGCAGCTGCTCCTGCTGCTCGGCCGGCAGGGCGATCCCGGAGCGTCGGAAGTCCCGGAGGAGGTTCTCGAGCAACCATGCCGTCTCGGGGTCGAGCGTCAGGTGGCCGGCAGCCGCCTCGTCGGCGAGGCGCTGGACGCGGGCGTGGAGGCCCGCGTCCATGAAGATCGCGTCGTGGTGCGCCGAGAGCTCGGGGGCCAGCGTCTCCTCGATGTCCTCGAGCTCCGTCGTCGCGTCCGCTCCTGTGACTGTGTTGAGCACCGTGAGCACGCGGTCGAGGAGCTCACCGGAGCGCTCGAGGGCCTCGAGGGTGTTCTCGACCGTCGGCGGCTCGGGATTCGCCACGATGGCCTCGACCTCGCGACGCTCGGCGGCCATGCCCTCGCGGGCGGCAGGCAGGTAGTGCTCGGTGCGGATCGAGGCGAAGTCGGGCAGGCCGTACGGGAGCGACCACGGGGTCGCGAAGGGGGTGCTCATGACTCCATTCATACGGGAGATCGAGCCGGACGTCGATCTCCCCACCTCCCGGCGCACGGCCTACGAGCCCCACCCTGTGCCGGGCCGACGCAGGGCGCTGTCAGGCCTTGGCGACCGGGAGGTCGGACGGCGGCGCGATGTCGTCGTCGCTGTCCCCGACGAGGTCGGCGTCCTCGTCGTCCTCCGGCATCGGTGGGTCCATGTGTCGCAGACGGGAGAAGATCGCCCACGCCACGGCGACGAGCGGGACGGCGATCACGGCTCCGAAGATGCCCGCGACGAGGGTCCCGCCCGCGACGCAGAGCGCGACGACGACGGGGTGCAGGGACACCTGCTTGCCCATGATGAGCGGCTGCAGCACATGCCCCTCGAACTGGCCGATGAGGGCGATGCCGAGCCCGACGACGGCGGCCTTGACGATCCCGTCCGCGGCGAGGGCGACGACCATCGCGATGACCATCGCGATGGGCGCGCCGACGAGCGGGATGAACGCGCCCATGAGCACGAGGACCGCGAGAGGCGCGGCGAGCGGCACGCCGATGATGGACAGGAAGATCCCGGCGAAGGCCGCGTCGGAGACAGCGATGATGAGCGTCCCGCGCGTGTACCCGGAGAACGTGTACCAACCGGCCCCCCCGACGACCTTCCACACGCCCCGACCGCCCTCGGGGAGCTGGTTGAGGAACCACGTCCACATCTGCTCGCCCCGGGCGAGGAAGAACACCGTGCAGAAGATCGCCAGGGCGAGCACGGCGAACACCTCGACGACGGTGCCAGCCTGCTCGAACGCGGTGTCGGCGATGACCCCTGCGTGGTCCTGGACCCACTTCTGCCCCTCGGCGACGAGTCGTTCGACGTCGTCGAGCGTGATGGTGAACGGCAGGGGGCCGTCCTCGAGGAACTTGATGATCTGGTCGGTCCCTGAGGCGAACTCCTCGGACAACGACTTCCACTGTCCGGCGACCGACGCGACCACATACGTGACGAGGGCCCCGACCACAGCGAGCCCCGAGAGCATGGCCAGGGCGGTGGCGAGGCTCCTGGGCATGATCCGGCCGTACAGCCCGACGATGGGACGCAGCACGGCCGTGAGGACGAGCGCGATGAAGACCGCGACGAACAGCAGGTGGAGCTGGGCGGCGGCATAGAAGACGAGGGAGATCGCCGCGACGACGAGGATGAGGCGCCAGGACCACCCGGCGGCTGCCTGCAGCCATCCGGGGACGGTGTCCGTGGGCGCCGCGGGTGCGGGCGGTCGGATCGTCGCGGAGTTCCGCCTCGCGCTGGCGGTCCGCACGCGTTGCGCTGCCATCCGCACTCCCGTCTCCGTGAGATGTGATGTGGCACACCTCGTTCACCTGCGCGAACACTAGTCTGCTGCACGCGAGGGCGCTCGGCCCAGCGGTTGCGACCGGTTCGCGGAGGTCTGGCACCGTTCTGGCCGCGTCGACCTATGGCGTCGACCGTGCCCGGCCCTGAGGTCCGAGGCGGCGATTCATGCCCCCGGCCGAAACCGTGCTAGATTTTCCGACGCACCCAAGAGGGCGGAAACGCTCCTCGAAGGTCCACCTGTCCGGGTGGCGGAATGGCAGACGCGCTAGCTTGAGGTGCTAGTGCCCTTTATCGGGCGTGGGGGTTCAAGTCCCCCTCCGGACACTCGTTGAGACAGCGAACAGTACAGGCCCCGACTCGCGGAAACGCTGAGTCGGGGCCTGTGCTGTTGTCCGGCCTCCGGCGGAGGGCTGCCCGCATGGCGGGGTCCCCGGCTGGGTGCGGATGCCTGGTCCGAGGATTCCCCGCAGCCTCACGATCAGTCCTCGTCGCGATCAGTCCTCGTCGCGATCAGTCCTCGCAGTCCGCCCGGTAGTCGGAGACACGTGGGTCAGCGACCGGCCCCGGGCAGAGGAACTGCTCGTACCGGGTGTCGTTGTCCACGTAGCGCTTGAGCCAGGCGATCGAATATGCCGCGAGCGCCGGCGTCGGGACGGTGGGGGTCGAGTGGTCGGCCCCCGCGAGCTCGAGGAACACGCTGTCCGTCTCCTCGTCGAGGCTGTCGTAGAACCGCAGCGAATAGTCCTCGGAGGACGCCACCGGGTCGTTCTGGGCGCTGATGAGAAGCGTCGGGGTCGTCAGCTCGCCCCACGTCTTGTCGAAGCTGAAGCCGGCGAGCGGGATCGCCGCCTGCAGGCTCGGGTCTGCCACGGCTGCCTCGAGCGCTCCTCCCCCGCCCATGGAGTGGCCCATGACGGCACGGCGGTCGTCGTCGACGAGGGTCTCGGCGGGTCCGTCGTCGGAGATGTGCTCGAGGGCGGCGAGGAGCTGCTCGCCGCGGGCGGGAGGCTGGTCATCGAGCGCGAGCGTCTCGATGGTCACGACGACGAACCCGTGCGAGGCGATGCGTGGCCCGAGCCATGCCACGGCGGACTCCGGGGACCGGAAGCCCGGGGAGATGGCGACCGCGCCGAACGTCTCGTCGGTCTCCGCCGGGTAGTAGAGGGTGCCGCCGCCGAAGTCGACCTGCGGCGCGATCTCGGCGGCGAGCACCTCGAAGGGGCCGGTCTCGGCCTCGAGGAGGGCGGCGGTCGGGGTCGGGCCGCGCTCGTGGCTCTCCTCGGGGACGACCGGCTCTGTCCCGCACCCCGTGAGGGCGAGCAGCGACAGGGTGACGACTGCGACGAGGCGGCGTCCGATATGTACGGTGGTCACCCTGGCACACTAACGGCTCGCACCGGTACGGGTCACGAGGAGGGCTGCTGGTCGGCGACCGCGGGGGCGCTGGCCCGCTCCTCGAGGATGGCGTCCGTGAGCTGGGGCCACAGGTCCTGGGTCCACGGACCGAAGTCGCGGTCCGTGAGGGCGACGCAGGCGAGCCCGGCGTCGGGGTCCACCCAGAGGAAGGTCCCGGACTGGCCGAAGTGGCCGAACGTCCGGGGTGAGCTCCGCGATCCGGTCCAGTGCGGTGTCTTGCCGTCGCGGATCTCGAACCCCAGGCCCCAGTCGTTGGGGTCCTGGCGTCCGTAGCCGGGGAGGATCCCCACCCGGCCCGGGAACACGACGGTCGTCGCGTCCGTGAGTGTGCTGGGGTGGAGGATCGTGGGGCGTTGCAGCTCGGCGGCGAAGAGGCTGAGGTCGGCGAGCGTGGAGCGCGCGTCCGCGGCGGGCGACCCCGGGCACGACGTCGCGTTCATGCCCAGTGGCGCGAGGACACCTTCGGTGAGATATGCCTCGAAGGCGATGCCGGTGCGCTCCGCGACGAGGTCGGCGAGGACCTCGATGCCGCGGTTGGAGTAGATGCGCCGCTCCCCCGGCTTCGCCCGGACCTTGTCCTCGCTGAAGTCGTACCCCGCGGTGTGAGCGAGAAGGTGGCGGACGGTCGATCCCTCGGGACCGGCCGGGTCGTCGAGCTCGACGGCCCCCTCCTCCACGGCGACGAGCACGGCGTAGGCCGTGAGCAGCTTGGTCACGGACGCGAGCCGGTACTCCCGGTCGGGGTCACCGTGCGTCCCGAGGATCTCTCCGCTTGCGCTGACGACGGCGACGGAGGCGTGGTGGACGGGCCAGGTGGAGACGAGATCGAGGCTGTGCATCCCCCGACCCTAGAACACCGCCGCGGTCAGCCGGCGTGCCGGCCCGGACGCCCCGAGGATTCCTTGGCTGTCGCGTCGACGGTCTCGTCGGGCGTGGTCGGCACGACGTCGCGGGGGCGCCGGGGGGCCGGTGGCTTCGGCAGCTCGATCCCGGACAGTGCCATCTCGACGAGGGCGCGCGCGCTGCGCGGGAGCGGGAGCAGCGGCTTGGGCAGGACGCCGACGTCGAGGCCACGGACGTCGGCGATGGTGTGCGCGGTGCGGATGCCGCCGTACTGACGGACGATGACCGTCAGCGGCGTCAGCTGACGTTGCAGTGCCCGGGCCTGGGTCGTGTCTCCGGCGGCTGCTGCGCGGGCGATCGCCACGCAGATGTCCGGCAGGACGCCAGCGAGGGTGGAGTGCCAGGAGGATGCGCCTGAGAGCAGGATCTGGGCGCCGAGGGCGTCGCCGCTGAAACCCCAGTCGAGCCGCTTGGCGGTGCGCTGGGGCAGGTCGGCGGCGACCTTGGCCATGCGGTCCTTGATGTCGGTGGCATTGACACCGCGGTCCTTGAAGCCGGCCACGCCGGCCAGACGGCCGAGCCTCGCGAGCTCTCCGAGGGAGAAGCGGTGACCGGTGGTGGCGGGATTGTTGTACACCCACAGCGGGATGTCGGATGCGGCGGCGGCGTCCCGGTACAGCCCGAGGATCTCCTCCGGGTGGAGCGGCTCGTAGGCCATCGGCTGGAGGAGTGCGCCGCTCGCGCCTGCCGCGGACGCCTCGGCGAGGTTCGCGACGACCTCCGCGGTGCTCAGGGCGCCGACTCCGACGAGCACGGGGACGCGGCCGTCTGCTACCTCGACGGCGCTGCGGGCGATGCGCTTGCGAGCGGTGCGGGGCATGTAGGCGAAACCGCCTGTGCTGCCGAGCACGCCGATGGAGCTGGCGCCGGAGACGATGGCCTCGTCGACGAGCTGCTCGAACGAGCGGGTCAGCAACCGCCCGTCGTCCCCGCGTGGGGTCAACGGGTAGGCGACGAGGGGACCGATCGAAGGCATCAGTTCAGACTAGTCATATTGGCGGGGTTTGGGTGAGCCGAAACGCGCACGTCAGCGAAAGTCTCGTGAAGATGACGTGACCTGCAGTGATAACGCTGACAGGTGCTCCGCGACGAGGTTCGTGGCCCCGTCGGACCGTTCGATGCGGCCACGCACGACGAGGGCCGCGGAGGTGCGGGCGGTGCGGCGGAACCGCTGCCACAGACCGGGCGAGCAGACCACGTTGAGCAGCCCGGTCTCGTCCTCGATGGACAGGAACGTCACCCCTCGTGCGGTACCGGGACGTTGTCGGTGGGTGACGATGCCGGCGACCGCGACCCTCCTGCCGTGCTCGTGAGTGAAGGCCTGCGACACGAGGAGCACCCCTGCTCGCGCGAGGGTCGGGCGCACGTACTGGGTGGGGAAGGAGTCGACGGTGACTCCCGTGGCCCAGGCGTCGGCGACGGACGTCTCGATGTCGCTCATCCCGGGCAGCGTGGGCGCGTCGACGCCGACCGAGACTCCCGGCAGGGTGTCCGGGCGCTCCTGCGAGAGGGCACCTGCCGCCCACAACGCTTCGCGGCGCTCGACGCCGAGGCACTCGAGGGCACCTGCGGTGGCCAGCGCCTCGAGCTGCACAGTGGTGAGCCGCGTGCGTCGGGCGAGGTCGCGCAGGTCGAGGAACGGACCCCCGGCGGACCGCTCGTCGACGAGCGCCTGCGCCACGTCCTCGCTGATCCCGCGGATCGACTCGAGCCCGAGCCGGACCGCCAGCTGCTGCCCCGCCCGTCGACCTGGAAGGGGGTGGCCCGGTGGTGGTGGGGCCTCGTCGGGCACCCACTCGTCTGGCACCCACTCGTCCGGCACCCACTCCACGACGGCCCGGACGTCGGAGGTGAGGACGTCGGGGCGCAGCACGGTGACGTTCCGGCGGCGCGCGTCGGCGACGAGTGACTGCGGCGAGTAGAACCCCATGGGTTGGGCGGCGAGGAGCCCGGCGTAGAACGCCGCCGGGTGGTGCACCTTGAGCCACGAGCTGGCGTAGACGAGCAGCGCGAAGGAGTAGGCGTGGGACTCGGGGAAGCCGAAGTCGGCGAACGCCTTGAGCTTGTCGAAGATCTGCTCGCCGACGGCGGCGGTGATCCCGTTGCCGGCCATGCCGGCGAGCAGGCGGGCGTGGAGTGCCTCCATGCGCTCGGCAGAACGCTTGGACCCCATGGCCCGGCGCAGCTGGTCGGCCTCCGCGGGGGTGAACCCGGCGACGTCGATGGCCATCTGCATGAGCTGCTCCTGGAACAGCGGCACGCCGAGCGTCTTGGACAACGACTTCTTGAGCAGCGGGTGCAGGTAGGTCACGGCCTCCCGGCCGCGTGCACGGTTGATGTAGGGGTGCACGGAACCACCCTGGATGGGTCCCGGGCGGATGAGTGCCACCTCGATGACGATGTCGTAGAAGCAGCGGGGCTGCAGGCGCGGGAGGGTGGACATCTGTGCCCGGGACTCGACCTGGAACACCCCGACCGTGTCAGCCGCGCACAGCAGGTCGTAGACGGCGGGGTCGTCCTGCGGCAGCCCGTGGAGCGTGAGCTCGACACCCTCGTGCTCACGGACGAGGTCGAACCCGATGCGCAGGGCGGTGAGCATGCCGAGGCCCAGCAGGTCGAACTTCACGAGCCCCGCGTCGGCACAGTCCTCCTTGTCCCACTGCAGCACGGTGCGCCCCGGCATCCGGGCCCACTCCACGGGGCACACCTCGATGACGGGCCGGTCGCACATGACCATCCCGCCGGAGTGGATACCCAGGTGGCGTGGGAGGCGCAGCATCTGCTCGGCAAGGTCGACGACCTGGTCGGGGATGTCGTCGAGATCACCGGAGCTCTCCGCAGAGGGCTGCCGCCACATCCCCTCGCGGGCGAGGCTGCGGTCCTCCCTCGCGGTCTGCGGGACCGGTGGGGTCGACGCGACGGCCGACCCTGCGGCAGGTGCGTCTGCGGGCGGCATCGGTTGGGGTGCACGCAAGGATCCCCACCGTTCGATGCGCTTGCTCCAGGCGTCCTGCTGCCCGACGTCGTACCCGAGGGCACGGGCGGCGTCGCGGACCGCGGAGCGTGGCCGGTAGGAGATGACGTTGGCGACTTGCGCGGCGTGGGTGCGCCCGAAGCGCTCGAAGACGTACTGGATGACTTCTTCCCGACGTCGGGACTCGATGTCGACGTCGATGTCGGGGGGGCCGTCGCGCTCGGGGGCGAGGAACCGTTCGAAGAGCAGCCCGTGGTGCACGGCGTCGACGGCGGTGATGCCCAGGGCGTAGCAGACGGCGGAGTTGGCGGCCGAGCCACGGCCCTGGGCGAGGATCTTGTTGACGCGGCAGAACTCGACGAGGTCGTAGACGATGAGGAAGTAGCCGGGGAAGTTCAGCTCCTCGATGACCCGCAGCTCGTGGTCGATCTGTGCGTACGCGCCCGGGACCCGTTCCGCGTCCCGGGTGCCGTAACGATCCGCAGCTCCACGACGGACGAGCTCCCGCAACCAGGTTGCCTCCGTGTGTCCCTCCGGGACGGGGTAGGGCGGGAGGTTCGGCGCGACGAGCTTGAGGTCGAACGCGCACTCCGCACCGAGGGCGGCCGCGGTGGCGACGGCCTGCGGGTGCTGGCGGTGCCGCACGAGCATCTCCTGCGGTGAGCGCAGGTGGGCGGTCGGGGCACCGGGCAACCATCCGTCCATGTCGGCGAGGGACGACCGGGCGCGGACCGCCGCGAGCGTCGCGGCGAGCTCGGCGCTGCGCGGGTGGGCGTAGTGGGCTGCCGTCGTGGCGACGACGTGCAGGTCGCCGGCGGTGTGGGCGAGCTCGACGAGATGGGTGTTGCGCTCGCCGTCGTAAGGGTCGCCGGTGTCGGTGATCTCGACGGCGACGTTGTCGCGACCGAAGAGCGCGACGAGCTGGTCGAGCTCTCTGCGTGCGGCTGCGGGGTCCCACCGAGGACCGGGCCCCAGCGCGTGCCGGACGGCTCCCTTGCGGCAGCCGGTGAGGACGAGCCACTCCCCCGCTGCCTGCTCGCCGAGCTGCTCGAGGGAGTACTGCGCGGCTCCCTTGCGGCCGGTCGCGAGGTGGGCGGTGGCGATCGCGCTCGAGAGGTTGCGGTACCCCTGGGGTCCTCGGGCGAGCACGAGGAGGTGGTGGGCACGGGGGTCGGGCACACCGGTGGGCGCGTCGAGCGCGCCGTCGGTCCGGGGCAGGTGGAGCTCCGCCCCGAAGATGGTCGGCAGCCCCAGCTCCCGGGCGACCTCGGCGAACCGCACGACGCCGTAGAGGCCGTCGTGGTCGGTGATGGCCAGGGCGGACAGGCCGAGCCGGACGGCCTCGGCAGCCATCTCCTCGGGGTGGCTCGCGCCGTCGAGGAAGCTGAATGCGGAGTGCGCGTGCAGCTCGGCATACGCGGGGTGGGGGCCCGAGGTGCGCTCAGTCATAGAGCGCCTCGCAGGTCCAGCGCCCACCGGTGCAGGCAAGCAGGAGGGCGGTGCCGTCGTCGAGCACGGCCTGGAGGTAGACGCGGCGTCGGGGGTCGCCGGTCCACCATCGTTCGGCGAGGGGCCAGGGGCCGGCCCACGCGTCGATCCGGCGGGGACCGTCGGCGGTGACGACGGCGACGGGGTCTGCGCTCATGGAGAGCCGGACGTTGACGCCGACGAGGTGCCCGGCGGCGTCGACGACGTGCACAGGGGTGGGCTCGGGGAGGACGGTCGCGGGTGCGGGCTCGGGGAGCCGACCCGGCCACGGTGGTTCGGCCGGACGCACGGCGGGGTCGGCGTCCCCCCAGGGCACGAGGTGGACACGGTCGGTGAGACCTCGTCCGCCCTGGAGGGTCGCGGAGAGGACGCCGTCGCCGCCGAGGATCCCCTGGACGCGTTCGGTGACGCGGCGGGCCCGCAGGTCGTGCCCGCTGGCGGCGCCCCACAGCCGGCCCTGCTGGGACCCGGCGGGCGCCACCTCCTCGGCGACGATGCCCAGCCGCACGAGGGGTGAGGGCTCGGGGTCGTCCCCGGCGCGGCTTCCGGCTCCGTTGAGCCAGCCCTCGAGCTGCCAACGGACGCGGTCGGTGATGCGCCCTGCGGAGAGGCCACCGAGCGCGCCGTCGTCGGTGCGCCAGGTGCGGACGAGGTCCACCCCGGACTCGGTGCGTGCCGTGATGCGGATGCGCCCGCAGGTGACGGAGCGCTCGAGGATGAGTGCGTAGATCTCTTCCGCGAGCGAGCGTGCGGCGAACGCAGCGATGTCGACGCGCTCGGCCGGCGGGTCGAGCACGCTGACGACCTCGATGTCGGGTTCGGTCCGGCGCCTGGCAGGTGGACGCAGGTCCGCTCCCCGGGCGAGGCGGTGCGCCCAGCGTCCGACGTGACCGAACCGGGTGTGGACGTCTGCCTCGGCGAGCGCAGCGAGGTCACCGAGGGTCCGTAGCCCCAGCCGGGTCCAGAGGTCCACGAGGTCGTGGATTTCCCGGACGGCGGCGGGGGTGGTCGCGGCGTGCAGGAGCGACCCGAGCGGGTGGTCGGCCAGGTAGTCGACGGACGCACCCGGGGGCAGGATCCGGGATGTGCGCGCGGCGAGGACCGCCGCGAGGATGCCGTCGGCCACACCGACCTGGCTCTCGTAGCCGGCGGCCCGCCCGACGGTCTCGACGAGGCGTCCGGCGAGCGCCTCCTCGGAGCCGTGGTACCGGCTGGCCCCGGTCGCAGGGAGCAGCACGAGTCCCGGCCGGGCGATCTCGAGCCCGGCGACGAGGGTCTCGACAGCGAGGGCGACGGGCTCGAACTCGCGGGCGTCGCGTCCGTCGTCGGCCGGGAGCAGCTCCAGGGCGGGGCAGCACTCCTGGGCGGTGCGCAGCCGCATCCCGCGGCGCACCCCCTGGGCTCGGGCGGTGGCGGAGACGGCGGTGGTCCGACGCCCGTCGTGCACCGCGGTGGGGCGGTCGGCGGGGACCCCACCGGTCCGCATCGCGGCCAGCACGGGCCAGTCGGGGACCCACACGACCGCTGTGCGATACGCGGTGTCCGGGGTGTGCGGCGCGCCCGGGGTGGTCGTCACCTCCTGCGTGCTCATCCGACCCTCGCCAGGCCGGGCGCGCGACCCACCGCAGGAGCGGGAGCGTGCTGGGGTGGTACGACGACCGCGTCGCCGACCGGGAAGCAGACGTCGAGCCGTCGCGCGGCGCCCGTGCCCCGCCCCGACCGGCTGACGGTCAGCTGTCGGCTGCGGAGCCGGCCTGATCCCAGGCCGAGGCCGGACCACTGGCTGTGCTCTGTGGTCAGCACCATGTGCGCGCCCTGCCAGGGTGTCGTCGCGAGGATGACACCCGCACGCTCCCGGGCACGGGACGTCAGCCGACGTCGGTCGGTGTCGAGCAGGACGGCGTCTGGTCCCACGACCACGACGTCCATACCGTCGAGGAGCGCGGCGACGACGACGGCCGACTCCACCCCGGGCCGAGGCACGAGGACGAGGCGCTCGAGGACCACGCCCATCTGGGCCGCGGCCACGAGCCCGACGGCGGGTGCGCCCACGACGGCGGCCCACCCGCCGTCATGGGTGACCTCGGCGAGCATCGCGAGCAGCAAGGAGGTGGACCCGGTGACCACGGCGGCGCTCCCCCGCCGCAGTCCTTCGGGAACGAGCGGGCGGAGCTGGGCGGGGACGGGCAGCGCCGGACGTTCCGTGCTGGTCAGCCCGACCTCCGGCCCTGCCGCTGCCCCGGTGGACGGGGATGCCGGGGCAGTCACCGGGGTGGGGATGGGCTGCCCACCCACCGCCGGTACCGTCGTCACGATGCTCAGCGTCCGCGCACCGGTGTGCTCCTCCGCGCGACGCAGGGCCTCCCGCGCCCGGGCGGCACGGTCTGCACGGTCGACGGAGACGGTCTGGGCGGACATCATCCCTCTCCTCACGGTCGACTCGGGCGTTCGAACACCTGTTCGAACAAGCGTACGACACCCTGCTGACAGGGAACGTCCGCCCGACGGACATCACCCCATGCGTGCACGCAGGGGGCATGGCACCGCATGATGGGGGCATGGATCTCACCAGGCCAGTGCCCCCGGACCCGTACTCCCTCCTGCCGAAGGTCCCGACCTTCGACCTCACGAGCGACGACATCGTCGACGGCGAGCCCCTCGCCGAGCAGTTCGTCGCCGCGGGCGGCAACACGTCCCCGCACCTCGCGTGGTCCGGTTTCCCGGACTCCACCCAGTCGTTCCTCGTCAACATGTTCGACCCCGACGCCCCGACGCCCGCCGGGTGGTGGCACTGGACGGTCGTCGACGTCCCGGTCGACGTCACCGAGCTCCAGCAGGGGGAAGGCGCTAGCGACCTCATGCTCCCGGGCGCCGCGTTCCATGTCCGGCACGACGCCGGAGAGTTCTCCTACCTCGGTTCCGCGCCGCCGAGCGGCGACCGACCGCACCGGTACGTGTTCGCGGTCCACGCCCTCGACGTCGACACCCTCGACGCGGACCCGGAGGACACACCGACGATGGTCGCCTTCAAGGCGGTCTTCCACACGATCGCGCGAGCCACGCTCACCGCGACGTACCAGCAGGGCTGAGGTCGCGTGACCGACGCCCCCACGCTGCACGACGGCGGGGTGCCGCGGATCGGCACCCCGCACTGGGTCCGCGCCGTCGAGCACCCCGAGCTGCTCGGGCCCGCGGTCCACGCCGCGCTCCTGGCGTGGGCCGCAGAGCACACGGGCGTGGCCGAGCAGGTCGTCGTCGCACCCATCGACCCCGAGGTGTCCGACACGGCGGCGATGTCCGCGGCCTACGACATCAGCATGGAGATGTCCGTCAACTGCGTCCTCGTGGCAGGCAAGCGCGACGGCGTCGAGCGCACCGCCGCTGTGGCGGTCCGCGCCTCGACGCGCGCGGACATCAACGGCGCGGTCAAGCGGCTGCTCGACGTGCGCAAGGCCTCGTTCCTGCCGGTGGATCGTGCCGTGGCGGAGTCGGGCATGGAGTACGGCGGGATCACCCCCATCGGCCTCCCCTCCGCGTGGCCCGTGCTGCTGGACGCCGGCGCGTGCGCCGGGTGGATCGTCATCGGGTCCGGGGTGCGACGATCGAAGATCGCGCTGCCCGGGGACCTGCTCGCAACCCTCCCGGGAGTGCGGGTCATCGACGACCTGGCGGTGCCTGTCAAGCCTTGAGTCTCGGCTCCATCACGATCTCGTCGTCACGCTTGCCGCCCCGTGTCGACCGCCGCAGAATCGAGGTATGCCGTCACCGTTGCCGCGCACGGGGGGCCGTGTGCCCTCGGACTTCGAGTCACAGCTCCACCTCTTGGTTCTTGAGGAGAGCTGGTTGCACTGCGTCCCCGGTGTCGTCACCGACCACGGCCCGGGCGATCATGTCCGGGTGCACGGGCCGTGGGACGTCGAGCAGTGCTCCATCCTCCTCACCCGGTGGCTCGACGCGAACCTCGTGCTCCTGCTCGAGAGCACGATCACGTGGACCGAGTGCGGCCACAAGCTCAAGCCGGTGAGCGAGTCGCGGCTCCTGCCGTACGTCGAGGCCCACGAGCTGCTCCAGCACCCGGGCCTCTGGGAATCCACCGGCGAGGCGTGGCGCACCGTCGAGGTCATCCCCAACACCAACCACGCACGGTGCACCGACGACGCCTCGTGGTGGGCAGCCGCCCGGGGCATGGACGACCATCCGCTCGACGGCGGCAACCCGGACTCCCCGCGGACCATGACGCGGGCGGAGGAGCAGCAGGTGCGGGCGGTGCCAGTGTCGGGGGCACCGGCACACGGCAAGGTTCGTTGACGGTCACGTCACATGTAGTCGCGCGCTGCCTTCGCGGCTGTGGTCGCCGCCACCCCTCTGCCGTTCACGACGCGCGGCGTCGTCCGACGGCGTAGCCCGCGGCCGCGCTGAGCAGGAGCCCGCCGGTCACGCAGACACCGAGCGCCAGACGGTGCTGCCTGCTGAGGACCACGGTGTCCCCGGGGAATGTCTCCCCGGTCAGCGGCGCGTAGGCGAACCATCCAAAATCCGAGGCACCGATCGAGGCGAACCACACCATGCCGGTCCCGACGAGGGCGACACCGAGCAGGACGAGGATGACGACAGGACGTGACGCGGGCATGCGCATGGCCAGATCCTTGCACGCCGAAGGGCCGGTACCGTGACGACGGGACACGTCAGGACCAGTCTGCTTCGTCCCGACGGCGAGCGGTGATGCCGACGGCTACAGCCAACGGTTCGAGGCCGCCTTCGCCGACCGCGCCGACACCTGCGTCCTGTCCCTCTTCTGCCACGAGCCGTGGGGGTACTCCGACCCGAGCATGCTGCTGGACCAGGACGTCGTGTACGTGGGCGGGGGCTCGACCGCCAACCTGCTTGCGCTGTGGCGGTTGTCCCAGTCGACGTGGTTGTTGAACCCCTCGGCCCAGCGCTCCGACCTCTCTGTGAGCACGTCGGACAGCGGGAGCTCCTCACGCTCGGCCAGCCCTGACGTATTCCACACCGGCCACGCCACCGAGTACTCGTTCGCGAGCTTCACATAGATCGCCATGCGCATGCACCTCCCTCGTATGCGGTGCGCTGTCGGCCGTCGCGCTGCCCGTCGGCAACGGCGCGCGCGCGTACCGGCAGATCCGGACATACCCTCTGAAAAGAACCACTGACGGCTCCGGCCGAGGAGTGGACGCAGGGACAAAGGGGAAAGACATGGCCACGCAGTCGCAGCAGCGCAGCGGGACGACACAGAACAACCTCAAGATCTGGTGGATCCTGGCGGTCCTCGCCACGGCCCAGCTCATGGTGGTGCTCGACGCGACCATCGTCAACATCGCCCTGCCGACGGCCCAGAAGGACCTCGGGATACCCACCGACGAGCGTCAGTGGGTCATCACCGCGTACTCCCTGGCCTTCGGCGGGCTGCTCATCATCGGCGGGCGCATCGGAGACCGGGTCGGGCGCCGCACGACCTTCCTCATCGGCGTCGTCGGCTTCGCGGCCGCGTCCGCGCTCGGCGGCGCCGCCCCCACCTACGAGGTCCTCATCGCGGCCCGCGCCCTCGAGGGCGCGTTCGGCGCACTCATGGCGCCCGCGGCCCTGTCCCTGCTGACCGTCACGTTCGAGGGCAACCCGGGCCGTCCCAAGGCGTTCGGTATCTGGGGCGCGACGAGCGGTGCGGGGGGTGCGCTCGGTCTGCTGCTCGGCGGGTTCCTCACCGAGTACCTCAACTGGCGCTGGTGCCTGCTCGTCAACATCCTCTTCGCGATCATCGCGTTCGTCGGCGCGCTCGTCCTGCTCCCGAAGACCCTCCCCGACCGCAAGGTGACCGTGGGTCCGCTCAGCGCCGTCCTCATCGCCGGTGGCCTGTTCGGTATCGTCTACGGCCTCTCGTACGCCGAGACCGACGGATGGTCGGACCCCGTCACGATCATGCTGCTCGCCGCCGGCGTGGTGCTCGTCGCCTGCTTCCTCGTCGTGCAGGGCAAGATCGCGAAGCCCCTGCTCCCGCTGCATACGATCTCCGACCGTGTCCGAGGAGGTTCCCTCCTCGCCATCCTCTTCACAGGGTCCGGGATCTTCGGGGTGTTCCTGTTCCTCACGTACTACCTCGAGGACACGCTGTCCTACACCGCGATGAACACGGGCCTGGCCTTCCTGCCGATGGTCGTCTTCCTGGCCGCCACATCGTCCTTCACCGGGACTGTGCTGCTGCCTCGCTTCGGCCCCCGCAACCTCGTCGTCCTCGGCATGTTCGTCGGAGCGTCCGCCCTCGTCCTCATGACGAGGTTCAACGAATCGACCGAGTACTTCCCGGACGTCGTGGGTCCGTTGATCATCGCCGGCATCGGGGCGGGGCTCATCTTTGCCTCCGCCCTCGGGACAGCCACCCTCGGTCTGCTCGACGAGGACGCGGGGGTCGGATCCTCGCTCGTGAGCACGGCCCAACAGGTGGGCGGGTCGATCGGTGTGGCGCTGCTGAGCACCCAGTCCCAGTCGGCGGGGACCCACCGCCTCACCGAGCTCCTCACCCAGGCCCGAACGCCGCAGCCGACGCCGGAGATGGCGGCCGAGGCGACGCTCGCCGGGTATCACACGGCGTTCTGGTGGTCGGCGGGCATCTTCGTCGTCGGCGCGGTGCTGTGCGCCGTCGTCTACCCCGGCGGCAGGGTGTCGCTCACCGAGCGCGGCAACGCGGAGGAGAAGGCCTGACAGCTACCAGACGCGCGCGGACGGCACGATCTCCTTGCCGAGCGGCATGAGCGAGATCGGGATCATCTTGAGGTTCGCGATCCCCAGCGGGATGCCGATGATCGAGAGGAACAGCGGGATGGCCGTCACGACGTGGCTGATGGCCAGCCAGATCCCGGCGACGAGGAGCCAGATGATGTTGCCGATGGTCGAGAACGCGCCGGCTGTCGGCTTGTCGACGACGGTGCGTCCGAACGGCCACAGCGCGTACCCCGCGATGCGGAAGGACGCGATCCCGAACGGGATCGTCACGATGAGGATGCAGCAGATCATCCCGGCGACGACATAGCCGATGGCCAGCCAGAGACCGGCGAAGATCAACCAGATGACGTTCAGCAGTGTGTTCACGTAGACAGCCTGTCACGTCCCGGCCTGCACCGGCACCGGGTCCGAGGTCACGATGCGGCGGTGCGGGACTGGACGATGACGACAATCATCTCCGTGTCCGCCCACGAGGTGTGCTGCTCGCCGCTCGACCACCGCACGGCGTCGCCAGGACCCACGGCATGCTCGACGTCGTCGTCACCGGCGACCCTGCCGGCCCCTGCGACGACGTAGAAGAGCTGGTCCGGTCCGGCCGCATGACGCGGCAGCGAGCTGCCCGCCGCGAGCGACGCCACGTGGACGCTGGTCCGGGCTGCCGTCGCCGAGTCGCAGAGCGCAGCCATGGCGACGCCGGGGGCGTCGTCGAAGTGGAGCGGGGGCACACGCGTGATCTCCATGCCCGATGGTAGGGACGAATGAGCCCAGTCGGCGAGGTGCCGTGCGCACGCCAGGTGGAGGCGACGCTACCGGGTCGCGTAGAAGACGACCGCCGCCGACGCCGCCACATTGAGGGAGTCCACTCCCCCGGCCATCGGGATCTTCACCACGGCGTCCACCGCCCCGAGCGTCGCCGGCGCGAGACCGTGACCCTCGGTCCCGAACACGAACGCGACCTTCTCGTTGCGCTGCTCGACGAACTCGTCGAGCGTCACCGAGTCGTCGCTCAACGCGAGCGCGGCGACGGTGAACCCTTCTGCCTGCAGCTCCGTGATCCCCGCGGGCCAGCTCTCGATCCGCGTCCACGGCACCTGGAACACCGTCCCCATGCTCACCCGCACGCTGCGCCGGTACAACGGGTCCGAGCACCGCGGCGTCACGAGCACCGCATCCACCCCCAACGCGGCAGCTGACCGGAACGCCGCACCGAGGTTCGTGTGGTCGACGATGTCCTCGAACACCGCGACCCGACGAGCCCCGGCGCCGTCCCGTGCCCCGGCCAGGAGCTCCGCCACCGGCTGCAGCGCCGGCCGGTGCATGGCCGCGAGCGCCCCGCGGTGCAGGTGGAACCCCGTGATCGACTCGAGCACCGCGGGCGTCCCCACGTACACCGGCACGTCAGGCCACTCGGCGAGGACGTCTGCCATCGACTCGAGCCACTTCTCCGCCATGAAGAACGACCGGGGCCGGTGCCCAGCGGCGAGCGCCCGACGGATGACCGTCGAGCTCTCCGCGATGAACAGCCCCTTCTCGGGCTCGTGCTTCGAGCGCAGCACGATGTCGGTGAGGTTCGTGTAGTCCGCGACGCGCTCGTCGGTGGCGTCGGTGATGGTGAGAGGAAGCACCTGACGATTCTCCCGGATCCACGGAGCACCCTGCTCCACCGAGGGGATCGGTCGCGCTGGGGGGCCCATCCGGTCAGGAGCCGCCTACCCGTCGGCGACGGCCGCGGCGAACTGGCTCTCGTAGAGCCGCGCGTACGCTCCACCGGCGTGGAGCAGCTCCTCGTGGGACCCCTGCTCGACGATGTCCCCGTGCTCCATGACGAGGATGACGTCCGCGTCCCGGATGGTCGACAGCCGGTGCGCGATGACGAAGCTCGTGCGCCCGGCGCGCAGGGCGTTCATCGCCTGCTGGACGAGCACCTCGGTGCGGGTGTCCACCGAGCTCGTCGCCTCGTCGAGGATGAGGATGGCGGGGTCGGCGAGGAACGCACGCGCGATGGTGAGCAGCTGCTTCTCCCCCGCGCTCACGCTCGACCCGTCGTCGTCGAGCACGGTGTCATAGCCGTCGGGCAGGGTCCGGACGAACGGGTCGACGTGGGTGGCGACCGTCGCCCGCAGCAGGTCGTCCTCCGTGACCTCGCCGCGCGCGCCGTACGTGACGTTCTCCGCGATCGTGCCCTTGAACAGCCAGGGGTCCTGGAGCACCATCCCCATGCTCGACCGCAGCTCGTCGCGCGTCATGCGCGAGATGTCTACCCCGTCGAGGCAGATGCGCCCGGCGTTGACCTCGTAGAAGCGCATGAGGAGGTTGACGAGGGTCGTCTTGCCCGCCCCGGTCGGTCCGACGATCGCGATGGTCTGACCGGGCTCGGCGACGAGCGACAGGGACGTGATGAGCGGCGCGTCCGGCGAGTAGCTGAACGCGACGTCCTCGAACGTCACCCGCCCGCGCACGACGGGCACGTGCTCGGGGTCGGCGGGGTCGGGCGACTGCTCGGCGGCGTCCAGCAGCTCGAACACACGCTCGGCGGACGCGACGCCCGACTGCAGGAGGTTCATCATCGACGCCACCTGCGTGATGGGCTGCGTGAACTGGCGCGAGTACTGGATGAACGCCTGGACGTCCCCGAGGGACAGCGACCCGGACGCCACCCGCAGCCCACCGACCACGGCCACGACGACGTAGTTGAGGTTCGCGATGAATCCGATGGCGGGTTGGATGATCCCGGAGATGAACTGGGCCTTGAAGCTCGACTCGTAGAGGTCGTCGTTCTCGGTCGCGAACGTCCGGATCGCCTCGTCCTGGTGACCGAACACCTTGACCAGCGCGTGCCCGGTGAACATCTCCTCGACGTGCGCGTTGAGGCGCCCGGTCGCTGCCCACTGGCGGACGAACTGCGGCTGGGAGCGCTTCGCGATCGCCGCCGTGACGATGACGGAGAGCGGGATGGTCACGAGCGCGACGAGCGCGAGGAGCGGCGAGATCCAGAACATCATCGCGAGGACACCGATGATCGTCAGGACCGAGGACACGAGCTGGGAGAGGGTCTGCTGCAGCGTCTGCGCGACGTTGTCGATGTCGTTGGTGACACGGGAGAGCACCTCCCCGCGCTTGTGGGTGTCGAAGTACGCGAGCGGGAGCCGGTTGAGCTTGCGCTCCACCTCGTCCCGCAGACGCAGCACGGTTCCCTGGACGACGATCGCTGTGATGCGGCCCTGCAGCCACCCGAAGAGGAAGGCGCCGACGTAGATCGCCACCACCCACAGCAGCACGGTGCGCAGCGCGGCGACGTCGAGACCTGCACCCGGCACGAGGTCCATCGGCGCGAGCATGTCGGCCAGCTGGTCCTCGCCCTGCGCCCGCAGCCCTGCCACGGCCTCGTCGAGGGACGTGCCAGCAGGCAGCCGCGAGCTGAGGAACCCTTCGAAGATGATGTTCGTCGCCGAGCCGAGCATCTTCGGCCCGGACACCGACAGCGCCACGGAGGCGACGGCCAGCACGACGACGAGCGCCACGCGCAGACGCTCCACGCCGAGGTACCCGGCGAACCGCTTGAGCGACCCGGTGAAGTCCATGGGCTTCTCGGCGGGCATCCCCATCCCGGCACCCGGACCGTGGCCCCGGGGAGGGCGGGGCACAGGTGCCGCAGGCTTCTCGGTGACGTTCTCGTCGTCGCTCACGCTGCCTCCTCTGCCGAGAGCTGGGAGAGGACGATCTCCTGGTACGTCTGGCACGTGGCGAGGAGCTCCTCGTGCGTGCCACGGCCCACGACGCGACCGTTGTCGAGCACGACGATCGTGTGCGCGTCCCGGATGCTCGCCACCCGCTGCGCCACGAGGATGACCGTGGCGTCCTTGGTCCGAGGTGCCAGCGCACGCCGCAGCGCGGCGTCGGTCGCGTAGTCCAGCGCGGAGAACGAGTCGTCGAAGAGGTAGACGCGCGGCGACCGGATGAGTGCGCGCGCGATGGCGAGGCGCTGACGCTGCCCGCCGGAGAAGTTCGTGCCTCCCTGCGAGACCTCCGCCTCGAGCCCCTCGGGCAGCGCCGCGACGAAGTCGCGCGCCTGCGCGACCTCGAGCGCGTCCCACATCTGCTCGGGCGTCGCGTCAGGCAGCCCGTAGGCGAGGTTCGACGCGATCGTCCCGGAGAACAGGTACGGCCGCTGCGGCACCATCCCGATCTGCGCCCACAGGTCCTGCCCCGCGATGTCCCGCACGTCGACGCCATCGAGCAGGACAGCTCCTCCCGTCACGTCGAACAGGCGGGGCACGAGGTTGACGAGGGTCGTCTTGCCCGCGCCGGTGGACCCGATGATCGCGGTGGTCCGCCCCGGCTCCGCCGTGAAGGCCACGTCGGACAGCACGGGGTCCTCGGCGCCCGGGTAGGCGAACTCCACGTCCCGGAACTCCACGACGCCGCGCACGGCGGGCATGCGGACCGGGGCGGCGCTCTCCACGACGCTCGACGGCGTCTCGACGACCTCGATGATGCGCTCCGCGGAGACCGCGGCGCGCGGCACCATCATGAAGATCATCGTCGACATCATCACGGCCATGAGGATGAACATGATGTAGCTGAGGAAGGCCGTGAGGGACCCGACCTGCATCTCGCCCGAGTTCACGCGCGACGCACCGAACCACAGCACGAGCACGCTGCCGAGGTTCATGATGAGCATGACCAGCGGGAACATGAGCGCCATGAGCTTGCCGACCCGCAGCGAGACGTCGAAGAGGTCCGTGTTGGCGACGCCGAACCGCTCCTCCTCGTGCCGCTCGCGCACGAACGCGCGGATGACCCGGATACCGAAGATCTGCTCGCGGAGCACGGCGTTGATGCGGTCGATGCGCTTCTGCATCTGCCGGAAGGACGGGATCATCCGGGCGACGATGACCGCGATGGTCACGCCGAGGACGGGAACGATGACGAGCAGCAGCCAGGAGAGCCCCACGTCCTCCCGCAGCGCCATGACGACCCCGCCGACGAGCATGATCGGCGCCATGACCATGATCGTCAGACCGAGCATGACGACCATCTGGACCTGCTGGACGTCGTTCGTCGTGCGGGTGATGAGCGACGGCGCACCGAAGTGGGCGACCTCCCGACCGGAGAACGTCTGCACGTGGGTGAACAGGGCGGCACGGACGTCCCGGCCGAACCCCATCGCCACCCGCGACCCGAAGTACACCGCGACGATCGCGCACGCGATCTGACCGAGGCTCACCCCGAGCATGAGCACACCCACCCGCAGGATGTACGACGTGTCGCCCTGGGTGACGCCCCGGTCGATGATGTCCGCGTTGAGGCTCGGCAGGAACAGCGAGGCCATCGTCTGCACGAGCTGCAGGACGAGCACGAGCACCAGCGGTCCCGAGTAGGGCCGCAGGTGTGTGCGCAGAAGGGTCAGGAGCATCGGTGGCCGAGGGTGCCTACTGCGCCTCGGGAGCGGTGCCGCTCCCGGGCTGCGGCTCCACCGGCGGGACGGCCGGGGCCTGCGGCGGACGGTGCGCACCCTCGCTGCGCGGCACGATGCCGGCGCTCGTCGCGTCCGCCGTCGCGGCCTCTGCGAGACGACGGGCCTCAGCCAGCGCCTGCGTCGGGTCCTCGAGGGACGGCTTGAACGACGCGGCGGACCGCTCGCGGCGCGTCTCCCCGGTCGACGGACCGCCAGCTCCACCGGAGGGCGCCGTCTCGGTGTCGCCACCGAAGCCCTTCGTGATCGACCCCAGCGCTGCGGTGAACTCGGTGGGGACGATCCACATCTTCGAGGACGTGCCGTTCGCGATCTGCGGCAGCATCTGGAGGTACTGGTACGCGAGGAGCTTGGGGTCGGCGTCACCCTCGTGGATGGCGTCGAAGACCTGGAGGATCGCCCGTGCCTCACCCTCGGCGGTGAGGATGGCAGCCTGCGCGGAACCTTCGGCCCGCAGGATCGCGGCCTGCTTCTCACCCTCGGCGGTGAGGATCTGCGACTGCTTGAAGCCCTCGGCGGTGAGGATCGCTGCACGACGGTCACGCTCGGCGCGCATCTGCTGCTCCATCGAGCCCTGGATGCTCTGGGGCGGGTCGATGGACTTGAGCTCCACCCGGTTGACGCGGATGCCCCAGCGGCCGGTGGCCTCGTCGAGGACGCCGCGCAGCTGGCCGTTGATCTGGTCACGGCTCGTGAGCGTCTGCTCGAGGTCCATGGAGCCGATGACGTTACGGAGCGTGGTGACGGTGAGCTGCTCGATCGCGGTGATGTAGTTCGAGATCTCGTAGACCGCGGCCTTGGGGTCGGTCACCTGGAAGTACAGGACCGTGTCGATGCTCACGACGAGGTTGTCGGAGGTGATGACGGGCTGCGGTGGGAAGGACACGACCTGCTCGCGGAGGTCGACGCCGGCGCGGACGCGGTCGATGAACGGGATGAGGAAGTGCAGGCCTGCGTCCATGGTCCGCGAGTACCGACCGAGGCGCTCGACGATGAGCGAGACGGTCTGCGGCACGACGCGTACCGCGCGCACGAGGGCGATGATGAAGACGAGCGCGATGAGCGCCGCGAGGATGATGCCGAAGATCTGTGCGCCGTCTGCGTCCATGTGGTCGCGTCCTTCCAGTGGGCGCTCCCTGCAGGGAGCACATCGAGTGGTCTGTGGCGGGCTCTCGTCAGGAGACGCCGCGGGGCGGGAAACGCAGGTCCGTGCCACCAGGAGCAGCGGGCTCGGCCTCGACGACGGCCGTGGCCCCGTCGATCCGCACGACGCGCACGTCCGTGCCGACCGCGTACACGGCGGGCGTCGCGGCACGCGCGCTCCACACCTCGCCCTCGAGCTTGACGCGGCCCGCGTCGTCCGTGACCGCCGCGACGACGACGGCCGGTTTGCCCGTGAGCGCCGCGACGTTCGTCTCGGTGAGCGGCACCCGCTTGCGCAGGTGGTCGAGGAGGTACGGACGCAGCGCGAGGAGGAGCACGGTCGACGTCACGCCGAACACGATGATCTGGACGACGAGCCCTCCGCCGAGCAGGCTCGTCACGGCCGCGGCAACGGCGCCGCCCGCGAACATGATGAGGATGAGGTCGAGCGAGATCATCTCGACGACGACGAGCACGAGCGCGATGGCGACCCACCAGTACCAGTCCATGACGACCCCTCTCGACAGCTCCGTTGCGTCTTTACCCGAACTTTACCGGACAGGGCGGCTTCCTGACAGGACGAGCGGGGGTGTCAGTGCGCCTGACCGCGCGTTCGACCCGGCTCGGACCCGACAGAGGCAGCGCGTGCCGACCAGCGGCCGTCGGCGTGCGTCACCTCGAGCGCGAGGCCGAAGGCGGCCGAGAGGTTCTCGTCCGTGAGGACGTCGGCGACCGGACCGGCGCTGTGGACCGAGCCGTCCCGCATGAGCATGACGTGCGTGAAGCCCGGCGGGATCTCCTCGACGTGGTGCGTGACGAGGACGAGGACGGGCGACTGGGGGTGCGCGGCGAGCTCTGCGAGTGCTCCGACGAGCTCCTCGCGGCCCCCGAGGTCGAGGCCGGCGGCGGGCTCGTCGAGCAGCAGCAGCTCGGGGTCCGTCATGAGCGACCGGGCGATCTGGACGCGCTTGCGCTCACCCTCGCTGAGCGTCCCGAACCGGCGGTCGGCGAGGTGCTCGACCCCGAACGCGGCGAGGAGGTCCATGGCGCGCGTCTGGTCGAGGTCCTCATAGGCCTCGCGCCAGCGGCCCGTCACGGCGTACGCGGCCGTGAGGACGACGTCGAGGACGCGCTCGGAGGCGGGGATGCGGTCGGCGAGCGCCGCGCTCGCGAGCCCGATCCGCGGCCGGAGCTCGAAGACGTCGACGCGTCCGAGCTGGGACTCGAGGATCCTCGCGGTGCCGGTCGTGGGGTGCATGCGTGCAGCCGCGAGCTGGAGAAGCGTCGTCTTGCCGGCACCGTTGCGGCCGAGGACGACCCACCGTTCACCTTCCGCCACCTGCCAGGAGACGTCGTCGACGATGTTCTTCTCAGCGCGGCGGACAGAGACATTCTGCAGGTCGAGAACCCAGGTCATGGTCCCCGACCCTATCCGCATCCCCGCTGATCCGTGGACACGCCCGTCGCGTAGTTTTGTGCGGTGACGTCTCCACCTCCTGCCGCGCGACCCGGACCGGGCGCGATCCTGCCACGCGCCGCGTCCCTGGCCCTGTGGGTGCACGCCGTCCGCCCCGGCGACGCATCCCAGCACGAGGCCCTGCGGGCCGTGGTGCAGGATGATGAACCTCACACGCTCGCCGGTGAGCTCCCCACCGGGCTGCACGACCCGACCCTCGCTGCGCTGCTGCGGTCCTGGACCGGGCGGGTGGCGGCGGCCATGGCCCTCTTCCCCGGGCCCGGGGACGTCATGGGGGCGCCTGCCGCGGTGAGCTCAGCGGCGATCGAGGCTGAGGAGTGCGTCCTCGTCACACTCCGGTCAGACGACCCGCACGAACAGCAGGAGCTCGAGCACTGGGCTCTCGTCCCGGAGATCGAGACCTTCGGCAGCGCACTCGAGCCGGGTCATCTCGTCGCGTGGCAGATGACGCGCATCCCCGCGTGGGAGCATCGCGCGATCGGCACGGTCGGCGCGCTCGGTGACGCGGAGCGTGCGCTGCAGCGCGGGCTGCGCGAGGCCACGGCGGCGCTCACCGAGCTCGACATCTCGCGGTGGCGAGAGGACGCCCAGGACGCGATCATCGCGCTCCGGGACCCCGTCGACCTCCGCGCGCTCCTGCCCAGGACCCTCGAGCCGCGCCGCACGCACGTCTTCCAGTCCGCAGCGCGGCTGCGGGCGATCGTCGACCTCGCCACCGTCGACGACGGTGGCGCGATCAACATGTGGCAGGCGGACCAGCGCGCGACCGCGCTGCGCGAGATCGACCGCGTGGCGCGCCGCGCGATGGCCGCCGCCACCCTCGTCACGCAGGGACGGTGAGCAGAGGGCTCACGCCCCTGCGAGAACGGCCTCGTACACCTCGACCGTGCGGTCACCGATGGCGTCCCACGCGAAGTGCTCCTCGACACGGGTCCGGGCCGCGCGCCCCATCCCGGCAGCCCGGACCGGATCGGTGACGACCGCGGTGAGCGCCTCGGCGAGGTCCGAGACGAACTGCTCGGGGTCGAGCGGTGTGCCTGTGCCGTCCTGCACCTGCTCGAGCGGCACGAGGAGGCCGGTGACCCCGTCGTCGATGACCTCGGGGATGCCTCCGGTCGCGCTGCCCACCACGGGGAGCCCGACGGCCATCGCCTCGAGGTTGACGATGCCGAGCGGCTCGTAGACGGACGGGCACACGAACACGGTCGAGGCAGCGAGCACCGCGCACAGGTCCGGGCGCGGCAGCATCTCCTCGATCCACACGACGCCGGTGCGTCGGGTGGACAGCTCCGCCACGGCTCCGGAGACCTCGGCGGCGATCTCGGGCGTGTCGGGGGCGCCGGCACAGAGGATGAGCTGCACGTCGGCGGGCAGGCGCTCCGCCGCGCGCAGCAGGTAGGGCAGACCCTTCTGGCGGGTGATACGGCCGACGAACACGACCGCCGGACGCTCCGGGTCGATGCCCAGCGCGCGCACCACACGCTCTGCGCGCTCCGCCTCCGCACCCTCAGGTCGGCGCCACCCGGTGAGGTCGATCCCGTTGTGCACGACGTGCACCTTCGCCGGGTCGACCGTCGGGTACGCCCGCAGGATGTCCTCGCGCATCCCGGCGCTCACCGCGATCACCCCGGCGGCGCCCTCGTAGGCCGTGCGCTCCGCCCAGCTCGACAGCGCGTAGCCGCCACCGAGCTGCTCCGCCTTCCACGGGCGCAACGGCTCGAGCGAGTGCGCGGACAGCACGTGCGGGATGCCGTGGAGCAGACCCGCGAGGTGCCCCGCGAGGTTCGCGTACCAGGTGTGCGAGTGCACGAGGTCGGCGCCCGCGACGTCCCCCGCCATCGCCAGGTCCACCCCGAACGTCGCCAGTGCCGGGTTCGCCCCCGTCAGCTCCGCGAGCGGTGCGTACCCCGTCACGCCCGCGGGCGTCGACGGATCGGTGCGCGGTCCGTCGAAGCACCGGACGCGCACGTCGAGGCGGCTGCGCAGCACGGCGGAGAGCTCGGCGACGTGCACGCCCGCGCCTCCGTAGACGTGGGGCGGGTACTCACGGGTCAGCAGATCTACTCTCACGTGCGACACGGTAGCGCTTCTGATGCACCGCGGCGTCCGCACCCATAAGGTCGGGGCATGGCAGCCCCCAAAGTTCTCGCGATCGTCCTGGCAGGCGGCGAAGGAAACCGGCTCAAGCCGCTCACAGCGCACCGGGCGAAGCCCGCCGTGCCGTTCGGCGGAATCTATCGACTGGTCGACTTCGCCCTGTCCAACCTGGTCAACTCGCACTACCTGCACATCGTCGTGCTCACCCAGTACAAGTCGCACAGCCTCGACCGCCACATCTCCAAGACGTGGCGGATGTCGGCTCTCCTCGGTAACTACGTCGCCCCGGTCCCGGCCCAGCAACGGGTCGGCAAGCACTGGTACCTCGGCAGCGCCGACGCGATCTTCCAGTGCCTGAACATCATCGAGGACGAGCGGCCCGACATCGTCGTCGTCGTCGGCGCGGACCACGTCTACCGCATGGACTTCTCCCAGATGGTCGACGCGCACATCGCGTCCGGCGCGGAGATGACCGTCGCAGGGATCCGTCAGCCGATCGCCCTCGCGACGGAGTTCGGTGTCATCGACACCGACCCGCAGGACCAGACGAAGATCCGGGCCTTCCTCGAGAAGCCGGCCAACCCGACCGGCCTGCCCGACTCCCCCGGCGAGATCCTCGCCTCGATGGGCAACTACGTCGTCAACGCGGACGCGCTCGTCGAGGCCGTCACCAAGGACGCGGAGAACCTCTCCTCGAAGCACGACATGGGCGGGGACATCGTCCCGTACTTCGTCGACCGGGGGACGGCAGGCGTCTACGACTTCATCCACAACGACGTCCCCGGCTCCACCGACCGGGACCGCGACTACTGGCGCGACGTCGGGACCGTGGACTCCTACTACGAGGCCAACAAGGACCTCATCGCAGTGACGCCGGTGTTCAACCTCTACAACTCGCAGTGGCCCCTGCACACCGGCTACGTCGGCCTCCCGCCCGCAAAGTTCGTGCACGCCGGCGCCGGTCGGCTCGGTCACGCCGCCGACTCGATCGTGTCCCCCGGTGTGCTCATCTCCGGGGCGACCGTCGTCGGGTCGGTCCTCTCCCCCGACGTCCACCTCCACTCCTGGGCCGCGGTGTCCGACAGCGTGCTGCTCGACAACGTCGCCGTGCACCGGCACGCCCAGGTGCACCGCGCCATCATCGACAAGAACGTCGTCATCAAGGAACGTGCGCGCGTGGGGCTCAACGCCGAGGAGGACCGCGCACGCGGCTTCACGGTGACGCCCTCGGGCATCACCGTCGTCCCCAAGGGCACCATCGTCGAGTAGCAGGACACAGCGTCGAACAGCAGGACCCGACGACCCGCCGCGGGTCGTCGGGGCACGTCCGGCCCGTGGGCACCCGGCAGGGAGCCCACGGGCCACGTCCTACTCTGGGCCGGTGAAGACGTCGAGCACACCCCCGTCCATCCCGGCGCCCACCCCGACGCACGAGTCCGACGCCGTGGGACCGCGCCGGCTCGTGGTCATGGACGTCGACTCGACCCTCATCTCGCAGGAGGTCATCGAGCTCATCGCGGAGCACGCCGGCACCCGGGACGCGGTCGCCGCTGTGACCGAGCGTGCGATGCGCGGCGAGCTCGACTTTGCCGCGTCCCTGCGCGAGCGCGTCGCGACGCTCGCGGGCGTCCCGGAGCGCGTCCTCGCCGACGTGCTCTCCCGGACGAGCTTCACGCCCGGGGCGCGCGAGCTCGTCGCGGAGTGCCAGCGGCGCGGGTGGATCGTCGCCCTCGTCTCCGGCGGCTTCACCGAGGTCGTCGCTCCGCTCGCGGCGACCCTGGGGATCACCCTGTTCCGCGCCAACCGGCTCGAGGTCGTCGACGGCATGCTCACCGGGCGCACCACCGGGCAGGTCGTCGACCGCGCCTACAAGGCCCAGAGCCTGCGGGAGTTCGCTGCCGACGCCGGCATCCCCGTGGAGCACACGGTGGCTATCGGTGACGGTGCGAACGACCTCGACATGATCGCCGCGGCGGGCATCGGCATCGCGTTCGCCGCGAAGCCGCTCGTGCGTGAGCAGGCTCCGTACGCGATCGACGGACCTCGCCTCGACGCCGCGCTGGACGTCATCGACGAGGTCTCCCGGCGAACTGCCTGACCCGTGCCGAGGTCGTGCGGTCAGACGTCCGCGTGCACCAACGCCGCGAGCAGGCCAGCACTCCGAGCGATCCCGCTCCAACCACCGCTGACCTCGACGACGAGGTAGGCAGCCGTCGGCAGCCCGACCTGCGCCTGGGCGAGGGCCGCTCCGTCGGACCCCGGCCCCGCGAGATACTCCCCCACGGCCGACATGACCGGCTCGTGCCCGACGACAAGCAGTGTCCGGACGTCGTCCGGCACCTCGCGGACGTGCGCCAGGACACGCGCGACGTCGGCCTCGTACAGCTCGGGCGCGATCGTCACGTGCTGCTCGGCGCCGCCGAGTCCGCCACGCACGAGGTCCCACGTCTGACGGGTGCGCACGGCGTCGGAGCACAGCACCCCGTCCGGGAGGAGCTCCCGACGGAGCAGACCCTGACCGACGCGGGTCGCCTGCCGACGTCCCGCGAGCGCGAGCGGACGCTGGGCGTCATGACCGGCGCCGGCCGGTTCTGCCGTCGCGTGACGGAGCAGGACCAGCCGGCGCATGGGGTCGGGCGAGCTCACAGGCCCATCGCGTGGACTCCGCCGTCCACGTGGACGATCTCCCCCGTGGTCGCAGGGAACCAGTCGGAGAGCAGAGCAGCCACGGCGCGTGCCGTGGGTTCGGGGTTCGTCTGGTCCCAGCCGAGCGGGGCGCGCTCGGGCCAGCCGCCCTCCATCTTCTCGAAGCCCGGGATCGACTTCGCGGCGGTCGTGCGCAACGGACCGGCGGAGACGAGGTTCACGCGGATGCCCTCGGGGCCCAGGTCGCGGGCGAGATACCGCGACGTGGACTCGAACGCCGCCTTGGCGACGCCCATCCAGTCGTAGACGGGCCAGGCGTACCGCGCGTCGAAGGTGAGGCCGACGATGGAGCCGCCGGAGCTCAGCAGCGGCCTCGTGGCCACGGCGAGCGACTTGAGCGAGTAGGCCGACACCTCGAGCGCCGTCGCGACGTCAGGCCACTCGCCCGAGAGGAAGTTGCCGCCCATGACGGACTGCGGGGCGAACCCGATGGAGTGCACGACACCGTCGAGGTGGTCCACGTGCTCGCGGACGACGCCCTCGAGCGCTGCGAGGTGCTCGGCGGAGGTCACGTCGAGCTCGACGACCGGCGCGGCCTCCGGCAGCCGCTTAGCGATGGCCTGCGTGAGGCGGAACTGACGCCCGAACGACGTGAGCACGACCTCGGCCCCCTCCTGCTGTGCGAGGCGGGCGACGTGGAATGCGATCGAGTGGTCGGTGAGGACCCCCGTCACGAGCAACTTCTTGCCTTCAAGCAGGCCCATCAGATTCCTTCCGGTAAGGGTAAAGACGTGGTGCACGTGTCAGCTCGCTGCGCGAGGAACAAGCCGTGCGCATCGTCCGAATATACGTGGGCGGGCGTGCAGCGCTGACGCCCCTCCCGGGACGCGGGCCACGCCCGTGCGAAGGTGGTGCGGTCAGTGACCCATGCCGAGGCCGCCGTCGACCGGGATGACCGCGCCGTTGATGTACCCGGCGTCGGGGGACGCGAGGAACTCCACAGCGCCCGCCACCTCGGCGGGCAGCGCGAAGCGACCAGCCGGGATCATCGCCTTGTACGCGTCCTGCCGCTCCTGCGGGAGCTGGGCCGTCATGTCCGTGTCGATGAACCCGGGTGCGACGACGTTCGCCGTGATGTTGCGGGCGCCGAGCTCCCGGGCGACGGAGCGTGCCATCCCGATGAGGGCGGCCTTGGAGGCGGCGTAGTTGACCTGACCCGCGCCGCCGTACAGTCCGACCACGGACGACACGAGGATGATGCGGCCGCGGCGCAGCCGGATCATGCCCTTCGACGCCCGGCGCACGCAACGGAACGTGCCCGTGAGGTTGACGTCGACGACGCTCTCGAACTCCTCGTCGGTCATCCGCATGAGGAGCTGGTCCTTGGTGATCCCCGCGTTGGCGACGAGCACCTCGACGGGTCCGAGCTCGGCCTCGATGGCCGTGAAGGCAGCGTCGACGGCCGCAGTGTCGGTGATGTCGGCGACCGCGCCGAAGACACCCTCGGGCAGCTCGCCGCTGCGGTAGATGGTGGCGACGCGGTCCCCCGCAGCGACAAAACGCTCGGCGATGGCGCGGCCGATGCCTCGGTTCGCGCCGGTCACGAGGACGACACGGGCCGTCCTGGTGGTGTCCTCAGCGGCAGTCACAGGTTTCCTCCATACACAGGCAGCAAGTGGGGTGCGCGCGGGGAGCTCCTCCGTCGCCGCATAAAAACGGTAGCCGACGGCGGTGCCGAACGCTCAGGGGTCGACCCACGACTGCGCGGACCCAGGTCGTGGGAAACCTCCAAAGCGACGCACCCCGGGGAGGGCTGGTGGTCCCGTGGACGTGCTGGGAGTCACAGCATCGGTCCCCCTGCTCCCAGAGCCTGCCCAGACACCCGGCGTAAACTCGGCAGCGTGAAGATTCGTGGCGCCGGGCATTCCGGGCCCCGCACTGGCGGGGGCGCGACGGTCGAGGTGCACAGCATCACGTCCGCCACGGAGTCGCTCGCCGACGACCAGTCCCGTCGGGCGAAGCGCTACCTCATCCAGATGGCCATCCGCATGGCGTGCTTCGCGGGAGCCGTCTTCGTCGACGGACCGCTCATGTGGGTCCTGCTCGCGGGAGCGGTCCTCCTGCCCTACTTCGCGGTCATCGACGCCAACTCGGGCCGTCCGCGGCGCTCCGTCGCACCCGCACCCATGGAGTACCGTCAGCTGCCGTCCCATGCCACGGCTCCGCCCGACGGCGCGACGCCCGGCACGACGACGCACGACACCAGCCCGCACGACGACAGGACGGACCGCAGTGGTTGACCTCCTGGGTCTGGCAGACCCTGTCTCCGACGACGACCTCGTGTGCAGCTCGAAGGGATGCCGCTCCGACGCCTCGTGGGGTCTGCTGTGGAACAACCCGAAGCTGCACACCCCCGAGCGCCGCAAGGTGTGGCTGGCGTGCGGCGACCACCGCGAGCACCTCGAGACCTTCCTCGGAGCTCGTGGGTTCCTGCGCAGCACCGTGCCCGTCACCGACCTCGAGCGGTTCCCGACGCCTTGACCTCGCCCGCCCCCGCTCCCGCCCGCACACCGTTGCAATGGGTGACCCTCTGGTCCGTCGTCGCGCTCGTCATGACGGTGTGCGTGCTCGCTGGCTGGTGGCAGTGGAACCGGCACGTCGCGCGCGACGCCGCGATCGACCTCATCACCTCCAACTACGCGGCGGAGCCCGTGGACCTCGCCGAGCTGTTGCCCGACGTGGGTTCACCCGTCGACGACGACGACGTGTGGCGGCCGGTGCGGGTGCGCGGTACCTATGTCCCCGAGGCGACCGTGCTGCTGCGCAACCGTCCGGTCGACAGCCAGCCGGCCGTGCACGTCCTCGTCCCGTTCGTCACGGACTCGGGAACCGTGCTCGTCGTCAACCGGGGATGGTCGCAGTACCGGAGCGACACGACGGGCGCGGACATGCCGCTGCCGCCCTCCGGAGAGGTCGAGATCGTCGTGCGGCTCCGCGCGGACGAAGCCCCCTCGTCGCGGGGCGCACCGGTCGGCCAGGTCCAGGCGATCAACACCGCGCAGGTGCTCGAGGCGGGTCCGGACGGGGCGGGCTGGGCGGAAGGTGCGACGTACGGTGCGTACGGTGCGCTCGCCACGGAGGAGCCGGCGCCGTCTGACGCTCCGCGGCCGCTGCCCGAGCCCGACACCGACCCGCGCTCCCACCTGTCCTACGCCTTCCAGTGGTGGGTCTTCGCGGCAGGTGCCGGCATCGGGGCGGTCGTGCTCGTGCGCCGGGAGAAGCACGAGCAGGTCCTCGCCGACCTGGACGGGGCCCCGCACCCGTTCGCCGACCCCTCGCACGCCGGGCGCGGCAGCGGTCCCGGACGTGGGCGCGGACGGTCGGCGGAGGACGACGAGGACGACCTCATCGCCTCGCACCGCGCGCGCTGACCGTGCTCGTGCCGCACAGCTGACGCGGCTCGCACCAGCTGTGCGGGAGCCGGGGTCAGGCGAGCTCGATGAGCTCCGCGTAGCCGTCGTTCCACAGGTCCTCGTCGCCGTCGGGCAGGAGCAGCACCCGCTCGGGGGCGAGCGCCTCCACCGCGCCGTGGTCGTGGGTGACCATGACGACGGCGCCTTCGTAGCTCTTCAGCGCTCCGAGGATCTCGGCGCGGGATGCCGGGTCGAGGTTGTTCGTCGGCTCGTCCAGGAGCAGCACGTTCGCCGAGGACACGACGAGGGCAGCGAGCGCGAGACGCGTCTTCTCACCGCCGGAGAGCACCTTCGTGGGCTTGTTCGCGTCGTCACCGGAGAACAGGAAGGACCCCAGGGTCGAGCGCACCTCGCCGTCGGTGAGGTCCGGGGCGCTGTGACGCAGGTTCTCCACGACCGTGAGGTTCATGTCGAGGGTCTCGTGCTCCTGGGCGTAGTACCCGAGCTTGAGCCCGTGCCCCGGGTGCACCTCGCCGGAGTTCGGCTCCTCGACGCCCGCCAGGATGCGCAGCAGCGTCGTCTTCCCAGCACCGTTGAGGCCGAGGATCACGACGCGGCTGCCGCGGTCGATCGCGAGGTCGACCCCGGTGAACACCTCCTGGGAGCCGTAGACCTTGCTCAGGCCCGAGGCTGTCAGGGGCGTGCGCCCGCAGGGGGCGGGAGTCGGGAACCGCAGCTTGGCCACCTTGTCGCTCGCGCGCTCGCCCTCGAGGGAGCTGAGCATGCGCTCGGCGCGGCGGATCATGTTCTGGGCTGCGACGGCCTTGGTGGCCTTGGCACGCATCTTCTCGGCCTGCACGAGCAGCACCGACGCCTTCTTCTCGGCGTTGGTCCGCTCGCGGCGGCGGCGGCGCTCGTCCGTCTCCCGCTGCAGGAGGTAGGCGTCCCAGCCGAGGTTGTACTGGTCGAGCTCTCCACGGTTCGCGTCCAGGTGGAACACCTTGTTGACGGTGGCTCGCATGAGCTCGTTGTCGTGGCTGATGACGACGAAGCCGCCGGCGTAGCTCTTGAGGTACTCGCGCAACCAGACGATGGAGTCGGCGTCGAGGTGGTTCGTGGGCTCGTCGAGCAGCAGCGTGCCGACGCCCGAGAACAGGATGCGGGCGAGCTCGACCCGGCGTCGCTGACCGCCGGAGAGCGTCCCGATCTGCTGGGAGAGCACGCGCTCGTCGAGGCCGAGGTTGGAGGCGATGCGCTCGGCCTCGCTCTCCGCGGCGTACCCACCGGCAGCGGTGAAGCGCTCCTCGAGCGCCGGGTACCGCTCCATCGCCGCGAGCTGGGTCTCCTCGTCGGCGCTCGCCATCGCGCCCTCGGTCTCACGCATCTGCCGCACGAGCTTGTCGAGGTTGCGGGCCGAGAGGACCCGGTCCATGGCGATCATCTCCATGTCGCCGGTCCGCGGGTCCTGGGGAAGGTAGCCGATGTCACCCGTGCGGGTGATCTGGCCCTTGGTGGGGAGTGTCTCCCCCGCCAGGGTCTTCGTCAGGGTCGTCTTGCCGGCGCCGTTGCGCCCGACGAGACCGATCCGGTCGCCCGGAGCGATGCGAAAAGAAGCCTCTTCGAGGAGCACCCGGGCGCCGAAGCGTAGTTCGACGGCGTGAGCAGTGATCACTGAGGTTTCCTCCGTAGGATGCCCACAAGTGTTGGGGGCGGGCACAAACGCCATCGATTCTATCGGTCGATAGCCTTCACCAGGCACCAGCTGCACCGATCACACGTGTGATCCGCGCACGTCCCGCACGAGCGGAGGGCCCCGAGTCCCATGGGAGACGCGATGAAGGACACGGCACGCGCACAGACGACGACCCCCCACAGCCCGGCGACGAGCAGCCCGACGCCAGATGATCCATACCCCGCGGCTCAGCACGACGACGCGCAGGAACCGGTGCGCCGGGAGATCGTCCGTTCCTCCCCCGCGACGAACATCGCCCTCATCGCGACCTTCGCGGCGCTCATCGCCGTGTGCGCGATCCTCCCCGCGATCAACGTCGGCGGGTCGATGGTGCCGATCACGCTCCAGACGTTCGCCATCATGCTCACCGGCGCGGTCCTCGGCTGGCGGCGGGCTGCCCTCGCGGTGCTGCTCTACATCGCCGTCGCGGTGGCCGGCGTCCCGATCTTCTCCCAGGGACGCTCCGGGCCTGGCGTGTTCCTCACCCCGTCCGCCGGGTACATCGCCGCGTTCCCCCTCGCTGCGATGATCGCGGGCGCCCTCGTGGCCCGGATCCCGGCGAGCGCGAGCCGCGCAGCGCAGACCGGCCTGACGTTCGCGTCCTGCGTCGCCGCGAGCATGCTGACCATCCACCCCCTCGGCATCCTCGGGTGGATGTGGCACGCGAACCAGTCCTTCGCCGAGGCCGTCGTCTCCGATGCGGTCTTCATCCCCGGTGACCTCGTCAAGAGCGCCGTGGCGGCCATCGTGGCGACCGCTGTCCTGCGGGCGTTCCCCGACCTCCGCCCGCGTCGCACCCGTCGCCCGTGACGGCCGTGACGTCCTCGTGATCGAGTTCGACGACGCCAGCGTCGTCGTCCGTGGCACCGGCGGCGGCCGCGCCACTCGTAAGCGTGCCCCTGACGAGATCACGATCCTCGAGCGGACGACGCTCACGCTCCACGAGCGCCGCATCGTCGTCATAGGTGCGAACGGGTCCGGCAAGTCGACGCTCGCCCGGCTCATCAACGGCCTCGCGGTCCCGACGACCGGCTACGTCCGGGTCCACGGGCTCGACTCCCACGACGACGGTGCTCGCGTGCGGCGGATGGTCGGCTTCGTGTTCAGCGATGCGGATGCGCAGCTCGTCATGCCCACGCCCGTCGAGGACATCGGCCTCTCCCTGCGCCGTCTCGGGTTCTCAGGACGGGAGCGGGACGCCCGGGCACGGGCGATCCTCGAACGGTTCTCCCTCGCCCATCTCGCCGACGTGAGCATCCATGCCCTCTCCGGTGGGCAGAAGCAGCTCCTGGCCCTCGCAGGGGTGCTTGCGACGGAACCTCGCATCCTTGTGTGCGACGAGCCGACGACGCTCCTCGACCTGCGGTGGCGTACCCATGTCGACGAGCTGCTCGCATCCGTGGACCAGCAGGTCATCCAGGTCACCCACGACCTCGACGCAGCCGCGCGCGCCGAGCGCGTGCTCGTCGTCGACCGCGGAGCCGTCGTGTTCGACGGCGCTCCCGCTCCCGCCGTCTCCCACTACCGGCAGCTCATGTCCCAGCGGTGGAGCGCCGCAGACGACCGATGAGGCGCCGGCGCCGCTCCGAACGGCCCCCCTGGGCGGGGCCGCTGGGCATCTACACCCCCGGGACCTCGTGGTTGCACACCCTCGCACCCGGACCGAAGTTCCTTGGCCTGCTCGTCGTGTCGGTCGCGCTGTCCCTCGCGCGCGACCCCGCCGTCGTCGGCGGCGCACTCGTCGCAGCCCTGAGCCTCATCGCCGTCGCCCGCCTGCCGCTCGGGCGCACCCTCCGTTCGCTGCTCCCCATCCTCGTCGTCGCGGGCCTCCTCGGGCTGTACCAGTGGTGGTCGAGGGACTGGCACCAGGGCGCCGTCACGGCAGGGACGCTCGTCACGCTCGTCGTGCTCGCGACCGTCGTCACGGCGACGACACGCACCGACCGGATGATCGACGTGCTCGTCCGGGCTGCGCGCCCGCTGCGCAGAGTGGGGCTCGACCCGCAAGCACTCGCCCTAGCCATCGCCCTCATGCTCCGCTCCATCCCCGCTCTCATCTCCATCACCGCAGAGGTGCGCGACGCCGCCCGGGCGCGCGGTCTCGAGCGCAACCTCCGCGCACTGCTCGTGCCGTTCGCGCTCCGCGCCGTCGCGCGCGCCCACACCACGGGTGATGCGTTGTCCGCCCGCGGCATCCTCGAGGGGTCCGACGACGAGGACAGCGCGGACCGGCACCAGACCGGACACGCTGTGGACCACCGCTAGGTGAGCGGCACCGACCGTGAGAGGCAGCAATCGTCAGGCTGGTCCGCTCCGCTCTATCGCACCAGCCGCCCATTGCGACCCAGACGCTCCAGCCTGTCCGAGGACACGTCGAGCAGGCGTTCATCGTGGCTGATCATGAGAACCCCGGTTCCATCAGTTTCCACGATCTCCTTGATCAACCGCACGATCCGCGCTGTCGATGGTGCATCGAGCATCGCCGTCATCTCGTCGCACACGAGATACCGTGGCCGCAGGACGAGCGCCCGCGCGAGGCATGCACGTTGCAGCTGCCCGTCACTCACTTCGTGTGGAAGCCTGTCCATGAGAGACGCCGTGAGGCCAACCATGGGGAGGAGCTCCGTCAGCCTCTCTTCCTGATCCGCCCGAGGTGTGCGTGCGGAACGCAGCGGTTCGAGGATCACTTCACGAAGCATCAGTCGCGGATCGACCGAGTGGCGCGGAGACTGGAAGACGACTCCGACTGCGGTTCGCCGAGGCCGTGCGACCCCGTACCGCTGGCTGGTCACGCGCTCACCGTCGAGCAGCACCTCTCCCTCCCAGGGTCTGAGGAGGAAACACAAGACTCGCGCCAGCGTCGACTTGCCGCTGCCGCTCTCCCCTGCCAGTCCGACGATTTCTCCACGGGCGAGGTCCAGTTCAATCCGGTCGAGCACCGGGTGCCCGTGGACGTACCCCGCGACGAGTCCACGAACGCTCAGCACGCGCCATTCCCTGATTCTGTCGCCTGGCGTGCATCACCGAGCACACCCTGACCGCACGCGACCCTGCGAGCGCCAATCTGCCGGGCGGTCGAACCATCACAGATTCCGCGCACTCGCTCATGAAAGAGACAGCCCGACTCCTCCGACGTCACCTGTGCCGGGTCCCCGGGCATCGGGACAAGACCGTTCTCCGGGAGCGCACCGAGAAGCGCCGAGGTGTAGTCGTGCCAGGGATTGTTCAGCACCTCGAGCGCCGGGCCGACCTCGACAAGCCGTCCCGCATACATGACAGCCAGCTCATCTGCTACCCGCCCCGCCGCCCTGAGGTCGTGCGTCACGAGAAGGACAGTCCGACCCTCGTCCGCCAGTGAACGGAGCCCATCGACGGCCAGATCTGCGAGCGCATGATCGAGCCCCGTTGTGAGCTCGTCGGCCACGATAACGTCGGGGTTGCCAACGAGTGCCATGGCGATCGCGACGCGCTGAGCCACCCCTCCCGAGAGTTCATGTGGGTACCGCCGCAGGTCGCCGGCATCCAGCTGCACCCGATCGGCGATCTCCCGGACGCGTCCGGCGACGTCCCCCACGTCGGGTTCGAGCGTCCTGACAGTCTCAGCCAGTTGGCTCAAGGCTGTCCGTACAGGTGTGAGGTGGGTTGCGACCGACTGGGGGACGTAGGCGATCCGGCGACCGCGGACACGCGTCGCGAACGTGCGATCCGAGATGGCGAGGAGATCGACGCTCGGGGCCCCACCGCGTGCCGCGAGGATCGCCCGGCCGCGAATGTTCGCATTCGGCGGGAGGAGTCCGAGCAGCGCGGAGACGAGGGTGGACTTTCCTGAGCCGCTCTCCCCCACCAGCACGGTGACCTGGCCAGCTCGGAGCGTCAGAGAGACGTCTGTCACGGCATGGATGCGCTGTCGGCGGCGCCGACCGGTCGTGAGCCGGACACCGAGGTCGCTCACGGTGAGCGCCGCGTCCGGTGCGACGCGTGCACAGTCCCCGAATGCCGCGTGAGGAACGACGGCTTGAGCGCGTGTCTCGATCACCGGCGCGGTCACGCGGCACTCCGCTGGTCGGCGCCCGCGGACACCGGACGCACGTGGTGTGCGAGGGTCGTGACGGCGAAGGTGGTGACCAGCAATGCCGCTGCTGGGAAAGCCAAGGTCCACCATGCGCCAAGAAGGATCGATGTGCGAGCGTCCTCAAGGAGGGTGCCCAGGCTCGCCTGGTGCGGGGCGAGCCCGAGACCGAGGAAGCTCAAGGTCGACTCGTGCCATACGGCGTGCGGGACCATGAGCGCGCTGCACAAGATCGCCTGCGGTAGGACGGCGGGCAGCACATGGCGCCGCGTGACGTACCAGCGAGACGACCCACCGCAAATTGCCGCATCGATGAACTCACGCGATCGCAGCGAGAGCGCTTCAGCGCGGACGACACGAGCGACTTGGGTCCAATGCGTCAGAGCAATCGACAGCATGATGACCCAGACGTTCCCCGGATAGAGGGCGACAATTACGACTCCCGTAAGAAGGTGCGGCACCGCGTTCACAGTGTCGATGCACCGCATGACTACGGCGTCTACGAGCCCGCCGGCCACAGCGCTCAGCGCGCCGACGACTGCGCCGAGCGTCGCGGCAAGAAGGGCGCTGGCGCCAGCGACGAGCAGCGAGACTCGCAGCCCTTCGGCAACCCGGACGAAGAGACTACGGCCCGCGGAATCGGTGCCGAACCACGCGGTGGCCGAGGGAGTGGTGCGCGCTGCAGAGAAGTCCGCCTCCCGTGGATCGACGTGCAGCACTGCGGGTACCACGACGGCGTAGAGGACGACGACCGCGAGAACCGTGCACGGAATCCACACCCCGGTCCGTCTGGCGGGATGCGCGAGCATGCGCGGGCTCGATGCCACCCGCCAAGGTGCGTCAAGCATTGATACTGACCCGGGGATCGAGCACGGCATAGACGACGTCAGCGACCAGGGAACCGAGCAGGACGGCCGCCGTCGCGAGCAAGGACAGCGCCGCGAGGAGCGGGAAGTCGACACGCTGGGCCGCTGTCACGACTGCTTGAGCGAGACCCGGCCATGAGAAAATCTCCTCAACCACGATGGCACCACCGACCAGTTCGGCAATCCTTGAGCCGACGACCGTCGCGAACGGCAAGAGCGCGGTGGGCAGAGCGTGCCGAAGGAGAACGGTGCCCTCAGTGAGTCCGCGGGAGCGTGCGCCGCGCACATAGTCCTCCGCCAAGGAAGCCGCAAGTGACTCTCTGAGGTGGAGCACGAGCCAAGGCATCATCGACACGGCGAGGACGCCTGCGGGGAGAACGAGGTGTCGGGCGACCTGCACAAGGCCGACGACTTCTCCTGCATCGGTGAGGCCTCCGACGGGCAGGAGCCGCAGGCCGACGCTCAGCGTGACGACCGAGATCATCGCGAGCAGGAAAGGAGGGATGCCCTGGACCGCAGTGGCACTCCACGTGATCGCCCGATCACTGAGACCTCCGGGCCTGCACGCTGCCCAGGTTCCAAGAACGAGCGAGGTCGGTACCGCGATCAGCATGGCCGTCCCCATCAGCAGGAACGTGGCGGGGAGTCGGTCGGCGAGGACTGTGACGACCGGTTGTCCGAACGAGCGGGAGATGCCAAGGTCCCCGCTGACGAGCTGGGCAAGCCACTGGAGGTACTGGACCAGCCAGGGTTCGTCGAGGCCGAGTTCCTCGACCGTGGCTTCCTGTGCAGCCGTGCTCGCTGTGAAGTACTGGTCACCGAAATACCCGACCAGGGGATCAAACGGCGAGGCTGCGGCGAGCGCGAACACGGCCAGGGAGACCGCGAGCATGACGGGTACCGCCGCAGCGAGGCGCCGCAGGGCGATCCGCGCAACCGTCAACCTCATGCGTCCCGCGTCCACCGTGCCACGCTCCACCACGGCCCCCAGCTGACGCCGTGGGAATGAGGTTCGAGAACGGTCTCGAACCCGTGCCACCCGTTGTCACGCATCACGTACACGTGGTCGAGGAACACGAGGGTGACTTGGGCTGGATCCGCGATGTACTCGAGCTGCACCGCTCGATACGCCTCGGCGCGCTTGATGGGGTCAGTGGACGTCCTGCCGAACTCGAGCGCGGCGTCAACGGATGCGTTCTTGTACTCGCCCGGGTTGTCGAACGCGCCGCCAACGCCGTCCGCGTTGAAGGAGGACGATAGGACAGGAAAGAGGTGCGTGTCAGGGTCGAACGGGTAGTCGCCACCGCCGACGACCCCGGCATCAGTCGACAACCGCGGCTGGAACGCGGATCGATCGACAGCCTCCGGAGTGACCTCGATGCCGAGCACGAGCGCGTCGCTGGTGAACGCAGTGGCGAGGTCCCGGCGCAGGGTGTCTTCGGGGAAGTACATCAGCGTGAGTTCCGCCCGCTGCCCGTCCTTCTCGCGAATCCCGTCCGCCCCCGGTACCCAGTCACCTTGGTCAAGGAGCGCCCGGGCGCGGTCGGGGTCGTACTCGAAGCGGGCGTCTGGAACATACAGGTCCCCGAAGGCCGGGGGGACGGGGGTCGATGCAGCGGTGCCGTACCCGCCGAGGACGTGCTCGACGACGGAGTCGCGATTGACACCCAGGTTCAGCGCCATCCGGATAGCAGGGTCGCGCGTGACAGGATTCCCTGTGGGCAACGTGACGGAGCGGAAGTCTGCGCTCCTGGAACTCACCACCTGGATGTCGTCGTCGTGCTCGAATGTGCGAGCCACCAACGGTGGAAGCGTCGTTCCATCGAAATCGCCGGCTGCCATCCGCTGGGCCCGTGTGTTGTCGTCGAGGACGGTCACGAGCGTCAGTTGTCTGACTTCGGGCGCTCCATCCCAGTAGTTGGGATTCGCGATGAGCACGGCCTGGTCGCCGCGGAGTGCGTCAAGCGAGTACGGCCCCGTGCCGATCGGCTCGGTGTTCAGTGCCCACCGTTCGACGGGGGTCCCGAGCTCGACCGCCTCGCTCGGTGCGATACCGAGCAACAGCTTGCTGGCGAAGGGCACATAGCTTGCGTCGAGGTGAAACTCGACAGTGTGTTGGTCGACCTGCTCGACGTAGTCGAGCATCGACAGGTTGGACGCCAACGGGGACGCGACAGCGGGGTCGATGACTGCCTGATAGGTCGCCACGACATCCTCGGCTCCGAATGCGCTGCCGTCGTGAAAGGTCGTCCCCTCGCGCAGGCGCACCGTCCACACTGTCGCGTCCGAGTTGGCCTGCGGAGCGCTGGCGGCCAGAGCGGGTTCCAGCGTCGGGATGCCGTCGTCGGTCGTGGCTCCAAGCCGGACGAGCCCATCGTAGAACCGTGAGGCCCCGTTGGCGCCGTGTCCAGCAACCGGGTTGAGCGCCTCCGTCTCGTACCCGTCTGCAAGGACGAGTGCGTCGGACCGGTCGTCGACCGCGCCGGTACGTGTCACGTCCGCGCAACCCGCCGTAGCTGCGAGCACAGCGGCGATGAGAAGCGCACAGGCCCTGAGCCCTGAGGGGCGCCTCAACGTCCTGCGTCCACTGCAACACATGGCACGCTCCGTGAGTGAACTCATGGTGTCCTCCGTTCGTGTCCGGCCTGGATCACACTTGCCAGATCAGATAGGTCAGGGCGCCGCCGCTCGTCATGACCGCCAGCACTGCCATGAGGGCAGGCAGCCGCGCGTCGGGGAGCGCCTGCCGAGTGCCAAGGACGACATAGTGGTTGATCCCTGAGTACCGTGCGGTCGCGCACGCCTGGACAGCGACAGAGCCGAGAACCACGACTGAGCCGAGTGCAACCGCGCTCCACCCCAGGACGGGCATGAGCAGCCGGGCGCCTACCGCTCCCGCGGTCGCGAGTGCGAGCGCCGTACGGCGCCAAGCGAGTGCGGTGCGCTCTGGTTGCAGCCCGTCGTCGAAGACGGTGCGGACCGTGGTCATCCGAGGAGGAGCCCGAGGAGCACGAGCAAGCCCCCCACGAGAGTCCCCAGTCCCAACCAGCTCGCGAACCCGGGCGCCGGCAAGGGTCGACTCTGGCGCATCGCACGCTCGGCCCGAGTCCAGCTGATCCACGCGTGTGCGGGCGCCGCTGTCCCCAGGAGGACAAAGACAAAGGAAGCGGCTCTGGCCATTCCTCCATCGATGGGCAACGCGAACGCCTGGAGCGCGACGCCAGCAGCGTCGAGTGCGAGCGCGGTGCGCACCCAGGCCAGGAAAGTTCTCTCGTTTGCGAACGTGAAACGCACGTCAGGCTCGATGCCGAACCCGTACACGGAGCGAGGGAACCGGGCACGTGGCGCCTTGGCCGCATTTCCGGTCATGCCCTGCGCAAAGTCTGCGGAGACATCTCGACATGCTGGAACCCGGCATCCCGGACAGCCTTCTCGATGTCGGCGCGGACGGCCGCGTCCTGGGCGAGCACCTCCTCGTTCGGACCGAGCTGGACGAGGCCGGTTCCCTCACGGTGGCGCACGCGCAGCTCACGCAGTCCGAGCGCGCGCAACCCGTCCTCGGCCCGCTCGACCTCTTGCAGTCGTCCGATGGTGACCGGGACCGAGCGCGGGATGCGACTGGCGAGACACGGGGACGATGGCTTGTCCCAGACCGGCAGACCGAGGCTGCGCGCGATCGACCGCACGTGCGTCTTACCGATCCCAGCATCAACGAGGGGCGAGATGACACCGAGCTCGAGGGCCGCTCGGCGGCCTGCACGGTCGGTGGTCACGGCGTCGTCGGCGGTGTCTCCGTTCAGCAGAGCGTGTGCTCCCGTCGCGGAGACGCTCTCGAGAGCGGACCGCGAGTAGAGCTCATGCTTGCAGAAATAGCATCGGTCTGCGTCGTTCGCCACGTACCTCGGGTCATCCATCTCTTGCGTGAGCACCTCGACAAGCACGACGCCCATGACGGACGCGACGTGATGAGCCTGCTCGCGCTCGGCCTTGGCCAGGCTCGGGCTCACACCGAGCACAGCGATGACCTGGTCCGCGCCCTTGCTCCGGACGGCGAGCGCGAGCGCGACGCTCGAGTCGACCCCCCCGGAGAACGCGACCGCGACCTTCGCGGTGTGACTGATCGCGTCGGCGAACCGCACTGCGCACTGCTCCTCGTCGTCGGGAAGTTCCCGAAACGGGTCGTACAAAGCGCTTGCGAGCGTCGTTGCACTCATTTCACGTCTCCTGTCCGTGACCACCGACGCCGGGTATCGGCGACCTGCAAGTTCAATCTACATGTAACATGAAGTTAGTCATAGCCCGCCAATGAGAGGACAGAGATGCGCGAGACACTTGAGTACGGAGACGGCCACGTAGTTGTCGAGCTGCCAGATGATGCGACCGTCGTGCGGGCCGATGCAGCGCACCACGAACCTCCAGCACTGGAGGACCCGATCGGTGCGACGCGCTTAGCACTGGCTTCCCCTCTCGGCACACCGCCGATCAGCGCGCTCGTCGGCCCTGGCTCCAAGGTCGCTGTGGCATTCCCCGACCGTGTCAAGGGCGGCACCCACGCCACCGCGCACCGCAAGGTCGCGCTACCCCTCATCCTCGACCAGCTGGAGGCAGCCGGGGTCGACCCCCGTGACATCACACTCGTGTGCGCCATCGGACTCCACCGCAAGAATCGCCTGGCGGAGATGGTCGACTACCTCGGCCAGGATGTTCTCGACCGCATCCCGGCGGAGAACCTCGTCAACCATGACGCCGAGGACCCCGGGAACATGGTCGACCTCGGCGAGTCTGCGCTCGGCGACGCCGTCCAAGCCAACAGGACCGTCATCGAGTCCGACCTTGCCGTCCTCATCGGTCACACCGCTGGCAACCCGTACGGTGGCTTCAGTGGTGGGTACAAGATGCCGGCGACCGGTCTGACATCCTGGCGCTCCATCGCGTCACACCACTCCCCCCGCAGCCTCTACCGCGACGACTTCGTGCCCGCCTCCACGTCCAGCCGCTTCCGCGCACAACTCACCGCCATCGGACGCCGCATGGAGGAGGCCATGGCCAGGCCGTTCTTCAGCGTCGACGCCGTCCTCGACTCCCGGTCGCGACAGCTCGGAGTGTTCGCCGGGACCATCCCGGAGGTGGAGCAGGCGTCTTGGCCGCTCGCGACCGCTCGTACCGATCTGCAGCTCGACATAGAGCCAGCCGACATCCTCATCGTCGGCATGCCGCGAAACTTCCATTACGGGGCAGGCATGGGCAGCAACCCCGTGCTCATGATGCAAGCTATCGGAGCGAGCGTCGTGCGCGCCAAGAAGGCCCTAGTCGACAAGCCGGTCGTCATCGCGGCATCCGTCTGCGACGGCTGGTTCAACTCCTCGGAGTTTCCGCCCTACGAGGCAGCGTTTGAGCTCCTGCAGGGCTGCCAGCACCCAGCCGACATGCGCGAGCACGAAGAAGGACTGGCAACCGATGCCGAGTGGATCTACCAGTACCGGAACAACTTCGGGTACCACCCGTTCCACGCCTTCTCCATGATCTACATGGGCGGACTCGCCCGGGAACACTCCAGTGCGATCTATGTCGCTGGAGCAAAGAAGCCAGGTCTGGCCCGAGCCATGGGTGCCCGGACGACATCAACCGTCGAGGAAGCGCTACGCGAAGCCCGGGCGAGCCTCGGGCGTGAACCCCGAGTCCTCGTGGTCCCCGAGCTGAGCAAGCCGGCCTTCCACCTCACCGCCACGCGAGGCTGACGCGGCCATGACAACGAAGGACTCACGCTCCAAGACCACGCAGGGCCGACACAGTCCGGACGCGATCCTCGACCTCGGGTTCGCCCGCCTCGACATCGGGCGGACGTCTCGTACCGGGGATCCGGAGGTCGTCTACGGCCAGGGGAAGACGCCCGCACAAGTCGTCTCCATCCTCAGAGCTCTCGCACGAGAGACCAACGACCGGGCCATCCTCGCGACGCGCCTCGACACCGCAACTCTCGCTGCGGTGCGTGCCGAACTGCCCGACGCCGTCGTCGACGCCACCTCTCGAACCGCGCTGCTCGGTCCATTACCTGAACCTCGAGGCCTGGTCCTCGTGCTCAGCGCGGGCACAGCCGATTCCACCGTCGCCGGTGAGGCTGCTGTGACCGCAACGGCGCACGGCGCGGGCGTCGAGTGCATCAACGACGTCGGCGTTGCAGGACTCCACCGGATCCTCGCTGTCCGCGACCGTCTCGACGAGGCCGACGCCCTCGTCGTCGTCGCGGGGATGGAAGGCGCCCTGCCGAGCGTCGTCGGCGGGCTCACCGGGGTTCCCCTCGTCGCAGCACCGACCTCGACGGGATACGGGACCGGGGCCCACGGATACGCTGCCATGCTCTCCATGCTCAACTCGTGCGCACCCGGCATCGTCGTCGTCAATGTGGACAACGGTTTCGGCGCCGGAGTCCATGCCGCTCGCATCGCACGCCGGGCACAGCCACGGGTGGGCGCACGATGATCGGGTGGCTGCAGTGCGCGGTGGGGGTCAGCGGCGACATGCTCCTCGGCGCGCTCGTCGACGCCGGCGTTCCGCTGTCGGTCATCGATGCCGCGGTCGCGTCGGTCGCGCCGGAGCGCATCGTCCTTCGGCGCGAACGGGTCGTGAAGGCCGGTATCGCCGCAACCAAGGTGCACGTTGACGTCGACGAGTCTCACCACCACCGGACCTGGCGCGATATCCGCGCGATGCTCCAGGACGTCGATTTCCCTGGCCGCGAACAGGCGTTGCGTGCTTTCGAAGCCCTCGCCCGCGCCGAGGGCACCGTGCACGACAGCGCTCCGGAGGACGTCCACTTCCACGAGGTCGGTGCACTCGATGCCATCGCCGACGTCGTCGGCGTATGCGCCGGGTTCGCCCACCTTGGTCTGGACCGGCTCGTAATCTCTCCGCTCGCACTGGGCGGCGGCACTGTTCAGGCCGCGCACGGCACTCTTGCTGTGCCCGGACCCGCCGTCGTCCAGCTGCTCAAGGGCGTCCCCTGCTACGGCGGGCCCGTCCAGCAGGAGCTCACCACACCGACAGGGGCTGCACTGGTCACCGCGTTGGCCAGCGCCTGGGGTGATCAGCCGCCGCTCCACGTCGTTCGCCAGGGCTTCGGCGCCGGAACCCGCGACATCGCGGACCGGGCCAACGTCGTTCGACTTGTGATTGGCACACCGCTTAACAGCACGAACGCGGGCGTCACGGCTGGGCCTAGCGCCCCTGCCACCACCGCCGTTTCCGAGAGCATCGTCATGGAGTCCAACATCGACGATCTCGACGGCAGAATATGGCCCGACGTCCTGTCCTCGCTATTGGCAGCAGGGGCGGAGGACGCGTGGCTGACGCCGATCGTCATGAAGAAGGGGCGGTCCGCCCACACGCTGAGTGTGCTCACGACACCGTCCGCGGCAGCCGCCATGCGCTCGATCATCTTCACGCGGACCTCTGCGATCGGTCTGCGCGCGTACCGGGTTGCGAAATACGCGCTCGAGCGCGAGACAACGACCGTGACGGTCGACGGGCAGCTCATCCGCGTCAAGCTCGCAGCCCACGACGGCGTGACCGTGAACGCTCAGCCCGAGTGGGACGACATCGCCGTGGCAGCGGACGAGCTTGGACAACCACCCAAAACGATCCTGGCACGCGCCCTCGGTGAATTCTGGTCAAACGAAAGCTCGCGGTGACACACCAACCCGCAGCGGGATCTGCATGTAGACTCGGCGATCCGGGACAAACACGTCCGAGAGGCCGATGACTCCGTGATGCTCAACCTCGAAGAAGTGACGCCACGCCCGCGCGTCGCGGACGACGTTTACGACCGCCTGCACCGTGCGATTCTCACCAAGCAGATCGCACCCGGCACCAAGCTCAGCATCCCCAGCCTCGCGGACCAGCTCGCCGTCAGCCGCAGCCCCGTGCGTGAGGCTGTCCAACGGCTGGTCCAGGAGGGCCTCGCCACCGAGGCCCCCCACAAGGGGGCCGTCGTCACCAGCCTCGATCCGTCAGCGCTCGTGCCCCTTTACGAGGTTCGGGGAGCCCTCGAAGGCCTCGCGGCTCGCCTCGCGTGCGAGCGGGTCACCCCGGACGAGCTCGCGGCGCTTCGCAAGACGCTCAACGAGCACGAGAAGGCCGTCGAGCGGTCGGAGTCTCACATTGAGCTCGACATGCAGTTCCACGCGCTGATCAGGTCAGCAGCAAGGAACAAAGAGCTGAGCGACTCGCTCGAGCGCGTCCAGGGCAAGATCACGATCGCAATGCTCTCGGCGACGCCGGTATGGCACCAGCGCGCACTCACCGAGCACCGAGAGATCTTCAACGCAATCTCCGCCCGAGACCCCGACGCCGCCTGCGCCGCGGCTACCGCCCACGTGGCTCGCGTGCGTCAAGACATCGCTGAGCTCGTAAGCGCAGCACCAGCCACCTGACCAGCTCTATGACCCACGCTGGCTTGTCAACGCGTCTTGAACGACGACGTGCTGCGCCAGTGCGTGCCCCAACGACCCGAACCTCTGGAAGCCCCCGGTTCCGAGACCCTCGATGAGGTCGCCCGGCATCTCAACAGCCGACCACGTGGGCGCTCGCCCGGGATACCCCCGGCGAGCGCCTGCGTGGTCGGCTGACGACGAATAAGACCGTCGGATGGTGCGAACACCACTAGAAGCGGCCCTTGGGCAGGCGCTCCGTCGTGCTCTCAGTGACTGGCTCCGTGCCGGCGAGCCACGCACCCGCTCAACGACTCGAGCACTTTGATCACGGCTACAGAGTCCTCGTCACCGTGACCTGACTCGATCGCCTGCGAGTTGAGCTCTTGGGCCGCCGTAGCCACCGCGAGGTTGAGCCCGTGGTGCCGCGCGAGCTCGAGGGCCAGCGCGTTGTCCTTGTGCATGAGTCGCACGGAGAACGTGGCGTCGAAGTTCCCGTCTACAGCGCGCGGCGCAACCTCCTTGAAAAGGCCGCTCACAGAGGCTGCCCCGGAATTCATGACCGTATCGACGAACACGCCCGGGTCGAGCCCGGCCGCCTCGGCGAGGACGAGCGCCTCCGCAGTGACGGCATTGATCGTGCCGAGCATGAGATTGTTCAGCAACTTCAGAGTGACACCACTACCGACCGGACCGACGGGAAGGATCGTGGAGGCGACCGGCGCCAGGACATCTTGCGCTACGCCGCATGCGGAGGCAGTACCGCCGAGCGGCAACGTCCACCGGCCCACCGCACCCGGGCGCCCCAGCACTGGGCAGTCGACGTAGTCGCCGCCAGCTGCTGCCAAGAGCTGCTGACTCCTGGCGGAGGTACGTGGATCGACTGTGCTCGTGTCAAGGACCAGCGGAGCAGTGCCTCCGACAGCAACGATCTGATCAATGACATCGTCAACGATGCCGGGCGTGGGCAGTGACAGAACAACGACATCGCTCGATTGCACGAGAGCGGCGACGCTGGACGCTACCGAGATCCCTGCCGCAGTGGCCCGGCTACGGGCAGCATCCCCGATGTCGAAGACACTCAGCCTGGTTCCGGCGCCGTGCAACTTGCGCGCGATCGGGAAGCCCATCGCACCCAGACCGATGACGCCGACGCTGCGCGAAACCACACGATCACTCACCTAACTTCTCCTCTGCGACCCTGATGAACAGTGATGTGTCGAAGAACTCGGAAGGCTCGACGTACTCTGGGACACCGCCAAGCGCAACGAAGGCTTCTTCCGCCTTGCCGACCCAGTTGAGGACCGCACCGGAACGGTAGTGCTCCAGCCATTCCTCGTTCGTGTAGTCAGTTTGGAAACTGATCTGGTGCTGAAGGTCCTCCAACGTCGCGTCCTCCGCATAGGCCTCCGCATGCACGGTGGTGAGCGCCGCTTCCTGATCAGCGCGGAAGGCCTCATTGCTCGTCAGCCATCCAGCGATGATCTTCTCGATCGTCTCCGTGTTCTCCACGTACCACTCGTTGTTCGCGATCCAGCCTGATACCACTGCCGCATCGGGGTAGTTCTTGCCGCTGTCGACGAGCACTGCGTCCGGGACGGCATCGACGACGCGGAGGTCAAACGGGACCCACAGAGCAATCGCGTCCGTCGACCCTGAGGCGAATGCTTGGACAGCGTTGGGCATCGCCGCGTTGACGACGTCGACGTCCGCGCGATCTATGCCGGCCTCCTCGAATGCCCGGAAAAGTAGGATGTCCGCTGTCGTCCCCTCGGTGGTCACAATCGTCTTGCCGGGAAGATCAGTGATCGACGTGATTCCTGAATCCGGGTGCGCCCATACCTGCCCGGTGTCGGTCTCGATCGTGTTCGCCATGAAGATCTGGCCCTCGCCCTGCGCGGGGAAGTTCGCGGTCACACCGCCCATGATCGCCACGTCGATACTGCCGCCGGCGAGAGCCTGGCTGACCGCTACCCCGGTGTCGAACTGGCTGAGCCGAAGGTCGAGACCCTCGTCGGCGAAGTATCCCTCTGCCTTGCCCAGCCACAGCTTGTCGTCCACGCCGATCGTGTGGAGATAGCCGACACGAACCACAGTCGCGCCCTCAATGGTTTCGCCGCCACCGTCAGATTCGTCGAGCAGCCCACACCCGCTTAGCGCGAGGGCCCCAACGGCGACAGCAGCAAAATTTCGAAATGGTTTTCTCATGATGCCTTCTTCGATGCCGGAAAATGGGACATGCTGCGCATGACGCCCTCGAGGTGGCGTCGGAGCTCGATGAACTCGGGCGCCAGCCTCGACTCAGCGTTGCGGGGGAAGGGCACGTCTACGTCGATGATCTCGTAGACGGTCGTCGGGCGCGCCGAGAGGACGACCACGCGATGGCTCAGGAAGATCGCTTCTTCGACCGAATGGGTGATGAACATCGCGGTGCGCTGGTCTTCTTGGTTCGCGTCGTGCAGCAGTTCCTGCATGAACTCTCGAGTCTGGGCATCGAGTGCGGCGAACGGCTCGTCCATGAGCAGCACCTCGGGGTCCGTGGCGTACGCACGAGCAATTGCCACACGTTGGCGCATCCCGCCGGACAACGTCTTGGGAAGCGCGCCCTCGAAGCCCTGCAGACCCATGAGCCTCACGTACCGGTCGACGATCTCCGCCACCTCGGCCTTCGGGCGCCGTGTCCGACGCAGCGTGAGTCCGAACGCAATGTTCTCTGCGACGGTCATCCACGGGAAGATCGCGTACTGCTGGAAGACGACTCCTCGTCGGTGGTCAGGTCCGGTCACGATCTCCCCGTCGACCCGGGCGACGCCGCCGCTCGGCATGAGGAACCCGGCCGCGATCGTCATCAGCGTGGACTTCCCACAACCACTGGGGCCGAGGACACTCACAAACTCTCCGTCATGAACGTCAAAGCTGACGCCGTCCATCACTTCGACTCGCTTTTTCCCGGCGCCAAAGCCCATCCGGATGTCTTCGAAGCGGATCTTCGTCACGGGCTTGGTCGTCCGGTCGTCCTGAATGGACATCAACGTTCCACCCTTTCTTGCCAGCGCACCATGCGCTTCATGAGCATGCTCAACAACCGGTCCATCACCAGAGCTGCGATGCCGATGAGGATGATGCCCCCATAGATGAGCTCCATCTGGAAGAAGTTCGCGGCGCTCTGGATCGTCGCGCCCAAACCACGCCGCGCAGCAATGAGCTCAGCTGCGACCAGCGTCGCCCACGAGACACCGAGCGCCACGCGGACAGCGACAAGCACCTGTGGGAACGTCAAGGGGATGACGACCCGCCGGAAGAGCTCCAGCTCGGTCGCGCCCATTGCGCGTGCAGCCGTCACGTAGATCTGGTCGATGGCGGACACACCCTCGTAGATCACGACGACCGACGCGAAGAATGCGGCGTAGACGAGGATGGAGATGCGGGCCTGCTCGCCGATGCCGAGATAGACGATCACGAGCGGGATCAGCGCGATGGGCGGCAACGCTCGGAAGAAGCTCACGAGCGGGTCGAACATCCCACGGAGGATCGGGTACCACGCGAGGAGAAACCCGACGGGGAGGGCGGCAGTGCAACCGATCAGCACGCCGATAAGCACTCGCAGGACGCTGAGCTGGACGTCCTTCAGGAGGCCGCCGTGAGCGAACCTATCGACCAGCGTGCTCAGCACGGCGCCCGGACTCGGGACCTGGCCGGCGCCGAGGGCTCCACTCATGGCCAGGATCAACCACGCCGCGATAAAGATCAAGAACCCGAATACCGGAAGCATCGCGTGCCTGAGTTTGCGACTCACACACACCTCCTACACGTCGTTGTGTAACGGCTCGGAATCGAGCCACTCCGCAGAGTATGCGATATCTACATGCAACATGCAACTCTCGAGTTGTGCGGCCGCTGTGGGACCACCACCCCGGATCGTTACGCGATCCGATCGTCGCTGCCGCGGTGTGAGCCCCTGGTGCCGGGTAACCTGCCACCCATGACATTCCAGGAGGGCGGATCCTTCGACAGCAGCCGGGTCCGGAAGAGGTCCGGAGGACGCACTGGCGGCATCGCTCTGGGTGGTGGTCTCGGGGCGATCGCGCTGTTCGTGATCGCCCAGCTGCTCGGCGTCGACCTGACGGGCCTCGTCGGTCAGGACGACAGCGGCGGTCAGGCACAGACAGAGACGGACCTCACGGGGTGCGAGACGGCCGACCGCGCCAACAGCGACTCGGAGTGCCGCTACGGCTGGACGCTGGAAGCGCTGGACACCTACTGGGCAACGGCGCTGCCGGACCACACGGGCGTCGAGTACACGATGCCGGCAGCGGTCGCCTTCACCGGGTCGACGACGAGCGGGTGCGGCGCGGCGACGAGTGCGACCGGCCCGTTCTACTGCCCGGCGGACGAGACCGTCTACGTCGACACGGGCTTCTTCGACGTCCTGCGTGACCAGTTCGGCGCATCGGGCGGGCCGCTCGCGGAGCAGTACGTCGTCGCCCACGAGGTGGGTCACCACATCGAGCAGATCACCGGCGCCATGGGCGGCGCCGACCGGTCCGGAGCAGGACCGGAGTCGGACTCCGTCCGCATCGAGCTCATGGCCGACTGCCTCGCCGGGATGTGGGCGGGCAACGCGTCCCGGACCATCGACCCGGACACGGGTAAGGCGTTCCTCGAGCCCATCACGCCGGAGCAGCTCGCCGACGCCCTCTCCGCCGCGGAGGCGGTCGGGGACGACCGCATCCAGGAGGCGTCGAGCGGCCGCGTGAACCCGGAAGCGTGGACGCACGGCTCCGCCGAGCAGCGTCAGCGGTGGTTCACCACGGGCTACGAGGGCGGCACGTTCGATCAGTGCAACGCCCTCGAGGCCGCGACCCTCTGAGGGGCGGCATCCCCCAGCGCTGAGCAGCCCGAGCGGCACCACCGAAGGATCGCGCTGCCGCCGGAGGGCGTGCGCAACGCCGAACGCGCCGCCCGTCGTCGACGAGCAGCGCGTTCGTGGTCCTGGTGGCAGGCGGCGTCAGACGTTGAAGCCCAGTGCCCGCAGCTGGTCCTTGCCGTCCTGGGTGATCTTCTCCGGGCCCCACGGCGGCATCCACACCCAGTTGATGCGGAACCCGTCGACGACGCCCTCGAGCGCCTGGCCGGCCTGGTCCTCGATGACGTCGGTCAGCGGGCAAGCCGCAGACGTGAGCGTCATGTCGATGACCACGTGGTTGTTCTGGTCGAGGACCAGCCCGTAGATGAGCCCGAGGTCGACGACGTTGATCCCGAGCTCGGGGTCGATGACGTCCCGGAGGGCCTCCTCGACGTCGGCGACGTTCGTGGGTGCGTCGGCAGTCGCCGCGCCGTTCGTCGTGTCACTGGTCATGGGGTCTCCTTGGGAGGTCAGCTGTGGCTGGACGAGGTGGAGCGGGCCGGGGAGTCCGACAGGACCCCGGTACGCGCGAAGGTGTCCCGCAGGGCGGCCCACCCGAGGAGCGCGCACTTGATGCGCGCCGGGAACTGGGAGACACCGGTGAATGCCGCGCCGTCACCGAGCTGCTCCTCGAGGTCCCCGTCGAGGCCCTTCCCGCGGGAGGACATGAGGTCACGGAAGACGGACGCGACGTGCTCGCTCTCGGCGACGTCCTTGCCGGTGACGAGCTCCGTGAGGACGGACAACGAGGCCTGCGAGATGCTGCATCCCTGGCCCTCCCAGCTCACGCGCTCGACGCGCGTGGCGCCCGACTCGTCCTGCGTGAACTGCACGCGCATCGTCACCTCGTCGCCGCAGGTCGGGTTCACCTGGTGCGACTCCGCGGCCAGCGCCGCCGGGTCGGACTCGACGAGGCCGCGCCCGTGGGGGGTGCGCGAGTGGTCGAGGATCACCTGCTGGTAGAGCTGCTGCATCGAGCTGGTCATGCATCACCGTCCTTGTCAGTCAGTCCGAAGAACGCCCGGACACCCGCCAACGATTCCCGGAACACCCGGATCTCGTCGACGGTCGTGTAGACGGACGCGGAGGCGCGGGCCGTCGCGGCGATGCCGAACCGGCGGTGCAACGGCTGCGCGCAGTGGTGCCCCACCCGGACCGCGATGCCGGCGTCGTCGAGCATCTGCCCGACGTCGTGGGCATGCACACCGTCGACGACGAACGAGACGGCAGCGAGCCTGTTCGTCGTGTCGAGCGGACCGATGACCCGGACACCCGGGATGTGGGCGATCTGCAACAGCTCGGCAGCGAGCTCGCGCTCGTGCGCTGCGACCGCCTCCATGCCGAGGTCCGCGAGGTACGTCGCGGCGGCGCCCATCCCGACGGCCTGGGCGACCATCTGCGTACCGGCCTCGAACCGCTGCGGCGGGGGCGCGTACGTCGTCGAGGTCATCGTGACGACCTCGACCATCGAGCCCCCGGTGGTCACCGGCGGCATCGCCTCGAGCAGCTCCCGGCGCCCGTAGAGCGCGCCGACACCTGTGGGTCCGAGCATCTTGTGGCCGGAGAACGCCGCGAAGTCCACGCCGAGGGCGTGCAGGTCCACCGGCATGTGCGGGACGCTCTGGCAGGCGTCGAGCACGGTGACCGCGCCGACCGCGCGGGCACGCTCGACGAACGGCGCGACGTCGGTCACCGCTCCGGTGACGTTCGACGCGTGGGTGAACGCGAGGATCCGCGTGCGCTCCGTGACCACCGAGGCCAGCTGCTCCGTCCGCAGCCGACCGTCGTCGTCGACCTCGATCCAGCGGACCACGGCACCTGTCCGCGCAGCGAGCTCCTGCCACGGGACGAGGTTGGCGTGGTGCTCCGCCTCGGTGACGACGATCTCGTCGCCCGGGGCGAGGGCGAACCGGCGCGCGGCCTCTCCCCCGCGTCCTGCGGTGGCGTTGGAGAACGCGTACGCGACGAGATTGATCCCGGCCGTGGCGTTCGTCGTCCAGACGATCTCGCCCTCGTCCGCCCCCACGAAGGTGGCGACGGCCCGACGCGCGGCCTCGAACGCCTCGGTCGCCTCTTCGGCGAGCTGGTGCGCGCCCCGGTGCACCGCGGCGTTGCGCTCGAGGTAGAAGTCCTGCTCCGCATCGAGCACGGGGTCGGGCTTCTGGGAGGTGGCACCCGAGTCGAGGTACACGAGGGGACGGTCACCGCGCACCGTCCGCGCGAGCAGCGGGAAGTCGGCGCGCACGGCGGCGAGCTCCGCGGCGCTCAGCGCTGCGGGCCGTCCCAGGTCGGTGGCGGTCATCGTCCCTCGCTTCTGGTGGTGACCCGCGGACGGGTCACCACCATCTCGTGTGCTGCAGTCGTGCTGACGCGTGACGCTCAGGCGGTCGCGGTGGTGAGGAACCGGTCGTAGCCCTCGTTCTCGAGGCGCTGGGCGAGCTCGGGGCCGCCCTCCTCGGCGATGCGCCCGTCGACGAAGACGTGCACGAAGTCCGGGGTGATGTACCGCAGGATGCGCGTGTAGTGCGTGATGAGCAGCACGCCGACGTCGCCGCTCGCCTTGACCCGGTTGACGCCCTCGGACACGACGCGCAGCGCGTCGACGTCGAGGCCGGAGTCGGTCTCGTCGAGGATGGCCATCTTCGGCTTGAGCAGCTCCATCTGGAGGATCTCGTGGCGCTTCTTCTCACCACCGGAGAAGCCTTCGTTGACGGAGCGCTCCGCGAAGGACGGGTCCATGCGCAGCGCCTCCATGGCGCCCTTCATGTCCTTGACCCAGCTCCGCAGGGGCGGCGCCTGGCCGTCGATCGCCGTCTTGGCCGTGCGGAGGAAGTTCGAGACCGAGACACCCGGCACCTCGACGGGGTACTGCATCGCGAGGAACATGCCCGCGCGGGCGCGCTCGTCGACGCTCATGGCGAGGACGTCGGCGCCGTCGAGCGTGACCGTCCCACCGGTGACCTCGTACTTCGGGTGCCCGGCGAGGGAGTACGCGAGGGTGGACTTGCCCGAGCCGTTGGGGCCCATGATGGCGTGCGTGTGGCCGCTGTTGATGGTCAGGTCGACGCCGCGGAGGATCGGCTTGGGGCCCTCCTTGGTCTCGACGCTCACGTGCAGGTCGCGGATTTCAAGCGTGGACATTCTGATCTCCTAGGAAGACGACAGGGGGGCGTCGACGTCGACGAGCACTCGCTCGCCGTCGACGCTCACGGGGTAGACGGCCACGGGACGCGTGGCGGGCAGTGCGGTGGGCTGGCCGGTGCGCAGGTCGAACTGCGACCCGTGCAACCAGCACTCGATGAAGCAACCCTCGACCTCGCCCTCGGACAACGACACAGCACCGTGGGTGCACAGGTCCGAGACGGCGTGCAGGTCGCCGTCGGAGTCACGCACGATCGCGACCTCGACGGTTCCCCGCTCGCCCTCGAGCTCCACGCGCAGCGCAGTCTCCGGCGCCACGTCGGTCGTCAGGCAGGCAAGCTGGGCGCTCATGCGCCAGCCGCGGCGGGCAGGCCGCCCTCGATGACGCTCATCGACTTCGCCAGCTCGGCGTCGATGGAGGCGAGCAGGCGCTCCTCGACGGAGGCCACCCCGATCTCCTGGATGAGCTCGGCGAAGAACCCGCGCACGACGAGCCGACGCGCGTCGGCCTCGGGGATGCCGCGGGCCTGCAGGTAGAACAGCTGCTCGTCGTCGAAGCGTCCGGTCGCGCTCGCGTGGCCGGCCCCCTCGATGACACCCGTCTCGATCTCGAGGTTCGGCACCGAGTCCGCGCGCGCACCGTCCGACAGGACGAGGTTGCGGTTGAGCTCGTAGGTGTCGGTCCCCTCGGCGGCGGCGCGGATGAGCACGTCGCCCACCCAGACCGTGTGCGCCTCCTGGCCCTGCAGCGCGCCCTTGTACGTCACACGGGACTTGCAGCGCGGGACGGCGTGGTCGACGAACAAGCGGTGCTCCTGGTGCTGACCGGCGTCGGCGAAGTACAGGCCCACCATCTCGACCTCACCGCCCTCGCCGACGAACTCCGCGTCCGGGGTCACGCGCACGACGTCGCCGCCGAGCGTCACGACGACGTGCTTGACCTTCGCGTCGCGTCCGATGCGGATGCGGTGCGAGCTCGCGTGCACGGCACCGGCGGACCAGTCCTGGACGCTCACGAGGGTGAGGTGGGCGCCGTCCTCGGCGACGATCTCCACGGTCTCGGACAGCGTCGCGGTCCCCACGTGGTCGAGGAGGACGACGGACTCGCTCATCGCCTGGGCGTGGATGAGCAGGTGGGAGGCCGTCGGGGTGGTGTCGATGCCCTCGACGCGGATCGACGTCACGTCCGAGGCGACGGCCTCGGCGGGGATCGTGACGATCGTCGCCTCCTTGACGGCGTTCCAGGCCGTGACCGCGGTGCGGTCGCCGGGGCGCCCGGCCAGGCCGAGCCGTGCGTCGTCACGCCCGACGATCTGCACGGAGACCTCGTGCGCCTCGACGACGGTCGTCCGGACACCGAGCGACGCGAGGTTGGCGTCGAAGAGCGGCGCGAGCCGGCCCACGGGTGAGAAGCGCCACTCCTCCTCGCGCCCGGTGGGCACGCCGATCGTCGCGAGGTCGAACGACGTCACGCGCTCGGCGCGGGATCCCTGGGGCGTCCCGCCGGTGCCGTGCGAGTGTGCGCCGTCGGCGACCGCGCGTGAGTGGTCGGTCGTCAGACCGCCCTCCGGGGCTGGTGTGGTGGTGCTGGGGGCAGAGCTGGTCATCAGCCGACGGACCCTTCCATCTGGAGCTCGATGAGGCGGTTGAGCTCGAGGGCGTACTCCATGGGCAGCTCACGAGCGATGGGCTCGACGAACCCACGCACGATCATGGCCATGGCCTCGGTCTCCGCCATGCCTCGGGACATGAGGTAGAACAGCTGGTCCTCGCTGACGCGCGAGACGGTCGCCTCGTGACCCATCGACACGTCGTCCTCGCGGACGTCGACGTACGGGTACGTGTCGGAGCGGGAGATCTGGTCGACGAGGAGCGCGTCGCAGAGCACGTTGGACGCGGAGTGCTTGGCGCCCTCGAGGACCTGGACGAGGCCTCGGTAGGACGTGCGTCCACCGCCGCGGGCGACCGACTTCGAGACGATCGACGAGGACGTGTGGGGGGCGGCGTGCACCATCTTGGCGCCAGCGTCCTGGTGCTGGCCCTCGCCCGCGAAGGCGATGGAGAGCGTCTCACCACGGGCGTGCTCGCCCATGAGGTAGATCGCCGGGTACTTCATCGTCACCTTCGAGCCGATGTTGCCGTCGACCCACTCCATCGTCGCGCCCTCGGCGGCCGTGGCGCGCTTGGTGACGAGGTTGTAGACGTTGTTCGACCAGTTCTGGATGGTCGTGTAGCGCACGCGAGCGTTCTTCTTGACGATGATCTCCACGACCGCGGAGTGCAGCGAGTCGCTCTGGTAGATCGGCGCCGTGCAGCCTTCGACGTAGTGCACGTAGGAGCCCTCGTCGGCGATGATCAGCGTCCGCTCGAACTGGCCCATGTTCTCGGTGTTGATCCGGAAGTACGCCTGGAGCGGGATCTCGACGTGCACGCCCGGAGGGACGTAGACGAAGGAGCCACCGGACCACACCGCGGTGTTGAGCGCCGCGAACTTGTTGTCGCCCGCGGGGATGACCGAGCCGAAGTACTGCTCGAAGATCTCGGGGTACTCGCGCAGACCGGTGTCGGTGTCGACGAAGATGACGCCCTGCTCCTCGAGGTCCTCACGGATCTGGTGGTAGACGACCTCCGACTCGTACTGGGCTGCGACGCCCGAGACGAGGCGCTGCTTCTCCGCCTCCGGGATGCCCAGGCGGTCGTACGTCGCCTTGATGTCCTCGGGCAGCTCTTCCCAGGTGGTGGCCTGCTTCTCCGTCGACCGCACGAAGTACTTGATGTTGTCGAAGTCGATGCCCGAGAGGTCGCTGCCCCAGTTCGGCATGGGCTTCTTCTCGAAGAGCTTCAAGGACTTGAGGCGGAGCTTGAGCATCCACTCCGGCTCGTTCTTGAGGCTCGAGATGTTCCGCACCACGTCCTCGTCGAGTCCGCGCCGCGCGAGCGAGCCGGCGGCGTCGCTGTCGTGCCAGCCGTACTCGTAGGAGCCGATCGAGGCGATGATCTCCTCGTCGGTCTCGACTGCGGGAGCGTTGGAGTCCTGCGTAGGTGCGCTCATCGTGTTCCTTCCACGGGTGTGACGGGGACGTTGGTGGTGCACACGTGCCCGCCGGAGGCGAGGGTCACGAGGCGTTGGGTGTGAGAACCGAGCAGACGGGAAAAGACTTTGGACTCCGCGTCGCACAGCTGGGGGAACTCTGCGGCGACGTGCTGCACGGGGCAGTGCCCCTGGCACAGCTGGAGCGTCATCGCGCCGTTGACGGGCCGGACGCTCGCCGCGAAGCCGTCGGCGGACAGCGCCTCGGCCAGCTGCTCGACCCGGCCGGGGACGTCGGTCGCGGTGACCTTCTCGGCGTAGCGCGCCTCGAAACCTTCGAGGCGACGGGCCGCGAACTCCTCGACGGCGTCCGGGCCAGCGACGTCAGAGAGGAAGTGCAGCGCCTGTGCGGCGATGTCCGGGTACTGCCCCGCCATCGTCGTGTGAGCCCGTTCGGTGCCGACGTAGGCACGTGCTGGTCGCCCCCGGGTGCCGGACCGGCGGCCGCCGTCGTGCACGGCGACCATCCCGGTCTCCTCGAGGCACCCGATGTGACGCCGGATGCCTGCAGCACTGAGATGGAGCGTCGCAGCGAGGGACGCCGCGGTGATCGGTCCCTCAGCGACGATGAGGCGCAGGACGCGGTCGCGGGTCGTCGACTCGTCGCCCGCCGCGGAGTCGGTGCTGGGTACGCGAGCTCCTGCTGCCAGACTCATCCCGCCACCTCCGTCCACTGCGTGCAGCCATGACCGGCCTGTCGACGCACCCAGGTGGCACGTCTATTAGGCAACATCCTTGTGGGCTAAATCGATTCCCGCAAGGAAGGAAACCCTCACCTGCCGCACCGCCACGCCCCGCCGGTGCTCGGGATCACACCCGCGCGGGACCGCCAAGGTCCCCACCCCGCCCCGTAGACTCGGGCAGCGTGCCCCCCTCCCCCGCAGCGGTCGAGATCACCGGCCTCGTCAAGCGCTACGACGGCCGCGAGATCGTCCGCGGACTCGACCTCGTCGCCCGGATGGGTGAGGTCACCGCGGTGCTCGGACCCAACGGTGCGGGAAAGACGACGACCATCGAGTGCTGCGAGGGTCTGCGCGTCCCCGACGCAGGGACCGTCCGGGTGCTGGGCATGGACCCGGCGCGGGAGGGACCCGAGCTGCGCGCCCGGGTGGGCGTCATGCTCCAGGACGGCGGGCTGCCCACGTCAGCCCGAGCGCTCCAGGTGCTGCGTCACGTCGCAGCGATGTACGCCGATCCCCTCGATGTCGGCGAGCTCGTCGAGCGGCTCGGCCTCGAGAGCTTCGCCCGCACCACGGTGCGCCGGCTGTCGGGCGGACAGCGTCAGCGGTTGGCGCTCGCCGCGGCGATCGTCGGACGCCCGGACGTGGTCTTCCTCGACGAGCCGGGCGCGGGCCTCGACCCGCAGAGCCGGCACGCCGTGTGGGAGCTCGTCCACGAGCTGCGCGACCACGGCGTCGGGATCGTGCTGACGACCCACCTCATGGACGAGGCCGAGGCGCTCGCCGACCATGTCGTCGTCCTCGACCACGGAGCGGTCATCGCCGAGGGGTCTCCGGCCGAGCTCGTCACGGGTGGCGCCGCGTCCGTCTCCTTCGAGACCGTGGCCGACCTCGACCTGGAGTCGCTCGGCGCCGCCCTGGGGCACGCCGTCGTCGCCTCGGGTCCCGGGAGCTACGTCGTCACCGCACCCGCGACCCCCGCGCTGCTGCTCGAGCTCACGCGGTGGTGCGCCGCCCAGGACATCCTGCTCACCGGCCTGACGTCAGGGCGCCGCACGCTCGAGGACGTGTTCCTCGACCTCACAGGACGGCAGCTGCGATGACCGCCACCCATGACCCCGGGCCGTCGCGCGCAGCGCCGCAGCCGGGCGACGCCCCGCGCGCCGCGAGCGCACGCCACCGGATCCTCGCCCAGTCGGTCTTCGAGACGACGCTGATCCTGCGCAACGGCGAGCAGCTCATGGTGACGATCCTGCTGCCCGTCCTCCTGCTCCTCGGGCTCACCCGGACGACGATCATCGATCTCGACACCGGAGGCGCCTCCCGGATCGACTTCGTCACGCCGGGGATCCTCGCCCTCGCCGTGATGAGCTGCGCGTTCACGTCGCAGGCCATCGCGACCGCGTTCGACCGGCGCAACGGCGTCCTGCGGCTCATGTCCACGACTCCCCTGGGCCGCGGTGGACTGCTGGCGGCGAAGGTCGCCGGGGTGCTCGTCGTCGAGGCCGTGCAGATCGTCGTCCTCGCGGGCACGGCCCTCGCGCTCGGGTGGAGACCGGTCGGCACCGGCGTCCCTCTCGCGCTCCTGGCCGTGCTGCTCGGCACCGCGGCATTCACGGCTCTCGCGATGCTCCTCGCCGGGACCGTGCGCGCAGAGGGCGTCCTCGCGCTCGGCAACGTCCTGCTCGTGCTCCTCACGGTGGGTGGCGGTGTGCTCCTGCCAGCAGACCGGCTGCCGGGCGCTCTCGGGAGCGTCGTGAGCCTCCTGCCGTCGGGTGCTCTCGGCGAGGCCATGCGCAGCGCCCTCCTCGACGGGACCATCCCGCTCGGTGCCGTGGCGGTCCTCGTCGTGTGGACGGTTCTGCTCGGGTCGGCTGCGGCTCGGTTCTTCCGCTGGCACTGACGCCACCGCACCCGCACCCGCACCCGGCCAATGTCACACCGGCGGGGTGACGATCGGCGACCGCACGGCGGTTACCGTGGGATCGTGAGCATTCCGACCTCCGCACCCGAAGCTCCCGGCACTGCTGGCGCACCCGCGCCCGAGGCGGGCTGGCTCGCGCGGGCGCGGCCCTGGACACGCACGGCTCTCCTTGCCAATCTCGTCGCGCAGATCGGGATCGTCGTCACGGGTGGCGCGGTGCGCCTCACCGGCTCCGGTCTGGGGTGCTCCACGTGGCCGCTCTGCGAGCCCGGTCAGTTCACCCCGGTGCTGCACGAGGCCACGAGCTACCACCCGTTCATCGAGTTCGGGAACAGGACGCTCACCGGCGTCGTGGGCATCGCCGCCCTGGCCGTCCTGCTGCTCGTGTGGACGGACCGGCGACGCAGCACCGCGTACCGGGTGCTCGGCACGCTCCCGCTCGCCGGAGTGGCCGTCCAGGCGGTCATCGGTGGGATCACCGTCCACATGGACCTCCACCCCGCGATCGTCGGCTCCCACTTCCTCATCTCGATGGCGCTCGTCGCGGTGTCCGCCGTGCTCCTCGACCGCAGCGCCGAGGGTGACGGCCCTCCGGTTCCCGTCGCCTCTCGAGCGGCACGCGCGACGGGCTACCTGCTGCAGGTGCTCCTTGTCCCGGTCCTCGTGCTGGGGGTCATCGTCACCGGTGCGGGACCGCACTCGGGCGACAGCGAGGTCGGGTACCGCTTCGCGCTGGATCCCGCGCACATCACCCGGTTCCACGCGGCGTCGGTCTGGGTCTTCCTCGCCGTCCTCGCGGTCCTCGTCGTCCTCGTGCACCGGAGCGCGCTACATGGCACGCGAGCGCGCCGCGTCGTGTGGGTCCTCGTTGCTGTGACTCTCGCCCAGGGGGCCATCGGCTACGTCCAGTACTTCACTGGCCTGCCCGAGATCCTCGTGGGCGTGCACATGCTCGGCGCTGCGCTCCTCACCGTCGGCTGCGTCCGCGTTCCCCTCGCACTCCGCACCCGGTCCTGACCACGGGTCCGGTGCCAGCACCGGTCTCGCCACGGCGGGCAGCCCGGCCGAACCCCCGCGGCCGCGGCTGTCAGGTGACCTCGCCTCCGCGCCGACGGACCCGGGCCGCGCCGTAGAGACCACCACCGAGCGTGAGTGTGAGCATCACGACGGCCAGGAGCGTGCCGACCCCGTCCGAGCCGGTCGCCGGGAGCGACCCGTACCGCCCGCCGGCCGGCCCTCGGAGCACCGGCGCACTGCTCGTCCGCGGTGGGACCAGCCCGGGCGCGGGTTCGACGACAGGCTCCACACCCGGCGCGACGACGGGTGGGGCGACGACGGGTGGGAGCCCGGCGGGGAGCTCGTCGAGGAGCATCACGCGGTCGATGCTCACCCGTGACACTGCCGCCGCGGCGGCGCGATCGCTCGGGGAGCCGTCTGGCGCGAGGGTGAAGCCGTACCCCTGGACGTCCGTGAGGGTGAGTCCGTCGTCAGGAGCTCCCGCTGGCTGATCGGCGCTGCGGACAAGGCTGTCGAAGGGGACCACCACCTCGCGCCAGCCCGCCTGGTCGTCGACGACCTGGGCCTCGAACCGCTCAGCCGTGTCCGCCGCCTGGAAAACCCGTACGTAGTCGAGCGTGAGCGACTGGGGGAAGTCCAGGTCGTCCCCGAGGGGCCCGCCGAAGTTGCCGCCGACCGCGACGTTCGTCAGGAGCGAGAACGGGTGGTCGAACACCCACGGGTTGTCAGCCACGTCCGCGGGCGTCGCCTCGTGGTACTGGATCCCGTCGACGAACCAGGTGATCGCGCCGGGCGTCCACTCGACGCTGAACGTGTGCCAGTCCTCGTAGACGGGTTCGTCGAGCTCATAGGTGTTCCCGAAGGACGCCCCGCCGCTGTAGCCGGGGCCGTGGATCGTGCCGAAGACCTCGTTGGGCAGCTTGCCCACGAACTCCATGATGTCGATCTCGCCGGTCTGCGGCCATCCGATCTCGCGGAAGTCCGTCCCCAGCGCCCAGACGGCGGGCCAGATCCCCGCTCCGCGCGGCACGAGCACCCGGGACTCGATGCGCCCGTACGCGAACTCGGCCTTCTGCTCCGTGACCAGCCGCGCGGAGGTGTGCGTGCACGGCCCGTACCAGCACTGCAGGTCCGTGGTGGCAGGGTCGATCTCCCGGGCGGTGATCACCATGTTGCCGGCGCCGTCGTGGGCCGCGTTGTCCGTGCTGTCGGTGTAGTACTGGAGCTCGTCGTTGCCCCATCCCCACCCGCCGGTCTCGTACGACCACCGCGTCGGGTCGGCTGGTGTGCCTGCTGGTGCGTCGAACTCGTCGCTCCACACCTGGGTCCACCCGGTCGCACCGGGATCGGGCACACCGTTGTCGGCCAGGTCGACCGTCACCGTCCCGCCGTCGCCCTGCCCCTCGAACCAGAAGCTCAGTCCTTGCGACTGCGACCAGTCCTGTCCCACGGGGAAGTCGCGGAAGATCGACGCCTGGCCGTCCGTCGTGATGTCGAGGACGTGCTCGTACGAGTCCTGTCCCGGGTAGGCGGCCGAGGTGCCGCTCGCGATCTCCCGGACGGCCAGCCCTGGTTCGCCCTGCGTCCCGAACAACCATGGGAAGGACTCGAAGTCGTCGATGAGCCGAGGGTCGATCTCGTCGTCGTCCTCGATGCTCACCGTCGCCGTGCGCACGAACCCGAGCTCGGCACCGACCGGGTCGGACAGGCCCAGGAGGAACGTCTCGTCGACCTCGTGCTTGGCGTTCTGCAGCGTCGGCACGGTGATGGTCGCCTCCCGCTCCCCGGCGGGGATGGTCACCGTCCCGCTCACTGCCGAGTAGTCCCGGTCGAGCGTCGCCGACAGGTCTTCGGTCGCGGTCCTGCTCGTGGCGTCGGCGCTCGCGTACGCCACCGAGACGTCGGCGTCCGACGCCCGGTTGAGCCGGACGACGGCCGTGGCGGGTGAGCCCTCGACCGCGGTGTAGCCCGCGCGGTCGAAGCCCACGGAGAGCGGCGCCTGCTCGGCCTGCCCGTAGACGACGACGTCGTCGACGAAGAACGTGCGCGGGACGTCGGTCCGGAGCGCACCGATGGCGTAGCCATGGACGTCGGTCCTCTCGAACCCGTCGTTGGGTGCGCCGTTGCCGATCTCCTTGCGGGAGAAGTCGTCGAAGTCGAACTCCAGGTACCGCCACCCGGTCCAGCTGTCCGTGAAGTTCACGACGAACCGCTCCGCATCGTCGGTCGTCGATCCCCCGTTCCGGTTCTCCACGACGTCGAGGAAGAGGCCGTTGCCGGTCCCGGACCCGTACATCCAGAACCCGATCCCCTCGTAGGAGCTCCAGTCCTGCGGCTGCCACGCCGACGCGGTCTCGTCGGTGAAGTTGTGCACGACGACGCCGTAGGACTGGACGTCGTAGGTCGCACCGAGGGCGGTGTTGCCCGCGGGCGAGCCCGGGACCGGTGCCGGCGGGGTGGTCGTGGGGCCGAACGTCACCGTCCCCTGGGGATCCTGCGCGGTGAACCAGCCCACCGGGACGGCGCCGTCGGCACCGGACGGCAACGGCTGCTCGAAGTCATCGACGAGCATCGATCGGTCGTGCGACGGGCCGGTCGGTGCCGTGTCGTCGTCGAGGATGGTCAGTGTCGCGACCGAGGACCCCAGGGTCGCCCCTGCAGCCTCGGCGAGGGAGAGGCCGACGGTCTCGTCTGCCTCGGGCGCGTCGTCGGCCGTCGTGGTGATGGAGAAGGACTGGGACGTCACCCCGGGCGCGAACGTCAGGGTGCCACTCGTCGCCGTGTAGTCGCTCCCGGCCGTCGCCGTGCCGTCGGCCGTCGCGTAGGTCACGGTCACCGGATCGCTCGAGGCGACGTCCAGACCCACCGTGACCTGCGCCGTGGATCCCTCGACCGCCTGGAGCGCCGCGGCGGAGAAGGAGACGGTCGGGGTGACCGCGGTCTCGGAGTAGACGGCGATGTCGTCGACGAGCACCGTCGCGACCCCGGAAGCGGCGGGCAGCGCGAACCCCCACATCGTCGTCAGGCCCAGCCCGTCGTCCGGCGCGCCTGCCGGCTGGAAGTCCGTCGCCCGGGCGAAGTCCGCCCACGGGATCTGCACGAGCTCCCACCCCACGGCGTCGTCGACGACCGTGTGGTCGAACCGCTCCGACGTGTCGGCATCCGACCCGCCGTCGAAGATCTCGACCTGGAACTCGGCGCCGCTGCCGGTCCCCCGGAACCACAGCTGGACCCCGTCGAACGCGGACCAGTCCGAGGCGGTCGAGAGGTTGTTGCCGACCCCGCCGAACGCACCCTCCATGGTGACGTCAAAGCCGTACGACAGCACCTCCGCCGGACCTACCTGCCCGGGGCGCGCCTCCGGCGCCCCCTCGGCGACCTCGACGATGCCGAAGCCGGCGGAGCCGTAGGAGAAGAAGCCGGCGGGAGCACCTCCCTCGAAGTCGGCCAGGACCGACAGGGCGGCAGGCTCAGCCGCTGGCGCTCCCGGAGCGAGGAGGATCGGCACGAGCACGAGGGGCACTGCGGCGGTGAACGCAGCGAGACGGGACAGCGTGCCTGACGGGCGTGCGGACATAGGACGACTCCCCCGAGCTCGACGACCACCCGTGGGCGGTCAACCCGACCGCCGTTGGTCGAGTCCTGTGCCGCACAGCGTAGCGGTCCCCGCACACTCTGGACAGTGCTACCGAAAAGGGGCAGCGCGGACATCGCTCCGCACGTCCGAGGCGCTCCCTCCGCTCGGCCTCAGCCCTTCCGCTCAGGCCACGGGGCGTCCGCCGGACGCAGCGTGGTCCACCCCGAGTCACGTGCCGCCGTCGCGGCAAGGACCCCGACGACCGCCGACGGGTTGTGCAGGTCCCCCCTCAGCACCGCGGCGCGGGCCTCGTCGAGCGGTACCCAGCGCACCTCCATGTCCCGCTCCTCGTCCTCGCGGACGTGCCGGTCTGCCTGAGGAACCGGCGACAGGTCACGTGCGAGGAAGACCCGCAGCGCCTCGTTGTTGCCGCCAGGGGTCGTGAAGTAGTCCACGAGCACGTCCCAGCGGGCGGCGACGAGGTCCGCCTCCTCGGCGAGCTCACGGGCGGCAGCGGTCTGCGCCGGCTCTCCGCTGACGTCGAGCAGGCCAGCCGGCGGCTCCCACAGCTCCCGGGCGACCGGGTGCCGGTACTGCTTGAGCAGCAGCATCCGCTCGTCCTCGTCGAGGACGACGACCGCGACCGCTCCGGGGTGATCGACGTACTCGCGACGGACCGTCGAGCCGCCCAGGTCCACGTCGTCGCGCACGAGGTCGAAGATCCGTCCCTCGTGCAGCACCTCGTGAGCGGTCACGGGGCGAGGGGCCCGGACGTCGACCAGCCGGTCCCCTGCACCGCCGGTCATGCCTGTGCCGTGTCCCGGGCGGCCAGGGCCGCCGTCACGAGCCCGGAGAACAGCGGGTGGGCACGCGTCGGACGCGACTTGAACTCCGGGTGCGCCTGGGTCGAGATGTAGTACGGGTGCACCGACGCGGGCAGCTCGACGAACTCGACGAGCAGCGAGTCCGGCGACGTGCCGCTGATGACGAGCCCCGCCTCCTCGAGCTGGGCACGGTAGGCGTTGTTCACCTCGTAGCGGTGGCGGTGGCGCTCGGACACACGCTCGGAGCCGTACACGCCCGCTGCGACCGAGCCGGGCGCCAGCACGGCCTCGTACGACCCGAGGCGCATCGTCCCGCCGAGGTCGCCGTCTCCGCCGACGATCGCCTTCTGCTCCGCCATCGTCGCGACGACCGGGTGCCGGGTGTCCGGGTCGAACTCGGACGACGACGCGCCTTCGAGGCCCACGACGTTGCGCGCGTACTCCATGACCATCGACTGCAGGCCGAGGCAGATGCCGAGCGTGGGCACCTTGCCCTCGCGCGCCCAGCGCAGCGCGCCGAGCTTGCCCTCGATACCGCGGATGCCGAAGCCACCGGGGACGAGGACCGCGTCGACGCCACCGAGCGCCCTCTGCGCACCCTCGGGCGTCTGGCACTCGTCGGACGGGACCCAGCGGATCGAGACCTTCGCGTCGTTGGCGAACCCGCCGGCGCGCAGGGCCTCGGTGACGGAGAGGTAGGCGTCCGGGAGGTCGACGTACTTGCCGACGAGAGCGACCTCGACGGTGTGGGCGGGCTCGTGGACGCGCTCGAGCAGCTGCGACCAACCGTGCCAGTCGACGTCGTGGAAGGGCAGGCCCAGCCGGCGCACGACGTACGCGTCGAGGCCCTCCGAGTGGATGACCCTCGGGATGTCGTAGATGCTCGGCGCGTCCTTGCAGGTGATGACGGCCTCGTTGTCGACGTCGCACATGTTGGCGATCTTGCGCTTGGTGCCCTCCGGCACGTCGCGGTCGGCGCGCAGCACGATGGCGTCGGGCTGGATGCCGATGCTCCGCAGGGCGGCGACCGAGTGCTGCGTCGGCTTGGTCTTCAGCTCCCCGCTCGGCCCGATGTACGGCACGAGGGAGACGTGGAGGAAGAACACGTCGTCGCGTCCCACGTCGTGACGCACCTGGCGGGCGGCCTCGAGGAACGGCTGGGACTCGATGTCGCCGACCGTGCCACCGATCTCGGTGATGATGACGTCGACGTCGTCGCCGGCCTGGGCGCGCATCCGCGCCTTGATCTCGTCGGTGATGTGCGGGATGACCTGCACCGTGTCGCCCAAGTACTCCCCGCGCCGCTCCTTGGCGATGACCTGCGAGTAGACCTGACCCGTCGTGACGTTGGCCGCTGCTGCGAGGTCGACGTCGAGGAACCGCTCGTAGTGACCGATGTCGAGGTCTGTCTCGGCGCCGTCCTCGGTGACGAAGACCTCACCGTGCTGGAACGGGTTCATCGTCCCCGGGTCCACGTTGAGGTAGGGGTCGAGCTTCTGCATCGTCACGCGCAGACCGCGCGAACGGAGGAGTCTGCCGAGGCTGGAGGCCGTCAATCCCTTACCGAGGGAGGAGGCCACACCCCCGGTCACGAAGATGTGCCGCGTCGTCGATCCCGACCGGACTCGGCTGTTGGACTGAAACCTGTTCCCATGATCTGCCACGGGGTTCGACTCTATCACCGAGCCCGCTCCCCCGGATCGGCCGGCCTGGGCGGCCAAGGGCGAGCGCCGTGGCCCGCCAGCGTCAGACCCCTCGGTAGAGCGGGACGAGGCTCTCCACGACGTCGGTGATCGTCGGCAGCTCTGACGCCCGGTCCCGTGCCTGTGCGCGGAGCGCCGCGAGCGCTTCGTCGTCGTCGAGGAGAGCACGGACGGCGTTCGCCAGCGCGACGGCGTCCCCCACAGGCACGAGGCGTGCGGCGCTGCCGGTGACCTCCCGGGTCCCGCCGGCGTCCGTCGCGACGACCGCGGCTCCGGCCGCGAGCGCCTCTTGGAGCCACAACGGCTGCCCCTCCCACACCGCGGTGCTCACGACGACGTCCGCCGCCCCCAGCAGGGCGGGCGCATCGTCGCGGAACCCCAGCAGGCGCACCGGCAGGCTCCTGTCCGTCACCTGCTGCCGCAGTGTCGCCTCGAGCGGCCCTCCGCCTGCCAGCACCCACAGGACGTCCTGCTGCGTCACGACGTCGTCGCCGGTCACCGCAGCGGGACGCAGGAGCTCCGCAGCGTCGCAGAGCGTCTCGAGGCCCTTCTGGGGAGCGAGCCGTCCGACCGTGACGAGCAGCCGCTGGCCGTCCTGCACACCGAGCTCGCGTCGGACCTCGTCCGCCTCGGCCACGACAGTGCTCGCTGCTGGTGCGGGGACGAGCGCCCGGGCGGTCGCCCGGGCGCCGCGCGTCTGGGCGAGCCGCACGAGGTCCATGCTGACCCCCAGCACGACGTCGGCGCCGCGCGCGACGATCCGCTCGAGCGCCTGCGACACGAGGCGGACCGCTCGCGAGCCGACCGGGAGGTTGTGCAGGGTCACCACGAGGCGGGGACGCACGGAGACCGGCACCGTCCGCACCGCGAGCACCGCGAGCGCACCTGCTCGCAGTCCGTGCGCGTGCACGACGTCGACGTCCCGGGCGAGCTCGCGCAGGCGCCGGACGGACCGTGTGTCCGCAGCGCCAGGTCGGTCGGCGATCTCCACCGGGTGGAACTCCGGAGGCGCCACGACTGGCTGCCCGTGCTCGACGTGTGCGTCCGATCCGTGCGGATCGTCACCGACCGCCTCACCGACCGCCCCATCGACCGGGAGGACGATCGGTCGCACCGAATCGGGTCCAGCGATCCTCACCGTGTACGCGGACTGGTCCGGGGACCCGCCCGCCAGCGCGGCAGAGATCTGGGCGACGTGTCGTGCCACACCTCCGGCACTGGACCCGAGGACCTGGAGCACGATCGGCCGTTCAGTGCTGCTCATCGCTCGCCCCCGTGACGCTCGGTGCGACGGCCGCGTCGGCCCCGCTCGTGCCTGTCGTCCCACGCAGACCACTCAGTGCTGACCTGTCGGCGACGAGGACCGCTCCGACGACGATCCCTCCGCCGACGGCGGCTCCGAGGATCCCCACGAGCACGCTGACCACGATCGACGGGTCCGTGGGCAGGAGCTGGGACGTGAGCAGGTGCCCGGCCCCAGCGCCGACCACGGTCCCGATGAGCAGGACGAGGGCGGTCCGGGGCAATCCCCGGAGCACCCCGTGGCCCACGTGCCGGCGCAGCGACGCGAGAAGCATGCCGGCAGCGACGCTCATGCCGACCGTGTGGGCGACTCCGATCGCCGCGAGGGTCCGTGTGACGTCGATGCTCCTGCCGACGAGCAGAGCGGGCAGGACGAGGGAGACGATGACGACGGTGACCCACCCCGTCGCGGTCCCGACCACCGCGGCCCGGCCCTGGTCGATCGAGTAGAGGATCCGTGAGAGATGGAAGATCAGGCCGAGGCCGACGAGACCGGGGGCGGCCCAGGCGATCGCGACGGCCATGCTCCGCACGCCTCCTGGCGTGAACGAGTCGAAGACTGCCTCGACCGGTCCGCTCCCCGCGACGAGCGCTGCCACACCGACCGCGGACACGACGAGGACAGCCCTCGTCGTCGCACCGCTCAGGCGGGCGAAGCCCTCGCGGTCACCCGCGGACGCCCGGGAGGCCAGGCGCGGGAACGCACTAGTGGCGAGCGGCACCGCCAGGATCGCGTAGGGCAGCACGTAGACCGCCTGGGCGAAGGTGTACACGTTGTACGCGGTGCTGCCCCCGTACCGGGTCGCGGCGTAGAACACGGCGAGCACGGACAGCTGCTGCGCGAGCAGCGCGCCGATGCCCGCCGTCGCGAGGTGCCGTGCCCGACGCGAGACGCCGGGCGGAAGCCGGAACGTCGGGCGCAGCCGCGTGCCGGTCCGGGCGACGGGGACGAGCAGCGGCAGGCTCATCGCCGCGACACCGGCGGTGGTGCCCCAGGCGAGCCAGTTGAGGGAGGAGTCCGACAGCTCCGCAGGCGTTCCCTGCTGGCCGTCCGCCAGCGCACCGAACACGACGTACGCGACGATGACGACAGCACTGGAGAGGATCGGTGCGAACGCGGGCCAGAAGAAGCGCCGATGGGCCTGCAGGACGCCACCGAGCACGACCCCGACACCGTAGAGCGGGATCTGGACCGCGAACACCGCGAGGAAGAACGCGGTGACCTCGGCGTCGACCCCCTCGCCCGTGTCCGCGATGAGCCCGACGATCTCGTCGGCGAAGACCGCGACGAGGACTCCGAGAGGCAGGAGCACCGCGAGCGCCCAGGTGAGCAGGGCGGACGCGATGGCGGAGACGGTCTCCTTCTCCTGGCGCAGGAGCGGCCCCGCGAGCAGGGGGATGACCGTGCCCGCGAGCGCACCGCCCGCAGCGACCTCGAACAGCACGTTCGGCAGGAGGTTCGCTGCGGCGTACGCCGCGTTGACGCCGCCGACACCGAGCTGGTCCGCCTGCACCGCCCAGCGGCCGAAGCCCAGTACCCGGCTGGCGATCGTGACGACAGTGATGAGCACGGCCGCCCCGGCGAGGCTCTGCGCCGCAGGGGCGAACCGTGCTCTCATTCCGCGGCGCTCTGCGTGGTGGGCATGGACGGGGAAGACGGGGGGCGTCGACCCCACATGTCGACGCGGTGCAACCACGGGACGTCGGCGATCACCCGGGAGAAGCTGATCCGTTCGCTCGCCGCAGTGAGCCCGACGAGGACCATGAGCGCGGTGACCCGCACCGGACGTGGGGCCCAGAACGCGACCTGGGTGCCGAGGAGCGCGCCCAGGGCGTTCGCTCCACCGTCGCCGAGCATGTCCTGCTCCGCGAGGTCCCGGTGCATCGCGGCGCCGGCAGCTCCGAGCACCGCGCCTGCGGCTGCGCCGCCGGGCGCGAGGACCACGAGGCTGGCGGCAGCCCCCATGCCGACCTTGAGCGCGCGTCCTGGCCTGAGATCGAGGAGGTTGATGAAGTTCGCGGAGGCAGCGATGAGGGCACCATCGACGGCGATGTCGACGACCCGGCGGGTGCGCGACGACGGTGTGGCGTCACCGCCGAGCGCCGCGGCGACCAGTCCCGCGGCCCCGATCCCGACGACCTTCAGGGCGCCCGTCGTCACCTGCCCGTTCGCGGCAGCCGTGAGGTGACCGCGCAGTCCCTTCGTGCGTGTGCTCACGTCCTCCGTGAGGTCGTCCAGGACGCCGAAGGCACCCGCGGCAGCCGTGGCCAGCACCGCCGCCGCGCACCGACGTGGTCCACCGTCGGTGGCGAGCGCCCCGCCGATGAGACCGAGCACGACCGCCGGCCCTTCGAGCAGGCTCACCTGCTCGGACCGGTGGTTCTCCCTGGTCCACTGCGCGCTGCCGCCCGGTGGCCGCGCCCCGAGGGCGCGGCGGGCGGCGCTCGTCGTCAGGGCACCGACAAGTGCGGCGCCCAGCCAGCGGGCGCTCACCCTGCGCCTTCGATCGCCGGGTCGGGCTCCGTCGCCTCCGCGCCGTCGCCCACGACCGGGGTCCGGTCCACGGGTTCCAGGGCCACTCGAGCGGGCATGATCGCCGTGGCGTCCTCCTCGGGCCCGTACTGCCCCACGACCCCCGCCACGCGTGCAGCGAGAGCGAGCGGGATCGTCACCTGCCCCGTGATCCTGTTCATGTCGCTGACGGTCGTGATCGACCCGGACAACGACTCGTCCTCCCGGACGATCGTCACGACACCGTTCTCCGCGGGCGTCCCGGTCGCGAGCACGGCGCCCTCCGACCCTGCCTGGGCGGCGACGGCGACGTTGCGCTGCAGGGCCGCGGCCGCACGCAGCTCGTCGTCGCTCGGAGACTCCTTGTCTCCCACGGTCGGCGCCCCTCCGGACAGCACGACGATGACGTCAGCCGGTCCTGTGGGCGTCCCGAGCACCTCGACGAGCTCCGCACTGACGAGGATCTCCTGGACAAGGATCGCGTCGGCCGAGAACGCGTCCGGTGCGGCGGGGTCGGCGGCGGTCATCGCCTCGACGAGCGCACGAGCGAGCGTGACGTCGTACCCGTCCGTGGTGGCGGTGTCCGCGAGGTAGTCCGTGAGGCTTGTCGCGTAGGACTGGCGGGAGTCCGCCGTCTCAGGGTCCGTCCACGCCGGCGTGAGCTGCGTGCGCATGCTGATCGTCCCGCTGGCTGCGGCGATCTGGGCCTCGACGCCCACGATGACGGCGTCGTCGATCGCGCCGAGCTGGACGATCCCGACGCGGCGGCCCGCAAGCACTCCCTCGAGAAGGTCGGGCGCAGACGCCGCGACGAACGCATCGGTGCTCGTGAGTGTCGCCTGGGTCGAGTCGACCTGCTCACGCAGCTCGTCCTTCTCCGTACGCAGGACGTCCACCTGTCCCGTGAGCTGGTCACCGATGGACTCCTTGAGCGGCCCCGCGCCGAGGATGATCCCGACGGCCAGTGCAAGGAACACGGAGATGAGCGAGACGATGTGGTACCGGAAGTCGATCACGGGAGTGGAACCTTCTGAGAAGTGGGAAGAGATCGTGGGCGGGCGACCACGGGCCGGACGTCACGTGAAGAGGTGGGTCACCCACGACCAGAGGTCGTCGAGGCGCGCGGCCGTGAGACCGAGGAAGGTCTGACCGACGGAGGTCGACGTGATCGCTGCTGCGACGGCGACGAGCCCGGCCACCGCGAGCAGCACGAGCTGGGCGTTGGAGATCCGGTGCCGGTAGAGGCGAGAGACGCCCTTCGCGTCAACGAGCTTGCCCCCCACGCGCAGCCGGGTGAGGAAGGTGCTGGCCATCCCGGCACGGCCCTTGTCGAGAAACTCCACGAGGGTGGCGTGCGTGCCGACCGCGACGATCACCTCTGCGCCCATGTCGTCAGCCAGGAGCATCGCGATGTCCTCGCTCGTGCCTGCGGCCGGGAAGACGACGTGCGGGACACCCAGGGCGTCCACGCGCTCCATCCCGGGGGCTCGTCCGTCCCGGTACGCGTGGACGACGATCTCGGCCCCGGAGCGCAGCGCCTTGTCGGAGACCGAGTCCATGTCTCCGACGATGAGGTCCGGGGACCACCCCGCATCGATGATCGCGTCCGCGCCGCCGTCGACGCCGATGAGGATCGGTCGGTACTCCTTGATGTACGGCCGCAGCGTGAGGAGGTCCTCTTTGTAGTGGTAGCCGCGGACGACGATGAGGACCTGCCGCCCGGCGATCTTCGTCGAGATCTCGGGGACTCCCACGCCGTCGAGCAGCAGGTCCCGCTCTCGGCGGAGGTAGTCCATCGTGTTCGCAGCGAAGGACTCCAGCTGGGCGGACAGACCTTCGCGGGCTTCCTCGAGCGCTGAGGCGACCGACTCCGGGCTCTGTTCGATGCCTTCGGCCACGAGATGGTCGCCGAGGTACACCGAGCCGTCCTCGACGCGGATGGTGCGCCCCTCCCGGATCGACATGACGTCGGGGCCGAGATCGTCGATGAGCGGGATGCCCGCCTCGACGATGATGCTCGGTCCGAGATTGGGGTACCGGCCAGAGATCGAGCGCGACGCGTTGAGGATCGCGGCAGGACGGGCACCGACGAGCGCCTCCGCGGCGATCCGGTCGATGTCCTGGTGGTCGATCACGGCGATGTCGCCGACGTCGATGCGCTTGGTGAGGTCCTTGGTCCGGCGGTCGACCTTGGCCACACCACGCAGGCCGGGTCCCGTGGCGACCGGAGCCGACTTCGTGAAGATTCTCATCAGTCTCATGATCGCACAGCGGACATCGCCAGGAGCTCTTCCGCGTGGCGCTGCGCGACCTCCGACCCGTCCTGCCCGGAGAGCATCCGTGCGAGCTCCTGGACGCGGTCGGCGTCCCCGACGACCCGGATCCCCGACTGGGTGATCTCGTCCTGGGACGAGGTCCCGGGTGCCGCCTTCGTCACGACGAGGTGCGTGTCGGCGAACGCAGCCACCTGTGCCAGGTGCGTGACGACGACGACCTGCGTCGAGCGCGCCAGGTGCGCGAGCCGTCGTCCGATCTCGACAGCCGCCTTGCCGCCGACGCCCGCATCCACCTCGTCGAAGATCATCGTCGGTGTCCGACGGGCCCCGGAGGCGCTCGAGGTCGCGAGCGCGACCTCGATGGCCAGCATCACCCGGGAGAGCTCACCACCGGAGGCGCCCTTGCCGAGGGGCCGCGGTGGACCGCCCCGGTGCGCACTGAGCAGCATCTGGACGGCGTCGCTCCCCCACGGCCCGGGCTCGTCGAGAGGGCTCACCTCGACCTCGAGGGTCGCCCCACCCATCGCCAGACCGCGCAGCTCACGGGTGACGGCGTCCCCGAGCTCCACGGCGGCCCGGGTCCGCGCGGCACTGAGCTGGCCGGAGAGCGTCGCCAGCTCCGTGTCCAGCTCGTCGAGCTCGGCTCCGAGGACACCGATCCGCTCGTCGTCGTCCTCGAGCTCGATGAGCCGTGCGCTCGCCGCAGACGCCCACTCGAGCACCTCGGTGACGTCTCGGCCGTAGGTCCGGGTCAGGTGCCCGAGCTCGGCGCGGCGCGCCTCCACGGCCTCGAGGCGGGCAGGGTCGGCGTCCAGCCCGGACAGGTAGCTCGCGAGGTCACCACCGATGTCGGCGAGCGCGTACGCGACGTCAGCGAGACGCGCCGCGACGGCAGCGAGCGCGGGGTCGTGGGCCCCGCCGTGCTCCGCTTGTCGCCGGGCGCGGTCGACGAGAGCGACTGCGCTCGCCTCCGGGGTCAGGGAGACCGACTCGGGGTCGTCTCCCGCGACGGCGACGAGCGCGTCGCGGGCAGCTGCGCGCAGCTCCTCGGAGTTGCTCAGGCGCTCGGCCTCCTGCCCGAGCTCGACGTCCTCGCCCGCCGTCGGCTCGACGCGCTCGACCTCCGCGAGACCGAACCGCAGCATCTCCGCCTCGCGGGCGCGCTCCGCCGCGCGCTCGGTGATCTCGGTCAGCTCCGCCCGCATCCTCGCCCGCCGGTTCCAGCACCTGCGGTACTCCTCCAGGGTCGCCAGGAGGGCGTCGCCCGCGAACTCGTCGAGCGCCTCACGTTGCCGCTGCGGGGAGCGCAGACGCATCTGGTCCGACTGCCCATGGATCGTCACGAGGTCGGCCGCCAGCTCGGCGAGCACCGCCTGCGGCACGCTCCGCCCTCCCAGATGGGTCCGGGACCGACCCTGGACGGCGACCGTCCGGGCGATGACGAGGGTCCCGTCCTCGTCGAGCACCCCACCGGCGTCCGCCACCCGCTCGGCGAGCGCAGGGTCGTCGACGGTGACACGTCCCTCGACTGCCGCGTTCGCCGCCCCGGCCCGAACCGACTGCGGGTCGCTGCGCCCTCCCATGAGCAACCCCAGCCCGGTGAGCACCATCGTCTTCCCCGCCCCGGTCTCGCCGGTGATGGCGGTGAGACCCGGGCCCAGCTCGACCCGGGCGGCGCTGATCACGCCGAGGTTCTCGATGCTCATCTCCTGCAGCACGCTCACACCTTCCCGTGCGGTTGGTCGTCGGACGTCCCCCGCCACCCGACGACGGGCAGCGAGAACTTGCTCACGAGCCGATCGGTGAAGGGGGCCTGGCTGAGCCGTGCGAACCGGACGGGTGTGGCCCCCGTGGACACCTCGACCCGGGAGCCGACGGGGAGCTCGGTACGCCGCCGCCCGTCGGTGATGAGCACTCCTTCGGCTCCCGAGACCGTCGTGACCTCCACGGCGAAGCGGGACTGCGGGCCGACCACGAGGGGCCGTGCGAAGAGCGCGTGCGCGGACAACGGGACGAGCAGCTTGGCGTCGACGTCGGGCCACATCACGGGCCCGCCGGCGGAGAACGCGTGCGCGGTCGAGCCGGTCGCCGTGGCCATGACGACACCGTCGCAGCCGAAGGAGGACAACGGCCGACCATCGACCTCGATGGCGACCTCGATCATGCGGGCGCGCTCGTTCTTCTCGATCGTCGCCTCGTTGAGCGCCCAGTCACGGAAGACCTCGGCCCCCGGTCGGTGGACGACGACGTCGAGGACCCCGCGTTCCTCCACCGCGTAGTCGTGGTCCGCCAACCGGCGGACCGCATCGCGCAGGTCCTCCCGCTCGCTCTCGGCGAGGAACCCGACGTGCCCGAGGTTCACGCCCAGGATCGGCACCTCGCTCCCGTGGGTGATCTCGGCGGCGCGCAGGATCGTCCCGTCGCCCCCGAGCACCATGACGAGCTCGGTGTCGTCCAGCGAGGCCATGGGGTCGTCGAGCGCAAACTTGTGCGTGCCGAGCTCCGCAGCGAGATCGTGGTCGTGCAGGACGACGTCGAACCCCGCTGAGCGCAGCTCCGGGACCGCACCGCGCAGGCTCGCGACGGCCTGCTGCCGGCCCCCGTGGGTCACGACCAGGATCTTGCGGCTCACGCTCGTCCTCCAACAGTCGACGGATCGGGTCGGTCGACCCAGGTGACGCTCGGCACGGACCCCTCGGGCACCGCGCTGACCGCACGGTCGATGGTGTCATCTCCCGGCGCGTGATGGGCAGCTGCACGCGCGAACCAGACGAAGAACTCCCGGTTGCCGTGCGGACCGGGCAAGGGACTGGGCACGATCGCCCGGGTGCCCAGCCCGAGCGCAGCGCCGCACGCGGTGACGGCGCGCACCGCCTCGGCATGCAACGAAGGATCACGCACGACGCCTCCCTGTCCCAGACGCTCCTTGCCGACCTCGAACTGCGGCTTGACCATGAGCAGCATGTCCGCGCGCGGCCCGACGGCGCGTGCGAGCGCAGGCAGGATCATCGTCAGGGAGATGAAGGAGACATCGGCGACGACGATCCCGGGTTGCCACGGAAGGTCCTCGGCGGCCAGCTCCCGGGCGTTGTATCCCTCGATGACGTGGACGCGCTCGTCGTCGCGCAGTGCGTCCACGAGCTGGCCGTGCCCGACGTCGAGAGCAATCACCCGTCGTGCGCCGCGCCGCAGGAGGACCTCGGTGAATCCACCTGTCGAGGCACCGACATCCAGGCAGTCGGCGCCTCGCACCGCGGGGCCGTCGACGCCCAGCGCGGCCAGCGCTCCGTCGAGCTTGAACGCCCCACGTGAGACGAAGTCAGGGACTGACGGGTCGCGGCGGACCACGACGACGGCGTCGGGAACGACCGGCGTCGCTGGCTTTCGGGCGATCTGTCCGGCAACCTCGACCCTGCCCTCCGCGATGAGCTGGCCTGCTGTACCGCGGGACCGGGCAAGCCCACGGCGGACGAGCTCGCTGTCGAGCCGCGCCGCACCGCGACCCTCGGACGGGTGGATCGAGCTCACCGGCCGCTCTCGAGAATTGCCCGCAGAGCCTCGTGCACGGTCTCGAGCACCGCGGGGTGCTCGGCGACGGGTCGCTCGTCGAGCCCCTGGAGGACGTCGAGCGCGGCGAGCGCCTCCGTCACCCGGCCGGAGCTGTCTGCGACGGCAGCGGTGGGTACTCCTGGTACCGCGGTGGGGTCTGTCACGGGGTGGTTCTCCCGTCGGTCGTCGGTACCGTGCGTTGTCACGGAGAGCGCTCGTGCCGAGCGCGACCAGTCACACTACCCAGCGGTCGGGTGCACTCAGGCACTGCCCACAGGAAGATCTGGAACCGTCGACGCATCGAGCACGCCACCATCGTCCACGAACGACCAGGCCGCGCCGCACGCCGCACGGACGAGGTCGAGCGACGAGTCGTGCATCTCCGACAGCTCGAGCCGGCCGTCGGTCACCCGCGCTGCGGCATCGTTGCAGGCCCACCAGCCGTCCTTCTGCACCGGCGCCGGGTGCGGCTGCAGGACGCTGCGCAGGTCTGCCCCGATGAAGTCGGGCCGCTCGCCCGGGACGGCGAGGATGTCGTCCCGGGCACTGTTGACACCCGTGAGCACGTGCAGCCCGGGATACCCACCAGCGCGCGCTCCCGCAAGATCCGTGTCGAGCCGGTCCCCGATGACGAGCGGCTTCGCCGCTCCCGCGCGCTCGACCGCCATCGCGTACATCGCCGGGGACGGCTTGCCCGCGCTGAACGGCGTGACACCGGTCGCCGCGACGACGGCGCCGACGAGGGATCCGTTACCCGGGGCGAAGCCGCGCGCTGTGGGCAGCGAGAGGTCGAGGTTGCTGGCGACGTGCACGGCCCCCCGCGAGATCGCATAGGCCGCCTCCGCGAGGTCTGACCAGCCGAGCGTCGGAGCGAATCCCTGAGCGACTGCCGCAGGCTCGTCGTCAGCGGACGTCACGACGACGTATCCCTGCTCGGTCACGGCCGTGACGAGTCCGGCACCTCCGACGACGAGCACGCGCGAACCTGGCTCGACGTGCTCGCCGAGCATCCGTGCGCATGCCTGCGCGGCGGTCATCACATCGTCCGGCACCGCAGGGATGTCGAGGGAGGAGAGCTGGTCGGAGACCGATACGGGTTCACGGGACGCGTTGTTCGTGACGAACACGAGCCGCATGCCCGCTGCCCGTGCCCCAGCAAGGCCCTCCGCCGCGTACGGGATCGGCTCGTGGCCCGCGTACGCGACCCCGTCGAGGTCGACCAGAGCGAGGTCGTACGCCTCTGCGAGCGGCTTCTCGCTCGCTCTGAGCACCGCCCTCATGCCTCGTCCAGCGGGGCGGCACGGGTCGGCGCGACCGAATCGCTGGGTGCGGCGGTCGGCTGAGCAGCCTCGTCCTGCGACCGATCATCCGCGTTCTCGTCCCCCTCGAGGTCGAAGACGACGACATCATCCTCGTCGCTGTGCTCGTCTGCACCCACGAGCACGCGCTCCCGGGCCGACAGCCCGGTGAGCAACCGCGCCGCGTCCTCGTCACGGCCTGCCTCCTGCAGCAGCGCGAGGCGAGCCTCGATCACCCGGAGCTCGATGTCTCTGTGTCCAGCGGGCACATCGAGCGCGGCAAGTGTCGCTTCCGCCGACTCCATCTCACCCAGGTCGCTCCGGGCTCCACTGACGACGATGCCCAGCTCGATCTTCTGCAGCTCGTCGAGAGTCTCGGCCTCGGGCGACGCCGCAAGAGCGAGCGCTGCCTCGGGCCGACCGAGGCCACGCTCGCAGTCGGCCATCACCGCGAGGTGCTCGGACGAGCCGTTGAGACGGCGAGCGGTACGCAGCTCGCGCAGAGCCTCCGCGAAGCGGCCGGTGCTGTATGCGGTCAGGCCTGCGGCTTCCCGCACGATGTCGACACGCCCGGCACGGCGGACCGCCGCCTGGGCGTGCTCGTACGCCAGCTCGGGGTCCGTGTCGATGAGCCGGCCAGCCATCACGAGATGCAGGGCGACGCCTTCCGCGTTGTCCTTCGTCAAGGTCCGCAGCCGCCCGCGGGCGTCGCGGTCGAGGTCCGAGAACTGCACACCCTCGGGGATCGAGGGCGCCACCGGTGCCGCCGGTCCCGAGCTTCGACGTTCCGTACCGGCGGGCGCTTCGCGGCGGGGTGCGCGCTCATCACGACCGCGGCCCTCGGCAGGATTGGAGTGCCTGGGGGGGCGAACTCCCGCGGCATCACGCTCGGGAGGTCGCGTGGCGCGCGGCGCTTCGTCGTGGTGGGACGAGCGCGAGTCTGTCCGGGGGCGTTCGCCGAAGGTTCGCGGTGCCCGCTGCGGACGTGAGCTGTGACCGTCCCGCATCTCCGCGCGCTCCCGACCGGCGGCCGAGTCACGCTGCGGAGCACGGTCGCCGTAGGGACGCGAGTCACGCTGCGGCGCACGATCGCGGTCGTCACGACGCGGGCCACGGTCATCACGCTGCGGAGCGCGCTCACCGTAGGGACGCGAGTCGCGCTGCGGAGCACGGTCGCCGTAGGGACGCGAGTCACGCTGGGGCGCACGATCGCGGTCGTCACGACGGGGACCACGGTCATCACGCTGCGGAGCACGGTCGCCGTAGGGAAGCGAGTCGCGCTGCGGGGCACGGTCGCGGTCGTCACGACGGGGACCACGGTCATCACGCTGCGGAGCACGGTCACGGTCGTCACGACGCGGGCCACGGTCATCACGCTGCGGAGCGCGCTCACCGTAGGGACGCGAGTCGCGCTGCGGCGCACGGTCGCCGTAGGGACGCGAGTCACGCTGGGGCGCACGATCGCCGTAGGGACGCGAGTCACGCTGGGGCGCACGATCGCGGTCGTCCCGACGGGGACCACGGTCATCACGCTGCGGAGCACGGTCGCCGTTGGGACGCGAGTCGCGCTGAGGCGCACGGTCACCGTAGGGCCGAGAGTCGCGCTGAGGCGCACGGTCACCGTAGGGCCGAGAGTCACGCTGAGGCGCACGGTCACCGTAGGGCCGAGAGTCACGCTGAGGCGCACGGTCACCGTAGGGCCGAGAGTCACGCTGAGGCGCACGGTCGCGGTCGTCCCGACGGGGACCACGGTCATCGCGCTGCGGGGCACGGTCATCGCGCTGCGGGGCACGGTCGCCGTAGGGACGCGAGTCACGCTGGGGCGCACGGTCGCGGTCGTCACGACGCGGGCCACGGTCATCACGCTGCGGAGCACGGTCGCCGTAGGGACGCGAGTCGCGCTGAGGCGCACGCTCACCGTACGGCCGCGAGTCACGCTGAGGCGCACGATCACGGTCGTCACGACGCGGACCACGGTCATCGCCCTGAGGCGCGCGGTCACCGTACGGCCGCGAGCCACGCTCAGGACGTGAGCTGCTGCCATCCCGTCGCGGGGCACGGCTTCCGTTGTCACGGGAGCCACGCTCAGGGCGTCCCGCACCCCTGCTCTCGTCCCGCCGGTCGTTGCTTCCCGGGCGTTCCTGGTCGTCGCTCACGTGCTCTCCCTCTTCAAGTAAACCGCGGGCACTCTGGCAACCTGCGGTGCAGGCCGAGCGTTCCTGAGGTGCTCTGTCGACCACCTGGCCCCACGGCCTCGTGCCGCATCGCGGCCTCCAACGAGGTCGCGGCTCAATCAACGTTCTCACCGGCGCTCAGCAGGCATCCTGTGGCTGCAGCGCCCCGTGGTCTTCAAGTTTACGACATGACGAAGGCCCACCCCTTGAGGGGTGGGCCTTCGACAATGGTTGTCCGGCGGCGTCCTACTCTCCCACACAGTCTCC